>NZ_JBMPPQ010000004.1:0-712644 GCF_050471125.1 Streptomyces sp. RGM 3693
AAACGGAGCCGCACCCGGCAACGTACGACGAGGCTCAGGGAACGACACCGCCCCGCGCAGCGGACCCGCGCCGCAGGCGCAACGGCGAAGAAGCCAAGCACGTACGAAGGCGCCCCGCGCAGCGGCCCCGCGCAACGGCGAGGAAGCCAACAACGTACGGCGAGGCTCAGGGCAACGACACCGCCCCGCGCAGCGGACCCGCCCGCCGCAGGCGCAACGGAGCCGCACCCGGCAACGTACGACGAAGCCCCGCGCAGCGGCCTGGCTGTCCCGTTCGCCTGCGGCCTTTACACGCTGGGCGGCAAACTGAAACAACTGTTGACGGGCTGATCAGGAGGGCGCCCCGGCGCCGGCCCGTCCCGCGCGTGCGGCACCCGGGCCGCACGGGCCTCGACGAGAGGGTGGACGTCCATGGCCGAACTGCACGATCTGACCGCGCTGGAACAGGCCGCGGAGATCCGGTCGGGGGAGCTGTCCCCGGTCGAGCTCACCGAGCACTACCTCACGCGGATCGACCGGCTGGACGACACTCTGGGCGCCTTCCTCACCCGCACCCCGGAGCTCGCCCGCAAACAGGCCACGGAGGCCGAGAGCGAGGCCGTCGCGGCCCGCCGCGAGGGCCGGGCGCTCCCGCCGCTGCACGGTGTCCCGGTGCCCGTGAAGGACCTCAACCGCGTGGCCGGGGTGCGCTGCACGATGGGCTCGGCCGCGCTGGCCGACCACGTCCCGGACACCGACGACCACGTCGTCACCGCGCTGCGCCGGGCCGGCACGATCCTGCTGGGGAAGACCAACACCCCCGAGTTCGGGCTGCCCTGCTACACCGAGAACGCCCTCGCCCCGCCCGCCCGTACCCCCTGGGACACCACGCGCTCGGCGGGCGGCTCCAGCGGTGGCGCGGCCGCGGCGGTGGCCGGCGGGCTGGCGCCGGTCGCGCACGGCAGCGACGGCGGCGGGTCGATCCGCATCCCGGCGTCGGCGTGCGGGCTCTACGGCATCAAGCCCAGCCGCGGCCGGATCGGCGCCGGCCCCCTGCTGTACGACGTGACGGGCCTGAGCACCTCCGGCCCGCTGGCCCGTACGGTCGCCGACGCGGCCGTACTGCTCGACGTGATGGCGGGCACCCTGCCCGGCGACCCGTACGCCGCGCCGGCCCTGCCGCCCGGCGAGACCTTCGTCGGTCAGGTCCGCCGGGACCCGGGCCGGCTGCGGATCGGGGTGCTCGCCCAGCCGCCGCTCCCGGACGTCGAGGTGCACCCCGACTGCCGCGCCGCGGTCGCGGAGACCACCGCCCTGCTCGGTCAACTCGGCCACGAGGCCGAGGAGGTGTCGTTCCCGACCGACGACCGGATCCTGCACGCGTTCACCCGGGTCTGGTCGGTGATGGCCGCCAACCATCCCGTCCCGCCGGACGGCGAGGAGCTGCTGATGCCACTCACCCGCTATCTGCGGGCCCGCGGCCGGGAGGTCTCCGGCACCGCCTTCGCCAGTTCCCTGCACGCCTTCCGGGTGCTCGCCCGGAACCTCGCCGACGGCCTGATGCCGCCCGACACCGGCTACGACGTGCTGCTCTCCCCCACCGTGGCCGCGCCGCCGCCCCCGGTCGGCGCACTGCGCAACGACGCCGATCCGCAGGCCGAGTTCGCCGCCGTCGGCCGCTTCACGCCGTTCAGCGCCTTCTACAACGTCACCGGCCAGCCCGCGGTCAACGTCCCGCTGTACTGGAACGCCGAGGGGCTGCCGATCGGCGTGATGCTGGCCGGCCGCTACGGCGACGAGGCCACCTTGATCGCGCTCTCCGCACAGCTGGAGGCGGCCCGCCCCTGGGCCCACCGCAAGCCGCCCCTCTGGTGAGCGAACGGGCCGGGGCGCACCGCGCGGACCCGGCCCTGGGCCACCGGCTCTAGTCCTCGTGCTCCCCGGGCGCGCAGCTCCACGTGTCCGGGGTGCAGGTGCCGGCCGTGGAATCGGCGTCAGCGGCGGCACCCTTCGGTGCGCGGGCCGGGGCCGAGTCCGTGACGCGGCGGTCCACCCGGAGCCGGCGGGCGCCGGGCCCCTGATCGCCGAGGTTGTCGTAGGGGTTGGACAGTGCGCACTTCTCCATGGAGAGGCAGCCGCAGCCGATGCAGTCGGTCAGCCGGTCGCGCAGCTCGACGAGCTGGCTGATCCGCTCGTCGAGTTCGGTGCGCCAGACCTCGGAGAGCCGGGCCCAGTCCGCGCGGTTGGGGGTGCGCTCGTCCGGCAGCTCCGCCAGGGCTTCCCGGATCACCGCGAGTGGGATCCCGACCCGCTGCGCGGCCCGTACGAAGGCGACCCGGCGCAGCGTCTCCCGGGTGTAGCGGCGCTGGTTGCCGGCCGTGCGGGTGCTGCTGATCAGTCCCTTGGACTCGTAGAAGTGCAGTGCGGAGACGGCCGCGCCGCTGCGCGCGGAGAGCTGGCCGACGGAGAGCTCGTGGACCTTGAACGGAAGCTGGGGCACGTCGGCAACCCTACGGCCTGTCCGGTGGTTCCCCGGTGCGGTCTCCGGCCGGGGCGTTGACAGCGGGCGCCCGCCCTCGCATGCTGAGCAAGCGCTTAGTAACACGGCTGAGGAGGCGGACGAGGATGGCAGAGCCCCGGGTGTTCGGGTCGGTCGAGGAGCTGCGGGCGGCGGTCGGTGAGGAGTTGGGTCCCAGCGACTGGCTGGAGGTCGACCAGAAGCGGATCGACCTGTTCGCGGAGGCCACCGGCGATCACCAGTGGATCCACATCGACCAGGAGAAGGCCGCGGCCGGACCGTTCGGCACGACCATCGCGCACGGCTATCTGACGCTGTCGCTCCTGCCGGTCCTGGTCCCGCAGTTGCTGCGGGTGGACAACGTGAAGATGGGCATCAACTACGGCACCAACAAGGTGCGGTTCCCGGCCACCGTCCCGGTCGGCTCGCGGCTGCGGGCCCGGGCCCGGATCGCGGAGGTGGCCGAGGTGACCGGCGGGGTGCAGCTCACCATGGTGGTGACGGTCGAGCGGGAGGGCGGCGAGAAGCCGGTGTGCGTGGCGGAGTCGGTCAGCCGGTTCCACCTGTAGTCGGCGCGGGGGCCGTCAGGAGGCCCCGCCCACCATCCGCAGGACGAGGTCGGCGTAGAGGGCGCCGACCTCGTCGGGCGTCCGCGGGCCCTCGACCGAGAACCAGCGGGCGACGTCCACGCAGAGCGACAGCACGGCCAGGGTGGTGCCGGGGACGTCGTCCACCCGGAACTCCCCGCTCTCCGCGCCGTCCTCGATGATCTGCCGGAGCAGCCGGTCGGTGCGACGGCGCAGCCCGGCGATCTCGGCGTAGTGGTCCGCGCCGAGCGCCTGGAGCTCGTACTGGATGACCCGGGCGGTGGTGTGGTGTTCGGCGTGCCAGCGGGCGAAGGTGCGCACCGCGTCGTGGAGCCGCTCGGTGGCGCTGCCCTGGGCCTCGGCGGCGGCGGTCATGATGCGCAGCGCCTTCTCGTGGCCGATGCCGCTGATGCGGTAGAGCAGCTCCTCCTTGGTCTTGTAGTGGATGTAGAGCGCGGCCGGGCTCATCCCGGCACGGCCGGCGATGTCACGGGTGGTGGTGGCGTGGTAGCCGCGCTCGGCGAACGCCTGGACGGCCGCACTGACCAGCCGCCGCGCGGCGTCCGGGGACACCCCGGACCACTCGTCGCTCTCCTCCGCCGCCCGCTCGGCCGCACCCATCGCGCTCCCCGCTCCTCGATCCGACAGGGGTCTTCCCCTGTCGGATCGAACACCATACCGCGTCACTGAGCAAGCGCTTAGGTCCCGTCCGGGGGACGGACCCGGCGCGTCGGCGGGCGGCGGACGGGCGGTTCAGAAGGCCGAGACGCCGGTCAGGGCGCGGCCGATCAGGAGCTTCTGGATCTGGCTGGTGCCCTCGTAGAGGGTCATCACCCGGGCGTCGCGCAGCAGCTTGCCGACCGGGTACTCGTCGATGTAGCCGTAACCGCCGAAGACCTGGAGTGCGTTGCTCGCGGCGCGCACCGCGGCCTCGGAGGCGAAGAGCTTGGCCTTGGACGCCTCGGTGGCGAACGGCTCGCCCCGGTCGATCAGATCGGCCACCCGCCAGGTCAGCAGCCGCGCCGCGTCCACGTCCACCGCGATGTCGCTGATCAGTTCCTGGACGAGCTGACGCCCGGCGATCGGGGCGCCGAACTGTTCGCGCTGCCCGGCGTATCCGAGCGCGGCGTCCAGCGCGGCCTGGGCGATGCCGACGCAGCCGGCGGCGACCGACATCCGCCCCTTGGCCAGCGCGGACATGGCGACCGAGAAGCCCTTACCCTCGGGGCCCAGCAGGGCGCCGGCGGGCACCCGCACGCCCTCCAGTACCAGCTCGGCGGTGGCCTGGCCGCGCAGCCCGAGCTTGCCGTGGATGGCGCGGCGGGTCAGGCCCGGGGTGTCGGTCGGTATCAGGAAGGCGCTGATCCCCTTGTGGCCGGGAGCGCCGCCGGTCCGGGCGAAGAGCAGGACCAGGTCCGCCCAGGTGCCGTTGGTGATGAACATCTTGCTGCCGTCGATGACCCAGTCGCCGCCCGCGCCGTCCCGGACCGCACGGGTGGTCAGGGACGCCGCGTCGGAGCCGGTGCCGGGTTCGGTCAGGCCGAAGCAGCCGAGCGCCCCGCCGGACGTGAGCCGGGGCAGCCACGCCCGCTTCTGCTCCTCGTCGCCCCATGCGGCGAGGGTCTTGGCGACCAGCCCGAGCGAGACCGAGACGATGCCGCGGACCGCGGAGTCGCCGCGCCCCAACTCCTCGGTGACCAGCGCGTACGCGAGGTGGTCGCCGCCGGAACCGCCGTACTCCTCGGGGATGGTCAGCCCCAGGAAGCCGAGGTCGCCGAGCTTGCGGACGATGCCCGGGTCGACCTGTTCGGCGCGGTCCCAGGCGGTGGCGTGCGGGGCGATCTCGCGGTCGGTGAAGTCTGCCGCGAGCCGGCGTACGGCGGTCTGCTCGGGCGTGAGCTCCAGGTTCATCTCGGGCCCCTTCTCGGCGGGAACGGGAGTGCGGAGACAGTTAATTAGCACTGCTAGTTTTTACCGAACAGCCCCTACTATGTGCGGCATGGCCCGACCCCGCAAGCCCCTGCTGAGCCGCGAACGCATCGTCACCACCGCGCTGGCGCTGATCGACGCGGAGGGGCTCACGGCGCTCTCCACCAGGCGGTTGGCGGCGCAACTGGGCGTGAGCGGCCCCTCCCTCTACAACCACTTCACGACCAAGGACGAGATCCTCGACGCGGTGGCCGACACGGTCATCGCCCAGGTCGACGTCTCGACCCTGGCGAGCGGCGCCGACTGGCGGGCCGGCCTGCTCGACTGGGCCCGCTCCTACCGCGCGGCGCTGGCCGCCCATCCGCACATCGTGCCGTTCCTCGCCCAGGGCCCGGGCCGCCGGCCGGCCGGGCTGAAGATGGCCGACGCGGCGTTCGGCGGCATGGTCGAGGCCGGCTGGCCGCCCGCCCTGGCCACCAAGGTCTGCGCGATGGTGCGGTACTTCGTCGCCGGCTCCGCGCTCGGCTCGTTCGCCCGCGGCTTCGTGGACGACCCCGGCGCCTACGACCCGGCCGACTACCCGCACCTCGGGCAGGCGCACCTCCTGGCCGAGCACCAGCGCCGCGTGGACGACGGCGCGTTCGAGGCCGGACTGCGGGCCCTGGTCGACGGGCTGACGCTGCATCACCCGGAACTGGCCCCTCCCGGCAGCGATTTCCGGATACAGATGTAAAGTACATCAGTCCCTGGCGGGCAGGGACGACGTGCGTCCTGCGGGAGGCGGAAATGCGCCGGTCGAGTACGGCCAACGAGGTGCCGACAGCCAAGAGTTACGACCTGTTAGCGACCCGCTGGGGCCGGTTCGTCACGGAGGTGCTGCGCGGTCAGGCGCAGGTCGACTTCCTGCCCAGCGCGCTGTCCGGAGTGGTGTTCTCGATCGCGCTGTTCGTCGCGGGCTGGCAGTACGGCCTCTACGGCCTGATAGGCACGGCCGTCGGCACCGGCACCGCGCACCTGCTGGGCGTGGACCGCAGCCGGGTCACGGCCGGACTCGAAGGCTTCAACTCCTGCCTGGTCGGGGTCGCCTGCGCGGTCTTCCTCAACGCCGACCACCTCTCCACCCTGCTGGTCGCGGTCGCCGCCAGTGCCGCGGTCACGGTCGTCACCGCGGCCACCGCACGGGTGCTGGGCACCTGGGGCCTGCCCACCTTCACCCTGCCGTTCTGCCTGGCGGCCAGCGCGCTGACCGTTGCCGCACCCGACTTCCGGCACGTGTGGCACCTGGAGGACGGCCTCGCCGCGCTGCCCAGGACCGCGTCCGGGCCCACCGCGCTGAGCCTCACCGACCTGTGGCACGCCTTCTTCACCAACATCGGTGAGATCTTCCTGATGCCGCAGTGGTACGTCGGCCTGATCTTCGTCATCGGCATCTTCGTCGCCGACCGCCGGCTGGGCGCCCTGGCCTGCGCCGGCAGCGCCGTCGGGATCCTGACGTCGTGGGCGCTCGGCGCCCCCGCCGACCAGGTGCGCCAGGGCCTGATGGGCTACGACGCGGTACTGGTCGCCATGGCCCTGGGCGGGGTCTTCCTGATCACGGACGCCTGGAGCGTGGGGTACGCGTTGGTCGGCGCGGTCACCTCCACCGTGCTCAGCCCGGCGCTCGGCGCGCTCTTCGCGCCGTCCGGCGGGCACGCCTTCACCTGGCCGTTCGTGCTGGTGTCGCTGGTGTTCCTGGTGGCCGCGCCGGCCTTCCCGCGGCTGCGCCGGGCCACGGGCTGACGGACCGGCGGCGGCCGGCGCGGAGCCGGCCGCCGCCGGAGACCTCAGAACACCACCAGGGCCCGGCCGCCCTTCCCGGCGAGCATCGCCTCGAACGCGGCCGGGATCCCGTCCAGTCCGATCCGGTCGGTGACCAGCGCGGAGAGGTCGAGCGCGCCGGAGCGGACGTGCTCGGCGATCACCGGGAGGTCGCGGGCCGGATCGCTGTTGCCGTAGACACAGCCGGAGAGCGTCCGGCCGAAGTAGAACAACTCCAGGGCGGAGAAGGTGACCTGCTGGTCCTTGCCGCCGATGCCCACCACCGTCGTCCGGCCGCCGCGACGGGTGGCCGACCAGGCCGCCCGGATGGTCTCCGCACGGCCCACGCACTCCACGGCGACATCGGCGCCGACGCCGCCGGTGAGCGCCCGGACCCGCTTGGCGCCCTCCTTCTCGAAGAACGCCGGGCCGTCGGCCACCAGGAAGTCGGTAGCACCGGCCGCGCGAGCCAACTCCTCCTTCGCCGGCGAGACGTCCACCGCCACGATCGGGCCGGCCCCGGCGATCCGCGCCGCCTGGAGGGTCGCCAGCCCCACCCCGCCGACGCCGACGACCAGAACCGACTCCCCCGCCCGGACCCGGGCGCTGTGGTGGACGGCGCCCCACCCGGTGAGCACCGCGCAGCCGAGCAGGGCCGCGTCGACCAGCGGCACCCCGGCCGGCAGCGGCAGCGCGGCATGCGCCGGCACCACGGTCTCCTCGGCGAACGCGGCGGTGCCCAGGCCCGGGTAGAGCGCGCTGCCGTCGGAGCCGAGGGTGGCGTACGGGGCGCCGGCGGCCCGGCCGGCGTCGGCGCACAGCCACGGTTCGGCCAGCCCGCAGAAGTGGCAGTCGCCGCAGGACGGCGCCCAGTTGAGGACCACCTGGTCGCCGACCGCCACGCCGGTCACGTCCGGGCCCACCGCGCTGACGGTGCCCGCGCCCTCGTGCCCGAGCACGGCCGGGACGGGCTGGCGCAGCGTCCCGTTGGACAGCGACAGGTCGGAGTGGCAGACACCGGCGGCGGCGAGCTTGATCCGGACCTGGCCGGGGCCGGGTTCCGGCAGCGTGATCTCGGTGATCTTCAGCGGGGCGTTGACGGCGGGCAGGACGGCGGCACGGACCACGGGATCTCCTCGGGGCGGGGCGGGACGGGACGGCGACAGGACGGCCGGGGCATGCGGCGGAGGGGGCACGGAGCGGGCGGGGTGTGCGGGGCGGGCGGGCTCAGAACTGAAGGGACTTGGTCTGGAGGTACTCGGCCAGACCGTGCGGCCCCAGCTCCCGGCCGACCCCGGACTGCTTGTACCCGCCGAACGGGGCGAGCGGGTTGAACCGGCCGCCGTTGATGTCGACCTGGCCGGTGTCCAGGCGGCGGGCGAAGGCCGCCGCCGTGGCGTCGTCGCCGGCCCAGACCGCGCCGGCCAGGCCGTAGACGGTGCCGTTGGCGATCCGTACCGCGTCGTCCTCGTCCTCGTAGCGCAGGACCGTGAGGACCGGGCCGAAGATCTCCTCCTGGGCGATGGCCATTTCCGGGGTGACCTCGGCGAAGACGGTGGGGTTGACGTAGAAGCCGGGCCCGTCGGGTGTCCGCGGGCCGCCCACCACGGGCTTCGCGCCCTCGGCGACGCCGCGTTCGAGGTAGCCGACCACCCGGTCCCGTTGGCGGGCGCTGACCAGCGGGCCGATCCGCTCACCGGGGACGTACTTCGCGGCCGCGGCGGCGGCCAGCGCGACGGCCTCGTCGTACTGATCCCGGTGCACCAGCATCCGGGTCCAGGCGCTGCACGTCTGGCCGGAGTTGGCCATGACGTTGGCGACGCCGACCGCCACCGCCCGGCCGAGGTCCGCACCGGGCAGGATGACGTTGGCGGACTTGCCGCCCAGCTCCAGTGCCACCCGCTTGACCGCGCCGCCGGCGAGCGCGCCGATGGTCCGGCCCACCGCGGTCGAGCCGGTGAAGGAGACCAGGTCGACGCCGTCGTGCTCGACGAGCGCCCGGCCCGCGACCGGGCCGAGACCGGTGACAAGGTTGACGACCCCGCCGGGTATCCCGGCCGCCTCGACGCACTCGGCGAACAGCCGGGCCACCAGCGGGGTGTCCTCGGCGGGCTTGAGGACGACCGTGCAGCCCGCCGCCAGCGCCGGGGCCACCTTGGCGACGACCTGGTGCAGCGGGTAGTTCCACGGGGTGATCGCACCCACCACACCGACCGGTTCGTGCAGCACGGTGGAGGTGCCGAGGGTCTCCTCGAAGGCGTGCGTGCGGGCGAGATCGGCGTACGAGCCGCAGACCGCGACCGGCAACCCGGCGTGCACGGCCCGGCTGAAGGCGAGCGGCGCGCCGAGTTCGGCGGTGACGGTCTGCGCGATCTCCTCGGTGCGGTCGGCGAGTTGGTCGCGCAGCGCGGCCAGTCGCTCGGCGCGGGCGGCGGGCGGGGTGGCGGCCCAACCGGGCAGGGCCAACCGGGCGGCCCGCACCGCGGCGTCCACGTCCTCGGCGGACCCGGCCGGGACGGTGCCGATGACCTGCTCGTCGGCCGGGTTGACGACCTCGATCGTGCCGCTGCCCGCGGCGGGCCGCCAGCGTCCGCCGATGTACATCGCCTCGTGGTGCTTCACGTCGTGGTCCTCCCGGGCCGGCTGGTGGTGATCGGCACCCTAGGCCGCGCCCTGGGGCACTTCCTAGGGGGACACCATCCAAACTAGCGCCGGTAGTTTCGTGGCCGCCAGCGGCACTGCGCAGCCGCCCGGTCCGCCGCCGGTCCGGGCCCGCCGCCGTTACGGCTCGCCGCCACCGGAACCGGCCGCACCGCCCGCCGGGCCCGCCGGACCGGCCTCCCCGGCCCCTGCCGCCTCCGCGATCTCCGCCGCCCCGTCCACTGCGCCGTCCACTGCGCCGTCCACCGCGCCCTCCCCGGCGCCGCCCTCCGTCCCGTCCAGATAGCGCGCCAGATAGGCCCGCAGCAGTTCCTTGGTCTCCGTGACGATCGCCGGATCGCCCACCGGATCGGTGCGGAAGGCGAGCTGGAGCAGCGCATCGGCGGTCTCCACGCCGACCAGGAAGGCGGTGCGCAGCCGGGCGTCGGCGGGGTCAAGGCCGAGCCGCTCGGCGAGCAGGTGCAGCAGCCGGTCGGCGACCTCGTAGTTGGCCTGCCGGGACTCGCGCGGGGCCGGGACGGTGAACTCCACCAGGGCGAAGCCCGGCAGCGTCCGCTTCATGGCCAGGTACTCGTCGATCACCACGTCCATCGCGGCGCGCCAGCCCGGCGGCTGGTCCGGGGCGCCCAGCCGGGTGCTGATCCGGTCCGCGTAGGCGTCGAGGTTGCGCCGGGCGAGCGCCTCGGCCATGGCGCGTTTGTTGGGGAAGAAGCGGTAGACGGAGCCGATCGGGACCCCGGCGCGGCCGGCCACCGCGCGGGTGCTCAGGTCCTCGTACCCGGTCTCGTCCAGCAGCTCGGCGCAGGCGTCGAGGATCCGGGCCAGGCGCTGGGCGCTGCGGCGTTGGACGGGCGCACGGCGGAGCAGGGCCGGGGCGGGAGTGGCGGACGGGGTGGCGAGGGCCGGGGTGGTTTGCGGGGCGGGGGCGGACGGCGAGGCGGGCGGGGGCTTCGAAGGCTGCACACGGTCATCTTGCCCGCCGTACGGACCGAGGATGGCCGAGCGGGGTGATCCGGCCACCGCGGCCGGGAGTTTCCGTTGACGGACCCCCTCCTCAATCCTAAGGTCTTGCATAGGATTCCCTGAGGTCCTCCTCGGGGCCGTGGTGCCTTGGATTCCGTGGACGTCTTGTTCGGTGAGCGGCGGGAGCGTGTGATGACAGGTACGGACAACGAGCGGGCGCGGAAGACGGCCGAGGGGCTCGTCTACTCCTCCGGCTTCGGCAACGAGCACAGCTCGGAGGCGGTCCCCGGCGCCCTGCCGCTGGGCCGCAACTCCCCCCAGCGGGCCCCCCTCGGGCTCTACGCCGAACAGCTCAGCGGCTCCGCGTTCACCGAACCGCGCCGCCACAACCGCCGGTCCTGGCTCTACCGCATCCGGCCGTCGGCCGCGCACCCGCCGTTCGCCCGCGCCAACCGCGGCGAGATCCGCTCCGCGCCGTTCACCGAGTGCCTGCCCGACCCCAACCGGCTGCGCTGGAACCCGCTCCCCGAGCCCACCGACCCCACCGACTTCATCGACGGCCTGTGGACCCTGGGCGGCAACGGCGACGCGACCCAGCGCGCCGGCATGGCGGTGCACCTCTACCACGTCAACACCTCCATGGAACGGCGGGTGTTCGGCAACGCGGACGGCGAGCTGCTGATCGTGCCGGAGCGTGGCGGGCTGCTGCTGCGCACCGAGTTCGGTCTGCTGCGGGCCGAGCCGGGCCACGTGGCGCTGATCCCGCGCGGGGTCCGCTTCCGGGTCGAGCTGCTGGACGCCACCGCCCGCGGCTACGTCTGCGAGAACTACGGCCAACCCTTCGTCCTGCCCGACCTCGGCCCGATCGGCGCCAACGGCCTGGCCAACGCCCGGGACTTCCTCGCCCCGACCGCCGCCTACGAGGACGTCGAGGGGCCGGTCGAGGTGGTCAACAAGTTCTGCGGCCACCTCTGGACCGCGACCTACGACCACTCACCGCTGGACGTGGTCGCCTGGCACGGCAACCACGTCCCGTACGTCTACGACCTGCACCGCTTCAACGTCATCGGCTCGATCAGCTACGACCACCCGGACCCGTCGATCTTCACCGTGCTGACCTCGCCCTCGGACACCCCGGGGCTGGCCGGGGTCGACTTCGTGGCGTTCGCCCCGCGCTGGCTGGTCGGCGAGGACACCTTCCGGCCGCCGTACTTCCACCGCAACGTGATGACCGAGTACATGGGTCTGATCGAGGGCGCCTACGACGCGAAGACGGCCGGGCCGGGCGGTTTCGTCCCGGGCGGCGGCTCACTGCACAACATGATGTCGGCGCACGGCCCGGACCAGGAGACCTTCGACCGCGCCAGCGCCGCCGAACTCGCCCCGCAGAAGATCGACGACGGGCTGGCCTTCATGTTCGAGACCCGCTGGCCGCTGACCCTCACCGAGCAGGCCCGGGACGCCGGACACCGCCAGCGCGGCTACGACGACGTGTGGCAAGGTCTCCAGCGCCACTTCCGCCCGTAGCACCGGGACCAGCACCGCAGACCGGGGACCGCATCGTGACCACCTTCGCTCCCGACTCACTCGCCCTGAACCGCAAGTTGCCGCTGTGGTACCAGGTCTCGCAGTCCCTCCGCGCCTCCATATTGGGCCGCTCCCCCGAGGCACCGCTCCGACTGCCCACGGAGGACCAACTCGCCGCGCACTACGGCGTCAGCGTGCTGACGATGCGTCAGGCCCTCAAGGAGCTGGAGGAGGAGGGCCTGATCAGTCGGCACCGGCGCCGGGGCACGTTCATCGAACCGCACGCGCGGCGCGGCGCACCGGTGCGACTGCTCGGGTCGGTGGACGCGATCGTGGCCCAGCAGTCCGGGATGCGCACCGTCCTCCTGGAGCACGGCCCGGTACCGATTCCCGCCGAACTGTCCGAATATTTTCCGGATATGGCGGAGGTAGCCGGTTTTCGGCGCTTGCGCAGCGACGAGGCGACGGAGGAACCGACCAACCACGCACGGAATTTCGTGCGCCCCGACGTGGCCGCCCGGATCGACCTCGCCGACCTGGCGCGGTGGCCGATGACGAAGGTGCTGCGCGACGCGGTGGGCATCCGCATCGGGCGGATCACCGACACCGTCGAGGCGCGGCTGGCCGACCCCGAGACGGCCCGCCTGCTGCACGTACCGCTGCTCAGCCCGATCCTGCACTACACCGGCATCACCTACGACGAGTCCGGGCAGGTGCTCGACGTCGCCCAGATCCACTACCGGGGCGACCGGTTCTCCTTCACGGTGACGCTGGACGCGCACTGAGCCGTGGCGGCGCGGGGCCCGCCCGCAGACGGCCGCCGCACCCCAGACCCCTCCCCGGTTCAGATCCGCTCCAGGCTCCGCCCCGTACTGCGCGGCCCCAGCAGCGCGACATCCAGGCAGAGCAGCACCAAAAGCACCGCGGAGCCGCCGAAGACGGCGACCGCGCCGAGGTCGTTCAGCACGCTCAGCGCGACGAACGGCAGCACGACCGAGGTGAGTCGGGACAGCGAGTAGGCGATGCCGATCGCGCTGCTGCGCAGGCCGGTCGGGAAGATCTCGGTCTGGTAGACGTGGAAGGCGTTGGAGAAGACGTTGCTGCACACCGTCAGCAGGAAGCCGAAGGCGACGATCGCCCAGGTGGCGGTGGCGAAGCCGAAGGCCAGGCCGCAGGCGGCGATGCCGAGCGCGGAGGCGATGATCAGCGTCCGGCGCTCGATCCGGTCGATCAGCGGGACGGACAGCGCGGAGCCGATCGGATATCCGCAGTAGCTCAGCGCCGCGTATAGCAGTGAGTCGGTGACGGTGTACCCCTTGGCCGTGAGCACCACGGGCGCCAGCGAGCCGAAACCGTAGTAGCCGACGGTCTGGAGCACCTGGAAGACCCACCACATGAGCGTCCGGCGCCGGTGGTCGCCGCGGAACATCTCCCGCAACGACACCTTCCGCTCCGGGGGGTCCTTGGTGTCCGGGACGGACGGCAGGCTGCCGCCGGTCTCCGCCGCCACCCGCCGCTCGATGTCGGTGACGATCCGGTCGGCCTCCTCCTGGCGCCCGTGCACGCTCAACCACCGTGGTGACTCGGGCAGTTGGCGACGCATCAGCTGGATGAAGGCGGCCCCCACCGCACCGGCGACCAACAGCCAGCGCCAGCCGTCCACGCCCAGCACCTGGTGCCCGGCCACCAGGCGGGCGCCCAGCAGCGCCGCCACCGGGACGCCGACGAAGCCGAGGGTGTAGGCGTGGGCGAGGTAGCGTCCACGGACCGCCCGCGGCAGGAACTCCGCCAAATAGGTATCGACCAGGACGAGTTCGGCACCGAGCCCGAGTCCGGACAGGAAGCGCAGCACGAGCAGCCAGCCCAGGTCCGGCGCACCCGCCGCGGCCAGCGAGAAGAGCGCGTAGCCGCCCAGGTTGACCAGGAACATCCGGCGCCGGCCGAGCCGGTCGGCGAGCACCGACAGCACATTGGCGCCGACGAACATGCCCAGGAACCCGGCCGCGATCACCCAGGACTTCGCGGTGTGCCCCAGCCCCCACCGCTCGGCCAGGACCGCAGCGAGCACCCCACCCAGGAAGATCTCGTACAGGTCGAAGAAGGCGCCGATGCCGACGACGACGGTGATCCGGCGGTGCCACCGGGACGGCGGCAGCCGGTCCAGGCGGGCGCCGACCCGGGCCCCCACGGTGGTCCCCCCGCACCTGTCGTGCGCGGGACCGGGGATCCCCCCACGCCGTTCGGGCGTGGGGAAGGTGTCCGTCATGGCGGTCCTCCCTCGGCAGACGTACGGCCAGGACCGTACTCCGCCAAGATCGGCAAGCGGAAGACCGCGTTCGTCCGCCGCAGGCCCCGCTTCGGCGGGCCGCCGCGGCCCGGCCGACGGTGGCGGTCCCAGTGAACGGGTACCGCGCCCGCCGCTACCATGCGGGGGCAACCAACGGTCCGGGAGGGGCTCCGCGTGACGGCGAAGCAGGGCGCGCCAGGGCTGGACGCGCCACGGCTGTCCGATCTGATGCCATGGTCCGTGGCGCCGCTGCGGCTCGGCCGCTCCTGGGTGATGGGGCCGGATCCGGCCACCCTGCGCGCCCGGTGGCAGGCGCTCGCCGACGCCGTGGAACCGGCCGCCCGCGCACGGCTGTTCCGCCCGTCCCGGGCCCGCACCCCGCACTCCGCGGTCGGCCAGCTCCCCGGGCAGGCCACCCCGACCGCACGGCTGGCCCGGGCGGTCGGCCCGTGCCCGGAACCGGTACGGGTCCTGCACGGCCCGTTCGACCGGCAGTGGCTCCTGCCCGACCACCGACTGATCGACGCGGCCCGCCCCGAGCTGTGGCGCGTGGCCGACGAACACCAGCTGTTCCTGGTGGAGTTGGGGCACGTCCCGCAGACCTCCGGCCCCGCGGTGGTCTGCTCCGCGCTCCTCCCCGACGGACGCTCCCCCGCCGGGCGCCCCGGCCGGATCCACCCGCTCTACCGCCGGCCCGGCGGCGTCGAACCCAACCTCGCCCCCGGCCTGCCCGAACTCCTCGCCCACCGCCTGGACCGCCCGGTCCGCCCGGCCGACCTGCTCGCCTGGATCGCCGCCACCGCCACGCACTCCCCCGACGGCACCACGGTGCCGCTCACCGCCGACCCGGCACTCTGGGACCGCGGGGTGACGCTCGGCACCCGGCTGCGGTGGCTGGGCACCTGGGGCGCGTACCAGGGGGGCGGCCTGGACGGGCCCTCCGGGCGGCCGCGATTGCCAGGCGGCCGGCGGCCCTACGTACGGGCCGCTCTACCGACCCGTGGACTGCCCGAGACCCTCGACTACGCCCCCGACGATGAGGCGCTGCTGCTCGGCAGCGGGCGGATCGCACCGGTGCCGGCGGGTGCCTGGGAGTTCCACGCCGGGGGCGTACGGGTGGTGGAGGAGTGGTTCGCGCAGCGCGCCGGGGCCCCGGCCGCCGGTGCCGAGTCCGCCGAGCCCGGTTCCCTGGCGGCGCTGCGGTCCACCGCCTGGCCGCAGGAGTGGACCTCGGAGCTGCTGGAGCTGGTCACCGCCCTGGCGCTGCTGGCCGAACTCGCGCCGGAGACGGTGGAGTTGACCCATGCGGTGGAGGCGGGTCCGCGATTGGGGGCTGAGGAGCTGCGGGCCGCGGGGGTGCTGCCGGTGCCGGCTGCGGCGGCCCGGCCGGCGTCCGTGTTGGACCACCAGGAGGAGGGGCCGGACGGGCAGTTCGCGCTGCTGTGAGCCACCGCGACGCGGTGCGGGTCCGGGCACACGAGGAACCACCCGCCACGAGGTGACGGGTGGTGAGAAGGCGGCACCGGGCGGCAGTGTGTGCCGGGCCGGGACGGTGGGGTCGCCTGAGCCGGTGGTGCCGCTTCAGGGACGGCTCAGCCGTGGCCGCCGAAAAGCGAACGACGGAGCCTGCGCAGCGGTGCGAACAACGACACTCGGTGGCCGCGGCTCTTCCTCATGCGCGTGTGGTCACGCGCGGTGAGCTCCTGCATCAGCGAGGTGGCCCCCTCCACGTCGCGCTGCGGGATGGCGGGACCGCCGAGCACCGCGAGGTGACGGTCGAGCCGCGTGCTGGTCGCACTGCTCCCGCATGTGATGGCAGGGACCCGCGCCCTGCTGCGCACTGTTATCTGTTCCATGACTCTCCCCACCCGTACGAGGGCACCCGGCCAACGGGCAGGGTAACCCTATCTCTCTTGGAGGACACGCGTGCAGACCGGTCAACGGATTCACCTGCCATGCCTTGACGTTGACGAACACCATACGGAATGTCACGTACAGCGCGCGTCCCAGGGCGAGTTGAGGGGCCGTGCGGGACGCCCGGGCGGGCGGGGCGCGGAGGTGGGGGCACCCTCCTCCGCGCCCTGTACACGGAAGATCACGCAGCGGAGCCGAACACCGGGAGGTAGCCGCTGGCTTGACCGGCGGCGGTGGGGTGGTAGGACTCGTCGACGGGATAGGTCACGCTGTGCAACCACGGGCTGCCGGAGCACAGCTCATGGCCGGCGAAGGTCGAGTTGACATCGGCGAAGGCGAAGCCGTGGTCGGCGGCCCGCTTGGCGATGACGCCGTTGATGGCGTCGGCGGCGGCGTCCACGGCCGCCCGGGACTTTTCGGTGAGGCCGGCGACGCAGCCACCGTTGAGCTTGTAGAAGTGCGGGTACCCGAGGGCGACGACGTGGGCGGACGGGGCCTTGTCGGCGATCGCCGCGTACACGGTGTCGAGCTTGCCGGGGAGGGTGTTGTTGATGTAGGTGCGGGCCTGGTCGATGCGGGCGAGGCAGGCGCTCTCGCCCTGGAGGGCACAGGTCGTCATGGTGTCGGCGAACCCGGCGTCGTTGCCGCCGATGGTGATGCTGACCAAGCTCGTGGCGGAGCTGAGGGGGCCGAGCTGGCCGCTGACGACATCACCCGTACGGGCCCCTGAACAAGCGGTGAAGGCGAACGGCGACGGGGAGTGCGCGGCCGCCCAGAGGGCCGGATACGCCTTGGTGCTGCGCTTACAGGCGCCGCTGCCGCTGTCGTAACTGCCGGCGCCGACGCCGGACGAGTAGGAGTCACCGAGGGCCACATAGCCACCGGTGGCGGTGAGTTGGGCTGCCGCGGCGGCGCCGGCGCCGGTGAGCGCGAGCGACGCAGCAACAAAGAACGCGGATGTCAATGCCGCGAAACGGGACACTCTCATGGAACCTCCCATAGCAGGGTCTCTGCGTGATCCGTCGTACCAGGAGCCCCGCGTGGCCGGTAGTGTCCATGCCAAAAGTCGTCCAGAGTTCGCGGCTAATCCGCCGATCTGTCAGGTTCATCACTGCGGCGCCATTGCCTTTCCATGACGCGCATATGACATCCCGTTGAGGGCCTTGCTACCTGAGGGCGACTCATCGAACCTTTTGACGATCGGTCACGGACTTTCGCAGAACGACCGATTGCGTACCACCTCGTACGCCCCACCTGCGCGCGCACCACGGCGCGCCACCGATGAGGAGGACTCCCTCGCGATGGCAGTGATGCGTTCCACCACCCCCCACGCCGCCCGTCGGCGTGCCACCACCCTGCGGATCGCCGCGGCGGTCACCGCGGCCACGGCCGCCGCCACCCTCGGCGCCCTGGCCCTGCCCGCCCAGGCGGCAACCGCCCAGGGCACCGTCGTCGGCGCCGGTGCCGCGGACGCGGTGCACGGCAGCTACCTCGTCACGCTCAAGCCGAGCGCCGGCCTCAAGGCCGCGTCGTCGGACGGCCGCAGCGTGATATCCGCCTACGGAGGCACCGTCAAGCGCACCTACACGGCCGCGCTCAACGGCTATGCCGCCACGCTGTCCGAGGCCCAGGCGAGACGGCTGGCGGCCGACCCCGCCGTCGACCACGTCTACCAGGACCGCACCGTGCACGCCCTGGACACCCAGATCAACCCGCCGTCCTGGGGCCTGGACCGGATCGACCAGGCGAAGCTGCCGCTGGACAAGAAGTACACCTATCCCACCACCGCCGGCTCCGGCGCCACCGTGTACGTCATCGACACCGGCGTCCGGATCTCCCACCAGGAGTTCGGCGGCCGGGCCGTGAACGGCTACGACGCGATCGACAACGACAACGTCGCCCAGGACGGCAACGGCCACGGCACCCACGTCGCGGCGAACATCGCCGGCAGCTCGTACGGCGTCGCCAAGAAGGCGAAGATCGTCGCCGTGCGGGTGCTGAACAACTCCGGTTCCGGCACCACCGCCCAGGTGGTCGCGGGCATCGACTGGGTCACCAAGAACCACAAGGGACCGTCGGCGGCGAACGTCTCGCTGGGCGGCGGCCCGGACGCGGCACTCGACACCGCCGTGCAGAACTCCATCAAGAGCGGCGTGACCTACGCCATCGCGGCCGGCAATTCGGGGGACAACGCGCAGAACTACTCCCCCGCGCGGGTCCCCGAGGCGCTCACCGTCGGCGCGACGACCTCGACCGACGCCCGCGCCTCGTACTCCAACTACGGCTCCCGGGTGGACCTCTTCGCGCCCGGCAGCAGCATCACCAGCGCCTGGAACACCAGCGACACCGCCACCAACACCATCTCCGGGACCTCGATGGCCACCCCGCACGTCGCGGGCGCCGCCGCGGTCTACCTCGCCGGGCACCCGACGGCCACTCCGGCCCAGGTCGCCACGGCCCTGGTGAACGGCGCCACCTCCGGGGTCGTGACCAGCCCCGGCAGCGGCTCGCCCAACAAGCTGCTGAAGCTCGTCCCGTAAGACGCCCGTCCCGTAAGGGGAACCGCCCTCTGAGGGCCACCCGGTAGCGGAACCCCACGAGGGACCGGCGGGTGTGGACGCCGACGGCTGGCCGGTCAGCCGTCGGCGTTCCGCCCGTGGGCGAGCCCGGGGACGAGGAGGGCGGTGGCCGCGACGGTCACCGCCGCCAGCAGCACCACCAGTGACGTACGGGTGCCCAGCCCGATCAGCCACGCCCCCAACAGCCCGCCCACGAGCATCGCACCCACCGAACTGCTCCGGCGGGGCACGGCGCGGCTGCAGTAGCCCAGCCGCCGGTCGCCGCCCACCACGGAACCGCTCACCAGGGCCGTCAATGCGCGGGTCTCCACCGTCGTGGAGAAGTCCGGGGCGGCCACCCGCATCGCGGTGACGTTGCGCATCCCCATCGCCACCGCCATCAGGGCGATGGCCGCATAGCGCTGACCGCCCGCCAGTTCGCGGCCCGGGCCGGTCGCCCAGCTCGCCCCCGCCGCACCGGCCAGCAGCGCCGCCTCGGCCAGCAAGGCCACCGGGAACCACGGGCGCCCCCGGGCGGCCAGGGTGGACTCCAGCCGGGCTCCGAACGCCGCCCCGACCAGGAACGCGCCGAGCGAGACCACCGTGGCCGCCACCGGCAGCCCGCCCTGTCCGGCGATGCCGAAGCCGAGAAAGAGCAGATTGCCGGTCTGGGTGGCGGTGAAGACATGACCGAGGGTCAGGAAACTGGCGGCGTCGAGCACCCCGGTCACCACGGTCAGGCACACCAGGACCACCGTCAGGGCAGCTCCGCTCGGCGGCTCCACGGACCGTCTCCTTCCACCGGGCACCTCGGATCGGCGTGGTGCCAGTCTCCGGACGACCGGCGCGGCGCCGGGCCATTGCGCCGTCTGTGGGCGCCCCGAACTGACGCACCGTCAGAGTGGCGGTGTCAGCCGGTGCGGGTCCCTTCGGTGGATGCCGTTCTCGCCCGGGACTGCGCCCCGGATTCGCCCCCCGCGCCGCACATCACCAGCAGCAGCGCCAGCGCCGCCACTCCGACCACGACCGCCACTCCGAAGGCCGTCCCCCGACGCCCCCGCAGGCGCCCGCCGGCCGCCCGCTCCGACCCGTCCGGCCGTCCCTGACGTACCTCACCACGACGTCGCACGGCGGACCACCCTAGGGCGGGCCCGGCGGGCGCGAACAGGGCGCGTTCCGGCGCACGTACCGCCCGCGGAACGCCCGCAGAACGCCCGCGGACCGCCCGCGGAACACCGCCCCGATCCAGGTGGCCGACGCGCCCCCGGATATTCCTTGTGCGCGACCGGTCGGTGTGGCGGATCATGGCGCCATGTGTGCCGATCAGGTCCCGACCTCCCGCACCGAGGAATCCCTGCCGCTCCGGCTGACCATGGACGACAGCGACTCCCCGTCCGACGTCGTCGACGCGCTCTTCCTGGGCCGGTTCGCCAACGGCGAGCAGCCCCACGCCCGGAGCCGCACCGTGGACCGGGTGAAGTCCGGGCTGACGCTGCTGCCGCCCGGGGTGCGGATCCTGCGCTCCGCCCGGGACGACGACCGCAGCGCCACCCTCGCCGAGGGCGACGGTTTCACCCTGCTGGTCTCCCGCTGGAACCGCGGCGCCGACGTGACGGTCACCGCGGTCACGGACGAGCTCGCCGAGAAGGTGCTCGGACAGGCCGCGGACGGCGCCGAGGACGCACCGGAACCGCAGCCGGAGAACGTTCCGATGGGCTTTTGGTACTTCTCCCCGCGCCGCGGCCCGCACCGCACCACCCGTCAGATCAGCGCCGGGACCTGGGAGGAGATCCGGGCCAACTACACCGCGCCGGTGGCCACCGCGATGGACCGGCTGATGACGGTGTCGCCCCAGGAGATCGCCGGCCGGCTGCTGTTGCTGCACGGCCCGCCCGGCACCGGCAAGACCTCCGCGCTGCGCACGCTCGCCCGGTCCTGGCGGGACTGGTGCCAGGTGGACTGCGTACTGGACCCGGAGCGGCTCTTCACCGACGTCGGCTACTTGATGGACATCGCCATCGGGGAGGACGACGCCGCGGGCAAGAGCCGGTGGCGGCTGCTCCTGCTGGAGGACTGCGACGAACTGATCCGCGGCGAGGCCAAGCACACCGCGGGCCAGGCGCTGTCCCGGCTGCTCAACCTCACCGACGGGCTCCTCGGTCAGGGCCGCAACGTCCTGGTCGGCGTCACCACCAACGAGGACCTGGAGCGGATGCACCCCGCGGTGGTCCGCCCCGGCCGCTGTCTGGCCCGCATCGAGGTCGGCCCGCTGACCCGCCCCGAGGCCGTCGACTGGCTCGGCACCGAGGAGGGCATCGGCCGCGACGGCGCCACCCTGGCCGAGCTCTACGCCCTCCGCCGCGGCACCCGCCCCGCCGCACTGCCGTCCCAGCCCCAGGGCACGACCTCGGGGTTGTACCTGTAACACCGTTACGGGCTGCCGGTGACAGGCGGCGGTCGGGTCAGCGCGCCCGGCCCCGCGGTTTGAGCGGTACCGGCGGGAGTTCGGGAGCGAGCAGCCGGTCACCGGCGTAGCCGTGGACGGTGCCGAAGCCGTCACCGCCGGCGTTCCACGCCGCACGGGCGGCGGCGATCTCGTCGCCGGTGCGCCCGACGAAGTTCCACCACATGACGATCTCCTCCTCGAAGGGTTCGCCGCCGAGGAGGAGCAGGTTGCCGGCTTCGGTGGCGCGCAGCGGGAGGTCGGTGCGGCCGCAGCCGAGGTAGAGCAGCGAGCCGGGGGTCAGCGGGACGCCGTCGACCTCGGGGGCGCCGGAGACGGTCAGTGCGGCGTACTCGAAGTCCGGGTCGAGGGGGAGCCGGGCGTCGGTGCCCGGCGCGAGGGTGAGGTCGGCGCCGACCAGCGGGGTGTAGGCGGTGCCGGGCGAGGCGGCGCCGGCCAGTTCACCGAGGATGACGGTGGCGCGGAGGCCGCCGCCCCCGGTGACGACGGGCAGGTCGGCGTGGTGCTCGAAGGTCGGGGCGGTGGCGCGGTGGGCGGCAGGCAGGGCCACCCAGAGCTGGGCGCCGTGCAGGGCGGGGTGCGGGCGCGGGGACTCCTCGGAGTGGGCGATGGCGCGGCCCGCGGTCATCAGGCCCAGTTCGCCGGGGCGGACGGTCTGTAGGGAGCCCAGGCTGTCGCGGTGCAGGACCTCGCCCGCACGGAGCCAGCTGACGGTCTGTAGGCCCATGTGCGGGTGCGGGGGGACCTGCATTCCGGGTTCGTCGGCGATGTTGTCGGGGCCGTAGTGGTCCACGAAGCACCAGGCGCCGACCATGCGGCGGCCGAGGTTGGGCAGGAGGCGACGGACCACCGTGCTCTCGCCGAGCGGGACCTGTTTGCCGGCCTGGAGCTCGCGTACCGGGCCGGTGTGGCGGTTGCCGCCGCAGCGGGTGGGAGTGGGGCTGAGGTCGAGGTTGCTCATGCGGCAAGGATGCCCCTACGGCCGCCCCGGGGTGACGTTCCCTCAGGTGCCCCGGGCGTGCTCCGCCAGGTCGCGGAAACGTACCGACAAGCAGGTGACGCAGCCCTCCCGCTTTTCGAACTCGCTGATGTCGACGAGGACCGGGCGGTAGCCGAGCCGGGTGAACAGCTGGGCGCTCCGGGGTGCGGAGGCGGCCATCAGGACCACGTCGTCGCCCAGGAGGACGACGTGTGCACCGGACTCCTCCAGGACGGGCCGGAACTGCGGGAAGACCGAAGGGTCCTCGCCCAGGGGCAGGTAGCCGATGACGGTGCCGTCCGGGAGGGCGGTGACCGCGGATTTGAGGTGCAGCACCCGCCTGAGCGGTACCGCCACGACCCGGGCGCCCAACGGCTCGAAGGCGGACCGGAGTTGCCGGACCCCCTCGGGGTTGGTGCGGCAGCCGCGGCCCACGTACACCGTGTCCCCGATCTTGAGGACGTCGCCGCCGTCGAGCGTGCCGGGGGCGCGGACCGCGTTGAGGGAGCAGCCGAGCGCCTCGGCGGCCTCGCGGGCGGCCGGGAGCTCGGGGCGGCGGGATTCGGCGCCGGAGCGGGCGAGCAGGGCGACGTTGCGGAAGACGACCATGGTGTCCTCGACGAAGACCGCGTCGGGGCAGTCGTCGGCGGGGGCCACCTCGGTGGTCCGCCAGCCGTGGTCGTGCAGTGCCTGGACGTACGCCTCCCACTGGCGCAGGGCCAGCGCGGGGTCCACCGGCTGCCGATCCATGTGGGTGACCAGGCCCTCGGCGAGGCGGGGGCCTGGGCGTCGGACGAGGGCGAGCCGACTGGGCATGGTCTCCTCCGGGGTGGGCGGGGGCCGGGCCGCCTGGTCAGGGCCCGGCCGCCTGGTCAGTGCCGGTTTTCGTCAGTCACCGGTGTCGTACGTGGCGCGCAGCGCGTCGGTGACGGCGGCGAGCGCGGCGGCGCGGTCCAGGCCGAGGCGCTGGGCGCGGTGGGCGTAGGCCGCGGCGGCTGCGGCGGCCTCCTTGTCGGCGGCGTCACCGGCCGCGGCGACGAAGCTGCCGTTGCGGCCGCGGGTCTCGATCACCCCGTCGGTTTCCAGGGCACGGTACGCCTTGGCGACGGTGTTGGCGGCCAGGCCCAGTTCCTCGGCGAGGCCGCGGACGGTGGGGAGTTTGTGGCCGACCGGCAGGGTGCCGGTCCGAGCCTGGTCGGCGATCTGCGTGCGGACCTGCTCGAACGGGGCCTCTGCCGCCGCCGGGTCGATGGTGATCGTCAGGGTCTGCGGGGACACGGTGGCGCTCCTGGTGCTGGTGGTGACGCGGGCGGCGGGTGCGCGGGGTGCGCGGATCCGTCGGCGCGGGGTGCGCGGTTTTGTCGCATCCATTGTGCGTCAGGAGCGGCCACCATGTCCGGAGGTGGACGTCCGCGGGCTACAGCTCCAGGGTGGTGCCGGTGGTGCGCAACCAGGTGTCCATGCCGAGGACGAGTTCGGCAGCGGGGCGGATGTCGTGGTCGGCGCCGGCGGCGGTGGCCTGGGCGAGCACCCCGGAGTCCAGGAGCGGGCGGACGGGGGCGTCGCGGTCGGTGACCAGGTCCCTGAGCTCGCCGCGCAGCGCCTCGTTGTAGCCCGGGTCCTGGGTGCTGGGGTAGGGGCTCTTGACGCGGTCGGCGACCACGTCGGGCAGGACGTCGCGGGTGGCGGCGCGCAGCAGCGACTTCTCCCGGCCGTCGAACGTCTTCATCGCCCACGGGGTGTTGAAGACGTAGTCGACCAGGCGGTGGTCGCAGAACGGGACCCGGACCTCCAGGCCGACGGCCATGCTGGCGCGGTCCTTGCGGTCCAGGAGGATCTGCACGAAGCGGGTCAGGTGCAGGTAGCTGACCTCGCGCATCCGGCGCTGGTGGCCGGTGTCGCTGTCCAGGTAGGGGGCTTCGGTGAGCGCCTCGCGGTAGCGGCGGTGTTCGTAGCCGGGCAGGTCGAGCCGCTTGAGCAGGGCGCGGTCGAACAGTGCCTCGCGGACCGCGTTGCCGCCGGAGAACCGGCCGGAGACGCCCGCGGCGACCCAGGGGAAGGTGTCGGCGTTGACGGACTCCGGGTCGTGGAACCAGCGGTAGCCGCCGAAGACCTCGTCCGCCGACTCGCCGGAGAGGGCGACCGTGGACTGCTCGCGGACCGCCTTGAACAGCAGGTAGAGCGAGGTGTCGCCGTCGCCGAACCCGTTGGGCAGGTCGCGGGCGGCCAGGACCGCGGCGCGGTGGGCCGGGTTCATCAGGGCGGCGGTGTCCAGCACGATGTCGTGGTGGTCGGAGCGGACGTGTTCGGCCAGGGCGTGCGCGTACGGGCCGTCGGGGGTGCCGCGCAGGTCGTCGGGGGTGAAGTTCTCGGTGTAGCCGGCGAAGTCGACGGCGAACGAGCGGACCGGTCCGCTGCCCTGGGCGCCCAGCGCCTTGGCGGCGAGCGCGGTGATGGCCGAGGAGTCCAGGCCGCCGGAGAGCAGGGTGCACAGCGGGACGTCGGCGATCAGCTGGCGGGCGACGATGTCGTCGAGCAGCTCGCGGACCCGGGCGACGGTGGTGTCGAGGTCGTCGGTGTGCTCGCGGGCTTCGAGGGCCCAGTAGCGGCTGACGTGGACGCCGTTGCGGTCGACGCGGACCAGATGGCCGGGGCGGACCTCGTGCAGGCCCTTGTAGACGGCGTGGCCGGGCGTCTTGGTGAAGGTGATCAGCTCGGCGAGGCCCTCGGCGTCGACGGCCGGGCGGACGTCCGGGTGGGCGTGCACCGCCTTGGGCTCCGAGCCGAACAGGACGCCGTCGCGGGTCGGGTAGTAGAAGAGCGGCTTGATGCCCATCCGGTCGCGGACCAGCAGGAGTTGTTCGGTGCGCGGGTCCCAGAGTGCGAAGGCGTACATGCCGTTGAGGCGCTGGACGAACGCCTCGCCCCACTGGAGGTAGGCGTGCAGTACGACCTCGGTGTCGCTGTTCGTCCGGAAGGCGTGGCCCAGTTGCTCCAACTCGGCCCGGAGTTCCCGGTAGTTGTAGACCTCGCCGCTGTAGGTCGTGACGATCAGGGTGCGGCCGCCCTGCTCGACGCTCATCGGCTGCTTGCCGCCGTCGATGTCGATGACGGCGAGCCGGCGGTGCCCGAACGCGGCGTGCGGGGCGAGCCATATGCCGTCGGCATCTGGACCGCGGCAGGCCATGGTCCGGGTCATCGCCTCAAGGACGGGGCGCTGGGTGGTCAGGTCGTTGTCGTAGGAGATCCATCCGGTGATTCCGCACATCCTCGCGGCTCCTCCTTCGGGGTACGGCGGGCCGCGCGTTCCCGGCGGCGGCCAGCGCGATCACCGTACGCCCGGATAGTTGCAATGACCACCTATACATGTGGGTGACCGTCCGGAATGAGCCACGCCCCTACCGGACACCAAAGATGTCCCGCCAAACCCCTTGCCGGACAAGGGGAAAGCCGCCCCGACCGCCCGCCACCAGCGGGAAAACCGGGCGGCGGAACGGACCGCACCGGCGTACCGTCCGCCACCATGACGCTCACCGTGCGCGACTTCCGCCCCTCCGACGCCAAGGCCGTCGCCGACCTGCGGCGGGCCGCCCTGCCGTTCCTGCTCGCGACTCCACAGGGCGTCGCCTGGCAGGTCACCTCCGCTCCCCCGGCGCAACGGCTGCGGTCGCTCGTCGCCGCACACGACGGCCGGGTGATCGGCCAGATCAATGCCGGACTGCTGCACGACAGCAGCCTGCCGGGGCAGAGCGCGGCCACCCCGATCGTCCACCCCGACCACCGCGGCCGGGGCGCCGGCAGCGCCCTCCTGGCCGACGCCGAGGCACATCTGACCGCGGCCGGCGCCACCCGCCTGCACGCCCGGACGGTGGACGACCCCGGTTCGCTGGCCTTCGCCGCCCGACACGGCTACCGCCCCACCCGCCGGGCCGACTTCCTCCGCCTCGCCCTCGCGCAGGCCGCGCTCCCCCCACTGCCCGTAGCCCTCCCGCCCGGCGTGCGGCTGTGCACCGGCGCGGACTTCGGAGCCGATCCGCGCCCCCTGTACGAGGCGGACGCGGAGGCCACCGCGGACGACGAACCGGGCGAGCTCGCCGCCGACGCCGTCACCTACCCGGACTGGCT
The DNA here is from genome assembly GCF_050471125.1 of Streptomyces sp. RGM 3693. Classification (NCBI taxonomy): domain Bacteria; kingdom Bacillati; phylum Actinomycetota; class Actinomycetes; order Kitasatosporales; family Streptomycetaceae; genus Streptomyces; species Streptomyces sp. RGM 3693. Next base: position 26,289 of record NZ_JBMPPQ010000004.1, read on the forward strand.
CCGCACCACCTGGGAGAACCCCGATATCGACCTGGGCCTCACCACCGTGGTCACCGTCGACGGCGAGGTCGCCGCCTACACCCTGGCCGCCACCGACAACCGGGGCCGCCACCTGACCACCATGACCGGCTGCCGCCGCGCCTTCCGCGGCCGGGGCCTGGCCGAACTCGCCAAGACCGACGCCCTGCACCGCGCCCGCGAGGCCGGCTGCACCGAAGCCTTCGCCGGCAACGCCGCCGCCAACACCGACACCGCCGGCACCGCCGCCATGCGAGCCATCCCTCACGCCTTCGGCTACCGACGGTGCGGCGGGGAGGTGTGGCACGTAAGGGAGTTGGGGCGGGGGTGAGCGGGGCAGGGGCCGGGGAGCGGGCGCCGGGCCGGCGTCACGGGGGATCACCGGCCCCGCCCTCCGGGGCGGCCCCGCCGTCCAGGGGGACCGCGCGGCCCGGGGCGGTCGAGGCACTGACAACGTTCGGTGACGGCCGTGCCGGCGTGGGGCCCGGTGGGCCCGGTGGCCGGGGCCGCAGCGCAAGCGCCCCGGCAGGTTCCGGGAGTACCGTGGGAGGCGCTGGTGGTACGCGGTGGCGGCCCGGTGACGCGGGCCTTCGCAGGGTGTGGAGCCGGCAGTGGATCGGTCTTGTATGAGCGCCTCCCCGAGCAGCCGCCTTCCTGGCGACGGAGCCTTCGACCTCACCCGGACCGCCGTGGTGATGGCCGATCGGACGGGAGTGGTACGGGGCTGGACCACGGGCGCCGAGCGGCTGCTCGGTCATCCGGCGGCCCGGGCGCTCGGCCGGCCGCTGGCGGAGGTGTTCCCCGCGGCGGACGCCCGTGCGGTGCCCGGGGAGCGGGCCTGGCGGCACCGGCTCGCGGCGGAGGGCGGCTGGAGCGGGCTGGTCGCGGTGCGCGACCGCGCGGGGCGCCGACTCGATCTGGAGGTGCGGGTGCTGCCGGTGCTGGCCGGCCAGGATCCGTCCGCGCGGCTGGTGCTGGCCGCCGAGATGGCCCGGACACCCTGGTCGGGGGCGGGCCGCTCGCTGCTGAACGGGATCCTCCGGATGTCCCCGATCGGGGTGGCCATGCTCGACCCCGAGCTGCGGTACGTCTGGCTGAACGACGCGCTGGAACGGATGGGTGGTACCCCACGCGCCGAACGGCTGGGGAAGCGGCTGCGAGAGGTGCTGCCGAACCTGGCGGTGGATTCCGTCGAGGCGGAGATGCGGCGGGTGCTGCGGACCGGGGTCCCGTCCCTCGGCTACGAGTACCTCGGGCACCCCCAGTCCGACCCGCAGCGCGAGCACGCCTACTCGACGTCCTTCTTCCGACTGGAGGACGAATCCGGCCAGGTGCTCGGCATCTGCTACATGGTCCTCGACGTCACCGAAAGCTACCGCGCCCGGCAACGGATGGCGCTGCTCAACCGCGCCGGGGAGCGGATCGGCGGCTCCCTCGACGTCTGGCAGACCGCCCAGGAGCTGGCGGACGTGGCGGTGCCGGACCTCGCCGACTTCGTCACCGTCGATCTGCTCGACGCGATGCTCACCGGCGAAGAGCCCGCCCCCGGACCGGTCGAGCCCGCCGACCTGTTCGCCATGCGCCGGGCCGGGCAGCAGTCCGTGCGGGAGGGCTGCCCGGAGGCGGTGATCGCGGTCGGGGAGCGGACCGCCTACCCTCCGTCGGCGCCGGTGGTACTGAGCCTGACCGAGGGCGAGTCCGTGCTGGTCCCGACCCTGGACCTGGACCGTGCCGACTGGGCGGCCGACGACCCGGTGCGGGCCGGGCAACTGCGCGCGCTCGGCTTCCACTCGCTGATGGTGGTGCCGCTGCGAGCCCGGGGCAATTTCCTGGGCGCGGCGGCGTTCGCCCGCTGGCGGCTCACCGGCCCGTTCCAGCCCGACGACCTGGTCCTGGCCGAGGAGTTCGTCACCCGGGCGGCGATCTCGATCGACAACGCCCGCCGGTACACCCGGGAGCACGCCGCGGCACTGACCCTCCAGCGCAGTCTGCTGCCGCGCGGCCTGCCCGCGCAGAGCGCGGTGGACGCCGCGTACCGCTATCTGCCCGCCGATTCGCGGACCGGGGTGGGCGGTGACTGGTTCGACGTGATCCCGCTGTCCGGGGCACGGGTGGCACTGGTGGTCGGCGACGTGGTCGGGCACGGGGTGCACGCCGCGGCCACGATGGGCCGGTTGCGGGCCGCCGTGCAGGCACTGGCCGATCTGGACCTGTCCCCGGAGGAGGTGCTGGCCCACCTGGACGACATGGTCAACCGGGTCGCGCACGACGCACACGGCGACGACGGGGTGATCGGGGCGACCTGTCTGTACGCGGTCTACGACCCGGTCGGCTGCAGCTGCGCGCTGGCCCGGGCCGGGCACCCCGCACCGCTGCTGGTCAGCCCGGCGGGCGGCTGCCAACTGCTGGAGCTGCCGACCGGGCCACCGCTGGGGCTGGGCGGGATGCCCTTCGAATCCGTCGAACTACCGCTGCCCGAGGGCAGTTTGCTGGCGCTCTACACCAACGGGCTGCTGCTGGGGAAGGCCCTCGACCTGGACGGCGGGATCACCCGGCTGCGGACCGCGCTGGCCGATCCGCAGGCCCCGCTGGAGGAGATCTGCGAGACGGTCATCAGCAGCCTGCCCGGCACCCGGCCGGTGGACGACGTGGCACTGCTCTTGGCCCGCACCCGGGCCCTGCCGCAGGAGCAGTTGGCCACCTGGGACGTCGCCGCGGACCCCTCGGCGGTCGGCGGGGCCCGCCGGTCCGCCGCCGACCAACTGGCCCAATGGGGGCTGACAGAGCTGGAGTTCTCCACCGAGCTGATCGTCAGCGAACTGGTCACCAATGCCATCCGGCACGCGTCCGGGCCGATCGGGCTGCGGATGATCCGGGCGGAGGCGCTGATCTGCGAGGTCTCCGACGGCAGCAGCACGGCGCCGCACCTACGGCACGCCCGGACGACCGACGAGGGCGGCCGCGGGCTGTTCCTGATCGCCCGCTATGCCCGCCGCTGGGGCGCCCGTTACACCCCGCACGGCAAGATCATCTGGGCCGAACTCCCGCTGGACGCCGTCTCCGGCGCCCCGCCGGCGGAGGTGTTCGGGGCGCTCGTCGACGACCTCGACGCCCCGGCGGCCCCGCTCACCGACACCGGCCGGTGAGCCGGAGCACCACCGAGCACCGGCAGGCGCTCCGCAGACCCCCGCCCGCCCCCGCCCACCCCCGGCGACTTCCCCAACTCCCCGCCCCCGGGCCCCGAATGCCCCTTTCCGGCCGGCGTTCCTGTGCCCCCGCTTAGCCCTTCATTAACGCGACCATAAGGATCCGCCGGATCGGCCGTTGGGCCTCAAATCCGCTGCTCAGGGCGGCTAGCGTCAGTTCCGCAAGGCGGGTTCGCGGGCCCGTCGGTGCCGTTCATCGGGGGGCGGCACCGGTTCCGTACGCGCCCGACCCCCCACCCCCGCCTGCCCCCCCGTTCGCGCGGCGCACCCACCCGGTGCGCCGCGCGCCCGAACTCGAAGCGCCCGAACTCGAAGCACCCGAAACCGAAGCACCCGATGAAGGAGACCCCCACGATGACCGCTCGCCGCAAGGCCACCGGGATCGCGCTGCTCGGCATCGCCCCCGTGGCGCTCACCGTGCTCACTGCGACCCCGGCCGCCGCGCACGGGTCGATGTCGGACCCGGTCAGCCGGGTCTCGGCCTGCTACGCGGAGGGCCCCGAGAACCCGCGGTCCGCGGCGTGCAAGGCCGCCGTGCAGGCCGGCGGGGCCCAGGCGTTGTACGACTGGAACGCCGTCCGGGACGGCAACGCCGGCGGGAAGTCCAAGGAGCGGATCCCGGACGGCAAGCTGTGCAGCGCCGGCAACGACGAGTACAAGGGGCTGGACCTGCCGCGCGCCGACTGGCCGTCCACCGCGATGAAGGCCGGCAAGCACACCTTCCACTACAAGGCGACCGCCCCGCACAAGGGCACGTTCGAGCTGTACCTCACCAAGGACGGCTACGACCCGACGAAGCCGCTGAAGTGGTCCGACCTGGAGGCCCAGCCGTTCGCGAAGGTCACCAACCCGACGCTGACCAACGGCGAGTACGTCTTCGACGGCTCGGTGCCCACCCGGTCCGGCCGCCACCTCATCTACAGCATCTGGCAGCGCTCGGACAGCCCGGAAGCCTTCTACACCTGCTCCGACGTGGTCTTCGGCAAGGACAACGGCGGCGCCGGGAGCCCCTCGGCGCCCGCACCGACCGCGTCCGCGCCGACCGACCGCCAGATCGCGGCGGGTGCCGACAAGTCCTCGATGGACATGAGCCACCACGACCACGCCATGGGCGGCGGTCACGACCAGCCGTCCGCGGCGGCGCCGGCCGGCGGCCAGGCCCCGTCGTCGGACGCCGGTTCCGGCGCGGGCGGTGCGCACCCGGACGGTGCGGCGGCACCGGTCGACGGCAGGCACCTGGCCGAGACGGGTGGCGACGGCAGCACCGCCCCGCTGGCCATCGGGGGCGCCGCGGTGCTCGCCCTGGGCGCCGGGGTGTTGTTCACCGCCGCCCGCCGCAAGGCCGCCCGTCAGCAGGGCTGAGCCGCACGGCCCGCCGCGGCCGGGTCGTCGTCCACCGCTGCCGCCCGCCGGTCCCGTCAGGACCGCTCGGGCGGCAGCGGCTCGATGATGTCGTTGGCGACGTGCTGGTAGATCACCGAGCTGCGGCAGTCGACGACTTCGCGGCGCTTGAAGATCCGGTCCATCAGCAGGGCGTGCAGCCGGTCCACGTCCGGGACCGCGACGTGCACCAGGAAGTCGTCGCCGCCCGCGACGACATAGACGTTGAGGACCTCGGGCAGGGAGGTCAGGAACGCCTTGAACCGCTCGATCACCTCGCGGTTCATGGGCCGGATCCGGACCGTCAGCAGCGCCTGTACGGGGCGGTTGAGGGCGCGCAGGTCCACGGTCGCGCGGTAGCCGGTGATCACCCCGCGGGCGCGTAGTGCGCGGACCCGCTCCAGACAGGTGGAGGGGGCGATGTTCAGTTTGCCGGCCAGTTCGCGGTTGGTCTGCCGTGCATCGCGCTGGAGTTCCCGGACAATCGCCGAATCAATGTCGTCCATGACCCCATGATGCGGGGCGCTGTCGAATTTAGTTCGGCGCATAAGCAATATGGGCAAAGTTCCGATTAGCGTCTGCGGCTGTGTCCGTACAAGAAACATCTCTTCCTGCTCCTGCACGGCCGGATGTACGGCGGCTGGGTGTCGGCAGTGGTACCGCGCTGTGTGCCGGCGCCGTGCTGGGTCCCGGTGTGCTGACGCTGCCGTCGCTGGCCGCCGCCGCGGCCGGTCCCGCCTCGCTGCTCGCCTGGGTCGTGCTGCTGGCCATGTGCGTGCCGGTGGCCGCGTCGTTCGCGGCGCTGGGCGCGCGGTTCCCCGACGGCGGGGGCGTCGCCACGTATGTGCACCGGGCGATCGGGCCGCGGGCCGCGGCGGTGGTCGGCTGGTGGTTCTACGGGGCGGTGCCGCTGGGAGTGGTCTCGGCCGCCTGGATCGGCGGGAAGTACGTGGCCGACGCGGCCGGCTGGGGCGCGGCCGGGGCGGCCGCGGTCGGCGCGGCGGTGCTCGTGGGGGCGCTGGTCTCCAACGCGGTCGGGCTGCGGATGTCGGGCCGGGTGCAACTGCTGCTCGGCGGGCTGCTGGCGGCGGTGCTGCTGTGCGCGGTGCTGGCCGCCGCGCCGCGGGTGTCCGCGGCCCACTTCACGCCCTTCCTGCCCGGCGGTTGGGCTTCGGTGGGGTCGGCGGCCTCGGTGCTGTTCTTCGCGTTCGCCGGGTGGGAGGCGGCCAGCCACCTCTCCGGTGAGTTCGCCGATCCGGCGCGGGACCTGCCGCGGGTGACCCGCCGTACGCTCGCCGTGATCACCGTGCTCTACCTGGGACTGGCGGTCACCACCATCGGGGCGCTGGGACCGGCCGCGGCGCGCACCGACACCCCGCTGACCGCGCTGCTCGCCCAGAGCGTGGGCACCGCCGCCCGCCCGGTGGCGGCCGCGGCGGCGCTGTTCCTCACCTTCGGGGCGGTCAACTCCTATCTGGCCGGGGCCTCCCGGCTCGGCGCGGCGCTCGGCCGGGACGGTGCCGCGCCCCGCTGGCTGGCCAAGGGCGGCGCGCCGGGCGAGGTGCCGCGCCGGTCGCTGGCGGTGCTGGGCCTGGTGGCGGCGGCCCTCGCGGTGCCGGCCGCGTCCGGCGCCGCCGACCTGGACCTGCTGATGCGGGCCACCGCCACCTGCCTGGCCGCGGTGACCCTGGCGGGGCTGGCCGCCGCGCTGGTGCTGCTGCCGCGGCGTACCCCGCTCTGGTACGGCGGGCTGGCCAGTTCCGTGCTGACCGCGGGGGTGCTCGCCTTCTCCGGGTGGCTGCTGCTGATCCCGCTGGTGCTGGCGGGCGCGTCCGGCGGCTTCCTGACGCTGCGCCGGACGGGCCGGGGCACCCGCTGAACCGCGGGCGGGTGTGCCCGGCCCGGGGCCCGGCCCGCGCGCCGACCGCGGGCCGGGCCGGCGCTCAACTCGCGGCGGAGGCGCAGGTGGTCGGGGTGGCGTGCGCCGGGTCGAGTGCGTTGGCCGTCTCGTGGAAGGCGATCCGGTCGACGGTCCCGATGGCCACGTGCTCGGAGAGGTCGAGCGCGCACAGGTCCTGGAGCACGACGTTGTGGACGTCGGGGCCGTTGAGGAAGCCCGAGGTGTAGGGCGTCACCACCTCGTCGTACTTGGTCGCGATGACGGTGTAGTGGATGCCGGGGAGGGTGTCGCCGCCGGCGTTGAGGCGGGTCAGGAGGTCGGATCCGGTGGCCTGGTCGGTCAGTCCCGGGGTGAGTTTGTCGAGGTACTGCTTGGCGCCGGGGAAGAGGTCCAGCAGTGTGGTCAGGCCGCTGAGGGTGGTGCCGTGGTTGTCGGGGGCCAGCCCGACCAGCGTGTGCACCTTGTCGGCGCCGCCGTGGAACTTCAGGTAGACCCGGGGCATCATGCCGCCCTGTGAGTGGCCGACGAGGTCCACCTTGTCCGCGCCGGTCGCGGCCCGCACCCGGTCGACGTACGTGGCGAGTTGTTGCGCCGAGGCGTCGATCGGGCCCAGCCCGTAGAAGAGCGGGACGCCGGGCAGTTGGCCGTAGTCCAGGGAGAAGACGCAGTAGCCGCGGGCGACCAAGTAGGGGGCGAGGCCGACCCAGTTGTCGACGGCGTTGCCGAAGGTGCCGTGGACGAGGACGACGGGGAGGGGGTGGGCGATGGAGGGCTTGCACGAGAAGTCGTTCCAGCCGCTGCTGACGGTGGGGGACGCCGCCGCGGGGGTGGCCGTGATGAGTCCGAGGGCCAGGGCGGCCGCCGGCAGGACTGCGCACAGTCGTGACCAACGCAGCTGCATACGATGCTCCTTGCGGGGTGAGGGGCTTCCGAAGTGCTTCGTGAGCCGGTCACCTGCGATCCGGATCGCAAGGGCCAATGAGGTGACTGCCAAGTAAGTTACGGGCGGGTAAGCAGGGCGTACCAGTGGCGTGACGGTGAAGGAAACCGCACCCGATCCGCACCGCACGGCCGGGTGCGCAACACCGGTTGCGTGCAGGGAGGAAGGCGGCCGGACGCACTGCCCGCAAGGGCGCGGACGGTCAAGGGACTTGAGGCGCAGGATGGTCGGCGGCGCGGGAGGAGCACGGCACCCGCGGCACGCCGGGCGGCGCTACTACCGCGCGGGGCGGGACGGCCGGGCCGGTCCCGGGGCCGTCGGTCCGAGCGCCGCCGCGGGGCGTACCGCCGTGGTGCCGAAGCGGGCCCGGGCGCGGTCGACGGCCGCTTCGATGCGGTGGGCCTTGTCGTCGGTGGGGTCGAAGGTCAGTTGGCGCGCGGCGCGTTCGGCGCGGCACAGGTCCTCGGCCCGCAGCGCCAGCGCACGCACCCGGGCCCGTTGGAGGCCGAGTGCGGTGTGCAGCGCATAGGCCGCCGCGGTCAGCGCGGGGCCGTGTGCGGTCGGCGCGTCCAGTCGCCGGGTGCGGGTCGTGGTGGAGCGGTCGGCGTAGCGGACGGTGAGGGTCAGCGCGCGGGCCGCCTGTCCGCTCGCCCGCAGCCGGGCGCCGAGTCCGTCGGCGAGCGAGAGCAGCGCCCGGCGGCGCCGGTCCGGGTCCAGTTCGTCGTGGGCGAAGCGGTGTTCGGCGGCGAGCGAGCGGGCGGCCGCGTTGGGGGTGACGGGGGTGGGGTCGATGCCCCGGGCCCGTTCGGAGACCATCCGGCCGGTCCGGGCGCCCAGGATCCGCTGGAGGGTGGCGGGCGGGGCGGCGGCGATCCGGCCGACGCTGTCGAGCCCGTAGGCGGACAGCGCGCGGGCCGCCGCGGGCCCGACGCCGTACAGCGCGGAGGCCGGGCGGCGGTCGAGGAAGGCGGCGACGGACCGGGGGTCGGCGGGCACGGAGCGGATCCCGCCGGGCGGGGCGTCCTGGGCCGCGACCCGGGCCAGTTGCGGGTTGCCGCCGACGCCGATGGTGCACCGCACGCCGTGCCAGGCCAGTGCGCGCAGCCGGATCAGCGCGGCGATGCCCGCCGCGTCCCGGTCGAAGTAGCGCAGTGCCCCGCGGACGTCGGCGAGCGCGGCGTCCGGCGGCAACGCCTGGATGACCGGCGTGAACTGGCCGAGCAGGCCGAGCAGTTGCTCGTACTGCCGGGCGCTGACCGGCTCGCCGGCGGCGGTCCGGAAGCGGACGTACAGGGTGCCGGGCGGCCGCCGGGCACCGGCCGGGGGCGGCGGGGTGGCAGGGGGCTCCGGTGCTGGGCTCATCCGGCGCTCCCGGGGCTGGCGTGCCACAGCTTGCGGCCGGTGGCGGCGCGTTCGCCGGGCGGCTGGAGGTCCGCCCACGGGTGCAGCTCGTAGCCGGTCTCCAGGCGGATGGTGCGGCCGGGGCCGGTGTCTGCGGCGGCGGGCTCGGGCTCGCGGGTGGGCGCGTCCGGCGGGGTGCGGTCCGCCGGGGTGCCGTCCTGCGGGGCGCGGTCCGGTTCCGGAGCGGCGGCGAGCCGGGCGGTGACCGCCTCCAGGCCGCCCGCGCGGCGGAGTTCGGCCAGTTCGGCGAGGTTCCAGGCGGCGCTGCCGACCACGCTGAGGCTGCGCGGACCGCGCCGCTGGACCGTGCCGCGCACCAGCAGCAGCCACGAGTGGAAGACCGTGTGGGCGCAGGTCCGGTGGCTGTCGTCGAAGAAGGCGCAGTCGACCAGGCCGGTGCTGTCGTCGAGGGTGGTGAAGATAACTCGACGGCCGGAGCGGATCGGCGGGGTCTGGGTGGCCGCCTTGGCGCCGGCGACCAGTACCGTCTCGCCGTGCCGGGCGTCGCGCAGCAGCCGGGCCGGCACCGCTCCCAGCTCGGTGAGGAACTCCCGGTGGTCGGCCATCAGATGGCGGGAGGCGTCCATGCCGAGGACGCCCAACTCGGCGCTGAGCCGCTCCACGTCGCCGAGGTCGGGCAGGCCGGCCGGCTCGACCGGTTCGACCCCCGAGTTCTCGGCTCCGCTCGAACAGGGAGGGACCCCCATCGCCTCGTCGCCCGTGTGGAGCGTCAACTGCCCGCCGGGGGCGCTCCGTCCGTGGTGGTGCAGTTCGGTGAGGTACAGCAGCAGGTCCCGTCGGTTGGCGCCGAAGGCGTCCAGGGCGCCGACCCGGGCGAGGCGGTCGGCCACCGGGCGGCTCGGCCGGGCCCGCTGCCAGAGGTCCTGGAGCGAGCGGTAGGGCTGACCGTCCGCGATCCGCCGGGCCTCGGCCTGGCTCATTCCGTACACGTCGGAGAGGGCCAGTCGCAGCCCCCAGGTGCCGGGAGCACCCTCCACATCGGGCACCAGTTCGATCCGGTGGGTGACCGCCGACCGGTTCACGTCCAGTGGCAGCACCGGCACCCCGCGCCGCCGGGCGTCCGCGAGCAGCAGCCGCTTGGGGTACATCCCGGGGTCGTGGGTGAGCAGTCCGGCGTAGAAGGCCGCCGGGTGGTGCGCCTTGAGCCAGGCGGACTGGTAGGTGGGCACCGCGAACGCGACGGCATGCGCCTTGCAGAAGCCGTACGCGCCGAACGCCTCGACGATCTCCCAGGTGTGCGCGATGACGTCGGGGGCGTAGCCGCGGTGGCCGGCCCGCCGGGCGAACCAGTCGCGCACCCGGCCCTGGGCCTCCGGGTCCGACAGGGCGCGCCGCCGCTCGTCCGCCTCGTCCCGTTGACATCCGGTCATGATCCGCAGGATCTCGATGATCTGCTCGTGGAACACCACCACGCCGTAGGTTTCGCGCAGCGGTTCCTCCAGGTCGGGATGGGGGTAGCGGACCGCCTTGCGGCCGTGCCGGGCGTCGATGAAGGGCCGCACCATGTCGGCGGCGACCGGCCCCGGCCGGAAGAGGGAGATGTCGACGACCAGGTCGTGGAAGGTGGCGGGCTGGAGCCGGCCGACCAGGTCGCGCTGGCCGGGCGACTCGATCTGGAAGCAGCCCAGCGTCTCGGTCGAGCGGATCAGGCCGTAGGTGGCCGGGTCGCCGGGCGGCACCTGCGCCGGGTCGTCCAGGTCGAGGCGGACCCCGGTGGCCCGGCCGATCTCGGCGACCGCGTGGGCCATCGCGGACTGCATCCGCACGCCCAGCACGTCGAGTTTGAGCAGCCCCAAGTCCTCCACGTCGTCCTTGTCGAACTGGGACATCGCGAACCCTTCGCCGCTGGTGGGCACGACGGGCGTGCGGTCCAGCAGGGTGGCGTCGGAGAGCAGCACCCCGCACGGGTGCATGGCCATCCCGCGGGGCAGCGCGTCCAGCGCCTCGACCAGCTGCCACAGCCGTTCGTCGGTGCCCTCCCGCACCCCGCGCAGCTCGGGCAGTTCGGCCAGCGCGGCGCGGGCGTCCCGGGCCCGGATGTGCGGGAACGCCTTGGCCAGGTGGTCCACCCGCGCCGGGTCCATGCCGAGGGCGGCGCCCACGTCCCGTACGGCGTGCCGGACGCGGTAGGTCTCGGGCATCGAGACGGTCGCCACCCGCTCGGCGCCGAAGCGGTCGAAGATCGCGTGGTAGACCTCCAGCCGGCGGGCCGACTCGACGTCGATGTCGATGTCCGGCAGCGCGGCCCGCCGCCCGGACAGGAACCGCTCCATCAGCAGCCCGTGTTCGACCGGGTCGGCGTGGGCGATGCCCAGCAGGTGGTTGACCAGGGACCCGGCGCCGGACCCGCGGGCCGCGACCCGGATCCCCCTCTGCCGTACGTCGTCGACGACTTGGGCGACCGTCAGGAAGTACGAGGGGTAGCCGAGCCGCTCGATGGTGTGCAGTTCGTCGTGGAGCCGGGCCCAGTGGGTGCGGTCGCGGTCGTAGCCGCGCAGCACCATCCCGGCGGCGCAGCGGGAGCGCAGCACCCGGGCGGCGGTGCGGTGTTCGGCGCCGACCAGGGACGGTTCGGGGAAGTGGATCCGACCGAGCCCGATGTCACCCCGGGGGTCCACCCGGCACTCCCCGGCGGTCTCCTCGGTCATGGCGAGCAGCCGGTGGGCCAGGCCGCGGCGGAAGCCGGCCGCCTCGGCGATCCGCTCGGCGGTGCGGCTCATCGCGGCGGTGTCCTTGAGCCAGCGTTCGCCGCTGTCCCAGGTCTCGGGGCGACGCCGGTCGACCGGTATCAGGCGGCGGGCGGAGTCCAGGACGTCGGCGACCGGGCCCTGGCCGGGGTCGGCGTAGCGGACCGCGTTGGTCAGGACGGCGCGGACGCCCTGGTCGACGGCGAAGCCGAGGGTGCGGGCGGCCAGCCGTAGGGAGCCGGGACCGCTGCCGGGGCGTTTGTGGTCGACGGCTTCCAGGCACAGCGCGTCGCCGTACCGCTCGCGCCAGGGGGCGAGGAGCTTCGCGGCGCGGTCCGGGCGGCCGGCGGCCAGCGCCCGGCCGACCTCGGAGTCCGGTCCGAGCAGGACGGTCAGCCCACCGGTGAGGGACTCCAGGGCGTGCCAGGAGAGGACGGGTTGCGCGGCGCGGTCCGCGTGGGCGGCCGAGACCAGTCGGCACAGGGCGGCCCAGCCGGCGGCGCCGTCCCGGGCCAGGAAGACGGCGCGGGCGGCGGACTCGTCGAGGAAGGCGCCGCCGCGCACCGGGGTGCGGTGGCGGACGGTGGGTCGGGGCGCTGGTTCCCGTTCCGCGACGGCCAGTTCGGCGCCGAACAGCGGGCGGATGCCGGCCGCTGCGGCGGCCTTGGCGAACCGGACGGCACCGAAGAGCCCGTCCCGGTCGGTCAGTGCGAGGGCGTCCATCCCGCGTGCGGCGGCGCGCTCGGCCAGCCGCTCCGGGTGGGAGGCGCCGTAGCGCAGCGAGAAGCCCGAAGCGGTGTGCAGATGCGTGAACCCGGGCATCCGCACCTCCTGCACCTCATACGCCCCCCGGCTGTATTCGCGTCCCTTGTTTCGCTTCCTCCACCATAACGCTTCTTTCGAACATCCGTACGAACACACGCCCAGGGGTCGCACCGGTCGGAAGATATCGCCCAAAAGGGATATAAAGCCCCTGGAAGAGCTGCGAATCCCAGAACGGAGCGGCGCATGGCCACGACCGACGACGGCACCGGCCTCACCTTCGCCCAGGAAGTGCGGAGCGCGGTGACGGCCCGGGCGGCGCTCCTGGTCATCGGGGTGCTGGGCCTGATGGTCGCGTTCATCACGTCGTACGCCGGCGCCTTCCACCGTCCGAAGCCGGACCGGGTGCCCCTCGCCGTGGTCGCTCCCGCCCAGGTCCGCGGGGAGCTGGTGAACAAGCTCGACCGGCTGCCCGGCGCCCCGCTGGACCCGCGCCCGGTGGCCTCCGAAGCGGCCGCCCGGCGCCAGATCAACGACCGCACCCTCGACGCCGCGCTGATCGTCGATCCGCGCGGCACGACCGACCGGCTGCTGGTCGCCAGCGGCGGCGGCGCCTCGCTCTCGCAGGCGGTCGAACTGGTCGTGACGGCGGCCGAGAAGCAGCAACAGCGGACCGTCCGCACGGAGGACGTGATCCCGGCCGGCGCCGGCGACGGCCGCAGCCTGTCGTCCTTCTACCTGGTCGTGGGGTGGTGCGTCGGCGGCTATCTGTGCGCCGCGATCCTGGCGATCAGCGCCGGGGCGCGCCCGGCCAACCGACAGCGGGCGGTCATCCGGCTGGCCGCGCTGGCGCTCTACGCGATCGCCGCCGGGCTGGCCGGGGCGATCGTGGTCGGCCCGGTCCTCGGCGCGCTGCCCGGCAGCCTCTTCGGGCTGTGGGGGCTGGGCGCGCTGACCGTCTTCGCGGTGGGCGCCACCACCCTGGCCTTCCAGGGACTGCTGGGCATCATCGGCATCGGCCTGGCGATCCTGGTGATCGTGGTGTTCGGCAACCCGAGCGCGGGCGGCGCCTACCCGTATCCGCTGCTGCCGCCGTTCTGGCAGGCGATCGGCCCCGCGCTGCCACCGGGCGCCGGCACCTGGGCGGCGCGCTCGATCGCCTACTTCCGGGGCCAGGCCCTGACCGGACCGCTGTTGGTGCTCTCCGCCTGGGCGGTGGGCGGCGCGCTGGTCACCCTCGTCCTGGCGTCGCTGCGCCGGACGGCCGACGAGCCGACCGACGACGGAACGGACGGCGACGGGACGGCCGGCGACGGGGAGCGCCGGCCGGCCTGAGCACACCGCACGGACGACGGCGCCCCGCGCCTGCCACGCCCCTCCCGACGCGGCACGCACGGGGCGCCGTCCCTCATTCTCGCGGCCTCCGACCCGCGGGTGGTCCCTACGGACCGTCGGTTTCCGGCCGCCGCCGGTCCGTCACATGTGCGTACCGCCGTCGATGCGGATCTCCGTACCGGTGACGAACGCGCCGTCCTCCGAGGCGAGCATCGCGATCACGCCGGCGACCGTCTCCGGGCCGGCGAAGCCCTGGCCGAGGGCCGGGGCGAGCTTCACGAACAGGCTCATGTCGGCGTCCTCCGGCAGCCCCGGGCCGCGGCCGGTGGTCATGTTGCTGGCGATGGAGCCCGGCGCCACGCACACCGCGCGCAGCCCCTGCTTGCTGTACTCGCTGGCGATGGCGTGGGTCATCGACTGGATGCCGCCCTTACTGGCCGCGTACGCCGCCATGTACGGGTGGGCGAACGACGCGGAGGTGGAGCTGAAGTTGACGATCACCGGCGTCTGACCCGCCAGCAGGGCCGGCAGCGACTCGCGGATCATCAGGAAGGTGCCGGTCAGGTTGACCGAGATGACCTTGTTGAAGAAGTCCAGCGTGGTCGCGTGGGTGTGCGCGGAGCGCAGGATGCCGGCCGCGTTGACCAGGACGTCCAGCCCGCCGAGGTGCGCCACCGCGGCGGCCACGCCGGACTGCACCGCGGCCTCGTCCGAGATGTCCAGCCGCGCGGTCTCCAGGCGGTCGACGGTGCCGTCCGCGGCGGCCCGCTCGACGGTGGCAGCCAGGCCCGCCTCGTCGACGTCCACCGCGACGACCCGGCCACCCTCGGCGAGGATCCGGTGGGCGGTGGCCTGGCCGATGCCCGAGCCGGCTCCGGTGATCAGTGCGCGGCGTCCGTCAAAGCGGTTCATGATCCTGCTCCGTTCGCGAAGTGCCTCTTGGGGCGACGTGCCTCTTGGGGCCCTGCCCGCACCGTACGCCCACTTGGCACGATGTGCCACACTCGCACGTCATGCCGATGCGCCACTGTGCTCCGTAAGCTGGCCCCATGCCCACCGCACCGCGCACCACAGCCGCGCCCACCCCCGCGCGTCCCTCCCTCACCGAGCGCCGCAAGGCCGAGACCCAGCTGGAGATCGCCCGCACCGCGGCGGCCCTGTTCGCGGAGCGCGGCGCCGAGGTCACCGCCGACGAGATCGCCCGCACCTCAGGGGTCGCCCTGCGCACCTTCTACCGGTACTTCCGGACCAAGGAGGACGCGGTGGCCCCGCTGCTCGCGGTCGGCGTCCGGCAGTGGATCGACGACCTGGCCGCCACCACCGCCGACCCGGCCGCACCGCCGGTCCGGGCGGCGCTGGAGCAGGCCGCCCGCCGGGCACTGACCCCCACCGACGAAGCGGCCGCTGAGGCGCTGCGCTGGACCCGTGGGCTGCTGCGGGCGATGCCCGGCGACCCGGCGCTGCGCGCGGTCTGGCACCGCGTCCACCACGACTCCGAGGAGGAGCTGCGGACGGTACTGGCGCAACTCACCGGCGCCGGACGGCTGGAGGTGCGGCTGGCCGCGGCCGCCGCGAACACCGCGATGCGGGTCGCGGTCGAGGAGTGGGCCGCGGGCGACGAGCGGGCGGACGGCCCGCACGGCCCCGGCGAACTGGTCATCCGCGGAATGCGCGCACTGACCGCGGGACTGCCCGACCTGGACGAGCGTCACAACTAGCCGAGCGCTTCACAACTGGCCCAGACCTTCGGCCAATCACCGGAGATCGAAGCCCTCCCGAACGACCGGTCGGCGGCCGGATTCCTCCCTTGCGGGCCGGCCCACACGCCCCGCGGGAGCCCCTGCCCGGCCGCATCTGCCCTGGCAGCGCACCGTTCCCCCGCGCCCCGCGCCCCGACACCCCCGCCCGTTCGCGCCATTACCCTCAGCTTTCACCTAACGACCGAAAGCTATCGGGCCGTGTGCGTTTGAGATGCGGTTGGGCCAGACTCCCATCCGGCATCTGCACCCACGAAACAAAGGAGTCTTCGTCATGCGGTACATCACTGGGGCGATCGCGCTCGGCACGGCCCTGGTACTGGGTTCGCTCGCCACCACCGCACAGGCCGTCGCCGCACCGGCGCAGCCCGCGCGGACCGGCGGCCTGTACGCCCCCACCGAACTGGTACTGACGATCGGTCAGGGCGACAGTCGCGCGAGCGCCACGGCGCTGCGCGCGGCGACGCTGAGCTGTATGCCGATGGCATCCGGCAGCCACCCGTACGCGAAGGCCGCCTGCGGCCAACTGCACGCGGCATCCGGTGACTTCACCAAGGTGACCGGGCTCGCGAGCGAGCGGATATGCAACAAGATGTGGGACCCCATCGTGGTCACCGCGGACGGCGTCTGGCAGGGCCGCCGGGTCACGTTCACCCACACCTTCGCCAACAACTGTGAGATGACGTACGGAAAGGGCTCGGTCTTCGAGTTCTGAGCCGATGCGCCGACGCGTCGGAACGGCGCTGGCCCCCGGACGAAGAGAGCGTCCGGGGGCCAGTGCTGCACTGTACGCTGGGGGTCAGCCGATCTGTGCGCCGTACGCCTGGAGGGCGGCCGGAACCGGCTGGAAGAAGGTCTCGCCACCGTTGGAGCAGTCGCCGCTGCCGCCGGAGGTGAGGCCGAGGGCGCTCTCGCCGTCGAAGAGGGCGCCGCCGCTGTCACCGGGCTCGGCGCAGACGTCGGTCTGGATCAGCCCGTTGACCGTGCCCTCCTGGTAGTTGACGCTGGCGTTCAGCGCCTTGACGGTGCCGTCGTGCACCTGGGTGGTACTGCCGCTGCGCTTCACGTTCTCGCCGACGGTGGCGTCCGCGGCCTTGGTGATCTTCTGGGTGCCCCCGTAGAGGTCCACCTCGCTGGGGTGCTCGGTGCTGCCGCTGTACTTGGCGATCGAGTAGTCGTTGCCCGGGAACGTGGACTGCTCGGTGGTCGCGATCGTCTGGCCGCCCTGCTGGTCGGACCACTCCTTGACCGCGTTGCCGCAGTGGCCGGCGGTCAGGAAGTACGGCTGGCCGTCCTTGACCACGTTGAAACCGAGCGAGCAGCGGGCGCTGCTGCCCCAGATCGCGTCGCCGCCGGCGATGAGGGGCTTGAACTCGCCCTTGCTGTGGCGGATTTCGACGGTGTCACCGAGGCCCTTGGCCACCTGGGTGAGTCGGTCCAGCTTGGCGCCCTTGACCGTACGGTCGGCGGTCACCACGACCTTGTTGGCCCTGGGGTCCATCGCCCAGGCGGTGCCGGGGATAGTCGCCTTGGCGGCCAGCGTCCGCCGGGCCGTGTCGAGCTGGGCCATCGAGTGCTTGACGATTCTCGCCTCCGCGCCCTTGGCCCGGACGGTCGCGGCGGACGTCTCGTCCACGACGTTGACGACCAGCTTCTGCGCCTTCGCGTCATAGAACGCGCCGGCCGTACCGGTCTTGAACTGGGACGCCAGGGTGGTCGCGGCGGCCGGCGAGAGCTTGGCCAGCGAAGGGGCCGGAGCCGCATGGGCGTTGGCGAGGGTGACGGTCGCGGTGGCGGCGAGCGCGAGCGCGCCCGCACTGGCCAGCATCGCGCGGCGGTGGGGTATGCGTCGGTGCGTCAACTCAGAGCCTCCCGTGGGGGGATGGGCCCGGACCGTGGGGGGTCATGCGGACCCGAGAGTGAGGTGTGAGGTACCGAGCACAGACGGGTCGGCCCCGTGGCAGCCACCGCGGGGAGTCGCGTCCATGCCAACAGAACCGAGTATTCCCACCCGCCCCACTCGTGCACAAGACCGGGTTCCGGTCTCAGATACGGGAGTTCACGTTTTCACCACACGTCGTTCACGCCGATATTCGCGCGCCGGAGTCCTGAGTGCGGACATCAGAGGGCACGTGCAGCGCTCGGCGGCGCCCGAAGTGTGAGGGCCACAGCTGTCCGGAAAGCGCCCCCGGAATTCCGCGCCCGGCCGCGGGCCCGGCGCCGGCCGCACGGACGGCGGACAACGACAAGCAACGGCGAACAACGGCGGACACCGTCACAGGCGACCGTCGTACCGCGGTACGACGGTCGCCTGTGACGGTGTTACAGCGGGCCGCTACCCGAGGCGCTCGGCCTCCGGGAGGTCCTCCAGCGCCGGAAGGGCGTCGCTGACGTGGCCGTTCTCCACCGGAGCCGGGGGCTGGGCCGGAGTCGGGGGCGGGGCGGCGTCACCGCTGGCCGGCTGCTGCGCACGGGCCCGTGCGGCCTCCGCTTCCGCCTGTACGGTCTGCGCCTCAGCGTGGAGGCCGGAGCGCTCCAGGAACCGCAGCAGCTCCACGGGGAAGGGCAGGACCAGGGTGGAGTTCTTCTCGGCGGCGACCGCCACCACGGTCTGCAGCAGCCGAAGTTGCAGCGCCGCGGGCTGGTCGGACATGGCCGCGGCGGCCTCGGCCAGCTTCCGGGACGCCTGGAGTTCGGCGTCGGCGTTGATCACCCGGGCCCGGCGGTCCCGGGTGGCCTCCGCCTGGCGGGCCATCGAGCGCTTCATCGTCTCCGGCAGCGAGACGTCCTTGATCTCGACCCGGTCGACGCTCACTCCCCAGCCGATGGCCGGGCTGTCCATCATCAGCTCCAGGCCCTGATTGAGCTTCTCGCGATTCGACAGCAGGTCGTCCAGCTCGCTCTTGCCGATGATCGACCGCAGCGAGGTCTGGGCCATCTGGGAGACCGCGAAGCGGTAGTCCTCCACCTCGACGATGGCATCGGCGGCGTCGATGACCTTGAAGTAGACCACCGCGTCCACCCGGACCGTGACGTTGTCCCGGGTGATGCCCTCCTGGGCGGGCACCGGCATCGTGACGATCTGCATGTTGACCTTACGCATCCGGTCGACGGCCGGGATGATCATGGTGAAGCCCGGACCGCGCACCGAGGACGTCAGCCGCCCCAGCCGGAGCACCACACCGCGTTCGTACTGCTTGACCACGCGCGCCGCGGCCATCAGATAGACCGTTCCCGCGGAGGCCAGCGCCACCCCGGCCGCCACCAGTTCTCCGACCATCACGGCCCCCTGACGTGTGCCGTTGCGACGCGTACGGGTCGTGTACGGAAACGTCGCGTTCAGTCGCTTTTGCCTCCATGGTAGGCCCGGCCCGCAGGCCGGTCGAGGCTCGCGGCGGACCCGCTGTCGGGTCCCCGCCGGCCGGTCGGCGGGGACCCTCGTGCCATCGCGACCGATCGGTCTCAGCCGGTCAGTAGACGCTCACGCCGTACGCGCTGAGCGCCTCGGTGACGGGCTGGAAGAAGGTGGTGCCGCCGCTGGTGCAGTCGCCGCTGCCGCCGGAGGTCAGGCCCAGCGCCTTGGTGCCCGCGTAGAGGGGGCCGCCGCTGTCACCGGGCTCGGCGCAGACCGTGGTCTGGATGAGGCCGGAGACGATGTCGCCGCTGCCGTAGTTCACCGTGGCGTTCAGGGCGGTGACCTTGCCGCTGTGGGTGCCGGTGGTGGAGCCGCGACGGGTGACCGTCTGGCCGACCGTGGGGTTCCCGGCGCTGGTGATGTCCTGGCTGCCGACCGTACCGGCGTGCGCCACCGAGGCGTTGGTGTACTTCACGATGCCGTAGTCGTTGCCGGGGAAGCTGGAGCCGGTGGTCGGCCCGATGCTGGTGGTGTCGGAGGAGTTGGTGTACCAGGGCGGCTTGCCTTCGGTGCAGTGACCGGCCGTCAGGAAGTAATAGGTGCTGCCGCTGCGCACGTTGAAGCCGAGCGAACAACGCCAGCTGGGCGCGTAGATGGCGTCGCCGCCGGAGATCAGCTTGCGGATCCTGCCCGCGGTGCGCTCGATCCGGACCGCGCCGGCGTTGCTCCCCGCGGCCTGCTGGATCTTGGCGATCTGGGCCTTGGAGACGGTGCTGTCGGCGGTGACGACCAGGGTGTGGGTCGTCGGGTCGACCCGCCAGGCGGTGCCCGCGACGTCCGCGGTGCGGACCGCGTTGCCCGCGGCGGTGAGCTGGGCAGCGCTGAACGTCGTGGCCGGGGCGGGGGTCTGGGCGCCGGCGGCGGTCGGCAGGGCGATGGCGCCGACGGCCACCAGTCCGGACGCCACGGCGATCAGCCGGGTGCGTCTCGCCACGCCACTACGGGGGGTGGTGCGCTCGTTCCTCACTGATTCCTCCGAGGGGGATCGGGGGCCGCCGGTGGGCGACCCGTGAGGCGCAGCCGAAGGGCACGCGGGCGCATGCGGGGAGACCCCCCGCGGTCTTAGCGTGCCCCTGACAAACGCTCGCTGAGCGGGAGTGTCCGGTGCTCGACCCTCGTGGCGCAAGAGGGCCGCCCCGATCCCCCGCCTCGCGCACCACCCCGCCACGCGCCCCCAGCCCCCTCCCCCCTTCCCCTTCCCCTTCCCCACGCAGCCTGGAGGCGCGACCGGCCCGCGGGGAGGAACGGACCGGATCGCGGCGGTAGTTCGGCGACGCGCCGGCAGAACGGTTCCGCCGATGGCGCCGACTGGGCGGAGGTTCTTTCAGATCCCGAGCCCGACCAAGGCGCCAAGGTTCGTTTCGTAGCTCCCGCCTTGGTCGGCGCCGGTGTCCGCGGAGGCAACCGAGGCTGCTCCGAGCGAGAACAGGGCGGCCATCAGGGGAACCGCGACGACCCGAAGAACCCGACGGCGATGCGTGGATCCTCCCGGAGCAGGGCGCTTGTGGTCGACGTCGTGGGTGATCTCTGCCAGGGCTGTGAGGTCCATGCGACATGAGGTAGTGCATGCGCGTGCGTCTCGCGCAGGGCGCGCCGTGGACGCTTCGGGCGAGAACACCTTTGGCGGTAGGGCGAGGCGGTCGACGTCTTCAGCGCGATGGACGCCGCATCCGCACTCCGGCGCTCTGTCTCATCGCCGTCAACTCCGGCCCCCTCACACCAAGGCGCCACCCGCACCTACGCCACCGACTGGGGCTCAACGAAGTTCCGCTGGGCCCGCACCGCCGACCGCGCCGAGAAGGACGCCCCGGCCAAGATCGCGGCAGGGTGCCCGGACTCGACGGTCGGCTACCCCCGGCACCGCAGCCGGCCCGCTCCCGGCGGTGAGGTGTGCGAAGCGGCCCCACCGATCCGATATGATCATCACGCAGCTTCGGCCCGCGGACAGCGGGGGGAAGTCGCGCGTCTGTGGTCCAAGGAAAGACGTCCACCATCCGGTGGGAAATGCAGGTGCAAGGCCTGCCGGGCGCTCCACCAGAAGGTCCCCTCCCCACACGGGGAGGGGACCTTCGCCGTTGGCGCCCGCGCCGTGGCCTGGCGCCGCCGGCCCCGAAACGACTGCGGCCCGGCCCTCGAAGCCATCGAGGACCGGGCCGTACAGCAGAGCCGGGGCGGGGCGGGGAGGGCTCTGGTTCAGGGGGTGATCAGCTTGCGGACTGCGTCGCTGACCTCGGGCAGCTCGTGGGGCAGTGCCCACTGGTGGGCTTCGTGCTCGGTCAGGATGACGGGTTCGGTCTTCTCGACGGTGACCGCGAAATTGAACTGCCTGGTGGTGCCGCCGCGGCTGTCGGGGTAGTCGAAGTGGCCGACGTATCCGCTCACCGTCTCGATGGTCAGGCCGGTCTCCTCGACGGTCTCGCGGTACAGGGCCTCCAGGATGGTCTCCCCGTCTTCGACCTTGCCGGAGGGCATCTCCCACAGACCGCCCATGAAGTCGTCGGGGTTGCGCTTCAGGAGGAGGACCCGGTCAGCGTTGGTGACGACGGCGGCGGCGACGAAACCCGTGATGCCGTCCGTTTGGGCGTTGTTCGCCAGGCTGGCCAGGAACTCGGGGGAGGTAACGGTCATGCCAGCAACTCCTTGTGGTGGTCGCTCACCTTGACGGCCGCGCGGACGTACTGTCCGGCCAGTGCGAGATCCTGCTGACGATGCCAGACCGGCAGCTTGATCGTGTGCTGGTAGGCGTGCTCGGCGACGGGGAAGGAGCCGGCCGAGTACTGGCGGTGATGCTGGTGCGGGTGCCCGGGGAACAGCAGGTCCGGGAGCTGGTAGAGCGGGAGTTCGTGGAGGGGGCGGGTGGAGCCGGGCCGGTCGAACTCAGTCGCGCCCTCGGCGATCAGGGCCTGGTGGAACCGCCCGATGGACAGGCCGCCGAGCTCGTCAGGTCGGTAGGTGAGCGTCAATCCGTACCAGGAGGGGACCACTCCTTCGGGCATCGGCGTGATCTTTAGACCGGGGATCTGGCTGAACTGCTCGGTGAGGTAACGGGCGATCTCGGCCCGGCCCAGGAGGTAGCCGTCGAGGCGGTGGAGCTGGTCGAAGGCGAGGGCGGCGGCCAGCGGGTGGATGCGGAGTTTGAGGCCGGATCCGGTGACCGCGTACCGCGCGAGCGGATGGCCTTCCGGGATCTCAGACTTGCACCGCTTGTTGTAGTGGGCGAACGTCAGCACCCGGTAGTACGTGTCGTCGTCATCGGTTAGGACGAAGCCGCCCTCGCCACCGGACAGAGGCTTGGGGCCGTTGAGGGAAAACGCCGCGCCGAGACCGAAGGTTCCGATCTTCTGGCCGTGGGTGCCGGCGCCGTGCGCGTGCGAGCCGTCCTCCAGCAGCGCCAGGTCGTGGGCCTGGGCGATCGCAGCGAGGACGGCCATGTCGGCCGGGCGGCCCCACAGATGGGTGACCATCAGCGCCCGGGTGCGCGGGGTGATCAGTTCCTCGACCCGGGCCGGGTCGATGTTGCCGTCCGGGCCGGTCTCGCACAGCACCGGCACGGCCCGCAAGTGGAACAGCGGGGAGGCGGTGGCGTGGAAGGTCCACGCGGGCACGATCACCTCGTCCCCGGCCGTGATCCGGGCGGCCGAGTAGAGCGCGTGCAGGGCGGCGGTGCCGGAGCTGGTGGTGATCGCGTGCCGCACGCCGAAGTACGCCTTGAGGCCGTCCTCCAGCTCGGCGACGATGCCGGACCGGCTGGGGAGGGAGACGGCGGTGTCCAGCTGGGCGGCGACCTTGGCCCGGGTGGTGTCGTCGATCGGCGGCCACCCGAAGTGCGGCCCGGTGGCGGTCACCGCGGGTTCGCCGCCGAGCAGGGCGAGGGTGGAGGTCACAGCATCCCCTTCGGGTCGATGTAGCGCCCAGCCGCCTTGGACTCGTAGCAGGAGGCGATGAAGGCGGCGTGGGCGAGGTGCTGTTGGGGGCCGGAGGCGTTGGGGCATTCGCCGTCCAGGACTCGGCAGAAGTAGTCGATCTGTGCGGTCGCCGTGCTCGCCGGCGCGAGCGGGCGGGTCAGCTCCTCCACGACAGTTCCGCCCAGGTCGAGCCGCTTCAGGTGGCCCTTCGTCAGCAGGACCGAGCCGCGGGTGCCGACGATGTGCAGCCTTTCGGTCTTCGGGGCGGCCCACCGCGACAGCAGGATCGCGCCGTACAGGTCGCAGTCGTAGCCGAGCTGGATGACGGCGGTGTCCTCCGCGTCGTAGCCGGCCTCGGGCAGGGCGGTGGTGGAGAAGTCGGCGATGACCCTGCTGGGCAGGCCGAAGTACCACAGCAGCAGGTCGATGAGGTGGTAGCCCATGTCGATGATGCAGCCACCGCCTGCCTGTTTGACGTCTCCGCGCCACCCGGCGCCGGGGTCGTCGGTGTGGAAGGTGTACTGGCCGTCGATGAGGAACGGGGTGCCGATCTGGTCGAGGAACTGCATCACGCTGGTGTAGATCGGGTTGAACCGCCGCTGGAGAGTGACCATCAGCTCCACCTGGCCGGCCTGGCAGATCGCGGCGAGCTCGCGGGCCTCGGCGAGCGAGGTGGCGAACGGCTTCTCCTTCAGGACGTGGACGCCTCGGGTGGAGCACTCCTCGATCACGGCCCGGCCCGCGTGGTGCGGGACGGTGACGATCACGAAGTCGGGCTTCACCGTGTCCAGCAGTTCGTCGGGCTGAGTGAAGGCCGGGACCTGGAAGGATTCCTGACGCTCGCGCAGGATGTCCGGGTTGCTGTCGCAGATGGCAGCCAGCTCAGCCTTGCCAGAGCCGAGCAGGCCGGGGAGGTGGTCTTCGAGCGCCTGGTGGCCGAGACCTATGACCGCAGCGCGTCGCTTCATGGGCGCACTCCTTCCGCTTCGCGAGGGAACCTGTCGATGCGTGTCGAGTACAGCCCAACGGACAGTCACCAAACAGGCGTTGTCTGTAGTCCCGCGGTTGTCCCACCCTCGCGCACAGTAGGCTCCTGGTCACTGTTGATGATGGGATTGGCCCCGTGGACGACCCGATCCGGCATCCCCTCGCCTTCGCACGCGAACTGCGCGGCTGGTCCCAGGGCGACCTCGCCGCCCTCCTCGACCGCGTCGCTCGCCGCCGCGGGCTCCGCTCCGGCGCCGACAAGACGGCGATCAGCCGGTGGGAGCACTGGCGCAAGACGCCCAACCTCGAATCCCAGCTGCTGATCGCCGAAGCCTTCAACGTCCCGGCCTCAGACATGGAGGCGTACGGCTGGCCCTACTGGCTACCCGGACGCGACGCACCACTGCCGCTGGGGTCGGGCTACACCGTTCAAGCACTCCGAGACGCACAGAGAGCCGCCATGGACCGCCGCAGCTTCATGACCTACAGCGCCATCTCACTGGCCGACCTCGCTGCCCAGTGGGCCGCGATCGAACCCGACCGGCTCACCTCAGCCCTCGGCGGGAAGCGGGTCGACAACGAACTTGTGGACTGGCTGGAGGACACCAGCGCGAAGCTCACGGGGCTGCCCACCGAACAGCGGCAACACACGATTCACCTGCTGGACGCTCACCTCGCCACGGTGACCGACCTGATTGAGGACAGCCGCTACAGCGAGAAGACCCGTCAGCGGCTCCTGCTGCTGGCCGCTTCGCTCGCCACCACCTGCGGGTGGTACCGGTTCGACCATGGCCAGCACTGGGCGGCCGGCAAGCTGTGGGGGTCGGCCCTGCAGTCCGCGCACGCCGCCGGCGACCGCGACTTCGGCGCTGGGGCGCTTTCCGACTTCGCCTACCAATCGAACTGGCTGGGTGAGCCCAAGGTCTCCGTGGACCAGCTCGGATTCGCCCTGTCCGGCATCGAGCATCCCACCGCGCGATCCCTGCTCTTCCTGCGTCGGGCCAGGGCCCACGCGGCACTCGGTGACCGCTCGGCCTGCTACCGGGACCTGTCGAAGGCCGAAGCCGCTCTCGCCGTCGAGGCCACCGATCCGGCCCCGAGCTGGTGTGCGTGGATGGGCCCGGCCGACCTTGCCGTGGACTCCGGCCAGTGCCTTCTTGACCTCGGCCGTACCGACGAGGCCCACGCACGCATGGCCGAGGGCATGACCCTGCTGCCCCGTGCCAGGGACAAGACGCGCGGGATCTTCCTGACCTACCAGGCAAAGGGCTGCCTGCAGTCCAACGACGTCGAGCAGGCGCTTGCGGTCACCAGCGAATCGCTGGACCTGGCCACCCGCATCGGCGCCCCGCGATGCGTCGCACTCGTACGGGAGTTGGTTCCGGCCTTCAAGCGCTACCGCCGGGTGGACGGAGTCCCGGAGTTCCTGGAGCGACTGAAGGCCAGCTGAGCGGGCCAGTCGCCCCCCCCCCCCCGCACGGGCCACCCGTGCGGGGGTTTCCGTTCCACACCGCTCCGGCTTTGCCCAGGCCGGGGCGGAGATGCGTCAACACCGGCCGCTCAAGCGGGTGTTGACTCATCCGACCCGGCGCCCAGGTGACGGCCGACGCCGTCGATGCCGGCGGCCTGGTGCAGATCGGTGTGGGTGTCGATCCCGCCGAAGACTGCTGTCTCGTCTGCTGTCATGCCGGTGTGCGCTGCCCTTCCAACTCTCGCGTGCGGGAGGGCACGCACCGGTCGGGCAGACGGACACGACAGTGAGGGGACCTCTGGCCGGGCTCCTCTTGGGTCACGGTCACCCGGCCGGCACGTGCCGTGTGGCACCGCCCAACGGGCCGACGATTCCCGCGAAGGACAACCGGAGCGTCCGTCAGGTCACGGGCCAGACCCCCGGGCGGCGCCATGGCCGATCCCCACTGCCAGGTCACTCCCTCCGTGCGGGGTGGACCGGATCCGGCAGGTCCAAATGGGAGCGCAGGGTGTTCCCGGTGTATTCCGTGCGGTACACGCCGCGCTCCTGGAGCAGCGGGACGACCCGCGCCACGAACGGGTCGAGCCCACCGGGCGTGAGGTGCGGCACGAGGATGAAACCGTCGGCGGCGTCGCTCTGCACGAAGGCATCCATCTCGCGGGCGACGCTCTCCGGAGTGCCGACGAAGGACTGCCGCCCGGTGGTCTCGATGACGGTCTCTCGGATGGACAGCCCCTTGGCGCGGGAGAGTTCCCGCCACCTGTCGGCGATCGCCTTCGGGTCGGCGATCCGGACCCGGCCCTGGGCCAGCTCGCCGTCCGGGTCCGGATCGATGTCCGGCAGCGGCCCGTCGGGGTCGTAGGAGGACAGGTCCACTCCCCACACCTGCTCCAGCGCGAGCAGTGCGTTCTGCGGGGAGACCTGCTGCCGGCGGATCTCGGCGGCCTGCTCCTGGGCCTCGGCCGGGGTGTCGCCGAGGACGAAGGTGACCCCGGGCATGATCTTGAGGTCGGCGGGTCGCCGCCGGTACGCGGGGAGCCGGCGCTTGACGTCCGCGTAGAAGGCCCGGCCGGCCTCCAGCCCGCTGTGCCGGGTGAAGATCACGTCGGCGGCGGAGGCGGCGAACTCCCGTCCCTCGGCGGAGTCCCCTGCCTGGATGACGACGGGGTGTCCCTGCGGGCTGCGCGGGACGCCGAACTCGCCCCGGACGGTGAAGTGCCGGCCGCGGTGGTCGACCCGGCGCGGCGGCTCGCCGATCGGCCGGGAGTCCCACAACTCCCGTGCGGTGGCGAGGAATTCGGCGGCGCGGGTGTAGCGGTCGGCGCGGTCGAGGTAGCCGCCGCGCCGGAAGTTCTCCCCGGTGAAGGCGTCGGAGGTGGTGACGACGTTCCAGGCCGCCCGGCCGCCGCTGAGGTGGTCCAGGGAGGCGAGCCGGCGGGCGAGTTCGTAGGGCTCGTTGAAGGTGGCGCTGACCGTGCCGGCCAGGCCCAGGCGTTCGGTGACCGCCGCCAGGGCGTTGAGCACGGTGAGCGACTCGGGCCGGCCGAGCACGTCGAGGTCGTGGATCCGCCCCTTGTGCTCGCGCAGCCGCAGCCCCTCGGCCAGGAAGAAGAAGTCGAACAGGCCGCGCTCCGCGGTGCGTGCCAGGTGCACGAAGGACGCGAAGTCGATCTGGCTGCCCAGAGAAGGGCGGGGCGAAACCCCTCCCGCCGGGGTGGTGGTCGGGCGACGGGTGGGCGGATCCGCCCAGACGGTGGTGTTGTTGACGCCGGGGAAGTGCGCGGCGAGGTGGATCTGCTTGCGGGGACGGGGTTCCGGGCTCATCGACTGGCCTCCCGGGCGCGGGCGTAGATGCTGGCGGGGCGCGGCAGTCCGAGGTGCGCGCGCAGGGTGGTGCCCTCGTAGGAGCGGCGGAGCAGTCCGCGTTCCCGTAGGAGCGGGACGGTGCCCTCGACGAGTCGGGGCAGGTCCCGGTCGGGATCGGCGGGGCGCAGGTGGAAACCGTCGGCCGCGCCCTGGGCGAACCAGTCGCCGAGCAGGTCGGCGAGCCCGGCGGCGTCGGCCGGGGAGTGGAGCTCGACCGGCAGCGAGGCCAGCACCAGCAGCCGGTCGGGGTCGCGGCCGTGGGCCAGGGCGCGGGCGTGTAGTTCGGCGCGGGCGGCGCCGGCGGTCTGCGGGTCCTCGGCGCGGACCAGTGCGACATCGGCCCGGGCGGCGGCCACCTCCCGGCGGGCCGCCGCTACCTCGTCGGCTCCGTCGAAGCCGGGGGGACCCCCGTCGTCCGGCCCGCCGGTGTCCCCGGTCACCTCGACGACGGTCACCGGGCGGCCCTGCGGCGGCCGGGGCACGATGGACGGCCCCCGGACCGAGAAGGCGCGGCCGGTGAAGTCGACGTGGTGCAGCTTGTCGCGGTCGACGAAGCGGCCGGTGGCCAGGTCGCGGATCTCCGCGTCGTCCTCCCAGCTGTCCCACAGCCGCCCGGCGACGTCGGCGACCTCATCGGCCTCGGGCCAGACCTCGGCGGCCGGGGCGGCCGGACGGCGCCCGACGAGCGCGGCCTCGGCCTCGGTGGTGGACACCTCCACCGTCCAACCGGCCCGGCCGCGGCTGACCCAGTCCAGGGTGGCCACGGCGGTGGAGACGTGGAACGGCTCGGTGTGGGTGGTGGTCACCGTGGGGACCAGACCGATCCGTTCGGTGTCAGGCGCGATCCGGGCGAGCACCGCGAGCGCGTCCGGGCCGGGACCGCCGAAGCGGTCGCCGAGGGTGACGAAGTCCAGGGTGCCGCGCTCGGCGAGCCGGGCGAGGGCGGTGTGGTGGGCGGCGTCGTGGCGGGGCGGGACCTGCGGGGAGTCCAGCGCGACGGCCAGCCGCAGCGGGTGGTGCGGTACGGGCATGGGGTGGGCCTTCCTGTGCGGTACGGGGCCGGGGCGCCGGGTCAGTTGGCGGTCCTGGGCAGGCCGGGCGGGTTGATCCGTGAGGTCGCGACGGCCTCGCCGGTCAGCCCCCAGCGGGCCAGCACCTTGGCGTAGCGGCCGTCGTCGATGACCTTCTGGAGGGCCGCGGCGTACGCCTTGACCAGGCCGCTGCCCTTCCGGGTGGTGGCGGCGATCTCGCCCTGGAGGTGGGCGCCGCCACCGGAGAAGGTGCCGGCGCTCTCGGTCTGGCCGGCGACGCCGACGTGGTAGGCGACGGACGGGTTGGGGCCGAAGTAGCCGTCGATCCGGCCCGATTGGAGCGCGAGGTAGACGTCCGAGGGTTTCTGGAAGTACTTGATGTCCACCGGTTTGCGGCCGGCCTTCTCGTCCGCCTTGCTCCAGTCGAGCAGGATCTTCTCCTGGTTGGTGCCGGAGCTCACCGCGATGGTCTTCCCCGCGACGTCCTGGGCGCCGCGGACCTTCCAGCCGCTGCCCTTCTTGACCTCCATCCCCAGCTGGTCGAGCCGGTAGGTGGCGAAGTCGTACTTGTCCTTGCGCTCCTCGGTGACGGTGACGTTGCTGAAGACCGCGTCGAGTGTGCCGCTGTCCAGGCCGACGAAGAGGTTCTCCCAGGACAGCGGCTCGAAGTGCGGCTTCAGTCCGAGGGTGTCGGCGACGAGGGTGGCCAGGTCCTCCTCGACGCCGATGAGGGTCTTGTCGTCGGTGGCGTAGAAGCTCAGCGGGGGGCTGCTCTCGGCGCCCACGCCGATCCGCAGTTCGCCGGTCTCCCGGACCCGGGCGGGCATCAGCGCGGCGCTCTTGGGGTCCTTGGTCCCGCGGATGCGGTGCTGCTCGGGGCCGATGTTGATCTTCGGGCCGTGGTTCCCGGCGCTGACCTCCGTGCTCGCCGCATCGCCGGAGCCGCAGGCGGTGAGCAGGACGGAGCCGGCGGCGAGGGCGAGGGCGGCGGCGAGCGTACGGCGGATCACGGGGGGTCTCCTCGACGGCGGTACGGGGACGGCGGGTGCGGCGTACCCAGGGGGCGCGGTGGGCACGGTGGGTGCGGCGGGCACGGTGGGTGCGGCGGGCACGGTCAGAGCACCTTGGAGAGGAAGGACCGGGTCCGCTCGTGGCGCGGGTGGTCGAGCACCTGCCCGGGCGGGCCCTGCTCGACGATCCGCCCGCCGTCCATGAAGACGACGGTGTCGGCGACCTCGCGGGCGAAGCCGATCTCATGGGTGACGACGATCATGGTGGTGCCCTGGTGCGCCAAGTCCCGGATGACGTCGAGGACTTCGCCGACCAGCTCGGGGTCGAGCGCCGAGGTCGGTTCGTCGAAGAGCAGCAGGGTGGGCTCCAGGGCCAGCGCCCGGGCGATGGCGACCCGCTGCTGTTGGCCGCCGGAGAGCTGTTTGGGGTAGGCGTCCGCCTTCTCCGTCAGGCCGACCCGGGTGAGCAGGCGGCGGGCGGCGGCCTCGGCTTCCTTGCGCGGGCGGCGTTGTACGGCGATCGGGGCCTCGACGAGGTTCTCCAGCACCGTCAGGTGCGGGAAGAGGTTGAAGTTCTGGAAGACGAAGCCGATGCCGGTGCGCTGTTTGAGGACCTCCCGTTCCCGCAGCTCGTACAGCCGGTCGCCGGACCTCCGATAGCCCACCAGCGCCCCGTCGACGCTGATCCAGCCGCTGTCGACCTTCTCCAGGTGGTTGATGGTGCGCAACAGCGTCGACTTGCCCGAACCGGACGGCCCGAGCACCACCGTCACCTCGCCGGCCGCGACCTCCAGATCGATGCCGCGCAGCACCTCGGTGGCGCCGAAACTCTTGTGGACGGACCGGATTTCCACCATGGCGCTCATCGCGCGACCCCCTTGGCGTAGTGACGTTCGACGTAGTGCTGAAGGACGGAGAGCACGGTGGTGAGGAGGATGTACCAGGCGGTGGCGACCATCAGCAGGGGCACCACCTGGCCGTTCCGTCCGTAGATGACCTGGACCTGGTAGAAGAGTTCGCCGATCGCCATCACCGAGACGATCGAGGTGCCCTTGAAGAGCGAGATCACCTCGTTGGTGGCGTTCGGCAGGATCGAGCGCATCGCCTGCGGCAGCACGATCCGGCGGAGTCGGCGCAGCCGGGGCAGCCCGAGCGCGGCGGCGGCCTCCAACTGGCCGGCGTCCACGGCCTGTACGCCGGCCCGGACGATCTCGGCGGCGTAGGCGGCCTGGTGCAGCGCCAGCCCGAGGACCGCCGCGCCCATCGCGCCGACCAGTCCCATGGTGTCGAAGTGGAAGAAGCCGGGGCCGAACGGGATCCCGAAGTCCAGCCGCTTGTAGAGGTAGGCGAGGTTGAACCAGAACAGCAGCTGGACGATGAGCGGGATGGAGCGGAACGCCCAGATGTAGCCGAACGCCACCCAGCGCAGGAACGGGCTGGCGGACAGCCGCATCATGGCCAGCACCAAGCCCAGCGCGAAGCCGAGGGCGGTGCCGTAGACGGTCAGTTGGAGGGTGACCCAGACCGCCTTCAGGATCGTTCCGTTGGCGAAGAACCGCGCGAACACCCCCCACTGCCATGCCGGGTTGGTGATCAGGCCGTGCGCGAACTGGACGAGCAGCACCGCGGTCACCGCGACCCCCGCCCAGCGCCAGGGGTGGCGCACCGGGACGATCTTCAGCGCCGCCGGGTCGTCCGCCTCCGGTGGCCCGGCGCGCTGCGGGACGGGGCGGCCGGCCGCGGCGGATCCGGCGGGGGGCTCACGGGTGACGGCGGAATCACTGGTCAGCGGCATCGTCAGTCCTCGGGGTGAGTGCGGGGACCGGTACCGGTGGGGCGGTGCGGTCGCGGAGGAAGGTGAGCAGCGCCCGCGCGGTCGCGTCGTTCTGCCGGAAGGCGGGCGCGTTGGTACGGGGACGGGTGAAGGCGCCGCTGCCGCGGGCGTCGGTGTACGGGCCGAGGGCGAACCGGCGCGGGTGCGGGCGGCCGGCCCGGTCCAGGACCCGGCCGTCGGCGGGGTCGACGGCCAGCAGGCCGCCGGCCGTGGCGCGGGCGCCGTCGGCGTGCAGCGCGGCGAGCAGCCGGTCCCGGGTGCGGGCCACGGTCGGTTCCGGCAGTCGCGCCTCCACCAGGGCCCGGACCTCGGTCCACTCCCCCGGCAGGCTGGTGGACCCGGCCCGGAACACCCCGCGGGCCTCGTCGGCGGTGACGGTGAGCCCCGCGCCCAGGAAGCGCACCACCCCGGCCCGGGAGAGCGCCAGCAGCTGCCGCAGCCGGGGCCCGGGCGGCCCGGAGGCGAGGAAGCTGAAGAAGCCGTGCCACCAGGGCCCGTGGTCGCCGAGCCGGATCAGCTGACCGTAGACCGACAGCAGCGCGAGGAAGACCGCCAGGTCGGGGCTGTGCCCGGGGTCGTGGCGGCGGGCCAGGTCGGCCTCGATGTAGCCGCGCAGCCCCGCCTGGAGGGCCGCGCCGTCGGCGTAGCGGATCCCGTCCAACGGGTGGTCCAGCGCCTCCAGGTCGAGCCGGTCGGCCGGGTCGGGGACGGCGGCGGAGACCAGGGCCTGGAGGGCGGCGCTGCCGGGGTCGGCGGCGGCGTACTTCTCCTCGAAGTCCGGCCATGCCATCCGGGTGCGCGCGGCGTGCGCGGTGAACAGCCGGTGGTAGTGGGCGAAGCCCAACTCCTTGTCGATCAGCGGCCGGACGTCGCGCGGGAAGTCGATCCCCCCGGGCCGGGCGAGCAGCGCGTCGACCTCGGCCGGGCCGAAGAACCGCGGCAGCGGCGGCCGTGCGCCGGACGGCGGGTAGCCGATCTTGGAGTGGTAGGGGACGCCGCGCCGGGACCCGACGTGCAGCACCGGTTCCCGGCCGGAGGGGTGGTAGGTCAGCTCCCCGTCGTCGCCGGTGGTGTACGTCCCGCCGCGCCCCTCGGTCAGCAGCACCATCAGGTCGACGAAGGCCAGCCCGAAGCCGCGCACCAGGACCGGTTCGCCGGGCCGCAGCGCGCTCAGGTCACTGTCGGCGGTGAACGCCGGCGCCAGATACGTCAGCCCGCGCCGGTCCGCGAAGTCCGTCAACTCCCTTTCTTCATGGCCCATTTGGGATTCCAGGTGACCCAACGTCAGCACCACCAGGTCCGCCGGCAGCGGTGCGGCGCGGCCCGCCAACCACACCTGCTGCCGCCCCTCGCGCGTCCCGGAGACCCGCAGCGCGGTCCCCCGGTGCTCATGCACGGTGACCCGGGGCGGCAGCGCGGCCACCGCGTCCTCGTAGACCCAGCGGAGGTAGCCGCTCTGCAGCCGCCGCCCGGCGAAGTCCGTCGGACCCAGCGCCGCCACGTCGCCGGCGAGGCCGGACGGGGCGGTAAGACGCCCGTCCCGCACCGCGCGGGCCCACTCGGCGAGCGAGGGACCGGGCCGCACCGGACCGGCCTGCTCGACGGTCTCGTCGGTGAACATGGTGACGTCCTCGGCCATGGAGTTCATCCACAGCAGCGGGGACTGCGCACGGCGCCAGATCCGGCCGCCGCCGGGCGGATGCGGATCGACCAGGTGCAGGTCGAGGGGCGCGTCGCCGTACAGCTCGGGGGCGTTGGCGGCGATCCGCTCCAGCACTCCGGTGCCCCGCGGGCCGGCGCCCACGATGACCACGGACGGCCGGACCTGGTTCCGCGCGGCCGGGCTCACCGGGCACCGGCCGTCCCGCGGGCGTAATGCCGCTCGATGACGTGCTGGCCGACGCTGAGGACCGAGGTGACCAGGACGTACCAGAGGGTCGCCACCAGCAGCAGCGGGATGACCTGGTAGGTGCGGTGGTAGACCAACTGGACCGAGTAGAGCAGGTCCTGGACGGCGATGACGCTGACGATGGAGGTGCCCTTGAGGGTGCCGATCAGCATGTTCCCGGCCGGCGGCACGATCGACCGCATCGCCTGCGGCAGCACGATCCGGCGCAACCGCCGCCCGGCCCCCAGGCCCAGCGCCTGGGCGGCCTCCAACTGGCCCTTGTCGACGGAGAGGATGCCGCCGCGGACCACCTCGGCGGCGTACGCGGCCTCGTGCAGGGTCAGCCCGATGACCGCGACGGCGACCGGCGAGAGCAGATTGACGGTCTTGACGCCGAGGATGACCGGGTACAGCGCCCCGATGTTGAACCAGAACAACAGCTGCACCAGGATCGGCATCGACCGGAACAGCCAGACGTAGCCCCAACCGATGCCGCGCAGCACGGGGTTGCCGGACAGCCGCAGGACCGCGAGCAGGGTGCCCAGCGCGAAGCCCAGCACCATCACCACGACGGTCAGCCAGAGCGTCAGGCCCAGACCGCGCAGCACGGCGGAGGTCAGGAAGTAGTCGGCGACCACGTCCCATTGGAAGGCGCGGTTGCGGACGACGGAGGTGAGGGCCAGTACCAGCAGGACGAGGAGGACGGCGGCGGCCGTCCACTGGCCGAAGCGGCGGCGCGGCACGATGCGCGGGGCGGGCGGCGCCGGCTCGGCCGGTGGCGCAGCGGCCACGGCAGGGGCGTCGAGGGTGTCGGAAGGCATGCGAAGGCTCCGTGGATACGCGTCAGATCGATCACGGGAGTCGAGCGCCTTCACACAGGCAGAAACGGGCCGCGCCCCTCAGCACGACCGGCCCTTGAGGCTATGGGGTCAACACGGCTTGCTGTCAAGGGCGTCCGGCCCGCCGGCCGCACTCTGAGCGATGGATCACTTCACGGTTGACGCGGAAACGGATGCCTGTTCCACTTAGCCGCATGCATCCATGGCAGCGGCTGGTCACCCGGGACCACATCGACTTCGGTCGCGTGTGGTCGTCTTCCTGTTGAGCTGACCCCCTGCCCCTGAGGCCCGCCGCTCCAGGCCGGGCCGATTCCGCGGTTCTCCTTCCTTCCCGCCGCGCGCCTTCACACCCGCGCCGCCTCCCGGCGCACCCCTCCCTCGCTCTACCCTTTCTCCCGTCTTCGCCCCCCTTTGTTCATCCGGCACGCTCGTACGCCGTCGAGCGCCGCCACTGACCACGGAGGCGCCCCGATGACCGCCGCGCCACGGCCGCCCCGTGCGGGCCGCCTGACGATCCATCACACCACCGTCACCGACCCGCTCGCCCGCCCCCTGTTGGACGAGCTGACCCACGAATACACCACCCGGTACGGCCGGCCCGTCGACCTCGACCAGGAGTACCCGGCCGCGGAATTCGCCCCGCCCGGGGGCGCGTTCCTGCTGCTCCTGGAGGACGGCAGCCCGATCGCCGGCGGCGCCTACCGCCGCTACGCCCCGGACACCGCCGAGCTCAAACGGATCTGGACGCACCACGCGCACCGACGCCGCGGGCTGGCCCGCCGCGTCCTGACCGCCCTGGAGCAGCACGCCGCCGGCCGCGGCTACACCCGGATCCACCTCACCACCGGCCCCCGCCAGCCGGAGGCCAAACACCTCTACCTCGCGGCGGGTTACCGCCCCCTGTTCGACCTGACCGCCGACCCGGAGTCGATCGGCCCGCTGCCGTTCGAGAAGCACCTGGAGATCCCGCGCCCATGACCACCACCCGTACCACCCGCACCGCGCTGCGCACCGCCGCGCTCCTGGTCACCGCGGCCCTGGCGGTCACCGGCTGCGGCGCGGACGGCACGGCCTCCGGCGCCCAGGACGCCGGACCGGCCGCGAACGCCGAGGTCCCCACCACCGACGTGGTCTCCGCCGTACGGAAGGACCCGGCCGCCGCCGGGCTGCTGCCCGCCGACGTCCGCGCCCGCGGCACCCTCGCCCTGGCCAGCAGCGTCGGCACCCCACCCGGCGCCACCTACCTTCCCGACGGCAAGACCTTGGCCGGCCAGGACATCGACTTCGCGGACGCGGTCGGCAAGGTGCTCGGCCTCAGACTCACCCGGGAGGTGGCCAGCTTCGAGGCGATCCTGCCGGCGCTGGGCAGCGGCAAGTACGACGTGGGCACCGGCAACTTCGGCGTCACCGACGAACGCCGCAAGACCCTCGACTTCGTCACCTACATCAACGACGGCCAGGGCTTCGCGGCCCGCCGGGACAGCCCGCTGAAGAAGATCACCGCTCTGACCCAGCTGTGCGGCCTGACGGTGGCCACCGGCGCCGGCACCACCTTCGAGACCACGCTGGAGGAGAAGGCGCACCTGTGCAAGGACGCCGGGAAGCGGCCCTACGACGTCAAGACCTACGCCGACCAGGGCGCCCTGTGGATCTCGCTCCAACAGGGCCGCAGTGACGTGGTGATGAGCACCATCAACGGGCTGCGCTACGCCGTCACACAGCAGCCGGGGCTGCGCTTCCTCAACGAGTTCAAGCGCCTGGACGTCGGTTTCGCCTTCAAGAAGGGGACACCGCTGGCCCCCGCCTTCCAGGCCGCGGTCAACCGACTGAAGAAGGACGGGACGTACGACCGGATCCTGAAGAAGTGGGGCACCGGCCCCTCGGCCCTGACGACCTCCCGGATCAGCCCGCCGGAGATCCGCTGATCCGGCGGTCCGCCGCCCCGGCCACGGACACCCAAGGGGGCGGGCGGCCCTCCCCCGGCCGGCAGCCGGGGGACCTCCGAGCCCGCCCGCCCACGTAGCCGGTGGTCAGGCCGCGCTCCTTCTGGTGCTCGTGGATGAAGCCCTGGAGCGCGTCGGAGAGGTGGGCGTCGGCCGCGGTGGTGCTGGCGTTCTCGTAGTCGCCGAGCTGTCGGGCGGCGGAGAGGCCCAGGAGCGCCAGGAGTATCACCAGGGCCACCGCGAGGATGCGGATGAGCTTGGCGCGGATGGTGCGGGGCGCCACGACCGTCGCCGTGAACGCCTTGCGGAGGCGCGGGATGCGCTCCTCCGTGATGGGTGTAGTCACGTGCTGATCTTTCGGAGTGAATGTAGAGGAACAGAGGTTTTTCTGTTCCGGTGTCAACGACACTCCGTTGGGCCAGTCACCCGATGATCGGGCCATATCGCGCAGGGTTGCCCAGACCCCGGACATATGCCCTGGTCTCACGCCCGAACCTACTTCGCAGTCGAATCCCTTCGACGCCGTCAACTTGTCGATATCACCGATACGGGTACCGACCGTGATGCCTTTCGTACTGTCAGTTCACCGTCAGGGCACGCGAGCTGACGGCGCACCACCCTCTTTGCACCAGATATGTCACGAACCCCCCGTGCGGCCGCTATCCGCTTGGCACACCCTCGCCCTCATGGACGACGATAGGGCGAACGGAACGCACACGCCGCGGGTGAGAGGAGGCGTCAATGGGATCGGTACGCAAGGCGAGCGCCTGGCTGGGCCTCGTCGACGACAACGATGACGAGCGCTACTACGACGATGACTACGCCGAGGGACCCGAGTCCGCCGACTCGGGTGCCAACCCCTGGGTGACCGACCCCCGGGTCCGGGTGACCGACGAGGCCGCCCAGCACCAGGGCACCCGCATCGCCACGATCACCCCGGCCTCCTTCCGCGACGCGCGCGGCATCGGCGAACTCTTCCGGGACGGCGTCCCGGTGATCGTCAACCTGACGGCCATGGAGTCCGCCGACGCCAAGCGGGTGGTGGACTTCGCCGCCGGCCTCACCTTCGGCCTGCGCGGCTCCATCGAGCGGGTCGCCACCCGGGTGTTCCTGCTCACCCCCGCCGACTACAAGGTCGTCACCGGCGAGACCCGCGGCCCACGCAACGGCGGCTTCTTCAACCAGAGTTGAGGGGCCGCGGGCACCCCTTGCGACCGGGGGCCGGCCCGCGGCGCAACCGCAGTCGATTACCGCGTCCCCCGGGGAGCGCGACCATCAGAGGTGAGCCGACCGCTCACCGGAAGGCATCCAGTCCGGTGAGCGCCTTGCCCAGCACCAACTGGTGCATCTCCGCGGTGCCCTCGTAGGTCAGCACCGACTCCAAATTGGTGGCGTGCCGCATGACGGGGTATTCGAGCGAGATCCCGTTGGCGCCGAGAATGGTCCGGGCGGTGCGGCAGATGTCGATCGCCTCGCGGACGTTGTTGAGCTTGCCGAAGCTGATCTGCTCCGGCAGCAGGGTGCGGGTGTCGAACCGCCGCCCCAGGTGGTGCGCGAGCAGCAACCCCTTGTGGAGCTCCAGTGCCATGTCGGCCAGTTTGGCCTGGGTGAGCTGGAAGCCGCCGATGGGCCGGCCGAACTGCTCGCGGGTCCGCGCGTAGTCGAGCGCCGCCTCGAAGCAGGCCCGCGCCGCCCCCATCGAGCCCCAGACGATCCCGTAGCGAGCCTGTCCCAGGCACCGCAGCGGGGCACCCAGCCCCCGGGCCTCCGGCAGCACCGCGTCGGCGGGCAGCCGCACCTCGTCCAGGACCAGTTCGCTGGTGACCGAGGCACGCAGCGACCACTTGTGCTTGATCTCGGGGGCGGCGAAGCCGGGGCGGTCGGTGGGGACGACGAAGCCGCGGACGCCGTCGTCCGTGCGGGCCCAGACCACCGCGACGCCGGCCACCGACCCGTTGGTGATCCACATCTTGCGCCCGGTCAGCACCCAGTCGGAACCGTCCCGCTTGGCGTACGTCCGCATGCCCGCCGGGTCGGAGCCGTGGTCCGGCTCGGTCAGTCCGAAGCAGCCGATGACCTCACCGGAGGCCATCCGCGGCAGCCACTGCTGCTTCTGCTCCTCCGAACCGAAGCGCCAGATCGCGTACATGGCCAGCGAGCCCTGGACGGAGACCAGCGAGCGGATGCCGGAGTCGGCGGCCTCCAGTTCCAGGCAGGCGAGTCCGTACTGGACGTGCGAGGCGCCGGCACAGCCGTATCCGGTCAGGGACATGCCCAGGGCGCCGAGCGCGCCCAGTTCCCGGGCGAGTTCGTGGATACCGGGGAGCTCGCCGCGCTCGTACCAGTCGGCGACGTGCGGCAGGACCCGGTCAGCGGCCCACTGGCGGACGGTGGCGCGGACCGCGCGGTCCTCGTCGGTGAGCAGGTCGTCGAGGCCCAGGGGGTCATCGGGGTCGAAGGGCGGGAGCGGGGACGGCGTTGCGGGCATGGCGGGTCCTCCGGCGGATTCAGCGCTCGCGCGAAAAACTAGCAGTGGTAGTTACGCGCGTCCGACGGTACGGTCCCCGGCACCGCCCGGGCAAGGGTCCCCCGCCGGGCGGCGGACCTTTGAACCCGCCCTGGATCAGCGGCCGGTGCTCGCGGAGGCCGGCGCCCCCTCGCACCCGGCGGCCACCGGGCCCTCCTCAGCGGCGGCCACAGCACCGCCCTCGACAGCGGCCACAGCGCCCTCCTCGGCAGCGGCCTCGGCATCGGCCCGCTCCGCGGACTCCGCGGCCCGGCGCGGCAGCCGCAGCGCGATCCCCGCACCGACCAGCAGCAGCACCGCGCTGGCGACGAGGGTGACCCGCAAACCGTGGATGAAGGCGTCCCGGGCGGCCACCCGGAGCGCCTGCCGGGCATGCTCCCCGAGGCCGGCGGCGACCTTGTACGCCTCGCCGAGCGAGTGCGAGGCCGAGTGGGAGGCCCGGTCGGAGACCCCGGAGACGCGGTTCAGGCCCGGCGCGTAGGCGGCGTTCATCACGCTGCCGAGCAGCGCCACCCCGATCCCGGCGCCCAATTGGTAGGCGGTCTCGCCGAGCGCCGCCGCACCGCCGGCCTGCGCGGCCGGCGCCTCGCTGAGCATCGACTCGTACGCCCCGAACAGCGTGGACTGGAAGCCGAAGCCGAGCAGCACGAAGCCGAGGGACAGCTGCCAGAAGTGGTTCTCGCTGCCCAACGCGGTCAGCGAGACCACCGCGATCGCGGTGAGGGCGAAGCCGCCGACGACCATCACCCGCGGGCCGAGGGCCTGCAACAGCTTGGAACCGGTGAGTCCGGCGGCCATCGCGGAGAACACCAGCGGCAGCATCCGCAGCCCGGTCGCCAACGGGCTCAGCCCCAGCACCAACTGGAGGTACTGGACGGCGATCAGTTGCAGTCCGACGAGGGCGAGCATGGCGAGCACGATGCAACCGATGGAGGTGCCGAACGCCGGCCGGGCGAACAGCCGCACGTCGATCAACGGGTGGGTGCGACGACCCTGCCGACGGACGAAGAGGATCAGCAGCGCGGTGCCGACCACGATCGGCAGCAGCGTGCTCACCCCGACCACCGGGGCGCCGCTGCCCAGCCGCTTGACCCCGAAGACGATGCCCAGCACACCCAGCGCCGCGATGACCGCGCCCACCAGGTCCCAGGGCCCGTTGTGCTCGCCCCGCGACTCCGGCAGCAGCCAGCGCCCTATCAGGAACATCGCCGCCATCATCGGGATGTTGATCAGGAAGACCGAGCCCCACCAGAAGTTCTCGACCAGGAAGCCACCGAGCACCGGACCGACCGCGGCACCGACCGCGGCCACCGCGCTCCACACGCCGATGGCCACCGCCCGCTCCCGCCGGTCGGGGAAGACCTGGCGCAGGATCGACAGCGTGGCGGGCATGATCATGGCGCCGCCGATGCCGAGCAGCGCCCGGGCCGCCATCAGGGTCTGCGGATTGGGCGCGAGCGCGGCGGCGGCCGAGGCCAGCGCGAAGAGCCCGTAGCCGAGCAGCAGGACGCGGCGGCGGCCGACGCGGTCGCCGAGCGTGCCGAAGAGGATCAACAGCGAGGCCGCGATCAGCGGGTAGATGTCGACGATCCACAGCAACTCGACCGGCCCGGGCCGCAGATCCTCGGTGATGGAGGGCACCGCCACGTAGAGGATGGTGGTGTCCAGCGCGACGAAGAGCAGGCTGACGCAGAGCACGGTCAGCACGGTCCAGCGGTTCACGCCACCGCCTGTGTGCCGGGGAATACCACCCGTCCGCCCCCTGCCGGACGCGGTCGTCCCTGACATCCAGTACCTCCTGTCATGCGCTCGCCGTGCTGCGCTCGCGGCCGCGGTCCAGGGCGCGACGACGCACCGGCGGAACCGGCGGCACGGGCGAGTTGAGTCGTCAGACTACGCGAGTCCCACCGGGGCCCGCGTGGCCCACCTCACGGTGAGACGCTCGTCGCAGCCCTGACGTTCCCGCGGCCGTCTGGGACGGCCGCGCCCCCGCCACCTGGATAATCGACTGGGTGAACGATCTTGCCTCGACCGCCGCACCCGGCCGGACCCTGTGTCCGCCCGCCGTCCGTGCCGCGCTGCGCCGCGCCGTCCCCGGCCTGGCGGCGTACGCGGCGATCCGCCTGTGGGGGCTGGTCGTCCTCATGGTCTGGTCGGCCGCCAACGGCAAGGACTGGCACACCCTGCTGACCGCCCGCTGGGACTCCCTCTGGTACACCCGGGTCGCCGAGCAGGGCTACGGCTACACCGTCCACCTGGCCAACGGCGACGTCCACTCCAACCTCGCGTTCTTCCCGCTGCTGCCGGGGCTGGAGCGGGGCCTGTCGGCACTCACCCCGCTCTCCGCCGCGGACGCCGGGATGGCGGTGGCCTGGTTGACGTCGCTCGCCGCGGCCTGGGCGCTGTACGCCACCGGGGAGCGGCTGCACGGCCCGCGGGCCGGGGTGCTGCTGGCCGCACTGTGGGCCGCGCTGCCGGTCGGCATCGTCCAGTCGATGGCGTACTCGGAGTCGCTGTTCACCGCCCTTGCGGGGTGGGGCGTCTACTGCGTGCTCACCGGACGCTGGGTGTGGGCCGGCGTCCTGGCGTCGCTGGCCGGACTGACCCGACCGGTGGGCGCCGCGGTGGTCGCCGCGGTGTGGATCGCCGCGGCGGTGACGGTGGCGAACGAGCGGGCCGGCGGGGTCCGGCCGCGCGCCTTCCTCCACGGCCGGCACCGGCGGATGCTGCTCGGCGTCCTGCTGGCACCGCTCGGCTGGTGCGGATACGTCCTGTGGGTCAGCGCCCGGCGCGGATCGCTCACCGGCTACCTGGACGTCCAGGCCGGTTGGCACAACGGCTTCGACGGCGGGATCGCCTTCGGCACCTTTATCTGGCACCAGCTCACCGGGCCCGCGTTCGCCGCCGGCCTCGGCCTGTTGATCGGCGTCGCACTGGTCATCTGGCTGTACGTGCACGGCGTGCGCCAGGGCCAGCCGCTGCCCCTGGCGGTCTACGGCGGGACGGTGCTGCTGATCGCGCTCACCGCCAAGGGCTACTTCGGGTCGAAGCCGCGCCTGATGATGCCCGCCTTCCCGCTGCTGCTGCCGCTCGCGGCGGGGCTGGCCAGATGGCGCCCGCTGCGGTCGTGGCTGGTCATCGGAGTCGTGGCGGTCGGCTCGGCGGTCTACGGCGCGTTCTGGCTGAACGGCTCGGGCCCGCCGTGACCGGAAGATCCCGCTCCGTAATGTCCGCCCCAAGGAAAACGCGCCACGACACCCGTGCGAATGACGGATAAACTCCGCCGGCGAAAAACAGATAAGCACCTATGCCGGCGACACGCGGATGGCTGGAACAGAATCCAGTACCCGGGAAATTCTCTTCGAAATCCTGGGAACCCGGCCCGGATTGAGACCCATTCCACATCACATCGTCATTACAAAGCGCACGGTTTGACCAAGTGCATACATCACACGCGGTAACGTCGTTTGAGTGCGTACCGATGACAAGCTCGACCAGATGGAGGAGCACCTCCCGACCGATCGCGTCAGACCGCCGCGCATGACCCGGACCCGCCTGTGGCTGTTCTGGGGCACGCTGGCGGTGTACGCGGCGATCGTCGCCGGGGTGCTGGCCGACACCTCCCTGGTCACCCTCGACTGGCAGCTGATGCTCTTCCGGCCGTACAAGCAGTGGCCGGAGATCCACGCCTTCCTCGACTACTTCGTCGTGCTGGGGCAGCGCGGCCCGACCGCGGTGGCGGTGGCGGCCTGGCTGGGCTGGCGCTGCTGGCGGCAGCGCAACCTCCACCCGCTGCTGGTGCTCGGCGCCTCGCTGCTGCTGCTGAACATCACCGTCGGCGCCGCCAAGCTCGGGATGGGCCGCCTCGGCCCGCACTACGCGACGGTGGTCGGCTCCAACGAGATGTGGCTCGGCGGCGACATATTCCCCTCCGGCCACACCGCCAACGCCGTCGTCACCTGGGGCGTGCTGGCCTACCTGGCGACCACCCCGCTGCGCCGCCGCACCCTGTCGGTGATCGCCGCGCTGGGCGCGCTGGGCGTCGGAATGACCACCGTCTACCTCGGTACCCACTGGGTCAGCGACGTCCTGCTGGGCTGGGCCGCGGGCCTGCTGGTGCTGCTGGCGATGCCGTGGCTGGAGCCCGGCATCATCTGGGTCGAGGACCGGCTCATGGGCATCCTGCTGCGGCTCTGGCTGCGGCTGCGGCCCAATTCGCTGCGCGGCCCACTGCCGGCCGGCGCACTGACCTCCGAGGTCTCCCGGCAGCGGATCGCCCCCGACGGGGAGGTCCTGGTCCGCGAGGCGGTCGGCGCCGCCGCCGGCGGTCGCACCGCCCACGCCCCGGAGGGCTGGCCGCACCACCCGCCGCGCCCGCACACCTCCCGCGCTGAGCGCACCCCGGTCACCCCGACGGGCAGCCGCCGGCCGCCGCACGCGGACCGCGTCGCGCGCGGTACCGCACCGTTCGGCCCGCCCACCGGCCGCCCTCGCAACGGCACCGGCTGACGGACCACGGCGGCGGGTCCGGTACGCACCTCCTCCGCCCCGTACGAAGGCCCCGGCCGCTCCACCTGGAGCGGCCGGGGCCTTTCGTCGTGCCGGTCGGAAGAGCCGGGCCGGCGGCCCGTCAGCCCACCCAGCTGCGCGCCACCGCGCCGTCCTTGACCTCGAAATTGATCCGGCCGACGAGGTAGTCCATGGTGATCATCGCGCCCGGCGGGAGCGCTCTGACGGTGGCCCAGCCCCGGTCCCGGGCCCGCTCCTCCGCGGCCTCCTGGGGGAGGCCCACGTACGCCTCGGGGTCGTCCTGGATGTCCGGTGTGTCGCCGGGAAGGTTCGGTGCCATGGC
The DNA here is from genome assembly GCF_050471125.1 of Streptomyces sp. RGM 3693. Taxonomy (NCBI): domain Bacteria; kingdom Bacillati; phylum Actinomycetota; class Actinomycetes; order Kitasatosporales; family Streptomycetaceae; genus Streptomyces; species Streptomyces sp. RGM 3693. The sequence goes on from NZ_JBMPPQ010000004.1 coordinate 69,264, forward strand.
AGCCACCGTAGGCGCCCGCGACGGCGCGCGGAAGGGCCGCCCCTCGCACATCCCCGTGACTCGACGGTCCCCCATTGGTCACACTTCTGTTACGACGAACGCTCCTGCGATTGCCGGAACCACCCTCACCCTTACGCGCCGTACGCCCCCGCATCCGGGTGGAAAACAAAGCGGCCGGAATTCCCCCTTGATCACACGCGGAAGGACGTGCCGCCGCTTCGGACAAGGCCGGACAGCCTGCCGGAATTAATCGTCCAACCGCCCCGGATTCCCCTTACCCGACATCCTTTTCCGGCCGTCGTGGAATTGGCCAACGAGACACATTCCACACACATTTCCCGCACATCACCCCGGGGTGCCCGACCGCGCCGGGCGGATCCCACCGGAACGGACCGGAGCGCCCCCTCGCTCTGCGTCCCGCGCCCGAGCATCATGACCGGGCACCGATACACCCCCGCCAACGAGGTGGAGCCGATGGTCAGCGAGATCTCCCGGGAGCACGCCCGGCCGCGCCCGGCACGACGTCGCGGGGCGGTGCTGGCGGACTGGCTGTCGACCACCGACCACAAGAAGATCGGGCACCTCTACCTGATCACCTCGTTCGGGTTCTTCCTCGTGGCCGGGATGCTGGCGCTGCTGATGCGCGCCGAGTTGGCCCGCCCCGGACTCCAGTTGATCAGCGCCGACCGGTTCAACCAGGCGGTGACCCTGCACGGCACGATCATGCTGCTGCTCTTCGCCACCCCAGCCTTCGCCGGCTTCGCCAACGAGATCATGCCGCTCCAGATCGGCGCCCCCGACGTCGCCTTCCCGCGGCTGAACATGCTCGCGTACTGGTTCTACCTCTTCGGCGGCCTGATGGTGCTGAGCAGCCTCCTCACCCCCGAGGGCGCCCCCTCCTACGGGTGGACCGCGTACGCCCCGCTCAACTCCATGGTGCGGATGCCCGGCATCGGCACCGACCTGTGGATCATGGGGTTGGCGCTCTCCGGATTCGGCACCATCCTCGGCGCGGTCAATTTCATCGCCACCATCATCGCCATGCGGGCACCGGGCATGACGATGTTCCGGATGTCGGTGTTCACCTGGAACGTCCTGTTCACCTCGGTCCTGGTGCTGATGGCGTTCCCGGTGCTGGCCGCGGCCCTGCTGGTGCTGGAGGCGGACCGGAAGTTCGGCGCGGTGGTCTTCGACGCCCGCTGGGGCGGGGCACTGCTGTGGCAGCACCTGTTCTGGTTCTTCGGCCACCCCGAGGTCTACATCATCGCGCTGCCGTTCTTCGGCATCATCACCGAGATCATCCCGGTCTTCTCCCGCAAACCGATCTTCGGATACGTGACGCTGATCGGCGCGACGATGGCCATCACGGCGCTGTCGGCGATGGTCTGGGCCCACCACATGTTCGCGACCGGGGCGGTGCTGCTGCCGTTCTTCTCGCTGCTGTCGTTCCTGATCGCGGTGCCGACCGGGGTGAAGTTCTTCAACTGGATCGGGACGATGTGGCACGGCTCGGTGTCGTTCGAAACCCCGATGCTGTGGTCGGTGGGATTCCTGGTGAGCTTCCTGTTCGGCGGACTCACCGGCGTCATCCTGGCCTCCCCACCGTTGGACTTCCACGTCACCGACAGCTACTTCGTCGTCGGCCACTTCCACTACGTGGTCTTCGGCACGGTGACCTTCGCGACCTTCGCGGGCTTCTACTTCTGGTGGCCGAAGTTCACCGGCAAAATGCTCGACGAGCGACTGGGGAAGATCCACTTCTGGCTGCTCTTCGTGGGCTTCCACACCACCTTCCTCGTCCAGCACTGGCTGGGCGTGGTGGGCATGCCGCGCCGCTACGCCGACTACCTCGCCGCCGACGGCTTCACCGCGCTGAACACCCTCTCCACCATCGGCGCCTTCCTCCTCGGCGCCTCCACCCTGCCGTTCCTCTACAACGTCTGGCGGACCCAGCAGTACGGAACCCGGGTCACCGTGGACGACCCCTGGGGCTTCGGCCGCTCCCTGGAGTGGGCCACCTCCTGCCCGCCGCCGCGCCACAACTTCGCCGCCCTGCCCCGGATCCGCTCCGAGTCCCCGGCCTTCGACCTGCACCATCCGGAGATGACCGAGCGACCCACCGGCATCCCGATGTCCGGGAAGCCCAGGGCCTGAGCCCGTCCCCGACGGAGCCGCACCGGATCCGGGTGCCGCGCGGCGCCCCTACTCCTGGCCGGCCGGACCAGTGACCCGTACGGCCAGGTCGTTGTCGAGCGTGTAATACGGGCCGATCCGGAGTTCCCGGTCCGCCGCCGGCACCGGCAGCGCCGGATAGCTGAACACCTGCTTCTTCTCCGGGACGTCGTCCAGCAGCCGGGCGATCCGGACCGGCGGTACGCCCGCGGCGGGGCACAGCCACAGGTCCCAGGGCTCGCTGCCCTGCCGCCAGCGGTCGGCCAACTCCCCGTGGGGGAGGGTGAAGCGGAAGTCCGGGCCGTCGACGGTCAGGGGGACGGCGACCGGGTGCAGGCCGGCGCGGCGGGCGCGGGCCTCCGCGTGGGCGCCGGCCGCCGGACTCGCCCCGTAGAGGCGGCCGGTGACGGTGATGCCCTCGGGGGCGACGAAGATGTCGCCGGCCTCGGCGTGCGGCCCGCGCAACCAGCTGCGCAGCGCGAGGTTGCCCAGCTTGGTGGCGTAGGGGATGCGCACCCCGAGCCGGCCGATGCCCGCCAGCGGCCGGCGGTCCACCAGTGACCGCAGGTCGTTGACGCCGGGCAGCAGCCGGCGCGGGTCGGCGCCGTCGCCGAGATCGGCGTAGGCGTGCCAACGGCCCTCGGCCAGTGCGACGGTGCTGGGCAGGACCGCGCGCAGCCGGCCGGGGCCGTTGGGCCCGAGCGGCAGCCGCACCTCGTCGTCGTCGGTGCCGTCGGTGGTGCCCGGGTCGTCGGCGCCGGCCCGAAGCCGCAGCACCAGGGCCGCGCTCCAGGTGGTGCCGGTGCCCTGAGGGACGTTCAGATCGAAGGTGAGGCCGCCCGCGGAGTCCGCGATGCAGTCGGCCTTCAGGTCCACGGGCACCGGCGCCCCTCCTCCCGTCGCGGCGGTCCGCCGCGGGCGCTCGGCCGCTCCGGGCCCGGTCGCGGGTGACTGCGTCGACGCGTTCATACCGTCCGAACCCCTCTCACCGCGGCCCGGGCGGTGTGCTTGGCCGCGTACTTGGTGGCGTACGCACCGCCGATCAGAGCTCCCCGCGCACGGTGCAGGGAGCCGCGCAGTCCGCTGCCGCGCCGCCGGGCGAGCAGCTCCCCGAAGAGCGCGGCGTGCCGTCCGGCAACCGCGGCCGGGTCGAAGCGGGCGGACGCGGCGAGCGCGGCGGCACCCAGCCGCGTACGGGCGTCAGCGTCGTCGATCAGCTCCAGCAGCGCCGTGGCCAGCGCCGCGGGGTGCCCGGCGGGCACCAGCCGGCCGGTGACCCCGTCCTCGACGAGTTCGCCCGGCCCATAGGGGCAGTCGGTGGCGACGACGGGCAGTCCGCAGCGCATCGCCTCGGCGAGGGCCGCGCCGGCGGGCTCCCGGCCGGCGGGGTCCACCGCGAGGGCGCCCTTGGCCCACTCGGACTCCAGGGGACCGGCCGGGCCCATCAGGAAGACGTGGTTGTACAGGCCCAGTTCGTCGATCAGGGCGCGCAGCGCGGGCTTCTCGGGCCCGCCACCGTAGATCCGCAGCCGCCAGTCGGGGCGTGCGGCGACCACCGCAGCGAAGGCCCGGACGAGGACGTCGTAGCGCTTGGCCCGGGTGAGCCGACCGGCCGCTACCACCCACCGGCCGGTGCCGTCGGCGGGTGCCAGCCGCGGTGCGGGGACCGCGCGGGGCACCGCCGCGACCCGGACGCCGGGCAGCCGCAGCCGACGCAGGTGGGCGCGGGCGTCCGCCTCGGTGGCGGTGACCAGCGCGTCCAGCCGCGGGTAGGCGCCGCGCAGCGCCAGTCGCAACTCCCGGCTGTGCGCGGCCAGGCAGTGCGGTTCCTGCCCGACCCGGAGCGGCCCGCGGCGGGTCTGCCGGGCGATGTGCACGGTGAGGCCGGGCCGGGTGCCGACCACCACGTCGGCCTCGGTCCGGCGCAGGTGGTCGGCGATCCGGCGGTCGGTGAGCTCGCTGTACTGGCCGAAGCGCGGCTCGGCGGCCGGGAAGACCCGGGCCGGCCGGGTGTGCGCCGGGTCCGTGCGGTCGCCGGCCGGGCCGTGCTCCCGGAGGTCCACCAGGTGCCGCAGCGCGACCCGGGGGCCGAGGTCGAGCGCCGGGGCGTCGCGGTGCCGCAGTACGGAGACGATCTCCACGTCATGCCGTTCGGCCAGCGCGTCCGCCAGGCCGAAGGTCGTCCGGACCGTCTCCCCGATGCCGTAGGCGTGGTGAATCAGGAATGAGATGTGCATCCGTCCCCGTGTCCCCTGGTCCCTCGCGCTCGTCCTGGTCCCCCCGCGGTCCGGGTGCCGCCCTCCTGGCGGCGCCCGGTCTCCGGCTGTTGAAAGGTTAGACCGCGAAACGGCCTTCAGGGTTGGGGGTATTGGCCAAGTCGTGCCGAAAAAGTTAGGGCATCGGTATGGCGCGGTGGGAACTCTTCCGGGGTGGGCACACCGCGCCCAGGTCGCGGGCCGCCGGTCAGCGCAGGTTCAGCCGGATGCCGATCCGCAGTTCGTCCGGGTACTCGCCGACGGCCTCCCGATTGGCCTCGTACAGCGCCCGCCAGCCGCCCTTGACGCGGTGTCGGCGTGCGATCCCGACGAGGGTGTCGTCATGCCGGACGACGTGGGTGCGGCTGCTTTCGAGCAGACCGTAACGCCGGGCGCACTCGGGCCAGGCGCCCCACCCCTGGGCGGCCTGGACCCGCTTCGCCACCTCGATCTGCTCGTCCCGGGTGGCGAGGTCGGCCCGCTTGGCGTACTTGAGGCCGCCGTACGCCTCCCACGTGGGCTGCCAGAACTGCAGGCCCCCGTAGTAGCTGTTGCCGGTGTTGATGTGCCAGTCGCCGCTGCTCTCGCACTCGGCGAGGCAGCCCCAGGGCCACTGGTCGTCGGCGCAGGCGTACGAGGACGGCCGGCCGCCGTCCTCCCCACCGCCGTCCCCGCCCGGTGACCCGTCGGCGGCGGCGCCGCCGGACAGGCACAGGACCAGGGCAGCGGCCGCCGCGATGAGCAGCCCGACGGATTCCACGCGGCGTCGCGGCGCCGAAGAGATGTCCGACATAGCCGGTGACGGTAGGCAGCGGGTCGCCGGGCGCCGGCACGCCGCGCCCTTCCAGGGGACGACCCCACCCCGTCCGGGGTACACAACGCGGCCACCTGCGCCAGGTTCTGCGCAGGAATTGGCAGTGCGTGACCATCCGGACGACGGCTTTCCACCGGTTCTTCGCCAGGCGCCGCGTGGTTCGATTCTGTTCGCGTCCGCGCGTGACTCTGCCGGGGGTCGCCCGTTGTCCTTGTACGAGCCGGGAGACCGCCCGGCAGCCGCTCATGAAGATCGAGGAGCCACCCGTGCCGCGCATGCTCGACGTCAGCGACGACGTTCGCGCCGAGATCGGCGACGAAGAAGCCGACCGGCTGCTGGCCGGAGAGGACGCCCCCGGCAGCTACGACTGCACGTCCTGCCGGACGCCCGGCAACAGCGAGCAGGAGCGCACCAGCACCGTCCTGTTCGTCGGCGAGGAGACCGCGGTGCTCGCGTTCGCCCATGCCACCTGCATCCCCTCGCAGGTCGTGCCGGTCTCCGAGGAACAGCTCCGCGGGGCCGTGCGCTCCATCACCGGCGAGGACGCCGCCCGCACCCCGAGCGCCCCGGCCGCCCCGATCCCGACCAGTGACCGCCAGGCCACCCTCGGCATCACCTGCGGCCTGGTGCTGATCAGGGAGGAGCTGCACCCGGCCCTCGTGGTCGAGCCCAACGGCCCGATCGCCCGCCCCGGTTCGACCAGCCTGGACGACGACTTCCTGCCGCTCCTCCTGGAGCACGGCTTCACCCCGGTGATGGACATGAACCAGCGCCCCGCCCCGATCGATGGCTGGTCCGCGCTGCTGGCCATGGGCAAGCTGCACGCCGTGCTCCAGCCCGGCACCACCGGCAACCAGTCCGCCTGGTGGCAGGCCCACCAGCCGCTGGCCGTCTCGGACGGCTGGCGCACCGCGGCCAACAAGGAGAAGACCGTGCTGATGTACGCGGCCCCCTCGGGCACCATCGGCCACCAGCCGCGCGAGGACCTGATGCGCCAGGCACTGGAGCAGGCCGCCGCCAAGGGCCTGCTGGTCGCCGCGGCGATGCCGCTGGCCGGAACCTGACCGTCCGCCCCTCGATCGCGGGAGCATGACCGTCCAACGGGGCGTGATTGCACCCGCGATCAGCCATTTCCCCCCGAAAGCCGCATCCCGTCGGCATCGGGGTCGTTGGCACCTACGTGCACGCATACGACCCCTCCCCCCGCGCCCACTTCCCCCACCCCATCCCCGGCATGCGTCCGGCTCGTGACCACGGGACGCCGCGCGGCGTCGACCGCGGTTCGGCCACGCCGATCTACGACGCGCTGTACGCCGAGTACCGCCGCGCCTTCCGGGCGCTGCCCGGGGACCGGACGGACGAGCCGGAGGTGCCGGAAGCGCTGCGCGGCGGCAATTGGGGCCGCGGCACGACGTCGCCGGGGCAGTGGGAGGTGGTGGGCCGGCAGCCGTTCCGGCCGCGGGGTCAGCTTCCGGCCGCCCTGCCACCGGGGCAGCGGGACGGCTCCCGGCCGCACGGCGGCCGCTGACCGGGGCCGGGCCGCCGCGGGCGGGGCGGGGAGCCGCCCGCGGACCGGGCCGCGGTTACTTCTTCTTGTTCTTGGTGCCGCGCTTCTCGCGGACCCGCACCGAGATGTGGATCGGCGTCCCCTCGAAGCCGAACTCCTCGCGCAGCCGACGCTCGACGAAGCGGCGGTAGCCCGCCTCCAGGAAGCCCGAGGCGAAGAGCACGAAGCGCGGCGGCTTGGTGCCGGCCTGGGTGCCGAAAAGGATCCGGGGCTGCTTGCCGCCGCGGATGGGGTGCGGGTGGGAGGACACGATCTCGCCGAGGAAGGCGTTCAGCCGCCCGGTGGGGATCCGGGTCTCCCAACCGGCCAGCGCGGTCTCGATGGCCGGCACGAGCTTGTCCATGTGGCGACCGGTGCGCGCGGAGACGTTGACCCGCATCGCCCAGGGGATCTGGACGAGGTCCCGCTCGATCTCGCGCTCCAGGTAGAAGCGGCGCTCCTCGTCGAGGTTGTCCCACTTGTTGTAGGCGATGACCAGGGCCCGACCGGCCTCCACGGCCATCGTGATGATCCGCTGGTCCTGGACGCTGATGGACTCCCCCGCGTCGATCAGGACGACCGCGACCTCGGCCTTCTCCACGGCCGCCGCGGTGCGCAGCGAGGCGTAGTAGTCGGCGCCCTCCTGGAGGTGCACCCGGCGGCGGATACCGGCGGTGTCCACGAACTTCCAGGTCTTGCCGCCCAGTTCGATCAGCTCGTCGACCGGGTCGCGGGTGGTGCCGGCGATCTCGTTGACGACCACCCGCTCCTCGCGGGCGAGCTTGTTCAGCAGCGACGACTTGCCGACGTTCGGACGGCCGATCAGGGCGATCCGGCGAGGACCGCCGACGGTGCCGCCGAAGGTCTGCGCGGGCGCCTCGGGGAGCGCTTCCAGCGCCGCGTCGAGCATGTCGCCGGTGCCCCGGCCGTGCAGCGCGGAGATCGGGTGCGGCTCGCCGAGGCCCAGCGACCACAGCATGGCGGCGTCGGCCTCGCCGGACTGGCCGTCGACCTTGTTGGCGACCAGGACGACCGGCTTGCCGGCGCGGCGCAGCAGCTTGACCACGGCCTCGTCGGTGTCGGTGGCGCCGACCTTGGCGTCCACCACGAAGACCACCGCGTCGGCGGCCTCGATGGCGAACTCGGCCTGCATCGCGACGGACGCGTCGATGCCGAGGACGTCCTGTTCCCAGCCGCCGGTGTCGACGACCTTGAAGCGGCGGCCGTTCCAGTCGGCCTCGTAGGTGACCCGGTCGCGGGTGACGCCCGGCCGGTCCTCGACGACTGCCTCGCGGCGGCCGATGATGCGGTTCACCAAGGTCGACTTGCCGACATTGGGGCGGCCGATGACGGCGAGCACCGGGAGCGGGCCGTGGCCGGCCGCGGCGATGTCGCCCTCGACATCCTCCAGGTCGAAGCCCTCTTCCGCGGCGAGCTCCATGAACTCCGCGTACTCGGCGTCGCCAAGCGCACCGTGCTCGTCGCCGGTGGGGATCTGCTCGTTCATGAAGTCCGTTCCTCGTTCATCCATGTGGTCGGTGGGCCGCTGAAGGGAGGGCCCACTGCTCAAGTGTCGGTCAGCGCCCGGTAAGGCGCCGGGCCTGTGCCAGGTGGGCGGTCAGCCGCTCCTGGATCCGTACGGTCGCCTCGTCCAGCGCCTTACGGGTGCGCCGCCCGCTGCCGTCGCCCGCCTCGAAAGCGTCGCCGAAGACGACGTCGATGCGGCCGCGCAGCCGCGGCAGGGCCGGGGTGAGCCGGCTGGGGCGTTCGGTGCTGCCGAGCACCGCCACCGGGACGACCTGCGCGCCGGAGCGCACCGCGAAGTATGCGAGGCCGGCTCGTAGGGAGGCGAAGTCGCCCTCGCCGCGGGTGCCTTCCGGGAAGATCCCCAGCACGCCGCCGGCCGCCAGTACGTCGAGCGCGTCGGTGATCGCCTTGCGGTCGGCGGACTGTCGGTCCACCTTCAGTTGTCCGATGCCCCGTAGGAACGGGTCCAGCGGACCGACGAAGGCTTCCTTCTTGATCAGGAAGTGCACCGGTCGGGGTGCGGTGCCCATCAGCATCGGGCCGTCGATGCCGTGGGAGTGGTTGACGGCGAGGATCACCGGACCGGAGGCCGGCACCCGCCAGGCACCCAGCACCCGCGGCTTCCACAGGCCGTACATGAGCCCGATGCCGATCCGCCGGCCGATCACGGCGCCGCGGGGGCTCGGCGCCTTGCCGCCGTCGGTCACCGGATGTCCCGCCCCGCCTTCTCGGCGCTGACACCCTCGATGAGGGTGACCACGCACTCGATGACCTGATCCAGCGTCAGGTCGGTGGTGTCGACCTCGACGGCGTCGTCCGCCTTGGCCAGCGGCGAGGTCTTGCGGGAGGAGTCGGCGGTGTCCCGCTTGATCAGCGCCTCGCGGGTGGCGGCCAGGTCGACCGCCAGCTGGGGGTTTGTGCCCTTGAGCTCGCCGTTGCGCCGGGCCGCCCGCGCTTCGGGAGAAGCGGTGAGGAAGATCTTGAGGTCGGCGTCCGGCAGGACGGTTATGCCGATGTCCCGGCCCTCGACGACGATGCCGAGCGGCGCCTCCGCGGCGATGGTGCGCTGCAGGTCGGTGATCACGGCGCGCAGCTCGGGGACGGCGCTGACCGCGCTGACCGCGGCGGTGACCTCCGGGCTGCGGATCGGGCCGGCGGCGTCCACCCCGTCGACGGTGATGGTCGGCGCCGACGGGTCGGTGCCGGAGACGATCACTGGCTTGACGCAGGCGTCGGCCACGGCGACCGGGTCGTTGACGTCGATGCCGTTGGTCAGCATCCACCAGGTGATCGCGCGGTACTGCGCACCGGTGTCGAGGTAGCCCAGGCCCAGCTTGCCGGCGACGGCCTTGGACGTGCTGGACTTGCCCGTGCCTGCGGGGCCGTCGATGGCGACAATCACTGCAGCCGGGGCGGTCCGGTCGGCGGTTTCCACGGTGACGAACACCTTTCTTGATACACACGGGGCGCGGTCCAGGGCGCTGGCTCCGGTCGTCGACCGGCAATCGGGAGTACGACGAAGGGGACCAGGGCCTCGGACAAGGTTACTGGCTCGCCCGCAGCGCGCCGTCCACGGTGTCACTGCCGGATGGACCACCCCCGCCCCCGCAGCTCCGCGGTCAGCACCGGCACCGCCTGCGGCTCGACCATGAGCTGGATGAAGCCGGCCTGCTGACCGGTGGCGTGCTCGATGCGGACGTCCTCGATGTTGACCCCGGCGCGGCCGGCGTCGGCGAAGATCCGGGCCAGCTCACCGGGCTGGTCGCCGATGTAGACCGCGACGATCTCGTAGGTGGCCGGGGCGGCGCCGTGCTTGCCGGGGACCCGCTCGCGGCCGGCGTTGCCGCGGCGGAGCACGTCCTCGATGCCGTGCACCCCGCTGCCGCGCTTCTCCTCGTCGGCGGACTCCAGGGAGCGCAGCGACCGGACCGTGGCGTCGAGGTCGGCCGCGACGTCGGCCAGGACGTCGGCGACCGGGCCGGGGTTGGCGGAGAGGATGTCGATCCACATCGCGGGGTCAGAGGCGGCGATCCGGGTCACATCGCGGATGCCCTGGCCGCAGAGTCGGACGGCGGTCTCGTCGGCGCCCTTGAGGCGGGCCGCGACCAGGCTGGAGACCAGCTGCGGGGTGTGCGAGACCAGGGCGACGGCCCGGTCGTGGGCGTCCGCGTCCATCACCACCGGGACGGCCCGGCACAGCGCGACCAGCTCCAGGGCGAGGTTGAGCACCTCGGTGTCGCCGCCGGGGGACGGGGTGAGCACCCAGGGGCGCCCCTCGAAGAGGTCGGCCGTCGCGGCCAGCGGCCCGGAGCGTTCCTTGCCGGCCATCGGGTGGGTGCCGAGGTAGCCGCTCAGGTCGCAGCCGAGCGCCTCCAGCTCGCGGCGCGGGCCGCCCTTGACGCTGGCGACGTCGATGTACGCCCGCGCCGCGCCGCGCCGGATCACACCGGCCAGCGCCGCCGCGACGTGCGCCGGGGGCACGGCCACGATGGCCAGGTCGACCACGTCCGGGGCCGGCTCGGCGGTGCCGGCGCCAAGCGCGGCGGCCGTCAGGGCCTGGGCGTGGTCGTGGTCCTCCAGGTACACCTGGACGCCGCGGGCGCTGAGCGCGAGGGCGGCCGAGGTGCCGATCAGGCCCGTTCCGATGACGAGTGCGGTTCTCACTGGGCGATGTCCTTCCGCAGCGTCGCGGCCGCGCCGAGGTAGACGTGGGCGATGCCGGCCTTGGACAGCCCGGTCTCGACGTGGGCGAGCACCCGCACCACCCGTGGCATGGCGCCGGCCACGTCCAGCTCCTGGGCGCAGATCAGCGGGACGTCGGTGATCCCCAGGGCGCGGGCAGCGGCGGCCGGGAAGTCGCTGTGCAGATCGGGGGTGGCGGTGAACCACACGCTGATCAGATCGTCCGGCACCAGGGCGTTGCGCTCCAGTATCTCGGTGAGCAGCTCGCCGACCTGCTCCCGCATGTGCTCCGCGTCGTCCCGCTCCAGCTGGACGGCTCCGCGCACGGCCCGTACCGCCACGTTGCTGCTCCCCTGCGTCGTGTGCCGCGTACACGTCCGCGTACGCACTGATCAGCGTAACCAGCGTCACTGACAGCCGTGTCCCGCGCTCCCGGGAATCCGGTGGCCGGCAGCGTCCCGGGCCGGGGACAATCCCGGCATGCCGACCGCTCCCGCAGCCCCCTCCGGTCATGAACTCGTCACCGCGCACACCGTCTACGCATGCGTGATGGGCTCGCGCGCCTTCGGGCTGGCCACCGAGGCCAGTGACACCGACCGGCGCGGGGTCTATCTCGCGCCCACCGCGCTCTTCTGGCGGTTCGAGAAGCCGCCGACCCATGTGGAAGGGCCGCGCCCGGAGGAGTTCTCCTGGGAGCTGGAACGATTCTGCGAGTTGGCCCTGCGCGCCAACCCCACCGTCCTGGAATGCCTGCACTCCCCGCTCGTGGAACACGCCGACGCCACCGGCCGGGAACTGCTCGCCCTACGCGGCGCCTTCCTCTCCCGCGAGGTGTACGAGGTCTTCGTCCGCTACGCCGCCGGGCGACACAAGCAGCTGCGGGCCGATGCCGCACGGCACGGCGCGCCCCGCTGGAAACAGGCGATGCACCTGCTGCGCATGATGGCCGGCGCCCGCGACCTGCTCCGTACGGGCGTGCTGGGGCTGGAGGTCGGCGCGGCCCGCGAGGAGCTGCTGGCGGTGCGCCGCGGCGAGGTGCCGTGGGAGGAGGTGGAGCGCCGGCTCGCGGTGCTGTCCGCGGAGACGGAGGCGGCGCTGCCCGGCTCGCCGCTGCCCGTGGGGCCGGACCGGGCCCGGGTCGCGGACTTCCTGCACCGCACCCGCCGCGCCTCGGCCCTGCGGGGCTGACCGCTCAGATGCCGGCCGCGGCGGCGCCCAGCCGGACCCGGACGACCAGGTCGTGCAGCGCGTCCCGGCCGGCCGGCGCCGTCGGCAGCGCGGTGGCGGCCTGGGCGTCGTCGAGCCGGGCGTGCAGCGCCGCGACGTCGGCGCGCAGCCGGTCCGGGGGCACCACGTCGCCCGCAGGGCCGTGTTCGGCCGCCTCCTTGGCGGCGATCAGTTCCGGTACGTAGGCGGGTGCGTCCGGTTCGCCGGCCAGGGTGGGCAGGTGGGGTTGCAGCCGGCCGGCGGCCATGAGGTGGATGCCGGTCAGCAGCACCCGCAGGGTGTACAGCAGCGGCTTCAGCTCGCCGGTCTTCTCGAAGAGCCGCCACTGGGTGCCCGCGAAACCCCGGTAGTGATGGGCGTGATGGGCGGTGAGGAGGCCGGGCGCGAGCGCGGTCAGCTCCCGGTGGACCGGCGTGGTGTGCACGACCAGGGGGGAGAGCAGCTGCTCCAGGACGTAGCCGTTGGGCCGCAGCAAGAGGCGGGCGAACTTCCGCAGGTCGTGCGTGACGAGGTCCATCTCCACGCCGTCGTGCTCCCCCATGAGGGTCCGGGTCTCCTCCGGCTCGCGCAGCCCCACGAGGTCGGCGGCCGGCAGCAGGTGGACGCCGCGCAGGTCCACGTCGGAGTCGCGGGAGGGGAAGCCGTACAGGTGGGCGCCGGAGACCGTGGCGAAGAGCAGCGGATCACGCTGTTGCGCGAGGAGGGCGGCCAGGTCGACGGCGGGCAGGCCGGCCGCCCGTAGGACCGCGTTCCGGTCCGCGGCTACGGAGGTCTCAGGCATCCCAGGCCGCCCCGAGGGCCAGGAGTTCCGTGCGGTACTCGATGCGGGCGGCCCACTCCTGGGGCCAGGCGTCGGCGCCGAGCCGGGCGCCGGCGAAGGCACCGGCGAGGCAGGCGATCGAGTCGGAGTCGCCGGAGGTGCAGGCGGCCCGGCGCAGGGCGGTGACCGGCTCGTCGGGGAAGAGCAGGAAGCACAGCAGGCCGGTGGCCAGCGCCTCCTCGGCGATCCAGCCGGCGCCGGTGGCCAGGCACGGGTCGGCCTCCCGGTCCGGTGCGGCGAGCGCCGCGTCCAGCCGGTCCAGGACGCCCAGGCAGTCGTCCCAACCGCGGGCGATGAACGCCGCCGGGGACGGGTCCTGGGAGCGCCGCCAGAGGTCGCCGAGCCAGTCCTCGCGGTAGGTGGTGCGCTGGGCGTGGGCGTGGGCGCGCAGCAGGCCGGGCAGCTCGACGGGGCGCGCGCCGTCGGCGAGAGCGCGCACGGCGTACGCCGTGAGGTCGCTGGCGGCGAGCGCGGTGGGGTGCCCGTGGGTGAGCGCGGACTGCAACTGGGCGGCACCGGCGCGCTGCCCGGGGGTGAGTCCGGGCACCAGCCCGAGGGGCGCCACCCGCATGTTGGCGCCGCACCCCTTGGACCCGATCTGACTGGCCTCCGCCCAGGTCCGGTGCACGTCGGCGAGCAGTGCACAGGCCCGGAGGCAGGTGCCGCCCGGTGCCCGGTTGTTGTCGGGCGAGCGCCACCAGGCCACGTACTCCTGCCGGACCGGCGGGGCGAGCGTCGCGGCGGTCAGCTCGCCGCCGTCCAGGGCCGTGCGCAGTCCGCCTCCCAACGCCAGGGTCATCTGGGTGTCGTCGGTGACGAAGGCGGGCTCGGGCAGGTCCATCTCCCGCCAGGGCCCGCACTTGGCGAGGATCGCCGGTACGTCGTTGAACTCCGTCGGGAAGCCGAGCGCGTCACCGAGCGCCAGCCCGATGAGCGAACCGGTCGCCGCGGTCGGTGCACCCACCGGTACGCCCGTCGATGCGCCCGTCAGCGGTGCCCGCATCGATTCCCCCATGAAAAACCACCCCTTAACGTCATGATGACACTAAGGGGTGGTGGGTGGCCTCCGCAAGCGACGGCCGGCCCCGACGGACCTCGACGGGCGCCGATCCTTAGAGATCGACCTCCCGCATCAGCATCCCGACCTCGGTGTTGGTCATCCGGCGCAGCCAACCCGACTTCTGGTCGCCCAGCGCGATCGGGCCGAAGTGCGTACGGACCAGCTTGTCCACCGGGAAGCCGGCCTCGGCGAGCATCCGGCGCACGATGTGCTTGCGGCCCTCGTGCAGGGTGACCTCGACGAGGTAGTTCTTGCCGGTGTTCTCCACGACCCGGAAGTGGTCGGCCCGGGCGTAGCCGTCCTCCAGCGGGATGCCGTCCTTGAGCCGCTTGCCCAGGTCGCGCGGGAGCGGGCCCTGGATGGCCGCCAGGTAAGTCTTGGTGACGCCGTAGCGCGGGTGCGTGAGGCGGTGGGCCAGCTCACCGTGGTTGGTGAGCAGGATGATGCCCTCGGTCTCGGTGTCCAGCCGGCCGACGTGGAACAGCCGGGTCTCCCGGTTGGTGACGTAGTCGCCCAGGCACTGGCGACCGTCCGGGTCCTCCATCGTGGAGACCACACCGGCGGGCTTGTTCAGCGCGAAGAAGAGGTACGACTGGGTGGCGACTGTCAGGCCGTCGACCTTGATCTCGTCCTTCTGCGGGTCGACCCGCAGACCCTGCTCCATGACGACCTTGCCGTTGACCTCGACCCGCGCCTGGTCGATCAGCTCCTCACAGGCGCGCCGGGAGCCCATACCGGCCCTGGCCAGCACCTTCTGGAGCCGCTCGCCCTCCTGCTCACCAAAGGTCTTGGGGGTCTTGACCTGCGGCTTGTCGTAGCGGGCGCGGTTGCGCTCCTCGATCTTGGCGTCGTACTCGCGGGGCCGCGCGGGGGCCTGGCCGCGGCCGCGCTGCTGACCGGTGCCCTTACCGCCCGGCCGGCCGCCCTGGGACGCGCCCGTACGCGGACCGCCCTTGGCGCCGCCGCGGGCCGCCGCGCCCCGGGCGCCACTCGTCCCACGGCCGCCGCGCTCGTCGCCGCCGGCGGATCCGCCCACGTCGTAGCGGCGCTCCTCGGGACGGGGGCGGCCCGCGCGCTGCTGCTTGTCGTCCCGCTTGTTGCCTGCGCCGCGGTAGTTGCCCTTACCGCCGCCGCTGCTGTTCCTGCCGCTGCTTCGCATCAATGATCCGTCTGAGAGTCGCCGCTGTCGTCTACGTCGAACGACGGGATACCTTCCGGGGAGTCGCCCTCAACCGCGTCCGCCTCCGGGAGGAACGGTGCCAACTCAGGGAGCTCGTCCAGGCCGCGCAGGCCCATCCGCTCCAGAAAGTAATTCGTCGTCCTGTACAGGATCGCACCTGTTTCAGGTTCCGTCCCCGCCTCCTCCACTAGGCCGCGCTGGAGGAGCGTGCGCATCACGCCGTCGCAGTTGACTCCGCGGACGGCCGAGACGCGGGAACGGCTGACCGGCTGACGGTACGCGACCACGGCCAGAGTCTCCAATGCGGCCTGGGTCAGCCGGGCCTGCTGGCCGTCCAGGACGAAGCTCTCCACCGCGTCCGCGTACGCGGCCCGGGAGAAGAACCGCCACCCGCCGGCCACCAGCCGCAGGTCGAAGCCGCGGCCCTGCCGGGTGTAGTCGTCGGACAGCTCGCGCAGCGCCAGCGCCACCGCCCGGCGGGGCCGCTGGAGCACCCGGGACAGGTGCTCCTCGGTCGCCGGCTCGTCGACGACCATGAGGACGGCCTCCAGCGCGGGCTTCAGCTCCAGTGCGGCCACGCCCAGCGCGCCGGCCGGCGTCTCCTCGGGCGCACCGCGCTCCCCGGGCCCCTGCTCGGTGCTCTCGTATCCCACGCCGCTCACGCCGGCTCCTCCTGCTCTTCCGTCTCCGCGCGGTCCGCCGTGTCGTCCGCGTCCTTGTCGGCCGGCCCGCCCGCTTCCCGGTCGAACTCGTCGGTGACCTGGGGGGCGGCCCCCGCCACGCCCGTCCACCGGACCATGAGCGCGCCCAGCGCCTCCTCCTGGTCCAGGGCGACCACCCGCTCCCGGTAGAGCTCCAGCAGCGCCAGGAAGCGCGCGACGACGGTGAGGGTGTCCGGGGCGTCGGCGATCAGCTCCTGGAAGCCGGCCGCGCCGGCCGCGCGCAGCTGCGCCATCACCACCTCGGCCTGCTCCCGGACGCTGACCAGCGGCGCGTGGATGTGGTCGACGTAGACCTGCGGTTCCGCACGGGGCTGCATCGCCTTCACCGCGAGCTTGGCGAATCCCTCCGCCCCGATGCTGATCACGACCTCGGGCAGCAGCTCCGCGTGGTGCGGTTCCAACCCGACGGTACGGGGGAAGCACCGCGCCTCCTCGGCCAGCCGGCCGCTGAAGATCTCCGCGATCTGCTTGTACGCGCGGTACTGGAGCAGCCGCGCGAAGAGCAGGTCCCGGGCTTCCAGGAGGGCGAGGTCGGCCTCGTCCTCCACTTCGGCGACGGGCAGCAGCCGGGCCGCCTTGAGGTCGAGCAGGGTGGCCGCGACGACCAGGAATTCGGTGGTCTGGTCGAGGTCCCAGTCCGGCCCCATGGCCCGGATGTGGGCCATGAACTCGTCGGTCACCTTGGAGAGCGCGACCTCGGTGACGTCCAGCTTGTGCCGGGAGATCAGCTGGAGCAGGAGGTCGAAGGGCCCCTCGAAGTTGTCCAGTCGGAGCGTGAACCGGCCGTCCCCGCCCGCCGGGGGCGCCTCCGCGGCCCTCTCCGGCCCGTCCACGGAAGCCTCCACGGCCGCCACCGCGGCCTCCTGTGGAGCCGTCCCCATGGACTGCACCGTCTGCGCCGCCGGGGCCGCCACGACGCCCTCCGCGCCCTCCACGACCCCCTGCGGGGCCGTCACGACGGGCGCCTCGGGGCCCGTCGCCAGAACGGCGCCCGGCCCCCGTCCAAGGGCACGGCGGGTGTGGTGCGGGGCGGGGGGAGTGTCGTCGGCGGCGGCGTCGGTCGTCGGCATGGCGGTCCAGGGTGCTGCGGTCCCGCGCCGGGGCGGGGGCTGGTCACGGCGGGACACCCCGCCGAAGTGGCAGGCTATCCCGCCGCGCGCCGGGCGCCGGCCCCCAGGGCGTGTCGGACGGGCCTAGGGCGCTTCTGACGGATCTCCGTGGCCTCGCGGTGCCCTAGCGGCCCCGGAGCCGCCGTACCAGGATGCTGGCGTCCCCGCGCGACTCCAGGTCGGCGAGGACCACGGCCACCGCCTCGCGGACGATCCGGCCGCGGTCGACCGCGAGGCCGTGCTCGCCGCGCAGGACCAGGCGGGCGTGTTCGAGGTCCATGAGCTCCTCGGCGGAGACATAGACGGTGATCTTCTCGTCGTGCCGTTCCCGGCCGCTGGGGCGGCGGTTGGCGCCGCGCGACCGACGGCGGCCCGAGGCACCGGCCGGCGCCGCGGCCTCCCGCTCGGCGCGGGCCGCGCGGTCGGCCGGCGTCCGCTGCCCCGCGGGAGCCTCCGCCTCCGGCTCGCGACCGCCGTGTTCGACCGGCGCCGCGGTGGGCGCCGTACGCGTCGCGCCGGAGGCGCCGTCACCGGCCGCCGGGGCCTCACCGTCCGGGCCGCCACCGGCCCGCCGCCGACGCGCCGCGGGGGCCTCCCCGGCCGTGTCCGGCGTGGGGTCCGACTCACCGGCCGGCGCGGGCACCCGGGCGTCCTCGCCCCCGGTGGCCGCGCCACCGGCCGGACGGCGGGGAGTGGACGACTGCAGCCCCACTCCCCCGGTCGTGCGGAACAGTTCGTCGGCTCCCGGCAGACTCACTCGGCGTGACACCGGGCGAGCACCTCCCTGGCGAGCTGGCGATAGGCCGCGGCCCCCACGGAGTTGGAGGCGTAGGTGGTGATCGGCTCACCGGCGACGGTGGTCTCCGGGAAGCGGACCGTACGGCCGATGACGGTGTGGTAGACGTGATCGTCGAACGCCTCGACGACGCGCGCCAGGACCTCGCGGCTGTGCACGGTCCGGGAGTCGTACATCGTCGCCAGGATGCCGTCCAGCTGGAGTTCGGGGTTGAGCCGCTCCTGGACCTTCTCGATCGTCTCGGTGAGCAGCGCGACACCGCGCAGCGCGAAGAACTCGCACTCCAGCGGCACGATGACCTTGTGAGCGGCCGTCAGCGCGTTGACGGTCAGCAGGCCGAGCGAGGGCTGGCAGTCGATGACGATGTAGTCGTAGTCGGGCAGCAGCGGCTTCAGGGCCCGCTGGAGCGTCGACTCACGGGCGACCTCGCTGACCAACTGCACCTCTGCCGCTGACAAATCGATATTGCTGGGCAGCAGGTCCATGTTGGGGACCGCGGTCTTGAGCAGGACCTCGTCGGCCGACATGCCCCGCTCCATGAGCAGGTTGTAGACCGTCAGATCCAGTTCCATCGGGTTGACGCCGAGCCCGACCGACAGCGCGCCCTGCGGGTCGAAGTCGACGAGCAGCACCCGGCGGCCGTACTCGGCGAGTGCGGCGCCCAGGTTGATGGTCGAGGTGGTCTTGCCGACCCCGCCCTTCTGGTTGCACATCGCGATGATCTTCGCCGGACCGTGGTCCGACAGCGGCCCCGGGATGGGGAAATAGGGAAGGGGGCGCCCGGTCGGGCCGACCCGTTCGCGGCGCTGGCGCGCGGCGTCCGGAGCGAGCGTGGCCGCGTATTCGGGGTCCGGCTCGTACTCGGCATCCGGGTCGTAGAAGTGCCCCGCGGGCAGGTCGTCGTAGTCGGCGAGACGGGCGGGTTCTCCACTGCCCCGGTCGCCGGCCATGGCGTTCACGTGTTGGCCGTCCATGCTCTGGTGGGCTGTCGTGGAAGTGCTGTGATGGGCTGCGACGGTGTGGACCGCTACGGAGCCGACAGCCTCGCGCCCCGAGGGACCCTGGCCCCGTGCAACCGCTCCTGGCCGACCACCTCCGGGAGTAAATGTCGACTCATTCACAAGTCGTCTTACCTCCTTGGATGGGACCAGGAAACTTATCGATAGGTCAGCGTGGCACCATGCCGACGGTTGGCGACTCTATGGCGTGTCGGGCGTCCGCAGCAACACAATCCGCCGGACCCGGCCCGATGTGTCGGTAACAGAACCCCCCGATGTCAAGAGTGCACAGCGCACAAGACGGATGTTTCGGGGGTACGCGAATCGGTTAAAGGGTTACGTTCGCGGCGAGTTGAGACCCGACCGCTCGGAGCCGCCCCCGGGGCGTGTCGCACATGCGACCGGCCGGGCCCTGTCGAGGGGGCCCGGCCGGTCGTGCGGCGCTTGACGCGTGCGGTTGACGCCTTTAGCCGAGGAGGGTGCGCAGTTCCACGTACTCCAGGCCGTGGGCCTGGGCGACCTCGGGGTAGACGACCTTGCCGTCGTGGGTGTTCAGGCCCTTGGCCAGCGCGGGGTCACGGCGCAGCGCCTCGACCCAACCACGGTTCGCCAGCTCCACGATGTAGGGCAGCGTGGCGTTGGTGAGGGCGTAGGTGGAGGTGTTGGGCACCGCGCCGGGCATGTTGGCCACGCAGTAGAAGACCGAGTTGTGGACCGGGAAGGTCGGCTCGGCGTGCGTGGTCGGCTTGGAGTCCTCGAAGCAGCCGCCCTGGTCGATGGCGATGTCGACAAGGACACTACCGGGCTTCATCTTGGCGACGAGCTCGTTGGTGACCAGCTTCGGGGCCTTGGCGCCCGGGATCAGGACCGCACCGACGACGAGGTCGGCCTCGACGACGGCCTTCTCCAGCTCGTAGGCGTTGGAGACGATCGTCTGCACCTTGGTGCCGAAGATCTTGTCGGCCTCGCGGAGCTTGTTGATGTCCCTGTCGAGCAGGGTGACGTGGAAGCCGAGGCCCACCGCGATCTGCACCGCGTTCCAGCCGGAGACGCCACCGCCGATGACGACGGCCTTGCCGGCCTGGACACCGGGAACGCCACCGGGCAGCACGCCGCGGCCGCCGGCCTGGCGCATCAGGTGGTAGGCGCCGACCTGCGGGGCGATCCGGCCCGCGACCTCGGACATCGGGGCCAGCAGCGGCAGCGCGCGGCTGGCGGTCTCGACGGTCTCGTAGGCGATCGCGGTGGTGCCGGACGCCAGCAGGGCGTCCGTGCACTCCTTGGACGCGGCCAGGTGCAGGTAGGTGAAGAGGGTCTGGTCCTTGCGGAGGCGGTGGTACTCCTCCGCGATCGGCTCCTTGACCTTCAGCAGCAGGTCGGCGGTGGCCCACACCTCGTCGGCGGTGCCGAGGATCGTGGCACCGGCGGAGACGTACTCCTCGTTCGGGATGGACGAGCCGAGGCCGGCGTCCTTCTCGATGAAGACCTGGTGGCCGTTTCGGACCAGCTCGTGGACTCCGGCGGGCGTGATAGCCACCCGGAACTCGTTGTTCTTGACCTCGCGGGGGATGCCGACCTTCACGTCGATCACGGTCCTTGAATGAGAGCTTGCAGAAGGAATTATCCCTCATGCGTTGCATGACGGAACTGACCGCGCCGGACGCGGCCCGACCAGTCTATTGAAGGACCTCGCGTTGTCTAGCCTTGCAAAGGGCCAATTTTTCGAAAGACCACTACCGATTTCGTAGGTCACTCGGGGTGCTCCTGACGCCATCGCTCCCCCGCCGCCCGGTGGAGCCGTGCCGCTGCTGGGTCACCGAGCCGCTCAAGGATCTCCGCAATCCGTAGCTGGAGGCGCGCCTCCAGTGCCCCGTCGGCCGCCGCACGGGCGAAATCGAGGGCCTCCAGGTGGCTCCGCAGCGCCTCGTCTAGCTGCCCGGCGTGCTCATGGACCCCCGCCGCCGCCTCCGCCGCACGCGCCTGACCTGCGGAATCGCCGAGCCTGCGGGAGGTGCGGGCGGCCGCTCGGCAGTCCTTGAGGGCCTGCTCGTAACGGCCCGCGCGGCCGTGCGCGACGCCGATCCGGGCGTGCAGCCGGGCCGCGTCGGCCCGCTCGCCCCGAGCCAGCCGCAACTCCAGCGCCCGCCCGTACCAGTCGGCGGCCCGGACCCAGTCGCCCAACTCGCTGTAGGTGTCGCCCAGTGACTCCAACGCCCGCCCGGTGGCCATCGGGTCCTTCACCGACCGGGCCGCCTCCAGTGCACCCCGGTACCGGGTGAGCGCCTGCTCCATCCGGTCGGCACCGGCGTCCAAGTCACCGAGGTTGAGCAGGGCGGCGGCCCGCTCGCGCGGCAGCGGGCGCCGCGCGGCGACCCGCAGGACCAACTCGTGCAGGGCGTAGAGGTCGGGCGCGGCCGCCTCGGGGCCGTGGTGCGCGAGCAGCGCCCGGGTGAGCGCGGCGATCAACCGCCGGTCCAGCGTGTCGAGTTGACCGTCCTCGACGGCGATCCGGGCGGCGTCCAACAGGGCGCCCCGCCGGGTGTGCAGCCAGTGCGCGGCGGCGGCCCGGGTGGCGAAGCGCAGCGGGCGGGGCAGCTCACCGGCCTTGCGGCGGGCGGGAGAACCCTCCGGCTCGGCGGCCGCCCGGCAGGACTGGACCAGCCGTACGGTCCGCTCCAACATCCGGGCCCTGGCCAACTGGACGTCGGCCGGCCGCTCCTGTTCCCGCAGCAACTCCCGGGAGAGCGGGACCAGGCAGCCGGGGAGCCGGTACCGGGGGCCGATCGCCACGTCGGCGGGCGGGGCACCCGGCCCCTCCTCCTCGGGCAGCGGCCGCAGCAGGCCGAGCGCGACGAAGTCGTGCAGGACCGCGGCGGCGGCCGGGACCGTGCAGCCGCCCAGCGCGGCGGCCGTGTGCGGATCCACCAGGCCGTCCGGGGCGAGGGTGGCCAGCCGCAGTATCCGGGCGGCGGTCCCCGGCAGCGCGTCGTAGGTGAGGCGGAAGGCGCGCTGGAGGGGGTGGGCACCGGCCGGCAGGTCCGGCGGCAGCGGGACGGCCAGCAGCGCCTGGCGCAGATCGGCGACGGAGAGCTTGGGGCGGGCGGCGAGCCAGGCGCCCGCCAGTATCAGGGCCGCGGGCTGGCCGCCGCACTCCTGCGCGACGGCCTCCGCGGTCCGCGGATCGACGGTGACCCGGGTCGGTCCCGCGTAGTGGCACAGCACCTCGACCGCGGCCGCGGTGTCCAGCCCGCCCAGCGCACACGGCCGGACGTCCGAGATGCCGGTCAGCGGGCCCTGCGAGACCACCACGACCAGGCAGTCCGGGGCGTCCGGGATCAACGGTTCGACCTCCTCGGCGCCCGGTGCGTCGTCCAGCAGGAGTACCGTCCGCCGCCCGGCCAGGGCCGCGCGCACCGCCGCCGCGAGCTCGTCCTCGTCGGCGCCCGGCGGGGCGTCGGTGCCCAGCGCGGTGAGCAGGTCGCGGGCGGTCCGGGCGAGGCCGGCCGGGGCGCCGTCGCGACCGGTCAGGACGGCGCGCAATACCCCATCGGGGTACTCGTCTGCGATCTCCCGCAGCAGCGCCTCGGCCAGGGTGGTGCGGCCGGAGCCGGGGCGGCCGGCGATCAGTAGCACCCGGCTGCGGGCGCCGCGGCGGCCGGTGAGGGTGTCCAGGCCGGCCCGCCGGATGTCGGCGCGCAGCGCCTTGAGTTCATGGCGGCGGCCGGCGAATCCGGGGAGGTCGGAGCGGAGGGCGGCACCGTCCTGGCGGGGCAGTGTCGCCCGCCGTTCGCGGGCCGCCGTACCGGGACCGCGCGCCGCCTCCGGCGCACGGTGCCCCCCGCCCACCACCTGATCCGTCACCGGTCACGCTCCCGTCCGCCTGCGCTCACCTTCCCGTCGCGGACGCGTACGGGAACCCTGCCGAGCGTAGTTCACGACCCGTCACGTCCCGTGTGGAGCAGGGCCGTTGGGTCACTCGATCGGATCGACTGATCATCCGACCGGGCGGTGGACGGAACCGCGGGCCCCGGTGACGACTCCCGGCCCCTGGGTCAGGCTTCGAAGGGGCGGGCCGGCCAGGGCGCGTCGGCCGGCCGGAGGGCGTCCAGGCCGTCGCCGGCCTGCGCCGCGGTGAGCGCCAGCACCCCGACGACCAGGCAGTTGTTGTGCAGCTCGCCGGCGAGCACCCCGCGGACCAGTTCGTCCACCGGGACCCGTGCCAGCTCCATCTCGGCCTCCTCCTCGGAGACCTCGAAGCGCTCCCCTTCGGCATCGGCCAGCCCGCGCGCCAGGAAGACCCGCACCGCCTCGTCACTGCCGCCCGGGGTGGTGTAGACGTCGGTCAGCACCCGCCAGTCCTCGGCCTTGACGTGGGCCTCCTCGTACAGCTCGCGCTGTGCGGCGCGCAGCGGGTTCTCACCGGGGACGTCGAGCAGCCCGGCGGGGATCTCCCACAGCTTCTGCCGCACGGGGTGGCGGTACTGGTGCAGGACCAGCACCCGGCCGGCGTCGTCGAGGGCGAGGACCGCCACCGAGCCCGGGTGGACCTGGTAGTCGCGGCTGACGGTGGCGCCGTCCGGCATGACGACCCGGTCGGTGCGCACGCTGGTCTTGGCCCCGGTGAACGGCGTGGTGGTCCCGGTGACCGTCCACTCCTCCGCGATGTCCTTGATCGCCATACGCGTCCTCCTGTGTGTACCTGTGCCAACGCGGAAACCGGGGTACCGCCTCCCAGGAGGAGGCCGTACCCCGGCAACCGTAACCGGCTGGGCGCCGCTTACTTCTTGGCGCCCGACTTCCGGGCTGCATCCTGCCGTTCGACGGCCGCCTTCACCAGGCCGGCGAAGAGCGGGTGCGGACGGGTCGGACGGGACCGCAGCTCCGGGTGCGCCTGGGTGGCGACCAGGTAGGGGTGGACCTCGCGCGGGTACTCGACGTACTCGACCAGCTTGTTGTCCGGGGAGGTGCCGGAGAACAGCAGGCCGGCCTTCTTCTCCAGCTCACCGCGGTAGGCGTTGTTGACCTCGTAGCGGTGGCGGTGGCGCTCCTCGACGTAGGGCTCGCCGCCGTAGACCTCGCGGACGATGGAGCCCTCGGCGAGCTTGGCCGGGTACATGCCCAGGCGCATGGTGCCGCCCATGTCGCCCTCGCCGGCGACGATGTCCATCTGCTCGGCCATCGTGGAGATCACCGGGTCGGTGGCGGCCGGGTCGAACTCGGTGGAGTTGGCGCCCTCGATGCCGGCGAGGTTGCGTGCCGCCTCGATCACCACGCACTGCAGGCCCAGGCAGAGGCCGAGCAGCGGGAGCTTGTTCTCCCGGGCGTAGGTGATCGCGCCGACCTTGCCGTCCACACCGCGGTCGCCGAAGCCGCCGGGGACGCAGATCGCGTCGCAGTCGGCGAGCTGCGCACGGGCGCCGGCCGGGGTCTTGCAGTCGTCGGAGGTGACCCACTTGATCTTGACGCGGGCCTTGTTGGCGAAGCCGCCGGCGCGCAGCGCCTCGGTGACCGAGAGGTAGGCGTCGGGCAGGTCGATGTACTTGCCGACCAGCGCGACCTTGACCTCGTGCGCGGGGTTGTGGACCCGGTCGAGCAGGTCCGCCCACTGGGTCCAGTCCACGTCCCGGAACGGCAGGTCCAGCTTGCGGACGACGTAGGCGTCCAGGCCCTCGGCGTGCACGACCTTGGGGATGTCGTAGATCGACGGGGCGTCCGGGCAGGCGATGACCGCGGCCTCGTCGACGTCGCACATCAGCGAGATCTTGCGCTTGATGGCGGTGGGCACCTCGCGGTCGGCGCGCAGCACGATCGCGTCGGGCTGGATGCCGATGTTGCGCAGCGCGGCGACCGAGTGCTGGGTCGGCTTGGTCTTCAGCTCACCGGACGGGCCGATGTACGGGAGCAGCGAGATGTGCACGACGAAGACGTTGTCCCGGCCGACCTCGTGGCGGACCTGGCGGACGGTCTCCAGGAACGGCAGCGACTCGATGTCGCCGACCGTGCCGCCGACCTCGGTGATGACCACGTCGACGTCGTCGGTGGCCAGCCGTCGGATGCGGTGCTTGATCTCGTTGGTGATGTGCGGAATGACCTGCACGGTGTCACCGAGGTACTCGCCGCGCCGCTCCTTGGCGATCACGGTGTTGTAGACCTGGCCGGTGGTGACGTTCGCCGAGCCGTCGAGGTCGACGTCGAGGAAGCGCTCGTAGTGGCCGATGTCCAGGTCGGTCTCGGCACCGTCGTTGGTGACGAAGACCTCACCGTGCTGGAACGGGTTCATCGTGCCGGGGTCGACGTTGAGGTACGGGTCGAGCTTCTGCATCGTGACCCGCAGGCCGCGCGCCTTCAGGAGCGCACCCAGGCTGGAGGCGGTGAGCCCCTTGCCGAGCGAGGAGGCGACGCCCCCGGTGACGAAGAGGTGCTTGGTCGTCGAAGATTTGGGCGGCATGGCCAAGAGGGGGCTCCCGTGGTCGCGAGGTGGAGAGGTGCGACGGGACTTCGGTCCTGAGATTCAGGGGTGCCGTCGCTGCGGTTCGGGGGTGCCGCATTTCTGCTGGGTCCCACCGGTCCACGGGGTACCAGGTTATCAGCGACCGGGCATGGTCGCGTCCGGCCACGCACCGGAAGGGGTCCTCAACCAGGCCACCCAATCGGACCACCCCCACTCGACGTGAGCATCGCGCGGAGCACCCCCCTGCGTCGTATCCTGCTCGGACACTCGCTACGAGCCGTCCGGGAAGGCACCACCCTCCCCCAGCTACGGGCTGGGTGGGGGTCCCTCCAGCGGCAGCTGGGGGAGTGCCCCCAGCCAGATTTCCGGTCCCGCTGCTCGGCGACGTTTCATGGGCAGGACGGACAGCACACAACGTCCCATGGGGGGCGTGACTCCAGTTCGACGGGAGATGCACGTGGCCGGGCGCATCGAGGACTACGCACTTATCGGTGATATGCAGACCGCCGCTCTCGTGTGCCGGGACGGCACGGTCGACTGGCTGTGCCTGCCCCGATTCGACTCGCCGGCGGTCTTCGCGGGGCTGCTGGGCACCGAGGAGCACGGCTTCTGGCAGCTGGGGCCGGCCGTTGCGGACGGCCCGCGGGCCGCGGACCGGCGGCGCTACCGAGGGGATTCACTCGTCCTGGAGTCCGAGTGGGACACTCCGCGCGGTACCGTCCGGGTGATCGACTTCATGCCGCCGCGGGACGGCGCGCCCCAGGTCATCCGGATCGTGGAGGGCGTCAGCGGCCGGGTGCCGATGCGGTCGGAGCTGCGGATGCGGTTCGCGTACGGCTGGGTGGTGCCCTGGGTCCACAAGGTGGACGGCCGGACCGTCGCGGTCGCCGGGCCAGACTCGGTGTGGCTGGACACCGCCGCCGAGACCTACGGCAAGGACCTGACGACGTACTCCGACTTCACGGTGTCGCCGGGCGAGCGGATCGCGTTCACGATCAGCTGGCAGCCCTCGCACCACGAGCCGCCGGCCCTGGCGGACCCGCAGGGGTCGCTGGAGGCGACCGAGGAGTTCTGGCGGGAGTGGGTCGAGCACTGCACGTACCACGGGCCCTACCGGGACGCGGTGGTGCGCTCGCTGATCACGCTCAAGGCGCTGACGTACGCGCCGACCGGCGGGATCGTGGCGGCGCCGACCACGTCGTTGCCGGAGTGCATCG
Organism: Streptomyces sp. RGM 3693; assembly: GCF_050471125.1. Classification (NCBI taxonomy): domain Bacteria; kingdom Bacillati; phylum Actinomycetota; class Actinomycetes; order Kitasatosporales; family Streptomycetaceae; genus Streptomyces; species Streptomyces sp. RGM 3693. The sequence continues at coordinate 95,840 of NZ_JBMPPQ010000004.1, forward strand.
GCGGGGTCCGCAACTGGGACTACCGCTTCACCTGGCTGCGGGACGCGGCGATCACCCTGTCGTCGCTGCTGCGCACCGGCTACCGCGAGGAGGCCCGGGCGTGGCGCGAGTGGCTGCTGCGGGCGGTGGCCGGCGACCCGGAGAACCTCCAGATCATGTACGGCATCGCCGGTGAGCGGGAGCTCGGCGAGACCGAGCTCAAGTGGCTGCCCGGGTACGAGGATTCGCGCCCGGTGCGGGTCGGCAACGGCGCCGCCGGCCAGCTCCAGCTGGACGTCTACGGCGAGGTCACCGAGGCCCTGCACCTGGCGCACATGACCGGGCTGGCCCGCAACGACTACGCCTCGCTGCTCCAGATCAAGCTGATCGCGTGGGTGGAGAAGCACTGGGACGAGCCGGACGAGGGCATCTGGGAGGTGCGCGGGCCGCGCCGGCACTTCGTGCACTCCAAGGTCATGACCTGGGTCGCGGTGGACCGCACGGTGAAGCTGATCGAGTCCGGGGACGTGGACGGCCCGCTGGAGCGGTGGAAGGACCTGCGGGAGACCATCCACCGGGACGTCTGCGAGAAGGGTTACGACAAGGAGCGGAACACCTTCACCCAGTCCTACGGCTCGCAGGAGCTGGACGCGTCGCTGCTGCTGATCCCGCAGGTCGGGTTCCTGCCGCCGGACGACAAGCGGGTCATCGGCACCATCGAGGCGATCCAGCGGGAGCTGTCCACCGAGGACGGGTTCGTGCTGCGCTACCCGACGTCCGGTGAGGGGCTCGGGGTGGACGGCCTCGAAGGCGACGAGGGCGCGTTCCTGGCCTGTTCGTTCTGGCTGGCCGACGACCTGGCGATGATCGGCCGGGTGGAGGAGGCCCGCAAGCTCTTCGAGAAGTTGCTCTCGCTCCGCAACGACCTGGGGCTGCTCGCCGAGGAGTGGGACTCCCGGCTCCAGCGCCAGGTGGGGAACTTCCCACAGGCGTTCAGCCACGTCCCGCTGATCGACACGGCGCTGCGGCTGACTGCCAGTGGGGCATATGGGGGTTGACGCCCCCCTTCAGGACGTCAACCCCCGGAGGTCTTCGCTGCCGTCGGGGTTCGGCCTTCCGGCGGTTATGAGAACGGCGTCAGGGTGAGGGTGAGCTCCTTGGGGGCGTGGTCCTCGACGTAGGAGGCGAAGCCGGCGACGTCGTCGAAGGCGAAGCCGTACGCCTTGCCGTCCCGGGTCGCGGTGTGCATGGCGCGGGCGTAGTGGTTGGTGAGCGGCTGCTGGTAGAAGGCGGCCGGGTCGGTGACCGGCTGGGCGGCGTGGGTCGCCAGGGTGGAGCGGTTGAGGGCGGCGCCGAGGACGGCGGCCACCGGGCCCCGGGTGCCGTCGTTGGGGGCGGCCAGGGTGCCGTCGCAGAAGAGGACGTCGCGGGTGCTGGGGCGGGTGAAGGTCACTCCCCCGGCTGCCGCGGGAGTGACTCCCGTGCCGGGGCCGGTGAAGGTGAGCTGGTCGCCGCTGACCCGGCCGGTGAAGGTGCCGGCGTTGGTGGTGACGGTCAGGTCCTTGGCGGCGTACGCGGACCAGGCGGCGTCGATGGCCGAGGCGAAGTAGTCGGCGGCGAACAGGCCGCTGTCCAGGCCGTGGCCGGGGGCGATCACCCGCCGGTCGCCGATGACCAGACGGTCGAAGCCCGCGGCGGCCTTGACGTCGGCGAAGATCCGGGCCCGGGCGCCGTCCTTGAGAGTGCCGGTGGTCTGGTCACCGGAGCCGGTGAGCCGCAGCGCGAGCGGGACGCTGAACATGTCGACCATGGTGGTGTTGCAGAACATTCCGCCGGAGTTGTAGGTGAACTCGGCGCAGTCGTGCAGCACGTCGTAGTTGGGGTCGGTGGCGACCCAGCCCGCCGGGTAGGCCAGCGCGGGCCTGCCGTTGCCGTCGGCGACCGCCTTGATCTTGAGTTTGGCGCCCAGGCTGGTGTAGATCCGGCCGGACATCGGGGGCAGCTGGACGGTGGTGGTGCCGGTGGCGGCGAGCGGTATCGCGTAGTCGGTGAAGCCGTCCGGGCCGTTGTCGGCGAGGGAGACGGGGGCGAGCCGGCCGTCCGGGGTGACCCGGACCTGCTGGGTGCCGTCGTTGCCGAGGACATAGATCCAGACCGAGCCGTTGGCGTAGGCGCCGGAGTTGTTCGCGAGGTGCAGCGGGAGGGTGGCCGCCGCGCGGTGGGCGGGGGCGCCGACGGCCCGGGCGGCGAGGGCGGCGGTGGCGGCACCGGCGGCGAGTCCGCCGAGCAGGGTGCGACGGGAGATCATGAGGCGGCTCCTTGTGGGGGGGTGGGTGAGCGCTCTCGGTGTGATGGTGCGGGCACCCTGCCGAGTCACCCCCGGTATCGTCAAGTGGGCCGACGGGACGGGAAGTTGGACGGCCGGTCGGCGGGTGCGGGGCGGTCGTCTCCCGGGGGCGGTGAGGGCGATCCGGATCACTTTCCTCCGGATAGCCGTACGCGCGGTAGCGTTCGCGCCATGGGGCCGCACGGGAAGATCGAAGCCGACATCACGGTACGCAGGGCGTTGGAGCTGCCGGCGCTGCGGCGCGGCCTGCCGGAGGTGCTGGCCGGTGAGGACCGGATGGGCCGGTCGGTGCGCTGGGTGCACGCCGGCGAGGTCCCCCACATCGCCTCGCTGCTCAAGGGCGGCGAGCTGCTGCTGACCACCGGGCTCGGGGTGGGCACCCGGCCGTCCGAACAGCGCGCCTTCATCCGCAAGCTCGCGGAGCGGGACGTCGCCGCGCTGGTCGTGGAGCTGGGCTCGCGGTTCGACGCCCTGCCCGCGGCGCTGATCGACGCCGCGCGGGACTGCGGACTGCCGCTGATCCAGCTGCACCGCGAGGTCCCGTACGTCACGGTCACCGAGGAGATCCACACCGAGATCATCAACAGCCATTACACCCTGCTGCGGCGCGCCGACGAACTGCTGCGGCGCTGCACCGGCGTACTGCTGCGGGGCGGCGGTGCCCCGGAGGTGCTGCGGCTGCTCGCCGTCTTCACCGGCAATCCGCTGTGCCTGGAGGCCCCCGACGGCAGCCCGCTGTACGCGGCCGGGCCGGAGGGCGACGACAGCGCGGCGGACGCCGATCCGCTGCTGGCCTGGGAGGGGCTGCGGGACTCCGGCGTACGCATCGAGCTGCCCGGCGGCGGGCCCGGGCCGGACGCGGTGCGCGCCCGGCTGGTGCTACTCCCGGTGAACGGGCCGCTGGCGCCGGTGCACCGGATCGCCGCCGAGCGCGCCGCCGATCTGCTGGCCGTGGTCATGCTCCAGTCCCGTCAGGAGGAGGTGCTGGCCGCCCGCGGTCGCGGTGACTTCCTGGCCGAGCTGGCGGAGGGCCGGATCTCCGCGTCCGAGGCGCCGGCGCAGGCCCGGCTGCTGGGCTTCCGGCCGGGCACCGACCCGGTGCTGCCGGTGGTGATGCGGCTGCCGGCCGCACTGCCCTCCCCCGGCAGTTGGGCGCTGCTCGCCCAGGCGCTGCGCGAGGAACTGGCCGCCCTCGGGGCGCCCGTGCTGCTCGGTGTGCGGCCCGTGGAGGGCCGGGTGCCGCTGCTGGTGGCACTGCGGGCGGGCCAGGACCGGGCGGCGCTGGCCGACCGGGTCGCCGAGGCGCTGCGCGCCGGGGTCGTGCGGGCCGGCCTGGACCGGCCGTCGACGCACCGCCCGGTGGTGGTGGTCGGGACGGCGGGCGACTGGGCGGCGGCCGGCCCGGGGCTGCGGCACGCGGCGGAGGCGGCGGCCGCGGCCCAGGGACTGCCGGAGGCGCCCTGGTACGACGCCCGGCGCCTGGACATCGAGCTGCTGCTGTGGCGGATGCGGGAGCACGGCGAGCAGGGGGTGCTCAGCGATTTCGTCGAGCGCGCCATCGGCCCGCTGCTGGCCCACGACCGGGGTGCCCGCCAGCCGCTGTTGCCGACCCTGGAGGCGTATCTGGCCAGCGCCGGCCGCAAGGCCGAGACCGCCCGCGACCTGAACGTCAACCGGCAGACGCTCTACGACCGGCTGGCGCGGATCGCCCAGCTGCTGGGGACGGACCTGGACGACCCGCAGACGGTGCTGGGACTGCGGCTGGCGCTGCGGGCGCGGCGGCATACCTTCCGGGCCTAGGGCGCTTCTGACGGATTCGCCGCGGACCCGGCCGCGATCCACCGGAGGTCCTAGGCGGCCACGGGGTCAGACCGGCAGGCCCGGCTGCGGCGGCTGGGTCAGTTCGTCGTAGACGCTGAGGACCTGGGCGACCGTGTCGTTCTCGCTGGGCCAGCCGGCGGCCTGGGCTCGGCCGGCCGCGGCGAGCGCGGCGCGGCGCGCCGGGTCGGCGAGCAGGTCGAGGACCGTGTGGGCCAGCGCGGTGGCGTCGCCGTAGCGGACCAGTGCGGCGGCCCGGCCGACCAGTTCGCGGGTGCCGCCGGTGTCGGTGGCCACCAGGGGGACGCCGGCGCGCAGTGCCTCCTGGGCGATCAGGGAGCGCGCCTCCCACCTGCTGGGCAGCACCACCAGGTCGGCAGCGGCGAGGAGTTCGGGTACGTCGTCGCGGCGGCCGAGCAGTTGGACGGGCAGCCGCTCGCTGTCGATCCGGCGCTGGAGCGCGGCCCGCGCTCCGCCCTCGCCCGCGATGGCGAGCAGCGGCTGGGGGTCGAGCCCGCACCAGGCGTGCGCGGCATCCAGCAGCAGGTCATGGCCCTGGGACGGGTCGAGTCGGCCGACCGCGAGCAGCAACGGCCGGTCCACCGCGCCCAGTTCGGCGCGCTCCTTGTCGCGGCGGGCGGGGTCGGCGGTGTGTCCCGCGCGACCGGGCCGGGCGCGCGGGACGGCGACCGGCGCGAGGCGGGCGTCCCGGGCGCCGCGCTCGCGCGCCCGGTCCACGAGGTCGGAGCAGACGCCCAGGACGACCGCCGCGGCCCGGGCCACCCGCCGCTCCATCAGGTGCACCATCCCGGCGCGGGCGCCCTCGGTGTGCGCCTTGGTGTGCCAGGTGATGACGAGGGGGACCGGCCCCCAGCCACCACCGGGGGAACCCCCGGCGCGCGGGCCGCACAGTCCGCGCAGCGCCATCGACGCGCGGAGACCGGCCCGCAGGCCGTGCGCATGGACCAGGTCGGCGTCCCAGCAGGCGCCGCGCAGGACGGTCATGCCCGCCGGGTCCATCCGCGGTGCGACCGGTACGAACCGGGCGCCGGCCGCGGTGAAGCCGTACGCCTCCTCGGCCTCCGGCGGGGCGCACACGGTCACCCGGACCCCGCGGGCGACCAGTCCTTCGGCCAGCGAACGGACGTGCGCCGCGCTGCCGGCGCCGCCGCGGCCGAGCACCTGGACCGTGCGCAGCGGCAACTGCCCGTGCGGCGGGGTCGGGGGGCTGGTCACGAGGTCGGGCTCCTGGGTCGGGGGCGGTACGGACCGTACCGGCGGGGCGGTTTGGCACTGCGAGGTGCTGCGATGCCTCGGGGCGCGGGAACGCGCCCGGCCTGCGGGCAGGACGGGGCGGGCACGCCCTGGCACTGCGCACCGCGCCCAGGATGCCAGTCCGGCGGCGTCAATTCGGCACCGTGCGGACGCCGTTCCGGTGGGAAGTCTCACCCCCGGATCCACCGATTCACCCACATGGGTGACTTGGCGCGTGCGTGGATGACCGCCCGAACGGGGTGAACCCACCCGTCCGGTCCCTCGCCACCGCTGTCCGGAACCCGTCCTTCACTGTCCGGATCGGGTCGCTCCGGATCTCCGCGCCGCCCCGGTCGCGCGGGGTGCCGGCGCGGGCGGCGGGCTCCGTCAGAGCGCCCCGGCCAGCCGGCTGACCCGGTCCCCGGCGGCCGCCGCGGCGACCAGTACGGCGGCGTGCGCGGCCAGCCCCGCCCGGCCTCCCCCACGCTCGGCTCCGCTGGAGCGGGGGGACCCCCATCCGGCGACGACGGCCAGCCCGAGGGCGGCGCCGAGGGCGTGCGCCCCGGCGTCCCCGAGCATCGTGCGCTCCCCGAGATCGTCCCCGGCGACCGCGGCCGCGGCGCCCAGCGGGACGGCGGACAGCGGCCCGGCCGGCCCACGGCGCAACAGCCCCGGTGCGGCCAGGGCGACGACCGCGCCGGCCGCCCGGCCCGGCCGGACGTCCAGGAGGTTGACCAGGTGGGCCGAGCCCGCGATCACCACTCCCGCCAGCAGCTTGTCGACCGGACGGTCCTTGAGCAGGGCGCCGGCGGCGAGCCCGGCGGCACCGATCCCGAAGAGCTTGACCGCCCCGCTGGTGACCTCGCCGTGCCGCAGCGCGGACAGGTGCGCCCGGAAGCCGCGCCGCGGGTCCCCGGCGCCGGCGAGGTCGTCGTAGGCCCCGCAGCCACCGGCGGCCAATACGGCCAGCGCCGCCGCACCGCGGGCCCGGGGGGACAGCCCCGGCGCGCCGGCCACGGCCAGCGCGGTACCGAGCGCGGCCGCCGGACCGGCGTGCAGGGTGACCGTCCGGCCCGCGTAGTTCTTCCGCTCCCAGCGGGCCGCGCCGCCCGGCGGCCGGCGCCGCAGCGCCCCGTAGGCCGCCCGGGTCGCGCCCGCCGCCGCGAGCAGTGCCCCGCTCCTGCCGCCGATCCCCACCGTCATATCGCTCCCTCTCGCCGGACCAGTTGCCGCTACGCGCCCGTGCGGGCGGTCGCCAACAATTCCTCGGCGTGTGCGCGGGCCGTTTCGGAGTCCTCCTGGCCGGCCAGCATCCGGGACAGCTCGCGGATCCGGTCCTCGCCCTCCAGGACGGTGACGCCGCTGCGGGTCACCGAGCCGTCGTTGGTCTTCTCCACCAGCAGCTGCCGATCGGCGAACGCGGCGACCTGCGGGAGGTGGGTGACCACCACGACCTGCGCGGACTTGGCGAGCCGGGCCAGTCGCCGGCCGACCTCGACGGCCGCCTTTCCGCCGACGCCCGCGTCCACCTCGTCGAAGAGGTAGGTCGGTACGGGGTCCGAGCCGGCGAAGACGACCTCCACGGCGAGCATCACCCGGGACAGCTCACCGCCGGAGGCCCCCTTGGCGATCGGCCGGGGCGGGGCGCCCGGGTGCGGGGCCAGCAGGATCTCGACCTCGTCGGCGCCAGCCGGGCCGTACGCCACGGTGCGGCCGTTGACCTCGATGCCGGCTGCGTGCTCGGTGTGCTCGGCTTCCGCGGCGCCCGCGGGGAGTTCGGTCTGGTGGATGGCGACGCTCACCCGGGCGTGCGGCATGGCGAGTTCGCCGAGTTCGGTGGTGACCGCGGCCGCGAAGTGCTCCGCGGACGCGGTCCGGGCGTCGGTCAACTGCTGGGCCAGTTCGCCGAGTTCGGCCCGGAGCGCGTCGCACTCGGCGGTCAGCTCGGCGATCCGGTCGTCGTCGCCGTCGAGTTCGGCGAGCCGGGCGGCGCTCTGCTCGGACCACGCCAGCACCGCCGTGATGTCCTCGCCGTACTTGCGGGTGAGGTGGTTCAGGGCGGCGCGGCGCTCCTCCACGGCGGCCAGCCGCAGCGGATCGGCGTCCAGGCCGTCGGCGTAGCCGGCCAGTTCGGTGGCGACGTCGGCCATCAGGATGCCGAGTTCGCCGAGGCGGTCGGCCAGGGCGGCCAGATCCTGGTCGTGGCCGCGGACCGTCTCCAGGGCGCGGTGGGCGCCGGCGACCAGGGTGGTGGCGTCGATGCCTTCGGGGTCCTCGGGGTTGCCGGCCAGTGCGGCGTGCGCGACGGTCGCGGCGGAGGCCAGCGCCTCGGCGTGGCCGAGTCGTTCGGCCTCGGCCGCGAGTTCGACGTCCTCGCCGGGCAGCGGTTCGGTGGCGGCGATCTCGTCCAGGCCGAAGCGGAGCAGATCGGCTTCCTGCGCGCGTTCCCGGGCCCGGGTGGTCAGCTCGTCCAGCTCGGTGGCGACGGTGCGCAGCCGGCGGTGCGCGGCGGTGTACTTGGCGAGCGGCACGGCGACCGCGTCCCCGGCGTAGCGGTCCAGTGCCTGGCGCTGGCGGGCCGGCCGCAGCAGGCCCTGCTGGTCGGTCTGGCCGTGCACCGCGACCAGGTCGTCGGCGAGGTCGCCCAGCACCCCGACCGGTACCGACCGGCCGCCCACATGGGCCCGCGAGCGGCCCTCGGCGGAGACCGTGCGGCTGATCAACAGCGCACCGTCGTCCAGCTCCGCACCGGCCTCCTCGGCCCGTACGGCCGCGGGCGACGAGGACTTGAGGGCGATCCTGCCCTCGACCACCGCCGCCCTGGCACCGATCCGCACCAGGGCAGGGTCAGCGCGCCCGCCGAGCAGCAGGCCGAGGCTGGTGACGACCATGGTCTTGCCCGCGCCGGTCTCGCCGGTCACCGCCGTGAAGCCCGGGGACAACTCGACGACCGCGTCGTCGATGACACCCAGGGACCGGATCCGCATCTCCTCCAACACGGGTACGACCTTACGAGGTCCGGGGGCCACCCCGCGACGGCCTCCCCCACACCGCCCTCCGGACCGGGCCCCCGGACCGCCCGGACCTGCCCGGACGCGCGCCCGGGACCTGCGGAAAACCCCACCAAGGAAGCGGGTGGCCGCCGCATGGTGCCGGTCGGGCCCGGCCGCCACGCTGGCAGCGCACCGCCTCGCCGCCGCCCCGAACCCGGCTCGGCCGTCGTCCCGGCCTTCGTCTCCGCTTCCGTCCCGACCCCACGAGGTACTCCCATGAGTGATCCGGCAACGTTCCGACCGGCGACCGGCCGCCACCCGGCCGGGCCCCGGACACCCCGCCGCCCGCGCACCACGGCCCTGCTGGCCGCCGCCCTGACCGCGGTGACCGCGCTCCCGGCCTGCGCCGCCCCGGCGGCCCCCGCCCACGCGGCCGGGGCGCGGGCGGCGGCGCCCTCCCTGGACGGCGTCTGGCGGACGGACGGCTACGGCACCCTCGTCACCATCAAGGGCAGGACCCTCAAGACGTACGAGACCACCGCCGTCAGCTGCCTGCCGGGCGAGGTCACCGGCACCCGGGCCGGCGCCCCCGGCGCGGACGGCACGCTCCGCTTCACGGTGCCGGACTCCGCGCCGCTCACCGTGGCCCCGGCGGGCGCCGACGGCGCCCGGATGGCCTTCGCCGACAACGCCGGCCACCACACCCTGCACCGCGCCGGGGCGCTGCCGGGGCGCTGCGGTGCCCGGCCGGCCGGCGACCCCCGGTCGGTCTTCGACGTCTTCTGGCAGACGTACGCGGAGAACTACCCCTTCTTCCGGGCCAAGGGAATCGACTGGAACGCGGTCCGGGACCGCTACCGCCCCCGGATCACCGCGAAGACCACCGACGCCGAACTCTTCGCGGTGCTGCGCGCGATGATCGAGCCGCTGCACGACGCGCACACCCGGGTCGTCGCCGGGCCCGACCGGTGGTTCGCCGGCAAGCGCCCCGGCACCGTGCTGCCCACGCCGGAGTTCACCACCCGCGTCGACACGGCGATCGCCGCGAACCTCGGCCCGCACACCGTCCAACGGCCCTGGGCCCAGGGCAAGCTCTCCTACGCCGATCTGCCCGGCCGGATCGGCTACTTCCGGGTCACCCAGTTCGCCGGGTACACCAAGAAGGGCGACTACGCAGGCGATGTCGCCGAACTCGACCGCGCCCTGGACGCGATCTTCACCAAGACCCGCACCCAGGGCCCAACCACGCTGCACGGCCTCGTCCTCGACCTGCGGGTCAACGGCGGCGGCTCGGACGCCCTCGGCCTGCGGATCGCCTCCCGGCTCACCGACCGGCCCTACCTCGCGTACCGCAAGCGGGCCCGGAACGACCCCGCCGACGCGCAGAAGTTCACCGCGCCCGAGCCGGTGTCGGTCCGTCCGCACCGGGGACCGGTCTACACCGGCCCGCTCGCCGTCCTCACCGGCCGGTTGACGATCAGCGCGGGCGAGGGCTTGACCCAGTCCCTGATGGGCCGCTCCCCCGCGCCCACCAGGATCGGCGAGAACACCCAGGGCGTCTTCTCCGACGTACTGGGGCGGGCGCTGCCGAACGGCTGGAGCTTCGGCCTGCCCAATGAGGAGTTCCTGACGGCCGACGGCCGTACCTTCGACGGGCCCGGGATCCCGCCCGCGGTCCGCACCCCGGTCTTCACCGAAGCGGAGCTGTCCGCCCGGCGCGATACGGCCCTGACCCGGGCCCGGGAGCTGCTGGGGCGCGGCGGCGCGTAGCCGGATAGCGGGCGGCGGGCTGCCGGACCGTGCGACATCGCTCGGCCCGGCAGCCCGCCGCGGCCCCGGCCAGGGCCCACCGGGCGGGCCCTAGTGCGGCGCGCCCCGCCAGCCGGCCACCGGGAGCGCGAACTTGGCCACCAGGCGGTCGGTGAAGGAGGCGTGGTGCAGCCGGGCCAGGCGGACCGGGACGGCGCCGCGGCGGACCTCGACGCGGGCGCCGGCGGGGAGTTCGACGGTGCGCCGGCCGTCGCACCACAGCACCCCGTGCGGGGTCTTGGGCTGGACCTCGACGGCCAGCACCGACCGCGGCGAGGTGACCAGCGGCTTGGCGAACAGGGCATGGGCGCTGATCGGCACCATCAGCAGCGCCTCGACCTCCGGCCAGACGACCGGGCCGCCGGCCGAGAAGGCGTACGCGGTCGAGCCGGTCGGGGTCGCGCAGACCACCCCGTCGCCGCCGAAGCGGGAGACCGGCCGGCCGTCGACCTCGGTGACCACTTCCAGCATCCGCTCGCGGGCGGCCTTCTCCACGGACGCCTCGTTGAGCGCCCAGTCGGTGTGCACCACGGCGCCGTTGTTGCGGACCAGGACGTCGAGGGTCATCCGCTCCTCGACCTCGTAGGAGCGGGTGACGACCCGGTCGACGACCTTGTCGAGGTCGTCGCGCTCGGCCTCGGCGAGGAAGCCGACCCGGCCGAGGTTGACGCCGAGCATCGGCACCCCGGACGTCCGGGCGAAGTCCGCGCCGCGCAGCAGCGTGCCGTCCCCGCCGAGGACGACCAGGAGTTCGCAGCCCTCGGCCGCGCACGGTTCGGTCGCCACGCGTTCCACCGAGTCCGGCAGCGGCAGGTCCGCGGCCTCCTCGTCCAGAACCCGCACCCCGATCCCGCTGCGCAGCAGCCCCTGGACCACGAGCTCGGCGCTACGGATGGCCGCCGGGCGGCCGGTGTGCGCGAGGAGGAACACCGTCCGCTCGGCGCGGCCGGTGTCCTGTGCTGCGCTGCCTTCAACTGCCTGGGTAGTGGTCAACTGGGCCCCTCCGCCACTGCACGGTCGACATCCGCCGGGTCGAGTGCAGGCGCCCCGGCGCGCAGCCACAGAAAGTACTCGACATTGCCCGAGGGTCCGGGCAAGGGGCTCGCGGTCACGCCGAGGACGCCCAGTCCCAGCCCGGCCGCGCGGTCCGCGACGCCGCGCACCGCCTCGGCCCGCAGCGCGGCGCTGCGCACCACCCCGCCGCTGCCCAGCCGCTCCTTGCCGACCTCGAACTGCGGCTTGACCATCAGCACCAGGTCGGCGTCGGGCGCCGCGCAGCGGACCAGCGCGGGCAGGACCAGGCCCAGCGGGATGAAGGACAGGTCGCCGACGACGAGGTCGACGGGGTGCGCGTCGATCTGATCCAGGGTCAGCTCACGGACGTTGGTGCGGTCCTTGACGGTGACCCGCTCGTCGCTCTGCAACTGCCAGGCGAGCTGCCCGTAGCCGACGTCGACGGCGACCACGTGGCCGGCGCCGGCCCGCAGCAGCACGTCGGTGAAACCACCGGTGGAGGCGCCGGCGTCCAGCGCCCGCCGGCCCTCGACGCGCAGACCGCGCGGGACGAAGGCGGCGAGCGCGCCGGCGAGCTTGTGGCCGCCGCGCGAGACGTAGTCGGGGTCGTTCTCGTCGTCCCGGACGACCACGGCCGCGCTGGTCTCCACCTGGGTGGCCGGCTTGGTCGCGGTCGCCCCGCCGACGGTCACCCGGCCCGCGGCGATCAGCTGGCTCGCGTGCTCCCGCGAGCGGGCCAGCTTGCGGCGCACCAGCTCCGCGTCGAGACGGCGTCGTGCCACTCCTGCCACCTGTGGTTCAGCTCCTACTGGTCGTGACGGTCGTGCGTCGGGGACGGTGCGGGCGGCCCGGGGTGCTGGTCGAGGGAGGCCAGCACGTCGCGCAGCCCACGGTGGACATCCTCGTACATGTCCAGGTGGCCGCTCACCGGGAGGTGGTCGGCTTCGGCCAGGCGTTGCAGGCCGGCGTCGACCGCGGCCCGGCCGGTGGGGGTCACCGCCACCCCGAGCGGCCGCGGACCGGCCGGCTCGGCGGGCGTCGCGGCCTCTGGGGTCTCCTGGGGCGCCGGCTCCGGATCGGGGGAGCCCGGCCCGGTCGCCGCTGCTGCGCCCGGGGGGCCGGGTGCCGCCGGCTCCGGGCCGTTCATCGGGTCTGCCATGCCCCGACGCTACCTCGGCCGTGCGCCCCCGGCCGTCCGTGGCCTGGCGTATCGTCGGGCGCGATGGCAACTCTCGACCAGTGCCGCGCCGCGCTCGACCGGCTGGCCCACAACCTGTCCTCGGCGGACGGCGAGGTGCGCAGCGCCGCGGCGCTCGACCGCTCCGTCAGCTGCCGCATCACCGACCTCGACACCACCTTCGTCGGCCGGCTGGCCGAGGGCGGTCTGCAGGACGTGACCTGTGTCGCCGGGCCGCCGCCGGACAAGGCCGAGATCCGGCTGACCATGACCGGGGACGACCTGGTCGCGCTGGTGGACGGCCGGCTGAACTTCGCCCGGGCGTGGGGCAGCGGCCGGGTGAAGCTGGAGGCCGGGCTGCGCGATCTGCTGCGGCTCAGGTCGCTGCTGTAGCCGACGCCGGGACCGACGCCGACGCGGCGGCGGCGGCCTCCCGGGGCCGGCGGGCGGCCGGGACGACCAGCGGGGTGCCGGTCTCGGGGTCGTCGATGACCCGGCAGTCGATGCCGAAGACCCGGCCCACCAGGTCGGCGGTGACGATGTCCGACGGCGCGCCCTCGGCGATCACCTCGCCGTCCTTCAGGGCGATCAGGTGGGTGGCGTAGCGGGCCGCCTGGTTGAGGTCGTGCAACACCGCGACCAGGGTGCGGCCCTGCTCCTCGTGGAGGCTGGCGCACAGGTCCAGGACCTCGATCTGGTGCTGGATGTCGAGGAAGGTGGTCGGCTCGTCGAGGAGGAACAGCGGCGTCTGCTGGGCCAGCGCCATGGCGATCCAGACCCGCTGCCGCTGTCCGCCGGAGAGCTCGTCGACGTACCGGTCGGCCAGCTCGGCCACACCCGTCGCGGCCATCGACTCCCCGACGATCCGCTCGTCCTCGGCCGACCACTGGCGCAGCAGTCCCTGGTGCGGGTAGCGGCCGCGGGCCACCAGGTCGGAGACGGTGATGCCGTCCGGGGCGACTGAGGACTGCGGCAGCAGCCCCAGCGTCCGGGCGACCTGCTTGGCCGGCAGCGCGGAGATCTTCTGCCCGTCGAGCAGCACCGCGCCGACGGTCGGCTTGAGCATCCGCGACAGCGCGCGCAGCAGCGTGGACTTGCCGCAGGCGTTGGGGCCGACGATGACGGTGAAGGAGTGGTCGGGGATGGTGACCGAGAGGTTCTCGGCGATGGTCCGCTGGTCGTAGGCGAGGGTGACGTTCTCGGCCGCGAGACGGCTCACTACAGGGCTCCTGGGGTGGTGGGGTGGTCGGTTCGCTGAGGCTGCCGGGGATGCCGGGGGGTGCGGTGAGGGGTGCCCGGCCGCTCGCTCATACGCGTCCCGTCTTCCGCTCGGTGACCAGCAGCCACAGCAGGTAGCCGCCGCCGAGGGCGCCGGTCAGCACGCCGACCGGCAGTTGGTCGGCGCCGAAGAGCCGCCGGGCGGCCCAGTCGGCGGCGACCAGCACGGTGGCGCCCATCAGGGCGGCGGGCAGGAGGTCGGGGCCGGGCGAACCGGTGAGTCGGCGGGCGAGTTGGGGCGCGGCGAGGGCGGCGAAGGCGATCGGGCCGGCCGCGGCGGTGCCGGCCGAGACGAGGACGACGGCGGCCAACAGGACGGCGCTCCGGACCCGTTCGGACCGGACGCCCGGCGCGGCGGCCGCTTCGTCGCCCCTCTCCAGCATCCGCAGCGGCCGCGCGTACCGCAGCAGCACCGGGATGAGCACCGCGCAGACGGCGGCCAACGGCCAGACCTGGCTCCCGTCGCGGCCGCTGAGCGAACCGGTCATCCAGGTGGCGGCCCGGGCCGCGTCGTAGCGGGTGGCGTGCGTCAGGAGGTGGAGCACGACGGCGTAGAGGACGGCGGCGATGGCGAGCAGGACGTCGGATGCGCCCAACCCCGCGGCACCGGCGGCGGGTCGCCGCCCCGGTGCGGTGGAGGCCGTCACCGCGTCGGGGGGACCGCCAACGGGGGGACTGTCTACCAACACGCTAGTTAGGTTAGCCTACCCTCACAGACAGTCGATCTACCGGCCCGGTCGGTTCGACGCGTCCACCCTGCCCGTTGGAGGCCCGCCGCCTCCGGAGAGAAGCACCACCACCATGCAGACCCTCCGAAGCGTATCCCCGTCCCGACCCGGCATCCTGACCGCGGGCGGCGCCATCGACATCGGCGCCCTGCCCGCCGCCTGCGGGAGCGGCAAGGCGTCGGCGGGCTCCGCGAGCAGCGACGGCAGGGGCGGCGGCCCGTGGTCCTTCACCGACGACCACACGCAGAAGGTCTCCCGGCCCCAAACCCCGCACCGGATCGTCGCGTTCACCGGCACCGCCGCGGCCCTGCACGACTTCGGGATCGACGACCAGATCGTCGACGTCTTCGGCCCCACCAAACTGGCGAACGGCAAGCCCGACCCGCAGGCCGGCGCCGCACCGCTCATGGAATCGCTCGCCCGGGCCATCGAGCACGCGAAGAAGGTCACCTGACGCACCACCGGGCCGACCCCACTGCCGGCCCGGACCGCCCACCAGCCCGTACCGACCCGGGAGGATCCCTCATGACCGCGACCGCCGCCCCCACCACCGCGCCGTTCCGCTTCTTCGACGTCCAGGTCGTCCGCACCCGGCGGCTCGGCCCGTCCATGGTCCGGATCACCTTCACCGGCGAACGGCTGGAGGAGCTGGCGTCCGGCGGCCGGGACCAGCGCTTCAAACTGTTCCTCCCGCAGCCCCACCAGGCCGCACCGGTCTTCGAGGACATGGGGGACGGCTGGTACGCCGCCTGGCGGGCCCAGGACCCGGCCGAGCGCCCCGTGATGCGCTCCTACACGATCCGCGAACAGCGCCCCGACCCGTGCGAGTTCGACGTGGACTTCGCGCTGCACGGGGCCGACGACCCGGCCTCCCCCAGCGGAGGCCCGGCCAGCCGCTGGGCGGTCCGGGCCCGGCCGGGCGACCGGCTGACCGTCCTCGCCCCGGCCGTCGAGGACAACGGCGGGGTGGACTTCCGGCCACCGCCCGGCACCGACTGGATCCTGCTGACCGGCGACGAGACCGCCCTCCCGGCCATCTCCGGGATCCTGGCCTGGCTCTCCCCTGGCACCGTGGCCAAGGTGTGGATCGAGGTCGGGCACGAGGGCGACCGACAGTCGCTGCCGACCTTCGCCGACGCCGAGGTCACCTGGCTCGTCCGGGACCCGGCGGCGGCCGGCCACGGCGCACCCGTCCTGGACGCGCTGCACGCCGCCGACCTGCCCGCGGGCACCCCGTACGCCTGGATCGCCGGCGAGGCCGGCACCGTCAAGGCGGTGCGTCGCCACCTCGTCGGGGAGCGCGGCTTCCCCCGCCGCGCGGTCAAGTTCACCGGCTACTGGCGGCGCGGCGCCACCGAGGAGGACCTGATCGCGGAGCTGACCGCGGCGGCGGCCGCCGCCGGCCAGGAGTGAGCCACCCCGCCCACCGCCCCGACGTACGGCCCTGCCGCTCCACGCGGCAGGGACCGCCCGCCGCCGCGACACCCCCTCCTGACGGCTCGTCACATACCGAGAAGGTGCAGCGCCTTGGACGCGTCCGCCGGGCAACTCCCGGCGCCCGCCGCGGTCCAGGCCGCCGCGCACAGCGCCCGCAGCCCGTCCAGCGGCTCCCCCTCGCCGTCCAGGACCAGTTCGTCCCCCGCCGCCTCGGCCCGCCAGCCGCCGCAGCCGAAACCGGTGCCGTCCGCGGTCACCTCCGGCTGCGGCCGCAGCAGCCCGCGCAGGTCCGCGTCCACGTATGTCGGCCGGTGCTCGGGCGGCGCGGCCAGTAGCGCGGCCGGGGTGGTGACGCCGGTGAGCACCAGCAGGGAGTCCACCCCGCCGTTCCACGCGCCCTCGATGTCAGTGTCGAGCCGGTCCCCGATCACCAGCGGCCGCTGCGCACCGGTCCGCAGCACGGTCTCCCGGTGCATCGGCGGCTGCGGCTTCCCCGCGACCTGCGGCGCCCCGCCGGCGGCGATCCGCACCACCTCCACCAGCGCGCCGTTGCCCGGCGCGATCCCGCGCTCCTTGGGGATGGTCAGGTCGGTGTTGGACGCGAACCACGGCACCCCGCGCTGCACCGCGTACGCGGCCTCGGCCAGCCGCTCCCAGTCCAGCGTCGGGTCGTAGCCCTGGACCACCGCCGCCGGGTCGTCGTCCGCCGACGCCACCGGCACCAGCCCGCGCTCGCGCAGCGCCACCCGCAGCCCCTCGCCCCCGATGGCCAGCACCCGGGAACCGGCCGGCACCTGCTCGGAGATCAGCCGGGCCACCGCCTGCGCCGAGGTGATCACATCCTCCGCGGTCGTCGGCAGACCGAATCCGGACAGCTGGTCGGCGACCGCCTGCGGAGTGCGGGCCGCGTTGTTGGTCACGTACGCGAGGTGCATACCGCCCTCGCGCGCCGTGGTCAGCGACACCACGGCATGCCCGATGGCCCGACCACCGGCGTAGACCACCCCGTCCAGATCCAGCAGCGCCGTGTCGTACGCCGCGCTCAACGCGCGCCGGCACCCGCCGGGCCCGCGCCGCTCGCTCCCGTCCGCCCGACGCTGCTCGCTCCCGCCCGCCCACCCGGTGGTCTGCTCGTTCATGCCGTCCCGCTCCTCGCTCCTCCGTGCCGTACGGAAGGTCCGCCCGCCCGCCGGGACGGACCGCGCCCGGCCCCACCGGGTCGGTCCGTCCGCCGCCGCGCGGCTCTCGATGTTTCCGGCCGATTCCCGGCCGCTCCCCCGATCATCCCGCACCCCCTCCAGGCATAGCATTCTTCAATGACCAGTTCCGACGGCCTCCGCCTCCTCCCGTTCCGCGGCCTGCGCTACGCCCCGGACCGGGTCAGCAGCCTCACCGCGGTCACCTCCCCGCCCTACGACGTCGTGGTCCGCCCGGACGGGGTCCGCGAGTTGGAGACCTCCGATCCGTACAACATCGTCCGGCTGATCCTGCCGCACGCCGTGGACCCGGCCACCGGCCACCACCAGGCCGCCGAGACCCTGCGGTGCTGGCGCGCGGAGGGCATCCTCACCCCGGATCCGGAACCCGCGCTGTACGTCTACGAGCAGCGCGGCGGCGACGTCCTCCAGCGCGGCCTGATCGGCGCCCTCCGACTGGACGGCCCGGTACTGCCGCACGAGGACGTCATCCCGGAGGTGGTCGCGGACCGGGCCGCCCTGATGGGTGCCGCCGCCGCCAACTTCGAGCCGCTCCTGCTGTCGTACCGCGGCCAGCACACCGCGAACGGCGCCACCGCCGTCATCGAGCGCACCGTCCTGCGCGCCCCACTGCTCGCCACCACCACCGAGGACGGCTTCGCGCACCGCCTGTGGGCGGTCACCGACCCGGCGGAGCTGGCCGCCGTCGACGCGGACCTGGCCCACCGCCGGGCCCTGATCGCCGACGGCCACCACCGCTGGGCGACCTACCAGCGGCTGCACGAACAGCGGCCGGACGCCGGGCCGGACTCCCCCTGGGCATCCGGACTGGTGCTGCTGGTCGACACCGCCCGCTATCCGCTCCAGGTCCGGGCGATCCACCGGGTGCTGCCGCATCTGCCGCCGGCCAAGGCGCTGGCGGACCTGGCTGGCGCGTTCCGGGCCCGTCGACTGCCGGGCGAACTGCCCGCCGCGCTGGAGGCACTGGCACAGACCCCGGGCAACGCCTTCGTACTCTCCGGCGGCCCGGACTCCTTCCACCTCCTGGACCGCCCCGACCCCGGACTGCTCGACCGGGCGGTCCGCACCGACCGGCCCGAGGCGTGGCGGCAGCTGGACGCGACGGTGCTGCACTCCGTCCTGCTGGACGAGGTCTGGCGGATCCCCGACCACCCGTCGGACATCAGCTACCTCCACCACGCCGAGGCGGCGGTGGCGCAGGCCGCCCGGCACGGCGGGACGGCCGTCCTGATGCGCGCCACCTCGGAGGAGACGGTCCGTCAACTCGCCGAGCAGGGCGTGACGATGCCCCGCAAGTCCACCTCGTTCGGCCCCAAACCGGCGACCGGTCTGGTGCTGCGCACATTGGACGACGAAGGGAGCTGATCCTCTCTCCCTGCCGCCCGAAAGGCGCGGGAAGCACCCCCGGGACCGGCCCGGGCCGGGGGCCCGCACCCAACCGGTGATCCAGTTAGGTTAGGCTTACCTCACTGCGTCATCGGGCGGGCTCTCCTGCCCCTGTGCACACGTCCGCACCCTGCACAGGACGCGGTTGACCCCGCTCCAGGGAGGGCATTTCATGAGTCGCCTCGCGCACTCCGCCGAGGACCCGGCCGACAGCCGCAGCTATCTCCTCAACAACCACACCGCCGACCGCTACCGCGCCGCCGTAAGCGCGAGCGTCACGCGGATCAGCGACCGGATCGCCACCACCGACCGCCCCTTCACCGGCATCTCGGTCGACGAACTGGCGCCCACCGTCGACGCCGTGGACCTCGACACCCCGCTCCACGACCCGGCCGCCGCCCTGGACGAACTGGAGCAGGTCTACCTCCGCGACGCGATCTACTTCCACCACCCGCGCTACCTCGCCCACCTCAACTGCCCCGTGGTGATCCCCGCCCTGGTCGGCGAGGCGGTGCTGTCCGCCGTCAACTCCTCCCTCGACACCTGGGACCAGAGCGCCGGCGGCACCCTCATCGAACGCCGCCTGATCGACTGGACGGCCGCCCGGATCGGCCTCGGCCCAGCCGCCGACGGCATCTTCACCAGCGGCGGCAGCCAGTCCAACCTCCAGGCCATGCTCCTCGCCCGGGACGAGACCTGCCGCCGGGAGCTGGCCCGCCAGGGCTCCCCCGAGTTCCCGACTCCTCCCCCGTCCGAAGACGCCCGGCTCACCCACCTCCTCCCCCGGCTGCGCATCCTCACCTCCGCCTGTAGCCACTTCAGCATCCGCAAGTCCGCCACCCTGCTCGGCCTGGGCGCGGAGGCCGTCATCGCCGTACCGGCCGACGACACCAAGCGGGTGCGCACCGACGCGCTCGCCGCCGAACTGGAGCGCTGCCGCCGCGACGGCCTGATACCCATGGCGATCGTCGCCACCTCCGGCACCACCGACTTCGGCTCCATCGACCCGCTCCCGGAGATCGCCGACCTGGCCGCCCAGTACGGCGCCTGGATGCACGTGGACGCCGCCTACGGCTGCGGTCTGCTGGTCTCCCGCCGCCGCGACCTGCTCACCGGCATCGAGCGCGCCGACTCGGTGACCGTGGACTACCACAAGTCCTTCTTCCAGCCGGTCAGTTCCAGCGCCGTTCTGGTCCGCGACCGCAGCACGCTCCGACACGTCACTTACCACGCGGACTACCTCAACCCGCGCCGGATGGTCGAGCAGCGCATCCCCAACCAGGTCGACAAGTCGCTCCAGACCACCCGCCGCTTCGACGCCCTCAAACTCTGGCTGACCTTGCGCACCATGGGCGCCCAGGGCATCGGCGAACTCTTCGACGAGGTCATCGACCGGGCCGCCGACGCCTGGAAACTGCTGCACGACGACCCGCGCTTCGAGGTCGTGGTGGAACCCCAGCTGAGCACCCTGGTCTTCCGCTACCTCCCCGGCGGCACCCCGGACCCCGAGCTCACCGACCGGGTCAATCTGCACGCCCGGGAAGCCCTCTTCGCCTCCGGTGACGCGATCGTCGCCGGCACCAAGGTCGACGGCCGGCACTACCTCAAGTTCACCCTGCTCAACCCGGAGACCACGCTCGACGACATCGCCACCGTCCTCGACCTGATCGCCGAGCACGCCGGCCGCCACCTGGCCGAGCAGCCCCAGGCCGGCCCGCCCGCACCGGCCCTCAGCGCCCGCTGACCTCCCCACCGACCGACCATCTCCGGAGAGAGACCCCCGTGACCGTCCCCCACGAAGCCCCCTATGACTTCCTCGCCATCGGACTCGGCCCCTTCAACCTCGGCCTGGCCTGCCTGACCGCGCCCATCGGGGAGCTCAACGGCCTCTTCCTCGACGACCGGCCGGGCTTCGACTGGCACCCCGGCATGATGCTGGAGAGCACCCACCTCCAGGTGCCGTTCATGGCCGACCTGGTCACCCTCGCCGACCCCACCTCGCCCTTCTCCTTCCTCAACTACCTGAAGGAATCGGGCCGGATGTACTCCTTCTACATCCGCGAGAACTTCTATCCGCTGCGCGCCGAGTTCAACGACTACTGCCGCTGGGCCGCCGGAAAACTCGACACCGTCCGCTTCTCCCACAAGGTCACCACCGTCGAGTACGACGAGACCGCCGAGGTCTACGTCGTCCACGCCGACCACCAGGGCGAACGGCACACCTTCCGGGCCCGCAAGCTCGTCCTGGGCACCGGCACCCCGCCGCACCTCCCGGACGCCTGCCGGGACCTGGGCGGCGACGCGCTGCACAACGCCGGCTACCTGGACGCCAAGCCCGCCCTCCAGGCGAAGGACAGCATCACCATCGTCGGCAGCGGCCAGAGCGCCGCCGAGATCTACTACGACCTCCTCCAGGACATCGACGCCCACGACTACCACCTGACCTGGGCCACCCGCTCCCCCCGCTTCTTCCCCCTCGAATACACCAAGCTCACCCTGGAGATGACCTCCCCGGAGTACGTGGACTACTTCCACGCCCTCCCCCCGGCCACCCGCGACCACCTCAACGCCTCCCAGAAGCACCTCTACAAGGGCATCGACTCGGAGCTGATCAACGACATCTTCGACCTGCTCTACCAGAAGCGGCTGGCCGGCCCGGTCCGCACCCGTCTGCTGACCAACTCCGGCCTCCAGCAGGCCCGTTACGACGAGGCCACCAGCACGTACACCCTCGGCCTGCGACAGGAGGAGCAGGGCCGGGACTTCACCCTCACCACCCAGGGCCTGATCCTCGCCACCGGCTACCGCTACCGCGTCCCCGACTTCCTGGACCCGGTCCGCGACCGCATCGCCTGGGACACCGCCGGCCGCTACGACGTCGCCCGCAACTACAGCATCGACACCGCCGGCCAGGGCATCTACGTGCAGAACGCCGAGCTGCACACCCACGGCTTCGTCACCCCCGACCTCGGCATGGCCGCCTACCGCAACTCCTGCATCGTCCGCGAGCTGCTCGGCCGCGAGTACTACCCGGTCGAAAAGGCCATCGCCTTCCAGGAGTTCGCCGCTCCGGCCGGTCCGCACCACCCGATGGAGATATCCGCATGAACACCCCCGCCTTCACCCGCACCGACCCCGCGCTGGGGGAGTTCATCCTGCGGCCCGTCGACCCCCTCGCCGACGCCCCGGTCCTCCACTCCTGGGTCACCCACCCCAAAGCCGTCTTCTGGCTGATGCAGGACTGCGACCTGGCCGCCGTCGAGAAGGAGTTCACCCGGATCGACGCCGACCCGTACCACGACGCCTTCCTCGGCCTGCACAACGGCGCCCCGGCCTTCCTCATGGAGCGCTACGACCCCGCCCACCGCGAACTGGTCGGCATCCACGCCGCCCGGCCCGGCGACATCGGCATGCACTTCCTGACGGCCCCCACGGACACCCCCGTCCACGGCTTCACCCACGCCGTCCTCACCACCGTCATGGACATGCTCTTCGCCGACCCCGCCGTCCAGCGCGTGGTGGTCGAACCGGACACCCGCAACACCGCGGTCCACGCCCTCAACGAGGCCGTCGGCTTCGAGGTGGTCCGCACCGTCTCGCTCCCCTCCAAAGACGCCTACCTCAGTACCTGCACCCGCGACCAGTTCCTGGCCACCCGAGGAGACCGCTGATGTCCGCCCCCACCGCCCCGCACCAGCCCGCCCAGGACGCCGTCGCCCACCTCACCCCCGACCTGTGGGCGCGCGCCAACCGCGCCCTGGTCCGCAAGGCACTCGCCGAGTTCGCCCACGAACGGCTGCTGACCCCCGAGCCGCTGGACGGCCCGGACCACTACGCCGTACGCAGCGACGACGCCACCACCACCTACCGCTTCACCGCCCGCAGACAGGCCCTCGACCACTGGCAGATCGCCCCGGACAGCATCACCCGCCACCGCGACGACGCCGAACTCCCCCTGGACGCCCTGGACTTCATCACCGAATTCCACACCTCCCTGGGCCTGTCCCCGACCGTCCTCCCGGTCTACCTGGAGGAGATCAGCTCCACCCTCTCCGGCACCGCGTACAAGCTCGCCGGCAAGGCCCCCACCGCCGCCGAACTCGCCACCGCCGACTTCCAGGCCGTCGAGACCGGCATGACCGAGGGCCACCCCTGCTTCGTCGCCAACAACGGCCGCCTCGGCTTCGGCGTCCACGAGTACCACGCCTACGCCCCCGAGGCCGCCGCCCCGCTGACCCTGATCTGGCTGGCCGCCCACCGCGACCACAGCACCTTCACCGCCGGCGCCGACCTCGACTACGAGACCCTGATCGGCGCCGAACTGCCGGCCGAGACCCGCAGCCGCTTCACTACCACCCTCACCGCCCTCGGCCTCGACCCGGACGCCTACTACTTCTTCCCCACCCACCCCTGGCAGTGGTGGAACAAGCTCTCCGTCACCTTCGCCGCCGAGGTCGCCCAGCGCCGCCTGGTCTGCCTGGGCCCCGGCGACGACCAGTACCTCGCCCAGCAGTCCATCCGCACCTTCTTCAACACCACCAGCCCCGAGAAGCACTACGTCAAGACCGCCCTCTCGGTCCTCAACATGGGCTTCATGCGCGGCCTCTCCGCCTCCTACATGGAAGCCACCCCGGCCATCAACGACTGGCTGGCCCGCCTGATCGACGCCGACGACACCTTCCGGGCCGCCCGCTTCTCGATCATCCGCGAGCGCGCCGCCATCGGCTACCACCACCGCCAGTACGAGGCCGCCACCGACAAGGGCTCCCCGTACCGCAAGATGCTCGCCGCCCTCTGGCGGGAGAGCCCGGTCCCCACCCTCGCACCGGGCCAGCGGCTGGCCACCATGGCTTCCCTCCTCCACGTGGACCGCGCCGGCGACTCCTTCGCCGCCGCCCTCATCGCGGAGTCCGGCCTGGCCCCCGAGGTGTGGCTGCGCCGCTACCTCGACGCCTACCTCACCCCGGTCCTGCACTCCTTCTACGCCTACGACCTGGTCTTCATGCCGCACGGCGAGAACGCCATCCTGGTCGTCGAGGACGGCGCGGTGGCCCGCGTGATCTTCAAGGACATCGCCGAGGAGATCGCCGTGATGTCCGCCGACGCGGTCCTGCCCCCCACCGTCGAACGCATCCGCGCCGACGTCCCCGAGGACAAGAAGCTGCTCTCCGTCTTCACCGACGTCTTCGACTGCTTCCTCCGCTTCCTGAGCGCCACCCTCGCCGACCTCGACGTCCTCGACGAGGACACCTTCTGGCGCACCGTCGCCGCCACCGTCACCGACTACCAGGCGGCCCACCCCCACCTCGCCGACAAGTTCGCCGAGTACGACATCTTCGTCCCCGAGTTCGCGCTGTCCTGCCTCAACCGCCTCCAGCTGCGCAACAACGAGCAGATGGTCGACCTCCAGGACCCGGCCGGCGCCCTCCAACTCATCGGCACCCTCCACAACCCCATCGCCCCGTACGCCCCCTGACCCCCACCACCCCCACACAGCAAGAAGGGGCGGGCCCACCGGGCCCGCCCCTTCTCTGTTACTCCGTTACACCGGCCGCAACGACTACTCGGCCTTCTCGGACCCCTTACCGGACTCCGCGTCCCCCGCGGCCTCGCCCGCGTCTGCGCCCGCTTCAGCTTCCGCTTCCGCGTCCGCCTCCTCGTCCAGCGCGTCGGTGAACTGCACCCCGTCCAGCTCGGCCAGCCGGTCCGAAGCGTCCGTGGTCCCGGCCTGATCGGCCTCCAGCGCCCTGGCGAACCAGTCCCGCGCCTCGCCCTCGCGCCCGACCTCCAGCAGCGCATCCGCGTACGCGTACCGCAGTCGCGCCGTCCACGGGTGCACCGCACTCGACGCCAGCTCGGGGCTCTGCAGCGTCACCACTGCCGCGTCCGTCTGGCCCATGTCCCGCCGGGCGCCGGCCGCGACCAGCCGCATCTCGACCTGCCCGGCCCGGTCCAGCTTCTGCACCTCGGGCTCACCGGCCATCGCCAGCGCCTTCTCCGGCCGCCCGAGCCCACGCTCGCAGTCCGCCATGACCGGCCACAGCTCCGCACTGCCGGTCATCCGCCGCGCGGCCCGGAACTCCTTCAGCGCCTCGCCGTACTTCCCGGCCCCGTACGCCGCGAAGCCGGCAGCCTCCCGCACGGCCGCGACCCGCGACGCCAGCCGCAGCGCCACCCGCGAGTACTCGTACGCCGTCTCCGGGTCCTCGTCGAGCAGCCGCGCGACCATCACCAGGTTCTTGGCGACGTCCTCGGCCAGCGTCTTCGGCAGGCTCAGCAGCTCCTGCCGCACCGCCTTGTCGATCTCCTCACCGGTCACGTCCTCCGGAATCGGCAGCCGCTTGATCGGCTCCCGGTCCCGGTCCCGGTCCCGCCGCTCGTCCCGACGGTCATCCCGCCGCGGCCCGTCCCGACGGTCATCCCGGCCACGCCCACCGCCGTACGGCCGACGCGCCCCACGCTCGTCATCCCGCCGGAAACCACCACGGTCGTCGTCCCGCCGGTATCCGCCACCGCGCTCATCGTCCCGACGCGGCGCCCGCGAACGGTCATCCCGCCGGAACCCCCCACGGTCATCGTCCCTACGGAAGCCCCCACGGTCGTCATCCCTGCGGAACCCGCCCCGGTTGTCGTCCCGCCGGAAACCGCCCCGGTCATCCCGACGCTCCGGCCGGTCATCCCGACGGAACCCGCCGCGATCATCCCGCCGCTCCGGCCGATCGTCCCGCCGGAACCCGCCGCGCTCGCCCCCACGGTCATCCCGCCGGAAGCCCCCACGGTCGTCATCCTTACGGAACCCGCCCCGGTTGTCGTCCCGGCGGAAACCGCCCCGGTCATCCCGACGCTCCGGCCGGTCATCCCGACGGAACCCACCACGGTCATCCCGACGCTCCGGCCGGTCATCCCGACGGAATCCGCCACGGTCGCCCCCACGCTCGTCACGCCGGAAGCCCCCACGGTCATCGTCCTTACGGAACCCGCCCCGGTTGTCGTCCCGGCGGAAACCGCCCCGGTCATCCCGACGCTCCGGCCGGTCGTCCCGACGGAATCCGCCACGGTCGCCCCCACGCTCGTCACGCCGGAAGCCCCCACGGTCGTCGTCCCGTCGGAAACCGCCCCGGTCGTCCCGACGCTCCGGCCGGTCGTCCCGACGGAACCCACCACGGTCATCCCGACGCTCGGGCCGGAACCCACCACGGTCACCACCGCGGTCATCCCGGCGGAAACCTCCACGGTCACCGCCACGGTCACCGCCGCGCTCACCACGGTCATCGCGCCGGTAACCACCGCGCTCACCGCCACGGCTATCCCGGCTATCCCGGCTGTCACGACTGTCGCGCCGCGGCCCCCGGTCATCCCGCCGGAAACCACCACGGTCGCCGTCGTCGCGCCTCGGCCGGCGCTCCGAACGATCGTCGGAAGAGTTGGTGGACATCGACGTGACTCCTGTCTTCGGTACTGCATTCATTCTCACGCACCGATCCGTTCGGCGCGCTCCGGCAAAGCAAAAAGGACCCTTGGTCCCAGCTGAACGCTGGGACCAAGGGTCCTTGAAAGATTGTTCGGCGGCGTCCTACTCTCCCACAGGGTCCCCCCTGCAGTACCATCGGCGCTGAAAGGCTTAGCTTCCGGGTTCGAAATGTAACCGGGCGTTTCCCTAACGCTATAACCACCGAAACCCATTCGGGTTCTAGCGAACAAGCACACTCTTCAATTAAAGAAGTTGAACTGGTTCAACCGACGCTGCGACTGTTCGCAACCCGGGAACCACACAGTGGACGCGAGCAACTGAGGACAAGCCCTCGGCCTATTAGTACCAGTCAACTCCACACCTTACGGCGCTTCCATATCTGGCCTATCAACCCAGTCATCTACTGGGAGCCTTACCCCATCAAGTGGGAGGGAGCCCTCATCTCGAAGCAGGCTTCCCGCTTAGATGCTTTCAGCGGTTATCCTTTCCGAACGTAGCCAACCAGCCATGCCCTTGGCAGAACAACTGGCACACCAGAGGTCCGTCCGTCCCGGTCCTCTCGTACTAGGGACAGCCCTTCTCAAGACTCCTACGCGCGCAGCGGATAGGGACCGAACTGTCTCACGACGTTCTAAACCCAGCTCGCGTACCGCTTTAATGGGCGAACAGCCCAACCCTTGGGACCGACTCCAGCCCCAGGATGCGACGAGCCGACATCGAGGTGCCAAACCATCCCGTCGATATGGACTCTTGGGGAAGATCAGCCTGTTATCCCCGGGGTACCTTTTATCCGTTGAGCGACGGCGCTTCCACAAGCCACCGCCGGATCACTAGTCCCTACTTTCGTACCTGCTCGACCCGTCAGTCTCACAGTCAAGCTCCCTTGTGCACTTACACTCAACACCTGATTACCAACCAGGCTGAGGGAACCTTTGGGCGCCTCCGTTACTCTTTAGGAGGCAACCGCCCCAGTTAAACTACCCACCAGACACTGTCCCTGATCCGGATCACGGACCCAGGTTAGACATCCAGCACGACCAGAGTGGTATTTCAACAACGACTCCACACCAACTGGCGTTGGCGCTTCAAAGTCTCCCACCTATCCTACACAAGCCGAACCGAACACCAATATCAAGCTATAGTAAAGGTCCCGGGGTCTTTCCGTCCTGCTGCGCGAAACGAGCATCTTTACTCGTAATGCAATTTCACCGGGCCTATGGTTGAGACAGTCGAGAAGTCGTTACGCCATTCGTGCAGGTCGGAACTTACCCGACAAGGAATTTCGCTACCTTAGGATGGTTATAGTTACCACCGCCGTTTACTGGCGCTTAAGTTCTCAGCTTCGCCCCACCGAAATGGAGCTAACCGGTCCCCTTAACGTTCCAGCACCGGGCAGGCGTCAGTCCGTATACATCGCCTTACGGCTTCGCACGGACCTGTGTTTTTAGTAAACAGTCGCTTCTCGCTGGTCTCTGCGGCCACCCCCAGCTCAGGAAGCAAGTTCCCTCACCAGAAATGGCCCCCCTTCTCCCGAAGTTACGGGGGCATTTTGCCGAGTTCCTTAACCATAGTTCACCCGAACGCCTCGGTATTCTCTACCTGACCACCTGAGTCGGTTTAGGGTACGGGCCGCCATGAAACTCGCTAGAGGCTTTTCTCGACAGCATAGGATCATCCACTTCACCACAATCGGCTCGGCATCAGGTCTCAGCCTTAACGTGTGACGGATTTACCTACCACACGGCCTACACCCTTACCCCGGGACAACCACCGCCCGGGCTGGACTACCTTCCTGCGTCACCCCATCGCTTACCTACTACCACCTTGGGTCAACGGCTCCACCACGTCCCTTTGTCCGAAGACTCCAGGCCGGCTTCACGGCTTTAGCATTAATGGATTCGATATTGGGCGTTTCAAAGCGGGTACCGGAATATCAACCGGTTGTCCATCGACTACGCCTGTCGGCCTCGCCTTAGGTCCCGACTTACCCTGGGCAGATCAGCTTGACCCAGGAACCCTTAGTCAATCGGCGCAAGAGTTTCCCACTCTTGTATCGCTACTCATGCCTGCATTCTCACTCGTGAACCGTCCACAACTCGTTTCCACGGCTGCTTCACCCGGCACACGACGCTCCCCTACCCATCACGATCCCCGTTGGGGGTAATATCGCAATGACACGACTTCGGCGGTGTACTTGAGCCCCGCTACATTGTCGGCGCGGAATCACTTGACCAGTGAGCTATTACGCACTCTTTCAAGGGTGGCTGCTTCTAAGCCAACCTCCTGGTTGTCTCTGCGACTCCACATCCTTTCCCACTTAGCACACGCTTAGGGGCCTTAGTCGATGCTCTGGGCTGTTTCCCTCTCGACCATGGAGCTTATCCCCCACAGTCTCACTGCCGCGCTCTCACTTACCGGCATTCGGAGTTTGGCTAAGGTCAGTAACCCGGTAGGGCCCATCGCCTATCCAGTGCTCTACCTCCGGCAAGAAACACACGACGCTGCACCTAAATGCATTTCGGGGAGAACCAGCTATCACGGAGTTTGATTGGCCTTTCACCCCTAACCACAGGTCATCCCCCAGGTTTTCAACCCTGGTGGGTTCGGTCCTCCACGAAGTCTTACCTCCGCTTCAACCTGCCCATGGCTAGATCACTCCGCTTCGGGTCTTGAGCATGCTACTCCACGCCCTATTCGGACTCGCTTTCGCTACGGCTTCCCCACACGGGTTAACCTCGCAACATACCGCAAACTCGCAGGCTCATTCTTCAAAAGGCACGCAGTCACGACGCACCAAGCAAGCTTGATGCGCGACGCTCCCACGGCTTGTAGGCACACGGTTTCAGGTACTATTTCACTCCGCTCCCGCGGTACTTTTCACCATTCCCTCACGGTACTATCCGCTATCGGTCACCAGGGAATATTTAGGCTTAACGGGTGGTCCCGCCAGATTCACACGGGATTTCTCGGGCCCCGTGCTACTTGGGTGGTTCTTAAGCAAGCCGCTAATGTTTCAGCTACGGGGGTCTTACCCTCTACGCCGGACCTTTCGCATGTCCTTCGCCTACATCAACGGTTTCTGACTCGCCGACCGGCCGGCAGACCGATCAAAAGAACTCCCACAACCCCAACCACGCAACCCCTGCCGGGTATCACACGTGACTGGTTTGGCCTCATCCAGTTTCGCTCGCCACTACTCCCGGAATCACGGTTGTTTTCTCTTCCTGCGGGTACTGAGATGTTTCACTTCCCCGCGTTCCCTCCACACTGCCTATGTGTTCAGCAGCGGGTGACAGCCCATGACGACTGCCGGGTTTCCCCATTCGGACACCCCCGGATCAAAGCTTGGTTGACAGCTCCCCGGGGCCTATCGTGGCCTCCCACGTCCTTCATCGGTTCCTGGTGCCAAGGCATCCACCGTGCGCCCTTAAAAACTTGGCCACAGATGCTCGCGTCCACTGTGCAGTTCTCAAGCAACGACCAGCCACCCGTCACACACCCACAAAGGATGCTTCACCGAGGCCGGCATCGCGAAGGTCCAGACCACAGTCCGTACCCTCAGACACCCAACAGCGCGCCCAACACGACCAGTCAAAACTTGCGTTCCACGCCGAAGCAGTACTAACAAACCCAACCCATCGTGCCGAATAGTCAACGTTCCACCCATGAGCTAACCACCGTCGAACATTCGCCGACGTAGTGGCTCTGGACAATCTTACGACCGTCTAGATGCTCCTTAGAAAGGAGGTGATCCAGCCGCACCTTCCGGTACGGCTACCTTGTTACGACTTCGTCCCAATCGCCAGTCCCACCTTCGACGATTCCCTCCCACAAGGGGTTGGGCCACCGGCTTCGGGTGTTACCGACTTTCGTGACGTGACGGGCGGTGTGTACAAGGCCCGGGAACGTATTCACCGCAGCAATGCTGATCTGCGATTACTAGCAACTCCGACTTCATGGGGTCGAGTTGCAGACCCCAATCCGAACTGAGACCGGCTTTTTGAGATTCGCTCCACCTCGCGGTATCGCAGCTCATTGTACCGGCCATTGTAGCACGTGTGCAGCCCAAGACATAAGGGGCATGATGACTTGACGTCGTCCCCACCTTCCTCCGAGTTGACCCCGGCAGTCTCCTGTGAGTCCCCATCACCCCGAAAGGCATGCTGGCAACACAGAACAAGGGTTGCGCTCGTTGCGGGACTTAACCCAACATCTCACGACACGAGCTGACGACAGCCATGCACCACCTGTACACCGACCACAAGGGGGGCACTATCTCTAGCGCTTTCCGGCGTATGTCAAGCCTTGGTAAGGTTCTTCGCGTTGCGTCGAATTAAGCCACATGCTCCGCTGCTTGTGCGGGCCCCCGTCAATTCCTTTGAGTTTTAGCCTTGCGGCCGTACTCCCCAGGCGGGGAACTTAATGCGTTAGCTGCGGCACGGACGACGTGGAATGTCGCCCACACCTAGTTCCCAACGTTTACGGCGTGGACTACCAGGGTATCTAATCCTGTTCGCTCCCCACGCTTTCGCTCCTCAGCGTCAGTATCGGCCCAGAGATCCGCCTTCGCCACCGGTGTTCCTCCTGATATCTGCGCATTTCACCGCTACACCAGGAATTCCGATCTCCCCTACCGAACTCTAGCCTGCCCGTATCGAATGCAGACCCGGGGTTAAGCCCCGGGCTTTCACATCCGACGTGACAAGCCGCCTACGAGCTCTTTACGCCCAATAATTCCGGACAACGCTCGCGCCCTACGTATTACCGCGGCTGCTGGCACGTAGTTAGCCGGCGCTTCTTCTGCAGGTACCGTCACTCTCGCTTCTTCCCTGCTGAAAGAGGTTTACAACCCGAAGGCCGTCATCCCTCACGCGGCGTCGCTGCATCAGGCTTTCGCCCATTGTGCAATATTCCCCACTGCTGCCTCCCGTAGGAGTCTGGGCCGTGTCTCAGTCCCAGTGTGGCCGGTCGCCCTCTCAGGCCGGCTACCCGTCGTCGCCTTGGTGAGCCATTACCTCACCAACAAGCTGATAGGCCGCGGGCTCATCCTTCACCGCCGGAGCTTTCCACACACAGAAGATGCCTCCGTGTGTCATATCCGGTATTAGACCCCGTTTCCAGGGCTTGTCCCAGAGTGAAGGGCAGATTGCCCACGTGTTACTCACCCGTTCGCCACTAATCCCCTCCCGAAAGAGGTTCATCGTTCGACTTGCATGTGTTAAGCACGCCGCCAGCGTTCGTCCTGAGCCAGGATCAAACTCTCCGTGAATGTTTTCCGGCCTGCGTTTAATGAAAAACTGCCGGTGTGACACTCGCGTTGAGCGGAACCACGAGGAGGAATAATCCTCACGGTTCACAGCGTCCTCGCTGTGCGCCTCCCAAAAACTTGGAAGGACTTTCAAAGGAACCTCATCTCCATGATGGAGACGGGGTATCAACATATCTGGCGTTGACTTTTGGCACGCTGTTGAGTTCTCAAGGAACGGACGCTTCCTTTGTGCCTGTTTCACCAGGCCCTCCGGGCGCTTCCCTTCGGTCTTGCGTTTCCGACTCTATCAGATCCTTTCGGCCCTGATTTTCGCCGGTGCGATTCGGCCTTTCGGCTTCTTCGCGGTTCCAACCTTACCAGATCCGTTTCCGTCTCTGGCCCCCTGCTGGAGCGGGGTCTGGCCGCTTCGCTTTCGCTTTTCGGCCTTTCCGATTTTATCAGATCCTTTTTCGCTTCCGGCCCGCTTCTCAATGAGGCGCTACCGGTTCGAATTCGGTTCCGATTTCCCGTCGGAGGGGGTTTGCCTTTCGGCGTGGTCACTACTTTAGCGACTTTCCCTGACGGCTCATAATCGGGCCGCTCGGGTCGAATTTCGGCAACGCCGAAAAGGACCCGTCAGGGAGTCGTTCGAAGTAGTGGTTTCTGCCGCCTCCGGGTTACGCAGATAGCGCTGCCCGTGTCCAGCGGCTCGGGCCACGTTAGGCGTTTGGCGGGACAGAGTCAAGTAGCCGTGGGGGTGCGCCGCCTGGGGGCGTGGGGGCGGTAGGGGCTCACAGTGGGGTCGCCGTCGATCCAGTAGCGCCAGGGGTGGTCGGCGCCGTCGCCGCCGACTCCGGTGCGGGGGCCATTCCGTACCCGGGCGCGTGGGGCCGGGGTGCCGTGGAGGATCGAGATCGGGGTGTCGGCGGGGGCACAGACGTCGGTGCCGTCCAGGGAGCGGTCGATGTCGAGGGCGGTGGCCAGGCGGGCCGGGCCCTTGGCGAGCTCGTTGGTGTTGCGGGCCTTGGGGCGGCGGTCGGCGGCCAGGTGCGTGCCGGTGAGGATCTCGCCGGCGCGCAGCAGGACCGCGCTGGCCTTGCCCTCGGGGCCGCAGACCAGGTTGATGCTGAACCACATGCCGTAGATGAAGTAGACGTACGCGTGGCCGGGCGGGCCGTACATCGTGGCGTTGCGGGCGGTGCGGCCCCGGTAGGCGTGGGAGCCCGGGTCGCGCTCTCCGTCGTACGCCTCGACCTCGGTGAGGCGGAGTTCGATCGGGCCATCGGGGCTGTGGCGTACCAGGGTGCGGCCGAGCAGGTCCGGGGCGACGTCCAGGACGGGGCGGTTGAAGAAGTCGCGCGGGAGGGGCGTGCGGTCCGGTACGTCGGTCATGGGTTCCGAGCGTAGTGGAGGGGGGCGGGCGGGTGTCGGGGCCGGTTTGGGCGGGTGTGGAAACGGAATTGGGCTGATCGGTCGGGGGTGCGTAAGGATCGGCCCACGATCGGCCGGCTATACGGGACGCGTTGTGTCAGGGGAGGACGAGCATGGGGTTCAGGAAGCTGCTGGCGAGTCTGGGGGCCGGGGGCGCGTCCGTGGAGACGGTGCTCTTCGAGGAGAACGTGGTGCCCGGTGGGGTGGTGCAGGGGGAGGTGCGGATCCAGGGCGGGTCGGTGCCACAGGCCGTCCAGGGGCTGTCCGTCGGGTTGCGGGCGCGGGTCGAGGTCGAGCGCGGGGACGAGCAGGTGCGGCGGGACGTCGAGTTCCACCGGGTGCGGTTGGGCGGGGCGTTCGAGGTGCAGGCCGGGGCCGTGCACACCGTGCCGTTCGGGCTGGAGATCCCCTGGGAGACGCCGATCACCACGTTCCTGGGGCATCCGCTGCACGGGATGGGTGTGGGGGTGGCGACGGAGCTGGCGATCGCGCGGGCGGTGGACTCCAGTGATCTCGACCCGGTGCAGGTGCATCCGCTGCCGGCGCAGCAGGCCGTCCTGGACGCCTTCGAGCGGCTCGGGTTCCGGTTCAAGACCGCCGATCTGGAGCAGGGGCAGATCCACGGGACGCGGCAGCAGCTGCCGTTCTTCCAGGAGATCGAGTTCTCGGCGCCCCCGCAGTACCGCGGGCTGAGCGAGGTCGAGCTGTCCTTCGTGACGGACGACCGAGAGATGGACGTGGTGCTGGAGATGGACAAGAAGCCGGGCCTGTTCAGTGAGGGGTCGGACACCTACCGGTCGTTCACGGTGGGGCTGCACGACTTCGAGGGGACCGACTGGGCGGGATATCTCAACCGCTGGTTGGCCGAGGTCGGTGGGCGGCGCAACTGGCTCTAACCTGGCCGGACAGAGTGTCAGCAAGCGACCAGGAGGTCCGAGGTGTCCGAGCTGAAGCGGCGGCCGCTCCCGCACGATTTCCACCCGCCGGTGGCGGAGTTCACCGTGGTGAGCGAAGAGGTGGAGCCGGGCGGGACGCTGCGGCCGGAGCAGGTCCACGCCGGGGGGAACCGTTCGCCGCAGCTGCGGTGGGAGGGCGCTCCGGCGGGGACCAAGAGCTACGCCGTCACCTGTTACGACCCGGACGCGCCGACCGGTAGCGGGTTCTGGCACTGGGTGCTGTTCGACGTTCCGGCGTCGGTGACGGAGCTGCCAGCCGGGGCGGGCAGCGGTGACATGAAGGGTCTCCCCCAGGGGGCCGTGCACGTCCGCAACGACTACGGGACGCGGGACTTCGGGGGCGCGGCGCCGCCGCCCGGTGACGGGCCGCACCGCTACGTGTTCACCGTCTACGCGGTGGACCAGGAGAAGCTGGGTCCGGACGCGGACGTCTCGCCCGCGGTGGTGGGCTTCAACCTGCGGTTCCATGCGATCGGGCGGGCCCAGCTGATCGGCGAGTACGAGGTGCCCGCCGCCGGGTGAGACGGGCCGGGCCGTCGGGCCCGGAGAAATGCGTTGCGCCCCGGCGCTTCCGCCACCCACAGTGGTACGCGTACCGCCGCCTCCATGAGGCGTCGGGCAGCTGGTACCGCAGTGGCGGGAGCGTCGGGGCGTAGGTGTGTTCGCCCCTTGTTCGCCGGAGTCCCACGCACAGGGCGTCCGCGCCGGCTGCCGTTCGCTCCGGGTTCCGGGTATGCACGGGGGCCGGGACCCGGAGCGCACTCTCTTCGCGTGCCCCTCGCGGCGGCTCCGCCTCGGCTGTGACACACCTCTTCTTCATGCTGCGCTCACCCGCCATTTCCCTTGTGGCACACGGAAATTGCGTTGTCCGGGAAATACCTGCCCCTGCACAGTGGAGCCACTTCGCCACGGCGGCGATCAGGGTCCGGGAGGTGGACGGGATGCGCGAGACGCTGGTGCTGAATGCGAGCTTCGAGCCGCTGGCGACGGTATCGCTGCGGCGTGCGGTGGTGCTGGTGATGCAGGACAAGGCGGTCGTCGAGCACGCCCACCCGGGGATGCGGATCCGGGCGGCTTCGATGGACGTACCGGTGCCACGGGTGATCAGGCTCAGCAGGTACGTCCGGGTGCCGTTCCGAAGACAGGCGCCGTGGTCGCGGCGCGGGGTGCTCGCCCGTGACCAGCACCGATGCGCGTACTGCGGGAGGCGGGCGACGACCGTGGACCATGTGCTGCCGCGGTCGCACGGCGGTGGGGACACCTGGCTGAATACCGTCGCTTCGTGCGCGGAGGACAACCACCGCAAGGCGGACCGGACGCCGGAGCAGGCGGGGATGCGGCTGCTCCGGCGGCCCTTCGAGCCGACGCCGGCGGATGCCCTGGTGTCGGCTCTGGGGGTGTCCGTGCGGGACGAGCTGCCGGACTGGCTGCGGGCGCTCCCGGCATGACACCGCAGAAGGCGGGTGGCGATCGCCCAACGTCCCCTATTTCAGGAGGAGTTGGACGATGGCCACCAGCCCGACCGCGACGATCACGGCACGCATGGCGGCCGGCGGCAGACGGCGGCCGATCTTGGCGCCGATCTGTCCGCCAAGGGCGGAGCCGACCGCGATCAGGATGACCGCGGTCCAGTCGAAGTGGGCGACGAAGAGGAAGAAGATCGCCGCGACGCCGTTGACGAGGGCGGTGAGGACGTTCTTGAGGGCGTTGAGGCGCTGGAGGTCGTCGCTGAGCAGGACGCCCATCAGGGAGAGGTAGATGATGCCCTGGGCCGCGCCGAAGTAGCCACCGTAGACGCTGGCGAGCAGCAAGCCGGTGAACAGGGCGATTCCGCCGTCGCGGTGGGCGGTGGTGCCGTTGCGGGCGCGGTGCGCACGGACCATGGCGGCCAGCCGGGGCTGTGCTACGACGAGTACCAGGGCGACGGCGATCAGGCCGGGGACAACTGCCTTGAAAGCGCTGGACGGCAGGGCCAGCAGCAGGATCGCGCCGGCCAGGCCGCCGATGAGGGCACCGACCCCGAAGCGCAGCACCCGGGGCCACTGGCCGCGCAGTTCGCGGCGGTACCCTATGGCGCCACTGATCGAACCGGGCACCAGACCAAGGGAGTTGGAGACGTTGGCGGTCACCGGCGGGAGGCCGACGGCGAGCAGGACGGGGAAGGTGATCAGGGTGCCGGAACCGACGATGGTGTTGATGGTGCCGGCGCCGAGGCCGGCGGCGAAGACTGCGACTGCTTCCCAGAGGGACACGTCGTTCTCCTTACATGATCAAGGGTTGCCTCCCCGCCGTGGAGGTCGAGGGGCAACCCTGATCATGCACGAGACCCTGGCATCGTCAGTCGATGGGGGGTGCCTGGCGCTCGGGGCTGCTGGGCTTGGGGATGCTGCCGCCGCCCGCGGGGTTGAAGTTGCCGAGGGCGCCGCCGAGGCCCTTGAGGGCGTCGCCGATCTCGCTGGGGACGATCCAGAGCTTGTTCGCGTCGCCCTCGGCGATCTTCGGGAGCATCTGGAGGTACTGGTACGACAGCAGCTTCTGGTCCGGGTCACCGGCGTGGATGGACTCGAAGACCACCCGGATCGCCTGGGCCTCACCCTCGGCGCGCAGGGCCGCGGCCTTGGCCTCACCTTCGGCGCGCAGGATCGCGGACTGCTTCTGGCCCTCGGCGGTGAGGATTTCGGACTGCCGGACGCCTTCGGCCTGGAGGATGGCGGCGCGCTTGTCGCGGTCGGCGCGCATCTGCTTCTCCATCGAGTCCTGGATGGAGGTCGGCGGCTCGATCGCCTTGAGCTCGACGCGGTTGACGCGGATGCCCCACTTGCCGGTGGCCTCGTCGAGGACGCCGCGCAGGGCCGCATTGATCTCCTCGCGGGAGGTCAGGGTGCGTTCGAGGTCCATGCCGCCGATGATGTTGCGGAGGGTGGTGACGGTGAGCTGCTCGATCGCCTGGATGTAGCTGGCGACTTCGTAGGTGGCGGCCCGGGCGTCGGTCACCTGGTAGTAGATGACGGTGTCGATGTTGACGACGAGGTTGTCCTGCGTGATCACCGGCTGCGGCGGGAACGGCACGACCTGCTCGCGGAGGTCGATGCGGTTGCGGATGGTGTCGATGAACGGGACGACGATGTTCAGGCCGGCGTTGAGGGTGCGGGTGTAGCGGCCGAAGCGCTCGACGATGGCGGCGCTGGCCTGGGGGATGACCTGGATCGTTTTGATGAGTGCGATGAACACGAGCACCACCAGGATGATCAGGACGATGATGATCGGTTCCACAGCGGCTCCCGTGCCCTTCGTTGCTGGTCCATCCGGCCGCGGCCGGCTTGTTGTTGATCAGTCTTTCAGAGGTGCGGGGCGTAGCGCATCGGGTTCGGTCAGATGACGAGGGCGGTTGCGCCTTCGATCTCCACCACGTCGACCTGCTGGCCCGGTTCGTAGACCCGATCGCCGTCGAGGGCGCGGGCGGACCAGACTTCCCCGGCGAGTTTGATGCGGCCGCCGTCCCCGGCGTCGACCCGCTCCAGGACGGTGGCGGTCTTGCCCTTGAGGGCGTCGATGCCGGAGGCCAGCCGTGGGCCCTGGCCGCGGTGGCGGTTGGCGATCGGCCGGACGACGGCGATCAGCGCGACCGACACCGCTACGAACACCAGGAATTGCGGAACGGTGCCGCCACCGAGCGCTGCGGTGACGGCACCGGCGACGGCGCCGACCGCGAACATCCCGAATTCGGGCATCGCGGTCATGACGAGCGGAATGCCCAGTCCTACGGCGGCGATCAGCCACCACACCCATGGATCCACGGCCTCATGGTAGATCCGCCGGGTGGCTCGGGGACAGGGCGCGATCGGTCAGTGACGGGCCATTACTTGAGGGGCAGGCCCTGGGCGGTCCAGCGGTCGCTGCCGTTGTGGTCGACGATGAGCGGGAGGCCGAAGCAGTGCGAGAGGTTGCTGGAGGTCAGTTCCAGTTCGAGCGGGCCGGCGGCCAGGATCTTGCCCTGACGGATCATCAGGACGTGAGTGAAGCCCGGCGGGATCTCCTCGACGTGGTGGGTGACCATGATCATCGAGGGGGCGTAGGGGTCACGGGCGAGCCGGCCGAGGCGGCGCACCAGGTCCTCGCGGCCGCCGAGGTCGAGGCCGGCGGCGGGCTCGTCGAGGAGGAGCAGCTCGGGGTCGGTCATCATCGCGCGGGCGATCAGGGTGCGCTTGCGCTCGCCCTCGGAGAGGGTGCCGAACTTCCGGTCGAGGTAGGCGTTCATGCCGAGGCGGTCGAGGAAGGCCCGGGCGCGCTGCTCGTCGATGTCGTCGTAGTCCTCCTGCCAGCTGGCGGTCATGCCGTAGGCGGCAGTGAGGACGGTCTGCAGCACGGTCTGGCTGCGCGGCAGCTTGTCGGCGAGCGCGATGCCGGCGATGCCGATGCGCGGGCGCAGGTCGAAGACGTCGACGCGGCCCAGCTGCTCGCCGAGGATCCGGGCGGTGCCGGCGCTCGGGAAGAGGTAGCTGGAGGCGACGTTCAGCAGAGTGGTCTTGCCGGCGCCGTTGGGGCCGAGGATCACCCAGCGTTCCCCCTCCTTCACCGACCACGAGACCTGGTCCACCAGAGCCCGTCCTTCGCGGACCACGGATACGTCCACCAGCTCCAGCACATCGCTCATGAGCGCACTGTCTCCCATTGCTTCTCGGTCGTCGTGTGCGCCTGTAGGCGCAGCCCCCCTGCAAACCTACGCCACTCGTTGTCAGTGCCGTTCCCTAGGCTGGGGACCATGCTCGATGAACCTCGTTCCGGACGGCTGGCAGCATGGGGAAATGCCCTTTTGGCCGGACTTGTCTCACCTGATGACGCCGTACATCGCATCGCGGACGACGACGCGGTGCACCGCGTCTCGGGCCTGCCCGGGGAGGACGCCCCGGTCGGCCTGACGCTCGCCCTGGGGCGGCTGCGGACGCTCGGCGCGCTCGGCCTGCGGGTGGCGCTGCCGGTGCCGGGGCATCCGCTGGGGTTGAGCGGGCCGCCGGAGTTCAATGCGCGGGCGCTGGAGGCCGGCGAGGCGGTGCTCGCCCAGGGCGCCGGGCTCGGGCTGGTCCCGGAGGTGTTCGAGGCGGGTCCCGAGGGCGCCGCCGGCCCCGATGTGCACGTCGAGGTGGTCTGGCACTGCCTGCCGGCGCGGGAGGCGCCGCCGGCCGACGTGCCGTCGCTGGGCGAGGCCGAGCGGGAGCTGGCGGAGGCACTGCGGGAGGCGACGGAGGTGCTCTCGCGGCTGGACGTGGCCGGATCCGGCCCGGTGGCGGACGCGGCGCTGGCGGCGTACCGAGCCCGGGCGGAGGCCGGCCGCCAGGTGCTGGCGCCGGGCTACCCACCGCGGGCCGTACGGGTGCTGGAGCTGGCCCAGCGGGTCGGCACCCTGATCGGCATCGCCCAGGGCGCGGGCGGGGACGGCCGGGAGCACGGCGCCGCGGTCAGCTCGTCGGAGATCGCGGCCCGCGCCGAGGCGCTGCGGCCGGTGGAGCGCACCGCCCGGCGGGCTCAGGTGGCGGCGTACAACTCCGCGGTGGAGGAGCAGGAGCGACGCCGGGGGTGAACGGCAACAGGTCCCGCCGGCCATGGCGCGGCCGACGGGACCTGTCAGGAGAGCTGGGGCTGAACTGCCCTGGGCGGCCCGGGGAGTCGCACCCCGGGCCGGTGGCGTCAGTTGTTGACGGCCGGGTTGCCGAAGGCGGAGTTGAGCACGCCCACGACGTTGACGCTGTTGCCGCTGATGTTCGCGGGGATGTGCACCGGGGCCTGGACGAGGTTGCCCGAACCGACGCCCGGGGAGTTCAGGGCCTTGCCGTCGGCGTGCCCGCCGTCGTGGGCGAACGCCGAACCGGCGGCGGCACCGACGGCGAGACCGGTGGTGGCAAGGACAAGGGCGGCCTTTTTGACGCTGTTCATGGTGGCGTGTTCCTCACGTGGTGGCACAGGGCCGGAATGACGGTGTATGTGGAGGACGGACCGGCCGCACGGCCAGGGCTGGGCGGGGCCGGTCCGGAGTGACCCGCGCGGGCCGGTGCACGGCCCGGCGCAGGGGTCAGCCGGTCGGAGCAGACGCTCCTGGGCTCACTTGTTGATGCAGGTGTTGCCGAAGGCCGGGTTGAGCAGGCCGACCACGGAGACGGTGTTGCCGCAGACGTTCACGGGAACGTGGACCGGCGCCTGGGCGACGTTGCCCGAGAGGACGCCCGGCGACTGCACCGCCGCACCCTGGGCCTGCGAGCCGTCGTGCGCCGAGGCGACGCCGGCGCCCGCCAGGACGAGACCGGCACCCGCCATCGTGATGGCCGCAACCCGCTTGATGTTCTTCACTTCTCTTGCTCCTCGTTGCCGATGCCGTGGCCAGCCGCCACGACTGCACTGGGAAACGGCCCGGCACGGAGCTGGGATACGCCAAACGGGCTACGTATACACGACAGTATGAATCTAGGATCCGCGAGGCGACGGTCGGTTCATAGCTTTGACGGACCGTCAGGGTGCCCGTCTCCCCCGTGATTCAGGCCCCGATGCCGTGCCGCACGGCCCACAGCGCGGCCTGGGTGCGGTCGGCGAGGTCGAGTTTCATCAGGATGTTGGAGACGTGGGTCTTGACAGTCTTCTCCGAGAGCACCAACGCGCGGGCGATCTCGCGGTTGGACCGGCCGTCCGCGATCAGGCCCAGCACCTCGCGCTCCCGGTCGGTGAGGGAACTGCCGCGCCCCTGGCCGCCGTTGCCGACCTCCTGGGAGAGCAGCGCGCCGGCCACCTCGGGCTGGAGCAGCACGTGTCCGGCGTGCACCGAGCGGATGGCGCCGGCCAGGGCTTCCGGGTCGATGTCCTTGTAGACGTAGCCGGCCGCACCGGCGCGCAGGGCCGGGATGACGGTGCGCTGTTCGGTGAAGCTGGTGACGACCAGGACCTTGGCCGGGTTGTCGAGGGTGCGGAGCTGGCGGAGGGCCTCGATGCCGTCCATGCCGGGCATCTTGATGTCCATGAGGACGACGTCCGGGCGCAGTTGCTCGGTGGCGGCGATGCCCTCGGCGCCGTCCGACGCCTCGCCCACCACTTCGATGTCGTCCTGGACCTCCAGGAACGTCCGTAGGCCGCGGCGTACGACCTGGTGGTCGTCGACGAGCAGGACGCGGATCGCGCGCCCCTCGCCCGTGGCCCGTTCCGTACCGCCCTGGGTGCTGTCAGCCACCGGGCACCTCCATCTCGACAGTGGTGCCCGTGCCGGGCTCCGATTCCACGGTGAGCTTGCCACCGACGCCGCCGGCGCGGTCACGCATCGACACCAGTCCCAGGTGCCGGCCGGCCCGGCGGACCGCGCGGGTGTCGAAGCCCCGCCCGTCGTCGGCGATCCGCAGCAGGGCGCCCTGGCCGTACCGGGTGAGGCTGACCTCGACGCGCTCGGCGCCGGAGTGCCGCAGCGCGTTGTGCAGCGCCTCCTGGGCGACCCGGAGCATCGCCTCCTCCTGGGCGTTGGGCAGGGCCCGTACGCCCTGGGCGGTGAAGGTGACGCGGGCGGAGTGGGCGCGGTCGAGGACCTGGGCCTGGGAACGCAGGGTGGCCACCAGGCCGTCCTCGTCGAGGGCCGCGGGGCGGAGCTCGACGACGGCGGCGCGGAGCTCGTCGGCGGCCTCCGCGGCCAGCGCGGCGACCTGGTGGAGCTCGTCCTTGGCGCGGGCCGGGTCGCGGTCGACCAGGGCGGTCGCGGCCTGGGCTGTGAGCCGGAGCGAGAAGAGCTTCTGGGAGACGGCGTCGTGCAGCTCGTGGGCGAGCCGGGCGCGTTCGCCGGCGATGGTCAGTTCGCGGCTGCGCTCGTAGAGGCGGGCGTTGGTGAGGGCGATGGCGGCGTGCTGGGCGAGTATCCCCAGGAGCCGCTCGTCCTCTTCGGTGAAGCCGCAGCCGCCGGTGGGCTTGGGGCAGCGCTTGTTGGCCAGGAAGAGGGCGCCGAGGATCTCGTCGCCGTCGGCGACCGGCAGGCCGAGGAAGTCGGACATGTCCGGGTGGGTGGCGGGCCAGCCGCCGAAGCGGGGGTCCTCGCGGACGTCGGCGAGCCGCTCGGGGGTGGCGTTGTGCAGCATCGCGGCGAGGATGCCGTGCTGGCGGGGCAGCGGGCCGATGGCCTTCCACTGCTCGGCGCTGACGCCGTCCACGACGAACTGGGCGAAGCCCCCGTGATCGTCCGGCACGCCGAGTGCGGCGTACTCGGCATCCAGCAGCTCGCGGGCCGAGGCGACGATCGTCTTGAGGACGTCGCGCACCTCCAGATGCCTGCTCATGGCCAGGATCGCGGTGCTCACCGCGGGGATCCCGGCTCCCGGTCCGTTGCTCATGTGTTCACCGTACCGGCGGGTCGAGCGGTCCGTATCGGTCCGCCGACGCTCCGTGCCTAGGTCAGCGGGCCTAGGCCGAACGCCCCGACCCGGCCGCACAGGGACGCTCCCCCGCGATCCCTATTCACCCGCTTTGGGTAGTTATGGTCCTTATTTGCTCCCTATATATAGGGGTGCGTCTTGTGCACGTAGTGACCCCTATATATATAGAGGCATCCCATATGGGAGTCCGGCGAGGCGTCCGAGGGGGTGTGGTGGGCAGGGGGACGTGGAAATCCGAGCTTGTCCCCTTATATAGGGACAGGTCGGGTGGA
Source organism: Streptomyces sp. RGM 3693 (assembly GCF_050471125.1). Taxonomy (NCBI): domain Bacteria; kingdom Bacillati; phylum Actinomycetota; class Actinomycetes; order Kitasatosporales; family Streptomycetaceae; genus Streptomyces; species Streptomyces sp. RGM 3693. The sequence continues at coordinate 138,045 of NZ_JBMPPQ010000004.1, forward strand.
CTCGGCAGGCGGCTCCGCGTCGATCTCGCCAGGGAGGCGGGCGGTATCGGCACGCCTGCGGTGATCCGGGGCTCTTGGCGTCGGCGCGACCCCAGACTCGGGGCATGTCCTCTTCATCTCAGGCGCGCACCGCGCCGACCTCCCCGACGAAGCACTGGACGCCGACCCACGGAGAGCCCTACCGGCCGGTGCCGTACCGGCCCGAGCGGATGCCCGCGGCCGAGTCACTGGCCCGCGCCGCCGAGCTGCGGGAGCAGATGGACCGGCGGCGGACGGTCCGGCAGTTCGCCGCCGACCCGGTGCCCGAGCAGGTGGTCCGGGACGCGATCGCCTGTGCGGCCACCGCACCGTCCGGGGCGCACCAGCAGCCGTGGACGTTCGTCCTGGTCAAGGACCCCGAGGTGCGCCGCCGGATCAGGGCGGCGGCGGAGGCCGAGGAGGAGCGCTCCTACGAGGGGCGGCTGGGCGAGGAGTGGCTGGCGGCGCTGCGGCCGCTGGGTACGGACGAGGTCAAGCCGCATCTGACCGACGCCCCGTATCTGATCGTGGTCTTCGAGCAGCGGCACTGGCTCGGCCCGGACGGCACCAAGCGCAAGCACTACTACGTGGACGAGTCGGTGGGGATCGCGGTCGGGATGCTGCTGTCCGCGCTGCACCTGTCGGGGCTGGCGGCGCTGGTGCACACGCCCAGCCCGATGCGGTTCCTCCAGGAGGTGCTGGGGCGGCCGGCCAACGAGAAGGCGTTCGCGGTGATTCCCGTCGGGTACCCCGCAGCGGACTGTCAGGTGCCCGATTTGGTACGGAAGACCCTTGACCAGGTGCTCGTCGAGGTCTGACGGCGCACAGCGCGCGCACAGCGTGTGCGACTGCAACTACTACCGGCGAGATAAACCCCTGCCCGGTGTGACCCCGCGCATAGGGCGCAGGTCACTTACGACCCTGGTTAGTGGACCAACAAATCGGCCTTGAACTGGGAATATTCCGTCCTGGACGCAATCCCGGCAAGCCCGGTTCCACTAACCGGGGTCGTACGTCACATCATTGCCCGGCGAATTTCCGGCCGCTAAGAATGGCTCCCGTCGCTCGGCGCCGTGATTGAACTCGGCGTTCTGCCGCCGCTCATGGCCCGTGTGACGTCCCCCATTGGAAGAGGTCGAGCCGCCATGTCCAAGTACCCCGTCTCCGGTCTGAACCTGACCCGTGTCCACAAGCTCACCGCCGCCGGCATCGCCGCTGCGGGTGCCGCCGCACTGGTCTTCACCGCCGTCCCGGGTGCTGACGCCAGCCAGGGCAAGGCCGAAGCCGCCTCCGCCAGCCTGAACGTCAAGCCGGTGGCCTTCAGCGCCGTCGACACCGCCGCCCGCGCCCAGCAGGCCACCATCGCCCAGCAGGCCGACGCCTCCGCCGCCCAGGGCAAGGCCGAGGCCGCGGCCGCCAAGCAGAAGGCCGAGGCTGCCGCCAAGGCGAAGGTCGCGAAGGAGCGCCAGGTCAAGGAGGCCGTGAGCCGCGCCGCCGTCCGCCAGGCGATCCCCGCCGCGGTCCAGAAGCCGGTGAAGGTCTACCCGAACAACCTGGACGGCTGGATCCGCGAGTCGCTGGACATCATGGCCAAGCACAACATCCCGGGCAGCTACAACGGCATCTACCGCAACCTGATGCGCGAGTCGTCCGGCAACCCCATGGCGATCAACCTCTGGGACTCCAACGCCCAGGCGGGCATCCCGTCCAAGGGCCTGCTCCAGGTCATCGACCCGACGTTCCGCCAGTTCCACGTCTCCGGTACCTCCTGGAACATCTACGACCCGGTCGCCAACATCACCGCCGCCTGCAACTACGCGGCCAACCGCTACGGCTCGATGGACAACGTCAACTCGGCCTACTGAGCCGGGCGTTCGCTGCAGACCGCGGCGCCGCACACACCGCCGAGGGGCGGCACCCGAAACCGGGTGCCGCCCCTCGGGCGTGCCGTGGCGGTGACCGCGCGCTACTTGCGCATGACCTCCGGCTCGTGGCGGCGCAGCAGCCGCGCGACGATGAAGGCGAGCGCCACGCCCAGGGTGACCAGGATGACCACGTCCATCACGTAGACGCCGGTCTGGTGCTTCCACAGCGGGTCCGGGTGGCCGGGCTCCCACGGCAACAGGGTGTTCATGTCCTCGGTGGCGCCGAGTGCGGCGACCGCCCAGCGGGACGGCATCAGCCAGGAGACCTGGGAGACGCCGACGGTGTCGAAGAGCTGGAAGAGGACGCCGGTGAAGACGACCTGGACGATGGCGAACATCACCAGCAGCGGCATGGTCTTCTCGGCGGTCTTGACCAGCGACGAGATGATCAGGCCGACCATCATCGAGGTGAAGCCGAGGGCGATGATCGCGATCGTCATCTCGATGGCCGGGGCCTTGGCCACGAGCAGGCCCTGGGTCGGCATCGGCCGGGTGGAGAAGCCGATGGCCGCGATGATCACGCCCTGGAGGGCGGTGGCCACGCCGAGCACGATGATCTTGGACATCAGGTACGCCGACCGCGACAGGCCGGTGGCCCGTTCGCGCTCGTAGATGACCCGCTCCTTGATCAGCTCACGGACCGAGTTGGCCGCGCCGGAGAAGCACATGCCGACCGCGAGGATCAGCGAGATGGTGCTCGCGTCGCGGTTGGTCTGGTGCTTGGCGACCGGGCCGTACCCAAGGCCGTAGTCGCTGGGGATCAGCAGCGAGACCACGCCGAGGACGGCCGGCAGGATCACCATCAGGGCGAGGAAGCCCCGGTCGGAGGCGAGCACCGAGACGTAGCGCCGCATCAGGGTCCACAGCTGGGAGCCCCAGCTCTGGGACTTCTGTATGCGGGCCGGTGGGGCCTGGACGTCGACCGACTGCGGCGGGGCGGCGTCGAGGTCCGCGGCGTACATCTGGTAGTGCGGGGATCCGCGCCAGCGGCCCGCCCAGTCGTAGTCGCGGTAGTTCTCGAACGCCGAGAAGACGTCGGCCCAGGTCTCGTACTGGAAGAAGTTCAGTGCCTCCTCGGGCGGGCCGAAGTAGGCCACCGAACCGCCCGGGGCCATCACCAACAGCCGGTCGCACAGGGCGAGTTCGGCCACCGAGTGGGTGACGACCAGGACCGTGCGGCCGTCGTCGGCGAGACCGCGCAGCAGCTGCATGACGTCGCGGTCCATGCCCGGGTCGAGGCCCGAGGTCGGCTCGTCCAGGAAGATCAGCGACGGCTTGGTCAGCAGCTCCAGGGCGACCGAGACGCGCTTGCGCTGACCGCCGGAGAGCGAGGTGACCCTCTTGTCCTTGTGGACGTCGAGCTTGAGCTCGCGCAGCACCTCGTTGATCCGGGCCTCGCGCTCGGACTGCGCGGTGTCGCCGGGGAAGCGGAGCTTGGCGGCGTAGCGGAGCGCCTTGAGGACGGTCAGCTCCTTGTGGAGGATGTCGTCCTGCGGGACCAGGCCGATGCGCTGACGCAGCTCGGCGAAGTGCTTGTAGAGGTTCCGGTTGTCGTAGAGGACGTCGCCCTGGTTGGCGGGGCGGTAGCCGGTCAGCGCCTTGAGCAGCGTCGACTTGCCGGAACCGGAGGGGCCGATGACGGCGATCAGCGACTTCTCGGGGACGCCGAACGAGACGTCCTTGAGGATCTGCTTGCCGCCGTCGACGGTGACGGTGAGGTGGCGGGCCGAGAAGGAGACCTCGCCGGTGTCGACGAACTCCTCCAGGCGGTCGCCGACCAGCCGGAAGGTGGAGTGACCGACGCCGACGGTGTCGTTCGGGCCGACCGGCGCGCTGCCGGACTTGGGGACCGGCTGGCCGTTGACGTAGGTGCCGTTGTGGCTGCCCAGGTCGCAGATCTCGAAGCGGCCGTCGGGGGTCGCGCGGAACTCCGCGTGGTGGCGGGAGACCTGGAGGTCGGAGACGACCAGCTCGTTGTCGAGCGCACGACCGATCCGCATCACCCGGTCCATGTCCAGGCGGTGGAAGGTGGTCGGGCTGCGGTCGCCGCCCTGGGCCTGCGGGGCCGGGTGTTGCTGCTGGGGCTGCGCGGACTGCTGCGCCGGGACGGCCTGTTGGGGCGCGCGCTGCTGCGGCTGTTGGGCCTGCTGGGGCGGGACGTACGGCTGCTGGCCCTGCGGCGGGGCCTGCCAGTCCTGTTGGGCCGGCGGCTGCTGCTGCGCGGGCGGCGCCTGCCAGCCCTGGTACGGCGCGGCCGCGGCGGGCTGCGCGAAGGCGTCGGCGGGCGCCGCGGCGGCGGACAGACTCAGCCGGGGGCCGTCGGTGGCGTTGCCCAGATGGACGGCGGTACCAGGGCCGATCTCCAGCTGCTGGATGCGCTGGCCCTGGACGTAGGTGCCGTTGGTGCTGCCGTGGTCTTCGATGAGCCAGCTGCGGCCGGACCACCGGAGGGTGGCGTGCCGCCAGGAAACCCTGGCGTCGTCGAGCACCATGTCGCCCTGCGGATCACGCCCCACGCTGTAGGACCTGGACGGATCGAGCGTCCAGGTCCTTCCGTTCAGTTCCAGTACGAGTTCAGGCACTCCATGCCCCATTTACATAGTCCCCCGAGTGACGCCCTGTATGGGAAGTCTAGGGATGGCGAAACATCGTGAGGAACTATTTCAGGCTCGGCCCGTGGACCGGAAACCGGGACGGGACCGGGGTACGGGGCACTCCTGCCGGCATCCGGCGAACCCTCCCGGAGAGCCGGAAGGGCCCGTTATGCCGGAAATGCCGGCAATTCAGGCCATTCGGTGCACCGGGGCGACACCGACCACCCTCCCCGAGATCGAAAACGCCATACCAAAAGGGGAGTTGGAGCGCCAGCCGGGTCCCCCGGGCCGGTACAACCGAGCGGACGCGGACACGAGTCCATAACGATCACGCCCGACCCCAGGACCCGGGCGTACGACCGGCCCGGTGGCGGCCCGGCCCCCGGGGCGGCGGGGTCCGAACCCCGGACACTCGTACGGCCTCCGCCGCCCGCCGGTTACCGTAAAGGCACCATGAGCGCATCGCAGATCCCGCCTGCCGCCGCCACACCAGGCGAAGACGAACCGACACTCCTCGTCAAGATCTTCGGGAAGGACCGGCCCGGCATCACCGCGGGCCTGTTCGACACCCTCGCCGCCTACGCCGTCGATGTCGTGGACATCGAGCAGGTGGTGACCCGGGGCCGCATCACCCTGTGCGTGCTGGTCACCACCCCCTTCCCCGGTCAGGGCATCACCGGGTCCTCCGAAGGCGACCTCCGGGCCACCGTGCACAGCTGGGCCGAGTCGCTGAACCTCCAGGCCGAGATCATCTCCGGCCGCGGCGACAACCGTCCGCGCGGTGTCGGCCGGTCCCACGTCACCGTGCTGGGGCACCCGCTCACCGCGGAGTCGACGGCCGCGATCGCCGCGGCCATAACGGCCACGGGGGGCAACATCGACCGTATTTTCCGGCTCGCCAAGTATCCGGTGACGGCCGTCGAGTTCGCGGTCTCCGGCGCCGAGACCGAGGCGCTGCGCACCGTGCTGGCCCCGGAGGCCGCGAAGCTCGGGGTGGACGTCGCGGTGGTCGCGGCCGGACTGCAGCGCCGGGCGCAGCGGCTGGTGGTGATGGACGTCGACTCCACGCTCATCCAGGACGAGGTCATCGAGCTGTTCGCGGCGCACGCCGGCTGCGAGGCCGAGGTCGCCGAGGTGACCGCCGCCGCGATGCGTGGTGAGCTGGACTTCGAGCAGTCGCTGCACGCCCGGGTCGAGCTGCTCCGCGGGCTGGACGCATCCGTGGTGGACCTGGTCCGCAAGGAGGTGCGGCTCACGCCGGGGGCCCGCACCCTGGTCCGGACCCTCAAGCGGCTCGGGTACCAAGTCGGCGTGGTTTCGGGTGGTTTCACCCAGGTCACCGACGCGCTCCAGGAGGAGCTGGGGTTGGACTTCGCCTCCGCCAACACCCTGGAGATCGTCGACGGCAAGCTCACCGGGCGGGTCACCGGCGACATCGTGGACCGGGCCGGCAAGGCCCGGCTGCTGCGACGGTTCGCCCACGAGGCCGGGGTGCCGCTGGTGCAGACCGTCGCGATCGGCGACGGCGCCAATGACCTGGACATGCTCAACGCGGCCGGGCTGGGGGTCGCCTTCAACGCCAAGCCGGTGGTCCGCGAGGCCGCGCACACCGCGGTCAACGTGCCCTTCCTGGACACCGTGCTCTATCTGCTGGGGGTCACCCGCGAAGAGGTCGAGGCGGCCGACACCCACGTGGAGTGAGCCGCGGGGCCACCCACCCGCCGCCCCGGCGCCGCGGCGGCCCGGGGGGACCACCGCCTCCGGTCCCGGCCCGGACAGCCGGAAGGCCCCGGTGCGCACACTGCGCACCGGGGCCTCTTCGTCGGTCACCCGCCGCCGCGGGCCGCTCACCGTCCGGGACCGGCACCGCGGTGGCCGCTGCACGGCCGCCGCGGTGCCCGTCCCGCGAGGCGCCGCAGCGGCCTCAGGCGTGCGGGGACCAGAAGGCGACGAGCCGGCCGACGCCGTGCTCGACCGACTTCCAGCTGCCGTTGAAGGTCAGCACGGCCATCGCCGACGTCGGGAAGCCGCTGCGGTTCATCCGCGCCAGCAGATCCCCCTCGGCCTCTCCCGCCAGGGCGTCGGCGAGGGCGTGCACCCCGGGGTTGTGCCCGACGACCATCAGGTCGCTCACTTCGTCGGAGGTCTCGTTCAAGATCGCGATGAGCTCGCCGAGGGAGGCCTCGTACAGCCGCTCGTCGTAGAGGGTCTTGGGTCGATGCGGAAGCTCGGAGACGACCAGCTTCCAGGTCTCGCGGGTGCGGACGGCAGTCGAGCAGAGGCTCAGGTCGGGGGCGATCCCGGCACCGGCCAGCCAGCGGCCGGCGACCGGGGCATCCCTGCGACCGCGATCGGCGAGCGGACGCTCATGGTCGCTCTCGTCCGACCATTCGGCCTTGGCGTGTCGGAGCAGGACAATCCGGCGGGGTGTATCGACGCTCATGCGTCCCAGCTTCGCATGAAACCCGCCGCCCGGCGCGGGGTGTTGAAGCGCTCCGCTCCGCCGGGTGACCCGCCCCCGGCCACTGCCGGGAGGCACCCTCGCGCGGGCACCGTTCACCCCCCGAGCCGGAGCACCCCGGCGAGGAACTCCAGCAGCGGTGCCAGGCTCTCCGGGGCCCGCGCCGCACCGGCCGCACTCGCCGTACCGGGACTCGCCACCAGCACCAGCAGGGCTATGAAGGAGACCACCGGCAGCGCCAATCCCCACCACGGCAGGGCCTTCCGCACCCGCGGTGCCTGCACTGCGGACGGGCGGCTGAACGCGGCGGACATGGCGGACTCCAGGAGGTAGCGCGGGAACGGCGCGACCGCGAACGGCGGCGTGCCCACCGCGGTTCCGCGGTGTGACGCTGACGCTACGGATCTCCGGCGGCCGTTCCTATCCGGGAAGCCACCCATTGATCCCTGAGACCGGCCCCCTAGGGGATCGGGGGATAACCCCACCCCGGGCCACGGCGACCTGACCACGGCGACCGTGCCGAGCGCGGCCTGGCGCCCGCCCGCGGCCGGATCATGGCGCGGCGATGCTCGCAATGATCCCGACGACGACGGTCACCCCGAGCATCAGGCCCAGGACGAGCAGCAGCTTCTTCTGGCTGCCCTGCGGATTCGGTTCGAGCACTGGCATGCGCCCAGTGTCGCACCCGCCCGCCGAACCACTCCGGCCAGGGCCCGCGACCGGGTACGAGCGGCGCGCGACGCCGTCCACGGAACCGCGTCCCAGCCAGCGGCCGGCGGGCGCTCGGCCCGCGACCGCCGCCGTCACCGCTCGTCCTCGATGCGGCGGTTCCGCCCCGCCAGGACGCCCACCACGATCTGCGGCACCATCAACCCGACCATCAGCGCGATCGGCAGCCCCCAGCCACCGCTGTGCTGGTAGAGCGTGCCGACCAGCAGCGGCCCGGGGATGGAGATCAGATAGCCGACGCTCTGTGCGAACGCGGAGAGCTTGACCACCCCGGCGGGGCTGGTGGAGCGCATCCCGATCATCGTCAGGGCAAGCGGGAAGGCGCAGTTGGAGACGCCCATCAGCAGCGCCCAGACCCAGGACCCGGCGGCCGGCGCCAACCACAGACCGGTGTAGCCGGCCAGCCCGCAGCTGCCCAGGACCACCACCAGCGGCCCCTGGTGCCGCATCCGGGCCGCCAGCCGCGGCAGGACGAAGGAGAGCGGCACGCCGACGGCCATGGTGGTGGCCAGCAGCACCCCCGCGGTGCCCGCCGAGACCCCGGCGTCGCGGAAGATCTGCGGCATCCACCCCATGGTGATGTAGGCGGCGGTCGCCTGGAGGCCGAAGAAGACGGCCAGCGCCCAGGCGGTCGGCGACGAGGTGATCCGTATGGGGGTTTCCCCGGAGCCGGACGTAGCGCCGGCCGGTGCCGGTGCCGTCGCGGCCGGCCGCCGCCGCAGCACCACCAGCCACGGCACCACCGCGAGCACGGCGAGCAGCGCCCACACGGCCAGTCCGGTGCGCCAACTGCCGCCCAGCGCAGCCGTCATGGGGACGGTGAGCGCCGCCGCCAGCGAGGTCCCCAGGGCCAGCGCCATCGAGTAGAGCCCGGTCATCGGCCCGACCCGGTCGGGGAACCAGGTCTTGATGACCACCGGCAGCAGCACGTTGCTGACCGCGATGCCGGCCAACGCCAGCGCGCTGCCGGCCAGGAAGCCGGGCGTACCACCGGCGTACGGGCGCACCACGACGCCCACCGCGATCGCGACCATCCCGGCGCAGACGATCGCGCCGGACCCCCAGCGCCGGGCCAGTCGGGGCGCGGCGAAGCCGAAGACGGCGAAGCACAGGGCCGGCACGGAGGTCAGCAGGCCGGCGACGGTGCCGCTCATGCCGAGCCCGTCGCGGACCTCCTTCAGGAGCGCGCCGAGGCTGGTGATCGCCGGCCGGAGGTTGAGCGCGGCGAGGACGAGACCGGCGATCACGATCCCCGACAGCCAGCGGGCGGCGGGCCCTCGGTCCGGGACCCGCTCGGGTGCGGCGGCGGACCGCGCCGCGCCGGCGTCGGCGGGCGGGGCGGCGGGGGTCAGGGGCTCGGCGGCCGAGCCGAGGGTCGCGAGGTCTTCGTCTGCCATAAGGGACATCATAGAATCATGGGATGAATACTTGTCCAGCCGATATCGGTAGCCTCAGCTCGCCCCCACGGCGCCACGGACGCCCACGGCCCGCCGTCGTCCGCGCCGCCGCCGTCCGCCCGGCCCACCGGCCCCCGCACCCTGGAGCCCAGCCATGCCCCTGACCTCGCCCCGCCGGTCCGCGCTGGCCGACCAGGTGATCGCCCAGCTGCGCGCCCAGATCACGTCCGGCGACTGGCCGGTGGGGTCCCGCATCCCGACCGAACCGGAACTCGTCGAACAACTCGGAGTGGCCCGCAACACCGTCCGCGAGGCCGTACGGGCGCTGGCCCACAACGGCCTGCTCGACATCCGCCAGGGTTCGGGCACCTACGTGATCGCGACCAGTGAACTGGCCGGGGTGATGAACCGCCGGTTCGCCGACGCCGACCCCCGCCACGTCGCCGAACTACGCTCCGCCCTGGAGGCCGAGGCCGCCCGGCTCGCCGCACACCGCCGCACCGCACAGGACCTGCGCCAGCTCGACGCCCTGCTGGAGCGCCGCGAACGGGCCTGGGGATCCGGCGCCGCGGAGGCGTTCGTGGAGGCCGACGCGACCCTGCACATGGCGGTGGTGGCGGCCTCCCACAACGACGTACTGGCCGCGCTCTACGCCGACCTCGGCGGCGTCCTGCGCAACTTCCTACGGGCCGACGTCGGCACCGTGCTGCGCCCCGAGGCCCACATGGACCACTCCCGCCTGGTCGAGGCGATCCGCACCGGGGACGGCGAACGGGCCGCCGCCGAAGCCGGCGCCCACCCCTTCGGATGCCGACCGGGGGCCGGAGCCCAAGGGGCGGTCGAACAGACCCCGTAGGGGGTGCGGAGGCCCCCTACGGGCCGCAACGGGGCGGAGGCGAGGGGTATTCCCGGCCGGGACGGCGGATGTTCCCCCGGCGTGAACGCGCAACTGCCCGCCCCGGCGGACCGGGACGGGCAGCGTCGAGCGCGGTGGGCGTCAGGCGCCCATCATGTGCACACCACCGTCGACGTGCACGATCTCGCCCGTCGTGCGCGGGAAGAAGTCGGACAGCATGCCGACGACACCGCGGCCGGCCGGCTCCGGGTCGGCCAGGTCCCAACCGATCGGGGCGCGGTGGTTCCACACGTCCGCCAGCTCCTCGAAGCCGGGGATGGACTTGGCGGCCATCGACTTGATCGGGCCGGCCGACACCAGGTTGCAGCGGACGCCCTTGGGGCCCAGGTCGCGCGCCAGGTAGCGGTTGGTGCTCTCCAGCGCCGCCTTGGCCACGCCCATCCAGTCGTACTTCGGCCAGGCGATCTGCGCGTCGAAGGTGAGGCCGACGATCGAGCCGCCGTGCTCCATCAGCGGCAGGCAGGCCATCGCCAGCGACTTGTAGGAGAACGCCGAAACCTGCACGGCCGTCGAGACGTCCTCCCAGCCGGCCTCCAGGAAGTTGAAGGCGCCCTGCGGGCCGAACGCGATGGAGTGCACGATGCCGTCGAGGCGGGCGTCCTCGCCCTGGTGCTCACGGACCTTTCCGGCCAAACCGTCCAGGTGCTCCTGGTTGGTCACGTCCAACTCGATGACCGGGGCGGGCTTGGGCAGCCGCTTGGCGATCCGCTCCACCAGGGAGAGCCGGCCGAAACCGGTGAGGATGACGTCGGCGCCCTCGTTCTGGGCGACCTTGGCCGCCTGGAACGCGATCGACGACTCGGTCAGCACACCGGTGACCAGAATGCGCTTGCCTGCGAGGATTCCACTCATGGTGATCAGTGCCCCATGCCCAATCCGCCGTCGACAGGAATGACGGCTCCGGTGATGTAAGCGGCCTCGTCGGAGGCCAGGAAGCGGACCGAGGCGGCGACCTCCTCGGGCTGCGCGTAACGCGCCAGCGGCACCTGCTTCACGATGTTCTCCCGCTGCTCGTCGCTGAGCGCCCGGGTCATGTCGGTGTCGACGAAACCGGGGGCGACGACGTTCACGGTGATGTTACGGCTGCCCAGCTCACGGGCGAGCGAGCGGGAGAAGCCGACCAGCGCGGCCTTGGAGGCGGCGTAGTTCGACTGCCCCGGCGCGCCCATCAGGCCGACCACCGACGAGATCAGGACGATCCGACCCTTGCGGGCCCGCAGCATCGCCCGGTTGGCGCGCTTGACCACCCGGAACGTGCCGGTGAGGTTGGTGTCGAGGACCGTGCTGAAGTCCTCCTCGGACATCCGCATCAGCAGCTGGTCCCGAGTGATGCCGGCGTTGGCCACCAGCACCTCGACCGGACCCTGCTTCTCCTCGATCTCCTTGTACGCCTGCTCGACCTGCTCGGTGTCCGTGATGTCGCACTTCACGGCCAAAAATCCCGCCGGCGGCTCGCCCGAGCGGTAGGTGATGGCGACCTTGTCGCCTGCCTCGGCGAAGGCACGGGCAATGGCCAAGCCGATGCCGCGGTTGCCTCCGGTGACCAGAACCGAGCGGCTCAAGAGATCACCCTTTCCGTTTTCTGTCCGTCTTGCGTTCGGTACGAAACTATCGGTCGGGGAGCCCGTACGAGGAATCGAGCCCACACAGGGGCGCGCCCCCGTTCACTGTCGGGTCTCCACAGAAGCACGGCATGATGCATCCGCCGACTACGGGAGGATGCCGTGCCAGCCACACCCCATGACCTTGACGAGACCTTCCGCGCACTCCCCCTGCGCGCCCTGGCCGACGCCGCACTGGCGCGGGCCCGCGCACTGGGCGCGGAACACGCCGACTTCCGCCTGGAACGGGTGCGCAGCGCGATGTGGCGCCTGCGCGACGCCCGCACCTCGGCCACCTCCGACACCACCGACCTGGGCTACGCGGTGCGCGTGGTGCACAACGGCGCCTGGGGCTTCGCCTCCGGCGTCGACCTGACCATGGACGCCGCGGCACGGGTGGCCGGCCAGGCCGTGGCGATGGCGAAACTGTCCGCCAAAGTGGCCGAGACCGCCGGCGTCGATACAGCAGCGCGAAGCGCTTCCGGTGAAGGGTGGCGGTGGGCGACGGGGGGGCGGGTGGAACTGGCCGAGGAGCCCGTACACCCGGACCGCACCTGGGTCTCCTCCTACGACGTTAACCCCTTCGACGTCCCGGATGCGGAGAAGACCGGCCTGCTGGCCGAATGGAGCGCCCGGCTGCTGGCCGCACCGGGCGTGGCGCACGCCGACGCGCACCTGCTGGCCGCCCAGGAGAACAAGTTCTACGCGGACACTGCGGGCACCAGCACCACCCAGCAGCGGATCCGGATCCACCCGGAGCTCACCGCGGTCGCGGTGGACCCCGCCACCGGCGACTTCGAATCGATGCGCACCCTCGCACCACCGGTCGGCCGCGGCTGGGAGTACCTCACCGGCGGCTACGACTGGGACGGCGAACTGGCCCGGATCCCCGAGCACCTCGCCGGGAAACTCCGCGCCCCGAGCGTCGAGCCCGGCACCTACGACCTGGTGATCGACCCGTCCAACCTCTGGCTGACCCTCCACGAGTCGGTCGGGCACGCCACCGAGCTGGACCGGGCCCTGGGCTACGAGGCCGCCTACGCCGGCACCTCCTTCGCCACCTTCGACCAGCTCGGCACGCTCGCCTACGGCTCACCGCTGATGCACGTCACCGGCGACCGGACCGCCGAGCACGGCCTCGCCACCATCGGCTACGACGACGAGGGCGTCGCCGCCCAGTCCTGGGACCTGATCAAAGACGGGATCCTCACCGGCTACCAACTCGACCGCAGGATCGCGAAGCTGACCGGCTTCCCGCGCTCCAACGGATGCGCGTACGCGGACTCCCCCGGCCACGTGCCGGTCCAACGGATGGCCAACGTCTCGCTCCGCCCGGTGCCGGACGGCCCGTCGACGGAAGAGCTGATCTCCGGCGTGGAACGCGGCATCTACCTCGTCGGCGACCGCTCGTGGTCCATCGACATGCAGCGCTACAACTTCCAATTCACCCAGCAACGGGCCTTCCTCATCCGCAACGGACGGCTGGCCGGGCAACTGCGCGACGTCGCCTACCAGGCCACCACCACCGACTTCTGGGGATCGATGACCGCGGTCGGCGGCCCGCAGACCTATGTCCTGGGCGGCGCCTTCAACTGTGGCAAGGCCCAACCGGGCCAGATCGCGGCGGTCTCGCACGGCTGCCCCTCCGCCGTCTTCGAAGGCGTGAACATCCTCAACACGACACAGGAGGCCGGGCGTTGAGCGCACAGCACCGATCCGGCCGGGGTGCCGGGGGGCGTCCCCCGGGCCGGCACAGTCTCAACACGACACAGGAGGCGGGGCGATGAGCCCGCGCGGTACGCGCAGCAACCGGCCGTACGAGATCGTCGAGCGGGCCCTGGAACTGTCCCGTGCCGACGGCTGTGCGGTCATCGCCGAGGAGCACTCCAGCGCCAACCTGCGCTGGGCCGGCAACGCCCTCACCACCAACGGCGCCACCCGCGGCCGGACGGTCACCGTCGTCGCGACCGTGGACGGCACCCGGGGCACCGCCTCCGGAGTGGTCTCGCGCTCGGCGGTCACCGCGCACGAGCTGGAACCGCTGGTCCGGGCCGCGGAGGCGGCCGCCCGGGACGCCGGCCCGGCCGAGGACGCCCAGCCGCTGGTCGCGGACGGCACGCCGACCGCCGGCTTCACCGACGCCCCCGCCGAGACCTCCCCGGACGTCTTCGCCGCGTTCGCCCCGGCCCTCGGTGAGTCCTTCCGGCAGGCCCGGGCCGGCGGCCGCGAACTGTACGGCTTCGCCCAGCACACCGTCGTCTCGTCGTACCTGGGCACCTCCACCGGCCTACGGCTGCGCCACGACCAGCCCACCGGGACGCTGGAGCTGAACGCCAAGTCCCCGGACCGCACCCGCTCGGCCTGGGCCGGCCGGGCCACCCAGGACTTCACCGACACCGACCCGCGCGCACTGGACGCCGCACTCGCCCGGCGGCTGGGCTGGGCCGAGCGCCGGATCGATCTGCCCGCCGGCCGCTACGACACGCTGCTGCCGCCCAGCGCCGTCGCGGACCTGCTGATCTACCAACAGTGGTCGGCCACCGCCCGGGACGCCGCCGAGGGCCGTACGGTCTTCTCCCGAGCCGGCAACGGGGAGGGCGCCGCCCGGACCCGGATCGGCGAACGGCTCTCCGACCTGCCGCTGACCCTGCGCAGCGACCCGACGGCCCCCGGGCTGGAGTGCGCCCCGTTCGTCCTCGCCCACACCTCCGGTGCGGACGCCTCGGTCTTCGACAACGGGCTGCCGTTGGCCGCCACCGACTGGGTGCGCGATGGGGTGCTCAACCGGCTGGTGGCCACCCGGCACGGCGCCGCGCTCACCGGGCTGCCGGTGGCACCGGCGGTCGACAACCTCCTGCTGGAGGGCGGCGGTTCGCGCACCCTCGACGACATGGTGGCGGCCGCGGGCCACGACGGCCCGGCGCTGCTGTTGACGTCCCTCTGGTACCTCCGCGAGGTCGATCCGGCGACGCTGCTGCTGACCGGGCTCACCCGGGACGGCGTCTACCTGGTCGAGAACGGCGAGGTCACCGGCGAGGTCAACAACTTCCGGTTCAACGAGTCGCCGGTGGACCTGCTGGGTCGGGCCACGGAGGCCGGCCGCACCGAGCGGACGCTGTCGCGGGAGTGGGGCGACTACTTCCCGCGGACCGCGATGCCGCCGCTGCGGGTGCCGGACTTCAACATGAGCTCGGTCAGCCGGGGCGTGTGAGTGGGGGCGCCGCCCGGCCTCCGGGCGGCGCCCCCCCCTGCGGCCGGCGCGGCGGCCGGCCCCGCGAGTACGGCGGCCAGGCCGGCGGATATCGCGGTGAGCGGCCCATCCCGGCCGAATAGACTGTCCCCTGTCCTCCCCTCGGGGAACCACGATCGATCAGGGACGCCATGACACGCCTCGGCGAATCCGTCGCCCGCGCCAGCACACTGCTCTCCACCGACCTCTCCTCGGACGACACCGTCCGGGAGCTGCTCCAGGAGACCGGTGAGCGGCGCTATCTCGACCTGACGGACCTGTCGCCCAAGGAGCAGGCCGAGCTGATCGCGTCCCGCACTGTCGA
Organism: Streptomyces sp. RGM 3693; assembly: GCF_050471125.1. NCBI lineage: Bacteria > Bacillati > Actinomycetota > Actinomycetes > Kitasatosporales > Streptomycetaceae > Streptomyces > Streptomyces sp. RGM 3693. The sequence goes on from NZ_JBMPPQ010000004.1 coordinate 153,240, forward strand.
GGTGCTGCCGGGCGTCACCAAGCTGGCCGAGCGCATCGAGGAGCGCCGGACGGCCGGCAAGGGCCTGCACATCAAGCTGGGCATCGACCCGACGGCGACCGATGTGCACCTCGGGCACGCGGTGCCGCTGATCATCCTGAGCCGGTTCCAGCGCCTCGGCCACGACGTCACGCTCATCATCGGCGACTTCACCGCCAAGATCGGCGACCCGTCTGGTCGTACGGCCGAGCGGCCGCCGCTGACCGACGACGACATCGCGCACAACCTCGCCACCTACCGCGAGCAGGTGCGCCCGTTCTTCGACTTCGAGAAGGTCAGCTTCCGGCAGAACAGCGAGTGGCTGGCGCCGTACACCTTCCCGGAGCTGCTGGGGCTGCTCGCCCAGGTGCCGGCGTCGCAGCTGCTCCAGCGCGAGGACTTCCGCAACCGTCTGGCGGCCGGCTCCGGCCTGACCATGACCGAGCTGCTGTACCCGATCGCGCAGGGTCTGGACTCGGTGGCGCTGGAGTGCGACGTCGAGCTCGGCGGCTCCGACCAGCTGCTCAACCTCCAGATGGGTCGCAAGCTGATGGAGCTGCGCGGGCAGCGGCCGCAGCTGGTGGTGACCATGCCGCTGATCGAGGGCACGGACGGCAGCGGCGCCAAGATGTCCAAGTCCAAGGGCAATTACGTCGGGCTGGGCGCGCCCGCCGATGACGTCTTCGGCAAGATCATGTCGGTGCCGGACCGGCTGATGGAGCCGTACCTCAAGGCGTGGACCGAGTGGACCGACGACGAGATCGCCCTCGCCCTGGGCCGGGTCGCCGAGCGGTCGGTGCACCCGATGGACCTCAAGAAGATCCTCGCGGGCGAGGTCGTGGCGGCGCTCTACGGGCTGGACGCGGCGATGGCGGCCCGGGCCGGTTTCGTGGCCCAGTTCTCCAAGAAGTCGTTCACGGACGTGGAGTCGCTGCCGGTCGTGGACGCCGGGGAGCACGGCGACCTGCCGGTCGCGGCGGTGCTGACGACGGTGCTGGAGTTCACCCCGAGCGCCTCGGCGGCGCGACGGTTGGCGAAGCAGAACGCGCTGCGGCTGGTGATCGAGGGCGAGTCCGGCCAGTCGACGGTGGTGCTCGCCGAGGCCGACGCGGTGCGCCCGCTCTCCGAGGTCCTGTCGGAGAAGCTGTCCGGCACGGAGGGCGTCGCGTACCTGAAGGCCGGTCGCAAACTGGCCCAGATCACCGGTCGTTAGGGCTCGTCCCGCGCCTGTGCCGCCGTGATGGCTGACGTGCCCCCGTCCACTCTCCTGTGGGCGGGGGCAAGCCGTGCGGCCCCGAAACCCCCTGCCGCCGCAAGCACCCGCGCCGCGAGAGGCCACCGCACGGCTACGACGTTCGGGGTACCGGTCCGTGCGCCAACGACGTGACCCGGTCTCGTAGCGCCGGGAAGGGCGGCGTACCGTGGGATCTGACCGGAATGCGGGGAGAATCCGGCGCGACGGAGCAGGTGGTGGAACGAGATGCGGAAGCAGAGCGGTGGAGTCGAAGCCTTCCGGATCACGGGAGCGCGCCAGGGGCTGACCGAGGACGTACGGGGACGCCAGCGGCGGTACGTGATCTCGATGGCGGTGCGGACCGTGGCCGTGGTGCTCACGGCCGTGCTGTGGAACATCGAGCGACCGATTGCCATTGCAACGCTCGTGATCGGGGTGGGGCTCCCCTACATCGCGGTGGTCATCGCCAACGCCGGTCGGGAGAACGTCCCTTCGCTGCCGTCGACATTCGTCAAGCCCGTGCGGCAGGCGCTGCCGTCGGGGCCCGCGGAACCCGTTGCGGAACGGCCGGCGGAGGAGTCCTCGCCCTCGCGCGAGGAGCGCGGCTGAGCTTCGCCGGGGCCGATCGCTCAGCAAAGCTCAAGAAAAGCTCAGATCAATCATGCGGTTCCGCTGCACCGCGCACCATTCCCCGTGACATACTGCGTACGCGCTCCGCATCCCCCGTCGGAGCGACGGACCGACGCCGGGCGGCTCCCCCCGTGGCTGCCCGGCGTCGTCATGTCCGCAGGGGAGAAGACCCCGGAGCGGGCGCGGGGACGGGACGTAGGGTTGAGGCGTGAACTCCCCGAACGATTCCCAGAACATCACCATCTGCTCGGCCAAGGGCTGCCGCGCCGACGCGGTGTGGGTGGTGGCCTGGAACAACCCGAAGTTGCACACGCCGGACCGGCGTAAGACCTGGCTGGCGTGCGACGAACACCGGGAGCAGCTGTCGCAGTTCCTCGCCATGCGCGGGTTCCTCAAGGACGTGGTGACGCTGGCGGAATGGGAGCGGCTGCGGTCAGCCTCCGATAGCTGACATGGGGCGGTCCGGCTGGAGGAAGGTGGGGTCGTCGAGGCCGGATCCCGCCTTCTTGCCCCACATGGCCAGCTTCCAGACGCGGGCTATCTCGGCGTCGGGGGCGCCGGAGCGCAGGGCGGCGCGCAGGTCCGTCTCCTCGGTGGCGAAGAGGCAGGTGCGGACCTGGCCGTCGGCGGTGAGCCGGGTGCGGTCGCAGGCGCGGCAGAACGGGCGGGTCACCGAGGCGATGACGCCGACGCGGTGCGGGCCGCCGTCGACGATCCAGCGCTCGGCGGGGGCCGAGCCGCGCTCGTCCTGGCCCTCGGGGGTGAGGGCGAAGCGGGTGCGCAGCGAGGTGAGGATGTCACCGGCGGTGATCATTCCGTCGCGCTTCCAGCCGTGTTGGGCGTCCAGCGGCATCTGTTCGATGAAGCGCAGCTCGTAGTCGTTTTCGATGGCCCAGGCGAGGAGGTCGGGGGCCTCGTCGTCGTTGAGGCCGGGCATCAGGACGGTGTTGACCTTGACCGGGGTGAGGCCGGCGGTGCGGGCGGCTTCGAGGCCGCGGAGGACGTCGGCGTGCCGCTTGCGGCGGGTCAGGGTCTGGAAGACGTCGGGCCGGAGGGTGTCGAGGGAGACGTTGACCCGGTCCAGGCCGGCGTCGCGCAGGGCGGCGGCGGTGCGCGCCAAGCCGATGCCGTTGGTGGTCAGCGACATCCGGGGGCGGGGGGCGAGGGCGGCGACCCGCTCGACGATGCCGACCAGGCCGGGGCGGAGCAGTGGCTCGCCGCCGGTGAAGCGGACCTCCTCGATGCCGAGGTCGCGCACGGCGATGTCGATCAGCCGGACGATCTCGTCGTCGGTCAGCAGATCGGGCTTGGCGAGCCATTGCAGGCCCTCTTCGGGCATGCAGTACGTGCAGCGCAGGTTGCACCGGTCGGTGAGCGAGACGCGCAGGTCGGTGGCCACACGGCCGTAGGTGTCGATGAGCATTGGGCCCCCTCCCCGAGAGTGTGGATCGGTCCGTCGATCAGTACGTCTTCGAGACTACGCGATGGGTCTGACACTGAGGAGGCGTGAGAAGCACGAGGTGGGCGGGGTGACGTCGTAGGTCTCTACGACGTCACCCCGCCCGTGTCCTGTAGGGACGGCTCAGTGTGCGCCGGTGCCGGTCAGGGAGCGGACCTCCAGTTCGGCGTACTTGGCGGCGTCCGGTGCTTCCCGGGAGAGGAGGGAGCCGAGCCAGCCGAGGAGGAAGCCCAGGGGGATGGAGATCAGGCCCGGGTTCTCCAAGGGGAACACCGCGAAGTCGGCGCCGGGGAACATCGAGGTCTCCTTGCCGGAGACGACCGGCGAGAAGAGGACCAGGAGGACGGAGGAGAGCAGGCCGCCGTAGATGGACCAGAGGGCGCCCTGGGTGGTGAAGCGCTTCCAGAAGAGGCTGTAGAGGAGGGTGGGGAGGTTGGCGGAGGCGGCGACCGCGAAGGCGAGCGCCACCAGGCCGGCGACGTTCAGGCTGCGGGCGAAGACGCCGAGGACGATGGCGACCGCGCCGATGCCGACGGTCGCCCAGCGGGCCGCGCCGACCTCTTCCTTCTCGGTGGCCTGCCCCTTGCGGAGGACGTTGACGTAGAGGTCGTGGGCGAAGGAGGAGGACGAGGCGAGGGTGAGGCCGGCGACCACCGCGAGGATGGTGGCGAAGGCGACGGCGGAGATGACGGCGAGCAGGATGGCGCCGCCGGTGGAGCCCGCGCCACCGCCGATCTCCTGGGCGAGCAGGGGGGCCGCGGTGTTGCCGGCCTTGTTGGAGGCGGTGATGGTGGCGGGCTTGAGGAGGGCGGCGGCGCCGAAGCCGAGGGCGAGGGTCATCAGGTAGAAGACGCCGATGATGCCGATCGCCCAGTTCACCGACTTCCGGGCGGCCTTGGCGGTGGGGACCGTGTAGAAGCGGATGAGGATGTGCGGGAGGCCGGCGGTGCCCAGGACGAGGGCGAGGCCGAGCGAGATGAAGTCGATCTTCGAGGTGGCGGTGGCGCCGTATTTGAGGCCGGGTTCGAGGAAGGCGGAGCCCTTGCCGCTGTTCTCGGCGGCGGCGCCGAGCAGCGCGGAGAGGTTGAAGTGGAACCGCCACGCCACCAGGAAGGTGATCAGCAGGGTGCCGGCGATCAGGAGGACGGCCTTGACCATCTGGACCCAGGTGGTGCCCTTCATGCCGCCGATGGTGACGTAGAGGATCATCACGATGCCGACGAGGACGACGACGAGGATCTTGCCCGCTTCGCTGGTGATGCCCAGGAGGAGGGTGACCAGGGCGCCGGCGCCGGCCATCTGCGCGAGCAGGTAGAAGATCGAGACGACGATGGTGGAGGTGCCGGCGGCGGTCCGGACCGGGCGTTGGCGCATCCGGTAGGCGAGGACGTCGCCCATGGTGAAGCGGCCGGAGTTACGCAGGGGTTCGGCCACCAGGAGGAGCGCGACGAGCCAGGCGACGAGGAAGCCGATGGAGTAGAGGAAGCCGTCGTAGCCGAAGAGGGCGATGGCGCCGGCGATGCCGAGGAAGGATGCGGCGGACATGTAGTCGCCGGAGATGGCCAGGCCGTTCTGGAAACCGCTGAACTGCCGTCCGCCGGCGTAGAAGTCGTCCGTGCCCTTGGTCTGCCGGCCGGCCCAGACGGTGAGGCCGAGGGTGGCGGCGACGAAGAACGCGAAGAGGGTGACGATCAGGGTGCGGTGGTCGCCGGCGCCGCCGGCGGCGAGGTGGGGGAGGTTCATGCGCCGGCCTCCTGTACGCCGGTCGGCTCGGGGCCGTCTTCCGGGGCTGCGGCCTGTTGGGTTGCGGCCTGTTGGGCGGGGGCGAGGGCCTCCAGGCGGGCCTTGATGGCCTCGGCGCGGGGGTCGAGTCGGGCGGCGGCATGCCGGGAGTACCACCAGGCGATCAGGAACGTGGTGGCGAACTGGGCGATGCCGAGCACGAAGGCGACGTTGAGGTGGCCCGCGACCTTGAGGGCCATGAAGTCGCCGGCGTAGCTCGACAACAGCACGTAGCCGAGGTACCAGAGGACGAAGGCGAGGGTGAGCGGGAAGGCGAACGAGCGGTGTGCGCGGCGGAGTTCGGCGAACTCCTGGCTCGACTGGACCTGCGGGTAGTCGGGCGGGTCGTGCTGTCCCGGGTCGGCGTTGGGTGCGGTGATCACGGGTCTCCTGACGCTCGATGAGCTGGTGCGGGGCTGACGATAAGGCCCGGATAAGTGACGTGGATCACGCATCGTAGGGCCGCCGGACGCGATGCGACAGACGATGGATGGTTGAATTCCCGAAGAAATCGGGGGAATGGGGGCACCGGCCGCCACCGCTCGGGCGACGCTTCGTTGAGCCGGTCATGACTCCGCCGCCCCAGCAGGACCCGTCTCCGTACGCCCCGCGCCGGCGCCCGTACGGCAGTGTCCGGCTGTCCGTGCCGATCGCCGTCGCCCCCGCGCGGCCGCGTCCCGGGGTGGATGCCCGGCGCTGGTACGGCCCGCGGATCCCGCTGCCGCCGCTGAGCATGGGCACGCTGCGGCGGCGCGACGGAGCGGGGCGGCGGGACTGAGGGCGTCGTGGGCCCGACCTCACGCGAACCCCCATACCAGATCGACTGCCTGACTCGCCGTCAATTCGCCGTACCTGTGAGGATTTCTCCGCGTTCCATTGCTGCGCGCCGGTGATCGCCGATAGCTTCACCTGTCATGCACCCGCCTGTGCGCGCCCCCGCGTACGGGCGGTCCGACGGATGAGGTGGAGTACCCATGGCACGTCCCCTTGCACATCGCCGGAACAGACGCATGCGGGCCCTGGCCGTACCGCTCGGGCTGGCGCTGACCGCAACGACCGGGTTCCTCGGATCCCTCCCGGACGCGGCCGGCGCCGCGCCGCCGGACAGTGGCCCGCTACTGTCGTACGTCGTGAACACCGTCCCCGGCCACGCCACCGTCGACAAGGTCGAGCGGGCGATAGACCGGGCCGGCGGCAAGGTGATCACCGCCCATGAGCGGATAGGCGTGATCGTCGTCCATGCGGCCAACCCCCGGTTCGCCGCCACCATCCGGACGGTGCCGGGCGTGCAGTCGGCGGGCGCGACCCGCACCGCGCCGCTCAAGCAGTCCGGCACCGCCGACGTCGGCACCCCGCAGCGGATCACCAAGGCCCAGCTCGCGGCAGCGGAGCGGACCGCGAAGGCCAAGGGCGAGGAGCCGCTGGAGCCGCTCCAGTGGGACATCCCCGCCATCAAGGCCGACCAGGCCGCGAAGGTGAACCCGGGCAGCCGCAAGGTGACCGTCGCGGTCATCGACACCGGCGTGGACGACACCCACCCGGACCTCGCACCGAATTTCTCCGCCCGGCAGTCCGCCAACTGCGTGGGCGGGGTGCCCAACACCTCGCCGGGGGCCTGGCGGCCCTACGACCCGGTCGCGGACGCCCACGGCACGCACGTGGCGGGCACCATCGCCGCGGCCCGCAACGGCATCGGGGTGACCGGCGTCGCGCCGGGTGTGAAGGTCTCCGCGATCAAGGTGAGCGAGCCCGGGACCAGCCTGTTCTATGCGGAGAGCGTGGTGTGCGCCTTCGTCTTCGCGGCCGACCACGGGGTCCAGGTCACCAACAACAGCTATTTCGTGGACCCGTGGATGTTCAACTGCAAGGACGACGCCGACCAGGCGGCCATCGTTGACGCGGTCGGCCGGGCGGCGAAGTACGCGCAGGACAAGGGCGTGGTCAACGTCGCGGCGGCGGGCAACGCCAACGCCGACCTCGCGGCCGACAAGCTCACCGACACCGGCAGCCCCAACGACTCCACGCCGGTCAGCCGCACCCTCAGCCCCAAGACCTGCTGGGACGTGCCGACCCAACTGCCCGGGACGGTCACGGTCGCGGCGACCGGTTCGCACCGCCTGAAGTCCGGCTACTCCAACTACGGCCTGGGGCAGATCGACGTGGCCGCGCCGGGCGGCGACTCCCAGCAGGTGCCCGAACTGCCGGCCAAGAACGGCAACGTCCTCTCCACGATCCCCGGAGGCGACTGGGCCTTCTACGCCGGTACGTCCATGGCCTCCCCGCACGTCGCGGGCGTGGCGGCGCTCCTGAAGAGCACGCACCCGAAGGCGAGCCCGCAGGAGATCCAGTGGCTGCTCAAGGAGCAGGCCGACAATCCCGGGTGCCCGGCGGGTGACGCCACCTGCACCGGCACCCCGCGCGTCAACAGCCACTTCGGCTACGGGATCGTCGATGCGCTGAACGCGGTGAAGTAGCCGGCGGCGCGGCGGGCCGGGTGGGGCGCGGGCGAATGGTCGATCATCCGCCGGTGGCCCCGCCCGGCGCGGCACGCCGCCGCGTCCCTCACACCGCCCGGCGGGTCACACCGTGCGCCCCAGGTAGGCGGCGAGCCGGTCCGTCGCCGTGGCGCCGGGTGGGGCGGGGCGCTCCGGGGCGAACGAGCCGCCTTCGGTGCGGGGCGCGGCCCCGTAGATCCGGTGCGCCGCCGCCAGGGTCTCCTCGGCGACCTCCGGGGCCAGGGCGGTCGGGGCGCCGAGCGCACGGGCCAAGTCCCAGCCGTGCGCGAGGAGTTCGACCACCACCTGTTGGACGAGCAACGCGCCGGGCGCCTCGTAGGGGCCGAAGGCGCGCGTCAGCATGCCGCTGCTCCGGAAGGTGGCGAGCGCGGTGCGGGTGGCGTCCTCGAAGGCGGTGCGGGGGTCGTGGCCCAAGTGGTCGGCGGCGTGGTCGGTGCGCGGTGCCCCCTTCGCGATCGAGGTGACCATCAGGCTCTCCCACACGAGGTGGTCGAGCAGTTCCCGTACGGTCCATCCGGTGCACGGTGTGGGCCGGGCGAGGTCCGCCGGCCGCAGGTCCGCGACCAGTGCGCCGACGGCCTGGCCGACCCGCTCGTAGGCGTACAGCACCCGCTCCGGGTCGGTGGCGCCGAACGCGGTGCGGTCCACCTGGAGGGGGGTGCGGTGGGCGCGCAGGGCGGCGGCGGTCCAGGTGCCGGCGGTGTCCCAACGGGGCGGTGCGGGGCGGCCGGTGGCGGTGCACAGCAGCCGCCAGTAGTGCTCGACGAGGGGTTCGGCGGCCCTCTCCAGCTGTTCCAACAGGCGGGTCCGGGCGGCCGGGCCGTCCTCGGTGGGCGGGTCGGGGGTACCCGACTGGGTGGGGAGCCAGGCGGCCACCAGTTCGGCGACGAGCGGGGCGGCGGCCGGTGAGTCGGGTGCGATGCCGTCGGCGACGGCGGCCTCGGCGCGGGTGTGCATCAGGGTGGCGACGCGCCGGGCGTCGGCTACGGGGTCGGACGCAGTGGCGGACGCGGTGTCGGACATGGTGGCGGACGCGGTGTCGGACGCGGGCGCGGTGGCGCCGAGGGCGAGTGTCGCGGCGTGACCCGCGTGGTCGGGGTGGCTGGGATGGCCGGGGTGGTCGGTAGGGGGAGTCGTCCGGGCGCTGTAGGCGGCCAGGCGGCGCAGGGCGGCGCGGAGTTCGGGGTCGCGGACCAGGGCGGCCAGCTCGATCCAGGCGTGGAGTTGTTCGGGGGTGGGGTCGTCGGGGAGGTCGGGAGTGGCCGCCAGTAGGCCGCTGCGGTAGGCGGGGGCGGGCACGCCGTCCAGGGCGTCGTCGATGAAGTCGGCGACGATCCGGCGGCGTTCCTCGGCCGACAGGCGGGCGAGTCGGGTCATCTGCGGCAGCTCCTCTGCTGCGCTGCCCCGCGCGGCCACCGCCCGGAGGACCGCGCGCTGCGAGCGCAGCGCGGCGATCTGTGCGTCCAGGGCGTCCGCCGAGCGCTCCGCCGTGTCGGCGAGGGTGCGCTCGCGGTGCAGGACGGCGCGGATCGCGGCGGTACCGACGCCCAGGTCGCGCAGGCTGCGCACGATCTCCAGGCGGGCCGGGGCGTCCGGTCCGTAGCGGCGGTAGCCCGCGGGGGTGCGGGCGGCGGGCGGCAACAGGTCCTGGTCCGACCAGTTCCTGATCGTCTTGACGGAGACGCCGGTCAGGCGCGACAGCGCGCCGATCGACAGCAGTCCCGTGCCGTCCTCGTACATGCCCCCACCTTCGGGTCTCCCACGGGGGGAGACTCAAGGGGCACGGTACGCGACCGCCGGGCGGGGCACCGCGGACGACGGGGACGCCGGGTCGTCCGGGCCGGTCGCGGCCGCCAACACCCCGATGGCGAGGGCCCATTGGGCCGACGCATAGGTGAGCATGATCCAGAACTGTGGGGCGGGGAGCTGCGGCCACTGGGCGATGCCGCCGGCGATCAGGGAGTCGGAGAGCAGGAAGAGCAGCCCGCCGACCGCGGCCCAGGGGGCCGTCCAGAGCGCGCCGAACGCCATCACGGTGAGCAGCAGGCTGTATCCGGCGACCGGGATCCGCAGATCGGCGGGGAGGTCGGGCCACAGCAGGAGCACGGTGGCGACCAGGGCGGCCGCGTACAGCCCGGCGGCGCCCACGGTGCGCGAGCGGCGCTCTCCGGTGCGAGCACCGGCCCCGCTGGAGCGGCTGAGACCGCGCCCCCGTCGGCCGTGCCGGGCGAACAGCACCAGGTAGCAGACGTGTCCGGCGGCGAACGACCCCATGCCGACGAGGAACGCGGTGCCGCCGCCGACCTGGAGGAAGGTGTCGCCGCCGCAGCCGAACAGCAGCGCCACGACCAGGAGCGGCGGCCCGCCGCGGAGCAGGACGTGTGCGGCGAGCAGCGGCATCAGGACCGGTTTGGTGAGGTGGACGGCGGTCTCCGCCAGGGACGCGGGGCCGCTGCCGGGCGCGGCGGCGGCGTGCGCCACGAGGGCGGCGAGGTGGCCGACGGCCAGGACGGCGAAGACCAGGAGCAGGGCCCGTGCGGCGCGGGGCCGCGGCGCGAGCGGTCTCACGCGGCGGACTCCCCCGCGGCGGGCCCGGCGGCCCCGGTCCGGTCCGTGGCCGAGCGGCTGCCGGCCGGTGCCCCGGTCTTCTCCACCGCGGCGGCGTCGGCTGCGGCGGCGGCTGCGGCGTCGTCGGCTGCGGCTGCGGCATCGGCCGCGGCACGGACCCGGGCCGGCTGCCAGCCCGGTCCGCGGAACACCCGTCCGGCGCGCTCGCCCCAGCCGTCCGCGGCCCGGATGTCGCGGGCGATGGCGGCGTACTCGTGGGTGGCGACCCGCAGCGGGTTGAAGGAGTTGACGTTCTTGGTGAGGCCGTAGACGGGCCGCTCGGTCTCGGGGACGAACGAGCCGAACATCCGGTCCCAGACGATCAGGATCCCGCCGAAGTTGCGGTCCAGGTAGCCGCCCTGGGAGGCGTGGTGGACGCGGTGGTGCGAGGGGGTGTTGAACACGAACTCGACGGGGCGGGGCAGTGTGCCGATCCGCTCGGTGTGGACCCAGAACTGGTAGACGAGGTTGGCACCGGAGGTGAAGGCGATCGCGGCCGGGTGCACGCCCAGCGCGATCATCGGCACGTAGAACGGCCAGACCGTCCAGGTCGTCCAGGGCTGCCGCAGTGCGGTGGTGAAGTTGAAGTTCTTGCTGGAGTGGTGGACCACGTGGCAGGCCCACAGGACCCGGATGACGTGGTGGCCGCGGTGCGACCAGTAGTAGAAGAAGTCCTGGGCGAGCAGCATCAGGGGCAGCGTCCACCACAGGATGGGGATGCGCAGCGGGGTCAGCTCGTAGATCGCGGCGTAGATCGCCACGATCGGTATCTTCCACAGCGCGTCGAAGACCAGGCTGCCCAGCCCCATGGTGACGCTGGTGGCCGCGTCCTTCGCCTCGTACCCCTCGGCGTCGTCGTCGGGGTGCAGGCGGTAGCTCACCATCTCCACGACGGTGAGCAGGACGAAGGCGGGTACGGACCACAACACGACATCGGGCAGGTGCGGCATGCCCCGCACCATAAATGCGCCGACGGGCGTCCCGCTAGAGGTTGTTACTCAGAAGTATGTAAGACGTGGCGTCAGCTTCGGGGTGCGGGCGTACCGACGGTAGCCCCGGGTCCGGGCGGCGGTGGGCGCCGGCGCCCGGACCGAGGACCTCCACCGGCGGTGGAGTGCTCACCACACCCGCACCGAAGCTCCTGTCGCGAAGGCCGGACTGGTGGCGTCGGGGGGTGGTGTGGTGAGGGGTTCGGAGATCTCGGTGGTGGTGGGGCCGACCCGGGCGGCCACGGGGGCCAGGGCGGTGAGGTCGAAGCCGTAGACGCGGGCGGCGTTGCCGCCGGTCATGGCGGCGATCTCGGCCGGCGAGAGGCCGGCGTAGGCGGCGCGCAGGGCGTGCCGGGAGTAGGGGTGGGTGCCCTCGTCGTGGGGGTAGTCGCTGCCCCACATGATCTTGTCGAGGCCGATCCGGTCGCGCAGCGGGACCTCGTGGGGGCGCATGAAGCTGGCGCCGACGTAGCAGTTGGCGTGCCAGATCTCGGTGGGGGTGCGGTCCAGGGAGGCCGCCAGACCGGCGCCGAAGCGGGATTCCGCGGTGCTGGCGCGGGCCGTGGAGGCGACCAGGCGGCCGTGGTAGTAGTCCAGCATGTCCAGGACGCCGGGGATCCAGCCGGAGCCCTGTTCGGTGAGGACGAGGGTCAGCTCCGGGTGGCGGGTGAAGACGCCGCCGAAGATGAGGTGCCACAGGGCGCGGTGGGAGAACCAGGTGGTCTCCACCATGAAGACGGCCCGGGCGGCGGGTTCGTCGCCGAGCGGTGGGGAGGCCGAGCCGCCGTGGTGGTTGACCGGGACGCCGAGGTCGGCACAGACCGCCCAGAGCGGGTCGTAGAACGGGGAGTGGAGCTCCGGGAGGCCGGAGCCGGGTGGGGTGCCGGGGAGCATGAGGCCGCCGGTGAGCCCGGCGTCCTTGGCCCGGCGGACCTCGCGGACCGCCTCGTCGACGTCGTTGAGGAGGATCTGGGCGACGCCCGCGCGGCGCCCGGGGGCCTCGGCGCAGAAGTCCGCGAGCCACCGGTTGTGGGCGCGCAGGCCGGCCCAGCGCAGCTCGAAATCGGTGCCGGTGGGTGCCGGTGCCATCAGCGACGCGCTGGGGAAGAACGGCGGGATGGTGTTGGGGAAGACGACCTCGGCGACGATGCCGTCGGCTTCCTGTTCGGCCAGCCGCCGGTCGGAGTTCCAGTTGCGGTCGGCGGTGTCGGCGAGCAGGTCCTCGTGCGGGTTGACGTAGGTGGCGGCCCAGGCGTCGAACTCCTCGTGGTACCGGGAGGGGAGGTAGGGCCGGTAGTCGAGGAGGTCGGCGCCGGCGTGGCAGTCGGCGGAGATGACGGTGTAGCGGGGCGCGTCGGTGGTCGCGCCCGGCACGGCGGTGGGCTCAGGCACGGGTCACTCCTACGTACGGGAAGTCGTGGCCGGTCAGCCAGTGGCGGCCGGTCTCGCGGGCGCGGCGCCAGGACGCCTCGACCGCCATCTGGTCGGCGGGCTGGCCCAGTTCCGCCGGGGTGGGGCCGATGCGGCGGGCGTGCGGGGCGAGCCGGGCCGGGTCGAAGCCGAAGACCTCGGCGGCGGACGTGCCGAGGATGCGGCGGGTCTCGGCGACCGGTATGTCGTGGAAGGTGTTCGTCAGCCACTCCCGGGTGCGCGGCCAGGTGCCCTCCGGGTGCGGGAAGTCGCTGCCCCAGAGGATGTTGTCGACGCCGATCTCGTAGCGCTGGGCCAGTTCGCGGCGTTTGGTGTTGGTGGCGCAGACGAAGACGTTGCGGTCGAGGTACTCGTGCGGCGAGCGCCGCAGTCCGGCGAACGGGGAGAGCTTCTTGCCGCCGTGCGCGCCGAGGTAGAGGCGGTCCATGAACCACAGGAGGTTCGGCAGCCACCAGCAGCCGGACTCGGCGACGCCGAACCGCAGGTCGGGGTGGCGTTCGAAGACCCCGGACCAGAGCAGGAACCACAGCGGGCGGGCCGGCCACCAAGTCACCTCGCTGACGAAGATGCCGAGGTGGTCGCCGTACTCCTCGCGCGGTGCGGCGCCGGAGTGGGTGACGACCGGCATCCCGGCCTCGGCCGCGGCGGACCACACCGGGTCGTAACACCGGTCGTGGTAGGGGGCGTTGGTTCCCCACATGGCGGGGATCATCAGGGCGCCCAGGCCGTCGGCGCGGGCCCGGTGGATCTCGGCGACGACGGTGTCGGGGTCGGCGGTGACGGGTAACAGGGCGACGCCGCAGTGGCGTTCGGGGTCGGTGGCGCAGAACTCCGCGAGCCAGCGGTTGTGGGCCCGGGCGCCGGCCATGCCCAACTCCGGGTCCTGGTCACCGGTCAGGCCGAGGCCAACGCCGAAGGGCGCGGCGGTCGAGCTGTCCACGGCGTCCGCGTCCGGGAAGACGACCTCGGCGGCCACCCCGTCGCCGTCGAGTTCCTTCGCCCGCTGCGCCGGGTCCCAGCCGCCGCGCAGCCCTTCCTCGTGGTCCTCGAACCACTGGGCGGCGAAGGTCTCGTTGCGGACGCCGAGCCGGGTCATGGCCGCGCGGCGGGCGCCCCGGCCGGCCAGGAAGTCGTCGAAGGCGCGGTGGAAGCGGCGCTCCAGATAGGGGCGGTACTCCTCGGTGGGCAGTCCGGCGTGGCAGTCGGAGGAGATGATCAGGTACGGGTCCTGGGGGCCGGGGTCCGGCGGCGGGCCGTCGTGCGGTGCGGGGTGCGGCGGCGCGGGGTGCGCTGCGGTGGTGTCCTGGTACGGGTCGCTCATGGCGGTCCCTCACTCGTCGTCGAGGATGAAGTGCTCCAGGTACGTGGGTGCGGTGCGGTCGAGTTGGGACCGCGCCCGCGCCCGGATCTGTGCGTCGGTGTGCTCACTGGGCGGCAGCATCCAGAAGCGGCCGGCCCGGATGCCGTCGACGACCTGCGCGGCGACGTCCTCGACGGGCGTGAACGCCACCTCCTGCCCGCCCTCCGCCATGGCCGCCTCCCACTCCGCGAGGCGGCGGTAAGGCGTCCGGCGGGGGCGGGACTTGGCGTGCCGGGCGGGCCGGTTGCGGTGCGACTCCCACAGGCCGGTACGGAGCATGTGCGGGCCGGGGAAGAGCACCGACGCCCCGATGGGCGCGCCCTCGGCCGTCAGGTGTGCGTACAGCGACTCGGTCAGCGTCACCACGGCGGCCTTGGTGACGGCGTAGACGGAGGCGGTGGGCAGCGGGGCGATCCCGCCGTCCGTGGACGCGGTGTTGACGACATGGCCGGGCTCCCCGGAGGCCACCATCCGGGGCAGGAAGCACTGGACGCCGTGGAAGACGCCCCAGACGTTGACCTCGAACGCCCACCGCCAGTCGCTGGGGTCGTGCTCCCACATCCGGCCCTCGGCGCCGGAGCCCACCCCGGCGTTGTTGCACAGCACGTGGACGGCGCCGAAGGTCTCGTAGGCGGCGCCGGCCAGCGCCTCGACCTCCGCCCGTACGCCGACGTCCACGGTGCGGGCCAGCAGTTCGGCGCCGTCCGCGACCAGTTCGTCGGCGGCGGCCCGCAGCGGGGCCTCCTCGACGTCGGCGAGGACGACCTTCAGGCCCTCGGCGGCGAAGCGGCGGGCCATCGCCCGGCCGATACCGCTCGCCGCACCGGTGACCACTGCGACCTGCCCGGCCCGCAGCTCCATCACACGCTCCCTTCCGGCGGGGCGTCGAGGACCTGCCGCGGGTCGTCGTAGCGCTGGTGGATGTAGGGCAGCAGGGCCTCGGCGCGGACCCGCCCGACGACCTTGCCGCTCTGGTCGGAGGTCTTCTCGCCGAGGGTGATCCCGACGAGGGCGTGTACCGGGAGGTCGGCGACCGGGTCGTACATCGACTCGCGCAGCACCACGTCGCCGGTGATCCGCTCCAGCTTGCGGACCTTCTCGGTGCGCCGGCAGTGCACCAGGACCGGGTCGCCGTCGAAGCCCGAACCGTCCACGGCGGGCAGGAACTTGAAGTAGAAGTCGGTCCGCACGTCCGGTGCGGGCAGCGGCAGCGGGCCGCTGACCGCGCCGCGCACCTCCACGAAGGCGATGCCGTGCCGGGTGAGGGCGGCGCGGACGGTCAGACCGTCGCGGTCCACGGTGACCTCGCCGAGCTTCTTGGGTTCGCCGAAGACCTCGCGGCCGCCGGTCAGCGCCCGCTCGTGGGTCATCGGCATGACCAGCGGGTACCAGCCCTCGGTGCCGTCGTGGGCGGCCGCGACCGCGACCGAGCCGGCGCCCAGCGGATAGCCGGGCAGGTCGACGGCGCTGACGGTGGCCCGGACCAGCGGGCGGTCGGTGGGGGTGAGCGGGGGCGGCAGGACGGCCGCGACCGCCTCCGGGTCGGTCTCCCACAGGGCCACCACGCCGGTGGACCAGATGTCGGGGAGCCGGGCGCCGGCGGCCCGGGTCGCGGCGATCTCCGTCTCGGTGCGGGCTCCGTAGCGTATGCGTGCCATGGCGTACCACCCTTCGTCGTCCGTAACGCGCGGGGGTCGTGCGAGGCGTCTGTAACACAGTTACACCGCCTCCGATGAAGGGTAAAGAGCCGTGCAGCGAACGGAGTTGGGCGATAGTGGGGTGCTATGACACGTACTGCGCTAACCGGTGAGGAGGTCCTGGCGGCGGCCGCCCGGCTGGTCCGGGCGCACGGCCCGGCGGCCCTGACCATGCGCCGGCTCGCCACCGAACTCGGCACCGCCGTCACCTCCATCTACTGGCACGTCGGCAACCGCGAGTCCCTGCTGGACGCGCTGGTGGCCCGCACTCTCCAGGAGATGGGCGAGATCCGGCCGACCGGCGGCACGCCCCGGGCGCGCGTCCTGTCGGTGGCCCGCGCGCTGCGCACCGCGCTGGGCGAACGCCCGCACCTGATCGCGATGGTGCACGAACGCGGGCTGACCGAGCGGATGTTCCTGCCCGCGCAGCAGGCGCTGGTCCACGAGGTGCACGCGGCCGGGCTGCGCGGGGAACTCGCCGCCGAGGCGGTGCGCGCCGTGCAGTTCCTGGTCGTCGGCTCGGTCCTGGTGGAGCGCAACCGCGCGCGCTCGCCCGCGCAGCACCCCAGCGAGCGCGAGCTGTGGGACTCCCCCGCCGCCGGACGGGATCCGGCGCTGGCCCGCGCGCTGGCCGCACCGGCCGACGCCGAACGGCTCTTCCTGGTGTCCCTGGAGGCACTGGTGGCCTCACTCCTCGGGCCGGACCGACAGCGCGCCTGAGGGCGTGGGGCGGGCGTGAGGACGTGAGGACGTGAGCACGTGGGGGACGGCGGGCGGCAGCGGTTGCGGGTGGCCGTGCGGAGGTCCGGGCCGGGTCCGTACGGCGTCCGGGCCGGGTCCGTACCGCGTCCGGGCCGGCGTCCGCGCGGGCCCGCCCGGCAGGCGCCCGGCCGCGGCTGCGCGCGGCGTCCCGGCCGGATGCGCCCCCGGCGATGCGGTGGCTGTCAGTGGCGGCCCGTATCCTCAGTGACCATGCTCGAAGACCGCAGCGCAGCCGCCCCCTCGATCGCGCCGAAGATCGGCCGGCAGCCGGGCCCGCAGACGCCGCCGGCTGATTGGCCGGCCGGGTATCCCCAGGGGTACGCCGTGGTCGACGTGGAGACCACCGGCCTGGCCCGCGACGACCGGATCATCTCGGCCGCCGTGTACCAACTCGACGCCCACGGCGAGTTCCAGGACTCCTGGTACACCCTCGTCAACCCGCAGCGCGATCCCGGACCGGTCTGGATCCACGGTCTGACGAGCGAGGTGCTGGCGGACGCGCCGCTCTTCCCGGAGATCGTGCCGGAGCTGTCGGCGCGACTGGCGGACCGGGTGCTGGTGGCGCACAACGCCATGTTCGACTGGTCGATGCTGGCCCGGGAGTACGCCCGTGCCGCGGCGGTCGCCCCGGTGCGCCAGCGGCTGTGCACCATCGCACTCTCCAAGGAGCTGGGCCTGCCGCTGCCCAACCACAAGCTGGAATCCCTCGCCGCGCACTTCGGCGTCATACAGGAACGCGCCCACCACGCCCTGGACGACGCCCGGGTGCTGGCCGAGGCGTTCCGCCCCAGCCTGCGCCGGGCCGCGCAAGCGGACGTCCGGCTGCCGCTGCTGACCTGCCAGCCGCTGACGGAGTGGTCCGACGCCCCCGCCCCCCGCGCGCACAGCAGCGCCTCGTCGTACCGCCCCGCGTCCTGGCGGCCGGCCCGCAAGCGCCCCGCCTGCCCGTACCCCAACCCGGGGCGCTACGAGCCCGGCGGCCAGCTCGTCCAGGGGATGCGGGTCGCCTTCTCGGGGGACACCTCCGTCGATCGCGAGCTGCTGGAGGACCGGGCGATCGAGGCCGGGCTGCACGTGGCGACGAGCGTGTCCCGGCTGACCAGCCTGCTGGTGACCAACGACCCGGACGGCCGGACGTCCAAGACGGTCAAGGCCGCCACGTTCGGCACGGCCGTCGTCGACGAGGCGGCGTTCATGCAGCTGCTGCGCGACGTGGCGCCCGCGGGCCAGGCGCCGGGGACACCTGCGTCCGGGTGAAGCCCGGCCAACACACCCGCCGGCGCCTCGCCCGGTAGCGGCCCCACCCGCACTCTGTGGCGCATGGCACGTTGTGAGGTTTGCGGAAACGACTACGGCATGACGTTCGAGGTGCACGCGCAGGGCGCGGTACACGTTTTTGACTGCTTCGCCTGCGCGATCCATCGGATGGCGCCGATCTGCGAGCACTGCCGGGTGCAGATCATCGGGCAGGGCGTGGAGGCCGAGGGGCAGTGGTACTGCGGTGCGCACTGCGCCCGCTCGGCGGGGCGGGTGGGCATCGTCGACCGGGTCTGACGCGGGTCTAGGCCGCGGTCCACGGCGGTGCCCGGGGGCTCCTCCCCGCGCCTCTGGGGGACCCCCGGGCCGGGCGTCCAGGGACGCGGGGTACCGTCGCAGCCGTGTACCGCTTCCTGTTGACCCGGCAGTGGGTGATCCTCACCCTCGTGGGCCTCGTCCTGATCCCCGTCATGATCAAGCTGGGGTTCTGGCAGTTCCACCGCCATCAGCACAAGGTGGCGCAGAACGCGCAGATCGCGCACAACCTGGCCGCCACCCCCGTCCCGGTGACCGAGCTGGCCGCGGTCGGCCGGGCGCTGCCGCACGGCGACATGTGGCGCCGGGTCACCGCCACCGGAAGCTACGACACCGCGCACGAGGTCGTCGTCCGCCAGCGCACCGCCGCCGACGAGCAGTCCATCGGCTACTACGTCCTGACGCCGCTGGTCCTCGGCAACGGCGACGTCGTCGTGGTCAACCGCGGCTGGATCCCGGCCGGCGACGACCTCACCAAGTTCCCGCACATCCCGGCCGCCCCCAAGGGGACGGTCACGGTCATCGGCCGGATCATGGCCGACGAGACCACCGCGGAGAGCGGGATCAAGGACACCAAGGGCCTGCCGCCCCGCCAGGTCATGCTGATCAACAGCAAGCAGCAGGCGAAGCGGGTGGGCCGCCCGACGCTCGGCGGTTACCTCGAGCAGACCGGGCCCAAGAGCGACACCCCCGAGCAGGTGCCCGAACCGGACCACGACTCCATCGGCCCGCACATGGCGTACGCGATCCAGTGGTGGCTGTTCGCGGCGGCGGTGCCGGTCGGCTGGGTCGTCCTGGTGCGCCGGGAGCGCCGCGACCGACTGACCGCCGCGGCCGAGGCCGCCAACGCCGGGGCGAGCGGCGACACTCCCGAACCCTCCGATGCCGAGCCCTCAGCTGCCGAGCCCGTCGGCATCGAGGCCGCGGACGGGGAGCCCGTAGCCCGGACGGCCGTCGCCCCCGAGTAACGCAGCCGCCGCGCGGGAATGGCCGCGGAGTGCACCCACGCATCGAGGACTACGCACTCATCGGCGATCTCCAGACCGCCGCGCTCGTCGGCCGGGACGGCTCCATCGACTGGCTGTGCCTGCCCCGCTTCGACTCCCCCGCCTGCTTCGCGGCCCTCATCGGCAGCCGGGACAACGGCCACTGGACCCTGGCCCCGCGGTCCGGTGCGGCCCGCGCCGAACGCGCGTACCGCGGGGACTCGCTGATCCTCGACACCGTCTGGGAGACCCCCGAGGGCAGCGTCCGGGTCACCGACTTCATGCCGCAGCGCGACCGCATGCCCGACGTCGTCCGGGTCGTCACGGGGCTGCGCGGCCGCGTCGAGATGCGCAGCGTGCTGCGGCTGCGGTTCGACTACGGGCGGGTGGTGCCCTGGGTGCGCGCCACCGAGGGCTGCCGGGTGGCGGTCGCCGGCCCGGACTCCGTATGGCTGCGCACCCCGTCCCAGGGCACCACCTACGGCAAGGACTTCAGCACCCGCTCGGACTTCACCGTCGCGGCCGGCGAACGCACCGCGTTCGTGCTCAGCTGGCACCCCTCGCACGAGCCCCGGCCCGTCCAGATCGACCCGTTCCAGGCGCTGGCGGACACCACCGACGACTGGCACGCCTGGTCCGCCCGGTGCCGCTACGACGGCCCGTACCGCGCCGCGGTGATCCGCTCCCTGATCACCCTCAAGGCCCTCACCTACGCGCCCACCGGCGGGATCGTGGCGGCCCCCACCACTTCACTGCCCGAGGAGCCGGGCGGCGTCCGCAACTGGGACTACCGCTACTGCTGGCTGCGCGACGCCAGCCTGACCCTGAACTCCCTGATCTCCGCCGGGTATCTGGACGAGGCCGGGGCCTGGCGGGACTGGCTGCTGCGCGCGGTGGCCGGCGTCCCCGACGACCTCCAGATCATGTACGGGCTGGCCGGGGAACGGCGGCTCCCGGAGGCCGAGGTGCCCTGGCTGTCCGGGTACGAGGGATCGGTGCCGGTGCGGATCGGCAACGCCGCCGTCGCACAGCACCAGCTCGACGTCTACGGCGAGGTGATCGACTCGTTCCACGTCGCACGCATCGCGGGGCTGCCGGCCGAAGCGCACGCCTGGGGCATCCAACGGGCGCTGGTGGACTACCTGGAGTCGACCTGGCGCGACCCCGACGAGGGCATCTGGGAGATCCGCGGCCCGCGCCGGCACTTCGTGCACTCCAAGGTCATGGCCTGGGTCGCGGCCGACCGCGCGGTGCGGCTGCTGGAGCAGTACCCGAAGCTCGGCGGGGACGTGGACCGTTGGCGGGCGATGCGCGACGAGGTGCACCGGGAAGTCTGCGCACGCGGCTACGACGCCGAGCGGGGCACCTTCACCCAGTCCTACGACTCGACGGAACTGGACGCCGCGACGCTGCTCATCCCGCGGGTCGGCTTCCTCCCGGGGAACGA
Organism: Streptomyces sp. RGM 3693; assembly: GCF_050471125.1. Lineage (NCBI taxonomy): Bacteria > Bacillati > Actinomycetota > Actinomycetes > Kitasatosporales > Streptomycetaceae > Streptomyces > Streptomyces sp. RGM 3693. The sequence continues at coordinate 173,730 of NZ_JBMPPQ010000004.1, forward strand.
CCCGCGGGTGGTCTCTACCGTCGACACCGTGCGCCGCGAGCTGTCGCTCCCCCACGGCCCTCAAGGCATAGGAGGTGCCCCCATCGGTCTGGTACGCCGTTACAGCACCGAGGGGCGGACGGTGGACGGGCTGCCGGGCGGCGAGGGCGCGTTCCTGGTCTGCTCGTTCTGGCTGGCGGACGCGCTGCTGCTGACCGGGCGCCGGGCGGAGTCCCGCAAGCTGTTCGAGCGGCTGTTGGCGCTGCGGAACGACGTGGGACTGCTCTCCGAGGAGTACGACCCGGTCGCCGGGCGCCAGTTGGGGAACTTCCCGCAGGCGTTCAGCCACATCGGCCTGGTGGGGACCGCCTTCGCACTGCACCGCGGCCGGGGGGCAGACTAGGGCCATGGATCTTGGACTCACCGACCGGACGTACCTCGTCACCGGCGCCACCCGGGGCCTGGGCTTCGCCACCGCCCGCGAACTGGTCGCCGACGGCGCCAATGTGGTGATCACCGGACGCTCGGAGGAGGCCGCGACCAAGGCGGCCGCCGCTCTGGGCGAGCGGGCTCTGGGCGTCGCCGCCGACAACTCCGACCCACAGGCCCCGGCCCGCCTGGTGGCGGCCGCCCGGGAGCGCTTCGGCCGCTTCGATGGCGTCCTCATCAGCGTGGGCGGCCCGGCGCCCGGCACCGCCGCCGACAACACCGACGACCAGTGGCAGACGGCCTTCGAGACGGTCTTCCTGGGCGCGGTGCGGTTCGCCCGCACCGCCGCCGCCGAACTGCGCGAGGGCGGCGCCATCGGCTTCGTCCTCTCCGGCTCCGTGTACGAGCCGATCGCCGGGCTCACCATCTCGAACGGCCTCCGTCCGGGCCTCGCCGGCTTCGCCAAGTCCCTCGCCGACGAGTTGGGGCCGCGCGGCATCCGCGTCGTCGGCGTCCTCCCCGGCCGGATCGCCACCGACCGGATGACCCAGCTCGACGCGCTCTCCGGCGACCCCGAGGGCTCCCGCGCCCGCAACTCCGCCACCATCCCGCTGCGCCGCTACGGCGACCCCGCGGAATTCGGCCGCACCGCCGCCTTCCTCCTGTCCCCCGCCGCGTCCTACCTGACGGGCGTGATGGTCCCGGTGGACGGCGGGGCCCGGCGGGGCTTCTGAGGACCGGGGGCGACTTCCGGGGCCCGGAGAGCAGCCGCCGGGGGCCCGGCCGGCCCTCCGGGCGGATGACGGACGAGTGACGACAGACGGGTGACAACGGACGGGTGGCGACGGACGTGTGGCGACAGGACCTGGACTCCGAGACCCAGGTCCCGCCCCCGCCCCTGCTCCACCGGACAAGCCCTAGCTGACCCGTTCCGCCCGGTGGCGCAGCGCCCGCAGGCGGACCTCCGTCGGTAGGTGGTCCAGACCCGCCGAGGTACGGGCGTGCGCCACCGCCCCGTCGGACAGCCGCCGCACCACGGTCCCGGGGTCGGCGTGCGGGGCGAGGACCAGGAAGGCACGCACCCGGGGGGCGGTGCGGCGGCCGGTCAGTGCGACGGCCGCCCGGTCGACGCCGTCCACCGCCACCGTCTCGGCCGCCAGAACGGCCTCCAACGCCCGCCCGCGCACCGTCGCGCCCGCCCCGTCGCCGCTGTCGACCAGCACCGTGCCGAGCCGGCGCCGCCGGAGCTGGGCGAGCAGCCACCACAGCAACAACAGCAGCAGCACGGCCAGCCCGGCGATGACCACCGGCCACCACCAGCCGCAGTCCGTGAACCGGGTGCGCTGCTCCGCGGGGAGCAGGACGTCGTCCGGGCCGGCCCAGGGCCAGCCGGCGGGCAGGTCGAGGTGCCATCGGGCGGGCAGGTCCAGGCCGCCCAGCAGGACCAGCCCGCCGGTGCCGAGCAGCAGCAGGCCGACCAGTCCGAGCAGCACCCGGTTGACGGTCGCGCGGGCGGTGCGCATCGCCCGCTCACCTCCCCTTGGGGCGTTGGACGTCGACGCTCAGCCGCAGCCGGTGCGTCAGGTCCAGTTGCCGCAGCCCGTCGTCGAGCACCGTGCCGAGGTCGCCGCGGACCTCGTCCAGTTCCCGGAAGTGCACCACGGCCCGCGCCCGCGCCCGGCGTCGGCCGACGGTCAGGTGTACCGACTGCACACCGGAGACCTCCATCGCCCGGTCGCGCAGCACCAGCGCGGCGGCCGGCCGGTCCAGCCCGGCCCGGATGTCGGGGGCGGTGCGCCGCATCGGCAGCACCGCCCGCAGGCCCGGGGTGGCGGCCAGCACGAGCAGCCAGACCCCGAGGGCCATCGCGGCCGCCGCGGCGCCCATGACCCAGGGGTCGTCGAGGTGTCGGACGGCGAGTTCGCGCGCCAGCCGCCGGCGCCAGGCCATGGCGGTGCGGCCGGCCCGCACCGCGGCCACGTCGTAGAGCAGCAGGCCCGTGGCGCCCAGCAGTGCCAGTGCGACCAGCGCCGCCGGCACCCGGCGGGCCGACCAGAAACGCCCGGCCGGCCCGCCGTCGACCGGTCCGGGGACCGTGGCGTCCGGTGCCGCCGCCGGCAACCCGCCCGCGGCACCGGGCCGTTCACCAGGCCGTTCACCGGACCGCCCGTCGGCGCCTTCGCGGGCCTCCGCTTCCCCTGCGCTCCCGGGCCCCGTCATCGCAACCGCTCCCGGTCGACCAACAGCGGCGAGTTCAGCCGCTCGACCTGCACCGCCACCTCGGCCACCGTCATACCCGCCAACGTCCGCACGTGGTCCGCCACCTGACGCCGCACCAGGCTGCACCGCGCGCCGATGGGGACGGGGTAGGGCAGCTCCACGGCGATCCGCAGTCGGGCCTCGCCGAACGGCGGGTGGACATCGCGGCGGGTCACCGTCACCGTGGCGTGGGCGTCGGTGGGACCGCAGGGGGACGCCTCGCGCAGCGCCTCCCGGGCCGCCCGCGCGGCGATCTTGGCGACCACCCGGTCGGCGACCCTGGTCGCGCCGCGCTCACCGGCCGGTACGTCGGCGGCAGCGGCCGACGGGGAGACCGTCGCCATCCGGGTTCACCGCCGCCGGTCGTCGCGGTCGCCGGTCCGGGTGCGGAAGAACTCCCCGGCCTCCAGGTCGCCCTCCAGGAACCTGCCGGCCACGAACCCGACGGCGCCCAGCGCCGCCACCAGGACGAAGGCCCCGAACCCGCCGAAGTACCCGGCGAAGCCCAGCGCCATCCCCGCCACGAGACCGATCACGGCCATGCTCATCGTGCGCTCCTTCGCTACCGCTCCGGCCGGGCCCGGTCACTGGAGCCGCGGCTCCGCTCCCTCGACCCCGCCTTCCTCGTCTTCCTCGTCGGGCAGCTTCACGTCGCTCACCGCGATGTTGACCTCGACGACCTCCAGGCCGGTCATCCGCTCCACGGCGGAGATCACGTTCTCCCGGACGGCCTGGGCCACCTCCGCGATGGCGACCCCGTAGTCGACGACGATCTCCAGGTCCAGCGCGGTCTGCACCTCACCGACCTCGGCCTTCACTCCACGCGTCGCGGTGGCCGACCGTCCGCCGCCGGGCACCCGGTCGCGCACCGCGCCCAGCGTGCGGGCGAAGCCGCTGCCCATCGTGTGGACGCCCACCACATCGCGGGCGGCGAGCCCGGCGATCTTCTCCACGACGCCGTCGGCGATGGTGGTCCGGCCGCGGGTTCTGGGGTCGCCCCCGCCCCGTTTCACCGGCGGTTTCGTGGTGTCCGCGCCCTGCTGGCTCTCGGTCATCGCCATGCGTCCCTTCTGCGCCGCATCACGGACCCGCCGCTTGGCGGATCACGGGCCTGCCGTGGTGACGGACCTGGCGCACACCGAACGACTTGCGCCTTTCACGCCATTAACGCCGTTCGCGCTATTCACGCCATTCGCCCTGTTCCCCACAGTAGGGGCGGGCGGGCGGGTGCGCTCCGGGGACGCGGCAGCGGAGTGCCGTGGGCAGCCGGGGCGGGCGGGCTGCGGCAGGCTGGGAGGTGGTTCGGGAAAGGGGTGACGCGGTGACCGCGAACGACGTGGCACGCGCCGTGCGGGAACAGCTCGGCCTCGGCCGGGTCCTGCCGCTCGGCGGCCCGACGGACGGCGCGTGGATCACCGAACGCGCCGCCCGCACAGCGCTCCTACGGGCCCCCGGCGCCCCACCCGGCATCCGGCTGGGCACCTTGCGCCTCTCCCTCGCCGCCCCCGACGACGCCCCGGCACCGACCGTGCCGGCACCGCCCAGCGCCCTGCCGCCGGGCCCACTGCGCATCGCGGCGGACTTCGCCGCACCACCCGGCCGCCCCCTGCCGGCGCTCACCGAACAGCTCCGGACGGCCCTGCTGACCGCGGCGGAGGAGGGCCTGGGCCTACGGGTGAGCGCGGTGGACCTCCGGGTCAGCGACCTGTTGGACGAGGCGGCGGAGCCGACGGCAGCGGCGCCGGACGCGACCGAGGGCGGTCACCGGGCCAGTACGGGCCCGGGCGACGCCGAGGACCCGGAAGACCTCGCCGCCCGGGTGCTCGCCGTCCCCGGGGTGGCCGGGCTCGCCCCGGCACTGGCGGGTCGCTCCCGCCCGGTGGCCCGCAGCGGCGACGGGGACCACGTACTGATCCAGTTGGCGACCGCCGCCGGCCATCGCCCGTTGGACGTGGCCCGCGCCGTCCGCCGGGCGGTCACCGGTCAGCCGCCGGCGCCGACGACGGCCGCGGTGCTGGTCACGGCGGTGGCCGGCGCCTGACGACCGGTGCGCGCGGGGTGGGCGGTCAGTCGCCGACCCCGGCCAGGTCCCGCAGCCGCCGCGCCTGGGCGGCGCGCTCGGCCCGGCGCTGCTCCTCGTAGGTGCGCCCCGCGGCGCCGGCCAGCAGGGCCTTGGTCTCGATGACGGCGTCCCGGGGCGCGGCGGTGAGCGCGGCGGCCAGGTCGGCCACCGCGGCGTCGAGTTCGTCACCGGGCACGACGAGGTTGGCGAGGCCGATCCGCCCGGCCTCATCGGCGTGCACGAAGCGTCCGGTGGCGCAGATCTCCAGCGCCCGGGCGTAGCCGACCAGGCCGACGAGGGGATGGGTGCCGGTCAGGTCCGGGACCAGGCCCAGGCTGGTCTCGCGCATGGCGAACTGCGCGTCCTCGGCGACGACCCGCAAGTCGCAGGCGAGGGCCAGTTGGAAGCCCGCACCGATGGCATGGCCCTGGACGGCGGCGATGGAGACCAGGTCGTTCCGCCGCCACCAGGTGAACGCGTCCTGGTACTCGGCGATCGTGGCGTCCAGCGCGTCGTCCGTACCGCGCGCCAAGTCGAGGAACGACGGCTCGCCGTCGAACCCTTCGGGCGTGAACGCCTGCCGGTCCAGCCCCGCGGAGAAGGACTTGCCCTCACCGCGCAGCACCACGATCCGGACGTTTCCCGGCAGCAGCGAACCCGCCTCGACCAGCACCCGCCACATGGCAGGGCTCTGGGCATTGCGCTTGGCCGCGTTGGCGAGGGTCACCGTGGCGATCGCGTCGTCCACGGTGAGCCGCACACCGTGCTTGTCGAGCAGAGTCATGAGGGCGCCTCCGAGTCAGCCACCGCACCTGCGTGCGTAAGTGACTGAACGGTAACCTCCCGGCCGAACCATCGGACGGCCGGGGGGCACCGCCTGCACCCGGAGCCGCGGTACTCAGACTGCGGCGGCCTTCTTGCCTCGCGTGGCTCCGCCGCGGCCGCGCAGGACCACGCCGGATTCCGTGAGCATCCGGTGCACGAATCCATAGGAGCGGCCGGTTTCGTCGGCCAGCGCCCGGATACTCGCTCCGGAGTCGTACTTCTTCTTCAGGTCTGCCGCGAGCTTCTCGCGCGCGGCGCCGGTCACCCGGCTGCCCTTCTTCAGAGTCTCGGCCACCCGTGCCTCCTCGTGGGAAGTGCGCTCTGGACTCTCATGATCACCCCTCCCCGGCTTCCTGGCCACCCATTCCGCAAGGTCTGTGGGACATCCTTTGCCGTCCCGCCGGCGCCCGGTGCGCTCGGAATTCCCTCTTCCGTGCGCCTCGCGGCCCCCGCGCGCACCCCGGTATGCAGGAAGTGCCAGGTCAGGTGGTGTGCCGCAGAAATGGCAACGGCCGGGCCCAAAAGGCCCGGCCGGTCGCCGCAGGCTCGCCGGTGTACGAGCCGTTCTCACTCAGATGACGGATCACCCATGGGCCGAATGATCCAGCAGGCGTGATCCATCCGGCGGCACCGGTACGGCGGTGATCAGGCCAGTGCGACCAGGTCCGCGTAGTCCTGGCCCCACAGGTCCTCGACACCGTCCGGCAGCAGGATGATCCGCTCCGGTGCCAGCGCGTCCACCGCGCCCTCGTCGTGCGTCACCAGGACGACCGCGCCGCTGAAGGTGCGCAGCGCGCCGAGGATCTCCTCGCGGCTGGCCGGGTCGAGGTTGTTGGTGGGCTCGTCGAGGAGGAGGACGTTGGCGGAGGAGACGACCAGGGTCGCCAGGGCGAGGCGGGTCTTCTCACCACCGGAGAGCACGCCGGCGGGCTTGTCGACGTCGTCGCCGGAGAACAGGAAGGAGCCCAGCACCTTGCGGACCTCGACGAGGTCCATGTCGGGCGCGGCGGAGCGCATGTTCTCCAGGACCGTGCGGTCCGGGTCCAGGGTCTCGTGCTCCTGGGCGTAGTAGCCGAGCTTGAGGCCGTGGCCGGGGCGGACCTCGCCGGTGTCGGGCGTCTCCACGCCCGCCAGCATCCGCAGCAGGGTGGTCTTGCCGGCGCCGTTGAGGCCCAGGATGACGACCCGGGAGCCCTTGTCGATGGCCAGGTCGACGTCGGTGAAGATCTCCAGGGAGCCGTACGACTTGGACAGGCCCTCGGCGGTCAGCGGGGTCTTGCCGCACGGCGCCGGGTCCGGGAAGCGCAGCTTGGCGACCTTGTCGGAGGCGCGCACCGCCTCCAGGCCGGCGAGCAGCTTGTCGGCGCGCTTGGCCATGTTCTGGGCGGCGACGGTCTTGGTGGCCTTGGCCCGCATCTTGTCGGCCTGGGAGTTGAGCGCCGCGGCCTTCTTCTCGGCGTTGGCGCGCTCGCGCTTGCGGCGCTTCTCGTCGGCCTCGCGCTGCTGCTGGTAGAGCTTCCAGCCCATGTTGTAGACGTCGATCTGCGAGCGGTTCGCGTCCAGGTAGAACACCTTGTTCACGACGGTCTCGACCAGGTCGACGTCGTGCGAGATGACGATGAAGCCGCCGCGGTAGGTCTTGAGGTAATCGCGCAGCCACGCGATGGAGTCGGCGTCGAGGTGGTTGGTGGGCTCGTCGAGCAGCAGGATGTCGGAGTCCGAGAAGAGGATCCGGGCCAGCTCGACGCGGCGCCGCTGACCGCCGGAGAGGGTGTGCAGGGGCTGGCCGAGGATGCGGTCGGGCAGGCCGAGGCTGGCGGCGATGGTCGCGGCCTCGGCCTCGGCGGCGTACCCGCCCTTGGTGAGGAACTCGGTCTCCAGCCGCTCGTACTTCTTCATGGCCTTCTCGCGGGTGGCGCCCTGGCCGTTCGCCATCCGGTCCTCGTTCTCCCGCATCTTGCGCAGGACGGTGTCCAGGCCGCGGGCGGAGAGGATGCGGTCGCGGGCCAGTATGTCCAGGTCGCCGGTGCGCGGGTCCTGCGGGAGGTAGCCGACCTCGCCGGAGCGGGTGACCGAGCCGCTGGCCGGCATGCCCTGGCCGGCCAGGACCTTGGTGAGGGTGGTCTTGCCGGCGCCGTTGCGGCCGACCAGGCCGATGCGGTCGCCCCTGGCGATGCGGAAGGAAGCGGATTCGATGAGGACGCGGGCGCCGGCGCGCAGCTCAAGGCCGGAAGCGGTGATCACGGGAAAACTCCAGGGCAGGAAGACGGCGGGTTGGACGGACGGTCCGAGAGCGGTCTACGCCGTCTAATGAACCCAAAGGAGAACTGCCATGGAGGCAGTCTAACGGGCCGGTGCAAGTCGTTATCCGGCGATGTCAGACCCCACTGCGAGACTGTGAGCCAGGACACAGGACTCCGGGCGGCGGACGGCCGTCCGGTGACGCGAGGGGCACGGTGATCAACATGGCGGGCCGGCCGGGGGTGTTCCCGACGGTGCTGTACGGGGCCGCCCCGGGCGCCCGCCGGCAGCCGGCGGAGGCGTTCGGATGCACCGTCGCCGCGCGGTGCGACGGTGCCGACGGCGCGGTACCGCACGCCGAACTCGCCTACGGGAAGGGGAGGTTGAGGCTCGGTGCGAAGGGCCGCGGTGGCCGGTTCGACGAGGCGGTGGGGGACGTCGGGAGCACCGTTCGGCGCTTCGGCACCTACCGGCCGGGCGGGACGGGGCCATGACCCGCCGGTGCCCGGCCGGGGTGCCCGGACGGTTACGCGCCGCCGGTGTGCACCTGGAAGGCCGCCCGGCGGACGGCCTTGGCGAGCGCCGGGTCGGGGTGGGCGGCGGCCAGCGCCACCAACACCTGGACGGTGCGCGGGTGGCCGACCGCACGGACCTCCTTCAGCAGCCGCGGCACCGAGCCCTGGACGGCCGAGTCCAGGTGCCGGACCAGCAGTTGGGTCTCGCCGTGGTCGGCGACGGCCGCCGCGGTGTCCACCCACAGCCAGGTCGACTCCTCGCGGGTGAGGACGTCGGGCGCGGTCTCCGGGTCGCCGCCCTCGTGCTCGAAGAGCCACAGCAGGGCGTAGGGCCGCAGTACCGGTTCCTCGGCGACGGCGCGCACGGCGGGTTCGGCGGGGGCGCCGACCGCGCGCAGCGCCTCGAAGGCCAGCCCGCGCAGCAGCGCATCCTCACCGCGGGCGGCGGCCAGGAGTTCCTCGACGGCCGCACCGACGGAGCGGGCGGCCAGCCAGGCGCGGTATTCGGCGCGGGCCGGGCCCGGGGTCAGCCGGGCGCAGCCGCGCAGCATCGCCTCCGCGGACTGCTCGATGTTGCCGGCCGGGCTCTGCGCGGCGACGCAGATCTGCTCCAGCTTGACCCACACCGACCAGTTGCCGAGCGGTGTCAGCTGCGCCTCCTGGCCGTAGTGGCGGCCCTCGTCGGCGCCCTGGTCGGCGTTGTCGGGGGCGCCGTCCGGCGGCATCAGCGCGCCGACCGCGAGCAGCGCGTCCAGCGCCCAGCGCAGGAGGTCGGTGAGCGGCGCCCCCGCGGCGTCGCTCACCGTTCCCCCGGCGTCGGTGCCGTCCGCGGCCGGGTCCGCCTCGTAGGGGACCTCGCAGCGTTCGGTGCGCAGTTCGGCGACGCGCTGGCCGAGCATGTCGAGCAGCACCGGCAGCCGTACCGGCCCGGCGGACAGGTGCAGCAGGGACAGCAACTGCGGGACGGCTTCGACGACCTCGGCCACGGCGGCGGGGCCCGCCTCGGCCGGGGTGGGCAGCGCCAGCGACCAGGCGTCGAAGAGCGCGACCCAGCCGCGCAGCGCGGCGGTGTCGTCGCGGTCCCAGGCGCGCAGTCGCCAGCCGGGGCGGGCGAGGCCGTCGTGGAGTTCGACCAGTCCGGCGAGCCGGGCCCGATCCCAGTCGGCGCGGACGTGTCGGGCGGGCAGGCCCAGGGCGTCGGCGGCGGCGACGACCGCGGCCTCCGGGAGCGATCCGTCGGGGCCGGCGCGGAGGCTGCCCGCGCGGTCGGCCCAGCGTGCGAGCCGGGCCGCGCCGGCCAGTACGACGCGCGCCTGACGGGCCAGTTCCGCGGGCGGCGGGGTGCCCTCGGGGGGCCTGGGCGCCGGGCGGGTGGCCCGGGTGCTCACCGCCCGGCGGGCGGCCGCAATCGGTTGTCGGGGGACGAGTCGGAGCCGGGAGTCGCGCGGAGTACGGGACGTCACAGGAGCAGTGTTGCCGCTGATGGCCCGAAAGCCCAATCGGAACCCGGTCTGCGGCTCTTCGGGCCCGCGTCACCGCGCCGTCCCACCCCTGATGAGGGCCGTTGTCCCCCCGTACACCTCCGGGCCTGGCCGGGGTCCTTCGGGGGCGGTGCCGGCCGCCGGCCGGCGGTGTCACATGAGCGGGGTGAGGAAGCGGCGCAGGGTCTCCTCGTAGCGGTCCGGGGCGGCGTTCCACATCGCGGCGTGCGGGGCGTGCGGGACGGGCTGAAGGGTGACCAGTTCCGGACGGCGGGCGGCGAAGCGGCGGGAGGCGTCCCAGGGGGCGAGGGTGTCCTCGGGGCCGTGGAAGAGGAGGACGGGCGCGTCGAGTTCGTCGGGGTCGACGGCGTCGGCGGGGCGGTCGACGGGCAGCCCGGTGTGGCCCTCGGCGGCGCGGACGGCCAGCGGCAGCAGGGCGCGCGGGATGTGGCGGGCGGTGGCCAGGGCGCGGACGGTGGCGTGCCGGTCGAGGACCGGGGAGTCCAGGACGAGGCCGGAGACGCGGTGGCGCAGCCCGGAGTTGACGGCGGCGCGCAGTGCCATGGTGGCGCCGGTGGACCAGCCGTAGAGGACGACCGCGCGGGCTCCGTAGCTGACGGCGTAGCGGATGGCGGCGTCCAGGTCGCGCCATTCGGTGTCGCCGAGGTGGTGGATGCCGTCGGCGGTGCGCGGGGCGCCGGCGTCGTTGCGGTAGGCGAGGTCGAGGACGGGGAAGTGGTGGCGCCGCAGGAACGGCAGCACCACCATGGGGTGTTCGCGGGTGGTGCCGATGCCGTGGACGGTGATGACCCAGGTGTCGCGGGCGCCGGGCACGAACCACGCGGGCAGGGCGCCGAGTTCGCCGGGGATGTCGACGTCGGCGCAGGTGATGCCGAGGGTGTCGTAGGGGTTGCCGACGTGCACCTGCGGGGTCAGCCGCATCCGGGCGCCGGGCCGCAGGGTGCCGTGGGTGACCCGCTCCAGCCGGCGCACCACGGCGTCGGCGGGGTGCGGGGTGCCGTGGACGACGGGGCCGACCACCGCGTGGCAGCCGGCGCCGGAGAGACCGTAGGTGCCGGGTCTGAGGGAGACCAGGCTGCGGGTGAGGGCGATGTGCCCGCCGGCTGCGGAGTGGACGGTGAGCCGGGAGTCGCCGGGGAAGGGATGGCCGGGCGACGGTTTCAGGGCAACATCGCCGGCGTACCGCCCGGCCGCCACGGCGGCCACCACGGCACCGATCACGGTGGTGGCGGTCACCGCCGCCACGGTCCCCAGTCGCACCTCTCCAGTGTGCGCAGCGCCGCCGGTCCCGGCCACCGGGCGCCCGGTGGCGGCGGCCGGACCAGCGGTGTTGTGCGGTGCAGGGGGCCGTGCGGGGTGCGGTGAGGGGTCGCGGCGGAGGGTTACGCGGGGTCGTCGGTGGGCTGGCCGTAGCCGCGCAACCGTCGGCCCGCGGCGTCGAGCTGGGCGGGCGACAGCAGGCTGGGGGTGTGGCCGGGCACGGTGACGGCGGTGAGCCAGACCCGGCACATCCATTCCAGTTGGGCGGTGCGGTCCAGTGCCTGGCCGAGGTCGGCGCCGTAGGCGATGGTGCCGTGGTTCTGGAGGAGTGCGGCGGTGCGGTCGCGGAGCGCGTCGAGCATGTGGGCGGCGAGTTCGTCGCTGCCGTAGAGGGCGTAGGGGGCGACCCGGACGGGGCCGCCGAGCGCGGCGGCCATGTAGTGGATGGGCGGGAGTTCGGTGACGAGGGTGGAGACCGCGGTGGCGTGCGGGGCGTGGGTGTGCACGACCGCGGTGGCGGTGGTATTGCGGTAGACGGCCAGGTGGAGCGGGAGTTCGCTGGTCGGGCGGAGTCTGCCGATGATCGCGCGGCCGTCGAGGTCGACGCCGGTGAGGTCGGAGGGGCCGAGCCGGTCGTAGGGGACGCCGCTGGGCGTGACGAGGATCAGGTCCTTGACGCGGACCGAGACGTTGCCCGAGGTGCCGACGACGAGGCCGTCGGCGGCGGTCCGGCGGGCGGTGGCGACGAGCTCGCTCCAGGCGTCGGCGAGGTGGTCGGGGTGGTCCTTCATGCTGTCCTCCGGTGCGACGCTGCGGGACGTGCGGAAACACACGAGGGCGCTGCACGACACCGTACGAGCAGGCCGGGGCACTGTACGCCATGGCGCCAACTGTCCGGTATCCGCCATATGGGGGCAACTGGCGACCTTAGGGCGATTGGCCGGGGATCGACCGTTTTGCGCCGATCACCCCTTAACGTCGAGTGAATTACACCCCTCACATGTCATTACCCAGGGGGACCCATGACCTGTGACCGCTCCACCCCCCGGACCGGGCTGGCGACCGCGATAGCGGTGGCGTCACTGGCCGGCACCGCACTCGCCGAACACCCTTCCCGGGCCGTCGCGGACAGCCAACCCCTAGGACACGACGTCTCCTCGTACCAGAAGCAGATCGACTGGCGGGCGGTCCGCGCGAAGGGCGCGCGATTCGTCTACGTCAAGGCCACCGAGTCGGACAGCTACCGCAATCCGCGCTTCTCCGCGCAGTACACCGGCTCCCGGGCGGCCGGACTGCTGCACGGCGCCTACCACTTCGCCGTGCCCAGCGCGTCGTCGGGCAGCCGGCAGGCCCGGTACTTCCTCCGGCACGGCGGCCGCTGGAAGGCGGACGGCTGGACGCTGCCGCCCGCCCTCGACATCGAGCACAATCCGTACGACGCCCGGCAGCCGTGCTTCGGGCTGGACCGGACGGCGCTGGTCCACTGGATACGGGCGTTCAGCGATGAGGTGCGGCGCAGTACCGGCCGGTGCCCGGTGATCTACACCACCGCCCGCTGGTGGGACCGTTGCACGGGCGGCAGCCGGGCCTTCGGCGCGACCCATCCGCTGTGGCTGGCGGGCTACTCGGGGGCGGCGCGGCTGCCCGCCGGCTGGTCGTTCCTGACGCTTCGGCAGTACGCCTCGCACGGGCCGCTGCCCGGGGATCAGGACCGCTGGAACGGGACACTGGCCCAGCTCAGAAAATTTGCCGACGGATGAGACGGAAGTGACGGCAGGGGCGCCTCCGCGTGAACACTGCGGTGGTGTCACCGCGGCGCCCGGCCGAGTTCACTTTCCGTTCACCCGTCGTCCGTACGGTCCCGACGACACTGACCTTCGAGCGGATTGCCTGGGTGAATGGAACACATCACGCTTCTCATCGGGATCGTGATCGTCACGGCCTTGGTGTTCGACTTTACGAACGGCTTCCACGACACGGCCAACGCAATGGCCACCACCATCTCCACCGGCGCCTTGCGACCCAAGGCCGCGGTGGCGATGTCGGCGGGACTCAATCTCGTCGGGGCGTTCCTCTCCGTTGAGGTGGCCAAGACCATCTCCGGCGGCATCATCGACGAGAGTGCCGGCATCAGACCTGAAGTGATCTTCGCCGGTCTGGTCGGCGCCATCGTCTGGAACCTCCTGACCTGGCTCGCCGGCCTTCCCTCCAGCTCCTCCCACGCCCTCTTCGGCGGTCTGATCGGCGCGACGCTGGTGTCCGTGGGCACCGGCGGCGTGCACGGCCAGGCCGTCGTGATGAAGGTCCTGATCCCGGCGGTGGCCGCGCCGTTCGTCGCGGGGCTCGCCGCGATGGCGGCGACCCGGCTCACCTACCGGCTGACCCGCGGCCGCGCCGAGGCCGACACCGCCAAGGGCTACCGCGCCGGGCAGATCGCCTCGGCGGCACTGGTCTCGCTGGCCCACGGCACCAACGACGCGCAGAAGACGATGGGCGTGATCACCCTCGCGCTGATCACCGGCGGGGTCATCGCCCCGCACTCCGACCCGCCGATGTGGGTGATCGCCTCCGCGGGCCTGGCCATCGCGCTCGGCACCTACCTGGGCGGCTGGCGGATCATCCGCACCATGGGCAAGGGCATCACCGACATCCAGCCGCCGCAGGGCTTCGCCGCCCAGACCGGCGCCGCGGCCACCATCCTGGCCTCCTCCCACCTCGGCTTCGCGCTCTCCACCACCCAGGTCTGCTCCGGCTCCGTGATGGGCTCCGGGCTGGGCCGCAAGGGCGGCGTGGTGCGCTGGTCCACGGCCGGGCGGATGGTCGTGGCCTGGGGGCTGACCCTGCCGGCCGCCGGCCTGGTCTCCGCGGGAGCCGCGTACCTCGCCGACCAGGGCAGCTGGGGCGTGACCACGGTCGCCGTCCTCGCACTGGCCGTCTGCGGCGGCATCTGGGCCGCCTCCCGGCGCAAGCCGATCGACCACACCAACGTCAACGAGGGTCCGGCGGCGGAGCCGGCCGGTGTCATCACCACGGCGCTGCAGACCGTCTCCCCTCCCCCGGCGGGCCCGATCGCCCCGGCGGCCACCGCCCCGGCGACCGCCGAAGCCGCGGACGGGGCCGCCGCTCCTGCCCACCCCGCCCCGGCTGTCGCTCCCGCCCAACCCGCGTCAGCCACCTCCTGACGCCGACCTCCCTGACCTAAGGACTACGCAATGCACATCGACTGGGCAGCTCTCGGCCAGGTCTTCGGCGTCAGCCTCGTGGTGACGGTGGGGATCGTGGGCCTGTTCACCGTCGGGATCGTGGGGACCTCCCGCAAGCCGGCCGTGGACGGCGACGCGGGGGCCACGACGGCACCGGGCGCGGGGGCGCGCGCCGGGGCACTGGCGGCCTTCGCGCTCTGCGCGGCCGCGGTGGCGTACGGGATCTACCTGATCGTCGCCGCCTGAGACCGACGCCGGCCCGGCCGGCGACGGACGGGGCGTCCGGCGGGCGCGGCAGCAGCCGCGGCCCCGGGCGCCCCGTCCGCGTTCCCGGGGCCTTGCCTCCGTGCGTCGACGGGCGCCCTGTGGTGTTGGCCACAGGGCCGGCGGCGGGGCTGCATCGCAGGTCAAGGGCGAGTTGACGGACCCTCGCGGGCGTGGTGGACTGCCGGGGCCAATCGGCGACAGCAGAGGAAGTCCGGTGCGAATCCGGCGCGGTCCCGCCACTGTCACCGGGGAGTGCTCCTCCGACGAGGGCCACGGCCCGTACGCACTCCGTACGGGCGGGAAGGCCGGGGGAGGCACCGATCCGGGAGCCAGGAGACTCTGGTCGCCGTCACGTCGAGCCAGGGCGCGGACCCTGAGTGAGGACATACCACCATGCCTGGCTGCCCGTCGAGAGCTCCACTGCCCGCTGCCGCAGGGCCCCTTCGAGGGTGCACGGCGGCCTGATCCGATGCGCGGCGAACACGCGGGATATGCGTGCGGCGCGGCCCTCGGCTTCCTCGGTGACCTGATCGCGGCGGATCCACGGCGCGGCCATCCGGTGGCCGCGTTCGGCCGGGCCGCAGCCGCCGTCGAACGCCGACTGTGGCGCGACCACCGCGGCCACGGGGCGGCCCACACCGTGCTGTGCGCCGGCGGTGCGACCGCCGGTGCCGCACTGCTGGAGCGCGCCGTACGGCACCACCCGGGCGCCCGGGCCGCGTTGACCGCGGCGGCGGTGTGGGCGGTGCTGGGCGGCACGTCGCTCGGCCGGGAGGCACGGGCCGTCGGCGGTGCGTTGGCGGCGGGCGACCTGGCCGCGGCCCGGGCGCGGCTGCCGCACCTGTGCGGGCGCGATCCGCAGGCGCTGGACGGGCCGCAGATGGCCCGGGCGGTGGTCGAGTCGGTCGCCGAGAACACCTCGGACGCTGTGGTCGGCGCCCTGGTGTGGGGCGCCGTCGGCGGAGTGCCCGGTCTGGTGGCGTTCCGGGCGGTGAACACCCTGGACGCGATGGTCGGTCACAAGTCGCCGCGCTACCGGCGGTTCGGCTGGGCCGCGGCCCGCCTCGACGACGTCGCCGGCTGGCCCGGCTCCCGACTGACCGCGGCACTGACGGTACTGGCGGGCCCGGACCGGCGCGGCGCGCTGCGGGCCTGGCGGGCGGACGGCGGGGCGCATCCGAGCCCCAACGCGGGCCCGGTGGAGGCGTCGTTCGCGGGTGCGCTGGGCATCCGGCTGGGCGGCACCCTGGCGTACGGCGGGCGGGTGGAACACCGGCCCGTGCTCAACGGCGGCGGGCGGCCGCCCGAGGTGCCCGACATCGAGCGGGCGGCGCGGCTGTCCCGGCGGGTGAGCCTGCTGGCGCTGGGCGTCACGGTGGCGGGTCGGTTTGCGGCGGGCGCGGTACGGCGCGGCATCAAGGGAAGGGTGACCCGGTGAACGGGCGGAGGAAGGCGGCCGGCGGGGCCATGGGCGGCGGGCTGCTGGTGGCCGGGACGACGTCCGACGCGGGCAAGAGCGTGGTGACCGCCGGCATCTGTCGCTGGCTGGTGCGGCAGGGCGTCTCGGTGGCACCGTTCAAGGCGCAGAACATGTCGCTGAATTCGTTCGTGACCCGTCAGGGCGCGGAGATCGGCCGGGCGCAGGCGATGCAGGCGGCCGCGGCCCGGGTGGAGCCGACCGCGCTGATGAACCCGGTGCTGCTCAAGCCCGGCAGCGACCGCAGCAGCCAGGTGGTGCTGCTGGGGAAGCCGGTGGGTGAGCTGAGTGCCCGTGGCTACCACGCGGGCCGGCAGGAGCAGTTGCTGGGCACGGTGACCGACTGCCTGGCGGAGCTGCGGCGCACCCACGACGCGGTGATCTGCGAGGGCGCCGGCAGCCCGGCCGAGATCAACCTACGGCGGACCGACATCGTCAACATGGGCATCGCCCGGGCCGCGCGGATCCCCGTCGTGGTGGTCGGCGACATCGACCGCGGCGGCGTCTTCGCCTCGTTCTTCGGGACCACCGCGCTGCTGTCCGAGGAGGACCAGTCGCTGGTCGCCGGCTACCTCGTCAACAAGTTCCGCGGCGATGTGACGCTGCTGGAGCCCGGGTTGGAGATGCTGCGCGGGATCACCGGACGGCGCACCTACGGTGTCCTGCCGTACGCGCACGGGCTGGGCATCGACGAGGAGGACGGGATGGGGGTCCCCCCTGGTCGAGCGAAGTCGAGACCTTGGGGGAGGGTGTCGCTGCGCGGGGCGGTCCGCGAGTCGGTGGTGGCGCCGCCGGCCGGGGAGGACGTGCTGCGGGTCGCGGTGTGCGCGGTGCCGCTGATGTCCAACTTCACCGACGTGGACGCGCTGGCGGCCGAACCGGGCGTGGTGGTGCGGTTCGTGGACCGGCCCGAAGAGCTGGCCGACGCGGACCTGGTGGTGCTGCCGGGGACCCGCGGCACGGTCCGCGCGCTGGCGTGGCTGCGCGAGCGCGGACTGGCGGACGCGGTGGTCCGGCGGGCCGCGGAGGGCCGCCCGGTGCTGGGCATCTGCGGCGGCTTCCAGATGCTCGGCGAGCACATCGAGGACGAGGTCGAGTCGCGGGCGGGCGCGGTCGAGGGGCTGGGACTGCTGCCGGTCCGGGTCCGGTTCGCGGTGGAGAAGACCCTCGCCCGGCCGTCCGGTCGGGCGCTGGGCGAGCCGGTGGAGGGGTACGAGATCCACCACGGTGTGGCCCAAGTGGCCGGCGGCGAGACGTTCTTCTCCGATGACCGGGGCAACGACCTGGACGGCTGCCGGGTCGGCGCCGTGTGGGGCACGCACTGGCACGGCTCCCTGGAGAGCGACGGTTTCCGGCGGGCGTTCCTGCGGGAGGTGGCCCGGGCGGCCGGCCGCCGTTTCGTACCGGCGCCGGACACCCGCTTCGGGGCGCTGCGCGAGGAGCAGCTGGACCGGCTGGGCGATCTGATCGAGGAGCACGCGGACACCAAGGCGCTGCTGCGACTGATCGAGGAGGGGGTGCCGGAGGGGTTGCCGTTCATTCCTCCGGGGGCGCCATGAGGGCGGATGCAGGGGACACGACAGGAGCCGGCCGGCGACGTGAAGGACGACAGGGCATGACAACGACGCAGAACCCGACCCGGCAGTACCCGTTCACGGCGGTCGTCGGCATGGCCGACATGCGGCTGGGACTCCTGCTGAACGCGATCTCGCCAGCCATCGGCGGGGTGCTCGTCCGGGGTGAGAAGGGCACCGCGAAGTCGACGATGGTGCGCGGACTGGCGGAGCTGATGCCGGCCGTGGACGTGGTCGCCGGCTGCCGCTTCTCGTGTGCGCCGGGCGCGCCGGACCCCGCCTGCCCGGACGGTCCGCACGGCGCGGCCGACGCCGAGCAGCGGCCGACGCGGATGGTCGAACTGCCGGTGGGCGCGTCCGAGGACCGGCTGGTCGGCGCGCTGGACATCGAACGGGCCCTGTCGGAGGGCGTGAAGGCGTTCGAGCCGGGCCTGCTGGCCGATGCGCACCGGGGCGTCCTGTACGTGGACGAGGTCAACTTGCTCCATGACCACCTGGTGGACCTCCTGTTGGACGCCGCCGCCATGGGCGCCTCCTACGTGGAGCGCGAGGGCGTCTCCGTGCGCCACGCCGCCCGTTTCCTGCTCGTCGGGACGATGAACCCCGAAGAGGGCGAGCTGCGGCCGCAGTTGCTGGACCGGTTCGGGCTGACCGTGGAGGTCGCGGCGTCCCGGGATCCGGAGCAGCGGGTCGAGGTGGTCCGGCGCCGGCTGGCGTACGACGACGATCCGGCGGGCTTCGCGGCGCGCTGGGGGGACGAGGAGCGGCAGCTGCGGGAACGGATCGCGCTGGCGCGGGAGTTGCTGCCGTCGGTGCGGCTCGGCGACGCGGCACTGCGGCAGATCGCGGCGACCTGCGCGGCGTTCGAGGTGGACGGGATGCGGGCGGACATCGTGATGGCCCGTACGGCGACCGCGCTGGCGGCGTGGGCGGGGCGGACCGAGGTGCGGCCGGAGGACGTCCGGCAGGCGGCGCTGCTGGCCCTGCCGCACCGGCGGCGGCGCAATCCGTTCGACGCGCCGGGGCTCGACGAGGACAAGCTCGACCAGGTGCTGGAGGAGTCCGGCGGCACGGACGGCGACGACGACCCGGAGCCGGAGCCGGAGGGGCCGGACGGGGGCCCGGACGGCCCGGACGGCCCGGGCGGGGGGCCGGACGGTGGGCCCGGCGGGCTGCCGCCGCAGGACGGCGGGCCCCGGGAGCAGCCGGGGGACGCGCCGCACCCGGACGTGCCGCGGCAGGAGCCGGAGCGGCCGGCGCCGTCCGAGAGCCCGGAGCGGGCGCCGGAGGGCGAGCCGGCGACGTCCGGGTCGGGCCGGGAGCAGGCCGCGGTGGGCGCCACCGAGCCGTTCCGGACGCGGCGGTTGGACGTGCCGGGGCTGGGCGAGGGCGCGGACGGCCGCCGGTCCCGGGCGCGCACCGCGCACGGCCGGACGACCGGGGCGCGGCGCCCCCGAGGGGCCCTGGGCAAGCTGCACTTGGCGGCGACCGTGCAGGCGGCGGCGCCGCACCAGTGGGCCCGCGGGCGGCGCGGGCCGGGCCTGGTGGTGCGCCGGGACGACCTGCGGGAGGCGGTGCGCGAGGGGCGCGAGGGCAACCTCGTGCTGTTCGTGGTGGACGCGTCCGGGTCGATGGCGGCGCGGAAGCGGATGGGCGCCGTCAAGGGGGCGGTGCTGTCGCTGCTGCTCGACGCGTACCAGCGGCGGGACAAGATCGGGATGATCACCTTCCGGGGTTCCGGCGCCGAGTTGGCGCTGCCGCCGACGTCCTCCGTCGAGGCGGGCGCGGCGCGGTTGGCGCAGCTGTCGACGGGCGGCCGGACGCCGCTGGCGGAGGGGCTGCTGCGGGCCCACGAGGTGCTGCGGGTGGAGCGGATGCGGGACCCGTCCCGTCGGCCGCTGCTGGTGGTGGTCACCGACGGCCGGGCCACCGGCGCATCACAAGGGGCGGCGCGACGGGGGTCCCCCCGGGCGGAGTCCGGGGGAGTCTCGGCCAGCGGTGGTGGTCGGGCGACGGGCGGGCCGGTGGAGCGGGCGCACCGGGCGGCGCAGTTGCTGGCCGCCGGGGGCACCGCGTCGGTGGTGGTGGACTGCGAGGCGGGTCCGGTCCGGCTGGGGCTGGCCGGGGCGCTGGCCCGGGAGCTGGGCGGTACCGCCGTCACCCTCGACGAACTGCGCGCGGACAGCGTCTCCGCGCTCGTACGGACCGTGCAGGGCAGGCCCGGCCGCGGCGGCAGCAGTGCCGGCCCGGATCGGGATCACGTCAACAGGAAGGTCGCGTAATGCCACAGGGACAGCCCTCCGTCGTACCGGAGGACGGGCTCACCACCCGCCAGCGCCGCAACCGCCCGCTGGTCCTGGTCCACACGGGCCAGGGCAAGGGCAAGTCCACCGCCGCCTTCGGGCTGGCGCTTCGGGCGTGGAACCAGGGCTGGCCGGTCGGGGTGTTCCAGTTCGTGAAGTCGGCGAAGTGGAAGGTCGGCGAGGAGCGGGCGCTCACGGTGCTGGGCGCCACCGGGGAGGGCGGCACCGTCGCCTGGCACAAGATGGGCGAGGGCTGGTCCTGGGTGCAGCGCGACTCCCAGTTCAGCAACGAGGAGGCGGCCCGGGAGGGCTGGGAGCAGATCAAGCGGGACCTGGCCGCGGAGACCTACAAGCTGCTGGTGCTGGACGAGTTCGCCTATCCGCTGAAGTGGGGGTGGGTGGACGTCGAGGAGGTGGTGGCGGTGCTGCGGGACCGTCCCGGGACGCAGCACGTCGTCATCACCGGGCGGGACGCGCCCGAAGCGCTGCGGGACTTCGCGGACCTGGTGACGGACATGACGAAGGTCAAGCACCCGATGGACGCGGGGCAGAAGGGCCAGCGGGGCATCGAATGGTGAGCAGGTCATGAGCGGCGGCGCCCTCCCCCGGCTGGTGATCGCGGCGCCGTCCTCGGGCGCCGGGAAGACGACGGTGGCCACCGGCCTGATGGCGGCGTTCGCCGAGGCGGGTCTTGTGGTGTCGCCGCACAAGGTGGGGCCCGACTACATCGATCCGGGCTACCACTCGCTGGCCACCGGCCGACCCGGCCGCAATCTGGACGCCTATCTGTGCGGCCCGGAGCGGATCGCGCCGCTGTTCCTGCACGGGGCGGCGGGCGCGGACCTGGCGCTGGTCGAGGGCGTGATGGGCCTGTTCGACGGGGCGTCCGGGATGGGTGAGCTGTCCTCGACCGCGCAGGTGGCGAAGGTGCTGCGGGCGCCGGTGGTGCTGGTGGTGGACGCCTCGTCGCAGTCCCGGTCGGTGGCGGCGCTGGTGCACGGCTTCGCGTCGTGGGACCCGGAGGTGCGGCTGGCCGGGGTGATCCTCAACAAGGTCGGTTCGGACCGGCACGAGGAGTTGCTGCGGGACGCCATGGGTTCCTCGGGGGTGCCGGTGCTCGGGGCGCTGCGCCGTACCGAGCAGGCGCGCACGCCGTCCCGGCACCTGGGTCTGGTGCCGGTCGCCGAGCGGCGGGCCGAGGCGTTGGACTCGGTACGGGCGCTGGCCGCGCGGGTGCGCGAGGGCTGCGACCTGGAGGCGCTGCTGGCGCTGGCGCGCAACGTGCCGGAGCTGCCGGACCGGCCGTGGGACCCGGCGGAGGCGGTGACGGCGCCGGCCGCGGGGGCCGGGCGGCCGGTGGTCGCGGTGGCCGGCGGGCCCGCGTTCACCTTCTCGTACGCGGAGCACGCCGAGTTGCTGACCGCGGCGGGCGCCGAGGTGGTGCCGTTCGATCCGCTGCGGGACGAGCACCTGCCGGCCGGCACCCGGGGGTTGGTGATCGGTGGCGGCTTCCCGGAGGTGTACGCGCCGGAACTGTCGGCGAACGCGCCGCTGCGGGCGGCGGTGGCGGAGCTGGCCGCGTCCGGGGCGCCGGTCTCCGCCGAGTGCGCCGGGCTGCTCTACCTCTCCCGGTCGCTCGACGGGAAGCCGATGTGCGGGGTGCTGCCCGCCGACGGCCGGATGACGGAGCGGCTGACCCTCGGCTACCGGGAGGCGGTGGCGCTGAGCGACAACGCGCTGGCGGTGGCCGGGACCCGGGTGCGGGGCCACGAGTTCCACCGGACGGTGCTGGAGCCGGGCGCGGGCGCGTCCCCGGCGTGGGGCGTGACGCATCCCCGGCGCGCGGTGGAGGGCTTCGTGACGGGCGGGGTGCACGCCTCGTACCTGCACGTGCACTGGGCGGCGGAACCGGCGCTGGCCGGGCGGCTGGTGGCGGGGGCGGCACGGGGCGCGGTGCCGGTCGCCGGCGGTGCCCGGTGACCCTCGGGGACGGCACGGACGGCACGGCCGGGCCGGACACCGACCCGGTCCTCGACCACCTCGTCTACGCCACGCCCGACCTGGACCGGACCGTCGCCGAGGTCGCCGAGCTGACCGGCGTACGGCCGGTGCGCGGCGGTCACCACCCCGGGCGCGGTACGTGCAACTACCTGCTGGGGCTGGGCGGCGGCGGGTACTTCGAGATCATCGGGCCGGATCCGGCGCAGCCGGCGCCCGGGCGGCCGCGGTGGTTCGGCATCGACGCGCTGGACGGGCCGCGGCTGGTGGCGTGGGCGGTGCGGGTCACCGGGATCGCCGGGCGGGTGGCGCGGGCCCGGGCGGCCGGTTACGACCCGGGGGACCCGGTGGCGATGTCCCGCCGGACGCCGGACGGCACCGAGCTGGCCTGGCAGTTGACGCCACCGGGGGCGGGCGGTGGGCTCACGCCGTTCCTGCTGGACTGGGGCGGCGGCCCGCATCCGTCGGGCGCCGGGCTCCCGGTGGTGCCGTTGGTCTCGCTGGCCGCGAGGCACCCGGATCCGGCGGCTGCGCGGGCCGAGTGGGCGGCGCTGGGCGTCCGGTGGCCGGGTGCGCCGATCACCACGGGCCCGGTGCAGCTGACCGCCGTCCTGGCGGGGCGGCACGGCCCGGTGTCGTTCGGGCGGGGAGCCGTCGCCCCGTGAGCGACGCACGGGCGGCCGCGGTCCCGGAGTGGGCGGGCGCGGTCCTCGTCGTGGGGGTGGGGGCTCGTCGGGGGGTGGCGGCGGAGGAAGTGGTGGAGCTGGTCGGCGCCGCGTTGGCGGTGGTCGGTCGGTCGCCGGCCGCGCTGGTCGCCTTGGCCACCGTCGAGGCCAAGGCGGCCGAGCCCGGTGTGCTGGGTGCGGCGCGGCGGCTCGGGGTTCCGTTGTGGTCATTCCCGGCGGCGGAGCTGGCGGCGGTGCGGGTGCCGGCGCCGTCCGCCGCGGCCCGGGCCGCGGTCGGTACGCCGAGCGTCGCCGAGGCGGCCGCGCTGTTGGCCGCGGGGCCGGGTGCCCACTTGGTGCTCGGCAAGCGGGTGTCGGCGCCGGAAGGACGGCCGGCCGCGGCGACCTGCGCCCTGGCCGCCCCGGACACTTGGGACACTCCGGCCATTACCTCCGGTACGACGGGCGCGACCGACACTCCCCCGGCGGCTGCCGCTATCGTCATCCCCTCCCCCAACCCACCGGTGCACGCACCGGCTCCACCGGAGCGGCTGACGCAGCGCTCCACGACCGGCACGGATCGGCGGGCGGCGGAGGTCGGCGGCTGCCACCCCGAACAGGAACTTCTCGGCACCAAGGAGACGTTTTGACCACCCGTCCCGCACTGCTCATCGCCGGTCACGGCACCCGTCACGAGGGGGCGGCCGACGCCCTGCGCGCGCTGGTGCGCGCGCTCGCCGAACGGCATCCCGACGTACCGGTCGCCGGGGGTTTCTTCGGCGCCACGGCGTCGCCGCTGCCGCTGTCCGGCGCGGTCGACGAGCTGGTCGCGCGGGGCGCGACCCGGTTGGTCGCGGTGCCGCTGCTGATGGCGCCCACCGGGGCCCTCCGGGAGACCCTGCCGGACGCGGTGGCGCGGGCGGTCGCCGCGCACCCCGGTGTCCGCGCGGTCTGCGGTCCCGAACTGGGGCCGGATCCCCGACTGCTGGGGGCGCTGGAGCGGCGGTTGGACGAGGCGCTGGGCGGCGGTGCACGCCGGCCCGAGGACCGGGCCCGTACGACGGTGCTGCTGGTGGGGCGGGGTGCGGCCGATCCGCACGCCAATGCCGAAGTGGTCCGGGCCGCCCGGCTGTTGTGGGAGGGCCGGGGCTTCGCGGGCGTGGAGAGCGCGTTCGTGACGCTGGCGGCGCCGGACGTGCCGGCCGGGCTGGACCGGTGCCGGGTGCTGGCCGCGGCGGCGCCGGGGCCGTCCCACGGGCGCCGGACCGTGGTCCTGCCGTACTTCTTCTTCGCCGGTGACCTGCTGGCGCGGCTGCGGATGCAGACCGAAGGCTGGGCGGCGGCGCACCCGGGCGCCGAGGTGTTGGGCGCGGAGCCGATCGGTGTGGCACCGGAGTTGGCCGAGGTGGTCATGGAGCGCTACCGGGCAGCGGTCGCCGACGAGGCGGCGTTCGGCGGCCGGGCGGCGGCGGAGGACGCCCGGCCGGCGGGCGGCGCGCTGCCGGGGACCGCCCTGAGCGCCGCGGCCGCCGGGGGCCCGGCGTGACCGGGCCGGCACTGTCCGCGGCGCGCACCGGGTCCGGCTCCGGGGAGGTGGACCTGCGGCACCACGGTGACGCGGAGGTGCGCGGCGCGGACCTGACGGACCTGGCGGTCAATGTCCGGGCGGGCACTCCCCCGGCTTGGCTGAAGGCCCGGATCGCCGCGTCGCTGGACGGGTTGGCGGCGTATCCGGACGGCCGGGAGGCCCGCCGGGCGGTCGCCGTGCGGCACGGGCTGCCGGTGGACCGGGTGCTGTTGACGGCCGGTGCCGCCGAGGCGTTCGTGCTGCTGGCGCGGGCGGTGCGGGCCCGTCGGCCGGTGGTGGTGCATCCGCAGTTCACCGAGCCGGAGGCGGCGCTGCGGGACGCCGGGTACGAGGTCGGGCGGGTGCTGCTGGCCGAGCGGGACGGGTTCCGGCTGGATCCGGCTGCGGTGCCGGACGACGCGGATCTGGTGGTGGTCGGCAATCCCACCAACCCCACCTCGGTGCTGCATCCGGCGGCCGTGCTGGCCTCGTTGGCGCGGCCGGGCCGCACCCTGGTGGTGGACGAGGCGTTCATGGACGCGGTGCCCGGGGAGCGGGAGTCGCTGGCCGGGCGGGTGGGTGACCTGCCGGGGCTGGTGGTGCTGCGCAGTCTGACCAAGACGTGGGGGCTGGCGGGGCTGCGGATCGGCTACGTGCTGGCGGACGAGGAGACGGTGGCGGCGCTGGAGCGGGCGCAGCCGCTGTGGCCGGTCTCCAGCCCGGCGCTGGCCGCCGCGGAGGCGTGCTGTGCGCCGGGGGCGTTGGCGGAGGCGGCCGCGGCGGCCGAGCGGATCGCCGTGGACCGGGCCCATCTGCTGGCCCGGCTGGGCGAGTTCCCGGCGGTGGCGGTGGCCGGTCCCGCGGCGGGGCCGTTCGTGCTGGTCCGGCTGCCCGGTGCGGCGGCGGTCCGCGCCGGGCTGCGGGCCCGCGGTTTCGCGGTGCGCCGCGGGGACACCTTCCCGGGCCTGGGCCCGGATTGGCTCCGCTTGGCCGTCCGGGACCGGGCGACCACCGACCGGTTCGTGGCCGCCCTGGCGGACGTGCTCGGCGGACCGCCGCGTTGACTTCCGCTCCCCTCCCTAAAGGGAGGGGATTCCTACCACGGTCTTCTGACCGTCTCGGTGGGTTCCTGGTTCATCGCGCTGTGCCGGGACGGGTCCCGGTCTTACCCGCGCTCCGCAGGCTGACACGGCCAGTCCGGCCGCCTTGGCGACGTTGACCGCCGCGTTGATGTCCCGGTCCAGGACGGCCCCGCACGCCCCGCACTCCCACACGCGGATGTGGAGGGGTTTAGGGCCGTCCTTGATGCCGCACTGTGAGCAGACCTGAGAGGTCGGCTCGAACCGGCTGATCTTGGCGAGGGTGCGCCCGTACCGGGCGGCCTTGTACTCCAGCATCGCGACGAACGTGGACCATCCGGCGTCGTGGACGGACTTGGCCAGGCGCGTGCGGGCGAGTCCCTTGACCGCCAGGTCTTCAACGGCAACCGCTTGGTTTTCGCGGATGATCTTCGTTGAGAGCTGGTGGTGGAACTCGCGGCGTGCGTCGGCCACCTTCGCGTGTGCGCGGGCGGCCTTGAGCCGGGCCTTCGTCCTGTTCCTGCTTCCCTTAGCCTTCCGGCTCAGGTCCCGCTGTGCCTTCTTCAGCTTCTTCTCGGCCCGGCGCAGGAAGCGGGGGCTGTCGATCTTCGTGCCGTCGGAGAGGATCGCGAAGTGTGACAGGCCCAGGTCGATACCGACCTGCCCCTCTGCCTCGGGTAGGGCCTCGCCGGGCCCGGTCTCGATGACGAACGAGCAGAAGTACCGCCCGGCCGCGTCCTTGACCACGGTCACCGTGGACGGGGCGGAAGGAAGGGGTCGGGACCACTTGACCCGCACATCCCCGACCTTCGGGAGCGACAGGTCACCACCCATCGTGATCTTCCAGCGGGCGTTCGCGGTGAACCGTACGGCCTGCCGGTTGTCCTTGCGGGACTTGAACCGGGGCGCGCCCATGCGCGGGCGCTTGCCCTTCAGCCCGTCGAAGAAGTTCCGGTATGCGGTGTCCAGATCCCGAAGGGACTGCTGGAGCACGACGGCAGACACTTCGCCGAGCCAGGCCCGTTCCCCGGTCTTCTTCGCCTCGGTGATCAACAGCTTCGACAGGTCCCCGGTCTTCGGGAACGCCTTCCCGTCGGCGCGGGCGGTCTCGCGAGCCCGAAGCGCATCGTTGTAGACCACCCGTGCGCATCCGAACGCCCTGGCAAGGCTTGAGCACTGAGGGCCGTTCGGATACATCCGGAAGGAGTACCGAAGCTGCATGTCGATCAGCGTACTACAGTTGGTTTATGGCTGAGTACGACAACATCCGCACTGGCAGGCACTGCGCGTTCGTCATGCACGCACACTTGGTTTTCGTGACGAAGTACCGGCATAAGGCCTTCAACGACCGGCACCTGACGCGCATGGAAGAGATCATGCGGGCGGTCTGCAAGGACTTCGAATGTGAGCTGGTCGAGTTCAACGGCGAGACCAACCACGTTCACCTGCTGGTGAACTTCCCGCCGAAGGTCGCCCTATCGAAGCTGGTCAACTCCCTCAAGGGCGTCTCCTCCCGCAGGCTCCGCCAGGAGTACCCCGAGCTGGTCCGGCACTACTGGCGGGCACAACGGCTGTGGTCCGGCTCCTACTTCGCCGGATCGGTCGGCGGCGCTCCACTGTCGACCGTCCGTCAGTACATCGAGCAGCAAAACCGCCCGCTCTAGCCTGCGAGTCAGAGCAGCGCTCAGAATCGCTTCACCCCCCCGCAAACGGGGGAGCACTGCGATTAGTCCCGGGTAGCGGGGCGCGGGCGGTCGCCTGGGGGTGGTCCCCTCGCCGGGGTGGTCCGCCGGGCCACGCCCTAGGGGTGGGTGCGTCGCGCGGGCCCACGCGACGCACCCGGTCGTACCCGCGCCGGCGCCCCCACGGCACCGGTGCGGATACGGACTCGTCAGCCGCGCCCGTCCGACGCGGCGTTCCGGCGGCGGCGGGTGTAGCCCAGCGCCCCGGCACCACCGGCGACCAACAGGGCCGCGCCGCCGGCGAGATACGGGGTGGCGGAGCTGCCGCCGGTCTCGGCGAGGTGCTTATCGGTGGCCGGGCGGACGCCGCCGCTGCCGGAGTTCACCTGGGTACCGCCGCCGGGGTGCGTACCGGGGCCGTGGGGCTGGCCGGGGGACGGCGGGGTGCCGGGCTCACCGGGGGTGCCGTGCGGGGTGGTGCAGGTGGCCTGGGCCAGGGTGACATCGCCGTGCACCTCCGCCACGTTGAGCTTGAGCGGGTTGACGGAGACCCGGAGGCGGAGTGCGGTGGCGGCGGCGCTCGCCGAGGTGGTGCTCTTCTGCGACAGGTCGAGCCGGACGTCGCCGACCCCCGGGACCGTGACCTCGGTGGTCCCGCCGGCACGGAGCGCGACCCGCTTGCCCAACACCACGACGTCACCCAGCACCTGGGCCTCGGCCCGCGGCCGCTGTCCCGCCTGGCAGACGGCGCGGGCGGTGACCTGCTGGACCTGGGCCAGCGGCAGTGCCGGGAGGCCGGGCAGTTGGACCTTGGCCCGGACGAGGTTGGCGTAGCCCTCGGCGGTCCGCCCGTCGGCGGTGGCGCGGGCGGTGGCGACGTCGGCGCGCAGCAGGCTGACCGGCCGGCCCCCGTCGATGCCGTCCAGGCGGACGGTGAGCGCGGTCTTGTCGGCCGAGGCCGGGGCGTGGACGTCGTTGAGGACGGCCCGGACGGGGATGTTCAGGGTCTTGTCGAGCAGGCCGACGTCCAGGGCGGTGCGCAGCACCACCGCCCCCGAAGTGCCGTGGGTGCGGCCGTCGTTGCCACTGGCGTGGGCGGCGGGCGCGGCGGCGGCGAGGGCGACGGCGGGACCGGCCGTCAGGACGGCGGCGGCCAGGATGGCGCCGATCCGTCCGGTCGTGCCGGTGGTACCGGCGGAACTGGTGGACACGTGTGTGGAACCCCCACAGGAGAGATGGAGCCGCCGACCGCGCCAATGGGGGACATCACGCGGGCCGACGGCTTCGACCCGCACATCGTGTACGCACTGAGGGTGAACAGACAGCCACGCGAGGTGAGTTCACCCCAAAGGGTGGTTTCCGTGTCCTTATTCGATTCCTTCCGGCTCGTCCGCCCCGGCGGACACCCCACACCACAGCCGTACCGGGCCACGGTGGCCCGGTACGGCCGGCAGTGCGCCCACACGGTCAGCGCATCAGGGCCCCGCCGTTGACGTCGTAGGTGGCGCCGGTGACGAACGACTCCTGGGAGGCGAGGAAGAGGGCGACCCGGGCGACCTCCTCCGGGGTGGCGATCCGGCCCATCGGCACCTGGTCGGTGAGCTCGGCGAGCGCCTCCGGGCCGATCGAGCGGACCATCGGGGTGTCGATCATGGCCGGCGCGACCGCGTTCACCGTGACGCCGTACGGGGCCAGTTCGGCCGCGAAGACCCGGGTGAGGGCGATCAGCCCGGCCTTGCTGGTGCCGTAGGCGGCGCCGGTGGGGCGGGGCGTCTGGCCGGCGAGGGAGGCCATGTTGACGATCCGCCCGAAGCCGCGGTCGCGCATGTCGGCGGCGACCGCGCGGGTCAGCAGGAAGACCGCGCGCAGGTTGACCGCGAAGACCTCGTCCCACTCCTCGGGGGTGATCTCCCACAGCGTCCGGGCGAGCGGCCGGGCGGCGTTGTTGATCAGCACGTCGACCGGGCGCCAGGCGCGGACCCGGTCGTAGGCGGCGGCGAGCGCGTCCGGATCGCCGAGGTCGACCTGGACCGGCCGGATCCGTTCCCTGTCGGGGTCGAGCCGCTCGACGAGGGCGCGGTTGGCCGCCTCGTCGATGTCCAGCGCGGCGATGTGGGCGCCCTCGGCGTGGCAGGCGCGGACCAGGGCGGCGCCGAGCCCCTGGGCGCTGCCGGTGATCAGGACGGTCCGGCCGTCGAGTCCGGTGTCGAGCACAGCGGGCCTCCTTCAGGCCGTACCGAAGAAGAGCGGACGCCCGACCCGGGCCTCGATGCGCAGGTAGCGCCACAGCCGCCCGTCGCCGACCGGGGTGTCGCGGACGATGCCGCACACCGCGGCGACGGTGTCCAGGTCGGGGACGTCGGCGAGGACGTACGAGGTCCACGGCCAGGCCGGGGCGGCGCCGACCATCAGCTGGTCGTCGTCGAGGGTGCCGAGCACCGTGACGCCGAAGCGCTCACCCAGTCGGTCGAAGGCGGGGGGAATCGCGGCGGCCACGGTGGCGCGCAGCGCGTCGTCGGCGGCGAAGAAGTCCTGGGTCACCCCGATGCAGAAGAGCGTGCGCAGCGGCCCGCCGGAGGTCGGACCCCCGCCGGGTGCGGCCGGGGGAAAGGGTGCGGGTGCGGGTGCCGGGTCGGCGGTGGTCATCGCGGAGCCTCGCGGGAGCGGTCGGTGCCGACGGTGCGGGCGGGACGCCGGTGGCGTCGGGCGCGGGCACCGTCGGTGAATAATTAGAGGATCGTCAACGTATTGACGATCACCGACCGTATCACTCGTTTAGAGAGTTCTCGAACAATGTCTCGTACGGACCCGGGCGCGGCCCCTCCCCCGAGCCCTCAAGGGGCGGGCGGGGCCCCCGACGCCACCTCCGCACCGGCCGACCCCGACCAGCCGGAGACCGCGCGGATCCGGCTCGGCGACCTGCTCCAGGCGTTCAGCGACCCGCTGCGGCGGCGGGTCGTGCATCGACTCGCCACGGAAGGCGAGGTGGGCTGCGGGGAGATCGAGCTGCCGGTCAGCCGGGCCACCGGCTCCTACCACTTCCGGATCCTGCGGACGGCGGGCTGGACCCACACCCGCCGGGCCGGCCGCGAGCGCTACGTCTCGCTGCGCCGCGCCGACCTCGAAGCGCGCTTCCCCGGCCTGGTGGAGGCGCTGCTGCGGGCCGACGCGGCGGAGCGGGGCACGGCGGCGGACGCACCGCCGCACGACGCTCGGCCCTAGGACCCGTCCGGTGGGTCAGGGGCGGACAGGCCCCAGGACCCGTCCGGCCGTGATCCCACCGGAACGGCCCTGGAAGCCGTCCGGCCGCGCCCCGAGGGTGCTCAGCCGACCACCCGGCCGCGCAGCACCACCAGGCGCGGCGCCGCCAGCACCCGGACGTCGGCCCGCGGGTCGGTCTCGAAGACGACCAGGTCCGCCGGGGCACCCTCGGTGAGGCCGGGGCGGCCCAGCCACTCCCGGGCGCCCCAGGTCGTCGCCGAGAGGGCGGCCTCGACGGGCAGCCCGGCCTTCATCAGTTCGGCGACCTCGTCGGCGACCAGGCCGTGCGGCAGCGAACCGCCGGCGTCGGTGCCGGCGAAGATCGGCACACCGGCGTCATAGGCGGCCCGTACGGTGTCGTAGCGCCGGTCGTGCAGCCGGCGCATGTGGTCCGCCCAGCGGGGGAACTTCGCCCCGCCGGCGAACGCGAGCTGCGGGAACGTCGCGATGTTGACCAGGGTGGGGACGATGGCGACCTGGCGCTCGGCGAAGAGCGGGATGGTGTCCTCGGTCAGGCCGGTGGCGTGCTCGATGCAGTCGATCCCGGCCTCGACCAGCGGGGCGAGGGACTCCTCGGCGAAGCAGTGGGCGGTGACCCGGGCACCGAGCCGGTGCGCCTCGGCGATGGCGGCGGCCACCTCGCCGGGCGGCCAGCAGGCGGCCAGATCGCCGACCGAGCGGTCGATCCAGTCGCCGACGAGCTTGACCCAGCCGTCGCCGCGCCGGGCTTCCTGGGCCACGTAGGCGACCAGGTCCGCCGGCTCGATCTCGTGCGCGTAGTTACGGATGTAGCGCTTGGTGCGGGCGATGTGCCGGCCGGCGCGGATGATCCGTGGCAGGTCGGGGCGGTCGTCGATCCAGCGGGTGTCCGAGGGCGAGCCGGCGTCCCGGATCAGGAGGGTGCCGGCGTCACGGTCGGTGAGCGCCTGCTTCTCGCTGGTGGCGGCGTCCACCGGCCCGTGCGCGTCCAGTCCGACGTGACAGTGGGCGTCGACCAGGCCCGGCAGCACCCAGCCGGCGACGGTCCTGGCATCCCGTGCCATGGCCGGTCGCTCGAACGTCACCCGGCCGTCGATGACCCACAGCTCGTCGCGGACCTCGTCCGGTCCGACGAGCACCCTCCCCTTGAGGTGCAGCACTGCACCTTCACTCATGGACGTCATGCACGCACTGTATGCGGGGGCCGCGGCCGGCGACCACGGTGCGCTTGGCGCCCGCACCGGACATCCGGCGCGTGGATATCCGAAATCGCGCCGCGGCTATCCGCCCTATCATCTTGCGACACTTCCCGCATCTTGTCGGAGTCGAGCTCCGGTAGCTTCTCGCGGACCTTTTGGTGAACCTTCCGCGGCGCCTTCTGGCGGCAAATTCTCACTTCCCCAGAAGCCAGCTTCCCGTATTCGTATGCCCGCTTTTCCGGACCTCAAACGCCAAGATTTCGCTAGCATCAAGTCTCATAATTCAGGCACTTCACACGAGCGTTACTGAGCTGTGACCGACTACACAGCGTGTCCGTTTCGCCCCGAACTTCTATGACGAACCAGGACAACTTGCCACTGGATCGCGCGCTCGCACGCCCCCGCGTGATAACACAAAAACGTCTCCCGCGTAACCGGGACCCGCGATGCAATTTACTTTTCCCCTGGGTAAATTCAATTGCATGACCGCCGCACAAGCAGACCATGCCGGTGCCCGAAGCGATTTCAAGGAATTCCCGGAGGGCTTCAAGCTCGACACCCCACAGGTGGAGGACGGGGCAGCGATCTGGCGCATCGCCTGCGACTCGAAGACGCTGGACCTCAACTCCTCCTACAGCTACCTCCTGTGGTGCCGCGACTTCGCCGCCACCTCCGCCGTCGCCCGTGACACGGCGGGCCAGCCGGCCGCGTTCGTCACCGGCTACGTACGCCCCGACCGCCCGGACACCCTCGTCGTCTGGCAGATCGCCGTCGACGAGGCGCACCGCGGACGGGGCCTGGCCGCCGCCCTCCTGGACGGGCTGACCACCCGCGCCATCGACGAACTGGGCATACGTCGCGTGGAGACCACCATCACGCCCGACAACGACGCGTCCAACCGACTGTTCGCATCGTTCGCCGAGCGGCACTCGGTGCCGGTCATGCACGAGGTGCTCTTCGACGCCGCGCTCTTCCCCGAGCAGGGCCACGAGCCGGAAGTCCGACACCTCATCGGCCCGTTCGAGGCGCCGCCCGGCAGCAACCGCTGACCCGGGCCGCGCGCACGGCGCCGCCCCCAGACTTCTCTCCCCCCGCACTCATCTCCCAGGAGCATGCTGTGACCATCACCCAGCCCGATCTGAGCGTCTTCGAAACCGTCGAGTCGGAGGTGCGCAGCTACTGCCGTGGCTGGCCGACCGTCTTCGACCGCGCGCAGGGCAGCCGCCTGACCGACGAGGACGGCCACACCTACCTGGACTTCTTCGCCGGCGCCGGGTCGCTCAACTACGGCCACAACAACCCGGTCCTCAAACGCGCCCTGATCGACTACATCGAGCGGGACGGCATCACCCACGGCCTGGACATGTCCACCACGGCCAAACGGGCCTTCCTGGAGTCGCTGCAGAACATCATCCTGCGGCCGCGCGACCTGCCCTACAAGGTCATGTTCCCGGGCCCGACGGGCGCCAACGCGGTCGAGGCCGCGCTCAAACTGGCCCGGAAGGTCAAGGGCCGGGAGTCGATCGTCTCCTTCACCAACGCCTTCCACGGCATGTCGCTGGGTGCGCTGGCGGTCACCGGCAACTCGATGAAGCGGGCCGGCGCCGGCATCCCGCTGGTGCACGGCACCCCGATGCCGTTCGACAACTACCTGGACGGGCAGACGCCGGACTTCCTGTGGTTCGAGCGGCTGTTGGAGGACCAGGGTTCGGGCCTGAACAAGCCCGCGGCGGTGATCGTGGAGACCGTGCAGGGCGAGGGCGGGATCAACGTCGCCCGCGCCGAGTGGCTGCGCGCCCTGGCCGCGCTCTGCGAGCGCCAGGACATGCTGCTGATCGTCGACGACATCCAGATGGGCTGCGGCCGCACCGGTGCCTTCTTCTCCTTCGAGGAGGCGGGCATCGTGCCGGACATCGTCACCGTCTCCAAGTCCATCAGCGGCTACGGACTCCCGCTGGCCCTGACGATGTTCAAGCCGGAGCTGGACATCTGGGAGCCCGGCGAGCACAACGGCACCTTCCGCGGCAACAACCCAGCCTTCGTCACCGCGGCCGCCGCCCTCGACACGTACTGGGCCGACGGTCAGATGGAGAAGCAGACGCTGGCCCGCGGTGAGATCGTCGAGACGCACCTCAAGGCCATCATCGCCGAGCACCCCGGCGTCTTCGCCGAGTACCGCGGCCGCGGTCTGGTGTGGGGCCTGGAGTGCACCGACAAGGAGCTCGCCAACAAGATCGCCAAGCGCGCTTTCGAGCTGGGGCTGCTCATCGAGACCTCCGGCCCGCAGAGCGAGGTCGTCAAGCTGCTGCCCGCGCTGACGACCACCCCCGAGGAGCTGGACGAGGGCCTGCGGACCCTCGCCCGCGCGGTGCGCGACTGCGCCTGACCGCTCCCCGTCGTCCGACGGCCCGCACCGTTCAACAGAAAGGCACCCGACGCACCATGATCGTCCGCTCGTTCAAGGACATCGAAGGCACCGACCGCCACGTCAAGGCCCAGTCCGGCACGTGGGAGAGCAAGCGCATCGTGCTCGCCAAGGAGCGGGTCGGCTTCTCGCTCCACGAGACCGTCCTGTACGCAGGCACCGAGACGTCGATGTGGTACGCCAACCACATCGAGGCCGTGGTCTGCGTCGAGGGCGTGGCCGAGCTGACCAACGACGAGACCGGCGAGCAGCACCTCATCACGCCCGGCGTGATGTACCTGCTCGACGGGCACGAGAAGCACACCATGCGGATCAAAGAGGACTTCCGCTGCCTGTGCGTCTTCAACCCGCCGGTCACCGGCCGCGAGGACCACGACGAGAACGGCGTCTACCCGCTGCTCACCGAGCCCGAGCCCGAGGCGAGCTGAGCACAGACACCGGACCGTCCACCGTCCGGCGTCACCGTGACGCAGTGAGATTCCGTACGAGAGGAGAGGAAGGCACCACCATGACCACCGCACCCGAGCGCACCGCCGACCTGTACCCGACCCGTGGGACCTCCGAGGTCATCACCCCGCGGCAGGACCCGGTGGTGTGGTCGCAGCCCGGAGCGGCGGGCCCCTTCGCCGCGTCCGAGCTGGGCGACTTCGAACGGGACGGCTTCTTCGCCCTCCCGGAGCTGCTCACCGCGGACGAGGTCGCGGTGTACCGCGCCGAGTTGGACCGGTTGGTCAACGACCCGGTGACGCGTACCGACCCGCGCTCGATCGTCGAGCCGACGACCCAGGACGTCCGCTCGGTCTTCGAAGTGCACCGGATCAGCGAGGTGTTCGCGAAGCTGGTCACCGATCCGCGCGTAGTCGGCCGGGCCCGCCAGATCCTCGGCTCGGACGTCTACGTCCACCAGTCGCGGATCAACGTCAAGCCGGGTTTCGGCGCCTCCGGCTTCTACTGGCACTCGGACTTCGAGACCTGGCACGCCGAGGACGGGCTGCCGAACATGCGCACCGTGTCGGTGTCGATCGCGCTGACCGAGAACTTCGACACCAACGGCGGCCTGATGATCATGCCCGGATCGCACCGGTACTTCGTCGGGTGCGAGGGTGCCACCCCGAAGGACAACTACAAGAAGTCGCTCCAGATGCAGGATGCGGGCACGCCGTCGGACGAGGCGCTGACGACGATGGCGGACCGGCACGGCATCCGCCTGTTCACCGGCCGGGCCGGCTCGGCGACGTGGTTCGACTGCAACGCCATGCACGGCTCCGGCGACAACATCACGCCGTACCCGCGCAGCAACGTCTTCATCGTCTTCAACAGCATGGAGAACACCGCGGTGGAGCCGTTCGCGGCCCCGGTCCGGCGCCCGGAGTACATCGGGGCACGGGCCCCGTTCGTGCCGGTCGGCTAGCGACCCGCGCACCGCCCGCGCGGCGGCGGGCGGTGCGTACGACAGACGGCCGCCGCACAGCACCCCCGTGGCGCTGTGCGGCGGCCGCCGCGCTCCGTTAACTGACGTACCGTCAGTTGCCCTCCAGGGCAGGGTAGTCCAGGTATCCGCGGTCGTCGCCGCCGTAGAAGCTGGCCCGGTCCGGGGTGTTGAACGGGCCGCCGGCCGCCAGGCGGCGGGGCAGGTCGGGGTTGGCGATGAAGAGCGCGCCGTACGCGAGCAGATCGGCCTCGCCCTGCTCGACGAGCGGCAGTTCCTCGGGGCCGGTGGGCCGGCCGTCGGTCGCCGGGTTGAGCAGGAACGGGCCGCCGAACCGCTTCCGCAGCCGGGCCAGCAGCTCCAGGTCACGGACGTCGCAGGTGTGCAGGTAGGCCAGGCCCAGCGGGGCGATGGCCTCGACCAGTGCGGTGTAGGTGGCCTCCGGTGCGGGCTCGGCGATGTCGTTGAACGGGTTGCCGGGCGAGAGTCGCAGACCGGTGCGGTGCGCGCCGATCGCGCCGGCGACCGCTGTGACCACCTCGATCGCGAACCGGGCGCGGGCCACGTCGGAGCCGCCCCACTGGTCGGTGCGCAGGTTGGCGTTGGGGGCCAGGAACTGGTGGACGAGGTAGCCGTTGGCGCCGTGGATCTCGACCCCGTCGAAGCCGGCCTCGATGGCGTTGCGGGCCGCGGCCGCGAACCCGTCAACGGTCGCGCGGATCTCCTCGTCGGTCAGCTCGCGCGGGGTGACGAAGTCCGTCGGGCCGTTCTGGGTGAAGCCCTGGCCTGCCGCCTTCACCGCGGACGGGCCGACCGGCTCCAGCCCGTCGGGCAGCAGCACCGGGTGGCCGATCCGGCCGCCGTGCCACAGCTGGGCGAAGATCCGGCCGCCGGCCGCGTGGACGGAGTCGGTGACCCGGCGCCAGCCGGCGACCTGCTCGGCGGTGTGCAGGCCCGGCGTGAGCGGGTACCCGCGGCCGACCACCTCGGTCTGGGTGGCCTCGGTGACGATGAGGCCGGCCGAGGCCCGCTGGGTGTAGTAGCGGACCATGGACGGGGTGGGCACCCCCTCTTCGGTGGCGCGGTTGCGGGTCATCGGCGCCATGACGATGCGGTTGGCGAGCGGGACACCGGCGAGGTCTATGGGGTCGAACGCAGTGCTCACTGACGGCCTCTCAGCTGTGGGTCACGGGTCATCAACTCGCCTGCCGAGCTGAAGCTTTGGCCATTACATCAGCCGCCGCGTCCCGCCATGCACCCCCCTGGCCTGCGGAAACGCCGCGGCAACGGACGGCAATCGGGCCGTCACGGGACCAGCAGCGCCAGCGCCTGTGCCACGTCCTGGGAGGAGTTGTAGAGGTGGAACGCCGCCCGGAGCAGCCCGCCGCGGACCGACACCCGCACCCCGGCCCCGGCCAGCCGCGGTTCGGCGTCCGCCAGCCCCGGGGTGGAGACGATCGCGGACCCGGGCGCGGGCCGCGGGGCGAACCCGGCCGCCACCAGCCCGGCGCGGTACTGCTCGGCCAGCGCCACGTTGTGGGCGTGGACGGTCGCCACGCCGATCTCCGCCAGCAGCCCGAGGGACTGTGCGGCGCCCACGTAGGAGTAGTGGGCGTGCGGCTCGTCGTAGCGGCGGGTGGTCGCCGCCGGCCGGTCGATCGGGCCGTAGTTCGACTCCCCCGGGTCCTCCCCGGCGACCCATCCGGCGTGCACCGGCACCGGCCACCCCGGGCCGCCCAGGTCGCCGCGTGCCGCCCGCTCCCCGCCGAAGACCATGAACGTCGCCCCCTTCGGGCACAGCAGCCACTTGTACGCCCCGCACACCACGTAGTCGAAGTCGGCGACCGGCACCGGCAGCCACCCGGCGGCCTGCGTGATGTCGACGTACGTCAGCGCCCCATGCGCCCGGGCGGCGTCCCGGATGGCGGCCAGGTCGGCGATCCGGCCGTCCAGCGCGTGCACCGCGCTCACCGCGACCAGCGCCGTCCCGGGCCGCACCGCATCGGCGAGCGTCTCCCGCGGCACCGCCCGCACCGTGCAACCGCCGTGCGCCGTCAGCGGATTCACCAGCGAACTGAAGTCCCCCTCGGCGACCAGCACTTCGCTGCCGGCCGGCAGCGAGGCCGCGACGAACGCCGACTGCACCGCGACCGAACTGCCCACCGCGACCCGCTCAGCGGGCACCCCCACCAGCCGCGCGAACGCCTCACGCGCCCGCTGCGCCGTGCCGAGGTAGTCGCGCCCCATCGTCCCGTACGACGCCGACTCCGTCAGCGCGTCCCGTAGCGCGGCGGCGGTCCGCGCGGGCAGCAGCCCGCTGGCCGCCGAGTTCAGGTAGACCGTCTCGGGTGCGAACTCGTCCCCGCCCAGTGCCGTGTGTCGCTGCATGGCCCCCACTCTGGCCGGTAACCGCCTCCGGCGTCCACGGCACAGGCCCGGGACGCCGGAGGCGGTTCCGGTCGGCTCACGCCTCCGGGACGGCGCAGCTCCCGTCCGTGCAGGTGTCCGCGTCGCCGGTGGCCAGCACCTGGACGGCGGAGTCGGCGTGCGCCCGCTCCAGCGCCTGGCGGAAGACGTCCACCGGCTGGGCGCCGGAGATGCCGTAGCGACGGTCGATGACGAAGAAGGGGACGCCGGTGGCGCCCAGTTCGGCGGCGGCGTGCTCGTCGGCGCGGACGTCGGCGGCGTAGGCGTCCGGGTCGGCCAGGACCCGGGCGGCCTCGTCGGCGGGCAGACCGGCCTCGACCGCGATCCCGGTCAGCACGGCGGGGTCGCCGAGCTGCCGAGCCTCGGCGAAGTTGGCGTCGTAGAGGGCGGTGAGCAGCGCGTCCTGCACCCCATGGGCCTTGGCCAGGTGGAGCAGGCGGTGCAGGTCGAAGGTGTTGCCGTGGATGCGGTCGGAGCGGTAGCCCAGCCCCTCCGCGGCCGCCGCCTCGGCGACCCGGGCCTCCATCGCCTCGGCCTGGGCCCGGCTGACGCCGTACTTCGCCGCGAGCATGTCGAGGATCGGCTGGTCGGTGGCGGGCGGGGCGTCCCGGTCCAGCTCGAAGGAACGGTGGACGACCTCGACGTCCGCCCGGTGGGCGAAGGCCGCCAGACCGGCCTCGAACCGTGCCTTGCCGATGTAGCACCAGGGGCAGGCGATGTCCGACCAGATTTCGACGCGCATGGGGATGACTTTCCTCGGGGGGACCGGCCGGCGACCGGTCAGGTGTACGGAGGGGTGTAACGGGGCGGGGGCGGGGGTTATTCCGGGGCGGGCGGCATGCCGGATCTTGCGGCGTTACGGGCGGTACCGTCCCGATATGGGTATGCCACCGCCGCACGCGACCGACGGGTTCTGGGAGACGACCGGGGCCGCCAAGACCTTCACGCACCCGATCGATCCCGGACTGCTGACGGAGTACGTGCCGCGGTCCGCGCGGGTGCTGGACTACGGATGCGGATACGGGCGGCTCACCGCCGAGCTGAGGGGGCTGGGGTACCAGGCGGTGCGCGGGGTGGACCGGTCGGCGGCGCTGATCGCGCGGGGGCGGCGCGAGCACCCGGGGCTGGCGCTGCTGCGGTGGGCGGGGTTCCCGCTGCCGTTCGCGGACCGCAGTTTCGACGCGGCGCTGTTGTTCGCGGTGCTGACCTGCGTACCGGACGATGCCGGACAGCGGGCGATCGTCGGGGAACTGGCGCGGCTGGTGCGGCCAGGCGGGGTGCTGTACCTGAGCGACGTGCCGTTGCAGGACGACCCGTTCAACCGCGAGCGGTACGGGCGGTTCGCGGCCCGGTACGGGACGTACGGGGTGTTCGAGACGGAGGACGGCGGGGTGTTCCGGCACCACGCGCCACAGTGGCTGCGGGGGCTGCTGCGGGCGGCGGGTTTCACGGGGCTGCGGGAGTGCCGGGCGACGGTGCCGACGCTGGACGGCCGGACCGCCGAGCGGCTTCAGATCATGGCGCGGCGGGAGCCGGCGGGCCCTTGGGAGGGGTCAGGCACAGGGTGAGCGCGAGGTGGACGGCGTCGGGGGCCGGGCGGCGGTCCGGATCGGGACACCAGCCCAGGCTGCTGTAGAAGGTGCGGGCGCGGTGGTTGTGCCAGAGCACGTCGAGGACGGCCCGGGAGCAGCCGGCGGCGCGCCAGGCGTGCAGGCAGGCGCTGTGCAGGGCGCGGCCCACGCCGGTGCCCCAGTGGGCCGGGTCGACGTGCAGCTGGTGGAGCTTGACGGTGCTTGCGGGGGCGGTGCGAGGGGGTTCCCCCCGCACCGAGGCGTGGAGGCGGTAGGAGGCGGCGCCGACGACGGTGCCGTGGCGCACGGCGCAGAGGGTCGGGGCCTCGTCGTGGTGCAGCACCCGGGCCCAGGCGTCCCGCCAGCGGGCGTGTTCGGCGGGCGCGTCGAAGGGCGCGTCCGGTATCCGGCCGCGGAGGTAGGCGGCGCGGGCTGCGGTGTGCAGGGCGGCGATCGACTCCAGGTCGGCGGTGGTGGCGGGGCGGACCTGTGGGGCGGGGTGCGGCGGGGCGGCGGGGGCCATGCGTCGACCTATGCCCCCTCGGCCCGGCCGTCGACGCGGCGCGGCAACCCCAGCGGGTTGGCGTCGCGCAGCTCGGGCGGGAGGAGGGCCGGCGGGGTGTCCTGGTAGGCGACGGGACGGAGCCAGCGCTCGACGGCGGTGGCGCCGACGGAGGTGGCGGTGGAGGTGGTGGCCGGGTAGGGGCCGCCGTGGTGCTGGGCGGGGGCGACCGCGACGCCGGTGGGCCAGCCGTTGACCACGACCCGGCCGGCGAGCGGGGTGACCGCGGCGAGCAGCCGGGCGCCGCGGCCCGCGGGGTCGGTGCCGGCGCCCTCGGCGGCGGAGAGCTGGAGGGTGGCGGAGAGGGTGCCGGGGATCCGGGCGAGGACCGCGGCGGCCTCGTCGTCGCCGGCGCAGCGGGCGAGGACGGTGACCGGGCCGAAGCACTCCTCCAGCAGGAGGTCGTGCGGGCCGCTGGTGGCGAGGTGGCTGGCGGGGACGGTGAGCACGGCGGCGGTGACGGTGTGTCCGCCGTCCTCGGCGTCGGGGGTCAACGGGGCCTGCACTTCCGGGAGTTGGGACCTTTCCTGGACGCCGGCGAGGAAGGCGTCGCGCATCCGGTGGTCGAGCATGGTGCCCGGCCCGGTGGCGCCGGCGGCCGTGGTGAGCGCGGCCAGCAGCCGGTCGCCGGCCGCGCCGTCGGGCACCAGGACCAGTCCCGGCTTGACGCAGAACTGTCCGGTGCCGAGGGTCATCGAGCCGGCCAGGTCGGTGCCGATCTCGTCGGCGCGTTCGGCGGCCGCGGCCTCGGTGACCACCACGGGGTTGAGGCTGCCCAGTTCGCCGTGGAAGGGGATGGGGTGCGGGCGGGCCGCGGCGGCGTCGTACAGGGCGCGGCCGCCGCTGACCGAGCCGGTGAAGCCGGCCGCGGCGACGAGCGGATGGCGGACCAGGTCGAGCCCGGCCTGGAAGCCGTGCACCAGGACCACGGTGTCGGCGGGCAGCCCGGTCTCGGTGGCGGCGCGGCGCAGCAGGGCGGCGCACCGCTCGGAGGTGGCCGGGTGGTCGGGGTGGGCCTTGACGACGACCGGGCAGCCGGCCGCGAGGGCGCTGGCGGTGTCGCCGCCGGGTACGGAGAAGGCGAGCGGGAAGTTGCTGGCGGCGTAGACCGCGACCACGCCCAGCGGGATCTTGTAACGACGCAGGTCGGGGCGGGGCGGGACGAGGCCGGGATCGGGGTGGTCGATCCGGACGTCGAGGAAGGCCCCCTCGTCGACCAGGTCCGCGAAGGACCGCAACTGGTAGGTGGTGCGGGCGAGTTCGCCGGTCAGGCGGGCGGTGCCGAGGGCGGTTTCGGCGTCCGCGGCGGCGATGACCTGGTCGGCGTCGGCCTCGAAGAGGGCGGCGGCGCGGCGCAGTAGGGCGGCCCGTCGGCCGCGGTCGGCGAGCGGGCCGCGGGCGGCATGGGCGGCGTGGACCGCGGCGTCCACCGCGTGGGCTGTGGCCTCCACCGCAACCCGCTCCCGACGCTTCCCGGTTCGGGGGTCGACGCTCCAGACTGGTACTGCCACCGGTGCTGCTCCCGCTGCTGTCACCGTGCGTCCCTCCCGGGCCAAGTCGTTGCCGCGCGAACCCTTGCCGCACACGGGACGGCGTTCTATATGCTGAACGTCGTCCCAGATGATGAATCCTTGGGACTCTATGGCTGTCCGAACAGAGGGGTCAAGGGCGATGTCAGCTGCCGAGGCCGGTGGAGCACAGGTCAAGTCCGCGGTGCGGACGGTGGAGTTGCTCGAATACTTCGCGGGCAGCCCCGGCATGCACAGCCTCGCCTCCGTCCAGGAAGCCGTCGGATACCCCAAGTCCAGCCTCTACATGCTGCTGCGCACCCTGGTCGACCTCGGCTGGGTGGAGACCGACGCCACCGGCACCCGTTACGGCATCGGCGTCCGCGCGCTACTGGTCGGCACCTCGTACATCGACGGCGACGAGGTGGTGGCCGCCGCCCGGCCGACGCTGGACCGGCTCTCCGACGACACCGCCGAGACCATCCACCTCGCCCGGCTCGACGGCGTCAACGTCGTCTACCTCGCCACCCGCCAGTCGCAGCACTACCTGCGCCCGTTCACCCGGGTCGGCCGCCGGTTGCCCGCGCACTCCACGTCGCTGGGCAAGGCGCTGCTCGCCACCCACACCGACGACCAGGTGCGGGCGATGCTGCCGCCCACCCTGCCCGCGCTGACCGAACACACCCTCACCGACCGCGAGCAGCTGATCGAGGAGCTGCACACGGTCCGCGAACAGGGCTTCGCGGTGGACCGCGAGGAGAACACCCTCGGTCTGCGCTGCTTCGGCGTGGCGATCCCCTACCGCACCCCGGCCCGGGACGCGATCAGCTGCTCGGTGCCGGTGGCCCGATTGACCTCCGGCCACGAGCAGACGATCAAGGACGCGCTGTTCGACGCCCGGGACCGGCTGACGCTGGCCACCCGCCGACTCTGAACGACGCCGGGTACGTGCTGTTCGCGGCGCTGACCGTGGCCGGGGGGCTGCTGCTCGCGTACGGCGGCGGGGCCGGCCGCCGGGGCGGGCGGGTGCCGCTGCCGGCCCCGCTGACCGCCACCTGGATCGGCTCCGGGGCGCTGGCCTGCTGGGGCGGTTGGCTGGCCCTGACCGCACTGCCGTTGCCGGCGGGGGATCCGCGACTGCCCGCGCCGCCGATGAGCCTCACCTACGCTGTGCAGATGATCGTGGGGATGCTGGTGGCCGTCGCCGGGGCTCATTTCTTCGCCGAACGTGCGGCACGGACCACCGGCGTCCCGGGCGCCACGGGCAGCACCGGCGCCCCGGGCAACGCGGGCGCCACGGACACCGTGGGCAGCATGACGGGCGCGGCCACCGCCGGGCGCACTCCCGGAGCCGTCCGGTGCGGCTGACCGCGGGCCGGTTGGTGCGGCGCTGGGTCCATCTGGTGCTGGGCGGGGCGCTGTTGATGCCGTTCTACCTGCTGGCGTCGGTGGCGCTGCCGCTCCTCGTGGCCGGCGCGGACCCGCTGCGCCACCTGGGCTGGCAGTTCGCCGCGTTCGCCGGTGCGCTGCCGTTGGCCGCGCTGGCCGCCCTGCTCTTCCCGCTGCTGCGGCCGTTGGAGGTGGCCGCCGTCCGGGCGCTGTGCGCGGCCCCCGCGGAGCGGCTGGCCGAGGGACCGGCCGGGTCCTGGGCCGCCCGGCGGCGCAGCGCGCTGTGGTTCACGGCGCACCTGCTGGCCGGCGGGATCGTCAGCGGGATGACGCTGGCCGCGCCGCCGGCCGCGGTGGTGCTGCTGGCCGCACCGTTCGGCGTCGACGTACCGCGGCTGGGGTGGTCGCGGGCCGCCGACGGGTGGGCCGCGCCGCTGGCCGGTCTGGCCCTGTTGGCGCTAATGCTGGGCACCACCTGGGGCGCGGGGGCACTGTTGGCCCGCTGCGCGCCGGCGCTGTTGGGCCCCACCACCGCCGACCGGCTGGCCGCCGCCGAACGCCGGGCGGCCGAACTCGCGGCCCGCAACCGGCTGGCCCGCGAACTGCACGACGCGGTGGGCCACGCGCTGAGCGCGGTCACCCTCCAGGCGGGGGCGGCCCGCCGGGTGCTGGACACCGACCCGGAGTTCGCCCGGCAGGCGCTGGCCGCCATCGAGGACACCACCCGCGAGGCGGTCGCCGAACTCGACACCGTACTGGGCCTGTTGCGGGCCGAGGACGACACCGGCCCGGCCGGCCCGGCCGGCCCGGCCGCGCCCGCGCCCACCCTGAACGCCCTGGAGGCGCTGCTCGACCGGACCCGCGCGGCGGGCGTCCAGGTCACGGCGGAGCTGTCCGGGGACCGCGCGGGGGTACCGCCGGTGGTCTCGCGGGAGGCGTACCGGATCGTCCAGGAGGGGCTGAGCAATGCCCTGCGGCACGCCGGACCGGTTCCGGTGACCGTGCAACTCGTAGTGGAAGAGGGGGAGTTGACGTTGGTGATGGAGAATCCGGTGGCCGTGGCGGCGGAGCCGGGCGGGGCGGGGCGCAACGGCGGCGGGCGCGGGCTGCGCGGCATCGCCGAACGGGCCCGGCTGCTGGGCGGCGCGGCGTCGGCCGGGGTCGCGGACGGCGGCTGGCGGCTGACCGCCCGACTGCCGCTCGCCGGGCCCGGCCGCGGGGACGGGGGCCCGGCGTGATCCGGATCGTGCTCGCCGACGACGAGCGGATGGTGCGCACCGCGCTCCGCGTCATCCTGGGCGCGGAGGCCGACATGGAGGTGGTCGGCGAGGCGGCGGACGGCGCGGCGGCGGTGCCGCTGGTCCGCGAACTGCGCCCGGATGTCGTGCTGATGGACGTCCGGATGCCCGGGATCGACGGGATCCGGGCGACCGAGCGGATCCTGGCCGGCTCGGCGGACCCGCCCCGGGTCCTGGTCGTCACCACCTTCGAGAACGACGCCTACGTCTACGACGCGCTGCGGGCCGGTGCCAGCGGGTTCCTGCTCAAGCGGGCCCGCGCGGACGAGCTGGTCCAGGCGGTGCGGCTGGTGGCGCACAGCGATTCGCTGCTGTTCCCGGCCGCGGTGCGGGCGCTGGCCGCCCGGCACGCCGGGGAGCGGGCCGCGGCCGAGACGGCGCGGGCGC
Organism: Streptomyces sp. RGM 3693; assembly: GCF_050471125.1. Classification (NCBI taxonomy): domain Bacteria; kingdom Bacillati; phylum Actinomycetota; class Actinomycetes; order Kitasatosporales; family Streptomycetaceae; genus Streptomyces; species Streptomyces sp. RGM 3693. The sequence goes on from NZ_JBMPPQ010000004.1 coordinate 218,052, forward strand.
TGCGGGACCGGCTGTCGGAGCGGGAGGGTGCGGTGCTGCGGCTGATGACCGCCGGGCTGACCAACGCCGAGATCGCCGAGCGGCTGGGCGTCGGCCCGGCCACCGTGAAGACGCATGTCGCCGGGGTGCTGGCCAAGCTCGGGGTGCGGGACCGGACGCAGGCGGTGATCGCCGCGTACGAATGCGGGTTCGTCCGGCCGGGTTGATCGTGGGCCCCGGACGGCGCAGCCGGTCAGCTCCGCTCACCCGTTCATCGTAGGCCAGCAGGACCGCCGGGCCGGCGCGGGCTTATCTCGTGGGAGGAGGCGCGGAACTCCACCGACTTCCCCAGTGGCACACCTGTGCCACGACCGCGCTTCGCGGAGGTTGTTCCCATGCGTTCCACCCGACTGCTCATCGGTGCCGTGCTGTCCACTGCCACGCTGGGTCTGGCCGCCACCGCGGCGTACGCCGGCGACTTCGGCACCATCGAGGTCTCGCCGGGCATGGCCAAGGCCGGTTCCACGGTCTCCCTCTCCACCATGGGGTGCGGGAGCAGCCGCTCGGCGAGCGTGGATGCCGCCGCCCTCGGCGGCGGCACGGTCGCCTTCGCCCCGGGCTCCGCCAAGGGTTCCCTGGTGGGGAAGGTGATGGTCAAGTCCGGCACCAAGCCCGGAAATTACGGGATCGGCGGCAAGTGTGCCGACGGCAAGGAGCTCACCGGTACGGTCCGGGTCGGCACGCAGGACGCGTCCGCCGGTCCGAGCATGAGCCCCGGGATGAGCATGAGCCCGAGCATGAGCATGAGCCCCGGCATGGGGCACGGCAGCGCCAAGCCGAGCATGCCCGCCAAGGAGCACTCCGCGATGCCCGCGCCGGGCGGTGCCGGCCCCACCATGCCGCCCAAGGGCAAGATGAAGACCGGTGAGGGCTCCACCAGCGAGGACGGTGTCAACACCACCGAGATCGCCGCGGGCGCCGGCGTGGTGCTGGTGGCGGCCGCCACCGGGGTCTGGCTGGTCCGCCGGCGCCGGTCCGGCGGCCGGTACTGACCCGGCCCCCGCTCCCGGCCGCCCATGCCGTCCGACGGCTCCCCACGGCCCGGCTCCCCGCCGCCACCGCCCGGTGACGGCGGGGCCCCAGGGCGGGCGGACCGGGAACGAGAAACGCGGCCGGCGGGCCGAGGACGCGGCGGCAGGGGCCGCGCGCGGCTGACCGGTGCGCTGGCGGCCGCCGCCACCGCCGCCGCGTGCGGTGCCGGCGGCTGGTTGATCGCCAACGGCACCCGGGACACCGCGCCGCCCCAGCCGTCCGCCGCACAGGGGTTCACCGCCCGGCCGCCGGGCGCGGGGGCGGCGACCGGGCGGCCGGCCGCGGAGCCGCTGCCGGCCGCGGAGCCGCTCCGGGTGGCGGTGCCGTCGCTGCGCATCGACGCACCGTTGACCCGGCTGGGGCTGGCCGCGGACGGCAGCCTGGCACCGCCGCCGGAGGGCAACCGGAACCTGGCGGGCTGGTACGCGGAGGGCACCCCGCCGGGCACCACCGGCACCGCCCTGATCGCCGGCCACGTGGACACCCGCGCGGGCCCCGCGGTCTTCTACCGCCTGGGCGCCCTGAAGAAAGGGCACACCGTGCGGATCCTGCGGGCGGACGGGCGGACCGCGGTGTTCACCGTCGACGCGGTGGAGGTGTACGACGGCCGGCACTTCCCGGACGAGAGGGTCTACGGCGAGGCGCGCCGCCCCGAACTCCGCCTGATCACCTGCGGCGGCGGTTTCAGCCGGTCCCGGCAGGAGTATCTGGGCAATGTCGTGGTCTTCGCCCATCTGACGGGCAGTCAGCTCGGTGGTGCGGACTCCGCGCCGCTGCCCTGGGCCCGGCCGCCGGCGGACCGGTTCAGCGCCCGCAGCGCCCCCCGCACCGCCGCCAGATCCGCCGCGCCGGCCAACCCCGCGTGGTAGAGCCGCAGTTCGTCCGCGCCGAGCGCGGCGGCGTGGGCGGCGTCGGCGGCCAACGTGCCGGGGCTGCCGCCCATCCCCGCGACCACGGTGAGGTTGGCGGCCACCGTCGTGCCCGCCGGGCGTGGTGCGAACGGCCCGAGCGCCGCGGTCCGGGCCGCGGCGTCCCCGGTGCAGGGCACCACCACCCCGTCCGCGTACGCCAGGACCGCCGCCGGGTCCACCCCGGCGTTGGCCCCGCACCGGTGCGGGGCGGGGTCGGCGTGCAGCAGCACCCGGAAGCCGTCCACCGAGGCCCGGGCCGCGGCGTCCCGCACGGCGTGCACCACCGCGCGTTGCAGTGCGCCCGCCGCCCGGTCCCGCCAGGCGCGCACCGCACCGGCCGTCTCCGGGCCCAGCAGTTCCTCGACGGCGGCCCACTCCCCCGCCCGGCCGCCGCCGTCCGGTGGCGCGGCGCCGGCCCACACCGGCTCCAGGGCGCGCCGCACGGCCGCCGGCACCTCACCTTCCGCCAGGCCGAGTCCGGCGTATCCGGCGCGGCACACCGGGCAGCAGCACAGGGACATCAGGTACTGCGCGGCGCCGCCCAACCCGACCCCCGCGAGCTTGTCGTGGCCGTGCAGGTGTGCCAGTCCGTACCAGCCGCAGGATTCCAGCTCCACGCCCCGGGCGCCGGGCCGGACGGCGGCCTCGGCGGCGAGGCGGACGAGGTAGTCGCGCACTTCGGGGCGGGCGATGCAGGGCGCCCACGGGTAGCGGTCGCCGTAGGCGTTGCGGACGACCGAGGACGGATGTTCGGCGCCGAGGCGGGAGTTGTGGGCGAGGACGACCCAGCTGTGCACCTCCAGGCCGGCGGCGGTCAGCGCCCGCGCGGCGGTGTCGAAGGGGTCCGGGTCGGCGACCCAGTCCTGGGCGTACGGGCGCAGCGCGCGGCCCGCCCAGCGGTCCGGGTCGGGCGGGTAGAGGACGGCGGAGTGCCGGGCGGTGACGATGCGGTGGCGGGGGTGGCGCGGGGTGAGGGCGCGGGTGGAGTGGTAGGCGGCGGCCAGGGTGACCTGGTGGAGGCCGAGTTCGGCGAGGTGGGCGGGGGCGCGCGGGTCGCCGACCACGTCCCAGGGGTAGAGGAAGGCGGCGGCGCGCATCAGGCGCCGGCCCCAGGGACGGCCGCGGCCAGCGCCAGGCCGTGGTCGAGGAGCCGGGCGAGGCGCTCGACGTGTGCGGGCCCGGGGTCGGACAGCGGTGGCCGCACCCCGCCGACGGCCGGCCCGCCGCGCAGTCCCACGCCCGCCTTGACCAGCGAAACGGCGTATCCGCTGCCCTCGTTGCGGAGTTCCACCAGCGGCCGGTAGAAGCCGTCCAGCAGGCGGGTGACGGTGGACTCGTCGCCGTCGTTGAGCGCCCGGTGGAAGGCGAGCGCGATCTCGGGGGCGAAGGCGAAGACGGCGGAGGAGTAGAGGTGGACGCCCAGGCCCCGGTAGGCGGGGCCGGTGAGTTCGGCGGTGGGCAGGCCGTTGAAGTAGCGGAACGGTCGGCCGGGGGCGTCGGTGCGGACCGCGCTGATGATGCGCTGGAGCAGGTCCAGGTCGCCCAGGCCGTCCTTGAGGCCGATGATGCCGGGGGTGCGGGCGAGGGCGGCGACGGTGTCCGGTGCGAAGACGGCGTTGTCGCGCTGGTAGACGATGACCGGGAGCGGGGTGGCGGCGGCGAGCGCGGCGTAGTGGCAGAGCAGTCCGGGCTGGTCGGCGTGGACGAGATAGGGCGGCATGGCGAGCAGCCCGTCGGCGCCGGCGGTGTGCGCGAGGCGGGCGAAGTGGCTGGCGAGCGCGGTGCCGTAGCCGGTGCCGGCCAGCACCGGGACCCGGCCGGCGGTCTCCGCGACGGCCGCGGCGACGCAGGCGGCGTACTCGTCGGGGGTGAGGGCGTGGAACTCGCCGGTGCCGCAGCAGGCGAAGACGGCGCCCGCGCCGGCGTCGATGCCGCTGCGCAGGTGGGCGCGGAAGGCGTCCAGGTCCAGTGCGCCGCCGGGTGCGTACGCGGTCACGGGGAAGAACAGCAGGCCGTCGAGGCGGTCGGCGAGGTGGGGGGACCTCCCGGCGGCGGGGCGAGGGTGTGCGGTCACGGGCTCTCCCTGACGTACACAGACGCGATCTCGTATACGTTTATGATCGATGTCCATATCTCTGAACGGCGTCACGGTATTGCAGCCGAACAGGGCGGGTCAAGGGTCCCAAACCCGTGCCGTACAAGCCGATTTGACCGCCCCGTCAAGAGTCTTGACCGGCCAGGATCGATCTCCCTAGCGTGTCCCTCCATCTGGCGCGTCCGCCCATATGAATCTGGTCCGTGCACCCGACCCCGCCGCCCGGAGGAGTACCGCCCTTGACCGCACCCCGCACCGTCCTGCTCACCGGCGCCGCCGGCGGCGTCGGCACCCTGATGCGTGCACTGCTGCCGCCCTACGGCTACCGGCTGCGCCTGTTCGACCAGCGCCCGATCGACGGCGAACCGGACACCATCACCGCGGAGTTGGCCGACACCGAGGCGCTGCGCGCGGCGGTCCGCGGGGTCGACGCCGTCGTCCACCTCGCCGGCATCTCCCTGGAGTCGTCGTTCGAGGAGATCCTGCGGGCCAACATCGAGGGCACCTACCGGCTCTACGAGGCGGCCCGCGAGGCCGGCGTGCGGCGGGTGGTCTTCGCCTCCTCCAACCACGCCGTCGGCTTCACCCCGCGCCCGCCGGACGGCTCCGCCGCCATCCCGGTCGACACCCCGCACCGCCCGGACACCTTCTACGGCCTCTCCAAGGGGTTCGGCGAGGACCTCGCCGCCCTCTACTGGGACCGGCACGGCATCGAGACCGTCTCCCTGCGCATCGGCTCGTGCTTCCCGGAGCCGACCACGGTGCGGATGCTCTCCCTCTGGCTGAGCCCGGCGGACTGCGCCCGACTGCTGCACGCCGCGCTCACCGCCGACCACGTCGGCCACACCGTCGCCTACGCCTCCTCCGCCAACACCCGCCTGTGGTGGGACCTGTCCACCGCCCGCGCCCTCGGCTACGACCCGCAGGACGACTCCGAGCCGTACGCCGCCCAACTCCTCGCCGCCCAAGGGGAACTCGACCCCGAGAACCCCGAACACACCCACCTCGGCGGAACCTTCTGCACGAACCCGCCCCTTTGGCGGCATTGACCGCGATTCCCGGGCAATCCGCCACCGTACGGAACCTCGTCCCCGCCCCCCGGCGTCCTTGAGGGCACAACGCCTGCCGGCACCGCAACCAGGTGCCGGCGGGCGCGAGCACACGACGCGAGAACGAGGTAACACACCATGGGCATCGTCAGCTGGCTCCTCCTGGGCCTGATCGCGGGCGTCATCGCCAAGGTCCTGCTGCCGGGGCGGGACCCGGGCGGCCTCGTCGGCACCACCCTGATCGGCATCGCCGGCTCCTTCATCGGCGGCTGGCTCTCCACCCGCATCCTGCACCGCCCGATACCCAAGGACTTCTACGACCCGGCCATGTGGATCTCCGCGGTGGCCGGTGCCCTGGTCCTGCTGATCGCCTACCGGCTGCTCTTCGGCAACTCCCGCGCCCGACGCTGACCAGCGCGGACGCCCACCCCGGCCGCCCCGGGGCGGCGCCCGCGGGGAACCGCGTACACCCCCGGACCGTTAGGGCTGGCATGACCGCAATGACTCCTGGCTCGAACCTCCCGCTCACCGCCGCGCGGGTGGCGGTGACCGTCACCGCCCCCGTGCGGCTGGACGTGTCGGGCCTGCTGCTCACCGCCGGCGGCAAGGTGCGCTCCGACGCCGACTTCGTGTTCTACAACCAGCCCGCGGGGCCGGGGGTGAGCCACGGCACGACGCCGGGCGGCGACACCATCACGGTGGACACCGCCGCGGTGCCCGCGGACATCGACAAGGTCGTGATCACCGCGAGCCCGGACGCGCCCGGCGCGACCTTCGCCGGCACCGAGCCGACCGGCACGGTCCGCGACGCGGACGGCGGCGGAGTCCTGGCCACCTTCACCCCGCCGCGGCTCGGCCCGGAGACCGCACTGGTGGTCATGGAGATCTACCGCCGCGGCGGCGGCTGGAAGGTCCGCGCGGTCGGCCAGGGGTACGCGAACGGGCTCGCCGGCATCGCCACCGACTTCGGGGTGAGCGTGGAGGAGCCGACCGCCCCGCCGGCGGCCCAGGCGACCGCCCCGACCGCTCCCACCGTTCCGCCCGTCCCGCCCGTCCCGCCCGTCCCGCAGTCCCCGCCGGCACCCCCGGCGCCCGTCCCCGCGGAGCAGTGGGCACCGCCGGCCGGCGCCCCGGCCCCGCTCGCCCCGCCGGCGCAGGCCCCCGCCCCGGCGGCCCCGCCGGCCGCCGGCAAGGTCAACCTCGACAAGGGCCGGGTCAGCCTCCAGAAGAACCAGACCGTCTCGCTGGTCAAGGACGGCCGCCCGCTGCTCAGCACGGTCCGGATGGGCCTGGGCTGGGAGCCCGCCCGCCGCGGCCGGAGCATCGACCTGGACGCCTCGGTGATCGCCTACGGCCCGGACCGCGGCAAGATCGACAGCTGCTACTTCGGCAAGCTCCGGATCCTCAACTCGGCGATCCAGCACTCCGGCGACAACCTCACCGGCGACGGCGCCGGCGACGACGAGGTGATCACCGTCCACCTCGGCGGGATCCCCCCGGAGGTCTCCGGCCTGGTCTTCGTCGTCAACTCCTTCTCCGGCCAGAAGTTCTCCGACGTCACCAAGGCGTACTGCCGACTGACCGACGCACAGACCGGGGAGGAGCTGGTCCGCTTCGACCTGGCCGGCGCCGAAGCGCGGACCGGCGTGATCATGGCCAAGCTGATCCGGCAGTTCTCCGGCGAGTGGGAGATGACCGCGCTGGGCTCGTTCGTCGACGCCCGCACGGTGCGCGGCATGGTCAAGCCCGCGGCCGCCGCGCTGTAGCCCGCTCCCGCGGTGGATGCGGTGCCGGCGCCCGCATCCACCGGGGCCGGCACCGCGCCGGTCAGCCCCGGCCGGCCAACCCCGTCAGCCGCGCCAGCCGCTCGAAGGACTCCAGCAGCGCCGCCCGGTCGTAACTACTGGTGGTCACCAGCACCTCGTCCGCCGCGCTCCGCTCGATCAGCGTCCCGAGCTCCTGCGCGACCTGCTCCTCCGTGCCGTGCACATGGCCCCGCAGCGCGTCCGCGTAGAAGCCCCGCTCCCGCTCCGACATTCCCTCCCCGGCGGCCCCCGGTGCAAGCACCGGCTCCACTGGAGCGGCGGACGCCGCGCCCCCCGACGCGTCCACCGCCGGCCGCAGCGGCGGGAACACCCCGTGCGTCCGCGAGTACGCCAGCGCCCGCGCCTCCGGTACGAGCAGCCGCCGGGCCGCCTCCGCCGTCCCGGCCACCGCCACCGTCCCGGAGATCACCACGTACGGCCGCGCCCAGAGCCCCGACGGGCGGAACGTGGCGCGGTACTCCTCGATCGCCGCCAGCAGCTTCGCCGGGGCCCGGAAGTCGCCGATCACCAGGGCCAGCCCGGCCCGTGCCGCCACCCGCGCCCCCGCACCGGTGGCCAGCACGAACGCCGGCACCGTCAGCCCCTCGGCGGGCCGGGCGTGGACCTGCGGATGGGCGGTCTGGGTACCCGTGAAGTAGCCCAGCAGCTCGACGAGCTGCGCCTCGAAGTCCTCGGCGGCGTCCTTCTCCGTGCCCAGCGCCCGACGGATCCCGCCGGTGAAGCCGACGGAACGGCCCAGCCCCATGTCGATCCGGCCCGGGAAGAGCGAGGCGAGCACGCCGAACTGCTCGGCGACCACCAGCGGGCGGTGGTTGGGCAGCATCACCCCGCCGGTGCCCACCCGGATGGCGGTGGTGGCCGAGGCCACCGCGGCGGCCAGCACGGTGGGCGCCGAGCCGGCGACACCGGGCACGCTGTGGTGCTCGGCCACCCAGAACCGGTGGTACCCGAGCCGCTCGGCCCACCGAGCCAGCTCCACGGTGTCCCGCAACGCCGCCGCGGGCGGGTGTCCCTCCCTGGTGCGGGAGCGGTCCAGGATTGAGAATTGTGTCGTCCGCATCGTCGAGCTCACCTCCCCTTCAACATCCGCCCGTGCCCAAGATTCCTTCCCCACGCCCCCTCGGCCCCCTCCCCCCACGGCTTACGACGAGGAGCGTCCGATGACCGAGCAGCCGCCCCCGACCGGCGGATCCGGCCGGTCCGCGCACCCCGACCACCCGGACGGCGCAGCCCGCCCGGACCTCCCCGACCGGGTCGCCGCCACCTACGGCGAGGAGGACCTCAGCACCGTCACCGCGTTCACCGGCGGCTTCATCAACTTCGGCTACTGGGCCTGGCTGCCCGAGCCCGCGGACCGGCCGCTGACCGAGGACGACCGGCTCCGCAGCGAGCAGGACCTCTACCGGCTGGTGCTGGACACCTTCGACCGGCCGCGCGGCCGCACCGCCCTGGAGGTCGGCTGCGGCCGCGGCCTGGGCTGTGCGCTGGCCCTGCGGGAGTTCGACTTCGGGTCGGTGATCGGCCTGGACGCCCATCCGGACCAGATCGCCCGCGCCCTGGAGGCCAACGCCGCCCTGCTCCGCGAGGACACCGGCCCCCGCCGGCTGAAGTTCGTGCTCGGCCCGGCCCAGCGGATGCCGTTGCCGGACGCCTGCACCGACTTCGTCTACTCCGTCGAGGCCGCCCAGCACTTCCGCGACCTGGCCGGCTTCGCCCGGGAGGCGGTGCGCGTACTGCGGCCGGCCGGCCAGTTCGCGCTGACCACGTTCTTCGCCCGGGTCCCGGAAGCGGTCCGGGTGCTGCCCGAGCTGCTGCCCCCGTACGCCAACGGGCTGGACGTGACACACCTGGTGGACGACGTGGCGGCCACGTTCGACGGGGCCGGGCTGGTCGACGTCGCGGTGACGCCGATCGGCGACGGCGTCTGGGAGCCGTACGACCGCTACATGGCGGAGCGGCCGGAGCTGCGCGACAAGTGGCCCCGCCAGTACCTGACCGCCTACCAGACCGGACTGCTCGACTACTACCTGATCACGGCGGCGGCCCCGGCCGGCTGAGCCCCGGCGGAGCCGCTGACGCCGCGCCCCTCGTGCCGTCCCCGCTCAGTCGGCCCGTCGCGACCGCGCCTTGAAGGCGGCCTTGCGCGCCTCCTTGGCGGCCTTCTTGTCCGGGTGGAGCCGTCCCATGGCCTCCAGCACATCGGCGGTGGCCGGGTGGTCCACCCGCCAGACCGCGTCGAAGAACCCGCTGTGCTGGACGCTCAACCCGCGTACCAGCTCCTGGAGTTCGGCGGTCGCCTCGTCGTCGGTGTCGCCGAGCTGGGCCGCGATGGTGTCCACCGTCAGCCAGAAGACCAGCTCCTGGGACGGCTCGGGGATGCCGGGCAGTCCGCGCTCGGCGAGCCAGACCCGGGCCAGCCCGCCCAGGTGCCGGTCGTCGAGCACCTCGCGCAGCGCCGGTTCGGCCTCGGGGGCGACCAGGGAGAGGGTCTGCTGGGCGGCGAGCCGGCGCAGCGGGCCGTGCTCGTCGTCGCCGCGGGCGGCCGCGAGCAGCTCCCGGGCGGCGTCCAGCGGGGTGCGGGCGGCGAGCCACTGCTCGGACTCCGCCTGGGCCATCGCCTCGGGGTAGTCGGGCAGCGCCGTCAGCAGGACCTCGGCGCCCTGGTCGGCGAGGTCGCCGACGGCGGGGGCGTCCACCCCGGCGTCCAGCATCCGGGCGCGGACCGCCCAGACGCCGAGCGGGGTGAGCCGGACCAGGCCGTAGCGGGCGACGTCCTCGTCCGCGAGCGGCTCGGCCGCGCTCACCGTCTCGCCGTCCTCGTCGAGCTCCTCGATCAGTGCCTCGTCGACCGGCCGGTAGGCGACCAGTCCGATCGGCTCCAGCACCCGGAACTGGTCGTCGAGCCGCATCATCGCGTCGGAGACCTCTTCGAGGACCTCATCGGTGGGCTCGTCCATATCGTCCGGGACGATCATGGAGGCGGCCAGCGCGGGCAGCGGGACGTCCTGGTCGGGGACCTCGCCCAGGGCGCTGAGGAGGTAGAGGTTGCCGAGGATGCCGTCCAGCAGCTCGGCCTCCTCCTCCGGGTTCCAGTCCAGGGCGTCCAGGTCGAGTTCGTCGCCCTCGGCGAGCTGCTCGGCGATGTCGGAGAGGTCCGGGGCGACCGCGTCGGCGAGCACCGTCTCCATGCCGCCGAGCCAGATGTCCAGGACGTCCTGCGGGCTGCCGGAGGTGAGCAGGCCCAGCTCCTCGCCGGGGGTGGCGGTGCCGACCGCGGCGTCGTCCGGGAGGTTCGCCGCGTCGGCGGCGTCCGCCTCCTCGTGCTCGGTGATCTCGACCAGCCCGGTGTCCACCGCCAGCTGCCACGCCTCGGCGGCGTAGGCGGGGCCGTCCTCGTCGCCGGCCAGGCCCAGGTGCTCGGTGGCCGCGACCAGCGACTTCTCGACCAGCTCACCGCCGACGCTGACCGGGACGCCGGACTCGGCCCAGCGGGCGAGCTGGGCGGCCCGGGCCAGCAGCGGGGCGCTCAGTGCGGCGCGGGCCAGCTCCGCTTCGGAATGCAGCCGCACCGGCGGCATGGTGGGGCGGTCTGCGGACATCTGGGCTCAGCTCCTCGGACGGACGTCGGCTCGTGCGCCGCCCAAGCGTAGACGGAATCCTCCCCATCTCGGGCGGTTCACCCTTCCGTACGCTCCCGTCCACCGGGAGAACCTTGACAACTCCCTTGCGCACACAAGAGATTGACGCGCGTAGCGAGCGCCGGTCCCGCTTCGCCACATCTCCTACCCCCCCTTCTCCGGAGGCATTGATGCCACCCCGTCGTCCGCTCCGCAGACCGGTCGCCCTCACTGCGGTGGCCGCCTGCGCCGCCCTCGCCGGCGGACTGCTCAGCGTGCAGTCCGCCTCGGCGGCCGGCACCCGGATCCACGACATCCAAGGCAGGACCCGCATATCCCCGCTGGCCGGCAAGCAGGTCGGCGACGTTCCCGGCACCGTGACCGCGATCCGGGCGTTCGGCTCGTCCCGCGGCTTCTGGGTGCAGGACCCGCACCCCGACGACGACCCGGCGACCAGCGAGGCGGTCTTCGTCTTCACCGGCAAGGAAACGCCGAAGGTCGCGGTCGGCGATGCGCTCACCTTCAGCGGCACGGTCAGCGAGTACTACCCGGGCGGCAAGGACGCCGGCGGCCAGTCCGTCACCGAGATCACCAGTGCCACCTGGAAGGTCACCGCGAGCAACCAGGCGCTGCCGGCCCCGGTCAAGCTCAACGCCTCCTCGATTCCCGCGACTTACGCACCCGACGCGGGCGGCCGGAGCATCGAGTCGCGCACCCTCCGGCCCACGAAGTACACCCTCGACCGCCTGGAGTCGCTGGAGGGCATGCGAGTCTCGGTCGTCGGCGCCCCGGTCGTCGGCCCCACCAACACCCACAACGAGCTGTGGGTGACCGCCACCCCCGGCCACCACCGCACCGCCCGCGGCGGCACGCTCTACGAGTCGTACGCCGACCCCAACGGCGGCCGCATCAAGGTCCAGTCCCTCATCCCCTTCTCGCAGCGGCCGTTCCCGGTGGCCAACGTCGGCGACCGGCTGAGCGGCACCACCGCCGGCCCACTGGACTACGACAACTTCGGCGGCTACACCCTCCAGGCCACCGAACTGGGCACGCTCGCCGCCCACACCCCGGCGCCCGAGGTCACCCGCACACAGACGGCCGACGAACTCGCGGTGGCCACCTACAACGTCGAGAACCTCGCCCCGGACAACCCGCAGACCAAGTTCGACCGGCTGGCGAAGGGCCTGGTCCACAACCTCGCCGCCCCCGACGTCGTCGCCCTGGAGGAGGTCCAGGACGACAGCGGCGCCACGGACGACGGGACGGTCACCGCGGGGACCACCCTCAAGAAGCTCACCGACGCCATCAAGGCGGCCGGCGGCCCGGCGTACGCGTGGCGGGCGATCGACCCGCAGAACGACCAGGACGGCGGCCAGCCCGGCGGCAACATCCGGGTGGCGTTCCTCTTCAACCCGCAGCGGGTGGCGTTCACGGACGTCAAGGGCGGCGATGCGACCACGCCGGTCAAGGTCGTCGACGACCACGGCCGGGTCGGACTGTCCGCTTCGCCGGGCCGGATCGCGCCGACCGACGCGGCGTGGAAGTCCAGCCGCAAGCCGCTGGTCGGCGAGTTCGCGCTGCGCGGCAAGCCCGATCGCCGGGTCTTCGTGATCGCCAACCACTTCAACTCCAAGGGCGGCGACCAGGGCCTGGACAGCCGCTTCCAGCCGCCGGCCCGGACCTCGGAGACCCAGCGCACCGCACAGGCGAAGCTGGTCAACACCTTCGTCAAGGAGCTGCTGACCAAGGACCCCAAGGCCGACGTGGTGGTGGCCGGCGACCTCAATGACTACCAGTTCTCGCCCGCGCTGAAGACCCTCACCAGCGGCGGCGTGCTCACCGACCAGGTCACCAAGCTGCCGGTCGCCGAGCGCTACAGCTACGTCTACCAAGGCAACTCCCAGGTGCTGGACCACCTGCTCACCAGCAAGGCACTGACCCGCGCCGACTACGACGTGGTGCACATCAACGCCGAGTACGCGGACCAGACCAGCGACCACGACCCGCAGGTGCTGCGGATCAAGCCCTGACGCCCGACATCCCTGCCCCGCGCCTCACCCGGGGTGACCGTCTCGTCACTCCACCAGCCCACCTCCGGGGGCCAACTGCGCCCCGGGGTGCGGTACTGGGAGGGCAAACACCGTTTCGGCGAGACAAAGGGAGTCATGATGCCGAAGTCGCAGAACCGTAAGTCGGGCAAGCAGGACCGAGCCGCCGAGCGGCGCTCCGACCAGCACCGGCCGCAGTCGGAGGAGTCCGCCGCCGAGCGCACCCAGGACCTGAAGCCGCGGTCGCGCAAGGCTGACTGACGCGGGTAGGGCAGGCAGTACGCCGAGCGGCCGCCGCACCACAGGGTGCGGCGGCCGCTTCGTCGTTCCGGGCGTCCCCGGGCACGGTCACCAGGCGGCGGGCACCGCCCGTTCCTCCGGCTCCGGCCCGTCCGCCACCGCCGGCCCGGCATCCGGCCCGACGGGCACCAGCTCCCGCACCAGCAGGGTGGCCCCGGCCACCGCGCCCGGCATCAGCAGCACCGCCACGAACGGAATCAGGAACAGCAGCACCAGTGGCGTCCCGAAGCCCACCGCCAGGGCCTTGCGGCCGCGCAGCAGCCGCAGCCGCTCGCGGACCGGAATGTCCCGGCGCTGCATCGCCACCGTGGTCAGCTCGACGGCGAGGAAGAAGCCGGAGACACAGAACCCGAGGGCCGGAACCACGGTCTGCCCCACGAACGGCAGGAAACCCAGGAGGAAGAGCAGCACCGCGAACCCGGCGGCCCGCAGCAGCACATGGACCATGTCCCGCAGCGCGATGCCGATCTCCCGCCACAGCGGGCGGTCCGAGCCGGGCGGGCAGCCGCCCTCGCTCTCCTCGACCTGCTCCGACAGCGACTCGTAGAAGGGGTCGCCGATCAGCAGGGTGACGGCGGTGAACGTCAGCACCGACAGCGTCAGCCCGCCGGCCAGCAACAGCGCCACGAACAACCCGCGCAGCAGCCCCTGCCACGGGGAGCCCCAGCCGTCGGCGAACGGCGTCGCCCAGGCGGCGAGGTCGCCGGACCACAGGGCCAGCACGGTGAGCAGCCCCGCGTACAGCACCAGCGCCACCAGTGCGGGGATCAGCCCGAACCCCCACCACCGGCCGTGCCCGGCGACCCAGCGCACGCCCCGGCCCAGATACCGCACCCCCGCTACAAGATCACGCATGCGGCCACCCTATCGGCGCGACGGGACGGTCGACCGGTCCGGGACAACGCGGTGCGGAACCGGGTCCGGAACCGCACACGCCCCGGGCCCGGCGGTGTGGCCGCCGGGCCCGGGGCGAGGACTGCGGGACGGTGCCCGGTCAGTTGTGGCTGTGCAGGATCTCGTTCAGACCGCCCCAGATCGCCTTGTTCGGGCGGGCCTCGACGGTGCCGGTGGTGGAGTTGCGGCGGAAGAGGATGTTGTCGGCGCCGGACAGCTCCAGCGCCTTGACGATCTGGCCGTCGGGCAGCGTGATGCGGGTGCCCGCGGTCACGTACAGACCGGCCTCGACCACGCACTCGTCGCCCAGCGCGATGCCGATGCCCGACTCGGCGCCGAGCAGGCAGCGCTCACCGATCGAGATGATCTGCTTGCCGCCGCCGGAGAGGGTGCCCATGGTGGAGGCGCCGCCGCCGATGTCGGTGCCGTCGCCGATCACCACACCGGCGCTGATCCGGCCCTCGATCATCGAGGTGCCCAGCGTGCCGGCGTTGAAGTTGACGAAGCCCTCGTGCATGACGGTGGTGCCGGCCGCGAGGTGGGCACCCAGCCGCACCCGGTCGGCGTCGGCGATCCGAACGCCGGCGGGCGCCACGTAGTCGGTCATCCGCGGGAACTTGTCGACGCTGGTGACCTGGAGGTGCAGGCCCTCGGCGCGGGCGTTCAGCCGGGCCGTCTCCAGCTGGTCGACCGGCACCGGGCCGAGCGAGGTCCAGGCGACGTTGGCCAGCAGGCCGAAGACGCCCTCCAGGCTCTGGCCGTGCGGCTTGACCAGGCGGTGGCTGAGCAGGTGCAGGCGCAGGTAGGCGTCGTGCGCGTCCAGCGGCTTGTCGTCCAGGGAGGCGATGACCGTGCGGACGGCCACGACCTCCACGCCGCGGACCGGGTCGGGACCGATGGCCTTGAGGGCAGCGGCGCCCAGCAGCTCGGCGGCGCGGTCGTCCGCCAGCTGCTCGGTGCCGGCCGGGCCGGGCGCGTCGACCAGCTCGGGCGCGGGGAACCAGGTGTCGAGAACGGTGCCGTCGGAGGCGACGGTGGCGAGCCCGGCGGCGACGGCGCCGGTCGTGAGGGAAGTTGCAGCATCGGTCATGTGGGAAACCTAACCGGAGCCCGCCCGCGGAGGCGAACCGGTCTCAGCGATCGGTCCCGGGCCGTACGGTCACACGATCCGGGCCGCCCGCCCGCACCGTCCGGCTCGTAGGGTCGCACCAGCCGCCGGCCCGCGGGCGCCGGTCACCGGGCGGCCCCCAGCACCCCGGCCAACCCCTCGCGCACCAGGGCCGGCTGGAACGGCTGACCGGT
Organism: Streptomyces sp. RGM 3693; assembly: GCF_050471125.1. NCBI lineage: Bacteria > Bacillati > Actinomycetota > Actinomycetes > Kitasatosporales > Streptomycetaceae > Streptomyces > Streptomyces sp. RGM 3693. The sequence goes on from NZ_JBMPPQ010000004.1 coordinate 233,165, forward strand.
GAGCAGGTGCTGGAGCAGCAGCCCGTCGGTGAAGGCCACCACCGCCCGGGCGGTGGCCCGGTCGCCGATCCGCCGGTCGAGCAGCGTCACCATCTCGTCCAGGCACTCGGCCGCGATCGGCCGCACCGCCTCGTGCCGCAGCGCGGCCAGGTACAGCTCGTACTCCAGCTCCACCCGCGCCCGGTCCGCGGCGAGGATCTCCGCGACCAGCCGGGCCACCTCGTCGGCGAGCGGCACGGCCGGGTCGATCCCGTCCACCCAGCGCGCGAAGTCCGCCAGCCACCAGCCGTTGGCCTGCCGCAGCGCGGCGACCAGCAGGTCGTCGAGGGTCGCGAAGTGGTACGTCGTGGAGCCCAGCGGGACGTCCGCCGCGGCCGCCACCGCGCGGTGGCTGAGCCCGGCGATCCCCCGCTCCCCGACCACCGTGATCGCCGCGTCGATGATCCGCTGCCGCCGCTCCGGGTCGTAGCGCCGGGCCATCAGTGCGCCCCGTCGAGGTTGAGCACCACTACCCCGGCGATCACCAGCAGCACCCCGAAGATCTTGAAGGCGCTGGCGCTCTCGCCCAGGAACACCATCCCGATCGCGGCGATCACCGCGGTACCGGTCCCGGCCCAGATCGCGTACGCGGTCCCGATGCTCATCGACTTGAGCGTCTGGGCGAGCAGTGCGAAGGCGAGCACGTACCCGAGGACGGTGCCGAGCGAGGGCCACAGCCTGCTGAAGCCGTGGCTGTACTTCATCGAGGTCGTCGCGAGGACCTCGGAGAGGATCGCGCCGGCGAGTGTCAGGTAGGCCATGCGTACGAGCGTACACAGCGTTGCGTACGACCGTACACAACGGGGGGGGCGATCGCAGCGCTCGGCGCTCAGCGCCCGGAACGACGAAAGCGGCCGTGCCCACCGAAGAACCGGTGGACACGGCCGCTCGACCGTGCGGTGGTGCCGCGGAGCGGCACTCAGACGTTGAACCCCAGCGCGCGCAGCTGCTCGCGGCCATCGTCGGTGATCTTGTCCGGGCCCCACGGCGGCATCCAGACCCAGTTGATCTTCAACTCGCTGACGATGCCGTCCGTGGCGGACCTCGCCTGGTCCTCGATGACGTCGGTCAGCGGGCAGGCCGCCGAGGTCAGCGTCATGTCGATGGTGGCGATGTTGGCGTCATCGATGTGGATGCCGTAGATCAGCCCGAGGTTGACGACGTCGATGCCCAGCTCGGGGTCGACGACGTCGTACAGCGCCTCGCGGACCTCTTCCTCCGAGGCCGGCTTGGTGGTGGTCGGGGTGTCGGTCATGCGGTCTTCGCCTCCTGGGAAAGGGCCTTGGCCGTGGCGTCCTTCCAGGCCATCCAGCTGAGCAGGGCGCACTTCACACGCGCCGGGTACTTCGAGACACCGGCGAACGCCACCGCGTCCTCCAGCACCTCCTCCATGGCGTCATCGGGCTCCACCTGGCCCTTGGACTGCATCAGCTCCAGGAACGTCTCCTGGATCCGCTGCGCCTCACCGAGCTCCTTGCCGACCAGGAGGTCGTTGAGCACCGACGCACTGGCCTGGCTGATGGAGCAGCCCTGCCCCTCGTACGACACGTCCTCGATGGTCGTGCCGTCGAGCCGCACACGGAGCGTGATCTCGTCGCCGCACGTGGGGTTGACGTGGTGCACCTCGGCGTCGCCGTCCCGAAGACCGCGCCCATGGGGGTGCTTGTAGTGGTCCAGGATGACGTCCTGGTACATGGAATCCAGCTTCACGACTCAGTCAGTCCTCGTCCTCATCCACCGTGCCTCTTGACCACGGTGCCCATTAACCGAAGAAGTTGCGGACGTGCTCCAGGCCCTCGATCAAGGCGTCGACCTCACCCGGGGTGGAGTACAGATAGAACGACGCTCGCGTGGTCGCAGGAATTCCGTAGCGCAGGCAGACCGGGCGCGCGCAGTGGTGCCCCACGCGGACCGCGATGCCCTGCTCGTCCAGAACCTGACCCACGTCGTGCGGGTGGATGTCGCCGAGCGTGAAGGAGAGCGTCGCCCCGCGGTCCTCGGCCGTGCTCGGGCCGATGATGCGCAGGTCGGGGACCTCCAGCAGCCGCTTGACGGCGTACTCGGTGATCGCGTGCTCATGCGCGGCGATCTTGTCCATGCCGATCGCGGTGAGGTAGTCCACGGCCGCGCCGAGGCCGACGGCCTGCGCGATCGGGGGCGTACCGGCCTCGAACTTGTGCGGCGCGGGCGCGTAGGTCGAGGAGTGCATGGACACCGTCTCGATCATCTCGCCGCCACCGAGGAACGGCGGGAGGTCCTCCAGCAGCTCCTGGCGGCCCCACAGGACGCCGATACCGGTCGGGCCGCACATCTTGTGGCCGGTGAAGGCCACGAAGTCGGCCTGGAGCGCCTGGACGTCAAGGACCATGTGCGGCGCGGCCTGCGAGGCGTCGATGCACACCAGCGCACCGACCTCCTGCGCGCGCCGGACGATCGTCTCGACCGGGTTGATGGTGCCCATGATGTTGGAGACCAGCGTGAAGGAGACGATCTTCGTCTGCTCCGTGATGACCTCGTCGATGTTGGACAGGTCGAGGCGGCCGTCGTCGGTGATGCCGAACCACTTCAGCTTCGCGCCGGTGCGCTGCGAGAGCAGCTGCCACGGAACGATGTTGGAGTGGTGCTCCATCTCCGTGATGACGATCTCGGTCTCGTGGTCCACGCGGTAGGGCTCGTCGGCCCAGCCGAGCATGTTGGCCACGAGGTTGAGCGACTCCGAGGCGTTCTTGGTGAAGATCACCTCGTTGCGGCTCGGCGCGTTGATGAAGGTGGCGACCTTGTCGCGGGCACCTTCGTACAGCGCCGTGGCCTCCTCGGCGAGCACGTGCACGCCGCGGTGGACGTTGGCGTTGTGACGTTCGTAGTAGGCGCTCAGGGCGTCGAGGACCTGGCGCGGCTTCTGCGAAGTCGCCGCGTTGTCCAGGTACACGATCTTCTTCCCGTCGTGGACCTGACGGTCCAGGATGGGGAAGTCCTTACGGATCGCCTCTGTGTCGAGGAGGCCCGGCAGCTGTGTCACGCGGTCGTACCACCCTTCACGTATGCCTCGTAGCCCTCGGCCTCCAGCTTGTCCGCCAGCTCGGGGCCGCCGGACTCGGCGATCCGGCCGTTGGCGAAGACGTGGACGTAGTCGGGCTTGATGTAGCGGAGAATCCGCGTGTAGTGGGTGATGAGCAGGGTGCCCACCTGGCCGGCCTCGCGGATGCGGTTGACGCCCTCGGAGACGATCCGCAGCGCGTCGACGTCGAGGCCGGAGTCGGTCTCGTCGAGGATCGCGATGGCCGGCTTGAGCAGCTCCAGCTGGAGGATCTCGTGGCGCTTCTTCTCGCCGCCGGAGAAGCCCTCGTTGACGTTGCGCTCGGCGAACGCCGGGTCCATCTGGAGACGCTCCATGGCCTCCTTGACCTCCTTGACCCACGTGCGGAGCTTGGGGGCCTCACCGCGGATCGCGGTGGCGGAAGTGCGCAGGAAGTTGGAGACCGAGACGCCGGGGACCTCGACCGGGTACTGCATGGCGAGGAAGACGCCGGCCCGGGCGCGCTCGTCGACGGACATCTCAAGGACGTCCTCGCCGTCGAGGGCGACGGTGCCACCGGTGATCGTGTACTTGGGGTGACCTGCGAGGGAGTAGGCGAGGGTCGACTTGCCGGAGCCGTTGGGGCCCATGATGGCGTGCGTCTCGCCCTGCTTCACGGTCAGGTCGACGCCCTTCAGGATCTCGCGCTGGCCGTTCTCGGCCTCGACGGAGACGTGCAGGTCGTGGATCTCAAGCGTTGCCATGGGGAACTCAGGACTCCTGGGTGACGGAGACGAGCACGTCGTCCCCTTCGATCTTTACGGGATATACGGGGACGGGGCGCGTCGCGGGAAGACCGGACGGCTTGCCGGTCCGCAGGTCGAAGCTGGAGCCGTGCAGCCAGCACTCGATCGAGCAGTCCTCGACCTCGCCCTCGGAGAGGGAGACGTTGGCGTGCGAGCAGATGTCGTTGATCGCGAACACCTCGCCCTCGGTGCGCACCAGCGAGATCGGCGTGCCGTCGATCTCCACCCTCTTGGGGGTGTCCTCCTCCAGCTCGCTCAGCGCGGCCGCGCGTACGTAGGTCATGCCGCCGACGCTTCCAGCTCGGCCTCGATCTTGCTCATCAGGCGCTCCTCGACGTCCGGGAGCCCGATCTGCTGGACCAGCTCGGCGAAGAAGCCGCGGACGACCAACCGGCGCGCCTCGTCGGCGGGGATGCCGCGGGCCATCAGGTAGAAGAGCTGCTCGTCGTCGAACCGGCCGGTCGCCGAGGCGTGGCCGGCACCGACGATCTCGCCGGTCTCGATCTCCAGGTTGGGCACCGAGTCGACCCGCGCGCCGTCGGTGAGCACGAGGTTGCGGTTCAGCTCGTAGGTGTCGGTGCCGGTGGCGGCCGCCTGGATGAGGACGTCGCCGATCCAGACCGCGTGCGCGTCCTGCCCCTGCAACGCGCCCTTGTAGGTCACGTGGGAGCGGCAGTTGGCCACGTCGTGGTCGACGAAGAGGCGGTGCTCCTGGTGCTGGCCCTGCTCGGTGAAGTACAGGCCGTAGAGCTCGGCCTCGCCGCCAGGCGCCGCGTAGGTGATCCGCGGGTGGAGGCGGACGACGTCGCCGCCGAAGGTGACAACCACGGACTTGAAGGTGGCGTCCCGGCCGACCAGGGCGTTGTGCTGGCCGCAGTGGACGGCCGTGTCGTCCCAGTCCTGGACGGAGACCACGGTCAGCTTGGCGCCGTCGCCGAGGAGGTAGTCGACGTTGGCGGCGAGCACGCCGTCACCGGTGTGGTCGATGACCACGACCGCCTCGGCGAACGCGCCCAGCTCGATGACCTGGTGGCCGAAGGCGGTGCCGCCCTCACCGTGCACCCGGATCCGGATCGGCTCGGTGAGGACCGTCTCCTTGGGAACGGTGACCACCGACGCCTTCTCGAACACGCTGTACGCCTGCGCGGCGACCCTGTCCACCGGCTTGCCGGCCTTGCCGACCCGCGGGTCGGCGCGGTCGACGAGCTCGTGGGTGACGCCCTCGGGCGCGGTGATGTCGACCTTCAGGTCGGGACCGCCGGCCACGGCGCTGCCGTCGTGCAGACCGCGCAGCCGCGCGAGCGGCGTGAACCGCCACTCCTCCTCGCGGCCGTGCGGCACCGGGAAGTCCGCCACGTCGTAGGACGGCGGGGCGCTCATCCGGGTGGCGACGGTGGACTCCGCGGCCACCGCGACGGAACCGGCGGTCGTGGAACCCAACGGGATGTTCTGAGCCTCAGCCATGGCTGTCGTCTAGCTCGCTTTCTGCGTTCTTGCGGGAGTCAGTCGCTGCGTGGGGCCGGGGTCAGCCGACCGCGCCTTCCATCTGCAGCTCGATCAGCCGGTTGAGCTCCAGCGCGTACTCCATCGGCAGCTCACGGGCGATCGGCTCGACGAAGCCACGGACGATCATCGCCATGGCCTCCTGCTCGCTCAGGCCGCGGCTCATCAGGTAGAAGAGCTGGTCCTCGCTGACCTTGGAGACGGTCGCCTCGTGGCCCATGGAGACGTCGTCCTCGCGGACGTCCACGTAGGGGTAGGTGTCCGAGCGGGAGATGGTGTCCACCAGCAGCGCGTCGCACAGCACGTTGGACTTGGAGCCCGCGGCGCCCTCGCCGATCTCGACCAGACCGCGGTAGGAGGTCCGGCCGCCGCCCCGCGCCACCGACTTGGAGACGATGTTGGAGGAGGTGTTCGGCGCCATGTGGACCATCTTGGAACCGGCGTCCTGGTGCTGGCCCTCGCCGGCGAAAGCGATCGAGAGGGTCTCGCCCTTGGCGTGCTCACCCATGAGGTAGACCGCCGGGTACTTCATGGTGACCTTGGAACCGAGGTTGCCGTCGACCCACTCCATGGTCGCGCCCTCGTAGGCGACGGCGCGCTTGGTGACCAGGTTGTAGACGTTGTTCGACCAGTTCTGGATGGTCGTGTAGCGGCAGCGGCCGCCCTTCTTGACGATGATCTCGACGACCGCGGAGTGCAGCGAGTCCGACTTGTAGATCGGCGCGGTGCAGCCCTCGACGTAGTGGACGTAGGCGTCCTCGTCGACGATGATCAGCGTCCGCTCGAACTGGCCCATGTTCTCGGTGTTGATCCGGAAGTAGGCCTGCAGCGGGATGTCCACGCGGACGCCCTTGGGCACGTAGATGAACGAGCCACCGGACCAGACCGCGGTGTTCAGCGACGCGAACTTGTTGTCACCGACCGGGATGACCGTGCCGAAGTACTCCTGGAAGAGCTCCGGGTGCTCCTTGAGCGCGGTGTCGGTGTCCAGGAAGATGACGCCCTGCTTCTCCAGGTCCTCGCGGATCTGGTGGTACACGACCTCGGACTCGTACTGCGCGGCGACACCGGCGACCAGGCGCTGCTTCTCCGCCTCGGGGATGCCCAGCTTGTCGTAGGTGTTCTTGATGTCCTCGGGCAGCTCCTCCCAGGAGGCGGCCTGCTGCTCGGTGGAGCGGACGAAGTACTTGATGTTGTCGAAGTCGATGCCCGAGAGGTCGGAACCCCAGGTCGGCATGGGCTTCTTATCGAACAGCTTCAGCCCCTTGAGGCGCAGCTTGAGCATCCACTCCGGCTCGTCCTTCTTCGCCGAGATGTCGCGGACGACGGCCTCGGACAGGCCGCGCTTGGCAGCGGACCCGGCGACGTCGGAGTCGGCCCAGCCATATTCGTACTTACCCAGTCCCTCGAGCTCAGGGTGAGCAGTCTCCGTAGGGAGCGTCATGCGGGGTTCCTCCCGGCCGTGCTAGCAGATGCTGTGGTGGTCTTTGTGGGGCGCTCACCAGTGCGGTGAGCTGCCTTGCCGGCGCCGGCCTTCGGGACGAAGGTCGTGCACACCCCGTCGCCGTGGGCGATGGTGGCAAGGCGCTGTACGTGGGTCCCGAGCAATCGGGAGAAGACCTCGGTCTCCGCCTCGCACAGCTGCGGGTACTGCTCGGCGACGTGGACGACCGGGCAGTGGTGCTGGCAGAGCTGTTCACCGAGCTGGGGATTGGGCGCACTGCGCGCCGTAGCAGCGTACCCGTCCGCGGTCAACGCCTTCGCCAGGGCCTGGGTGCGGGCCTCCGGCTCGGCCTTCTCGACCGCCTCGCGGTACCCCTCAGCCTGCGCGGCGAGCCGTGCTCGGGCGAACGCGGCGACCGCCGCCTCGCCCTTGGCGCCGCCGCCCGCGCTCTGCGCGATCCAGCGCATCGCATCCGCGGCGAGGCCGTCGTACGCCTGGTCGAAGGCGTCCCGACCGCACTCGGTGAGGGCGAACGCCTTGGCCGGACGGCCGCGGCCGCGAGCGCCGTAGACCCGCTTCTCGCGGGGCTCCACGACACCCTCGGCGACCAGCGCGTCCAGATGACGGCGGACCGCGGCCTGGGTCAGCTCCAGGCGGAGGGCCAGCTCGGCCGCGGTGGACGGGCCGTGGTCGAGGATGGAGCGGGCGACGCGGTTGCGCGTGCCGCGCTGCTCGTCGTGCGCGGGCGCGGAGGAATCCGGGCCGGCGGCCTGCCGGGCCGCGGGCCTGTTCCGATCCTCGCTCACGTATTTCACAACGCCATTGTTGCGTAATTCGTCAAAGCGATTCAAGCCTGTATCGCATTGCGGACCGGTGGCCTCCATCACTTAGGGTTACCTAATTACGGTGCCGTCCGTCACGCTCCGGAACCGGCGCCTCCCCTTCCGGAGGACACCCCTCAAGGCGGTCCCCGCACAGCTCCCGGACAGGTCCTGGCCCCAGCTCCCGGCGCCCCGCCCCGCTCCGTAGACTGCCCGGCATGCCCAGCACCTCCCCAGGGGACGCCCCCCGCTCCCCCGGCCGTGAGCCTGCCGTCGAGGTCGTCGGCCTGGTCAAGCGGTACGGGACCAAGACCGCCGTGGACGGCCTCGACCTCACCGTCGCGCGCGGCACCGTGACCGCCGTCCTCGGCCCCAACGGCGCCGGGAAGACCACCACCGTCGAGACCTGCGAAGGCTACCGGCGCCCGGACGCCGGTCGGGTCCGCGTCCTGGGACTGGACCCGATCGCCGACGCCGCCGCCCTGCGACCGCGGATCGGCGTGATGCTCCAGTCGGGTGGGGTCTACGCGGGCGCCCGGGCCGAGGAGATGCTGCGGCACACCGCCACCCTGCACGCCCACCCCCTCGACGTGGACCAGCTGATGGACTGGCTGGGCCTCGACAGCTGCGGACGCACGTCCTACCGGCGACTGTCCGGCGGCCAGCAGCAGCGGCTGGCCCTGGCGATGGCCGTGGTCGGCCGCCCCGAGCTGGTGTTCCTGGACGAGCCGACGGCCGGTCTCGACCCGCAGGCCCGGCGCGCCACCTGGGACCTCGTCCGGGAACTGCGCGCCGACGGCGTCAGCGTGGTGCTGACCACCCACTTCATGGACGAGGCCGAGCAGCTGGCCGATGACGTGGCGATCATCGACGGCGGCCGGGTCGTCACCCAGGGCAGCCCGGAGCAGCTGTGCAAGGGCGGCGCCGAGAACAGCCTGCGCTTCACCGGCCGCCCCGGCCTGGACGTCGCCTCGCTCCTCAAGGCGCTGCCGGCCGACAGCGCCGCCGCCGAACTGACCGCCGGCACCTACCGCGTCCAGGGCCAGATCGATCCGCAACTGCTGGCCACCGTGACCTCGTGGTGCGCCCAGAACGGCGTGATGCCCGACGCGATAGCCGTCGAACGCCACACCCTGGAAGACGTCTTCCTGGAGCTGACCGGCAAGGAGCTGCGCGCATGACCACCGCGACCGGTACGTTCGCCCCCCGGCCCGGCGCCGCACCGCTGCCCCGGATGATCCGCGCCCAGGCCGCCCTGGAGACCAGGATGCTGCTGCGCAACGGCGAGCAGCTGCTGCTGACCGTGATCATCCCGACGCTGCTGCTGGTGCTGTTCTCCGCCGTCCGCATCATCGACACCGGCGCCGGCAAGCCGGTGGACTTCCTCGCACCGGGCGTCCTGGGGCTCGCCGTGCTGTCCACGGCGTTCACCGGGCAGGCCATCGCCACCGGCTTCGAGCGCCGCTACGGCGTGCTCAAGCGGCTGGCCGCCTCGCCGCTGCCGCGCTGGGGGCTGATGACCGCGAAGACCTGCGCGGTGCTGGTCACCGAGGTGCTCCAGATCGCCCTGCTGACCGCGGTCGCCCTCGCGCTGGGTTGGTCCCCGCACGGCAACCCCCTCTCCGTGGTCCTGCTGCTCCTGCTGGGCACCGCCGCGTTCTCGGGTCTGGGGCTGCTGATGGCCGGCACCCTCAAGGCCGAGGCCACGCTGGCCGCCGCCAACCTGGTCTTCCTGCTGCTGCTCGTCGGCGGCGGGGTGATCGTCCCGATGGACAAGTTCCCGGCCGCGGCCCAGCAGGTGCTCCAGTTCCTGCCGATCTCCGCGCTCTCGGACGGTCTGCGGGAGGTCCTCCAGCACGGTGCCGGCCTGCCCCTGGCCGACCTGGGGATCCTGGCCGTCTGGGCCGTCCTGGGCCTGGGCGCGGCGGCGAAGTTCTTCCGCTGGGAGTAGTCGCGTCGGGGTGCACCATGCCCCCGACCAGGCCCGCACGCCCGTTTCGCACCCCTCGTGAAAACACGCACAAGCCGCCACCTACGATGACTCCCGTGCCGAACACGCTGAATCCCCTTGAGCTGATCGCCCGCCACTGGCAGCCCTCCGCGCGCTTCGTCCGGCGGGCGGCGCTCGCCACCGTCGTGATGGCCGTGGTCATCGTCGTGACCGGCGGCGCGGTCCGGCTGACCGAGTCCGGTCTGGGCTGCTCGACCTGGCCCAAGTGCACGCCGGACAGCCTCACCCCGACCGCCGCGATGGGCATCAACGCCCTCATCGAGTTCGGCAACCGCATGCTGACCTACGTCCTGTGCGCGGTCATCGGGCTGTTCATCGTGGCCGCACGGGCCCGCGCCCCGCGCCGCCGCTCGCTCACCCGGCTCGGCTGGGCGCAGTTCTGGATCGTGATGGGCAACGCGGTCTGGGGCGGCATCGTCGTGCTGACCGGCCTGAACCCGTACCTCGTCGCCGCGCACTTCCTGCTCACCAGCGCCCTGCTCACGGTCGCCGTGCTCAGCTGGCAGCGCGCCAAGGAGGGCGACGAGGAGCCGCGCGACGTCGTTGCCCGGCCGGTCCGGCAGCTTGCCTGGCTGCTGGTGGCGGCGACCGGCGCGCTCACCGTCATCGGCACGGTCGTCACCGGCACCGGCCCGCACGCGGGCGACGCGCACAAGGTCCACCGCATCCCGCTGAACTGGCAGGAAATCACCCAGCTCCACGTCGACTTCGTCTACGTCGTGGTCGGCCTGAGCGTCGCCCTGTGGTTCGCCCTGCGCGCCGTCAAGGCCCCGGCCGCCGCGCGCCGGGCGGCACTGGAACTCCTCGGCTGCATCGCCCTCCAGGGCGTCATCGGCTACGTCCAGTACTTCACCGGCCTGCCGGAAATCGTCGTCGGACTCCACATGCTGGGCTCGACCCTGGTGTGGATCGCCGTGCTGCGGGTCTGCCTGTCGCTGCGCGAGCGCGGTCCGCTCCAGGAGGACGACCCGCGCCCGGCGGTCTCCGACGACGCGACGGACGCTCAGCTCGCCTCCGCCGCCAGCCGGTAGACCCGGCGCGCGGTCCCCGAGCCGACCAGCTCGGTGATCCGCCGCCCGTCCGCGGCGGCGCACAGCCCCTCGGCGGTCCACTCCCCCACCACCCGCGCCATGGCCCGGGCGAAGAGCCGGGCCGCGGTGACGTAGAGCTCGGGCAGCCCGCGCGCCCCCGAGGAGAACAGCAGCTTGCCGAACGGCGCCTGGCCCAGCGTCTCCTCGGGAAACGGCCCGGTGTCCGCGTACACGTGGGCGTGCACCCCGGCGAGCTGCGCGGCCCACCGGTGGTGCGGGGCCTCCGGCAGCAGTACGAGGTCGGAGCCGAGCCCGGCGGTGGCCCGGAGAAAAGCGGCGAGCGGCTGCGGATCGGGGCAGTGCAGCTGCACCGGGAGCCCCGTTGCCACCGCGCTCCACAGCAGGTGCCGGACGAGCGCGGGCTCCCCCAGCGGCTCTCCGGGACGGCGGCCGCGCAACCAGCGGTCCGCGGCCCGTCGCACCTCACCCGCCCCCGGGGCCTGCCCCTCGCAGTACACGGCGCCGGAGGCGAAGGCGGTGGCGTGCTGGGCGGCGGAGTAGAGGGCCTCGGCGGTGTAGCCGAGGAAGGAGTCGACGCTCCCGGAGGTGTCGGCGACCTGCTCGGCGAGCGGTTCCAGCCGGACGACCTCGTGGGCGCGGGCCTCGGCGGCGGCGGCGAGTTCGGCGGCCGAGGTCAGGCCGCCGGGGGTGCCGGCCTCCACCAGGAACGTGCCGATGCCGGCCCCGCGGAGCAGCATCCGGCCGGCGTGGAAGGCGCCCACCTCGCGTCGGCGGGCCAGGTAGCGCACCGGCGCACAGTGCGGCTCCAGACCGAGCAACGGGGGGCACCAGCGACGTATCGCGAGACCGGTGCGGGTGTCGAAGTGACTGGTGCCGGTGGGGGCCGGGCCCTGAGCGCGGGCCGCGGCGGCCAGCTGGGCCTCGAAGGAACCGAGGCCCAATTCGCCGTGGACGGCGCCGTGACTGTGCTGGTCGATGAGCGGGGGGAGTGTGTCCATCCGCCCCTCCTCGCCATCAGCCCGATGGGCGTGGCCGGTCCACCGCGCCTGTGAGCTTAACGGGCGAGCCGGTGGTGAGGTAGCGGGCGATGCGCCCCGGCGCACGGCACCGGGGCGGGAGTTCGGGGCCTACGGGTTGGCCGGACCGCCCACCTGGATACCGGCCATCCGGGACCACTCGTACGGGCCGGTGCGGACCTTGGCGGCCAACTCGCCGTCGAAGTCGCCCTGGAGGGTGATACCGGCCTGCTCGGCGGCCTGCTCGGCGGCGCCGTAGCTGTCCGCGACCAGGTTGCCCCACTCGCCGTTGGCGCCGACCAGGGCGATCCGGGTGCGACCGCGGCCGATGTGGGCGAGCTGCCCCTCGGCGCTGCCGCCGTGGGTGCTCGCGAACGCCCGGATCTGCTTGGCGAGTCGGGCCGCCTGCTTGTCGGCCCGCTTCTGCGCCGGGGTCACGGTGGCCGTGCCGCCCGCCGCCTGCTCGTCCGCCTGCTGGGTGTCTGCCATGGTCAGCATGCTACTCGCGAGTACCGTTTTTGTGGGGGTGATCCCCCACACCTCCTAGCGCAGGAACGGGTCCACGGCGACGGCGACGAACAGCAGCGACACATAGGTGATGGACCAGTGGAACAGCCGCATCTCCTTGAGCTTGGGCCCGGTGATGCCGGCCTTGGCGCGAGCCTGGAGGGCGTGCGCCTCACGGAGCCAGAAGGCGCCGCAGGCGACCGCGACGGCGGTGTAGAACCAGCCGGTGTAGCCCAGCGGCTGGAGCAGCAGCGAGACCGCGACCATCACCCAGCTGTAGAGGACGATGTGCCGGGCGACGACCTTGTTGCCCGCGACGGCCGGCAGCATCGGCACGCCGACCCGCTTGTAGTCCTCCGTGACCTTCATCGACAGCGGCCAGTAATGCGGCGGCGTCCAGAAGAAGATGACGAGGAAGAGGACGACGGACGCCCAGGAGACCGTGTTGGCCACCGAGGACCAGCCGATGAAGACCGGCATGCAGCCCGCGATGCCGCCCCAGACGATGTTCTGCGAGGTGCGCCGCTTGAGGATCATCGTGTAGACGACGACGTAGAAGAGCAGCGCCCCGAGGGACAGCATCGCCGACAGCGGGTTGACGAGGAACCAGAACCAGGCGGTGGAGCCGACCGCGAGGGCGGTGGCGAAGACCAGGCATTCGCGCGGCGAGACCATGCCCGTCACCAGCGGCCGCTGGGAGGTGCGGTCCATCATCGCGTCGATGTCGCGGTCGAGGTACATGTTGTACGCGGCGGCACCGCCGGCGGAGAGGTAACCGCCGATGCAGGTCGCCAGCACCAACCACAGGTCCGGCACACCACCGGCCGCCAGGAACATCACCGGCACCGTGGTCATCAGCAGCAGCTCGATGACCCGTGGCTTGGTCAGCGCGATGAACGCCTTGAGCCGGGCCCCGAACGGCCGGTTACCGGGACTCCCGGGGACTTGAGAGAGCCCCCCCGCAGGACGGGTTTCGACGGCCGTCACGCACACCCCTGGAAGTTAACGTCAGCGGCCTGGGCCGCGGAGATAAGGCCAGCAAGCTCCGCCGGCGGTGAACACCCGGTAAAGGCTTGCGCTTACCACGCCACTTTAGACGTTGGCCATACGGCGGCTCTCGCGGGGGTGGGGTCGTGTTGGGCGCCCGGGTGCGGGGTGGGGACGGCGGCATGCCCGGCGGACCCCGTGACGGTTTGTCCGGAGCTTTCCCGGGAGGTTCGCCCGGCGTTCAAGAGGCGGAGGCGCCCGGTGCCCGGCAGTCTGGTCCTATGGCGCGACCCCGGCACCGGGAATACCCCAAGCATCTACTTCGTTGCCCTAAGCGACAATTGTTCCCCCGACAGCCATCCGTCGAGTGAGCGCCCCGACCGCCGACTGAGCACCGACTGAGCGTGGAAATCACCGACTGAGCGTCGAAAAGGCGGGCGCATTTACGGGGGTAGGCTCGACACCGCCTGGCGGACATGACGTCCGCATTCGACATGTGGAGAGGAGCCCTGACTCAGGGTGAGCACCAAGCCGACCACCACAGATTTCGAGTGGACCGAACTGGACCAGCGGGCGGTGGACACCGTCCGCGTCCTGGCCATGGATTCCGTGCAGAAGGTCGGTAACGGCCATCCGGGTACGGCCATGAGCCTGGCGCCCGCCGCCTATGTTCTCTTCCAGAAGCTGATGCGGCACGACCCCGCCGACGCGGACTGGACCGGCCGGGACCGGTTCGTCCTCTCCGCAGGCCACTCCAGCCTGACCCTCTACATCCAGCTCTTCCTGGCCGGCTACGGCCTGGAGCTGGACGACCTGAAGAGCTTCCGCACCTGGGGCTCGAAGACCCCGGGTCACCCGGAGTACGGCCACACCACCGGCGTGGAGACCACCACCGGCCCGCTGGGCCAGGGCGTCGCCAACGCCGTGGGCATGGCGATGGCGTCCCGCTACGAGCGCGGTCTGTTCGACCCCGACGCGGCGCAGGGCACCTCCCCCTTCGACCACATGGTGTACGTCGTCGCCGGTGACGGCTGCCTCCAGGAGGGCATCGCCGCCGAGGCGTCCTCCATGGCCGGCCACCAGAAGCTCGGCAACCTCGTCATGCTGTGGGACGACAACCACATCTCCATCGAGGGCGACACCGAGACCGCGGTCTCCGAGGACACCTGCAAGCGGTACGAGGCGTACGGCTGGCACGTCCAGCGCGTCGAGCAGCTGCCCAACGGTGACCTGGACCCGGCCGGCCTGGCCAAGGCCCTTGAGGCCGCCAAGGCGGAGACCGAGCGCCCGTCGTTCATCGCGGCCCGCTCGATCATCGCCTGGCCGGCCCCGAACGCCCAGAACACCGAGGCCGCGCACGGCTCCGCGCTGGGCGACGAGGAGATCGCCGCCACCAAGCGCGTGCTGGGCTTCGACCCGGAGAAGTCCTTCGAGGTCGCCGACGAGGTCCTGGCGCACACCCGCGGTGCCCTGGACCGCGGCCGCGAGGCCCGCGCCGAGTGGGAGAAGTCGTTCGCCGCCTGGCGAACCGCCAACCCCGAGCGCGCCACCGAGTTCGACCGGATCGCCGCGGGCGAGCTGCCCCAGGGCTGGGAGGACCACGTCCCCTCGTTCGAGACCGGCAAGTCCGTCGCCACCCGTGCCGCGTCCGGCAAGGTGCTCCAGGCGCTGGGTGCGGTCATCCCCGAGCTGTGGGGCGGCTCCGCCGACCTCGCCGGGTCGAACAACACGACGATCGACAAGACCTCGTCGTTCCTGCCGGAGGGCAACCCGCTGCCGGGCGCCGACCCGTACGGCCGGACCATCCACTTCGGCATCCGCGAGCACTCCATGGCCGCGGAGATGAACGGCATCACGCTGCACGGCAACACCCGTGTCTACGGCGGCACCTTCCTGGTGTTCTCCGACTACATGCGCAACGCCGTCCGGCTGTCCGCACTGATGCACCTGCCGGTGACGTACGTGTGGACGCACGACTCCATCGGCCTGGGCGAGGACGGTCCGACCCACCAGCCGGTCGAGCACCTGGCCTCCCTGCGCGCCATCCCGGGCCTGAACGTCGTGCGCCCGGCCGACGCCAACGAGACCGCCATCGCCTGGCGCGAGATCCAGCGCCGCTGGACGAAGAAGTTCGGCGTGGGCGCCCCGCACGGTCTGGCGCTGACGCGTCAGGGCGTGCCGACGTACGAGGCCAACGAGGACACCGTCAAGGGCGGTTACGTCCGCTTCGAGGCCGAAACGGCCGACGGACAGAGCGCTGCGCCGCAGGTCGTGCTGATCGCCACCGGTTCCGAGGTGCAGCTGGCCGTCGCGGCCCGCGAGCAGCTCCAGGCCGAGGGCGTCCCGACCCGCGTGGTGTCGATGCCGTCGGTGGAGTGGTTCGAGGAGCAGGACCAGGAGTACCGCGACAGCGTGCTGCCGCCGTCCGTCAAGGCCCGGGTGGCCGTGGAGGCCGGCATCGGCCTGACCTGGTACCGCTACGTCGGGGACGCCGGGCGGATCGTGTCCCTGGAGCACTTCGGTGCCTCGGCCGACGCCAAGCTCCTCTTCCGCGAGTTCGGCTTCACCCCCGAAGCGGTGGCCACCGCCGCGCGGGAATCGCTCGCCGCCGCCGCGCGCTGACGCCCGTATACGACAAGTAGGAGATGCAGAACCCATGACAGACGCACTCAAGCGCCTCTCCGACGAGGGCGTGGCGATCTGGCTGGACGACCTGTCGCGCAAGCGCATCACGTCCGGCAATCTGGCCGAGCTGATCGACCAGCAGCACGTCGTCGGCGTCACCACCAACCCCTCGATCTTCCAGAAGGCGATCTCCTCGGGCGACGGCTACAGCCAGCAGCTGGCTGACCTGGCGACCCGCAAGGTCACCGTGGACGAGGCCATCCGCATGATCACCACGGCCGACGTCCGGGACGCCGCCGACGTGCTGCGCCCGGTCTTCGACGCCACCGGTGGTCAGGACGGCCGGGTCTCCATCGAGGTGGACCCGCGGCTGGCGCACCACACCGCGCCGACCATCGCCGAGGCCAAGCAGCTGGCGTGGCTGGTGGACCGCCCGAACACGCTGATCAAGATCCCGGCCACCAAGGCGGGCCTGCCGGCCATCACCGAGGTGATCGGCCTGGGCATCAGCGTCAACGTCACCCTGATCTTCTCGCTGGAGCGCTACCGCGAGGTGATGGACGCCTACCTCGCGGGCCTGGAGAAGGCCAAGGCCGCGGGCCTGGACCTGTCCAAGATCCGTTCGGTGGCGTCGTTCTTCGTGTCCCGCGTGGACAGCGAGATCGACAAGCGCCTGGAGAAGCTCGGCACCGACGAGGCCAAGGCGCTCAAGGGCAAGGCCGCGCTGGCCAACGCCCGACTGGCGTACCAGGCGTATGAGGAGGTCTTCTCCTCCGAGCGCTGGGCCGCCCTCGACAAGGTGGGCGCCAACAAGCAGCGTCCGCTGTGGGCCTCGACCGGCGTGAAGGACCCCGCGTACAAGGACACCCTGTACGTGGACGAGCTGGTAGCCCCGGGCACGGTCAACACCATGCCGGAGGCCACCTTGCAGGCCACCGCCGACCACGGCCAGATCACCGGTGACACGGTGCGTGGCACCTACGCCGCCGCCCAGGCCGACCTCGATGCGATCGCCGCGCTCGGGATCTCGTACGACGACGTCGTGCAGCTCCTGGAGGACGAGGGCGTGGAGAAGTTCGAGGCGTCCTGGAACGACCTGCTCAAGTCGACCGAGGCGGAGCTTGCGCGCCTCGCTCCTTCGGAGGGCTGATCCCTTGACCGCTGTTCATGGAGCGAACCCGCTCCGTGACGCCGCGGACCGACGGCTCCCGCGCATCGCGGGGCCGTCGGGCCTGGTCATTTTCGGCGTCACGGGCGATTTGTCGCGTAAGAAGCTGATGCCCGCCGTCTACGACCTCGCGAACCGGGGTCTGCTGCCGCCGGGCTTCTCGCTGGTCGGCTTCGCCCGCCGCGAGTGGGAGGACGAGGACTTCGCGCACGAGGTGTACGAAGCCGTCAAGCAGCACTCCCGTACGCCGTTCCGCGAGGAGGTCTGGCAGCAGCTGGTCCAGGGCTGCCGCTTCGTCCAGGGCAACTTCGACGACGACGAAGCCTTCGAGACGCTCAAGGACACCATCAACGAGCTCGACAAGGCGCAGGGGACGGGCGGCAACTTCGCCTTCTACCTGTCGGTGCCGCCGAAGTTCTTCCCCAAGGTCGTCCAGCAGCTCAAGAAGCACGGGCTGGCCGATCAGAAGGCGGACTCCTGGCGCCGCGCGGTGATCGAGAAGCCCTTCGGCCACGACCTGGAGAGCGCTCAGGAACTCAACCGGATCGTCCACGAGGTCTTCCCGCCCAACGAGGTCTTCCGGATCGACCACTACCTGGGCAAGGAAACGGTCCAGAACATCCTGGCGCTGCGGTTCGCCAACACCATGTTCGAGCCGCTGTGGAACCGCAGCTACGTCGACCACGTGCAGATCACGATGGCCGAGGACATCGGCATCGGCGGCCGGGCCGGCTACTACGACGGCATCGGCGCCGCCCGTGACGTCATCCAGAACCACCTCCTCCAGCTGCTCGCGCTGACCGCCATGGAGGAGCCCGCCTCCTTCGAGGCGGACGCGCTGGTCGCGGAGAAGACCAAGGTGCTGGGCGCCGTCCGGCTGCCCAAGGACCTCGGTAGGGAGACCGTCCGGGCGCAGTACACGGCCGGCTGGCAGGGTGGCGAGAAGGTCGTCGGCTACGTCGAGGAAGACGGTATCGACCCCAGGTCGAAGACCGACACCTACGCCGCGATCAAGCTGGGGATCGACAACCGCCGCTGGGCGGGCGTCCCCTTCTACCTGCGGACCGGCAAGCGCCTGGGCCGCCGGGTCACCGAGATCGCGGTGGTCTTCCAGCGCGCCCCGCACTCCCCGTTCGACCACACCGCCACCGAGGAGCTGGGGCAGAACGCCCTGGTCATCCGGGTGCAGCCGGACGAGGGCGTGACCGTGCGGTTCGGCTCCAAGGTGCCCGGCACCTCGATGGAGGTGCGCGATGTGTCGATGGACTTCGCGTACGGCGAGTCCTTCACGGAGTCCAGCCCCGAGGCGTACGAGCGACTGATCCTCGATGTGCTGCTCGGCGACGCCAACCTCTTCCCGCGCCTGGAGGAGGTCGAGCTCTCCTGGAAGATCCTCGACCCGATCGAGACGTACTGGGACAAGCACGGCAAGCCCGCGCAGTACCCGGCGGGCACCTGGGGGCCCGACGAGGCAGACGAAATGCTCGCACGAGACGGACGGAGCTGGCGTCGGCCATGAAGATCGATCTGACGGAAACCACGGCCAGCAAGATCAACAAGGCACTGGTCCAGGGCCGCCGCGCCGTCGGCACCCCGGCCATCGGCATGGTGCTCACCCTCGTCATCGTCACCGACGAGGAGAACGCCTACGACGCCCTGCGGGCCGCCAACGACGCCTCCCGCGAGCACCCCTCGCGCACCCTCGTCGTGATCAAGCGGGTCAGCCGGTCACCGCGCGACCGCGCCAAGGCCCGCCTGGACGCCGAGGTGCGGGTCGGCACGGACGCCGGCACCGGCGAGACGGTGGTGCTGCGGCTGTACGGCGAGGCGATCGACCACGCCCAGTCCGTGGTGCTGCCGCTGCTGCTGCCGGACGCCCCGGTCGTGGTGTGGTGGGCGGTCAACGCCCCGCTGGACCCGGCCAAGGACCCGCTCGGCGCGCTGGCGCAGCGCAGGGTCACCGACGCCTACGCCTCCGAGGAGCCCGTCCGGGACCTCTCCGCACGCGCCGACACGTACACCCCGGGTGACACGGATCTGTCCTGGACCCGGATCACGCCCTGGCGTTCGATGCTGGCGGCGGCGCTCGACCAGTCGCCGTGCACGGTCACCTCGGCCGTGGTCGAGGGCGAGGAGTTCAACCCCAGCTGCGAGCTGCTCGCCATGTGGCTCGCCAGCAGGCTGGACGTCCCGGTCGAGCGCACCGTTTCGGCCGGCCCCGGACTCACCGCGGTACGGCTGGAGTCCAGTGGCGGAACGATTGTCCTGGACCGTCCGGACGGCTCCCTGGCCACCCTCTCCATGCGCAGCCAGCCGGACCGCGCGGTGGCGCTCAAGCGGCGGGAGACCTCCGAGCTGCTCGCCGAGGAACTGCGCCGGCTCGACCCGGACGACATCTACGCCGCCGCGCTGAAGTACGGCGTGGAGCGGATCGGCGAGCCGGGCGGAGCGCCGGCGGCACCGGCCGCGGCGGACCGACCGGCGGACCCGGCCACCGGCAAGGCCGCGGACGCGGACGCCCCGGCCAAGCCGTCCGCGAAGAAGGCGCCCGCCAAGAAGGCGGCCGCCAAGTGAGCACACCGCAGGTCGTCGTCCACCGCGACAAGGAGCTGATGGCGAAGGCCGCCGCGGCCCGACTGATCACCAAGATTGTCGATGCCCAGTCGGCCCGCGGCACCGCCTCCGTCGTGCTCACCGGCGGGCGCAACGGCAACGGGCTGCTCGCGGCCCTGGCCGAGGCGCCCGCCCGGGACGCGATCGACTGGTCCCGGCTGGACCTGTGGTGGGGCGACGAGCGGTTCCTGCCGGATGGCGACCCG
Organism: Streptomyces sp. RGM 3693; assembly: GCF_050471125.1. Classification (NCBI taxonomy): domain Bacteria; kingdom Bacillati; phylum Actinomycetota; class Actinomycetes; order Kitasatosporales; family Streptomycetaceae; genus Streptomyces; species Streptomyces sp. RGM 3693. The sequence continues at coordinate 252,979 of NZ_JBMPPQ010000004.1, forward strand.
GAGCGCAACTACACCCAGGCCCGCGAGGTGCTGCTGGACAGCGTCCCGTTGGACCCGGCCCGGGTGCACCCGATGGCGCCCTCGGACGGCCCGTACGGCCATGACGCGGACGCCGCAGCGGAGGCGTACGCGGCCGAACTCGCCGCCGCCGCCAGCCCGGAGCACTATCAGTCAGCGGCTACCGACGCGGGCGGTGCGGTGCCGTCCTTCGACGTACTGCTGCTGGGTGTCGGCCCGGACACCCACGTCGCCTCGCTCTTCCCCGAACTCCCCGCGGTGTACGAGCGGGAGCGGGCCGTGGTCGGGGTGCACGGTGCCCCCAAGCCGCCGCCCACCCGGGTCACGCTGACCCTGCCCGCGATCCGCGCGGCACGGGAGGTGTGGCTGCTGGCGGCCGGCGAGGACAAGGCCAACGCCGCGGCCATCGCCCTGTCCGGTGCCGGTGAGGTGCAGGCCCCGGCGGCCGGGGCCCGCGGCCGCAGCCGGACGCTGTGGCTGTTGGACGAGGCGGCCGCCGCCCAACTGCCGCGCGCCCTCTACCCCCCGGCGTCCTCCTGAGCCGGGCGGCGCACCGGGCCCACCGGAGCGCCGCACACACGCCGACGGCCCCACACCCCCGCGGGTGTGGGGCCGTCGGCGTATTGCCTCAACGCCCGCGCAGCTCGCGGTACTTGGCGACCAGGCCGGCCGTGGAGGCGTCCAGGCCCGGCACGTCGCCCGCCGCGCCGGCGGCTGATGTCGACGTCTCGGTGAGCGCCGGTTCGACGCGCTTGGCCAGGACCTTGCCCAGCTCGACGCCCCACTGGTCGAAGGAGTTGATGTTCCACACCGCGCCCTGGACGAACACCTTGTGCTCGTAGAGCGCGATCAACTGGCCCAGCACCGACGGGCTGAGCTCCGACGCCAGGATCGTGGTGGTGGGGTGGTTGCCCTGGAAGGTGCGGTGCGGCACCAGTTCCTCGGCGACGCCCTCGGCCCGCACCTCGTCCGAGGTCTTGCCGAACGCCAGCGCCTGACCCTGCGCGAAGAGGTTGGCCATCAGCAGGTCGTGCTGGGCCACCAGGTGCGGCTGGAGGTCCTCGACCGGCCGGGCGAAGCCGAGCAGGTCGGCCGGGATCGTCTTCGTGCCCTGGTGGAGCAGTTGGTAGTAGGCGTGCTGGCCGTTGGTGCCGGGGGTGCCCCAGACCACCGGGCCGGTCTGCCAGCCCACCGGCCGGCCCTGGCGGTCCACGGACTTGCCGTTGGACTCCATGTCCAACTGCTGGAGGTAGGCGGTGAACTTGGAGAGGTAGTGGCTGTAGGGCAGCACGGCGTGCGACTGGGCGTCCCAGAAGTTGCCGTACCAGATCCCCAGCAGGCCCAGCAGCAGCGGGACGTTCTCCTCCGGCGGGGCGGTCCGGAAGTGCTCGTCGACGAGGTGGAAGCCGGCCAGCATCTCGCGGAACCGCTCCGGACCGATCGCGACCATCAGCGACAGACCGATGGCGGAGTCGTACGAATAGCGGCCGCCGACCCAGTCCCAGAACTCGAACATGTTGTCGGTGTCGATGCCGAAGTCGGCGACCTTCTCGGCGTTGGTCGACAGCGCCACGAAGTGCTTGGCGACCGCTTCCGCTCCGGCACCGAGGCCGGCCAGCAGCCAGTCGCGGGCGGAGGTGGCGTTGGTGATCGTCTCGATGGTGGTGAAGGTCTTCGAGGCGATGATGAACAGCGTCTCGGCCGGGTCCAGATCACGGACCGCCTCGTGCAGGTCGGCACCGTCGACGTTGGAGACGAAGCGGAACTGCATGTCCCGGTGGGTGTAGGCGCGCAGCGCCTCGTACGCCATCGCGGGGCCCAGATCCGAGCCGCCGATACCGATGTTGACGACCGTTTTGATGCGCCGGCCGGTGTGGCCCTTCCAGTTCCCGGAGCGGACCCGGTCGGCGAAGGTGCCCATCCTCGTCAGGACGTGCTGCACCGCGGGGACGACGTTCTCCCCGTCGGTGGCCATGACCGCCGAGCCGGGCGCGCGCAGCGCGGTGTGCAGCACGGAGCGGTGCTCGGTGATGTTGATCTTCTCGCCGCGGAACATCGCGTCCCGCAGCTCGGCCACGCCGGTCGCCGCGGCCAGTTCGCGGAGCAGCCGCAGGGTCTCGTCGGTGACCAGGTGCTTGGAGTAGTCCAGGTGCAGATCGCCGACTTGGAGGGTCAGGCGCTCGGCGCGACCGGGGTCCTTGTCGAACAGCTCGCGCAGGTGCACCTCCCCCATCTGCTCGCGGTGCTTGCTCAACGCGGTCCACTCAGGCATCTGGTCGAGCCTGCCGCGGCCTTCTGCGTTCATTCGGACATCAGCCTTCTTCGTCTCGTAGCGGCCCCGCCGTCCTCCAACCTAATTGATCAGGGCGCGGTATGAGGTATCTGTCCCCTGTCGGACGAGGTGCTGTCGCCGCCACGAACAACCGGTATCAGCACCACGGCGCCCGCCCCCAGCAGCGCGGCGGCCACCAGCGCCGGGGAGTTGGGCCCGCAGACCACCGCGGCCCCGCCGCCCAGCAGCGCGCCCACCGGGGTCCCGGCGACCGAGATCGTGCGGAACGCGGAGCTGATCCGACCCAGCATCGCCTCCGGGGCGCGCTGCTGCACCACCGTGGTCTCCAGGACGTTCCACACCGTGCCGGCGAAGCCGAACAGGCCCAGCGCCAGGGCCGCGGGCCACAGCGCGCGCACCGTGCCGAACACCACCAGCACCGCGGTCTGCACCACACCGGCCCACAGCAGGGTGCGGAGCTGGCCGCCGACCGCGGCGATAACCCGGCCGGCCAGCAGCCCGCCGAGCACCGTGCCGGCGCCGTACCCCGTGGTCACCGCGACATAGCCGAAGTCCCCTGCGCCCAGCCAGTCCTTGACGATCACGACCAGCTCGGCGATCAGCGCACCGATGCCGACGTTGCCCAACGCCACCGAGAGGCAGCACCCCCGCAGCACCCGATCGCCCCACAACGCCCGTACGCCCTGCGCGATTTCCCTGCGCAGGGTGCGCCCGGAGGGGGCCGGCGGCCGGGGCGGCGCACCGGTGCGCAGGGACGCCACCAGGGCGGCGGCGATCAGATACGTCGCCGCGTCGGCCACGAAGGGCAGCGCGACGCTCACCCCGATCAGCACCGGCGCCACCGGTCCCCCGACGAACCGGCCAACGACCTCCTGCCCGGTCATCAGACGGGCGTTGGCGGTGGCCAGTGCCTCCCTGGGCACCACCGCCGGCAGCAGGGCGGTAGCGGCGTTATCGAAGAGCGTCTGGAGAGTGGTGAGCGCGAAGGCCAGCGCCAGCAGCAACCCGATACCGGCCGCACCCGCCGCCACCGCCACCGCGAAACCGCCCATCAACAGCCCGCGCAGCAGATCGACCGCCCACATCGCCCGCCGCTGGTCGACCCGGTCCGCGACCGCGCCGCCGAGCAGCCCGAAGACCAGCCACGGCGCGAACCCGCAGGCCGTGACCAGCGCGATCAGCAGCGGATCGGCGGTCACCGCATGGGCGAGCAGCGGGAGGGCTGTGCCCCGCAGCGCGTCGCCGAAACGCGAGACGACGGCGGCGCTCCACAACCGCCCGAACCCACCGCCCCAGGCGAGCCCGGCAACTCCCGCCGCACCGCCCGCTCCCATCCCCGCCATGCCCGCCCCCGTACCGCACCCTGGGGGTCCCCGAGCGGGATCCCCCTGCACAAAACCGTACGGTCGAGCACTGACAACGGACCTAGGGCAACCTCCCCATCCCACACCTCAGATGCCACCGAACCCGCCCGGCACCGCGTGCCGGGACCCGGAAACGCGGCCGGCCCGGCGGGAGGGACGCGGTGTCCCTCCGGCCGGGCCGGTCGTAGTGAACTGTGTGAGCGTGTGGTGCGGTTCCGTCAGATCTCGCCGCGGAGTTTGGCGAGCGCCTCGGCCAGGATCGCCTCGCCGTCGGCATCGCTGCGGCGCTCCCGGACGTAGGCGAGGTGCGTCTTGTACGGCTCGGTACGCGGCGGGTCCGGCGGGCTGTCCCGGTCCTTGCCGGCCGGGAAACCACAGCGCGGGCAGTCCCAGGTGTCCGGCACCTGGGCATCGCCGGCGAAGCTGGGCTGCGTCTCGTGCCCGTTGGAGCACCAGAAGGAGATGCGGATGCGCGGCGCGGACTCGCCTCGCTCCGCCTCCCCCATCGGCCCCGCCCCGACCCGACTTCCTCGGATCGCGTTGCCACTTGCCACGGTCGTAACTCCCTGCGTAATGGTGCCGCGTGCCTCTCACAGCAACTGCGCTGCGGGCGCCCCAGTCTACGAAAGGCCCAACGCGCGTCCAGTGACACGAGTTACCGTCCCGGGACGCTGCCTTCATGATAGGCCGCGCCCTAGACGGTATGTCAGCTGCCGAGCTTGACCATGACGCCGAGCACCACGATGCAGGCGAACCAGAGCAGAGCGATCACGATGGTGATGCGGTCGAGGTTGCGCTCGGCGACCGAGGAGCCGCCGACCGAGGACTGCATACCGCCGCCGAACATGTCGGACAGACCGCCGCCCTTCCCCTTGTGCATGAGCACCAACATCATCAGCAGCACGCTGAAGATGATGAGGGCGATCGAGAACCCGATGACCACGGCTGGACCAACTCTCTGAGGACTGTCGGACGGAACGTACCGACCGTCCGGCGGGGCCGGACGGTGCGGGGCCGGGCGGTGCGCACGACACCGGACCCGGCCCCGACAGGGTACGACGGGCCGGGCCCGTCGTCATAGCTGCTACTGATCGCGGAAGCGGACGATCTTCACGAACTCGTCCGCGTCCAGCGCCGCGCCGCCGATCAGGGCGCCGTCGACATCCGGCTGCCCCATGATCGCCGCGACGTTGCCGGACTTGACCGAGCCGCCGTACTGGATGCGGACCTTGTCGGCCAGCTCCTGGCTGTAGAGCTCGGCGAGGCGGCCGCGGATGGCACCGCAGACCTCCTGCGCGTCCTCGGGCGTGGCGACCTCGCCGGTGCCGATGGCCCACACCGGCTCGTAGGCGATCACGATCGTCTCGGCCTGCTCGGCCGGGACGTCCTTCAGGCCGCCGTCGACCTGGGCGAGGGTGTGCGCGACCTGGTTGCCGGCCTTGCGGACGTCCAGGCCCTCGCCGACGCACAGGATCGGGGTCAGACCGTGCTGGAACGCGGCCTTGACCTTGGCGTTGCAGATCTCCTCGTCCTCGCCGTGGTACTGGCGGCGCTCGCTGTGGCCGACGGCCACGTAGGTGCACTTGAGCTTGGCCAGCATGGCGCCGGAGATCTCACCGGTGTAGGCACCGGAGCCGTGCGCCGACAGGTCCTGGGCGCCATACTTGATCTTGAGCTTGTCGCCGTCGACGAGGGTCTGCACCGAGCGCAGATCGGTGAAGGGCGGCAGGACCGCGACCTCCACGGCGTCGAAGTCCTTGTCGTTGAGGGCGAAGGCGAGCTTCTGGACGTGGGCGATGGCCTCAAGGTGGTTGAGGTTCATCTTCCAGTTGCCCGCCATCAGCGGGGTGCGGTCACTCACGGTTGTTCAGTCCTCCAGAGCGGCGAGGCCGGGGAGCGTCTTGCCTTCGAGGTACTCGAGGCTGGCGCCGCCGCCGGTCGAAATGTGGCCGAAAGCATTCTCGTCGAAGCCGAGCAGGCGCACCGCGGCGGCCGAGTCACCGCCGCCGACGACGGTGAAGGCGGCCGAGTCCAGCAGCCCCTGCGCCACGGCCTTGGTGCCGTTCGCGTAGTCGGGGTGCTCGAAGACGCCCATCGGGCCGTTCCAGAAGACGGTGCCCGCGTCGGCGAGCTTCGCGGCGTAGAGCTCGCGGGTCTTCGGGCCGATGTCCAGGCCCTCCTTGTCGGCCGGGATGGCGTCCGAGGCGACGAGCTCGGGGTGGGCCGGGGCCTTGGTCTTCAGGTCCGGGAAGTCGGCCGAAACCAGCACGTCGACGGGGAGCACGAACTCCACGCCGCGCTTCTCCGCCTCCGCCAGGTACTCCAGGCAGACCGGGATCTGGTCCTTCTGGAGCAGCGAGATCCCGACCTCGTGACCCTTGGCCGCCAGGAAGGTGTACGCCATGCCGCCGCCGACCAGGATGCGGTCGGCCTTCTTGAGCAGGTTGTCGATGACAGCGAGCTTGTCGGAGACCTTGGCGCCGCCGAGCACCACCACGTAGGGGCGCTTGACGTCGTCGGTGAGCTTCTTCAGGACGCCGACCTCGGTGGCGATCAGGTCGCCGGCGGCGTGCGGCAACCGCTTGGGCAGGTCGAAGACCGAGGCGTGCTTGCGGTGCACGGCGCCGAAACCGTCGCCCACATAGAGGTCGGCGAGCTCGGCGAGCTGGTCGGCGAAGGCGCCGCGCTCGGCGTCGTCCTTGCTGGTCTCGCCCGCGTTGAAGCGGAGGTTCTCCAGGACGGCCACCTGGCCGTCGGCCAGACCCGCGACCACGGATGCGGCCGACTCACCGACCGTGTCGGTGGCGAACGCCACGTCCTGGCCGAGGATTTCACCGAGCCGCTGGGCCGCGGGGGCCAGCGAGAAGGCGGGTTCCGGGGCGCCCTTGGGACGGCCCAGGTGGGAGGCGACGATCACCTTGGCGCCGAGCCCGGCCAGCTTGGCGATCGTCGGGGCGACGGCGCGGATCCGGCCGTCGTCGGTGATGGTGGTGCCTTCCAGAGGAACGTTGAGATCGGCGCGGACGAAGACCCGCTTGCCTGCGACGCCTTCCGTGGCGAGGTCGTCGATCGTCTTCATGTGAAGTGACTCCGTTGTAGTCCGTCATGGGACGGGGCCCGTACGACGCGCTACCGCGTCCTACGAGCCCCGTCCACACATTCCGGTGCCTTGGGTGACGTCAGGCAGTGATCAGAGCTGGCCGCCGACGAAGACGGTGAGGTCCACCAGACGGTTGGAGTAGCCCCACTCGTTGTCGTACCAGCCGACGATCTTGACCTGGTTGCCCTGCGCCATCGTAAGGGAGGAGTCGAAGGTGCAGGAGGCCGGCCAGTTGACGATGTCCGAGGAGACGATCGGGTCCTCGGTGTACTCCAGGATGCCCTTGAGCTGACCCTCGGCGGCCTTCTGGAAGGCGGCGTTGATCTCGTCCTTGCTGACCTCGCGGTCGAGTTCCAGGACGAGGTCGGTGACCGAGCCGGTGGGGACCGGGACGCGCATGGCGATGCCGTCCAGCTTGCCCTTGAGCTGCGGGAGGACCAGGGCGGTGGCCTTGGCGGCGCCCGTCGAGGTCGGGATGATGTTCTCCGCGGCGGCCCGGGCGCGGCGCAGGTCCGAGTGCGGGAAGTCCAGGATGCGCTGGTCGTTGGTGTACGCGTGGACCGTGGTCATCATGCCCTTGACGATGCCGAAGCTCTCGTCGAGGACCTTGGCCATCGGCGCCACACAGTTGGTGGTGCAGGACGCGTTGGAGATGACGTGGTGGTTGGCCGCGTCGTACTTGTCCTGGTTGACGCCCATCACGATGGTGATGTCCTCGCCCTTGGCGGGCGCGGAGATCAGGACCTTCTTGGCGCCGGCGGCGAGGTGCTTCGCGGCGTCCTCGCGCTTGGTGAAGATGCCGGTCGACTCGATGACGATGTCGGCACCCAGCTCGCCCCAGGGGAGGTTGGCGGGGTCGCGCTCGGCCATCGTCTTGAAGGTCTGGTCGCCGACCGTGATGGAGTCGTCGGTGTGGCTGACGTCCTGCTTCAGACGACCCAGGATGGTGTCGTACTTCAGCAGGTGGACCAGGGTGGCGTTGTCGGTCAGGTCGTTGACACCGACGATCTCGATGTCCGCACCTTGCTCCAGGAGCGCGCGGAAGTAGTTGCGACCAATGCGGCCGAATCCGTTGATGCCTACGCGGATCGTCACGAACCGATCTCCTCGTTGGTACGCCGGTTTTGGATACCGGCGAGGTGTATGGACTGTCCCCGACCGCCTCCGACCCTACCTCCTGAACGAGACGTACGTGACATTGACATCGGCGCCCAAAGATGCTCAGGTGAGCGGCTTCGAGCCCCTCTGACGCCTCCCCGTGCGCGCCCCTTCACGACGGCCACACGCCCGCGCCCCCGACACCCAGTGCGGGTGTCGGGGGCGCGGGTGAACGAGGGGCGCTCTGGGTCAGCCGACCATGCCGTCCGCGAGCTCCTCGCTGAGGTTGGATTCGGTGCCCGGGATGCCCAGGTCCTGGGCCCGCTTGTCGGCCATCGCGAGCAGCCGCCGGATCCGCCCGGCGACCGCGTCCTTGGTCAGCGGCGGATCGGCCAGCGCGCCCAACTCCTCCAGGGACGCCTGCTTGTGTTCCATCCGCAGTCGGCCGGCGGCGGCGAGGTGTTCGGGCACCTCCTCGCCGAGGATCTCCAGGGCGCGCTGGACCCGGGCGCCGGCGGCGACCGCGGCCCGCGCCGAGCGGCGGAGGTTGGCGTCGTCGAAGTTGGCGAGGCGGTTGGCGGTGGCCCGGACCTCGCGGCGCATCCGCCGCTCCTCCCACGCCAGCACCGACTCATGGGCACCGAGCCGCGTCAGCAGTGCGCCGATGGCATCACCGTCACGGACGACGACGCGGTCCACGCTGCGCACCTCGCGGGCCTTGGCGCCGATGCCGAGCCGGCGGGCCGCGCCGACCAGGGCGAGGGCGGCCTCGGGGCCAGGGCAGGTGACCTCCAGGGAGGAGGAGCGGCCGGGCTCGGTCAGCGAGCCGTGGGCGAGGAAGGCACCGCGCCAGGCGGCCTCGGCATCGCAGGTCGCGCCGGAGACCACCTGTGGAGGCAGGCCGCGGATGGGGCGGCCACGGCCGTCGACCAGGCCGGTCTGCCGGGCCAGCTGGTCGCCGCCGGCCACCACGCGGACCACGTAGCGGCTGCCGCGCCGCAGGCCGCCGGGGGCCATCACCACCAGGTCGGAGGAGTGGCCGAAGATCTCCAGGATGTCCTTGCGGAGCCGGCGGGCGGCGATGCCCGTGTCGAGCTCCGCCTCGATCACAATGCGGCCACTGACCAGGTGCAGACCACCCGCGAACCGCAGGATCGACGAGACCTCCGACTTCCGGCAGCAGGTCCGGGTGACGGGGAGCCGGGAGATCTCATCCTTCACCGCAGCCGTCATCGCCATGGGCCGATCCTTCCATGCATCCGAAAAATACGGTCGTACGCGGCTGCCAGCAGTTCCGGATCGTGCCGGTCGGGGGCTCCCCCGGAACCTGACCGGGTGTCGTCTCCGCGTGCAGCGACCGCGGCCAGCTCGACCTCGCTGCCTACCAGCTGCTTGGCGGCAACCGTCAGACCATCGATGTCGGGCACCGCGGCCTCGTCGGCCAGCACCACGTCGAAGGCGAGTTTAGGGGCGTGTCGGGCCAAAACCTCCAAATGACGCTGCGGGGAGAAGCCCTCGGTTTCTCCCGGTTGGGGTGCGAGGTTGAGCGAGAGCACCTTTCGCGCCTGGGTCTCCTCCAGTGCCTCGCGCAACTCGGGCACGAGCAGGTGCGGGATGACCGAGGAGAACCACGAACCGGGACCGAGCACCACCCAGTCGGCATCGCGGACCGCGGCGACCGCCTCCGGGACGGCCGGCGGGTCCTCGGGGACCACGTGGACGGACTGCACCTCGCCGCGGGTCAGGGCGACGGTGGCCTGGCCGCAGACGGTGCTGATCTCGTCCGGGTGATCCTGGTCCAGCCCCTTGACCTGGGCCTGGAGCTCCAGCGGCACCGCCGACATGGGCAGCACCCGGCCGTGCGCGCCGAGCAGCTTGCCGACCAGGTCGAGCGCCTGGACGTGGTCGCCGAGCTGCTCCCACAGCGCGACGATCAGCAGATTGCCCACCGCGTGGTCGTGCAGCTCGCCCTCGCTGTGGAAGCGGTGCTGGATCACCCGGGCCCAGGTCTGGCCCCAGTCGTCGTCACCGCACAGCGCGGCCAGCGCCTTGCGCAGGTCGCCTGGGGGCAGCACCCCCAGCTCGTCGCGGAGCCGGCCGCTGGAGCCGCCGTCGTCGGCGACGGTGACCACGGCGGTCAGGTCCCGGGTGATGCGGCGCAGCGCGGCGAGCGAGGCGGACAGGCCCATGCCGCCGCCGAGCGCCACCACCTTGGGGGTGGCGCCCTTCGCCATGCGGGCGCTGGGGACGAAGCGGCGGACCCGGCGCAGCCGTGGCGTACGGGGGGTCATTCGCGCCCCATGTCCCGGTGCACGACGACCGTCTCCACGCCCTCGGAGATCAGTCGGCGGGCCAGCTTCTCGGACATCGCGACGCTGCGGTGCTTACCGCCGGTGCAGCCGACGGCGACGGTTACGTAGCGCTTGCCCTCGCGGCGGTAGCCGGCCGCGACCAGGCGCAGCAGCTCGGTGTAGCCGTCCAGGAACTCCTTGGAACCGGGCTGGTTGAAGACGTACTGGGAGACCTCTTCGTTCAGGCCGGTGAAGGGGCGCAGCTCGGGGACCCAGTGCGGGTTGGGGATGAAGCGGCAGTCGACGACCATGTCGGCGTCGACCGGCAGGCCGTACTTGAAGCCGAAGGACATGACCGTGGCGCGCAGCTCGGGGACCTCCTCGCCGGCGAACTGGGCGTCGAGCTTGGCGCGGAGTTCGTGGACGTTGAGGCTGGAGGTGTCGATGACCAGGTCGGCGTCGCCGCGCAGCTCACGCAGCAGGTCGCGCTCGGCGGCGATGCCGTCGACGATCCGGCCGTCGCCCTGGAGGGGGTGCGGGCGGCGGACGGACTCGAAGCGGCGCACCAGGGCCTCGTCGGAGGACTCCAGGAAGACGATGCGGCGCTTGACGTTCTGTGCGTCGAGGGTGGCCAGCGACTCCTTGAGATTGGCGAAGAAGCGGCGGCCGCGGACGTCGACGACCACGGCGATCTTGGCGACGTTGCCCTGCGAGCGGGCGCCCAGCTCGACCATCGGCGGGATCAGCTCGGGCGGGATGTTGTCGACGACGAACCAGCCGAGGTCCTCCAGGCACTTCGCCGCCGTGCTGCGGCCGGCGCCGGACATGCCGGAGATGATCACCAGCTCGGGGATCGCGGCGCTCTCGCCTTGGTCGGCTTCGCGCATCGTGCCCGTACTCACCTGTGCACCGTCTCTCTCGGGTTCCTGCGTCTCGTGCGGTGTGCTCATCGGTCCTGCCCCCGTTCTGCTGACAACGCGGCCGGTGGGGCCCCGTCATCCTCAATGATCTCTCCTGTGGCGGTATTCACCGCGGGGGCGGACGGGGCCGCGGTGGCCAGCGCCGCGGCGACCGTCTCGGCGGTCTTCCGGCCGACGCCCGGGACCTGGCAGATCTCCTCGACCGTGGCGGCCCGCAGCTTCTTCAGCGAGCCGAAGTGTTTGAGGAGCGCCTGCCGGCGGCTCTCGCCGAGCCCGGGGACGGTGTCCAGTGGGGAGGACTTCAGCCGCTTGCCGCGCTTGTTGCGCTGGTAGGTGATCGCGAAGCGGTGTGCCTCGTCGCGGACCCGCTGGAGGAGGTAGAGCCCCTCGCTGCTGCGCGGCAGCACCACCGGGTCGTCCTCGCCGGGCAGCCAGACCTCTTCCAGGCGCTTGGCCAGGCCGCAGACCGCGACGTCGTCGATGCCCAGCTCGTCCATGGCCCGGCGGGCGGCCGCCACCTGGGGGGCGCCGCCGTCGACGACCACCAACTGGGGCGGGTAGGCGAACCGCTTGGGGCGGCCGTCCTCGTCGGTGAGGTGGTCGGCGGAATCGGCGTCGGTGGCGTCGGTGGTCGGTTCCGCAGCCGGGTCCTGAGCCGGGTCCACGGCGGCGGTCCCGGTGGGGTCCTCAGGGGTCGGCTCCTCGATCCACTCGCCGGACTTCTGCTTCTCCTGGAGGTAGCGCCGGAAGCGGCGCCCGATGACCTCGTGCATGGAGCGCACATCGTCCTGGCCGACGAAGCTCCTGATCTGGAAGCGCCGGTATTCGCTCTTCCGGGCGAGACCGTCCTCGAACACCACCATCGAGGCGACGACGTCCTCGCCCTGGAGGTGCGAGATGTCGAAGCACTCGATGCGCAGCGGGACCGTGTCCAGGTCGAGGGCCTGGGCGATCTCTTCCAGGGCGCGCGAGCGGGTGGTCAGGTCGGAGGCGCGCTTGGTCTTGTGCAGGGCCAGCGCCTGCTGGGCGTTGCGCGCGACCGTGGCCATCAGGTCCTTCTTGTCGCCGCGCTGCGGGATGCGCAGCGAGACCTGGGAGCCGCGGCGCTGGGTGAGCCACTGGGCGACCGGCTCGACCGGCTCGGGGAGCGCCGGCACCAGGACCTCCTTGGGCACCGCGTCGCCCTGCTCGTCGCCGTAGAGCTGCTGGAGGGCGTGCTCGACGAGATCGCCGGTGGTGACCGCCTCGACCTTGTCGGTGACCCAGCCGCGCTGGCCGCGCACCCGGCCGCCGCGGACGTGGAAGATCTGGACGGCGGCTTCGAGTTCGTCCTCGGCGACGGCGATCAGGTCGGCGTCGGTGGCGTCGGCGAGCACCACCGCGCTCTTCTCCATGGCCCGCTTGAGCGCGCCTATGTCGTCGCGCAGCCGGGCGGCGCGCTCGTACTCCATCTCCTCGGCGGCCTCCTGCATCCCGCGCTCCAGGCGGCGGATGTGGGCGCCGGTGCGGCCGGCCATGAAGTCGCAGAACTCCTCGGCGAGTTCGCGGTGCTCCTCGGGGGAGATCCGGCCGACACAGGGGGCCGAGCACTTGCCGATGTAGCCGAGCAGGCAGGGGCGGCCGATCTGGGCGGAGCGCTTGAAGACGCCGGCGGAGCAGGTGCGCACGGGGAAGACCCGCAGCAGCAGGTCGACGGTCTCGCGGATGGCCCAGGCGTGGGCGTACGGGCCGAAGTAGCGGACGCCCTTCTTCTTGGCGCCGCGCATCACCTGGACACGGGGGAACTCCTCGCCCAGGGTCACCGCGAGGTACGGATAGCTCTTGTCGTCGCGGTACTTGACGTTGAACCGCGGGTCGAACTCCTTGATCCAGCTGTATTCGAGTTGGAGCGCCTCGACCTCGGTGGAGACGACGGTCCACTCCACCGAGGCGGCGGTGGTGACCATCGTGCGCGTGCGCGGGTGGAGACCGGCCAGGTCCTGGAAGTAGTTGGCCAGGCGCTGGCGCAGGCTCTTGGCCTTGCCTACGTAGATGACCCGGCCGTGCTCGTCGCGGAACTTATAGACCCCCGGCGAGTCGGGGATCTGTCCCGGCTTGGGTCGATAGCTGCTGGGGTCTGCCATGCCCACCACCCTACTGACCGCCACCGACAATCAGGGCCGTAGCGGCGGAGCCCGCCCCTCCGATACCCGGTGGACGGGGCGGAGGGACGGACTCCGGTGGTGCGGTGGTGCGGTGTCCGGTCAGCGGCTGCGCCGCCGGCGCACCGCCGCCGCGACCGACAGGCCCAGGGCGAGCAGGGCGGCGCCGCCCGCCACGGTCGACGCGGCGGTCACCGCGCCGTTCGTCGGATCCCCGGGGCCCCCGGGGTCCCCGGTGTCCACCGCGGAGGCCGCGAGCGGCTGCGGCGCGCGGCCGGTGTCGGCGGCCGGTGCCTCGTTGGGGCCGAAGCCGCCCGCCTCGCCGCGCTTGTCGTACGCGGAGCCGGGGAGCTTGTCGCCGTACGCCTCGGTGACCCGCTTCTGGTAGGCGGCGACGGTGGTGCCGTGTGCGCCCACGGCCTTGCGGGCCGCGTCGTCCAGGGGCTCGATGCGGTCGCCGCGCTGGACGTACCAGGCGTCGATCTGCGGCTCGTGGAAAACCGTTCCGGCACCCTGCGCGGCCCCGGCCGCGGCGTAGCGGGTCTCGTCGTCGCCGCTGGCGATGTTGACGACCTTCCAGGCGGAGCCCTTCTTGGCGGTCCATACGGAGGCCGTGCGGCCGTCGGCGGCGACCGCCTTGCTGGCCATGAACTCCACCCGGGCGACGGGGGCCCCGGCCTTGCCGCGGACGAAGTCGGGCGACAGGACGTAGACGGGCACGGTGGCGCCCTCGATGCGCGGGGCGGTCGGGGCCGGGGCGGCGAGACCTGCTCCGCCTTCGGCGCGGGCGCCGTCCTTGGCCGGTGCGGCGGCGAAGAAGCGGCTCAGGGTGTCCACGGTCGCGGCGGAGGTGGCCACGTCACGGGCGGCGGTGACGGCGGGGCGCGGCGGGGCCTGCGGCACGGGCACGTCGGCGGCCGACGCGGTGAGCGGGGCCAGGCCGAGGAAGGCGGCGGCGAGCGTGCCCGTGGCTGCGGCGCGGGCGACGGTGCGCTTCGTCATGGCCTCAGGCCCCTATCCGGTAGAGGGAGTGCGTCCAAGAGAAGGAGCTGCCGTTCACGTAGTTGTCGAAGTCGCCCCAGTTGTAACGGTTGTTGGTGGCCCAGGGGTCGCCCCAGTACACCCAGTTCCGGGAGGCGTCGTAGCCGTAGATGACGTGCATGTGGCCACCGCCGGACGACCACTGGATGCGGGTCTCGATGGGACGCTTGGCGTTGATCTCGCTCTGGACCGTGCCGTAGCGGAGCCAACCGGTCACATATGAGCCAGAATTGATCCCCATCCAGTCGAGTGCGTTCTGCACATTGCCCAGCGTGGCCTGGTTGTTGGGGCAGGTGGAGCCCTGCTGGCGGTTGAAGGCGGCGTTGCAGAACTGGTTCTGGCTGTACGTCCTGCCGTACCAGGTAGCGATGGTGTTGCCCGATGCGGCCCAGCACCAGTTGGTGTTCTCCTGGGCCTGCATGGTGATGTCCAGGCGGTTGGCGGCCTGTGGGGCGGCACTGACGGTCCGCGGGGCTTCGCCGGTGGCCGGTGGGGCGGCGTTGGCGGTCCCCGGGAGCGTGGTCAGCGCCACCGCGGTGAGCACGGCTGCCGACAGCCATCTACCGCGCCGACGGCGGGCGTGAAGGGGTTGGGACATGGCGTTCCTCCCGGTCAACGGGTGAGGGGGGAGAGGAGCGCATCCGGATGCTGTTGAGGAGCATCGGGTGTTGTCGCAGGCAGGTCAACACGCTTCAATGCGAGGTGACATGGGGGTGTGGACGAACGGGCCCGGAAGTGAACGGCCGACGCCCGGCGTCCTGCAGTGACGAGGCAGGGAGAGCGCGCGCCGTGCGTCCCGGTTGTGAATGTTCACGTCGCGCGCCGGAGGATTGAGGCAATGGCACAGAACGCTCCCGATATGACACAAAACCTTCCAGTTTCGGCCGAGTTGGCGCAGCTCTTGCGGACCGGCCCGTTCCACCTCGCCCTGCGCGGCGCACTCACCGCACGCGGGCTGGCACTCACCCGCGTCCAGCACAAACTCGCCCAGCGCGGCATCACCATCGGGGTCACCAGCCTGAGCTACTGGCAGCAGGGGGCCCGGCGCCCACAGCGCCCCGAGTCACTGCGCGCGGTCCGCGCCCTGGAGGACGTCCTCGGGCTGCCCGACCGGTCGCTGCACCGGCTCCTGGTGCCGGAGGGCGGCAACCGCCCGGAGACCGAGCGGCCGCCGGCCCGTTCCTACCGCTCCCTGGTCGCCCCGGCCGACTGCCTCCAGCAGCTCTTCGCCGAGCTGGAGACCCCGGTGGACGGCGGGCTGCACACGGTCGGCCACCACGAGTGGGTGCGGATCGGGCCGCGGCGCGAACTGAGCGAACGGGAGTCGCTCCAGGTGGTGCGCGCCCACCGGGACGGGGTGGACCGCTATGTCGCCATCCACCGGGGCGACGCCGGCTGCGACCCGTCCCGGGTACGGGTGCGGGCCACGGAGAACTGCCGGCTGGGACGGGTGCGCGGGGACGCGGCGAACGGCGTGGTCGTCGCCGAGCTGCTCTTCGACGCCCGGCTGCGGGCCGGCGACACCCACGTCTTCGGCTACGCCTTCGAGGACGGCAGCGGCGGCCCCAGTTCCGAGTACGTGCGCGGGTTCAGCTTCGCCGGCGGACAGTACGTCCTCCAGGTGCGGTTCGACGAGGTGGCGCTACCGGTGCGCTGCCGCCGCTTCACCCAAGCGTCGGCCGGCGCACCGCGCACCGGCCAGCAGGAGCTGACACTGAGCGGGCAGCACCACGCGGTGCACGTGGTGGAGCAGGGGGTGCGGCAGGGGATCCTGGGGATCGCCTGGGACTGGGGGTGAGCCGGGCGGCGGCTCAGCCCGCCATCAGCTTGCCGCCCTTGACCTTGACCGGGACCTCCTCCAGGGGGCTGGACGCCGGCCCCTGGGCGACCTTGCCGGTGGCCACCTCGAAGTGGCTGCCGTGCAGCGGGCAGACGGCCTGCCCCTTCTCGATCTTGTTCAGGGTCCCGCCCATGTGCGTGCACACACTGCTGAAGCACTTGAATTCGCCCTTGGTGGGCTGCGAGACCAGCAGCCGCTGCGCGGCGTAGAGCTTGGCGCCGCCGACCGGCACCTCCGCGGCCGGGCCCAGCTCCACCGGCGCGTCCGAGGACGGCCGGGCGCCCGATCCCTGCCCCCCCGCGGCGCAGCCCGCGGCGCCGAAGCAGGCGATGCCGGCGAGCGCGGTCCCGCGCAGCACGGTCCGACGGTCCGGGGACGCACTCATGGGGGACCTCCAGGTCAGTGGGCGGCGTCGGCCCCCGACGATACCGGGGCGGTCCGCTCGCGCGACGGGCGGTCCACCCCGCCCCGCAGCAGCTCCGCCTCGATCTCCTCCAGGCTGCGACCCTTGGTCTCCGGCAGCAGCCGCTGGACGAAGACGAACGCCAGCAGCGTCGTCCCGGCGAAGAAACAGAAGTTGATCCCGGCACCCCAGGCGTGCAGCAGGGAGGGGAAGAGCAGCGCCACGATCATGTTGAACAGCCAGTTGAAGAGCACGCACAGGCTGACCGCGGCGGCCCGGATCCGCATCGGGAACAGTTCCGGCAGCATCACCCACTGCACCGGCCCCCAGGAGACCGCGAACGAGGCGATGTAGAGCGCGATCCCGAGCAGGGTGAGGGTGGACAGCAGCGCGCCGTAGCCGAGCCCGGAGAGGTTGGTGACGGCCAGCACCACCATCGCCGCGCACATGCCCAGCGCCCCGGTCCGCAGCAGCGGCTTGCGGCCCCTGCGGTCGATCAGCCGCATCGCCGGCAGCGTCATCAGCATGTTGAGCAGGCCGATGCCGACGTTGGCCAGGATGGCGCCGCCCGAGCCGAAGCCGATGTCGGTGAGCAGGGTCGGTGCGTAGTAGATGATCGTGTTGATCCCGACGAAGTTCTGGAAGAGCACCAGCAGCATCCCGACGGTGAAGGCCGGCCGCAGCTGCGGCGACAGCAGCCGCCGCAGGCTCAGCGGCTCGCTCGCCTCCCGTTCGGCGCGCTCGGCCCGCTCGATCTCGGCCAGCTCCTCCCCCGCCGCCGCGGCGTCCCCGCGCAGCCGGGTCAGCACCGCCCGGGCCTCCGCGCCCCGACCCTTGCCCACCAGCCAGCGCGGGCTCTCCGGCTGGGTGATGATGCCCAGCGCCAGCACCGCGGCCGGAACCACGCCCAGGCCGATCATCCAGCGCCAGGCACCTGCGTCGGCGAGGAGGTAGTCGGTGACGTAGGCGACGAAGATGCCGACGGTCACCAGCAGTTGCATCAGTGAGGTCAGCCCGCCCCGCAGGTGCTTGGGCGCGAGTTCGGTGAGGTAGAGCGGGACGACCACGGAGGCGATGCCGACGCCCACGCCGATCACGAAGCGGAACGCGATCAGCGGGACGGCTCCGGGCGCACCGGCCGCGCCGAGGGTGCCCAGGATGAAGACCACGGAGGCGGCCAGGATCAACCGGCGGCGCCCCCACGAGTCGGAGAGCCGCCCGGAGAGGCCGGCGCCGAGCATCGCTCCTACGAGGAGGCCGGAGACGACCAGGCCCTCCAGGAGCGGGGTGAGCGCGATATCGCGCTTGAGGAAGAGCATGGCGCCGGAGATGACGCCGGTGTCGTAGCCCCAGAGGATGCCCCCGAGGGCGCCGAAGACCCAGATCATGGCGTTCTTGACGGATGCGGGCACGGCGCTCAACCCTTCTGCGGAGCGATGTGGATCTTGCGGCCGGTGCCGGTCTGGAAGCGGGCCACCGCCTCGTCGAAACCGTCCAGGCCGTAGACGTCGGAGACCAGCGAGTCGACGGGGACTCCGCCGAGGCCGGCGGCGAGCAGGTCGATGGCCGGCTGGAAGCTGTTGTGCACCGCCATCGAGCCGATGATGTCGATCTCCTGGCTGTAGACGCGGTACGGCGCGAAGGACGCCGCGCGGGCCGGGTCGGCGACGCCGAACTGGAGGAACGTCCCGCCGCGGCGCACCCGGCCCAGACCGTCCTCGATGGCCGCGATCACCCCGGTCGCGTCGATCACCACCTCGAAGCCGGGCGCCCGGTCGAGGGCGTCGGCGTGCGTCACCGCCGCGTCCACACCGAAGGACCGGGCGAACGCCAGCCGCTCCTCGTTGAGGTCCACGACGGAGACCGAGGCGGCCCCCGCGGTCCGCACCAGCGCGGCCATCAGCAGGCCCATGGTGCCCGCCCCGTAGATCAGGTAGTGCTCACCGGGGCGGCGCGGCAGCCGGTTGAGTCCGTGCACCGCACAGGACAGCGGCTCGGCGAGTCCGGCGGCGGCCTCCGAGAGGTGCGCCGGCAGGACGTAGGCGCAACGGGCCGGCACGGCGACCAGTTCGGCGAAGCCGCCGGCCCTGGTGACGCCGATCGCGCTGTAGTCCTCGCAGAGGTTGGCGCGGCCGATCCGGCAGTAGTGGCAGGCGCCGCACGGCATGTTGGGGTCGACCGCGACCCGCTCGCCGACCGCCCGGTCCCGCACCGCTCCGCCCACCGCGACGATCTCGCCGGTCAGTTCGTGCCCGGGGACCAGCGGGTAGCCGACCACCGGCAGTTCACCGCCGAGGATGTGCATGTCGGTGCCGCACAGCCCGCAGGAGGTGACGCGCACGACCACCTCGTCGGGCTCCGGGCGGGGATCGGGGAGTTCGGTGACAGCGGTGGTGCCCCGGGGGCCCGGTGCGGTGACCACGAGAGCGCGCATCGGCGCCTCCTCACGACGTCGTGCGGGTTCGATGGCGGGGACACTACAGAAGAACCACCAGGACGTAAACGCTTACGCAAGCGTTTACGTATGGTCCTGCGCGGACGTACTGTGATGGACTGCGAAGGACGGGCACGGAGGCCGTCCGCCGGGAGCCGGAGCACGGTGCGCCGGGGCATCGGGGAGGAAAGAGCCGGATGACGACGATGGTGGATGTGGCACGGCGCGCGGGCGTCTCCGTCGCCACGGTCTCGCACGTGGTGAACGACACCCGACCGGTGCGCCCGGACACCCGGGCCGCGGTGCTGGCCGCCATCGAGGAGCTCGGCTACACCCACAACACCCTCGCCCGTTCCCTGGTCACCTCCCGCACCCGCTCCATCGGCCTGGCGGTCTCGGCGATCAGCAACCCGTACTTCACCGAGATCCTCCAGGGCGTCGAGGCCGGCGCCCTGGAGGCCGGATACAGCCTGCTGATCGCCGACCCGCACGACGACCCCCGACACGAGCGCAAGGTCGTCCAACTGCTGCACGAGCGGCGGGTGGACGGCATGATCGTCGCGCCCTCCGCGGAGCCGGCCGAGATGACCACATATGTGATGCAGCGTCAGGTGCCCACAGTCTTCCTCGACCGGCTGGTCGGCGACGGCTTCGACCAGGTCTGCGCGGAGAGCACCGGGCCGGTCCGCCAACTCGTCGAGCACCTTGCCGACCTGGGGCACACCCGGATCGGCCTGGTGGCGGGCCTGCCCGGGCTCAGCACCACCACCGAACGGGTCGAGGGCTACCGCGCGGGACTGCGCGCCCGCGAACTGCCCTTCGCGCCCGAGCTGTTGGCCGGTGGCAACTCCGAGGCCGAGGGCGCCCAGGACGCCACCCGCCACCTGCTCGCCGCGCCGGAGCCGCCCACCGCGATCATCACCGCCAACAACGCGATGACCATCGGCGCGCTCCAGGCCCTGCGCGGCCTGGGCCTGGAGGTGCCCCGGGACATCGCCCTGGCCTGCTTCGACGACTTCTCCTGGGCGGACCTCTTCACCCCGCGGCTGACCGCGATCGCCCAGCCCAGCAAGGAACTGGGCACTGCGGCGGTCCGGCTGCTGCTGGAGCGGCTGGACGATCCGGGCCGGCCGCCCCGCACCGTCCGACTGCCCTGCACCTTCGTGCACCGCACCTCGTGCGGCTGTCCCGAGACCGCTTAGCGGCCGTCCGGCGGCCGGGCACCTGGCCCGCCGGACGGCCCCGGGGCCCGGACGGGCCCTCGCTCGCCACGCCCCGGCCGACCCCGGCCACTGCAGGAAAGGACCCGCCCCCGTGATCGTCGTCGCCGGCGAGGCGCTGATCGACCTCGTCCCCAGTCAGCAGCCGTCCCCCGACGGCCCGTTGCCGGCGCTGCTGCCGCGGCGCGGCGGCGGGCCCTACAACACCGCGGTGGCGCTCGGGCGGCTGGGCGCACCCACCGCGTTCTGTTCCCGGGTCTCGACCGACACCTTCGGCGCGTCGCTGCTGCGCGGTCTGCGCGACGGCGGAGTGGACACCTCACTGGTGCAGCGCGGCCCGGAGCCGACGACCCTGGCGGTGGCGGACATCAGCCCGGACGGCTCGGCCGGCTACGGCTTCTACGTGGAGGGCACCGCCGACCGGCTCTTCACGCTGCCCCCGGCGCTGCCCGACACGGTGCGGGCGCTCTCCCTGGGCACCTGCTCGCTGGTGCTGGAACCGGGCGCCGGGGCGTACGAGGCGCTGTTGCGCCGGGAGGCCCGGCGCGGGGTGTTCACCGCGCTCGACCCCAACATCCGCCCCGGGCTGATCCCCGACCCGGACGCCTACCGGGCGCGGTTCCGCTCCTGGCTGCCGGACCTGGCGCTGCTGAAGCTGTCCGAGGAGGACGCGCTGTGGCTGGCCGGGGCGGGCGTCGGGCAGCCGGGCGCGCCGGGGGCCGACCGGGCGACGGTCCTCGCGGCGGCCCGGGAGTGGCTGGCCGCCGGGCCGGCGGCGATCGTGCTCACCCACGGCGGCGACGGGCTGACGGTGGTGACGCGCGGCGGCGGCGAGCTGACGGTGCCCGGCGAGCGGGTCACCGTCGTCGACACCATCGGCGCGGGCGACACCGTCAACGCGGCGCTGCTGCACCGGTTGGACGTCCATGGCGCGCTGTCGTACGCGGCGGTCGGGGCGCTCGCCGACGGCGACTGGGAGGACATCCTCCGCTTCGCCGCCCGGGCGGCGGCCGTCACCTGCTCCCGGGCGGGCGCGGAGCCGCCGTACGCCGCGGAACTGGCGGCCTGAGGGGCCGACCGGACTGCCGGCCCGACCCGGCCTGACCCGGTCTGACCCGACCTGACCCGGTCTCGGGGAACCATGGCACAGCCATCAGCGCCAAGGTGCGGCGGCCCAGGCCGTTGCGGTTGGCGGGCTTGAGCGGGGAGCGGCGGGCGACGTCCCCGAGGCCGCGACGGGCGGAGGGCTCGGGTCTGGCCCTGCCCGGAGTAGCACAGCGGGGGCGGAGCCCCGGGAAGAGGCTCTGCCCCCGCTGTTCCGTGCGGCGGTGCGGCGTCAGGAGGTCCGACGGGCCCGCGTCGTCGTCTTCTTGGCGGCCGTCGTCTTGGCCGCCGTCTTCTTGGCGACGGCCTTCTTCGCCGGGGCCTTCTTGGCGGTGGAGGCGGCGGTGCTCTTCTTGGCGGCGGTCTTCTTCGCCGCGGTCGAGGCGGTCACCGTCGTCTTCCCGCCCGCGTCGGCGGCCACCGCCTTCTTCGCCGCGGTCTTCCGGGCGGCCGGCTTCCGGGGCGCGCCGTTGACCAGCGCCGCATCGCTGACCCGGTCGCCGAGGATGTCCCGGAGGAACTTGCCGGTGTGGCTGGCCGGGATCGCCGCGACCTGCTCCGGGGTGCCCTCGGCGACGACCAGGCCGCCGCCGTTGCCACCCTCGGGGCCCATGTCGATGACCCAGTCCGCGGTCTTGATCACATCGAGGTTGTGCTCGATGACGATCACCGTGTTGCCCTTGTCGACCAGGCCGGACAGCACCTTGATGAGCTTGCTGATGTCCTCGAAGTGCAGACCGGTGGTGGGCTCGTCGAGGACGTAGACGGTGCTGCCGGTGGAGCGCTTCTGGAGCTCGCTGGCCAGCTTGACCCGCTGCGCCTCACCGCCGGAGAGGGTCGGCGCGGACTGGCCGAGCCGGACGTAGCCGAGGCCGACCTCGTTGAGCGTCTTGAGGTGGCGGGCGATGGTCGGCACCGCCTCGAAGAAGCTCAACGCCTCCTCGATCGGCATGTCCAGCACCTCGGCGATGGACTTGCCCTTGTAGTGGACCTCCAGCGTCTCGCGGTTGTAGCGCGCACCGTGGCAGACCTCGCACGGCACGTACACATCCGGCAGGAAGTTCATCTCGATCTTGATGGTGCCGTCGCCGGAGCAGTTCTCGCAGCGACCGCCCTTGACGTTGAAGGAGAAGCGGCCGGGCAGATAGCCGCGGACCTTGGCCTCCATCGTCTCCGCGAAGAGCTTGCGGACGTGGTCGAAGACGCCGGTGTAGGTGGCCGGGTTGGAGCGCGGGGTCCGGCCGATCGGCGACTGGTCGACGTGCACCACCTTGTCGACGAGGTCGTCGCCGGCGACCCGGGTGTGCCGGCCGGGGACCGACTTGGCGCCGTTCAGCTCGCGGGCGAGGTGGGTGTAGAGGATGTCGTTGACCAGCGTCGACTTGCCGGAGCCGGAGACGCCGGTGACGGCGGAGAGCACTCCGAGCGGGAAGGAGACGTCGATGTCGCGGAGGTTGTTCTCCTTCGCGCCGTGGACCGTCAGCTGTCGGGCCGGGTCGGTGGCGCGGCGGACGTCGGGCGTCGCGATGGCCTTCTTGCCGGCGAGGTACTGGCCGGTGATCGAGTCCTTGTTGGCCAGCAGCTGCTTCATCGGGCCGCTGTGGACGACCTTGCCGCCGTGCTCGCCGGCGCCCGGGCCGATGTCGACGACCCAGTCCGCGACCTTGATGGTGTCCTCGTCGTGCTCCACCACGATCAGGGTGTTGCCCATGTCGCGCAGCCGCACCAGGGTCTCGATCAGCCGGTGGTTGTCGCGCTGGTGCAGGCCGATCGACGGCTCGTCGAGGACGTAGAGCACGCCCACCAGGCCGGAGCCGATCTGGGTGGCGAGGCGGATGCGCTGGGCCTCGCCGCCGGAGAGGGTGCCGGCCGCGCGGTTCAGCGAGAGGTAGTCCAGGCCGACGTCGACCAGGAACTTCAGCCGCTCGTTGACCTCCTTGAGGACCCGCTCGGCGATGGTCTTCTC
Organism: Streptomyces sp. RGM 3693; assembly: GCF_050471125.1. Lineage (NCBI taxonomy): Bacteria > Bacillati > Actinomycetota > Actinomycetes > Kitasatosporales > Streptomycetaceae > Streptomyces > Streptomyces sp. RGM 3693. The sequence continues at coordinate 276,212 of NZ_JBMPPQ010000004.1, forward strand.
GCGGGCGTTGAGCGTCATCGTGCGCAGGAAGTCGGCGCAGTCGCTGATCGACATGGCCGCGACCTCGGCGATCGACTTCTCCTGGACCGTGACGGCGAGCACGATCGGCTTGAGCCTGGTGCCCTCACAGGTCGGGCAGGGCACCTCGCGCATGTAGCCCTCGAAGCGCTCCCGGCTGCTGTCGCTCTCCGCTTCGCTGTGCCGCCGCTTGACGAACGGCACCGCGCCCTCGAAGGCGGTGGTGTAGGCACGCTGGCGGCCGTAGCGGTTGCGGTAGCGGACCTCGATCTGGGTCTTGTGGCCGTGGAGCAGGGCCTTCTTGGCGCGCTGCGGCAGTCCGGCCCAGGGGATGTCCGTACGGAAGCCGAGGGCGTCGGCGAGCGCGCCGACCAGGCGGCCGAAGTAGTCCTTGGTGTGGCCGCCGGACCAGGGGTGGATGGCGCCCTCGTCGAGGGAGCGCTCCTCGTCCGGGATGATCAGCTCCGGGTCGACCTCCATGCGGGTGCCGATGCCGGTGCAGTCCGGGCAGGCGCCGAAGGGCGAGTTGAAGGAGAAGGAGCGGGGCTCCAGCTCCTCGAAGGAGAGGTCGTCGTAGGCGCAGTAGAGGTGCTCGGAGTACATCCGCTCGCGCTGCGGGTCGTCGGCGTCGAGGTCGACGAAGTCGAGGATGACCATGCCGCCGGAGAGCCCGAGGGCGGTCTCGACGGAGTCGGTCAGTCGGCGCTTGGCGCTCTCCTTGACCGTGAGGCGGTCGATGACCACCTCGATGGTGTGCTTCTCCTGCTTCTTCAGCTGCGGCGGTTCGGTGAGCTGGATGGTCTCCCCGTCGACCCGGGCGCGGCTGTAGCCCTTGGTCTGGAGGTCGGAGAAGAGGTCGACGAACTCGCCCTTGCGCTCGCGCACCAGCGGCGAGAGCACCTGGAAGCGGCTGCCCTCGGGGAGCTCCAGGACCTTGTCGACAATGGCCTGGGGCGACTGCCGGGCGATCGGCCGCCCGCACTCAGGGCAGTGCGGTTTGCCGATCCGGGCGAAGAGCAGCCGGAGGTAGTCGTAGACCTCGGTGATCGTGCCGACCGTCGAGCGCGGGTTGCGCGAGGTCGACTTCTGGTCGATCGAGACCGCGGGGGACAGGCCCTCGATGAAGTCCACATCGGGCTTGTCCATCTGCCCGAGGAACTGCCGGGCGTATGAGGAGAGCGACTCGACATAGCGCCGCTGCCCCTCGGCGAAGATCGTGTCGAAGGCGAGCGAGGACTTGCCCGACCCGGAGAGCCCCGTGAAGACGATGAGGGAGTCGCGGGGGAGGTCGAGCGAGACGTTGCGGAGGTTGTGCTCGCGAGCGCCACGGACGATGAGACGGTCGGCCACGCCGGTCGGCACCTTTCTTGGAGAGGGGCGGAAGCCGCGGGCTGCGTCCACCGCGCGGTGAGCGAGCAGAGGCGGCGGAGCGGAGCGGGCCCCCGACCAAGGGTATGGGGGCCGTCGCGGCAGTGTCGTTGGGATGCCATACACGAGCCTATAGCACGTGCATTCGATTTACGGGCCTCGCAAGCCCTCTTCACCCAAACGTGTGGCGACCCCACAACCTTCCCACCGCGATGACCAGCCGTTACGCCGTCCGGCGGGCAGCACCCCCGCAATCAGACCCGCTCCAGCCCGCCGTCCGACAGCGCCCGCGTCAGCACGTCGAACGTGTGCCGGATCACTGCTTCGTGGTCAACGGCCACCTCGTCCACGGGGTCACCCTCCAATTGTCGGACGACGGCCTCCACGTAGAGCGTCCGCCAGCCCGCGATGATCAGCGCCGCGGCCAGCCGGGCGTCCCGATCGGGCCGTGCGGGATCGCCACCGGCCGCCTCGGCGAGCGCCCCGGCCAGTGCGGCCTCGACCTCCTCGACCGCCTCGCGCACCCGCGCCCGCAGCGACGGCGCCTGCAGGACGGTGCGGAAGAAGTGCTCGAACCCCTCCCCCGGCCCGCCCAGTGGATGCCGCTGCGCCAGCAGGTCCAGCGCCAGCCGGCGCAGCGCGGCGAGCGGCGTCTCGTCCGCACCGCGTCCCCGCACCGCGCCGACGATCAGCTCCACCGCCTCGGGGATCCGGTCGAGGAAGAGGTCCTCCTTGCGCGGGAAGTAGTTGAAGACCGTCATCGTGGACACCTCGGCGGCGCGGGCGACCTCGGCGACGGCCACGTTGTCGAAGCCGCGCTCAAGGAACAGCAGCGTCGCCTCCCCGGAGATCCGCTGCCGGGTGAGGCGCTTCTTGCGCTCGCGCAGACTCAGGTGCGGATCCAGGTGCGCATCGTCATCGACACCCCCGACCGCCTGCCGCTCCGCGGTCCGCCCCCGCTCTCCCGTGGACTTCTTCTCCGCCACCGTCTCTCCTTCCGTCGAAAAAAATTGTAGCGGAAACAAATTTTTAGTGACTACACTCATGCCTCATGAAGCGCGACGCAGACGTAGTAGTGGCAGGGGGCGGCCCGGTGGGGCTGATGCTCGCCTGCGAATTGGCACTGGCGGATGTCCCGGTCGTCGTCCTGGAGCGACTGACCGAGGTGGACACCACGATCAAGGCGGGGGCCATCAACACCCCCAGCGCGGAGGCCTTCTACCGGCGCGGGCTGTTGCCACCGCTGAGGGAGGTGCAGAACGCCAGCCTGGCGCAGTTCGGCTCGTTCACCCAGCAGCGGCAGGCGGCCGGCGCCTCGGTCACGGTGCCGGCGCCGCGGTTCGCCGGGCACTTCGCGGGCATCATGCTCCGCGGTGACCTGCTCGACGAGTCGGATCCGGACTTCGCCGGCCGCGGCCCGGCCGGCGAGGTCGGCCTGGTCCCCCAGGAGGCCCTGGAGCGGATCCTCGCCGAACGCGCCGTCGAGCTGGGCGTGACCCTGCGCCGCGGAGTGACCCTCACCGGCTTCGACGCCGATGACGAGGGGGTGCACGTCCACACCTCGCACGGGTCGCTGCGCGCCGGCTGGCTGGTGGGCTGCGACGGCGGCCGCAGCACGGTGCGCCGGCTCGCCGGCATCCCGTTCCCCGGGACCGCCCCGTCGATCACCGGCCACCAGGCCATGGTGGAGATGACCGGCGCCGACGACCTGGGCGCCGGCTGGAACTGGACCGCCACCGGGACGTACGTCCACGGGCCAATGCCCGGCCGGATCCTCACCGTGGAGTTCGACGGACCGCCCGCGGACCGCGAAGCCCCGATCACCGCCGAGGAGTTGCAGACCGCGCTGCGACGGGTCTCCGGCGTCCCTGACGTCACGGTCACCAAGGTGGTCTCGGCGACCCGCTTCACCGACAACGCCCGGCAGGCGTCCTCGTACCGCCACGGCCGGGTGCTGCTGGCCGGGGACGCGGCCCATGTGCACTCGCCGTTCGGCGGCCAGGGGCTCAACCTCGGGATCGGCGACGCGATGAACCTCGGCTGGAAGCTGGCCGCCACGGTGCGCGGCTGGGCCCCGGAGGGCCTGCTCGACACCTACACCACCGAGCGGCACCCCATCGGCGCGTGGGTGCTGGACTGGACCCGGGCCCAAGTGGCCCTGATGCGGCCGGAGTCGCACGCCGGAGCGCTGCGCCAGGTGATCAACGAACTGTCCGGGACGCCCGACGCCACCACGTTCTTCGTCAAGAAGATCTCCGGCGTCTGGCAGCGCTACGACCTGCCCGGTTCGCACCCGATGATCGGTCGTAGCGCCCCCGACCTGGAACTGTCCGGCGGCCACCGGCTCGCGGACCATCTCCACGGCGGCCGGGGCCTGTTGCTCGACCTCGCCGACGACCCGGCGCTGCGCGAGCGCGCGGCCGGCTACGGCGACCGGGTGCGGACCCTGACGGTGACCTGCCCGGACCGGCCCGACCTGTCCGGCCTCCTGCTCCGCCCGGACGGCTGCACCGCCTGGGCGGCCGACGCCCCCGGCGCCTACGAGGAGTTGGACGGGGCGCTGGGCCAGTGGTTCGGGGCGCCCGCCGTAGTGCCGGCCGCCTAGGGCCCGTCCTCGTGCCCGTCCTGGGGCCCGTCCGGTCCTGTTCCACCAGACAGGCCCCCGGGGCGCGAGCCGGGCGGACGGCGTGGCAGCGGCGGCGGACCCGTCCGCCCCTGTCACGCCCGCGCGCACCACCCGCGCGACCGGCACCACCCCGAAGGCGCCGCCGAATGCTTCCGTACGGCTCCCGGACCCGCCCGGGCGGCGCTAGCGTCGGGCCATGACCATCCCTCCTGATTTCCCGCGCGATGCGGCCGCCGTCCACGAGTCGACCGATCGACTGCTGGTCTCCCTGGGCAAGCTCGACGACGCTGCGGTCGGCGAGCCGTCGCTGCTGCCCGGTTGGACCCGGGGCCACGTCCTGGCCCATCTGGCCCGCAACGCCGACGCCCTGGTCAATCTCCTGACCTGGGCACGGACCGGCGTCCGCACACCGATGTACGCCAGTACCGCGGTCCGTGACGGCGACATCGAGCGGGACGCCGACCGTCCGCTGGCGGTCCACCTGGAGGACCTCCAGGAGAGCGCGGCCCGCTTTGGAGCGGCGGCGCAGGCCCTGCCGGCGGACCGGCGGGCGTACGAGGTCGAGATGCGCAACGGCGTCGTCGAGCGGGCCGACCGGCTCGCGCTGCGCCGGCTGGCCGAGGTCGAACTGCACCATGTCGACCTGGGCGTCGGGTACACCGTCGAGCAGCTGTCGCCGGCCTTCGTGGACAGCGAGTTGGACTTCCTCACCGGGATCAAGTTCGCCGGGCACCCGGACCTGCCCGCGCTGGAGCTGCACGGCGACGACGGCCGCCAGTGGCACACCGGGCGGTCCGCCGACGGTGCGTCAGCCGCCCCCGTGGTGGTCAGCGGCTCGCCGAAGGACCTGGTCGGCTGGCTGACCGGGCGCGCGGACGGCGGCCGGTTGGACACCCACGGCGCGGCGCTGCCGGTCATCCCCCCGCTCTAGAGTTGGTGCCATGACCTACAGCGGAGCAGTGAAGGTCGGCGGACCGGCCGACGTACACGAGCTGACCGACCTGATGATCTCGAAGGTCGCGGTCGGTCCCATGGACAACAACGCGTACGTGCTGCGGTGTCGTGCGACCGACGAGCAGTTGCTGATCGACGCGGCCGCCGATCCGCACACGCTCCTCACCCTGGTCGGCGACAGCGGCCTGGCGTCCGTGGTCACCACGCACCAGCACGGCGACCACTGGGGCGCGCTGCGCGAGGTCGTCGACGCCACCGGCGCGCGGACGTACGCGGGCCGGTACGACGCCGAGGGCATCCCCGTCCCCACCGACGTCCTGGTCGAGGACGGCGACACGATCACCGTCGGCCGCGTCCAGCTGACCGCGCGCCATCTGGTCGGGCATACCCCGGGCAGCATCGCGCTGGTCTACGACGATCTGCACGGCCACCCGCACGTCTTCACCGGGGACTGCCTCTTCCCCGGCGGGGTCGGCAACACCTGGGGCAGCGCCGAACGGTTCGCCAGCCTGGTGGACGGCGTGCAGGGCAAGCTCTTCGACCAGTTGCCGGACGAGACCTGGGTCTATCCGGGGCACGGTGCCGACACCACGCTCGGCGCCGAGCGGCCGCACCTCGCCGAGTGGCGGGAGCGCGGCTGGTAACGGGCCGGAAGCCCGGCTCCGGGCCCGGCGGGCGGACCTCCGCCCGCCGGGCCCGCGCCGTTCCCCACGGCGCTCAGCCGCGGGTGTGCGTCCCTGCCCCGTCGAGCGCCTCCGCGGGCTCCTCGGCCGCCGCCAGGCGCCGCGAGGCCCGCAGGCTGGTCACCGTCGTGATGGCCAGCACCGCGCAGATCACGCCCAGCGAAACCGGAATGCTGATCTCCGGGACGGCCACCCCGGACTCGTGCAGTGCGTGCAGCACCAACTTCACGCCGATGAACCCGAGGATCACCGACAGGCCGTAGGAGAGGTGGACCAGCTTCTTGAGCAGGCCGCCGATCAGGAAGTACAGCTGCCGCAGCCCCATCAGGGCGAAGGCGTTGGCGGTGAAGACGATGTACGGGTCCTGGGTCAGGCCGAAGATCGCCGGGATCGAGTCCAGGGCGAAGAGGACGTCGGTGGTGCCGATCGCCAGCATGACGATCAGCATCGGGGTCATCAGCCGTCGGCCGTTCTCGACGATGAACAGCTTGGTGCCGTGGTACCGGTCGGTGGACGGGAAGCGGCGCTCGACCGCCTTCAGGAAGCGGTTCTCCTCGAACTCCTCGTCCTCCTGCCCGGCCCGCGCCTCCTGGATCAGCTTCCACGCGGTCCAGATGAGGAACGCACCGAAGAGGTAGAACACCCAGGAGAAGTTGGCGATGATCGCCGCGCCCGCGCCGATGAATCCGGCCCGCAGCACCAGCGCGATGAGCACCCCGACCAGCAGCACCCGCTGTTGGTAGATGGTCGGGACCGCGAACTTGCCCATGATCAGGACGAAGACGAAGAGGTTGTCGACACTCAGGGACTTCTCGGTGATGAAGCCCGCGAAGAACTCACCGGCCGGCGCGCCCCCGCCGAAGGCCAGCAGGCCGAGCCCGAACAGCACGGCGAGCGCCATCCAGACGCCGGTCCAGATGCCGGCTTCCTTGAGGGACACCTCGTGGGGCTTGCGTCCGCCGATGAAGAAGTCGACGGCGATCAGGGCACCCAGACCAAGGATGGTCAGCACCCACAGGGTCAGGGAAACGTCCACTGTTCCTCCGGCATGGTCGTACGGCACACACAGCGTCGTCGCTGCCGGGGATTCCTGCACCCCTCCAAAGAAGAGTAAAGGAAGTTCATGAAATGGCAAAGGAAAAGGTAAAACCGCAGGTGGGGGGCGGTCTACTGAATCCCTAACGGGGCCGTCCGGGGTCAGCCCCGCTCGGGGTCCACCGCCGGATGGGCATCGGCGACCCGGTCCAGGACCCGGCGGATCACCTCGCTGCGCCGGGGCGCGAGGGGCGGCTCGTACGTCCAGGCGTGCCCGACCCACGGATCGGCGAGGTGGGCGTCGGGAACCGGGGTGATCCGCAGCAGGGCGCGCCAGAGCGGATCCAGGACCGGCCCGTACTCCCGCGCCCGGTCCCGGTCGGCGACCAGCATCAGGTGGACCCCGACCGCGGGGCCCTCGTCGACCAGATAGCGCAGCTGGTTCAGGGCCCGGTCGTCGAAGCCGTGCGGGAAGTCATGGACGATCAGCAGTTGCTCGGCGGGATCCAGCTCCGGCGGCAGGGCCTCCGTCGCGCGGTGCCGCACCGCCATCTGGAGGAGGTCGACCCGCCGGGTCAGCGCCTCCAGCACCGCGGCCACGCCCCGGGCGCCGGCGGGCGGGGCCGTGGGCAGCACGCCGCTCTCCCGCAGCGGGGCGAGCGCCGGTCCGGCCGCGCCGGCGGGGTCGATGACCTGGACCGCGAACGCGCCGGGCGGATGGGCGGCCAGCAGCCGGGCGGCGACCGCGACGGCGGTCTCCAGGGCCAGCCGCGCCAACGCGGCCTCGTCGGGCGCCGCGGCGGTGAGCGCGCTGCCCAACTCCCGACGGCCGTACTCCCGCTCGGGGTCGTGTCCGGGGCGCGGATACGGTCCGGGACCGCTGTCGATCCACAGTCCGCGCTCCAGCGGGAGCCGGACGAGCAGCGGGATGCGCAGGCCGGGGGCCTCCGGGAGGTGCAGATCGCCCAGCCGCACCGCCATCGGGTGCTGCCGCGGGACCTCGTAGCCGTGCCACACCGGGTGGTCCCAACGGGCGAGGGCGAGCGGCAGCGCGGGCTCCACCACCTCCGACTCGGCGGTCAGCTGGGCGAGGTCGCGGTCGAGGACCGCGCGGGCCCGGTCGACCAGGTCGGCGTGTCGGTCCCGGGCGGCGGCGCGGGCTGCCTCGGCAGCGCCACCCAGGCGGGCGTCGGGGTCGGCGAGCGCCGCGTCGAGCTCCCGCTCCAGGCGGGAGGCGGCGAAACCGGCGGCGCTGCGGTACGCCGCGACCGACCGGGCCAGATCCTCGAACATGCCACGGACCTGGTTGTAGAGCCGCTCCTCCATGCTCCAGCCGTTGGCGTCGCCGGCGACCGGGGCGATCGGGCCCGCCGGGTCGCCGGGGGTCGCGGCCAGTCCGGCGGGCGCCGGGGGCGGGGGCGGCGTGGACGGGGCGGGCGGGGCCGCGGCGGCTGCGGGAGCCGGCGCGGGGGCGGTGGGCCGCCGGGGGTGGCGGTAGTCGACCCGGTCGCCGGAGGGCTGGGGAGCGGGTTCCACCGCCGGGGTGCCGGGGGTGCCGGCGGTGGTCCCGGCCGCCGGTCGCTCAGGGGGGCGCACCGCATCCGGGTCGGGCACCGCCACCGTCGGGGCCTGGTCGTGGCCGGCCGCCGCTTCGATCTCCGCGGCCAGCTCCGCGGCCCGCGGCAGCCCCTGATCGCGCAGCAGCTCCGCCAGTCCGCCGGCGTACCCCTGGCCCACGGCGCGGATCCGCCAGGCGCCCTGCCGGCGGTAGAGCTCGACGGCGACCAGCGCGGACTCCGGGCCCAGGCCGGTGAGGGGGTAGGCGACGAGCGGGGTGCCGTCGACGCGCGTCACGGCGACCGAGGGCGCGGCGGCGGGGCCGAAGCCACCCGGCGCGCCGGGCCCGCCCGGCAGCGCCAGCAGCACGCTCACCTGGTGCACCGCGGTGGGCAGCGCGTCGAGATCGACCGCGATGCGCTGCTCGGCGGCCGCCCCGGAGGGAACCTCGACGCCGGGCCGGTGGGGTGCGCCCGGATGGACCACCGCCTCGGCGCCCGGCAGCCGGCCCTGCTCGTCGCCGAGCGCGACCGCGACCAGGACGGGCCCGCCGGCCGCGATCCGGATCTCCACACGGGTGCCGTCCAGTGGGTGGTTCTGCCCCCGGACCAGCTCCGCCGTCATCGTCGTCCCCTTGTGTGTCGTGCCGGTGGTGTGCGGTGTGTGGCGTGTCGACCGGTCGCGGGTCGGTGCCGCGGTGCCTACAGGTACGGCCGGATCGCCGGCACCAGATCCTCGAAGGTACGGCCGACGGTGGGCTCGCCGATGGCGGTCAACTGCCAGCCGTCGCCCGAACGGTGCACCTTGCACATGACCTGCGCAGTGTGATCGCCGCCGCCGGCGAGGGTGTAGCGCGCCAGCTCCTGGCCGGTGGTCTCGTCCACCAGTCGGCAGAACGCGTCCTGGACCTCGGCGAAGGTCTGGCCGGTGAAGGAGTTGACGGTGAACACGATCTGGTCGACATGGACCGGCACCCGCTCCAGGTCGACCAGGATCGCCTCGTCGTCACCCCCCTGGCCGGCCCCGCCGATGCGGTTGTCGCCGGTGTGCCGGACCGCGCCGTCGTCACTGGTGAGGCGCTGGAAGTAGACCACGTCGGCGGGGGTGCCGTCGGCGAAGAGCAGCGCCGAGGCGTCCAGGTCGATCTCCTGGGTGCGGCGCCCGAACAGGCCGCGGCGCGGCGCCGACCGCCATCCCAGGCCCATCCGGACCGCGGTCAGCGTCGCCCCGTCGGACTTTTGCAGGCTGATGCCCTGTCCCTTGGACAAGTTGACCGACACGCGCCGTCCCCTCCTCGCCGTCCCGTCCGCCGGTTGAGCGGCCCCTGCCGACCCTACGTACGTGGGCGGGCGGGGGCGCGGCGGGCCCGCCGTCTGTGGCGGTTCTACAACACGCCCGGGCAGGTCCGCGGCCCGACCGCCGTCGCCCCGGCGGGTGGGCCGCGGACCCGGCCGCTACTTCATTCCGGCCTCCTTCATCTGCCGGAGCTCCTTCTTCAGCTCGCCGACCTCGTCCCGGAGCCGGGCGGCGACCTCGAACTGCAACTCCGCGGCAGCCGCCCGCATCCGCTCCGTCAGCTCTTCGATCGTCTCGGCGAGTTCGGCCGCGGGACGATCCGTCAGGACCTCGCCGCCCTTGCCGCCCTTGCCCTTGGCGGCCTTGGTCGCCTTGCCGGCTTTGCCGGCCTTCCCGCCGAGCGCCGGGACCGGTGCCTTGGCCTTGCCGTCCTTGTCGCCGCCCTTGCGGTAGCCGGAGCCCAGCAGCTCCTGGGTGTCGAGCTCCTCGCGGGCGAGGGTGGCGACGATGTCACCGATCTTCTTGCGGAGCGGCTGCGGGTCGATGCCGTTCTCCTTGTTGTACGCCAGCTGCTTCTCCCGGCGGCGGTTGGTCTCATCGATGGCCTTCTCCATCGCCGCGGTGATCTTGTCGGCGTACATGTGCACCTGGCCGGAGACGTTACGAGCCGCCCGGCCGATGGTCTGGATCAGCGAGGTGCCGGAGCGCAGGAAGCCCTCCTTGTCGGCGTCCAGGATCGCCACCAGGGAGACCTCCGGCAGGTCCAGGCCCTCCCGGAGGAGGTTGATGCCGACGAGCACGTCGAACTCACCCGACCGCAGCTCGCGCAGCAGCTCCACGCGCCGCAGGGTGTCCACGTCGCTGTGCAGGTAGCGGACCTGGATGCCGAGCTCCAGGAAGTAGTCGGTGAGGTCCTCGGCCATCTTCTTGGTGAGGGTGGTGACCAGGACGCGCTCGTCCTTCTCGGTGCGCTTGCGGATCTCGTGCACGAGGTCGTCGATCTGCCCGTCGGTGGGCTTGACCACCACCTCCGGGTCGACCAGACCGGTCGGCCGGATGATCTGCTCCACGAAGCCGTCGCCGCGGGACAGCTCGTACGGGCCGGGCGTCGCGGAGAGGTAGACGGTCTGGCCGACCCGCCCCAGGAACTCCTCCCACTTCAGCGGCCGGTTGTCCAGCGCGGACGGCAGCCGGAAGCCGTGGTCGACGAGGGTGCGCTTACGGGAGGCGTCGCCCTCGTACATGGCGCCGATCTGCGGGACGGTGACGTGCGACTCGTCGATGACCAGCAGGAAGTCTTCCGGGAAGTAGTCGAGGAGGGTGTTGGGCGCCGAGCCCGGCTCACGGCCGTCCAGGTGCATCGAGTAGTTCTCGATGCCCGAGCAGGAGCCGATCTGCCGCATCATCTCGATGTCGTAGGTGGTGCGCATCCGCAGCCGCTGGGCCTCCAGCAGCTTGCTCTGCTTCTCCAGGGTGGCGAGCCGGTCCGCCAATTCGGCCTCGATCCCGGCGATGGCCTTCTCCATGCGCTCGGGGCCGGCGACGTAGTGACTGGCGGGGAAGACGTACAGCTGCTGGTCGTCGCTGATCACCTCGCCGGTGAGCGGGTGCAGGGTGGACAGCGCCTCGATCTCGTCGCCGAACATCTCGATCCGGACGGCCAGCTCCTCGTAGACCGGGAAGATCTCGATGGTGTCGCCGCGGACCCGGAAGGTGCCCCGGGTGAACGCCACGTCGTTGCGGGCGTACTGAATCTCGACGAAGCGGCGCAGCAGCTGGTCCCGGTCGATCTCGTCACCGACCCTGAGGGGCACCATCCGGTCGACGTACTCCTGGGGCGTGCCCAGGCCGTAGATGCAGGACACCGAGGCGACGACGATGACGTCCCGCCGGGTGAGGAGGGAGTTCGTCGCGGAGTGGCGCAGCCGTTCGACCTCCTCGTTGATGGAGGAGTCCTTCTCGATGTACGTATCGGACTGCGGGACGTACGCCTCGGGCTGGTAGTAGTCGTAGTACGAGACGAAGTACTCGACGGCGTTGTTGGGCAGCAGCTCGCGGAATTCGTTGGCGAGCTGCGCCGCGAGGGTCTTGTTGGGCGCCATCACCAGGGTCGGGCGCTGGAGCTTCTCGATCATCCACGCGGTGGTCGCCGACTTGCCGGTACCGGTCGCACCCAGCAGGACGACGTCCTTCTCACCACCGCGGATGCGTCGGTCCAGCTCGGCGATGGCCGCCGGCTGGTCGCCGTTGGGCTGGTAGGAGCTGACGACCTCGAAGGGCGCCACCGTGCGTTCGATCTTTGAAACGGGCCGCATGGGATCCACCGTACGACCCGCCACTGACAATCGGTGCCGCATCGGATCTGACCTGCGGTTTTCCGAGGACCCCCGGAGTGGTGGGACGAGCGGTCGGCCCCGGCCATGCCGTGGGCGCTCCGCCGGCACGAGCACGGCGGCCGGGTCGGGGAGCCGGCGCCGGACCGGGCGCGTCGCGGCTGGCCGGAACGGTATGCCCTCGGCACGGGCGACAAAAACGGTCAACTGCCCGAAGGGTGACTCACCGTCGGCCGAGATGCGCGGATGCCGCGGCTCCGGCAAGTTGGATGACGTCGGGACGTATGTCTGCTGCACGGCCATTCCGGGCATCCTGCAACTGCGACGCTCCGCACGGAAAACCGGCCATTCTTCGTTCAGCACCCGGCCACCGCATGTCCGCCTCCCGCTCCGGCCCGGCTGCGAGCCTCCGTCTGTCCGTCCGCCCCGTTCACCTCACTTCACGTCAGCTCACTACCACGACGTCACGAGGAGTCCGTATGCGTATTCGCCCCGTCGCCGCCTTCGCCGGTGCGCTCCTGGGTCTGTCCGCGCTCGTCCTCCCCGCCAGCGGCGCCCAGGCCGCGGCCCACGGACACGCCCCTGTGGTGGTCGGCCACCGCGGCGCCGCGGCGTACGCCCCCGAAAACACGCTCGCCTCGATCGACGCGGCGCACCGGCTCGGGGTCTCCTGGGTCGAGAACGACGTCCAGCGCACCAAGGACGGAGAGCTGGTCGTCCTGCACGACACCTCGCTGGCGAGAACGACCAACGTCAAGAAGGTCTTCCCGGACCGCTCCCCGTGGAACGTCGGCGGCTTCACGCTCCGGGAGATCGAGAAACTCGACGCGGGCAGCTGGTTCGGCGCGAAGTTCAAGGGGGAGCGGGTGCCGACCCTTGAGGACTACCTGGACGAGGTCGAGCACAACGGCCAGCGGCTGCTGATGGAGCTGAAGAACCCCGAGCTCTACCCCGGGATCGAGCGGCAGGCCCTCCGGGAGCTGCGCCATGACGGCTGGCTGGACAGCGGGCACCTCAAGCGTCGTCTGATCGTCCAGAGCTTCAACGCCGACGCGATCAAGAAGGTCCACCGCATGAACCCGGCGGTCAAAACGGGCTTCCTCGGCAACCCCCCGGTGGCCGACCTGCCCAAGTACGCCGCGTACTGCGACCAGATCAATCCGCCCCACACCACCGTCACCCATGCGTACGTGAACGCCGTGCACGCGCTGCGGGGCCCGCACGACCGGCGGCTGGAGCTCTACATCTGGACCGTCGACGACGCCAAGGCCGCGGTCAGCTCCGCCGGCCTGGGGGTCGACGGGGTCATCAGCAACAAGCCCGACGTGGTGCGCAAGGCGCTGGCCAACGCGGGCTACTGACCGTCCGGCGCGGCGGGGAACGGGGCCGGCGGCGGCCGGCGGGTCCGTTCCCCGCCGCGTTGTCAGTGGCCGGTCCTACCCTGGGGCACGTGACGAACGCAGAGCACGGTCCAGGACCCGCCGCGGCGCCGGGCGCCGCCCCGGAGGCGGTCCGCCCGGCCCGCCGCGACTGGGCCTGGACGCGCATCGGGACTCCGATCGGCCCACTGCTGCTCGCGGCGACGCGGGAGGGCCTGGTCCAGGTCGCCTTCCACGCCGGCGAGCGGGTGACCCGGCGGGCACTGACCCGACTGGAGGACACCTTCGGCGGGCCACCGCTCCCGGAGATACCTCATCTGGCGACGGCCACCGCCGAGCTCGCCCGCTACTTCTCCGGTGAGCTGCGGACCTTCACGGTCCCGCTGGACTGGTCGCTGTCCGGCGGCTTCAATGCCCGGGTGCTGCACGCGCTGGCCGCCGGTGTCCCGTACGGCAGCGTGGTCGGCTATCAGGACCTGGCCGACCGGGTCGGGGAGCCGGGCGCGGCCCGGGCGGTGGGCGCGGCGATGGGCTCCAATCCGCTCCCCGTGGTCGTCCCCTGCCACCGGGTCGTGGCCAGCGACGGCGGGATCGGCGGCTTCGGTGGCGGTCTGGAGACCAAGCGGCTGCTGCTGGCGCTGGAGGGCGTGCTCCCCGCTCCCCTGTTCTGAGCGCCGCCCGGTCGCTCTCCTGAATGCTTCCCGTCCGCTCACCTGGTGCTTCCCGTCCGCTCCCTGCCCCCGCCGCCGGGATCCGTCCCGCCGGCCGGCACCGTCCACGAAGGGCCCCGCATGTCCCGTCACATCGCCCTGCTCCGCGGTATCAACGTCGGAGGCCACAACTCCTTCCCCAAGGCCCGCCAGCTGGAGCTGGCCCACTCCCTGGGGTTCGAGGAGGTCTCCGTCCTGCTGCAGACGGGCAACATCGTCTTCGCCGACCCAGGGACGCCGCCGGCGGAGACGGCCCGGCGGATCGAGGAGCGGATCGCGACCGACCTGGGCCTGACGGTGCCGGTGGTCGTGCGGACCAGGGACGAGCTGGCCGCCACGGTCGCCGGGAACCCGTTCCCGCTGGCCGTGCCGGAGCCCAAGACCCTGCACGTGACGTTCCTGTCGGAGGTGCCCGCCGACCCGGCCCGGCTGGACGCGCTCGACCAGGCCCCATACGCACCGGACCGGTTCCGGCTGATCGGCCGCGAGCTGTACCTGTGGTGCCCGCAGGGCATCGGGCGCTCCAAGCTCGCCGAGGCGGTCGGCCGGGCCCGGCTCGGCGTGACGGCCACCGCGCGCAACTGGAACACCGTCACCAAGCTGCTGGCGCTGGCCGACACCTGATCTCCCGCCGAGTGCGCCCTGGTTCGGCCGCCGATCCGGGCGCGGTGCAGGCGTCAGCGCCAGCCGTGGAGCTCCCGCAGCCGGTTGGCGACGAGGTTGAAGCGGCCCCGGTCGAGCGCGCACGCCTCGCGTCGCATTCCGTTCGCGTGGACCCGCAGGACCCGGTCCACGGCCACCCAGGAGTCGCGCCCCGAGCGGTCCCAGGGGCCCGCCCCGAGCGCCACCCAGTCCCGGTCGTCGTTGTGGCGCTTGCTCGACAGTTGCACGGCCAGCAGCGTCCCGGCCGCCTCCCGGGCCACGACCAGCACCGGCCGGTCCTTGCCGCGGCCGTCGTTCTCCTCGAACGGGACCCAGGTCCAGACGATCTCGCCGGGGTCGGGGTCGCCGTCCGGGTCGGGGGCGTAGGACATCGCCACGGTTCCGACGGCGCGCGGCGGGATCTCCACGGTCGCGGCGGGTCCTTGGCTGCCGGGCAGGGGCGGGTGCGGGTCTGCTGCGTTGAACGAGGTCGTCATCCCCCGCACGCTACCGGCCGCGGTGAACACGCTGATGGGCGGCCTGCGTTAGGCCGTCCGCGGTCGATTGTCAGTGGTCGCCCGTACGGTTTTTTACAGCGGGGGCGGTCGCCGGGACCGCCTCGGGGGGGGATCACCATGTCCGAGATCACGACGCATCGGGAACTGTCGCAAGAAGACGGTGGGGCCCACGAGTTATCCGAGGCTTCCGTGCGGGAGACCGTGATCGCCGCCCGCCTCGGGCGGCCCGTCCGCCGGCCGCGTGCGCGGCGGCCGGTCCGCTCAGTCGGCGGCTCCGCTCCAGGCCGGCCGGTGCGGATCGTCGGCCCGCACGACGACGTCCGCCGCCTCCTCGGGCCGGGTCTCGGCCTCGTATCGGGCGAACGCCGGCAGCGTCCAGCGCTGCTCCTGCGGGGTACGGCGGGTCAGCGCGCCCGGCGAGAGCTTCAGGTGCACGGAGAGATCGAACGGAAACCACTGTCCGAGCAGCAGCGGACCGTGCAGCAACAGCACGCCGCCGGGCGGCAGTTCCACGTAGCCGCTGCGCGTCGCCCGGTCCGCCACCGGGTCCCACAGGTCCCGGAGCACCCGCCCGGTGCCGCCGGGCTCCAGCGGCTGGAACACCTCGCGCCACAGGGCCCGCCGGTCGAACCACTCGTCGTGGTAGGCGTCCGGGTCCTCCCGGCCGTACTCCAGCCGCAGCGAGGCAGGCCGCAGAAAGCCGTAGGTGCCGGCCTTGTGCACCGCCCGCCCCCGGAGCCGCAACGCCTCGGCGAGCCGCCCGGCGAGGTCGCCGGGAGCGGCAGCGGGAGCCCCGTCGACCGCTACCCGCAGCCAGGGGCTCCCGTCGTGCGCCGTCAGCCTGTCGATGCGCGCGGCGAGCGCGTCGGTGAGCCGTTCCCAGGTGATCGCTTCGAGCCGCACCCGGCCATTCTGCCCCGGCGGCGGGTGCCAGGCGCCCGGGATCAGCGGGACTGCGGTCCGCCGGGCGGGAAGCCGCCGTGGACGCCGCCGGAGATCACACCGGCCTGCACCACCATCCCGTGCGCACCACCACTGAGGTTGTTGTGGACGTCCCGCACGGTGCCCTGCGGCTGCTGCTGGGGCGCCACCTCGTCGAGCAGTTGGCGCAGTTCGGCCGCCGCGGCCGGGTCCTCGGCGAGCAGCCGCCGCAGCCGGGCCTTCCAGACCACGGCCACCCCTTGGGCCACCTCCTCGTCGCCGTCCTCCCGGGCGGTGACGACGTCGGTGCGCGCCTGGTCCAGCTCGCGTTCGACCGCTGCCTCCTCCTCCGCACCGCGGCGCCGGGCGAGCAGGGACGCCATCCGCCGGCGGACCGCGGCCCAGCCCTCGGTCGCCATCTGCTGCACCAGCGTCGTCGCCCCCGCCGTCGCGAGCGCCACCAGTTCCGCTTCCATCGGACCCCCTTGCATGTCGTGCGCGTCGTGTCGCGCCTGGTGCCACGGTAGAGAGGCAGGCCGCCTCATGAACAGCCGCGCGGCCGGGTGCCGCTGCGCTCCGGGTTCAGGAGTCCATGGCCGGCCGGGCCGCTCCGTAGCGGCTGAGTACGGCCGCCGCCTCCTTCGTCGCCTCGATGACGCTGTCGGGGGCTTCCGGCATCACGGTCTTCTGCTTGAGCAGCAGCACCGCGCCCATGATGGACCCGTCCCACATGATCGGCGCGGCACAGGAGTTCCAGCCGGCCATGCACTCCTCGTAGCCCAGCGCGTAGCCGAGGTCGCGGACCTCCGCCAGGGAGACCAGCAGCGCGTCGTTGTCCCGGTAGACGCCGGGGCCGGCCTGTTCGGGGACGGGCTCGGCCAGTACGCGCTGTTGGAGGACCGCCGGGAGGTAGGCGAGGATGGTGCGCCCGGAGGCACCGGTGCGCAGGGAGCGGGTCACGGACAGCACGTCCCGCGGTGTCATGCCGAGTTCGGCGAGGTCGGAGTCGCCGACGGCCATGTCGACGCACTGCCGCTGCGCGCCGGAGAACGGCGCCACCATGTACAGGAACACCAGCCCGTTTCCGGTCGCCTCGCGCAGGTCGCTCAGGACCGTCTGCGCACCGTCGAGGCGGTGGTCGAGCGCGGTGAAGGCGAGTTGGGCGGCCGAGGTCCGCAGGCGGTAGAGACCCCGGTCCACCCGTTCGAAGATCCGCTGGTAGATGCCGGATTGCAGGATGCGGTAGACGACGGAGTCGTCCAGGCCGATGAACTCCGCGATCTCACCGGGTCCGTGGGCGGATCCGCCGAGTTCGGCGAAGGCCGTCTGGACGAGGAAGACCCGCTCGGCATGGCCGGATCCGGACGTCCGGGAGCCGGCGGAGGCCGTGCTCCTGCGGGCCTGGCCGGTGTGCTGCACGGCCTCCGGAGCCGTGGACTGCGACGCTGCGGTGCGATGGCCCATCGTGTGCTCTCCTCCCTGACAGTGGTCCGCGCCCGAAGGCGAACGGCGTGTGCGGTGCGGGGCGCCCCGCCCCCGATGCCTCCGGCGTTACCGGGTGACGTCGAGGGCGAGTTTCCCGGTCGGGGTGCGGGCGGCGAGGTCGTGGTGCGCCTGCGCCGCCTCCCCGAGCGCGTAGGTGGTGCCGGTCAGTGTCGTGAGGGAGCCGTCGGCGACGGCGTCGAACAGCGCCCGCATGGACGTCGGCAGCGCGGTGCGGTCCCCGTAGAGCTGGGGCAGCCAGAAGCCCGAGACGGTGAGGGAGCGCTCCATCAGTTCGCGGGTGGACACGTTCGCCAACTCGCCGCCGGCGAAGCCGTAGACGGCGAGGCGGCCGCGCGGTGCGACGGCGGCCAGGGTCCGGGCGAAGGTGGCACCACCGGTCATCTCCAGCGCCGCCTCGACCGGGCCGCCGGCCGCGTCCAGGATGCGCTCGGTGAGGTCCTCGGCCGTGGAGTCGACGACCGCGTGCGCGCCCAGGTCCAGGGCCAGTTGGCGCTTGGCCGCGGTCCCGGCGAGGCCGATGATCTTCGCGCCGGCTCGGGCCGCGAGCTGGACTGCCAGTGTGCCGACCCCGCCCGCCGCTGCCGGGACGACGACGGTCTCTCCCTTGGTGAGGCGCAGTGCGGTGAACAGCAGATGCCAGGCGCTGTTGCCCTGGAGGGCCAGCGCGACCGCCTGCTCGTCGCTGACGGCGTCGGGGACGTCCCAGGTGACGCGGCGGTGCAGCAGGGTGCGTTCCGCGTATCCGCCGCCGCGGGTGAGTCCCACGACCCGGCGGCCCTCGATGGTGCCCACGACTTCGTTGCCGGGTATGTAGGGCAGTTCCACCGGGGCGAGGTAGCTGTCCCCACGGACATGCACATCGGCGTAGTTGACGCCGGCCAGGGTCACCTCGGCGAGTGCGTGCCCGGCGCGAGGCGCCGGCTCGGGGGCGTCCTCCAGCCGGAGCACGTCCGGGCCGCCGAATTCTCGCATCACGATCGCGCGCACGACTCTCCCTCAGGTTCTCCGGTGCGGTGCCCGCACAGGGTAGGCACGGCACCGGCCGGCCCGCCGCCCCCCGATCATTTCGCGCCAACCCTCCGGACTTTCCTTGAACGACGCTCTCCCCCGCGCCCCCGATTCCTGAAGGCTTTCTCGTGTCGCGAGAAAACTCCGACGCAGTTACCACCCATTGCGCCCTTTTGGTGTAGATCTACCCGGCGGTACAGGCCGGGTGGCTCCCACACATCCCTCACTCGCCGCCGGCTACCAGAAGTGATCGACGCCGCCTACGATCCGGACGTGTGTCCGCCGTTGACCAGAGGCGACGGCCGCGTCCCCAGGGGCAGAGCACGGCGTGCGAGGCAGCAGTGCCGGCCCGTCCCGCCCGGTAGCCCGGGCGGGGAGTGGCGGAGGGCGGGGTCCGAGCTGCGGCAGGGCGGGCACGGCCTGAGGGGGAATCATGATGGGGAAATCGGGGGGCGGCAGGCCGGCGTTCGCGCCGGCCTGCCGGGACCTACAACGGGCACTGCCTCTTCCGCCGGCACCTCTGCGCATCCTGCGAACCGCGTCTGCTTCCCTGCCGTCGCTGACGGCGCGGGTCACCGCCGCCACCGACGCCGTCATCGCCGCCGCGCGCCGCCATTCCCGGCCGTACACCGCCCCGCCCTTTCTGGTCGCGGCCGGGCCGCGCCGGGGGTTCGCGCGCCACCGCCGAGAAAGGGACCGCCCATGAACGCGTCGAGCAGCACGAGCAGCGCCGGGCTCCAGTTCACGCACCCGTACCTCGCCGTGGTGCTCGGCGGCGGTTTCACGGGCATGGTCGCCGCCGCGGCGCTGTCCGCGTACGCCGATGTCATCGTGGTCGAGCGGGAGCGGCTGCCGCGGGCCCCCGCGCTGCCCACCGACCTTCCGCAGCCCCGGCACGCCCATCTGCTGGCGGCGGGCGGCGCCCGGGTCGTCGAGGGCCTGCTGCCCGGCACGGTCGAACGGTGGCTGGCGGAGGGCGCCCGCCGGCTCGCGGTGCCGTCGGAGCCCGCCGGTCCACTGCTGCCCGGCCGGCCGGTCCGCCGGGCCCGCACCCGCCACGTGTTCGCCTGCTCCCGCGATCTGCTCGACCGGGTCATCCGCGAGCAGGTGCCGGCGCTCCCCGGGGTGACGGTCCTCGACGGCACGGAGGCGGAGCGGTTGACCGGCACCGCCGAGCACGTCACCGGTGTGTGGGTCAGGGGCACCACCAGCGGTGAAACGTACCGCCTGGACGCCGATCTGGTGGTCGACGCCACCGGCCGCTCCTCCACCACCCCGG
The DNA here is from genome assembly GCF_050471125.1 of Streptomyces sp. RGM 3693. Taxonomy (NCBI): domain Bacteria; kingdom Bacillati; phylum Actinomycetota; class Actinomycetes; order Kitasatosporales; family Streptomycetaceae; genus Streptomyces; species Streptomyces sp. RGM 3693. The sequence continues at coordinate 296,045 of NZ_JBMPPQ010000004.1, forward strand.
ACCGGCTGTCGGGGCTGGGCCTGCCCGCCGCCCCGGAGGACGTCCGGGACTCCGGCATCGTCTGCGCCACCCGCATCTTCCGCGTCCCCGCCGGATACGAGAACTGCCCGGTGCTCACCGCCCGCTCGGACCGCGGTCCGGCCGGCGGCGCCCCGACATCTGGATCCCTGCTCCCGGCCGTCCGGACGGCAACGCTGGTCCCGATCGAGGGCGGGCGCTGGCTGGTCACCCTCACCGGCGGCGGCCGCGGCGCCGAGCGGCCGTCCGAACGCGCCGATCACTTCGTGCCGTTCGCCCGTCGGATCCACACGGTCATCGGTGACCTCATCGCCGATGCCGAGCCGCTGAGCGAGGTGCGGCTGACCCGCGACACCTCCAGCCACCGTCACCGCTACGAGCAACTGCCCAGCTGGCCCACCGGGTTCCTCGCCCTCGGCGGCGCGGTGGCCTCGGTCAACCCGGACTGCGGCCAGGGGCTGTCCCTCGCGGCCCACGGCGCCGCCGCGCTCCGCGAGGCGCTGCGACGGTACGGCCTGGACGACCCCGCGCTGGCCCGCAGGGTGCAGCGCACCGTCGGCGGTCTCGTCGAGGCACCTTGGGCGCTGGCCACCGGCGAGGAGCTTCCACGGCCCTCACTCCCGGGCGCGTCCCGGCCGTCGCTGGCCAGCCGCTTCGTACGCGGCGCCGTGAGCGGCGTGCTCGCCCCGGCCGCCGACCTGCCCCCGGTCTGCCGCGCCTACGTCGATGTGGTCACGCCCGCCGTCCCCGTGGCCTGTCTGCCGCAGGCGTTGGCCCCGCAACCAGCACCCGCCGCGGCGGCGTCCGCGGTGCGGTCACCGGGCCCCGACGCACCGGACGAGCCGTCCGCGCTGCCGTCCCTGTGCGCCCCCTCGGCCACCGCCGCATTGGCCGCGGCACCGCCCCCGACCACGCCGAGCGCTCCCGGCCCCGAGCGGGCGCCCCGCCGACTGCCCCGTCCCCTTGGCTTCGACCCCACGTCGCTGCTGTTACGGCGACTCAACGGCGGCCGGCGCAAGCCCGACGGCGCCTGAGGCCCGGCCCTGGCCCCGGTGCGGCGCCGGCCCTGAACTACGGTGGGCCCCAGGGACACGTCCGATCACCGGTGGCAGGCCGCCGGAAATCGTCACCACCAGGGGGTTGCGGAGAAGGGTGATGCGCGCTACGAGCACTCTGCCCGCGAACCGCGAACCGCGAACCGCGAACCGCGAACCGCGAACCGGGGATGGGGGATCGGGCGGGGACGGAGCGGGCGGCATCGAGGGGTGCGCGTCCGGGGACGCGACTGACCCCACCCATGGGCTGCTGCCGCCGCTGCGGGTGCCCGTGGGTGACGATCCCGAGCGCTGGCAGACGTTCCCGGGCGCGCGGTTGGTCGTCGCCGTCGCCCGTACCGTCACCTCGACCGTCCGGGTCCTCGACGTCCTGCGCCCGGTCCTACGCGATGACCCGCGGGTCCATCTGGTCTTCGCCTTCGACCCCACCTCGGCGTTCAACGACGGCGTGCACGCCCTGCTCCGCTCGGTCGGCGCCCGGGTGCTGCCCTGGCACCAGTTCGCCCGGATCAGCCCCGACCTGATCATCACGGCGACCGAGAACGCCGATCTCACCACCGCGCACCACACCTGCCCGGTGCTGGTACTGCCGCACGGCGTCGGCTTCCACAAGGTCGTTCCCGACTCCCGCAGCGACCGCGACCGGCTGGCCGGCGTCGTCCCGGACGCACTGCTGCACAGCGGCCGCGCCTGGCTCGCGATCTCCCATCCCGACCAAGCGGCCCAACTCGCCGCCGCCCATCCCGCCACCGCCGGCCGCACCCTGCTCGTCGGCGATCCCTGCTATGACGCGCTCCTGAACGGGCGGGCCCTGCGCGCCACGTACCGCGCGGCACTCGGCATCGCCGACGGGCGACGACTGATCATGCTCAGCTCGACCTGGCGCGACCACTCGGTCCTGGGCCGCGACCCCGCCCTGCCGGCCCGCCTGCTCGCCGAACTTCCCCTGGACGACTACGCCGTTGCCCTGGTCACCCACCCCAACATCACCTCTGCCCACGGTAGTTACGTCCTCCGCTCGCACCTCGACTCCGCCCATGACGCCGGGCTGCTGACCATTCCGCCGACCGCAGGCTGGCAGGCCACCCTGCTCGCCGCCGACCTGCTGATCGGTGACCACGGCTCGGTCACCTTCTACGGCGCGGCACTCGGCACACCCCTGCTACTCGGCGCGTTCGGCGACGACGAGGCCGTCACCGGAACCCCCATGGCGGAGCTGGGCCGGATCGCCCCGCGACTGCGACCCGACGCGTCTCTGCGGCCGCAGATCGAGCGGGCGCTCGGCCTGGGGCGGGTGCCCGGCGACGACGCCCTGGAACGGCTGCGGAAGGTCGGCGAGAGCGCCTTCGCCGCCCCCGGCCGCGCCCTGGAACTCCTGCGCACCGCCGTCTACGGCCTGCTGCGCCTCCCCGAGCCAGCGGACGGCTCGCCACCTCCGCGCCGGGCCCCGGAGCCGCCCGTCCCGCAGGACCACCCGGAACCCACCACGGCCTGTTACATCCGCACCTCCCTCTCCGAGGACCCTGGTGATTCCTGGAACTCTGGCTACTCCTGGAACCCAGGCGATCCCTGGAGCCCTGGCAACTCCGGGGGCCCCGGTGGCTCCGGGGGATCTAGTGACTCCGGGGGTTCCGAGGAGACCGGCTGCCCCCGGATATCCGTCGAGCGCACCCCGGCGGCCGTGGCCGCCTTCTCACCCGTACCCGTGCCTCCCATGGCCAACTCATCGGCCTCCTCCATCTCCCCCGTCTCATTGGCCTCATCGGTCTCATCGGTCTCATCGGTCTCGTCGGTCTCGTCGGTCTCGTCGGTCTCGTCGGTCTCCCCCAACTCGTCCGTCTCGCCCGTGACACGGGGCGATGTCCCCGACGGCCCGTTCCGTCATCTGTCCTGCGCCGATGACGAGTGGGACCGGCGGTGGCCGGAGAGCGCGTCCGTCCTGGTCCGCCGGGCCCCGGCAGATACCGCCGTGGCTGCCGACCGGTGGATCGAGGACACTCTCGCCCGCTATCCCGGCTGTCTGCTCGCCGCCGCGACCGTCACCGGCCACGGCTGCCGGGTCGGTCTGCGCGACGGCCGGACCGTCGAAGTGTCCACCACCGGCCCGAAGTGCGACGCCACCGTCCTGGCCGCCGTCGTCTACGCCTGCCTGCGCGCCCGACGCCCGCCGGCGGGCTTCGTCACCCTCGCGCTGGGCGACCGTAGCGAGGACGCGGTGCTCCGCCTCACCCGACGGGCGAGTCGGCCGCGCCCCACGGGCTGACGGATCCGCTTACGAGGACCGTCGCGCCCCTCCCGCGTGCCCCGCACCCCGCGGCACCCCGGCACCCCGGCACCCGCGACGGTCCGTTGCCGGGTGGGGCCGCACCAGCCCCGCCCGGGCACTCACTGCCTACGCTCCCCCGGTCGCCGCACCGTCCGCACCATTCGAACCATCAGCACCATTGGGACCGTTCGCACCATTCGAACCGTTCGCGGCACCCGTCAGTCTGCGGCGCAGCTCCACGGCTCGCGGGCCGCCGCCCGCCTCGTATATCTCCAGGGCCCGCGTCAGATGGAGCCGCCATCGCTCGTGGTCGCCGCGTTCCTCGGCCAGTTCCGCCAGCGTCTCGCACACCTGCGCCTCGTAGTGGACGGCGCCGCGCTCACGCAGCATGGTCGCGGCTTCCTCCAGGGCGGCCACGGCCTCCGCCCTCTGCCCGAGGTCGCGCAGGACACCCCCGATGGCGGCCAGCGCGCGGGCGCCCATCCGCCGGTCGTCGATGGCCATGAACCCGTCGTAGGCGTCCTCCAGAGTGGCCCGGGCCTCCTCGGTACGGCCGACGGCGTGCTGAGCACAGCCCATGAAGTAGCGGCCGATGGCGCTACCGCGCTCGTCACCCGCGGCGCGGTAGAAGACCATCGCCTCCTCGTAGGTCGTCACGGCGCGGGCCGGATCGCAGCGGTCCCAGTAGCGGCCGTGGAACTCGCGGGCGGAGGCGCGCAGCAAGGTGTGGCCGGACTCGTCGGCCCGAGCGACGGCGGTCTCCAGTTCCCGGCGGGCGCGGCGCAGCTCGTCGCGGTCCATCAGCGGGCGGGACAGCAGTGTGCGCAGCCGGGCCTCGGCCGCGGGGTTGCCGTCCGCGGCGGCGTGCCGGGCGCCCAAGTCCCCGCTTCTGACCCAGTCGTTGAGATATCTCCGGTTCAGGAAAAGCGCGGTCAGCGCCTCGGCGAGCTCCCATACCCGCCGGTGCCATCCCTGGTCGGCGGCGGTCTGCTGGGCGGACAGCAACTCGCCGCGCCAGGCGTCGAGCCAGTCCAGCGCCTCCTGCCGGCCGGCGAATGCGGTGGCCCGATCCGCCTCGCCCAACCTGTCGGTGTACGACCCGATGCGCATCCGGCGGCCCATGACGGCGAGATCGGCCTGAGCGGCGCGGGTGAGCAGATGATCGACGATCCGGGCCACGACTGCCGTGCGCTCGGCCTCGTCGTCCTCCTGGACGGCCTGCTCGCGGGCGTGCAGCCGCACCAGGTCGTGGAACTCGTAACGCCCGTCGGGGGTCACCGCGACCAGGCTGGCGGTCTCCAGGACGTCGAGTTGCTCGGCGGCGTGGGCGACGGTCGTCGCTGCTGCCGCGGCGGCCGATCCGGCGTCCCAGTGGCGGCCGGGGTGCAGACCCAGCAGCCGGTAGAGCCGGGCGGCCGGCGCGGGCAGTCCCGCGTAGGCCACTCCGAAGACAGCAGACACCGTGCGCTCCCCTCCCCGACGCAGGGCATCCAGCCGGCGCCGGTCGTCGGCCAATTCATCGGCCAGTGCGGCGACCGGCAAACGCGGATGCATCACCAATCGCGCGGCGGCGACGTGCAGGGCCACCGGCAGCCCGCCGCAGCTCGCGACGATCCGCTCGGCCATGCCCTCGCCGCCCTCGGCGATCCGTTCCTCCCCACACAATCGGCGGAGCAGTTGCAGCCCGTGCTCCGCCGAAAGCGGCTCCAGGGGCATCAGGCGGGCGCCGTCGTCGAGCAATTCCCCGAGCATCGACTGGCTGGTCGCGAGGACGACGCTGCCGGGGGCGCCCGGGACCAGTGCCCGTACCTGCGCCGGCTCGGTCACGTCGTCGAGCACCATCAGCACCCGTTTGTCCGCCGTCAGGCTGCGCAGCAGCCCGGTCAACTCGCCCAGGGTGTCGGGCAGATAGCGGTCCTCGACGCCGAGTGCCCGCAGGCAGCGGCTCACCCCGGCGGAGACGTCGCCGCCGGCCTGCGCCCGCAGCTCGGCGAAGTCGATATAGAACTCGCCGCCGGGGAACCGGCCGCGCTCCTCCTGCGCCCATCTCCGTACGGTCGCGCTCTTGCCCACCCCCGGCAGACCGCTGAGCACCGCGAGACCGCCGCCGTCCCCCACCCAGCCGTCGATCTCCGCCAACACCGGCTCGCGGTTGACGAACTGCGCTGAGCCGGTCGGTACCTGCCGTGGCACCGGCAGCTCCGGTCGCGGCAGCTCGAACCGCACATCGCCCTCGATCACGCCGGTCTGGATCACCAGCCCGTGCGCCGTCCCGCTGAATTCGTTCCGGACGCGCTCGGCGTCCGACCCGTTGTCCCTCACGCCGGCTCCCCCCGTCGGTCGATTCCGTCCACCAAAAACGCTACTTGACGCCACTGACAACGCGGCGCGACGGTCGGCCGGATGACCACCGTCCATTCCGCCACACGGTCACAACCGGTCGACAGCGACGAAATTCGTTCGCCGGTCGACATTGACTCGATCACAGTGGTGGCGGGGCACCGGCCGACAACGGCGACACGGAGCACCTCAACACGGAGCCGGCACCGGCGACCGCCACAGCAACAGCAACAGCAACAGCAACAGCAACAAGAAACGGGGGACGGCGTGTCGACGCTGCGCGTCACGGTCGAGGAACTGACGGTCCATGAGCATCCCAACGCCGATGCACTGGAACTCGCACAGGTGGGCCTGTATCGGGCGGTGGTCGCCAAGGGCGCCTATCAGACGGGGGACTTCGCCGTCTACATACCGGAGCAGGCGGTCCTCCCAGAAGGGCTGGTAGCCGAGCTGGGCCTGACGGGCAAGCTGGCCGGCGCGGCCGCCAACCGGGTCAAGGCGATCCGGCTGCGCGGCGAGCTGTCGCAGGGCATCGTCTGCCGTCCGCGGGCGCTGACCGGGGTCGATCTGGCCGCGGCGCACAAGGACGGAACGGATTTCGCGGCGGAACTCGGAATCGTGAAGTGGGTTCCCCCCGTGCCGATTTCGATGAGCGGGGAGGTCGAGCCGGCACCCGACCTGCTGCCGTGGATCGACGTCGAGAACCTGAAGCGGTACCCGGCGGCGTTCCCCGAGGGCGAGCCGGTGGCGATCACCGAGAAGGTGCACGGCACCGCCTGCTGCCTGACCTACCACGCCGGCGAGGGACGGGTGCAGGTGACGTCCAAGGGATTGGGCGCGCAGCGGCTGGCGCTCGTCGAGGATCCCGGGAACCTGTACTGGCGGGCGGTGCGCGGGCACGGCCTCCCGCAGGTCGCCGCGGAGCTGGCCGGGGAGTTGGGGGCGTCGCGGGTCGGGATCTACGGCGAGGTGTACGGCGACGGGGTCCAGGACCTGGGGTACGGCGCGGACAGCCGACGCGGAGTGCCCGGCTACGCGGTCTTCGACGTCGCGGTGGAGACCGGCGGCGAGGTGCGGTGGCTGGATTCGCAGGAGCTGACGAGGGTGCTGGACGGGCGGCTTCCCGTGGTGCCCACGCTGTTCAGCGGCCCGTACGAGGCGCGGCAGGTGATGGCGCTGGCCGAGGGCGGCGAGACGCTGTCCGGACGGGCGGTGCACCTCCGGGAGGGGGTGGTGATCCGTCCGCTGGCCGACCGCTACAGCCCGGAGCTGGGCGGACGGGCCATCGCCAAGGTGGTCAGCGGCGCCTACCTGACCCGTAAGGGCGGCACCGAGTACGAGTAACCGGACGGTGGCCCGGGCCGTGCCGCCCTGACGGTGCGGAACGGATCAGCTGCCTCCGCTCGTGGCGCTCTCCTGGGACTCCGCTGGGTGCCCCAGGAGGCGCTGGGCGAGGGCGAGCGTGGCCCGTGGAGCGCGGGTGGGGCTGGGGGCCGCGGTGCGGTGGCTGGGGAGTCGTTCGACGGTGGCGGCGCCAGTGTCGGACTCCAGGGCGGGGGCGTAGCCCGCGGCACGCAGGACGTCCAGGGTGGCGGCCGGCGGGCGGGCGCTGACCAGAACGGTCGGTGCGATGGCACGCAACGCCAGTTCGCGCAGCGCGTGGTGGGCGGCGAGTTCGGCGACCAGGGCCTGGTCGTCGGAGCGGATGCAGCAGGCGGCGGGCACGACCCGCATCCGGCCGTGGGCGCGGGCGGTGTCCTGGAGGAGGTAGCCGAGGGGCTGCGGCAGGGTACCGGTGGCCGAGGCGGCGGTGAGCGCGGCCTGGAGGGTGTCGGCGGTGTGGCCGGAGTCCAGCGCACGGCGGACCGAGCCGGGGGTGAAGCGCCAGGTCACGGCGTGGCCCTCGGATTCCCGGTCGGCGGCGGAGGCGAGGAGTCCGGCGAGGGCGGGAGCCGGGCGGCCGGGCACGACGGCGGTCAGATCGGCCTGGAAATGGGCCTGTTCGACGGGTGGCGGCAGCAGGTCGCGGAGCGGCTCGTCGAGGTTGGTCGGGTCGGCGAGCAGGGCCCGGCCGAGAGGGGTGAGGGTGCCGTGGGCGGTGAGGCCGAGGTAGGCCGCCTCGTGGAGGGTGTGGGCGGCGCGCTCCTCGGCCATCGGCTGCTCGGTGACGGCCAGCGGACGGTGCCAGTCCGCCGTCCGGAGCAGCCGTCGGAGGGGCCCGAGGGCGTCCGCGTCCGCCGGCGAGTCGGGGAGCGGCAGGGGCGGGGGCGTCCAGCCGGCGCCCGGTGGGACGTCGGCCAGAGCGGCGAGGAGCGCGTGCCGGAGGGCGGGGGCGTGCCGGTCGTGACCGCGGACCAGGGCGGTCGGGGTCTCGCCGAACGGGGTGTGGGTGGGGACGTCCCAGAGGGCATACCAGGCGGCCACTACGGGAGCGAGACGGGCGCCGGGCGGGCGGCTGAGCCAGTCGTCGTAGGCATGGGTGGGCAGCGCGGTGATCCCCGACGGGCTGCGGGTCAGCGCGATCAGGCCGGCGGCCAGCGTCAGATCGAGCAGGAGTCGGGTGTGCGCTTCCGTGGTGCCGGCCGCCTTGGCCAGGCGCTTGAGCTCGCGGACGGTCAGTCCGCCTGATTTGCGGAGCGTGGCGGGCTCGGTGGCCAGGGCGGCGAGGAGGCGCTCCACCGTGCTGGCCAGATGCGCCGCGGCAGCCTGGGATTCGTCGTACGGCGAGGTCCGCGGGGCGGGCACGGCGGCGGTACCGGACTGGTCGCCGTCGGGAGCGGCACCCTCGGGGCCGGGCGCCGGGGCGTGCGGCGCGAACGGACCGAGGTCGTGGGCGGCGAGGAGTTGCGGAATGCGTGGTGGGACGAGAACGGCGCCGCCCTCGGTGGCTGCGGCGAGGCCGTCGGCGCAGAGTGCGTCCAGGGCGGCTTCGGCGACGGTCCGGGCAGGTCCGGGAGCGGTGACGCCGAGCGCGGCGTGGACGTCCTCGGGCGGGACCGGTTCGCTGGCCAGCTGTGGGAAGGACAGTCGGTGGGCCATCAGGGACTGGTAATCGGCCCCCGGGGCCGGGGCGGCGGGCGCGGCCGCGTCCCGGGCGGCCCGCTCCTGGCTGATACGGGCGGTGGTGGCGAGCACCTGCAATCGGGGGTGATCGAGGTGCAGCACCAGGTGGTGGAGGGTTTCGTAGGACCACAACGCGCTTGCCAGGCCGCGGAGTTCGGTGGGCGCGGGCCGGCGGGCGAGCGGCTCGGCATGGCGGGTGAGGAGTGCGGCGAGCTGTTCGGGGGTGCGCTGCGCGAGGGAGCGGGTGAGTGCGTCGAGACCTTCCACGACGTTGAGGTTAGTCATCGTGCCAACAGGGTGGTCAGGGCACCCACGGGGTCCGGGTCCGCGGGGCCGGTGGGCCACCAGTCATCGGTGCCTGGCTCGGATTCGTACGGGTACCAGCGGTTGTCGCGACCGAAGCGCAACTGGATGCCCCGGTCGGCGTCGGTGAGGCGATTCTGGTGTGGGCGGAGCGCCGGTAGGCCGGCGGCCAGCAGGGCGCTGCGGGCCCGGTCGAAGTCGCCGGCCGGGGGATTCCAGGCGTCTCCCAGGAGGGCGAGTCCTTCGGGACCGCCCTGCCGCCAGGCGGCGACGGAACGTGCGATGTCGGTGGGGGTACGGCCGGTCGCCGCCGCGACGTCGCGGTAGAGCACGCGGGTGGTGGCGGTCAGGCCGGCCGTGGGATGGGCGGTCGCGGCCAGACGGATGGTGTCCTCCCACGGGGGCAGTGCCGCGAACGGGCCGGGGCCTGCCTGGCCGACGTCCCCCGTGGCCTGGGCGGCGGACAGATAGGCGTGGGCGCGGGCGGCGGCGTCGGCGGCGACGAGTTCGAGGGTGGCGGCCTCGAACGGCAGCCCGCCGGCGTCCGGGAGCGCCTGTGCTTGACCGGGCCGGGGCGGCACCACCACGGGGGGCGGAAGCGGCGGCCGGGGCCGGTCGGCGAGGGCCTCCCGGGCGAGGACGCCACGGGCTGCGACCGCCGCGGGCATCGTCTCCCCACCCCGCCCAGCAGCCGACTGCGGTCGGACCGAGCCGGGCGGTGCGGAACGGTCCGCGGACGCGGAGCTGGCGTTGGCGCCGTACGCAAAGGTTGCGCCGGTCCCGGACGTGCAGACGTCACTGGTCCCGGACGCGGAGACGTCACCGGTTCCGGACGCGGAGACGCCACCGGTTCCGGACGCGGAGGACGGCCCGGCTGCCGGGAGGGACTCCGTTTCCGCGGAAGACTCGGATACCGAAGGGGAGACGAACTCGGACGCCAAGGCCGAGGCGGGCGCGGACACGGACGCGGAGGCGGACACGGAGGCGGATACGGACACGGAGGCAGACCCACCGCTCCCGAGTGCCGTGGTGGCCACGGCTGCGGCCCGCCCCCGGCTTTCCCGCGCGCCGTGGCCGGCGTTGCGGCGCGCAAGCTCGTCGAGGAGCTCCCGCTCGCCCCGGCCGCGGAGCAACAACAGGACGAAGGGGTCGGCGTCGAGCAGCCGGGCCACCTGGAAGCAGAGCGCGGCGGCGTGCTTGCAGGGCCGGCCGCTGTCCGGGCAGGAACACCGGGGCACCAACTCACCCGGCCCCGGGAGGAGACACACCTCCCCGTCGGCCAGCGCACGGGGCAGCTTCTTGGCCAACAGTGCGGTGAGCCGGTCGGGGTGGGCGGCGACATCGTCCAGGAGGGCGTCCCACTCCTGCTCGGTGAGCGTCCTGACCCGCACCTCGGCGCTGTACGGGCGGGGCCGGCTGCCCCGTACGGTGGCGATCACCCGGCCCGGGGTGATGTTGATCGTGTCGACGTGGCCGTCGCGGGCGTACGCCCGACCGCGGGCGAGGCGGGCGCCGTCGAGGGCACTGCTCTCCAGCGCTTCCAGCCACGCACCGCCCCACCAGGATTCCGCACGCGCCCCGGCCGTGGCGTCCGGGCCCGGCAGCGGCGGGAACGTACGCGAACGGTCGGCGCGGACCAGCCGGTCCGTCGCGGCGGCACGCCCCGAGGTGGGGGTACGGCGCCGGTGTCCGAGGCTCATCCGGCCCTCCTCAAGGAGACGAGATCGGCGAGTTCGGCGTCGGTCAGCTCGGTGAGCGCGCTTTCGCTACCGGAGAGCACCGCGTCGGCGAGGGCCCTTTTGGCGGCGAGGAGTTGGGCGATGTTGTCCTCCACGGTGCCCTCGGTGATCAGCCGGTGGACCTGGACGGGCTGGGTCTGACCGATGCGGTAGGCGCGGTCGGTGGCCTGCTCCTCCACCGCGGGGTTCCACCAGCGGTCGTAGTGGATGACATGTCCGGCGCGAGTGAGGTTCAGCCCGGTGCCGGCCGCCTTCAAGGACAGCAGGAAGACCGGCGTCCGGCCCGACTGGAAGTGATCGACCATCCTCTCCCGTTCGGCCACCGGGGTGCCGCCGTGCAGGAGTTGACTGGGGATGCCCCGGCCCGCGAGATGGCGTTCGAGCAGCCGCGCCATCCCGACGTACTGCGTGAAGACCAGGGTGGCGCCGCCCTCCGCGAGGATGGTGGCCAGGAGTTCGTCGAGCAGTTCGAGCTTCCCGGAACGCGCGGCGAGTCCCGGGGCGGTCTCCTTGAGGTACTGCGCGGGATGGTTGCAGATCTGCTTGAGGGCGGTGAGCAGCTTCATCACCAGGCCGCGCCGCGCCATGCCCTCGGCGCTCTCGATCCTCGCGAGGGTCTCGCGCACCACGGCCTGATACAACGCGGCCTGTTCGCGTCCGAGCGGAACCGGGTGGTCCGTCTCGGTCTTGGGCGGGAGTTCGGGCGCGATCCCCGGGTCGGACTTCTTGCGGCGCAGGATGAACGGGCGCACCAGTCTGGCCAGCCGTTCCGCCGCCCGTGGGTCCTCGCCGCCCTCGACCTCCCGGGCGTGCAGCGCACGGAACGTCTTGAGCGGCCCGAGGAGCCCGGGGGTCGTCCAGTCCAGCAGCGCCCACAGCTCGGACAGGTTGTTCTCGACGGGCGTGCCGGTGAGGGCGATGCGCGCCGGGGCCTTGATGCCGCGCAGCGCCCTGGCCGTCGAGGACCTCGGATTCTTCACGTGCTGCGCCTCGTCGGCGACGACCCACGCCCAGGTGCGGCCGGCGAGTTCGATGGCGCTGCTGCGCATCGTCCCGTAGGTCGTGAGCACGAAGCCGCTGTCCACACCGTCGAGGCTGCGGCCCGCCCCGTGGAAGCGGTGCACGGGCGTGCCGGGGGCGAAGCGTTCGATCTCGCGTTGCCAGTTGCCGAGCAGGGAGGTGGGGCAGACCACGAGGACCGGGGCGGTGGGCCGCCGGTGGAGGTGGAGCGCGATGACGGTGATGGTCTTGCCCAGGCCCATGTCGTCGGCCAGGCAGCCGCCCAGCCCGATGGAGACCATGGTGTCGAGCCATGCCATACCGCGCAGTTGGTAGTCGCGCAGCGTTGCGCGGAGTCCGGGCGGCTGGGGCAGCGGGCGCGCCCGGGTGGTGAGCCGGCCACGCAGGGCGGCGAGTGCGCCCAGGGGCACCACCTCGACCTCTTCGCCGTCCACCTCCGTGGTGCCGTCGAGCGTCGCGGCGAGCGCCCGGGCCGGGTCCACATAGCCCAGTTCGCGTTTGCGCGCCTTGCGGACCAGTGCGGGGTCGATCAGGACCCACTGGTCACGCAGCCGGACCACCGGGCGATGTGCCTCGGCAAGGATGTCCATCTCCGCCTCGCTGAGCGGTACGCCGTCCATGGCCACCTGCCAGCGGAACTGCGCCAGTTCGCCGGCGTCGAAGAAGCCGAAGCCGTCCGCCGCCGACCCCGGCGCGGGGCGCAGCACCGCCGTAGCGGTCAGGCCGCGGCTCAGCTCCCTGGGCCAGTGGACGGCCATCCCGGCGGCGCCGAGGCGCGGCGCGGCCTCCCCCAGCAGCTCGGACAACTCGTCCTCGCTGAGCGGGAGTACGTCGGGGACGGGGCGCTCCAGGAGGCGGTCGAGCGGGGACCAGACACGGGCCACCCGGCGCAGCGCGAGGAGCGTGTCCGCGTGGGACCGCGGACCGAAGGCGTCGGGCGCCTCGCCCTCCCACAGCTGGCGGGCGTCAGCCACCAAAGTGGGGTCGGTGAGGCTGTGGACCTGTAGGACTGCCGCCGCTCGGCGTTCCTCGGCGACACCGGCGTGCGGCGCCGGCCCTCCCCCGGCCTCGCCCTCCAGGCCCCCGTCCGTGGTCGCGCCTTCTCTTTCTCCTGCGGTGTCGAAGAGCTGGTGCGGGGCGAGGTCGAGACGGAGCGAGAGCCGCACACCGGCGTCGACGCCGGCTGCGACCTCGGCCGCCCACTCCCGGGCGGCCGGGAGGTACTGCGGCGCCGTCGCGGCGAACGGGGCACCGGCCACCAGCGCCGCGGCCGGGGTACGCGGAAGGGCGTCGACGACGGCATCCACGAACTGCCGCACCAGGGCGACCGGATCGGGCAGCTGGAGCGGTCGGCTGCCGGGGAGCGGTACGGCGTACGCCTCGCCGGGCATGGCGGCGGCGATGGCCCGTAGATGGGCAATGTCGTCCGGGTCGAGCGGGCCGGCCCGCCAGGCGTCGGTGTCGTCGCCGGTCAGGCCGGGCAAGAGTCTGCCGCGGGCGGCGAGATGCAGGGCGTGCAGGGTGGCCGCGCCCCAGCAGGCCGCGGCCGGGTGGGCGTCCGGCGCGCGCCGGGCTCGGACCAGCACCGGAACGGCCTCGGGCAGGGTGAGCACCAGCGCGGGCACCATACGGCTCCGCGCCCCGTTGCCGTGGCGCCGAGCCACTGCCAGCCGCGTGACCTCGCCACCCGGCTCCCCCTTGCCCCCGCCCGCAGCGTCGGGGAGCGGCCCTCCGTCCGGCCGCCAGAAGGCGACCGTCCCGGCCCGCGGTGTACGGGCGGGCAGGAAGACCGCGGCACACCCCGCGACGGTCGCAACCAGGTCGCCGACTCCGCCGTCAGCCGTCTCAGCCGTCCTGAGCTCCCCGGCGGCAGGGCTGACCGACGGCCGGGGCGCCCCTCTCGACGCCTCCTGCCACCTCGCCATGCCATCCCCTGCCGTCGGGTCCTTCCACGCCGGTAACGGCGCCCGCCGGGCCCGTCGCGCCCGGTTACGTTCTGCTGCTTCCCCGACCTGCGAGTCTACGGTCGTCGCCATGTCGTCCTCCCCCGTCGTTCTGCGGCGGCCGCGACGCTCTCAAGCGGTCGAGACCACTCCTCGGTGACTGCGCCTTCCTCCCGCCCTTCCGCGCTCTCGCCATCCGTCACGGCCTTCCGCGCCGCTTCCGCCGTCGCGGCTCTGCGTGATGTCGAGGAAAGCAGACCCCACTGACAATCCGCCCGCGCACAGCCGCCCGCGGAGCTCGCCCACCGCGCCGCAGCACCCCCGCCAGCATCCGGAAACACTCGTCCGACCAGCACAAATCCACCCCGACGACACCTCGCAAACAGTCCGGAGAAGCGTCCCGACAAAGTTATCCACAGGCCGAGCGCACCTCGCCCACCCTCACATCAAAGCGATTACATTCAGTGACTGAACCGCAGCGCGGTGGCTTGCTGCATCGCACCGCTCACCGCGCATCACGACACCCGAGCGATAGTTCCGACCCCTGCAAGGAGCACCCATGCACATCCCGACCGCCGAACAGACCGCCGCCGCCGAAGCCTTTCCGACCGGCGCCCATCTCGTGATCCAGGCCGGCGCCGGCACCGGCAAGACGACGACCCTGGCGATGCTGGCGTACACCGCTCGGCGGCAGCGCCGCACCGGCCGCTACGTCGCGTTCAACCGCACCGTCGCACGCCACGCCGCCCGGACCTTCCCCGCCGAGGTGACCTGCGGAACCGCCTACGCCCTCGCGTACACCGCGGTGGGAAGGCACTACCAAGCGCGGCTGAAGGCACCCCGCCAGGCAGGCTGGCGCACCGGCACCGCCCTCGGGATCGAAGACGGCATGCGCTTACGCATCGGCCCACGCAAGGTCAACAACAAGGCCCTCTCCTACACCGTCCTGCGCACCGTCACCCGCTTCTGCCAGTCCGCCGACAAGGAGATCGCCCACCACCACGTCCCGCCGCTGCGCGGTGCCGAGTCCGAGCCACTGCACACTCAACTAGCCGGCCTCGTCCTGCCGTACGCCCGCAGAGCCTGGGCCGATCTGCAGCATCCGGACCACGGCGTGGTCCGCTTCGAACACGACCACTACCTCAAGATGTGGGCACTGAGCGCCCCCGTCATCCCGGCGGACTTCTTCCTCCTCGACGAGGCACAGGACACCAACCCCGTCGTCGAACAGGTCCTCACCGCGCAGCGCGATCACGCGCAGCTGGTCCTGGTCGGGGATTCCGCGCAGGCCATCTACGGCTGGCGCGGCGCCCGCGATGTGATGACCGGCTTCGACGGCACCCACCTCAGCCTCTCCCGCTCCTTCCGCTTCGGCCCGGCCCTCGCCGCCGAGGCCAACCGCTGGCTGACAATCGTCAGCGCCCCCATCCGCCTCACCGGGGCGCCCCATCGGGAGACCGAGTTGTGCCGCCTCCCCACACCCAAGGCGATCCTCTGCCGGACGAACGTGGGCGCCATGGTCGAAGTGATACGCCAGCTGGAGACAGGCCGGCGGGTCGCGCTCGCCGGGGGCGGGGAGACCCTGAGCGCGCTGGCCCGCGCCGCTCGCGACCTCGCGTCGGGACGGCGCACCGCGCACCCCGAGCTGATGCTCTTCGAGACCTGGTCCGAGCTCCGCGAGTACGCGGAATTCGACCCGGCCGGACGCGATCTGCTGCCCCTGGTGGAGCTCCTCGACGAACATGGCGCAGACGCCGTACTCCGCGCCTTGGACCAGCTCTCCCCCGAGGATTCCGCCCAGGTCACGGTGTCCACGGCGCACCGCGCCAAAGGCCGCGAGTGGTCGAGCGTACGCATCGCGGACGACTTCACCGGTCCTGATGATCTCGACGAACGCGACGAGGACGGCGCGCCACTGCCCGGCCCGGTCGACCTCGACGAGGCCCGCTTGGCCTATGTCGCGGTGACCCGCGCCCGTTCGCAGCTCGACATCGGTGGACTGTCATGGATCAACACCCACCCGGCCGGCGATCCGCGCCCCGGAATCAACGTCCCGAAGCCACGACGACCGATGAACCCACCCGCCACCCTGCAGAAGCCTGCAACGTGAAGCCGGCAACGCGAGAGACCGCACGTGCCTCAAAGGCGCACCACGAGGATCACTCACGGAAGAGGGAGGAACGGAACGAGAAAAGCGTCCGCCACGACGGAGCAAACGGCACGTGACGGACGTCTCGATCAGGAGGATGCTGGAGGTGGGAGATGGAGAACGATGCGCTCGGGTGATGAGCCTCTTCACGCACGCAGCCCGCTGCGAATGCGGTGCGGGTTGGCGCTGTGGGGGCTGCTGTGGGCCGTCGCCGGCACCGTGGCCTTCGTGATGGCCGGCCGGCCGCAGTGGGCAGCCGTGTGTGCCGCCCTGGCCGCCGTGGCCGCCACCGACCTGGCCATGGTGATCCGGCATATCCACCAAGGGCCGCACTACCAACCCGGCAGAAACATCCCGCCCTACGAACCCGACCGAGGCCACAACGAGATACGTGGGACCGGCGGGCGGCGGCGCGGCTCCAGACCGTAGCCACAGCCGTCACCCGCCGGCGGACGACCCGTTCATCGGCGGTGGTTACCCGGCTGCGTCATCCAGACCGACCACGCCGTCCCCGTTGCCCCGGTCCGGGGCGAAGCGGGCGGCTTCGAGGAACTCCGGGCGCGGTTCGAGGGCTGCGGCCAGGCGGAAGTGACGCAGCGCCGCATCGGGGCGGTTGGCGCGTTCCAGGGTGCGGCCGAGGGCGAAGTGGGCGAAGGCATTGTCCGGTTCGCGTTCCAGCACGATCTGGAACTCCAGCTCCGCGGGCCGGAGTTGGGCGGAGAGAAAGAAGGCACGGGCACGCAACAGTCGCGCTGCGGTGTTCTCGGGGTGTGCGCTGATGACCGAATCCAGCAGCCGGATCGCGCCGCGCGGATCACGGGCGGACAGCAGTTGCTCCGCGGCACGGTAATCAATGACGTGTGTCTCGGGACTGCGCTCGGGCACGGGCCGTCTCCTCTCCGGGTGTCGTCGGGCAGGTCGGACAGGACCATGCTCCGTACGGCGATCGGTGCGGTACAACAACGACGTCGTCAACACGCCGGTCCATTGCCGCATTCCCGGTCCGGCGGTCTCGTCCCGCCGGGTGCCCAGCTGCCAGTGGCGCGTCCCGCACCGACGTCAGCCCCTCACGCTGACGCCGATGCACCACCGCTAGAGGCTGATGTGATACGCCTTCCGCAACGTCTCGTGCACCGTCCATCGCGTGCGGTCACCCTCGCGCAGGACGCAGGCGTCACCCGGCCCCACCTCCAGGACCTGGCCGCCCTCGACCTCGATGGTGGCGCGTCCGCTGACGACCACGAACAGTTCGTTCGCCTCGGTGTCGGTCACCACACCCGGTGTGATCTGCCAGATACCCCGGATCTGACGGCCGTCCGGTGATTCCCACAGCACCTTGCCGGTCACCACCGGGTCACCGGCGACGACCTGTTCGGGGTCGAGCGGCTCCGGCTCCAGATCGGCGTCGGCGAGTCCGGGGACGTTCACCACGAACGATCCGGGAGCAGCATCGGCGGAGTCGGCGGCCGGGCCGGAGTCCCCGGCGGTGGTTCCGGGTCCGGTGGCAGGGGTCTGTGGATCAAGCTCGGTAGTTGTCATGGCGGTGAGGCTATCGCCCGAACTCAGGCGCCCCGCAGGCGCTCCCACACCTCGCGGACCTGGGGCTCCAGCGCCTCCAGCGGACCGTCGTTGTCGATCACCAGATCGGCGATGGCCAGCCGTTCCTCGCGGCTGGCCTGCGCCGCCATCCGCTGTGCCGCCTCGTCCAGCGACATGCCCCGCAGCCGCACCAACCGATCCAGCTGGGTCTGCGGTGCCGCGTCGACGACCACCACCAGGTCGTAGAGCGGCGCCAGGCCGTTCTCCGTCAGCAGCGGCACGTCGTGGACCACCACGGCGTCCGGTCCGGCCGATCCCTCGAGTTCAGCCGACCGCGCGCCGACGAGGGGGTGCACGATCGCGTTGAGCGCCTTGAGCTTCTCCTGGTCGGAAAAGACCAGCGCGCCCAGCTTCGGCCGGTCCAGGGTGCCGTCCGGCGCGAGGACGTCCACCCCGAATTCCTCGACCACCGCCGCGAGTCCGGGTGTCCCCGGCTCGACGACCTCGCGTGCGATCTTGTCCGCGTCCACGATCACCGCACCGTACGACGCCAGTAGTCGCGACACTTCACTCTTGCCGGCACCGATCCCGCCGGTCAGCCCCACCTTCACCATGGCCCCACGCTATACGGCCAATGCAGCGGTACGACGCCCGGGCGCCGCCCCGCACACGACCGGAGCCCCACCGTCCGGAGCCCCACCGTCCGAAGACGAACCGACCCGCAAACCACACCGACCCTGAGTCTCACGGCGAGCCCACCGCCCAGGGCACGGACCACCGGCGGGGGCCGGGAGGTGGCCAATCCCCCAGACAGTCCGCTAACCAGCTTGGCCAGGGCTGCAGTTGACGGCCGACAGTCGGCCGCCCCCTCCAAGCCCCCGCCCATCGCCCCGCCTCAGATCACGCCCCCGCCGCCCTCCGCCTCGCGCTCCGCCAGGAAGCGTTCGAATTCGCGGCCGATCTCGTCGGCCGACGGGAGTTCCACCGGTTCGGCGACAAGGTTGCCCCGGGTCTCCGCCCCGGCCACCGCGTCGTACTGGTGCTCAAGACCGCTGACCAGGGCGACCAGTTCCTCGTCGCCCTCGGAGATCTGCCGTTCGATCTCCTCCTGCGTCCGCAGTGCCTCGGTGCGCAGCGCGTGCGCGGCGTTCGGCAGCACCAGGCCGGTGGCGGCCGTCACCGCCTCCAGAGCGGTGAGCGCGGCGTCCGGGTATGCGGACCGGGCGATGTAGTGCGGCACGTGCGCCGCCACGCCCAGGACGTCGTGGCCCGCCTCGGCCAGCCGGAATTCGATGAGGGACTCGGCACTGCCGGGCACCTGGGCCTCGTCGAAGAAGCTGCTGTGCCCCGGCATCAGGTCCGTGCGGTTGCCGTGCGGCGTGAGACCCACGGGCCGGGTGTGCGGGACGCCCATCGGAATGCCGTGGAAGTTGACCGACAGCCGGACGCCGAGCCGCTCCACCAGCTGCCGAACCGCCGCCGCGAACCGTTCCCATTCCACGTCCGGTTCGGGCCCGGACAGCAGCAGGAAGGGCGCACCCGTGGCGTCCTCCACCAGATGCAACTCGATGCTCGGGATCTCGTACGCGGTCCAGCGGTGCCGTTCGAAGGTGAGCAACGGGCGGCGCGCACGATAGTCGACCAGCCGGTCATGGTCGAAGCGGGCCACGACCCGATGTGGCAGGCCGTCCAACAGCCTTTCCACGATCTGATCGCCGGTCTCACCGGCGTCGATGTAGCCGTCGAAGTGGTACAGCAGCACCAGGCCGGCGGAATCCCTGGCCGTGATCGCCTCGACCGCCGCGAGCCCGCTCGGCTCCCATTCGTACAACCCCTGGGGATCCAACACAGTGACCGCTCCTCCTCGTGTCCACAGGCAAGAACGTCCCGCACGGCCCCGGGCATTCCCGACCCCGCATTCCCGGCCTCGCATTCCCGGCCTCGCATTCCCGGCCTCGCATTCCCGGCCCAGCACTCCAGCCCGGCCTCCCCTTCCCCCCTCCCTCAACCCAACCATTCACATCAATGAACCCCAAGATCCCCCGGGCCAGTTACCGCAACCCCACTGCCGGCCCGTTCGCCACACCTCACCCTCCCTCCGGTGCGACCCCTTGACGCCCATTGGTCCGTACCTCCAGCTTCACCACCCCTCTAGCGATTCACATTCCTACCCAACGTTCATATACAGAAAGGCAGTTGAATGCGCACCGGCCCCCTCACCACCCTCTCCGTCGCCGCCCTCCTGGCCGCCGCCGGCGCCCTCACCGCCACCACCGCCCATGACGCGCCCACCCCGGCTCCTGTCGTCACCCCCTCGACGACCTCCCCCGCCCGCGTGGTGAACGTCTCGACCGCGGCACAGCTCAAAAGCGCCCTCGCCGCCGCCCGCCCCGGCGACACCATCCAGCTCGCCGACGGCATCTACCGCGGCAACTTCTCGGCCTCCACGGCCGGCAACGCCGCCTCCCGCATCACCCTCACCGGCTCGTCCCAGGCCGTGCTCACTGCCAGCGGCGGCTACGGCCTCCACCTGGACGGGGCGTCGTACTGGACCGTGCAGGGCCTCGCCGTCACCGGCGGCCAGAAGGGCATCGTGATGGACGCCGCCGACGGCGTCGTGATCGATACGGTCACCGTCCACGACCTGACCATGGAGGGCGTGCACTTCCGCACGTCCAGCAAGGACGGGATCATCCGGAACTCCGCCATCCGCGACACCGGCAAGGACGGTAGGGGGATGGGCGAGGGCATCTACGTGGGAAGCGCCGGCGGCACGGACGACAAGAGCGACAACGTGCAGATCCTGAACAACACGATCGGCCCGGGCGTCGGCGGCGAGAACGTCGACATCAAGGAAGGGACGACCGGAGCCAAGATCATCGGCAACAACTTCGACGGCAGCGGGCTGACCGGCGCCAACTTCGACGACTCGTGGGTCGACATCAAGGGCAACAAGGTACTCGTCGAGAACAACACCGGCGCCCACACCACGAACAACGGCTACGAGACCCACACCCAGCAGCCGGGCTGGGGCTGCGGCGCGGTCTTCCGCGGCAACCGGTCCGATCTGAGCGGGGCCACCGGCGCGGGCCGTTACGGCTTCAACATCACCAACTACCAGGCAGACAGCTGCCCGGTCAGCATCGCGGACGACAACACGGTCACCGGTGGCCGGGGCACCGCCAACCCGGGAGTCCCGGTCGGTTGATACACACCCGGCCGGCCACCCGGCGCGCGCCCACGGCTCACGCCCCGACCGGTCCACCGGCAACCGCCCCACGGCACGACGAAGGCCCGCCCCCCGAAGGGAGCGGGCCTTGCGTCTTCAGCTACCTCTACCGGCTAGCGCTGACGGTGGAACCGTTCAGCTCTGGCCGCCGGCCAGCTTCTCGCGGAGCGCGGCAAGGGCCTCGTCCGACGCCAGGGCGCCGGAGTTGTCCGCCGACTCCGAGGAGTACGAGCCACCGGAGACGTTGCCGCCGCCACCCTGGCCGCCGCCGGCCGCCGGAGCGGCAGCACCCTCAGCCGCAGCCTGCTCGTCGGCCTCGCGGGACTTGATGACCTGGGCCTGGTGCTGCTCGAAGCGCTGCTGCGCCTCGGCGTACTGCTGCTCCCACGCCTCGCGCTGGGTCTCGTAGCCCTCCAGCCAGTCGTTGGTCTCCGGGTCGAAGCCCTCGGGGTAGATGTAGTTGCCCTGGTCGTCGTAGGACGCGGCCATGCCGTACAGGGTCGGGTCGAACTCGACCGCCGACGGGTCGGCACCGAAGGACTCGTTGGCCTGCTTCAGCGAGAGGCTGATGCGGCGACGCTCCAGGTCGATGTCGATGACCTTGACGAAGATCTCGTCGTTGACCTGGACGACCTGCTCCGGGATCTCCACGTGGCGCTCGGCCAGCTCGGAGATGTGGACCAGACCCTCGATGCCCTCGTCCACGCGGACGAACGCACCGAACGGCACCAGCTTCGTGACCTTACCGGGCACGACCTGGCCGATCTGGTGGGTGCGGGCGAACTGCTGCCACGGGTCTTCCTGGGTCGCCTTGAGCGACAGGGAGACGCGCTCGCGGTCCATGTCGACGTCCAGGACCTCGACCGTGACCTCTTGGCCGACCTCGACAACCTCGGACGGGTGGTCGATGTGCTTCCAGGACAGCTCGGAGACGTGGACGAGACCGTCGACGCCACCCAGGTCCACGAAGGCACCGAAGTTGACGATGGAGGAGACGACGCCGGAGCGCACCTGACCCTTCTGGAGGGTGGTGAGGAAGGTCTGACGGACCTCGCTCTGGGTCTGCTCCAGCCAGGCACGGCGGGACAGGACCACGTTGTTGCGGTTCTTGTCCAGCTCGATGATCTTGGCCTCGAGCTCCTTGCCCACGTAGGGCTGAAGGTCGCGGACACGGCGCATCTCGACCAGGGAGGCCGGGAGGAAGCCGCGGAGGCCGATGTCGAGGATGAGACCACCCTTGACGACCTCGATGACGGTACCGGTGACGATCCCGTCTTCTTCCTTGATCTTCTCGATGGTGCCCCAGGCACGCTCGTACTGGGCGCGCTTCTTCGAGAGGATCAGGCGGCCTTCCTTGTCCTCCTTCTGAAGGACAAGGGCTTCGATCTCGTCACCGACGGCGACGACCTCATTGGGGTCGACGTCGTGCTTGATCGAGAGCTCACGGCTCGGGATGACGCCTTCGGTCTTGTAACCGATGTCGAGCAGGACCTCGTCCCGGTCGACCTTCACGATGACGCCGTCGACGATGTCGCCGTCGTTGAAGTACTTGATCGTCTCGTCGATCGCGGCGAGGAAAGCTTCCTCGTTACCGATGTCGTTGACCGCAACCTGCGGGGTGGTGGCGGTGGTCTCGGTGCTGCTCGTCATGTGGGAAAGGGCTCCGGTACGGACATTGAAGTCGTAGGTACTGCTACGCCGAGAGCCCGTATCGCCTCTGCATCAGACCGGACAGCGTCTAAGGCGCATCCTCCGGACGCCCCGTAAAACCGGAGCAACCCGAAACGCCTCAAAACCGAGGGGACATTCATACAGATGCGAGCGCGGCCTGCTCCGTCCGAGGCGCGCAGGCCCGCAGCGCAACTTGTAGCATACGGGGGCAGCCGGACAGGGTCAATGCGCGAAAGGCGCACACCCGGGACAGAAAGCCCCATAACCGGCGCACGCGATGTTCCGCGAGGCCATTCGGCCTCACAGTCCCCCGCTGCGACAAGCACAGCGAAGACTACGACGACGGGCGCGATGAGCCAATACGCGAAGGACAGCGAGCCGGAGGCGACCCGCCGTGACGCCTCGGACGCCGAGAGCAGTAGGGCCAGCCGCGGCTGGTGGGACCGCAATGCGGACGACTACCAAAGGGAGCACGGTGCCTTCCTCGGGGACGACCGATTCGTCTGGGGCCCGGAAGGGCTCGACGAAGCGGATGCCGCACTCCTGGGGCCGACCGCGGAGCTGAAGGGGCGGCGGATCCTGGAGATCGGGGCCGGGGCGGCGCAGTGTTCCCGCTGGCTGGCGGCGCAGGGGGCGCTTCCGGTGGCGCTGGACCTCTCCCATCGACAGCTCCAGCACGCGCTGCGGATCGCCGGCGACGACAGTGACGGCACCCTCGACCTGGTGGAGGCGGACGCGGGCGCGCTGCCGTTCCGCGACGGCAGCTTCGACCTGGCCTGCTCCGCCTACGGGGCGCTGCCGTTCGTCGCCGATCCGGTGCAGGTGCTGCGCGAGGTCCGGCGGGTGCTGCGGCCGGGCGGGCGGTTCGTCTTCTCGGTGACCCACCCGATCCGCTGGGCGTTCCCCGACGAGCCCGGGCCGGAGGGCCTGTCGGTTGCGGCCTCGTACTTCGACCGCACGCCCTACGTCGAGCAGGACGAGAACGGGCGGGCGGAGTACGTGGAGCACCACCGGACGGTGGGCGACCGGGTGCGGGACGTGGTGGCCGCCGGCTTCCGGCTGGTGGACCTCGTCGAACCGGAGTGGCCGGACTGGAACACCCAGGAGTGGGGTGGCTGGTCGCCGCTGCGCGGGCATCTGATCCCGGGGACGGCGATCTTCGTGTGCACGGCGGACTCGGCGTAACGATCCCCGGGCGGACCGCGCCGGGGCGGGCGGCCGGCGCGGGCGGACCGGGCGGCAGACTGGAGCGGTGAGCCTCACCCCTTCCCCGGCCGTGGGTACGCCCGCTGCCGCCCTCGCCCAGCTGCCCGTCCGCAGTGCGCTCCCCGCGCTGCGCAGTGCCCTCGACACGGTCGGTGCCGCAGTGCTGTGCGCGCCGCCGGGCACCGGCAAGACGACTCTCGTGCCGCTGGAGCTCGCCGGGCTGACCGGCGCGGGGCCGCGACGGCGGGTGCTGGTCGCCGAGCCGCGCCGGATCGCGGCCCGGGCGGCGGCCCGTCGGATGGCGTGGCTGCTCGGCGAGCGGGTGGGCGACCGTGTCGGCTTCACGGTGCGCGGGGAGCGGCGGGCCGGGCCCCGTACGGCGGTGGAAGTGGTGACCACGGGTGTGCTGCTGCAACGGCTGCAGCGCGATCCGGAGCTGGCCGGGGTGGACGTCGTGGTGCTGGACGAGTGCCACGAGCGGCATCTGGACGCCGATACCTGCGCGGCCTTCCTGCTGGACGTGCGGGCGACGCTGCGGCCGGAGCTGCAGGTGCTCGCCGCCTCCGCGACGACGGATGCGGAGGGGTGGGCGCGTCTGCTGGGCGGCACCGGGGGGCCGGCTCCCGTCGTGGAGGCGGCGGGGGTCTCGCACCCGGTGGAGGTCGTGTGGGCGCCGCCCGCACGGCCGGTCGCACCGGCGCACGGGATGCGGGTGGATCCGGCGCTGCTGGCGCACGTCGCCGCCGTGGTGCGGCGGGCGCTGCGCGAGCGGACCGGTGACGTGCTGTGTTTCCTGCCCGGGGTCGGGGAGATCGCGCGGGTCGCGGGGCAGTTGGCCGGGGTGGACGCCGAGGTGCTGCAGGTACACGGGCGGGCGCCGGCCGAGGTGCAGGACGCGGTACTGGCCGGCGGGGACGGAACCCGCCGGGTCGTGCTGGCGACCTCCGTGGCGGAGTCCAGTCTGACCGTGCCGGGAGTGCGGACCGTCGTGGACAGCGGGCTGGCGCGGGTGCCGCGGAGGGACCATGCGCGCGGGCTCAGCGCGCTCGCGACCGTGCGGGCCTCGCGGGCGGCGGGGCGGCAGCGGGCCGGGCGGGCCGGGCGGCAGGGGCCCGGTGCGGTCTACCGCTGCTGGGCCGAAGGGGAGGACGGGCGGCTGCCGCGCTTCCCGGATCCGGAGATCAAAGTCGCCGATCTGACCGCGTTCGCCCTCCAGGCGGCCTGTTGGGGCGATCCGGACGCGAGCGGGCTGGCGCTGCTCGACGCGCCGCCGGCCGGGGCGCTGGCCGCGGCCCAGGAGGTGCTGGCGGCGATCGGCGCGGTGGACGCGGCGGGCCGGGCCACCGGGCGGGGCGTGCGGATGGCGCGGCTCGGGCTGCACCCGCGGCTGGCCCGCGCACTGGTGGACGGCGCGCCGGAGGTCGGGGTGCGGCGCGCCGCGGAGGTGGTGGCGCTGCTCAGCGAGGAGCCACCGCGGTCCTACGGGGACGACCTGGCGGCCGCGTGGCGCACCGCGCGCCGGGGCGGCGATGCCTACGCCGCGCGGTGGCGACAGGAGGCGCGGCGGCTGGCGACGGCGGCCGGGGAGCCCGAGCGGGAGGGCGGCGGGCGGCCGGGGTCGGCGACCGGAGGGCCCGCGTCCGAGGACGCGGTGGCCGGACTGATCGCGGCGCTGGCCTTTCCGGAGCGGGTGGCCCGGGCGCGCGGGGCGGGCAGCTACCTGATGGCGTCCGGGACCGGGGCCGATCTGGTCGGGGCGGAGGCCGGGGGCCGGGCCGGGGACGGGTCGCGGCTGCGGGACGCGGCGTGGCTGGCGGTCGCGGTGGCGGACCGGCCGGTCACGGCGGCATCCGCGCGGGTCCGGCTCGCGGCGGTGATCGACGAGGAGACCGCCCGTGCCGCGGCCGGGGCGCTGTACTCCTCCGGGGAGGAGGTGCGCTGGGCGGACGGGGAGGTGGTGGCCCGGCGGGTGACCCGGCTGGGCGCGATCGAGCTGACGGCCCGGCCACTGACCACACCGGATCCCGCACTGCTGCGGGACGCGGTCGTCGACGGTCTGCGGCGGGAGGGGCTCGGGCTGCTGCGGTGGACGGCAGGGGCGACCGCGCTGCGGCAACGGATGGCTTTCCTGCACCGGGAGGTGGGCGCGCCGTGGCCGGAGGTGTCGGACGCGGCGCTGCTGGAACGCGTCGAGGAGTGGTTGGGGCCCGAGCTGGGGCGGGCGCGGCGGCGGGCCGATCTGGCGCGGGTGGACGCGGGGCAGGCGCTGACCCGGCTGCTGCCGTGGGCGACCGGTGAGGCGGTGCGCTTCGAGGAGCTGGCGCCGGAGCGGATCGAGGTGCCGAGCGGGTCCCGGGTGCGGGTGGATTACGACGGTGAGCAGCCCGTGCTGGCCGTGAAGCTGCAGGAGTTGTTCGGGCTGCGGGAGTCGCCGCGGCTGGCGGGCGGGCGGGTGCCCGTGGTGGTGCACCTGCTCTCCCCGGCGGGGCGGCCGGCGGCGGTCACGGCGGACCTGGCCTCCTTCTGGCGGGAGGGCTACCGGGCCGTCCGGGCGGAGTTGCGCGGCCGCTACCCCAAGCATCCCTGGCCGGAGGACCCTTCGACGGCGGAACCGACCCGGCACACCACGGCGCGGCTGCGGCGGGGGTGAGAGCCCGCCGGGCGGGGCGGTCCCCCCGCGGGGCGGACGGCCCCGCGCGCCCAGCTCTCCGGGGGCGGCCGGGCGCGTCAACTCCCTTCCGTGGCAGGTCGTTCGGGGGCTGGGCGGTCGGTTCGTCGGTGTCATGTCTCCACGCTACGGCCCGCCACTGACAACGCCGTCGGTCGCCGGTGGCGCAGCGTCCCGGCGAAGCCGTCGACCGCGGGCTTCGAGGTACAGGCTGACGGCGAGGAGTACGGCGCCGAGGGCCAGGAAGCCCCAGGGGAGGTAGCTGGTGAGCAGCAGCACCAGGGTGCGCTGGGACTTGACCAGGGACACGGTGGCGTCGACGTAGTCGGCGCGCATCTTCACGTGGCCGGCGAAGGCGGTGACCTTGCCGCCGCCGGGCAGCAGTTGGCCGCCGCGCAGTTCTTCCTTGTGGATCTCCTCGCCGTTGACCGGCGCTCCGGTGACCGGGTCGACCCAGAACATCCGCGTGGTGGAGTACCAGCGGGTGGTGCCCATCTTCTCGACGGCCTCCGGGGTGATGCCCTTGACCGGCATCTTCTTGGGGAGCGGGACCTTGGTCCAGGGGATGGTCTGCTCGAAGTAGTAGACGCCCAGGCCGTGGTAGGTGCGGGTCCCCTTGTAGTGGATGGGGGCGGAGGTGCGCGTCTGCGGGTCGAAGTAGGCGTAGTCGCGCTTCTCGGCAAGGAACGGCCACTTGTACTCGATGCCGGACCGGCGTACGGGGTCGTCGTCGACCATCTCGCCGGTGGCGTGGACGGGGTCCTGGGAGTGCGCGTCGAAGATGTAGCGCTCGGGGATCTCGGAGACCATCTTGCCGTCGGGGCCGGCCACGTAGGAGAGGGCGTCCCAGACCACGACGTCGCGGCCGGCGGTGCGCTCGATCCGGTCGGCCTCGGCGACGTTGCCCTTGAGGGTCTGCACGATGGTGACCTTGGGTACCTGCCGGGCCTTCATGGTGCCGTAGTCGAGGAGGGTGGCGGGCCGGGCCTCCAGGACCATGTCCTGGTACTGGCTGGGCGGGATCTTGGCGAGGCGGGGGAAGGCGTACCACCGCATCAGCGGGGACAGTGCGGTGAAGAAGGCGGCGAGGCCGAGCAGGACGAGGCTCGCGGTGCGGCGCATCCCTCTCCGCTGCTTCGACGAGTGCGCCCCGGTGCCGGGCGGGGTTCGGCGCATGGCGGTGGCGGCCCTCCCTCAGGGGTGTGCGGGGACGGTGGTCAGCAGTGGCTTGGGGGAGGTACGTCCCTCGGGGGCGCCGATCGCGGTGACGGTGAAGATGAGGGCGAGCGCCGCGGCCAGGCCGATCGCGGCTGCTATCAGGGCGCGCATGGCCGTCCTCCCGGAGAACTGAACTGATGCAGCGTCAGGGCGGGGGCACGGTAGCAACGGGCGGCCGAGATGAGAACACGTTTCACCGCCGTCCCGCCCGGGCGAACGGGCGGGACGGCGGTGACGGTAGCGGTGGAGGTGCGGCCGGGGGCCGGGCGGTCAGGAGGCGGCGGCCGGTGCCGTGACGGTGAGGGTGACGGTCAGCACGGCGCCGTCGGCGGTGGTCAGCCGGAGCCGGAAGGTGCCCGCGTGGGTGTCGGTGTAGATCTTCGGGAGGGTGAGCAGGCCGTCGGCGTCGGTGGTGAGGCCGGGGAGGGTCCGGACCGGCTTGTCCTTGTCGGCGCCGGTGGCCTTGGGGTCCTTGAAGTAGGGGCCCCGGTCGTTCTCGACGGGCTTCTTCGGGTCGTCGGTGATCAGGGTGGCGGTGACCGCGACTCCGGCCGCGGCCTTGCCCTGGTAGGTCGCCTTGACCTGGACGGCGTCGTCGGCGTAAGCGCCGCCGGCCTTCGTGGTCAGCTCCTTGTCGGAGGTCCGGGCGAGCGCGTCGGCCTTCGGTGCGGGCTTGGCGGTCACGGTGCCGGTGAAGTCGACGGGGGGCACGGAGCGGCCGACGGCGGTGGCCCGGACGGTGAACGGGCCGGCGGTGTCGCCGGCGTGCAGCGTCGGGGCGGTGGCCAGGCCGTCCTTGTCGGTGGTGACGGTGACCGCGGTGGCACCGCCGGGGAAGCGGGTGCCGGTGGTGCCGGTGAGGGTGAAGCGGACGCCGGCGCCGGCCACCGGCTTGCCGTCGGCGTCCTTGGCGCGGACCCGGGGTGCGGTGGCGAAGTCGGCGCCCGCGGTGGCGGTGAGGTCCTTGCCGTCCTTGTCGCCGGCCGGTTCGAGGGCGGTGAGCGGGGCGGGCTTCGTGGGCGGGTTCGGAGTGGGCGTGGGGGTCGGAGTGGGCTTCGGGTCCGGGGTTGGCTTCGGGTCCGGGGTGGGCTTCGTGGGCGGCGTGGGGGTACGGGTGCCGTCGCCGTGCGTGGGCCCGGTGGAGCTGCCGGCGCCGGGCGAACCGCCCGGGACGGCTGGCCCGTTGGGCTTCTCCTGGCCGGCTGTGCCACCGGGGGCCGGGGGCGTGCCCTTCGTGCCGCCGCGGCCGTGGCCGCCCTTCCCCGCGCCGCCAAGGGTGTCGGCGGTGCCGCCGCCGCGCTGTACGGGAAGCACGCCCTTGCCGTCCGGTACCTCGAACGTGCCGTTCCGGTAGAAGGCGTACCAGGACAGCACCAGTTGCAGGTACGCGCCGGAGTCGTTGTAGCCGAGGACGGCCCGGTCCAGGTCGGCCTGGACGGACAGGTCGCGGCCGTTGGCGCAGAGGTAGCGGCCGGCGGCGAGGGCGGCGTCGAAGACGTTGTTGGGGTCCTTGACCCCGTCCCCGTTGCCGTCGGCACCCCAGCCCGCGCCGTGCGGACCCCCTTGGGACCAGGTGGAGGGGATGAACTGCATCGGGCCGACGGCGCGGTCATGCGTGGTGTCGCCGTCGTAGCGGCCGTGGTCGGTGTCGGGTATCAGGGCGAAGCCGTGGCCGTTGAGCTGGGGGCCGAGGATCGGTTGCAGGGTGGTGCCCTCGGCGTCGACCGCGCCGCCCCGGGCATGGCCGGACTCCACCTCGCCGATCCCGGCGAGCAGTTGCCAGGGCAGCCGGCAGCCGGGGTCGGACGCGCGGAGTTGGTCCTCGGCCTTCTTGTAGGCGGCCAGGACGGTGGCCGGAATACCTGCCTGGGACGGACCGTGCGTCGGAATTCCGGTGCCGCTGGGATGGCCGGAACCGTTCGGTGGGACGGGGCTCTTGAGGGGTGGCAGGTCGGTGTAATACGGCGAGCCGCCGTCGATGGGGGTGCCGGCGGGCGGTGCGGGGCTGCGGTCGGCGCGGGCGACCGGGCGTTCGGCGGCACCGGGCGCCTGGGAGGCGGTCAGCGCGGCCAGCGCCGCCGCCGCCACGGCCGTCGAGGCCGTTCCCCTTTGGAGCCGCCGCCGGAATGTGGCTGCCATACCTGGTGTCCCCTCCATGTCGACCAACCACCCGCACCTGTCGCAGGTCCTGGCGTGTCGTGCGTGACGCCGTACGGCGCTCCCCAGCGCCTCAACTCCGGCGACACTACGACAACTCGGGCCGCGCAGCCACCACTCGCATCGGCCACATAATGATCCGAATCGATCAAGGAGGGGCAGATGCCGTTCACCCTGAGCCATGCCGCCGCCGTCCTGCCACTCATCCGTCGAACCGGCGCGGCGCGCGGCCCGTTGGTCGCCTCCGCGCTGGTCGCCGGGTCGTTCGCACCGGATGTGACGTACTACGCGGACACCGTGGTTCCGGGCGGCATGGCGTTCGGCACGGTCACCCACGCCCCGGCCGGCGTGGTGACGGTGGACGTGCTGCTCACCGCGGTGTTGGTCGGCGGCTGGCTGCTGGTGCGCGCGCCGCTGCTGGCGCTGCTGCTCGGCACCGGGTACCGCACGCTGCGGGCGTACGCCGTCCACGGGGCGACGGTGGGGTGGTTCGACTACCTGCCGGACCTGCTCTTCGGGGCGGGCGCCGGGCTCGTACCGGGGCTGCTGGTCTGCGCGGCGGCCTTCCGGCTGCTGGACCGGCGGACACGCCGGAGCGGGTCCGCGGCGGACGGGACCGCGCCGGGGCGGCCGGCGGGCGCCGGGGCCGAAGCCACCTGACGGGGCGGGCGGGCCGGGGTGCGTACGGCGCGAGCACCGTACGCACCCCGGGCGGCGGTCAGTGCGCCGCCGACTCCCAGTCCTTGCCGGAGCCGACCGAGACGTCGAGCGGGGCGCGGAGTTCGACGGCGGCGGCCATCTCCTTCCGGACCACTTCCTCGACCGCGGCGCGCTCGCCGGGGGCCACCTCGACCACGATTTCGTCGTGGACCTGGAGCAGCATCCGGGAGGTCAGCTCCGCCGTGCGCAGCGCGGCGTCGACCCGCAGCATCGCGATCTTGACGATGTCGGCGGCGGTGCCCTGGATGGGGGCGTTCAGTGCCATCCGCTCGGCCATCTCGCGGCGCTGGCGGTTGTCGCTGTTGAGGTCGGGCAGATAGCGGCGGCGGCCCAGGATCGTCTCGGTGTAGCCGGTGGCGCGGGCCTCCTCGACGACGCGCTGGAGGTAGTCGCGCACCCCACCGAACCGCTCGAAGAAGTTGTCCATCAGCTTGCGGGCCTCGTCGGGCTGGATGCCCAGCTGCTGGGAGAGGCCGAACGCGGAGAGTCCGTAGGCCAGGCCGTACGACATCGCCTTGATCTTGCGGCGCATCTCCAGGTCGACCTCGTGCTTGGCGACCGAGAAGACCTGGGAGGCGACGGTGGTGTGCAGGTCCTCGCCGGAGGTGAACGCCTCGATCAGGCCCTCGTCCTCGGAGAGGTGGGCCATCACCCGGAGTTCGATCTGGCTGTAGTCGGCGGTCAGCAGCGACTCGAAGCCCGTGCCGACGACGAAGCCGCGGCGGATCGCCCGGCCCTCGTCCGTCCGCACCGGGATGTTCTGCAGATTGGGGTCGGTGGAGGACAGTCGGCCGGTGGCCGCGACGGTCTGGTTGAACGTGGTGTGGATCCGGCCGTCCGCGGCGATGGTCTTGATCAGGCCCTCGACCGTGGTCCGCAGCTTGGCCTGCTCCCGGTGGCGGAGCATGATCACCGGGAGTTCGTTGTCGGTCTGGGCGGCCAGCCAGGCCAGCGCGTCGGCGTCGGTGGTGTAGCCGGTCTTGGTCTTCTTGGTCTTGGGCAGGCCCAGCTCACCGAAGAGGACCTCCTGGAGCTGCTTGGGCGAGCCGAGGTTGAACTCGTGGCCGGCCGCGGCGTGCGCCTCCTTGACGGCCTGCTGCACGGCGCCCGCGAACTGCTGCTCCATCCGCTCCAGCCAGCCGCGGTCGGCGGCGATTCCGGCCCGCTCCATCCGGGCCAGCAGCTCGCTGGTGGGCAGCTCGACGTCGCGCAGCAGATCGGTGGCGCCGACCTCGGCCAGCTTCGCATCGAACGCCGTCCCGAGGTCGAGGACCGTACGGGCCTGCGCCATCAGGGCGTCCGCCTCGGCCTCCTCGTCCGCGCCGAACGCCAACTGCCCGTCGCCGGCGGCGGCCGGGGCGAGATCGCGGCCCAGATACTCGATGGAGAGGGCGTCCAGCGCGAAGGAGCGGCGGCCGGGCTTGACCAGATAGGCGGCGAGTGCGGTGTCCATGGCGACGCCGTCGATGCGCCAGCCGTGCTCACCGAAGACCCGCATCAGGCCCTTGGCGTTGTGCATCACCTTGGGCCGGGCCGCGTCGGCGCTCCAGGCGGCGAAGGCCCGCTCGTCGGCCTCGTCCAGCTGGGCCGGGTCGAACCAGGCGGCCGGACCGTGCCCGGTGGCCAGCGCCACCTCGGCGACGCTGCCGCTGCCCAGCGTCCACACGTCGACGGTGGTTACGCCCAGCGGTCCGGTGCCGTGCTCGGCCAGCCACGGGGCGAGCTCGCCGGTGCCGAGGACGGTGCCGTCCACGGCGACGCCGGCGGCCGGCTCGACCGTCTCGTCGGACTCGGCGGCGCCCGGATCCACGGCCAGGAGGCGGTCCCGCAGGCCCTGGTTGCGGATCTCCAGGGCGTTCAGGAAGACCTTGAGGGCCTCGCGGTCGTAGGGCGCGCGGGTGAGCTCGGCGGGGCCGCAGGGCAGCTCGACGTCGCGGACCATCTCGGTCAGCCGGCGGTTGAGCTGCACCGACTCCAGGTGGTCGCGGAGGTTCTGCCCCGCCTTGCCCTTGACCTCGTCGACGCGCTCCACCAGCTCGGCGAACGAACCGAACTGGTTGATCCACTTCGTGGCGGTCTTCTCGCCGACGCCCGGGATGCCGGGGAGGTTGTCCGACGGGTCGCCGCGCAGGGCCGCGAAGTCCGGGTACTGGGCAGGGGTCAGGCCGTACTTCTCGGCGACCTTCTCGGGGGTGAAGCGCGTCAGCTCGGAGACGCCCTTGGTGGGGTAGAGGACCGTGACGTCCTCGGAGACCAGCTGGAAGGAGTCGCGGTCGCCGGTGACGATCGCGACCTCGAAACCCTGAGCGGTGGCCTGGGTGGCCAGGGTGGCGATGACGTCGTCGGCCTCGAAGCCGTCCACCGCGAAGCGCTTGACGTGCATCGCGTCGAGGAGCTCGCCGATCAGCTCGACCTGGCCCTTGAACTCGTCGGGCGTCTTGGAGCGGTTCGCCTTGTACTCGGGGAACTCCTCGGAGCGCCACGTCTTGCGGGAGACGTCGAACGCCACCGCGAAGTGCGTGGGCGCCTCGTCACGCAGGGTGTTCGCGAGCATCGACGCGAAGCCGTAGATCGCGTTGGTCGGTTGCCCGGTCGCGGTGGTGAAATTCTCCACGGGCAGGGCGAAGAACGCCCGGTATGCCATGGAATGCCCGTCCATCAGGAGCAGGCGCGGACGGCCGCCCGCCGCCTCGGTGCCGGTCGCTTCGCTCATCTTCACTGCCTTTCCTGCCACGCCCCCGATCCTGCCACGGCCCACTGACAATCCCCGCCGCGACGGGAGACGCCGAGCCGGCGGACCGGCGACTGACCGCCACCGCGGCGCGCCCACCGCCCCGCAGTCCCCTTACTCGCCCCTCCCTGTCCATGACAGGATCGGGGGCGCACGAAGCAGATGTGTACGGCAACGATCCGCCGCGATCCGGCGTCCCGACCCGGCACACGACCCGAGGGAGAGCGCCATGGCAGGCAAGCCGCCCGCGTCGGACCCCGTCCAGGACGCGCCCGAGGTCAGCGGGCCCCAGCACTCCGCGGTCGGCATCCCGGCCATCGCCCACGCGCTGAAGATCTCCCAGCAGCAGATGGGCGTCCGCCGCACCGCCCTCACCCTGCTGCGGGTCAACCAGAAGAACGGCTTCGACTGCCCCGGTTGCGCCTGGCCCGAGGACGACAAACGGCACGCCGCCGAATTCTGCGAGAACGGCGCCAAGGCCGTCGCCGAGGAAGCCACCCTGCGGCGGGTCACCCCCGACTTCTTCACCGCCCACTCGATCGAGGACCTCGCCACTCGCAGCGGCTACTGGCTCGGCCAGCAGGGCCGCCTCACCCACCCCATGTACCTCCCCGAGGGCGCCGACCACTACGAACCGGTCAGCTGGGACCGCGCCTTCGGCCTCATCGCCGAAGAGCTCACCGCCCTCGCCTCCCCCGACGAGGCCGTCTTCTACACCTCCGGCCGGACGAGCAACGAGGCCGCCTTCCTCTACCAGCTCTTCGCCCGCGAGTTCGGCACCAACAACCTCCCCGACTGCTCCAACATGTGCCACGAGTCCTCCGGCTCCGCACTCACCGACACCCTCGGCGTCGGCAAGGGCAGCGTCCTGCTGGAGGATCTCTACAAAGCCGACCTGATCATCGTCGCCGGGCAGAACCCGGGCACCAACCACCCCCGGATGCTCAGCGCCCTGGAGAAGGCCAAGGCCGGCGGCGCCAAGATCATCTCGATCAACCCGCTGCCCGAGGCCGGCCTGGAGCGGTTCAAGAACCCCCAGACCCCGCGCGGCCTGGCCGGCGGCGGCACCGCCCTCACCGACCTCTTCCTCCAGGTGCGCATCGGCGGCGACCAGGCCCTCTTCCGCGCCCTCAACCGCCGCATCCTGCAGACCGACGGCGCCCTCGACGAGGACTTCATCCGCGACCACACCCACGGCTTCGAGGAGTTCGCGGCCCTAGCCCGCGCCGGCGAGGACGCCGACGACACCCTGCGCGCCACCGGACTCACCCACGACGAAATCGAGCGCGCCCTGGCCATGGTCCTCGCCTCCGAGCGCACCATCGTGTGCTGGGCGATGGGCCTGACCCAGCACAAGCACTCCGTCCCCACCATCCAGGAAGTCGTCAACCTCCTCCTGCTGCGCGGCAACATCGGCCGCCCCGGAGCCGGCGTCTGCCCCGTACGCGGCCACAGCAACGTCCAGGGCGACCGCACCATGGGCATCTTCGAACGGCCCGCACCGGCCTTCCTCGACGCCCTGGAGAAGGAGTTCGGCTTCGCCCCGCCCCGCGAGCACGGCTACGACGTCGTCCGCGCCATCCGCGCCCTGCGCGACGGCCAGGCCAAGGTCTTCTTCGCCATGGGCGGCAACTTCGTCGCCGCCACACCCGACACCGACGTCACCGAAGCCGCCGTCCGACGCGCCCGCCTCACCGTGCACGTCTCCACCAAGCTCAACCGCTCCCACGCGGTCACCGGCGCCCGCGCCCTGATCCTGCCGACCCTGGGCCGCACCGAACGCGACCGCCAAGTCCGCCCGGATGGGACGAGCGCCGACCAGTTCGTGACCGTCGAGGACTCCATGGGCATGGTGCACGCCTCCCGCGGCCGCCTGGAGCCCGCCGGCCCCCAACTGCTGTCCGAACCAGCCATCGTCGCCCGCCTCGCCCGCCGCGTCCTCGGCTCCGACAGCGACACCCCCTGGGAGCGGTTCGAGACGGACTACGCCGCGATCCGCGACCGGATCGCCCGCGTCATCCCCGGCTTCGAGGACTTCAACGCCAAGGTCGCCCGCCCCGGAGGCTTCGCCCTGCCGCACGCCCCCCGGGACAGCCGCAGCTTCCCCACCGCCACCGGGAAGGCCAACTTCACGGCCGCCCCCGTGGAATTCCCCACCGCCCCCGAAGGGCGGCTGCTCCTCCAGACGCTGCGCTCCCACGACCAGTACAACACCACCATCTACGGCCTCGACGACCGCTACCGCGGCATCAAGAACGGCCGCCGCGTGGTCCTCGTCCACCCCGACGACGCCCACCAACTCGGCTTCACCGACGGCGCCTACGCCGACCTGATCAGCGAGTGGACCGACGGCAGCGAACGGCGCGCCCCAGGCTTCCGGGTGGTGCACTACCCCACCGCCCGCGGCTGCGCGGCCGCCTACTACCCCGAGACCAACGTCCTGGTGCCGCTGGACCACACCGCCGACACCAGCAACACCCCGGCCTCGAAGTCCGTGGTCATCCGGCTGGAGACCGCACGGGAGAGCTGACCGCCGGCCCGCGGTGCGCGACCACGGGCCGACAACGGGCACCCCGCAGCGGGTGCCCTCCCCACGACCTGATAGGAACAGGCCCAGATCCGCGACGATCAAGAACGCGTTCAAGGGCGCGTTCAAGGGCGCGTTCAAGGGCGAGCGAAACGGAGCAGTCCATGGGTGAGCAGAGCACGACCACGTTCCCGCAGGAGATCCTCGATCAGTGGGCCGGCATCGGGGTCGACCTGCCCGCCCTGTTCTCCGCCGGGCACCTGGGCGAGCGGATGAGCGTCCAGGTCACCGAGGCGGCCCCCGAGCGCGTCGTCGGCACCATGCCCGTGGAGGGCAACACCCAGCCCTACGGACTGCTGCACGGTGGCGCCTCCGCCGTCCTGGCCGAGACCCTCGGCTCCGTAGGCGCGATGCTGCACGGCGGCCCCTCCAAGGCGGCCGTCGGCGTCGACCTCAACTGCACCCACCACCGCGGCGTCCGCTCCGGACTGGTCACCGGCGTGGCCACCCCCGTTCACCGCGGCCGGTCCACCACCACCTACGAGATCACCATCACCGACGAGGACGGCAAGCGGGTCTGCACCGCCCGTCTGACCTGTCTGCTGCGCGACGCCGACCCCGGCATGTACCGCGCCTGACGTCGGATATCAGCCAGCCGACCGGCGCCTCTGCACCGGCCGCCACGGCCCCGCACCCGAACCCCGGGGCGGGGCCGTTCGCCTTCCCGTCAACGCGGCCTGGCACACTCCCCCGAAGGCCGACGCCTCTTCCCCGCCTCACCATCGCCGAGAACCTCCAACTCGGCGCCTTCCTCCGCAAGGACGCCGCCGCCATCACCGCCGACATCCAACGCGTCTACGACCTCTTCCCGGTCCTCGGCGAACGCCGCCGCCAACCCTCCGGGACCCTCCACGACACCTCCGTCCGCAAGACCTACCTCGGCGAGGACTGACCCCCGCGCAACCGGCCGGCGCCGCTCCGCACACCGCAAAGCGCCGGCGGCGCCCCACACGGGCACCACCGGCGCTCGACGAACCGACCCGGGCCTCCCGACCCCGCCGGCCCCGGACCTACTGGTCCTTGCCCTGCTCCTTCGACTGGCCCTTCGACTGGCCCTTCTGCTGCTGACGCTCCGTCGCGTCCTCGATGACCGCCTCGGCCACCTGGTGCATCGACAGCCGACGGTCCATCGACGTCTTCTGGATCCACCGGAACGCGGCCGGCTCCGACAGCCCGTACTCCGTCTGCAGAATGCTCTTCGCCCGGTCCACCAACTTCCGCGTCTCCAGCCGCTGGGTGAGGTCGGCGACCTCCTTCTCAAGCGCCCGCAGCTCGGTGAACCGGCTTACCGCCATCTCGATCGCCGGCACGACATCGCTCTTCGAGAACGGCTTCACGAGGTACGCCATGGCGCCCGCGTCCCGGGCCCGCTCCACCAACTCGCGCTGCGAGAACGCGGTCAGCATCAGGACCGGCGCGATGCTCTCCTCGGCGATCTTCTCGGCCGCCGAGATACCGTCCAGGATCGGCATCTTCACGTCCAGGATCACCAGATCGGGGCGGTGCTCCCGGGCCAGCTCCACGGCTTTCTGGCCGTCCCCGGCCTCGCCGACGACGGAGTAGCCCTCCTCCTCCAGCATCTCCTTGAGGTCGAGGCGGATGAGCGCCTCGTCCTCGGCGATCACGACGCGCGTGGTCAGCGGCGGGACGTGCGACTGGTCGCCATCGGCGACGGGCTGCTGGGGCTCGGCAGCGCTCAAGGGGACTCCTCGTTCCAGGCAGGTGGTGCCATTGCAGCCTACCTAGAGGCGGTCATCGTTACTCACACGGTATGGTGTCTCGTGCCGCCGGCCGGGTTGGTGGAATGGCATACACGGATGTCTCAAACACATCTGCCCGAAAGGGCTTGCGGGTTCGAATCCCGCACCCGGCACTCTCAGGTCATCCGGAATTTCACGTTCTCGTGAAATTCCGCGCGAGCCATTCCCCGCACGCACTCCGTCACGCACAGTGACGGTATGCGATTTCATGACACAGACGTACGACAGCGGGCGATCGCCCGACTCCGCGCGGGGGCGAAGAACGCAGATGTCGCCCGCGCCCTGGACATCCCTCTCGGCACCATCAGCTACTGGCGGCATATGGACCGCGCCACACGTGGGGAATGCCCGGGGCGGCACGACCCACGGTGTCCTCGCTGCGACGGCCGCGAGCTCGACCGAGCGTCCTATGCCTACCTCCTGGCCCTCTACCTCGGCGACGGCCACATCATCCAATACGCGGCACATCGCGTACCGAGCCTCATGATCGCGTGCGACGACAACTGGCCCGGCCTCATGGATGACTGCGAGGCCGCGATGCGGGCCGTCTTCCCCGACAACTCAGTGTGCCGGGTCAGCCGGCAGGGCTGCCACGACGTGAAGGTCTACTCCAAGCACTTACGGTGCTTGTTCCCGCAACACGGCCCCGGCAAGAAGCATGAACGGCCGATAGCCCTCGAAGAATGGCAGCAGCGCATTGTGGACGCCCATCCTTGGGAGTTCATCCGCGGGCTGGTCCACTCCGACGGCTGCCGGATCACCAACTGGACGACGCGGACGGTCGGTGGCGAGCGCAAGCGCTACGCGTACCCGCGGTACTTCTTCGCCAACAAGTCGGACGATATCCGGGGGCTGTTCTCGGACACCCTCGCCAAGGTCGGTGTGGAGTGGACCGTCCTGGCGCGGGGCGGTGACCCGTTCAACATCTCCGTCGCCAAGCGTGCCTCTGTTGCGCTCATGGACCAACACATCGGGCCGAAGTACTGACAGGGACGGCAGTCAGTTCCTCGGCCCAGCGGGTTCAGGTGCGGGTGGAGCTAGTTCTGGATGTCGTCCTCGCCGATGTGGTGGACGCGGACGAGGTTGGTGGAGCCGGGGACCCCGGGCGGGGAGCCGGCGGTGATGATGACGACGTCGCCCTTGCGGCAGCGGCCGATCTTCAGCAGTTGCTCGTCGACCTGGGCGACCATCTCGTCGGTGGAGTTGACGGTGGGGCCGAGGAAGGTCTCCACGCCCCAGGTGAGGTTGAGCTGGGAGCGGGTCGCGGGGTCGGGGGTGAAGGCGAGGAGGGGGATGGGTGAGCGGTAGCGGGAGAGGCGGCGGACGGTGTCGCCGGACTGAGTGAAGGCGACGAGGAACTTCGCGCCGAGGAAGTCGCCCATTTCGGCGGCGGCGCGGGCGACGGCGCCGCCCTGGGTGCGGGGCTTGCTGCGTTCGGTCAGCGGCGGCAGTCCCTTGGCGAGGATGTCTTCCTCGGCGGCTTCGACGATGCGGCTCATGGTGCGGACCGTCTCGGTGGGGTACTTGCCGACGCTGGTCTCGCCGGAGAGCATCACGGCGTCGGTGCCGTCGATGATGGCGTTGGCGACGTCGGAGGCCTCGGCGCGGGTGGGGCGGGAGTTGTCGATCATCGAGTCGAGCATCTGGGTGGCGACGATGACCGGCTTGGCGTTGCGCTTGGCGAGTTTGACGGCGCGCTTCTGGACGATCGGGACGGTCTCCAGGGGCATTTCGACGCCGAGGTCGCCGCGGGCGACCATGATGCCGTCGAAGGCGGCGACGATGTCGTCGATGTTGTCGACGGCCTGGGGCTTTTCGACCTTGGCGATGACGGGCAGGTAGCGGCCCTCCTCGCGCATGATGCGGTGGACGTCCTGGATGTCGCGGCCGCTGCGGACGAAGGAGAGGGCGATGATGTCGGCGCCGTAGCGCAGGGCCCAGCGGAGGTCGTCCTGGTCCTTCTCGGAGAGGGCGGGGACGGAGACGGCGACGCCGGGGAGGTTGAGGCCCTTGTGGTCGGAGACCATGCCGCCTTCGATGACCTTGGTGTGGACGCGGGGTCCTTCGACGGCGGTCACTTCGAGGGTGACCTTGCCGTCGTCGACGAGGATGCGTTCGCCGGGGGTGACGTCGCCGGCGAGGCCGGGGTAGGTGGTGCCGCAGAGGTGCCGGTCGCCCTCGATGCCGTCCTCGACGGTGATGGTGAAGGTGTCGTCGCGTTCAAGGAGTACGGGGCCTTCGCGGAATCGACCGAGGCGGATCTTCGGGCCTTGAAGGTCGGCGAGGATTCCGACGCTGCGGTGGGATTCTTCGGACGCTTTGCGGACCCGGTCGAAGCGCGCTTCGTGATCGGCGTAGGTGCCGTGGCTGAGGTTGAAGCGGGCGATGTCCATTCCGGCGTCGACGAGGGCTTTGATCTGCTCGTACGAGTCGGTGGCGGGTCCTAGTGTGCAGACGATCTTTGCTCGGCGCATGTTTCGACCCTATGACTTACCCGGCGGTAGGGAACGGTGGAGACATGACTGCTCAACGACCGCTTGGTGAAAGGCTGTTGACAAGTAATGGAATGGGCGGGAAGCCGCTCCGATGAGCAGAATTACGGCTTCCCGCGGCGTGGGCTCACAGCGCGGGACGGGTCATGGTGAAGCGTGCGTTGACGCTGGCGTAGACGGTCTGGCGGCGGGGTTCGAGGTCGAGGGCGGGGGCGGATTCGAGTCCGGCGCCGCGGGCGGCGCCGGGGGCCGAGAAGCCGTAGCCCTGTTGCTGCGGCGGGCCCTCGGCGCCGAGGTCGGCGATTTCGAGGACGGCGTCGAGGTGGGCGCCGAGGGCTTCGGCGTATTCGCGGGCACGTTGGACGGCTTCGTGGACGGCTTGGGTGCGGGCGCTGCGGTGGGCGGGCGAGTCGGGGCGGAGGGCCCACCAGGGGCCGTCGACGCGGGTGAGTTCGAGGTCGGCGAGGCGGGTGGTGAGTTCGCCGAGGGCGGTGAAGTCGTTGAGGGTGGCGGTGAGGGTGACGCGTCCGTCGTAGGCGCGGATGCGTTCGTGGCGGCCCTTGTCGGTGAGTTGCGGGGTGAGGGTGAAGCTGCTGGTCTCCAGCTTTTCGACGGCGTCGCCGTAGCTCTTGACGAGGGTGAGGGCGTGTTCGTTGCGGCGGGTGAGGTCGGTGAGGGCGGTTGTGCGGTCGGTGCCGCGGGCGCTGACGGTGATGGTGATGCGGGCGATTTCGGGGTCGATTTCGAGGCGGGCTTCGCCGCGGACGGCGAGGCGGGGGGCGTCGGGGGTGCCGTAGGGGAGGGCGGCGGCGGTGAGGTCGGTCATGGGTGGTAGGTGCCCTTCTGGTGGTGGGTGTGGGGGCCTGGAGTTGCAGGGTTGCACAGGGGGGCGGGGTGGGGTTGGTCATCGGATCGCAACCTGTGGGGGGTGTTGCGCGGGGGGTGGCTGCGCCAGAATCTACGCGCGTTGCCCCGGGCCGGACGTCCGGGTCCGTCGTGCGGTGCAGGGCATGTGCCGTCTTCTTCAGGGGAGTTGGGATGACGTTCGACCGGAGGAAGTTCCTGGGTGGTTCCGTGGTGGCGGGGGCGGGGGTGGTGCTCACGGGGGCGGGCACGCCGACCGCGGCCGCGGCGCCGGCCGCCCCGACGGGCGGTGGGGGTGGCGCGGGCCGGGGGCGGGAGCGCTATGCGTTCACGGTCATGGGGACGACGGATCTGCACGGGAACGTCTTCAACTGGGATTACGCCACCGACGCCGAGTTCGACGACAAGGACCACAATGATGTGGGGCTGGCGAAGATTTCCACGCTGGTGGATGAAGTCCGCCGGGAGAAGGGGCGGAAGAACACCCTGCTGATCGATGCGGGTGACACCATTCAGGGGACGCAGCTGGCGTATTACTACGCAAAGGTGGATCCGATCACGGATCCGCACGGTCCGGTGCATCCGATGGCGCGGGCGATGAATGCGATCGGCTATGACGCGGCGGCGCTGGGGAATCACGAATTCAATTACGGGATTCCGGTGCTGCGGAAGTTCGAGGAGAGCTGCCGTTTTCCGCTGCTGGGTGCGAACGCGGTGGACGCGAAGACGCTGCGGCCGGCGTTCCGGCCGTATGTGATCAAGCGGTTGCGGACCCCGCGCGGGCGGGATGTGCGGGTGGCGGTGCTGGGGCTGACGAATCCGGGGATCGCGATCTGGGACAAGGCGAACGTGCAGGGGAAGTTGGCGTTCCCGGGGCTGGAGGAGCAGGCCGCGAAGTGGGTGCCGAAGCTGCGGTCGATGGGTGCCGACGTGGTGATCGTGGCGGCGCATTCGGGGGCCAGCGGCACGTCGTCGTACGGGGATCAGTTGCCGTACGTGGAGAACGCGGCGGCGTTGGTGGCGGAGAAGGTGCCGGGGATCGACGCGATCCTGGTGGGGCATGCGCATGTGGAGATCCCGGAGCGGCGGGTGGTGAACAAGGCGACGGGCCGGGAGGTGGTGCTGTCGGAGCCGTTGAAGTGGGGGCAGCGGCTGACCTGTTTCGACGTGGAGGTGGAGTGGCGTCGGGGTCGTTGGGCGGTGGCGTCGGTGGGTTCGAAGGTGCTCAATTCGCATGCGGTGGCGGAGGATCCGCAGATCACGGACATGCTGCGGGCGGCGCACGCCAAGGTCGTGACGTATGTGAACCGGGTGATCGGGAAGTCGAAGGCGGAGATGTCGGCGGCCGAGGCGCCGGTGAAGGACACCGCGATTCTTGATTTCATCGCGTTCGTGCAGGCGGAGGCGGTGCGTAAGGCGCTCGCTGGGTCGGCGCACGCGGCGTTGCCCGTGTTGTCGCAGGCGTCGTGTTTCTCGCGGACGGCGCAGGTGCCGGCGGGGGATGTGTCGATCCGGTCGATGGCGGCGCTGTATCCGTTCGACAACACCTTGGAGGCACGGGTGTTGACGGGTAAGCAGCTGCGGGAGTACCTGGAGTTCTCGGCGCGGTATTACGTGCAGACGGCGCCGGGGGGTCCGGTGGATCCGGGGCGGGTCACCAATGCGGACGGTACGCCGGATTACAACTATGACGTGGTGAGCGGGGTCTCGTACGAGATCGATATTGCGAAGCCGGCGGGTCAGCGGATCGGGAAGCTGACGTTCGGGGGGAAGCCGTTGGCGGATGCGGCGCGGTTCGTGCTGGCGGTGAACAACTACCGGGCGAGTGGCGGTGGTG
The DNA here is from genome assembly GCF_050471125.1 of Streptomyces sp. RGM 3693. Classification (NCBI taxonomy): domain Bacteria; kingdom Bacillati; phylum Actinomycetota; class Actinomycetes; order Kitasatosporales; family Streptomycetaceae; genus Streptomyces; species Streptomyces sp. RGM 3693. The sequence continues at coordinate 338,620 of NZ_JBMPPQ010000004.1, forward strand.
GTTTTCCGCATGTGGCGTCGGCCGAGCAGGTGTGGTCGACGTCGGAGGAGATCCGGAATCTGATCATCGCGTGGGTGGAGGCGAGCGGGGTGATCGATCCGGCGGTGTTCGCTTCGGTGGACTGGAAGCTGACGCGGGACGGGATGCCGGTGTTCTAGGGCCCCTCGGGACGTGTCGCCGCCGCGTCGGCGGGCCGCCCCTCTCCCCCGGTCCGGGTTCGGGCGGGGTGGGAGGGGCGGTGGCGTTCAGTGGCGCGGGACCAGTGTGGAGCCTTGGCGGGGGACGGTGCCGGTGCGGCGGGTCGGGGGGTGGCTGAGGCCGAAGGTGGTGAAGGCGGTGCGGTTGGGGAGGGGGTAGGCGGGGCTGCCGGTGAGGGAGTTGAGGATGGTGGCGCTGCGCCAGGCGGCGAGGCCGAGGTCGGGGGTGCCGACGCCGTGGGTGTGGCGTTCGGCGTTCTGGACGTAGAGGGAGCCGGTGATGGCGGGGTCCAGGACGAGGCGGTGGTGTTCGTCGATCCGGGGGCGATCGGAGGCGTCGCGGCGGAGGTAGGGGTCGAGGGCGGCGAGCAGGGTGTCGAGGCGGCGTTCGCGGTAGCCGGTGGCGAGGACGACGGCGTCGGTGGTGAGGCGGGAGCGGCTGCCTTGTTGGGCGTGTTCGAGGTGGAGTTCGACCTTGGTGGTGCCGACCCGGCCGGCGGTGCGGACCTGGACGCCGGGGGTGAGGACGGTGCTGGGCCAGCCGCCGTCGAGGGTGCGGCGGTAGAGCTCGTCGTGGAGGGCGGCGAGGGTGTCGTGGTCGATGCCCTTGTAGAGCTGCCATTGGGCGGGGAGGAGCTCGTCGCGGACGCGTTCGGGGAGGGCGTGGAAGTAGCGGGTGTAGTCGGGGGTGAAGTGTTCCAGGCCGAGTTTGCTGTATTCCATGGGCGCGAAGGCCGGGGTGCGGGCGAGCCAGTGGAGGTTCTCGCGGCCGGCGGGGCGGGCGCGGAGTTGGTCGAGGAAGATTTCCGCGCCTGATTGGCCGGCGCCGATGACGGTGAGGTGGTCGGCGGTGAGGAGGCGTTCGCGGTGGTCGAGGTAGTCGGCGGCGTGGATGACGGGGACGGTGGGGGCCTCGGCGAGGGGGCGTAGGGGGATGGGGATGTGGGGGGCGGTGCCGATGCCGAGGACGAGGTTGCGGGCGTAGGTGCGGCCGAGGGCTTCGGCTTCGCCGTCGGCGTCGAGCTGGGTGAAGTCGACTTCGAAGAGGCTGCGTTCGTGGTTCCAGCGGACGGCGTCGATCTGGTGGCCGAAGTGGAGGGAGGGGAGGTTTTCGCTGACCCAGCGGCAGTAGGCGTCGTATTCGGCGCGGTGGATGTGGAAGCGCTCGGCGAAGTAGAAGGGGAAGAGGCGTTCGCGGGTTTTGAGGTAGTTGAGGAAGGTCCAGGGGCTGGCGGGGTCGGCGAGGGTGACGAGGTCGGCGAGGAAGGGGACTTGGAGGGTGGTGCCGTCGATGAGGAGGCCGGGGTGCCAGTGGAAGGCGGGGTGCTGGTCGTAGAAGGCGGTGCGGAGTTCGGTGAGGGGGTGGGCGAGGGCGGCGAGGGAGAGGTTGAAGGGGCCGATGCCGATGCCGGCGAGGTCGAGGGGTTCGTCGGGGCCGGGGGTGTCGGTGGCGGTGCCGGGCTCGCTGTGCGGTGGGGTGTTCATCGCGGGATGTGGCCTTCCACGAGTTTGAGGAGGTTGGTGAGGTCTCCGGGTTGGGTGTGGGGGTTGAGGAGGGTGGCTTTGAGCCAGAGGCCGGTGGGGGTGGTGGCGCGACCGAGGACGGCGTGGCCTTCGGTGAGGAGGGAGCGGCGGATGGCGGCGAGGGTGGTGTCGTCGGCGCCGATGGGGCGGAAGAGGAGGGTGGTGAGGGTGGGGCGGGAGTGGAGTTCGTAGCGGGGGTGGGCGTCGATCAGGTCGGCGAAGGTCTGAACGGCGGCCAGGGTGCGGTCGACGAGGTCGCCGAGGCCCTGTCGGCCCAGGGCCTTGAGGGTGACGGCGATCTTGAGGATGTCGGGGCGGCGGGTGGTGCGCAGGGAGCGGCCGAGGAGGTCGGGGAGTCCGGCTTCGGTGTCGTCGTCGGCGTTGAGGTAGTCGGCTTGGTGGGCGAGGGGGGTGAGGGTGGCCGGGGCGGGGACGGCGAGGAGGCCGGCGGCGACCGGTTGCCAGCCGAGTTTGTGCAGGTCGAGGGTGACGGTGTGGGCGCGGGCGAGGCCGGTCAGGGCGTGCTGGTGGGTGTCGCTGAAGAGGAGCGGGCCGCCGTAGGAGGCGTCGATGTGGAAGCGGGCGCCGTGCTGGTCGGCGAGGTCGGCGAGGGCCGGGAGGGGGTCGATGACGCCGGCGTCGGTGGTGCCGGCGGTGGCGATGAGGAGAACCTGACCGGTGCGTCCGGTGAGTTCCGCGAGGCAGGTGTGGACGGTGGCGGGGTCGAGGGTGCCGTCGGGGGTGGGGAGGGTGAGGGGTTCGGGGAGGCCGAGGAGCCAGGCGGCGCGGTGGATGCTGTGGTGGGCGTTGGCGCCGCAGACGATCCGGAGCGGGCCGGTGGCGTCCGGGGGGCGGGGGGCCTCGCGGGCCAGGAGGACGGCGAGTTGGTTGGATTCGGTACCGCCGGTGGTGACCAGGGCGTCGGGTGCGGTGGCCGCGGGGTAGACGAGGCCGGCGAGAGCGCGGGCGGTGAGGACTTCGAGTTCGGAGGCGGCGGGGGCCTGGTCCCAGGAGTCCATCGAGGGGTTGAGGGCGCCGGCGGCGAGGTCGGCGGCGGTGGCCAGGGCCAATGGCGGGCAGTGCAGGTGGGCGGCGCAGTGCGGGTCGGCGGGGTCGGCGGCGCCGGCGGCGAGGGTGTGGACGAGGGTGCGCAGGGCGGTGTGCGGGCCGGCTCCCTGCTCGGGGAGGAGGGGCAGGCAGGCGTCGCGTACGGCGCGGGCGACGGCGTCGGGGCCGCCGGGCGGGAGCGGGCCGGAACGGTCTTGGGCGCCGGTGGTGAGGGCGTCGAGGACGATGTCAAGGAGCGGACGGAGCGCGCGGGGGCCGTCGGTGCCGCCTGCGAGGGCGGTGCCGGCAGGGGCGACTGGCATCAAGAGGCTCTTCTTCAACGGGAGTTGGATGCACAAGGCACCGGGTCTTAGGCCGCCCTAAGTTACTGGCCCGGTACGGCGGGTATCCACCCGTTGCGCCGGGATCACCCGTTCGTGGGATGGATGTCCCGCAGGTGTTCGGTTGCCTGCGGTCTTGCGTCCCGTCGAAGAGCAGGTGCCGGGAAGGTGACGTGGACGCGGCGCGGGTGCCGTCCGGCGGTCTCCCTCCGCCTGACGGCACCCGCGTGCGCTGCGTCCGGCGCGCTACCGCACGGCGGCCGTCCGGACCCGCAACGCCCGGCGCAGATCGTCCAGTTGGTCGTCGAGGGAGCGTCGTAGGGCCGGCGTCGGGTCGCCTTCGGCCAGGCAGTTCTCGCCGCGGCGGAGGGTGTCCTCCTCGACGAGGACGGCGGGGAAGGCGTACCGGCCGGCGGCCTTGGCGAGGGCGGGTCCGCGGCGGGCGGCGAGGGCGGGGACCTCGGCGAAGTAGCGGGCGGCGTAGGGGCGGAGCAGGTCCTGTTGCTCGGGGGCCCAGAAGCCGGTGGCGGTGGCGGTGAAGAGGTAGTTGGAGAGTTCGGACTGCGCGTCGGTGGTGAACAGGGCGTCCCACGCGGCCTGTTTGGCGGCCGGGTCGGGGAGCGCGGCGCGGCAGCGGGCGGCGCCCTCTTGGCCGGTGGCGCTCGGGTCGCGGGCGAGTTCGGCGTCGATGGCGTCGCTCAGTGCGGCGAGGGGTGCGGCGCCGAGTGTGGCGAGCCGGGCGAGGATGCGCCAGCGCAGTTCGTGGTCGAGGGCCGGGCCGCCGGGGACGCTGCCGTCGTCGAGCCAGTCCTGGATGGCCTCGGGGCCGGTGGCGCTGTCGATGACGGCGCGGACGGCGGTCAGTCTGAGTCCGGCTTCGGGGCCGTTGCCGGGGCCCTCGGTGCGGCGCAGGATGTCGCGGCTGAGGGCGGTGAGGGTGGTCAGGGCGGTGTGGCGGGCCTCCGGGGGGAGGTAGCGGTCGGCGATCTGGGTGCGGGCGAAGGCCAGGACGCCCTGGACGATGGCGAGGTCGGTCTCCTGCGGGAGGTGGTCGCGGGCCGCGTCCAGGTAGGCGGTGGGCGGGAGTTCGCCGTCGCGGACCAGGTCGCGGGCGGCGTTCCAGACGACCGCGCGGGTCAGCGGGTCGGGCAGCCCGGACAGTGCGCGGGCGGCGGTCTCCCAGGAGGCGGCGTCGAAGCGGACCTTGGCGTAGGTCAGGTCGCCGTCGTTGAGGACGACGAGGGCGGGGGCGGCCTTGGGGAAGGTGTGCCGGGCGGGGTGGCCGTCCGCCGGGACGTCCACGTCGAAGCGGTCGCGCAGCGTCAGCCGGTCGGGGTGGTCCGGGTCGGGGGCGTAGGCGCCGACGGTGATGCGGTGCGGGCGGCTGCCGGTATGGGCGATGTCGAGGTGCCAGGTGCCGTGGTCCTCGGCGACGGTCGGGGTGAGGGTGTCGACGCCGGTGGTGCGCAGCCAGCGTTCGGCCCAGGCGTGGACGTCGCGGTCGGTGGCGCGGGCCAGGGAGTCGATGAAGTCGGCGAGGGTGGCGTTGCCGAAGCGGTGTCGGGCGAAGTGGTCGTTGATGCCGGCGAGGAAGTCCTTCTCCCCCATCCAGGCGACGAGTTGGCGCAGGGCGGAGGCGCCCTTGGCGTAGGAGATGCCGTCGAAGTTGAGGAGTGCGGAGGCGGTGTCGGGGACGTCCTCGGGGGCGGGGGCGACGGGGTGGGTGGAGGGGCGCTGGTCGGCGTCGTAGCCCCAGCCCTTGCGGGCGATGGCGAAGTCGGTCCAGGTGTCGGTGAAGCGGGTGGCCTCGGACAGGACCTGGTAGCCCATGTATTCGGCGAAGGACTCGTTCAGCCAGATGTCGTCCCACCACTGGAGGGTGACGAGGTCGCCGAACCACATGTGGGCCATCTCGTGGGCGATGACCATGCCGCGGGTCTGCCGCTCGGTGTCGGTGACTGCGGAGCGGAAGACGAATTCGTCGCGGAAGGTGACCAGGCCGGGGTTCTCCATCGCGCCGGCGTTGAATTCGGGGACGAATGCCTGGTCGTAGGAGTCGAAGGGGTACGGCTCCTCGAAGATCTCGTGGTAGCGGTCGTAGCAGCGGCGGGTGAGGTCGAAGAGTTCCTCGGTGTCGGCGTCGAGGTGGGGGGCGAGGGAGCGGCGGCAGTGGAGGCCGAAGGGGAGGCCGGCGTGTTCGGTGCGGACGGAGTGCCAGGGGCCGGCGGCGACGGCGACGAGGTAGGTGCTGATGCGGGGGGTGGCGGCGGCCCGCCAGGTGCCGTCGGGGAGCTGTTCGGTGCGGCCGTTGGCGAGGACGCTCCAGCCTGGTGGGGCGGTGGCGGTCAGCTCGAAGACGGCCTTGAGGTCGGGCTGGTCGAACGCGCCGAAGACGCGCTGGATGTCGTCCATGAACAGCTGCGTGTAGACGTAGTGCTCGCCGTCGGCGGGGTCGGTGAAGCGGTGCATGCCCTCGCCGGTGCGGGAGTAGCGCATGGTGGCGTCGAGGCGCAGTTCGTGGGGGCCGGCGGTCAGGCCGGTGAGGGGGAGGCGGTTGTCGTCGAGGGTGGCGGGGTCCAGGGGGTGGCCGTCGAGGGTGACGGCGTGGAGCGCGGCGGGCCGGATCTCGACGAAGGTGTCGCCCGGTTCGCGGGCGGCGAAGTGGATGACGGTGCGGGAGGTGAACTCCTCGTCGCCGTGCGTGAGATCGAGGGCGATCTCGTACCGGTGGACGTCGAGCAACTGGGCACGGGCCTCGGCTTCGGGGCGCTGCAGTACGGGCATGCGTGGCAGCTTCCCATGTTGTGGTCCCGGTGGTGCGGGGTATTCCGTCGGGGCCGGCCGGGGGTGGTGCGACGCTGCTAGGGCCGGTCTAGTGGATCAGGGTCGGAGAGGTCCTGGTCCACCCTCGGGGGGTCCGCGGGGTCCGGTACCTGTGTCGACCACCCGCCGGGTACGCAGCGGTCCTGGCGGTCGCGGAAGCGGGCCGGGGCGAGGCCGACGCGGCGGGTGAAGAGGCGGCTGAAGTAGGCGGGGTCGTCGTAGCCGACGCGGCGGGCGACGGCGGCGACGGGGAGTTCGGTGGCGACGAGGAGTTCCTTGGCGCGGCCGAGGCGGATGCCGAGGAGGTAGTCCTTGGGGCTACAGCCCGCCCCGCGCCGTACCGCGGTACGGAGTTCGGCGGGGGTCATGCCGTGCCGGGCGGCGTGCTCGGCGACCGAGAGCGGGAGGAACGCGTCGCGGGCGAGGGCCGCCAGGACCGGTTCGCCGTCGGCGTCGGTGTCGGCGCGGGCGCGGCGTAGCGCGACGAGGAGTTCGTGGACGGCGGCGGCGGTCTCGACCTCCAGGAGCGGGTTGCCGCGGCGGGCGGCCCGGGCGATGCGGCCGATCGCGGCGCGGGCCGGCCCGGGGTCGGCGAGCGGGACGAGGGGCTGGTGGGGCTCGATGTAGCCGAGTTCGGTGTAGGTGTCGGCGGCGGGACCGGTGAAGTCGACGAAGCGTTCGTCCCAGCCGGTGTCGGGGTCGGCGCCGTAGTGGTGGGGGACGCCGGGCAGGAGCCAGAGCAGGGCGGGGGCGGTGACGGTGTGGCGGCGGCCGTCGGGGGTGGTGCACCAGCCGCGGCCGGCGCTGATGACGACGGCGACGTGGTGGTCGAGGGTGCGCGGGCCGACGGGCGGCAGGGTGCCGTGTTGGAGGCCGACGCCCAGGCAGACCAGGCCGAGCCGGTGGTGGACCGGGCTGGGGGTGAAGTAGCGCATCCAGGTGTGGTACATGCCGGCCGGCCTCCCGTCCTCGTGCGCCGCCGCTCCGCCGGGCCCGCGAAGCGTCGGACCGTCGAGCGGTCCGAGCCGGACGGTCCGGGTCGAACGGTCCGGGACGCACCGTCCGGGGCGAACCGTCCAAACAGCCTTGATCTTTGTCCATGGACCGGTGGGCCGCCAGAGGGCGAGGGTGTGGGCGATCGGGGAACGAGCGGGGGAACGACCAGTCGGGAGGCGTGACGTGCGGTTTGCCGTTGGGGAGCGGGACTTCGAGGTGGACGGGCGGCCGGTGCGGCTGCTGTCGGGGGCGCTGCATTACTTCCGGGTGCATGAGGCGCAGTGGGGGCACCGGCTGGCGATGCTGCGGGCGATGGGCCTGAACTGCGTGGAGACGTATGTGCCGTGGAACTGGCACGAGCCGCGTCCGGGTGAGCTGCGGGACGTCGGGGCGTTGGGGCGGTTCCTGGACGCGGTGGGGGCGGCGGGGCTGATGGCGATCGTGCGGCCGGGGCCGTACATCTGCGCGGAGTGGGAGAACGGGGGGCTGCCGTCGTGGTTGACGGGGGCGTTGGGGCGGCGGGTGCGGACCCGGGACGGGGCGTTCCTGCGGGCCGTGGACGGCTGGTGGGAGGCGCTGTTGCCGCAGGTGGTGGCGCGGCAGTGCGACCGGGGTGGGCCGGTGGTGCTGGTGCAGGTGGAGAACGAGTACGGGTCGTACGGGTCGGATGCGGAGTATCTGGGCCATCTGGCGCGGCGGTTGCGGGAGCTGGGGGTGACCGTGCCGCTGTGTACGTCGGACGGGGCGGAGGACCACATGCTGACCGGTGGGAGTGTGCCGGGGGTGTTGGCCACGGTGAATTTCGGGGCGGGGGCGCGGGCGGCGTTCGCGGCGCTGCGTCGGCACCGGGGGCGGGGGCCGTTGATGTGCATGGAGTTCTGGTGCGGGTGGTTCGCGCATTGGGGGCAGGCGGTGGAGCCGCGGGGGGCGGCGGATGCGGCGGCGGCGTTGCGGGAGGTGTTGGAGTGCGGTGCGTCGGTGAATGTGTACATGGCGCACGGCGGGACGAGCTTCGGTGGTTGGGCGGGGGCGAACCGGGCGGGTGCGTTGCAGGACGGGGCGTTGCTGCCGACGGTGACGTCGTACGACTACGGGGCGCCGGTGGACGAGCGGGGGCGGCCGACGGAGAAGTTCTGGCGGATGCGGGAGGTGTTGGCGGAGTTCGCGGAGGGGCCGTTGCCGGAGCTGCCGGAGCCGGAGCTGGTGTTGGCGGGGCCGGTGGGGGTGGTGTTGTCGGGGTGGCTGCCGTTGGACGCGGCGCTGGAGGCGTTGGGGGATCCGGAGGTGTGCGCGGGGGTGCCGCCGACGTTCGAGGAGGTGGGGGTGGACCGGGGGCTGGTCCGGTACCGGGTGGCGGTGCCGGGGCCGCGGCAGCCGTACGAGCTGCGGGTCGTGGGGCTGCGGGACCGGGCGGTGACGGTGGTGGACGGGGTGCGGGGGCCGGTGCTGGTGGAGGGGGCCGGGACGGGCCCGGCGGGCGCGGTGCTGGGGCCGGTGCCGGGGCCGGCGGAGGTGGAGTTGTGGGTGGAGTCGCTGGGCCGGGTCAACTACGGCCCGCGGTTGGGGGAGGCGAAGGGGATCACGGGTGGGGTGCTGCACGAGCGGCAGTACCTGCACGGGGTGCGGGCGCGGGGGTTGCGGCTGGATGCGCTGGAGGGGGAGGCGGGGGCCGCGGCGGTGGCCGGGCTGGCGTTCGGTGCGCCGGCGGCGGGGGCACGGGGGCTGCACCGGGGCACGGTGACGGTGCCGGTGGGTGGGGTGGGGGATGCGGTGCTGGAGTTGCCGGGGTGGACGCGCGGGTTCGTGTGGGTGGGGGGTTTTCCGGTGGGGCGGTACTGGTCGGCGGGTCCGCAGCGGGGGTTGTTCGTGCCGGGTCCGGTGTTGCGGGAGGGGGCGAACGAGGTGGTGGTGTTGGAGCTGGAGGGGCCGGAAGGCCCGGAAGGGGCGGCCAGATCGGAGGGGACGGCTGGGGCGGCCGGATCGGAGGGGATGGCTGGGACGGCCGGGGTGCCGCGGCTGGTGCCGTGAGGCGGGCGGGCCGGGCGCGGGGGGGGCGGCGCCCGGCCCGCCGGGTCCTCACACCTCCCTGACCTCGAAGGCGTCGAGGGTGAATTCGGCGGTGTCGTCGGTGCCGGTCTTGCGCAGGCCGACCCAGGCTTCGCCGCGGTCGGGTGCGGTGAACTCGTAGGTGAGGGTGGTGGGTTGGGTGGCGGCGGGCAGCGGTCGGCGGGTGAGTTCGCGGGGTGCGGGGTCGTCGACGGCGGTGATCCAGGCGTACTGGTCGGCCTTCTCGTTCTCGTAGCGGAAGGTGACGCGGTAGCGGCGGCCGGGGGTGAAGCGGGCGGTGTGCGGGACGGTGCGGTAGACCAGGCCGGTGTTCTCGCCGCGGGACTTGAGGGACTGGCTGCCGTCGATGACGTCGTCGATCGCCTTGCCGTTCCAGCCGCGCTGGGTGTAGGGCGCGTGGCGTTGGGCGACGTGGGTGCGGGGGTCGGTGGAGCCGCCGGCGTCGCCCTTGACGAAGGGGCCCCAGCCCTGCGGGACGTGCTCGAAGTCCTCGAAGAGGAGGGTGCCCGGCCGGGTGGTGCGGGGGGCGGGGGCGATGCGGACGTTGTCGAAGCGGATCCGGGCCTGGCCGGGGGCGGCGGTGAGGGTGAGGGTGGCGGGGCCGCCGCCGTCGGGGACGGTGAAGGGGGTGGACATGCGCTGGAAGCGGGTGCCGGTCTTGCGGTCGGCGGCGACGTAATTGCCGGCGGTGGAGGTCTCGGTCCAGTTGGTGGCGGTGACGCCGTCGGCGGTGCGGATCGTCAGGCCGGCGCGGCGCCGCTCCCCCGCGGTGGCGCCGACCTCGACCTGGACGGAGGCGGTGTAGTCGCCGGGGGCGAGGCGGGCCAGGCGCTGGGCGACGGTGGCGGCGCCGGGTCCGATGACGAGTTCGTAGTCGCCGCGGTCGCTCAGCTGGACGGTGGTGGGGCCGGTGGTCTGCCAGGCGGCGAGGTGGCCGGCGTGGAAGCCGGGGTCGGCCAGGGGGGTGCCCTCGCCCCAGTGCGGGTCGGGCTGGGCGGGGGCCTTGGTGCGGTAGACGACGTAGGCGGTGCCGGGGCGGGCGGTGAGGGTGATCCGACCGGCGGTGACGGGGGTCCGGGTTTCGTCGGTGCGGCCCTGGTCGGTGAGCCGGTAGACGTGGACCGCGGACGCGCCCGACCAGCCGCGCGGGAGCTGCCAACTGCTCTTTCCGCCACGGGGGTTGTAGTGGTAGAGCTTGGCGGGATCGGTGGCGCGGCGGGGTTCCCAGGGCAGCAGGTAGCTGCCGCCGTCGTAGACGAGGCGGCCGTCGCTGGTGATCTTCCGGACGCCGTCGGCGTCGGTGACGACGGTGCCGGTGGGGCCTTCGAAGGTGATCTCGTGGTCGGTCCAGGCGCGGATGGGGTACGCCTGGAGGTATTTGGCGGGCAGGGCGTCGTTCCAGACGATGCGGTGGAAGGCGGGCCAGTCGTTCTTGCCGGTCCAGCCCTCGAAGTTGCCCATGCGGGGTGCGCCGAGCAGGGTGGGCCACTTGTCGGCGAAGACGTCCTTCTGGTGGTTGCGGAGGAAGCGGATGAGCCGGGAGTTGAGGCCGCGGGAGGTGTCGGGGCCGTAGTCGGTCTCGTTGGCCCAGTGTGACCAGAGGGCGGAGCGTTCCAGGCCGTGGCCCCATTCGGTGGCGACCTGCCAGCCCTGGTCGCGCAGGTGGCGTTGGAGGCGGTCGGAGTTCCAACCGGACTCGCGGAAGACGTCGAGGTAGACGGTGTTCAGGGCGGGGTCGGTCTCCGAGCGGAGCTGGGCGAAGCGGGCGGCGATGTCGCCCGAGACCAGGTCGCGGCGGGCGTCGATGCGGTAGGACTGGTCGAGCCAGTCCCATTGCTTGTCGTCTCTGTTGACGAGCGTCTCGGAGAAGGCGTGCGCGACGGGGTACGACTCGGTGGCGTTGACGTGGACGGCGAAGTCGCTGTGCCACTTCTTTCCGGCGCGGAGCAGGGTGTTGAGGTCGGCCAGGCCGCCGGCGCGCTGGTTGTAGTTGCCGCCGTAGTCGGGGTGGGCGGAGTCGTGGCCTTCGGACTGGTAGCCCTTGAGGAGGGTGAACTGCCGCAGGCCGTCGGTGGCCAGGGCGATCCGCTTGACGTTGTCGAGGGTGGCGAGGAACGGGTTGGTGGCCTGGCTGGCGAAGTTGAAGGGGATGTGCGGGACGACCCGGAGGTGCTGTTCGTCGGCGCCAAGCGGGCTCACCATGATGTCGCGCAGCGCGATGGCGGCGTCCTGCCAGTCGGTGCGGCCGTCGCCGTTGCGGTCGCGGGTGAGGATGACGGTGGCGTACGGGAGGGGTTCGGTGGCGTCGGTGGGTTGGCCGGCGGCGCGGTGGGTCCACTGGCCGGGGGTGAGTTGGGCCTTGGTGTAGCCGTCGCCGTGCAGGGTTTGGCGCCAGAGGCGGCCGTTCTCCCAAGTGGTGGCGCCGGTGGGGGTGTCGTAGACGGTGTTGGTCTCGATGGCGGCGGCGAGCTGGTCGGTGGCGACGACGGCGTAGGCGCAGCCGGTGGGAGCGGCTTCGGCGGGGGTGCTCCCGGTGACCTCGATCAGGGTGTCGCCGCTGGTGGCCTTGTCGAGTTGGAGGCGGGCGGCGAGGAGGTGGGCGCCGGGTTGGTCGCTGCGGACGCTGAGCAGGGCGAGGTCGGGTATCTGGAGGGTGCCGACGCGCAGCGCGGGGGTGTCGTGGACGGCGGTGAGCCGCCAGGTGACCTGCCATTCCTTGACGGTGATCTCGGCGGTGAGGGTGGTGCCGCCGTCGAAGGTGAGGGTGTAGGTGGCGCGGTCGGCGCGGGCCTGGTGGGTGACGCGGGGGGTGTGCGGGGTGCCGTCGATGAGGACCTGGGTGACGGGGGTTTCCTGGCCGTACAGGACGGCGCCGGTGGTGCGGTCGGTGTAGCTGAGGATGCGGGGGAAGGCGGGGTCGGTGCGGACGTCCAGCGCGGCGGAGCGCAGGACCGTTTCTCCGGTGCGGGGTGCGGCGGCCGCGGTGCGGGTGCCGAGTGGGAGGGCGGTGGCGACGCCGGCGAGTGCGGTGGCGGCGACGAGCTGTCTGCGGCTGGGCCCTGGCTGTGCGGTCACGCGCGTCCTCCTCGATGGCGGTGCGGCCTGTCGGCGGACAGCGTGCGGGGCGGGCGGGGCGCAGGCCCATGGACTAAGCGGCGGGAGCTGTTGGACAGATGTGGGGCGGCGGGGTCGCGGGTCAGTCGCCGTCCGGGCCGGTCGCGGGGAGGACGGCGGTGACTTCCCAGCCGCCTTCGGGTGCGGGGCCGGCGGTGAGGGTGCCGCTCAGTGCCTCGGCGCGTTCGGTGAGGCCGGCCAGGCCGAAGCCTCCGCCGCGGGCCTGTTCGGAGAGCCGGGCGGGGACTCCGCCGTCGTTGGCGATGCGCAGTTCGGTGCCGCGGGGGACGGTGCGCGCGGTGATGCGGACGGCGGTGGCGTCGGCGGCGTGCTTGCGGACGTTGGTGAGGGCCTCGCGGACGATGCGGTGGACGGCGGCGGCCACTTCGGGGGGCAGCGCGTGGTCCAGGCCCGGTTCGAGGTCCAGGGTGACGGGCGGGCCGGTGTGGGCGAACGCCTCGGCCAGGGTGCGGACTTCGGCGAGTCCGGCGACCGGGGTGGTGCGGGCCTCGCCCTCGCGCAGCACCCGCACCAGGCGGCGCATGGCGCCGAGCGCCTCGCCGCCGGCGGTCTCGATCCGGGCGAAGGCGGCGCCGGCCCGGGGCCCGTCGAGGGCGGTGAAGCGGGCGGCGCGGGCCTGGACGACGATGCCGGTGACGTGGTGGGCGACGAGGTCGTGGAGTTCCCTGGCCAGTTCGAGGCGTTCGGCGTCCCGTACGGCGGCCAGGTCGCGCAGCCGCCCGGTGTCCTGCCAGCGCAGGATCAGCGAGTAGGCGGTGACGACGACGGTGAGGACGCCGTAGACGACGGTGAAGACGCCCATCCGGATGTCCCGCATGGGCGCCAGGACGCAGGACAGGCCGAGCAGCGGGCCGAGGACGGCGGCGGTGCGGCCGGGGGCCCGGCGCACCACGGCGGTGAGCAGGACGAGCAGGGCGATGCCCTCGCCCAGGCCCCAGACCCGTAGGGCGTACTGGCCGGCGATCAGGACGGCGGAGGCGGCGAGGGAGACGGTGACGGCGATCCGGGCTCGGGTGGTGAGCGGGATCCGGCGGTACGGGACGGCGCACAGGCAGACCACGACGGCCGCGGCGACGACGATGTCGTGCGGGCGGGTGGGCTGTTGGGTCAGGACGACCGACTCGACGCCGACGAGGAAGAGCAGGACCCCGGCCAGGGCGGTCTTGACGGCGGCGGCCTCGCGGGGGTGGGCGCGGGCCCATCCGGTCATCGGGCTCATCCGCCGGCGGCCAACCCGGTCTCCCAGGCCCAGGCGGCGATCTCGACGCGGTTGCGGGCGGCGAGTTTGGCCTGCACGTTGGCGAGGTGCGTTTTGACCGTGGAGAGCGAGACGAAGAGTTCGTCGGCGATCTCGGCGTTGGTGCGGCCGGTGGCCAGGGCGCGGACGACCTGTTCTTCGCGTTCGGTGAGCGGTTCGGAGGGCGTGCGGGCGGTGGTGGGGGCCAGGGCGCGCAGCAGCCGCAGGGTGATGGCGGGTGAGACCAGGGCGTCGCCGGCGGCCGCGGCGCGGACGCCCTCGACGAGCAGGGCGGGGCTGGCGTCCTTGAGGAGGAAACCGCAGGCGCCGCCGTGCAGCGCGGCGTGCACGTACTCGTCCAGGTCGAAGGTGGTGACGATGACGATCCTGGGGCGGTCGTGGTACTCGGGGTGGGTGGCGGCGCGTTCGGCGAGCCGGCGGGTGACCTCCAGGCCGTCCAGCTCGGGCATCCGGATGTCGAGCAGCAACACGTCGGGCTGGAGCCGCTCGACGGCCTCCAGGGCGGCGGCGCCGTCGGTGACGTCGTCGAGGACCTCGATGTCGGGCTGGCTCTCCAGGATCATCCGGAAGCCCGTCCGGACCATCTCCTGGTCGTCGGCGATGACCACGCTGATCGGCATGGCTCCATCGGACCCGGGGCGGACGGGGCCCGCAAGCGACGGTGGCGGATGGCGGTACCGGCCGGGGCCCGGGGCGGATGCCCCGGCCCCCGGCCGTCGGCGGTGCGCGCGGGTCAGCCGCCGAGCTCGGTGGCGGCCTTCTTGATGTCGGCCGCGAAGGTGCTCACCTCGCTGTAGACACCGGGCTTGCCGGGCCGGGCGCAGCCCTCGCCCCAGGAGACGATGCCGACCTGGATCCACTGGCCGGCGTCGTCCTTGCGGAACATCGGGCCGCCGGAGTCGCCCTGGCAGGTGTCGACACCGCCGGTGTCGAGCTTGCCGGCGCATATCTCGTCGCCGGGCGTGAGGGAGTCGCCGTACGCCTTCTGGCAGGTGGCGTCGTCGACGAACGGGACGCTGGCCTTGAGGAGGTAGCGCTGCTGGTCGCCGCCTTCCTTGTCGGCGCCCCAGCCGGCGATGGTGAAGTCGCCGTTGTTGTAGGTGTCCTTCTCGGCGATCTTCAGGGTGGGTTGGTCGAGGGGCTTGGCGAGCTTGATGAGGGCCCAGTCCTTGCCCTTGCCGTTGTAGCCGGGGGCCTGGAGGACCTGGGTGGAGTTGACCTTGACGGCCGCCGCGTCTTCGAGGTCGACGACGCCGGCGGTGGCGGTGATGGACGTGTTGGGGCCGCTGCCGTCGACGCAGTGCGCGGCGGTGAGCACGATGTCCTTGGCGTAGAGGGCGCCGCCGCAGCCCATCGACAGCCGGACCATGAAGGGGAATTCGCCCTGGTCGGCGCGGGTGCCGCCGACGACGTGGGTGTGCACGGAGCCGCTGGGGGTGGGGGCGGGGGCGGCGTGGGCGGCGGCCGGCTGGAGGCTGGCGGCGGCCAGCAGGATCGCGCCGGCGGCGGTGGTTCTCTTGAGGTGCTTCAGGGAGTTGCGCACGGGGCTTCCTTTCGTGGGGGGTCGAGCGTCATGACAGGCCCATGCCAACCCCAGCGCCGGGCATGGCCGCCGTAAAAACCGCGTGACCGACGGCAGCACACCGCAAAGCATCCGGGCATCTGGGCAATGAACCCGTAAAGCGCCCTGTGATTATGTGGAGTGCGGGATCAGAGTGACAAGGGTCAACATCCGGCCAACTCCCTTACCCCATACGCCCCGTACGCCCCGGTACCGCCGCCGGCCGCGCCGGTCGTACAGTGTCCGGATGACCACCGGCGGCAGCGCGATCGCACACGGCTTCCCCCACCTCGACACGGTCCGCGCGGCCCTCACCGCGCTCTTCCGGCGCCTCTCCCACGACACCGTGAGCACCTTCCCCACCAGCGTCCTTCCGGTGGACGTCGCCTTCGACGACTCCGAGGACCTCCACCTGGGCGCCCAGCGGATCGCCCGCGCCATGGTCCGTCAGCTGCACCTGCCGGACGCCCGGATCGTGATCACCTTCCGCGAGATGGAGCACGCCGCGACCGTCGAACTGACCGCGGGCCCGGAGTACTTCGTCGAGCTCAACGACCGCTTCCGACGCCACCGCAAGGACATCGGCGCCGCCCTCGCCCACGAGGTGACCCACGTCTGGCTGCACCGGCTGGACCTGTCCTTCCCCGGCACCCGTGACAACGAGATCCTCACCGACACCGCCGCCAGCTACCTCGGCGCCGGCTGGCTACTACTGGACGCCTACCGCGAACACGGCCCGTTCTCACAGAAGTTGGGCTACCTCACCCCCGAGGAGTTCGGCTACGTCCTGGCCAAGCGCGCCGACTTCTTCGGCGAGGACCCCGCACCGTGGTTCACCAGCCCGCAGGCGTACGACGCGTACACCGCCGGGCGGGCGCGGGCCCGCCAGGACGCCCACCGGCCGCCGCTGGCCGGCGCGCCCTGGGCCGCCCGACTCCGCTACGCCAAGGACCGCCGGGCGGCCCAGGGCGCGCGCCGCACCGCCCCACCCGGCACCGGCACCGGCTACGCCTTCGAATCCGCCCCCGGGAGCGGGGCGCCGCTGCGGGTGTCCTTCCCCTGCCCGACCTGCTGCCAGCGGATCCGCGTCCCGGTCCGCGGCCACCTCCAGGCCCGCTGCGGCCTGTGCAAGACCCTGCTGGACTGCGACACCTGAGGCACCGTCGACCAGTCGGCCGGTGGGATCAGATCCAACCCTCCAGCCCGGCCAGGAACCCCTCGAAGTCGTCCCGGTGGATGGTGTGGCCGGCGCCCGGCACCGTCCGGACCTCGAAGCCGCGGCGGGCCAGCTCCTTCGCCGCCTCCTTCGTGAAGAGGAACCCCTCCCCCGCGATCTGCACCAGCGACGGCACCGCCGGCTGCTCCGGCGTCCGGTCCTGGAGGTGACCGCCGGACAGGGCCAGCGCCGTCCCGGTGTCCCAGTCCGCGATCGTGGCCAGCTCGACCTCGACGTCGGCGTCGTCCCAGCGCGGGTTGAAGGCCCGCACCCGGGACGCGTTGGCGTTCTTGAACGTCACGAAGACCGCCGGGTCGACGGCCTGCCCCACCCCCGCCAGCGACCACGCCGGGTCGCTGTAGACCGCGCGCCGCGGCCGCAGCCGCTCGACGGCCAGGGACAGCGCCAGCCCGCCCAACGAGTGCCCGAGGATGACCTCGACGCCGACCGGCAGGGTGTCCACGAGGTCCTCGGCGAAGAGTTCGGGGCCGTAGTCGCCGCGCGGACTGCGGCCGTGGCCGCGCAGGTCGACACCGATGACGCGGTAGCCCCGCTCCGCGAGGGCCGGGCCGACCCGGCGCCAGGTGCGGTGGTCGGACATGATCCCGTGGATCAGCACCGCGATCCGGTCGCCGGCGCCCCACTCATGGGTGTGCAGCTGCATCCGTGCTCCTGTCCCGCTCGTCGCTCGTCTCCCGCCCGCGCCCGGGCGCCGAGTGTGCCGCGCCCCGCCCCCAGAGGTCGTCCGGCACGGCCGCACGCTGAAGTTACACGTGTAAGTTGTCAGGGGAGCGTAAGCGGTGCAATCCGCCGCCGGCCAGCACCCCTGTGCGAGGATGCCCACCAATATGACCGACGATCCCACCGGCCCCGGCGGCACCCCAACCCCGCCGACCAGCGCGGCCGTTGCCCGCCGCGCCGGAGTGTCGCGCGCGACCGTCTCGTACGTGCTCAACGGGCAGGCCGCCGGGCGCGTCGGAGTGCGCGCCCAGGCCCGGGTGCGGGCCGCCGCCGAGGAGTTGGGGTACGTCCCGCACGCGGCGGCGCGCAGTCTGCGGGCCGGGCGGGGCCGGATCGTGCTGCTGGCCGCGCCGGCGGACTCCGCGCTGACTTTCGGCCCGCTGTTCACCGGCTTCCTGGCCGGGTTCCAGACCGCGCTGCACCGCCTCGGCTACACCGGCGTGCTGCACGGCGCACCCGCCGACTCCCCCCTGGCCACCGCCCGCGCCTGGGCCGAACTACGCCCCGCCGCCGTACTGGCCCTGCACGGGCCGCCGCTGGACGCCCCCGCCGTCGCCCTGCTCAAGCGCTCCGGCACCGCGGCCGTACTCACCTCCGGCCCGCAGGCACCACCCGGCGCCCAAACCCTCCTGCTGGACCAGTCCGAGGCCGGTCGCCGGGCCGGTGCGCACCTGCTGGCCGCGGGCCGCCGCCGGATCGGGGTGGTGCGCCCCGCCGAGGAGGGGCTGGCCCTCTTCGCCGAGCGGCGGTTGGCCGGCGTGCGGGACGCGGCCGCCGCCCACCCCGACGCCGCGGTCCGCCCCCTGGACCTGGCGCTCACCGAGGAGTCCGCGGCCCGACTCGTCGCGCAGTGGCCGGCGCTCGGTCTCGACGCGGTGTTCGCCTACAACGACGAGTACGCGATGCTGCTGATCCGCGCCCTCCAGGACGCCGGCCACACCGTCGGCGCCGGCCCGGGGCAGATCGCGGTGGTCGGCGCGGACGACCTGCTGCTGGCCCGGCTGCTGCGTCCCCGGCTGACCAGCGTCCGCACCGAGGTCATCGCCCCGGACCGGATCGCCCACCTGGTCGACGCCCTGATCCGGGACCCGTCGGCCGCACCGACCACCCACCGGCTGGGGACCTTTCGCGTCGTGGCCCGCGACTCTGGCTGACGCTCCGTCACATCCGCCCGGACGAAGGCGCGGTGGCCCGACCGCCGCAACCGCCCGGCCCTCACGACCAGTCCGTCTCCGGAGTGGCCGCCGCCAGTACCGCGCGGGCGTCGGAGCGGATCGGCACGCCGTGCGGTACGCAGACCGTGTCGACGTCGTCCAGGGCGGCCAGCCGCCGGAAGGAGGCGAGGGCCCTCGCCCGGTCGACGTTGAACGGGCCGAGGAGAGCCCGGACGCCGGCGGGGTCGGTGGCGATGGCGTCGCCGGGGAAGAGCAGCCGGCTCTCCGGGAGGTGCAGGGCGATGGCGCCCGGGGTGTGGCCGGGAACGTGCAGCACCCGGACGGGCTCCAGCCAGCCGTCGAGGACGTCGCCGTCGTGGAGGGCGAGGTCGACCTCGGTGTGACGCAGCGGCGGGGGCCCGTCGGTGGTGATACCGGCCATCACGCGCTCGTGCAGGGCCCGTTCGGCGGGGGCACTGAGGTCGGGCCGGGGTTCGGGGCGGGTGCCGTCGATGTACGGGACGTCCGGCGCGCCGGCCAGGACCCGGGCGCCGGTGGCGGCCACGAGGTCGGCGGCGGAGCCCATGTGGTCCACGTGGCAGTGGGTGAGCACGATCTGCCGCAGCGCCTCGGGGCGGCCGCCGAGTTGGGCCACCGCGTCGAGGATCGCGGGGGCCGAGCCGGGGAGGCCGGTGTCGACCGCGGCGTAGCCGTCGTCGGGCAGCGCGACGAGGTACACGTGGCCGACGGGGAACGGGAGCTGCCAGACGTGCGGGGTGATCTGGAGGAGTGTGTCCATGAGCGGGACGCTAGCCGTGGGCGATCTTCGGAGCGGTGCGTCGCGCTGTGGGCGGATTCAGCGGACGGCGAAACGGGCGCATCCGGTACGGAACCCGTCGTGCCCCTGACACGTCCCATCCGCGACCGACCCGAGGAGGCACGTCATGCAGCACCCCACCTACCGCACCCGCCCGCGCACCCGTGTGACAGCCCTGGTCGCCTGCCTCGCCGCGGCCGGCGCCGTGGCGCTCTCCGGCTGCGGCAAGAACACCCAGACGGTGGGCGCCGCACCGCCGCCGCGGGCCAAGGACGCCTTCGACCAGCGGGCCGCGCAGATAGTGCGGGACTGGCCGAAGGTCGCCCCCGTCCCCGGCCGGCAGGAGGCGTTGCTGCCGTTGGCCGGCGCCGACCACCCCAGGAGCCAGGACGTCCGGGAGCTCACCGTGACCGTCGGCCACAGCGCCTGCGACGCCGGCTACGGCGCCCGCGTCCTGGAGTCCAAGGAGCTGGTCGTGGTGTCCGGGTGGGGCAAGAAGAAGAACCCCAAGGGGATGTGCACCGAGCAGTTGGCCACCGACAGGACGAAGGTGCGACTGGGCGGGCCGCTGGCGGGCCGGAAGGTGGTGGACGCGGCCACCGGCAAGCAGTTGGTGAAGGGCTGAGCGCGGTGCCGGTGGGCCGCGACCCGGGCGGCGGACGGCCGCGGGTTCCCCTTCGAGTGCGCCGCACGCCCTAGGCTCGCATCCATGAGCCCTTCCATCGCCACCACCACCCGTGTCGACCTGTCCGAGCTGCTGGAGTTCGTCCGTCCCCGACACCACGCGATCCTGCTCACCCGCCGTTCCGACGGCACCCCGCAGGGTTCGCCGCTGACTTGCGGGGTGGACGACTCCGGTCGGCTGGTGATGTCGACGTACCCGGAGCGGGCCAAGGTCCGCAACGTCCGCCGGGTTTCGTCGGTCAGCGTGCTCGTGCTGTCCGACGAGTGGACCGGCCCGTGGGTGCAGGTCGACGGCGAGGCCGAGGTGATCGACGCCCCGGACTCCATCGAGCCGCTGGTCGAGTACTACCGCAGCATCGCCGGTGAGCACCCGGACTGGGACGAGTACCGCGCCGCGATGCGCAAGCAGGGCAAGTCCCTGATCCGGGTGACGCCGCGGCGCTGGGGCCCGATCGCGACCGGCGGCTTCCCGGCCCGCCTGGTGGCGGGCGACGGCGCCTGACGGGCCGGAAGCCGCCCCGGGCCGGGCGTCAACGGGTGGTGTGGGCACCGCCGTTGACGCTCAGCACCTGGCCGGTGATGTGCCGGGCCGCCGGTGACGCCAGGAAGGCGACGGCTCCAGCGATGTCGTCCAGGGTGCCGGGGCGGCCGGTGGCGGTGGCCGCGATCAGGTGCTCCCGGCGCTCGTCGGGGAGCTTGTCGCGGAAGAACTCGGTGCCGGCGATATAGCCGGGCGAGACCACGTTGGCGGTGATCCCGCGGGGGCCGAGGGCCCGGGCCAGTTCGACGTTCCAGGAGGCGAGCCCGGCCTTGGCCGCCCCGTAGGAGCCGGAGCCCTGGTCGGCGGCGATGGACCCGATATGGACGACCGCGGCGCCGGCCGTCAGCCGGTCCTCCAGGGCGCGGGTGGTCAGCGCGGCGCTGAGCAGGTTGGCGTCGAGGTTGGCGCGGAAGTCCCGGGCGTAGGAGGCCAGGTCGGTGGCGCCGTCGGCGTCGAAGTCGGTTTGGCCACCGGCGTTGTTGACCAGGACGTCGAGGCGCGCGGGGAGTTCACCGGCGAGCCGGAGGAGCGCCGCGGGGTCGGCGTGGTCGCAGACCAGGCCGGTCACCCCGGCGAGGGCGTCCGCGGTCTCCTTGAGCGGTCCGGGGCGTCGGCCGGTGATGACGACGTGGTCGCCGTGGCCCGCGAAGTGCTCGGCGAGGGCGCGGCCGATGCCGGTACCGCCGCCGGTGATCAGGATGGTGCGTGCCATATGCTGAGCTCCGTCCGTAATTTTTAGGTCTAAATACACAGCGCGAGCGCCCTTCATTCAGGGCTAAATTTAGACCTGAACATAACACTTCCAGGAGGTCCGGTGACAAGTGGCGCCGAGGCACAGGACGACTACGGCCACCCGACGGCCCGCCCCTCCGCCTACCCCGTGGAGGAGATCGCCGCCGCCTGGCGGCGCGAGCGCCCGGGCACGCCGGTCTCCTCCATCGGGATCGTCACGCCCATCTGGCGACTGGCCAAACTGCTGGGCGACGACCGGCGCCGGGTGCTGAACCGCGCCGGGATGGACCCGGCCACCCTCGACCTGCTGAGCGTGCTGCGCCGCAGCGGCCCGCCGTACACCCTGAGCACCCGCGAGTTGAGCCGGCGCTCCATGATCACCGCCGGGGCGATCTCCCAGCGGGTGGCCCGCGCCGAACGCGACGGACTGGTCACCCGCCGCCCCGGCGAGGGCCGCCCGCGCACCGTCCTGGTCGAACTGACCCCGGCCGGCCACGACCTCGTCGAGTCCACCGTCGACCAAGTGCTGGGCCGGGAGGCCGAGTTGATCGACGCGCTCACCCCCGAACAGCAGGAGCAGCTGGCCGGACTGTTGCGGACCCTCCTCCAGGACGTCCAGCACCGCCTGGGCGACGACCGGATCACCCAGGTCGGCGAGGACTGACCTCCGTCCGGTCGCGCGGCGGCGGCGCCGCCGGAGTGGGCGTCAGCACCTCGTCGGGCAGCCCCAACCGGCTCCGGAAGGCGACCCGGCCGGCCTCGGTGACCGCAAGGATCCGACTGGCCGGGGCCCTGATGACCCAACGGTGCTCCAGTGCGTGCCGGTACAGGGCGGCCCCGACCGCGCCGGAGAGGTGCTGGCGGCGCGAGGTCCAGTCGAGGCAGGTGCGCACGTGCGCCCGATGGGCCGGCGAGTGACCGGCCTCCGGGATGCCCAGGTCGGCCAGCCACCCGACGCCGGCGGCGGTCAGCTCCAGCCCGTACTCCCGTACCAGCAGGCCGCGTTCGGTCATCGCCTCGGCGATGGCCACCCCCAGGGCCCCGGCGATGTGGTCGTAACAGGTGCGGGCGTGGTGCAGGGCCCGGCGGTGGTTGGCCTCGGCCAGCGAACGGATCCGCACCTGGCGGTAGGGGGCGAGTCCGGCGAGGTTCTCCAGGATCTCGGCGGTGTCCGGTCCGGCCAGTCTGATGTAGCGCCGTCGGCCCTGCCGCTCCTCGGCCAGCAGACCGCCGGCGACCAGGAGGTTGAGGTGCTCGGTCGCGGTGGACGGCGCCACCCCGGCGTACTCGGCCAGTTCGCCGGCGGTCCAGGTGCCGCCGTCGAGCAGGGCGATACAGATGGCGGCGCGGGTTCGGTCCGCGAGCAGCGCCGCGAGGGCGGCCAGATCGGGAGTCTCCGCAGTGCTTTCGTGATCGGCGTCCCATCGAATCATGTGCAGAGCGTAATCACATATAACACTTCGGTGAGCACCGAATCATCCGGCTTCTATCCTCAGGAGCATGAAATCCGCGCTGGAGAAGAACAGTTCGGTCGTGCCGGCGCTGCTGTCCACAGAGAACGATGACGGGACGTTCGTGCTGGTCACGCTGCAGATCCGGTGGGACCTCGGCCCAGTGGTGAGCGTCTGGCTGCCCGCCCGGGGGCGCACCGCGCAGAACCTCGCACTGCGTCCCGACGTTGTCTTCAACCTGCCGCCCCAGGGGACAGCGGCAGAGGAAGGGACGGGCGGCGGCCCCGAGGGGGAGGTGCCGTGGACGGAGCCCTCCGAGCTGGTCCGGCCGCCCCGACTGACGCACTGCCCGGTGCAGTTGGAGGCCCGTCGGGTCGGCGAGCGGACGATGACCGACGGCGCCTGGACCCAGATCGAGGCGCAGGTGCTGCGGGTGCACGCGGACCCGCGCTGGGTACTACCGCTGGGCGACGGCACCCTCGACGCGTCGGCCTGGCGCGCGCCGGTGCACGACTTCCGACCGCCGGCCGCTCCCCCGCCACCGGCCGTACCCGCGCCCGCCCGGGAACTCGCCCGGCAGTTGGGACGGCGCTTCCCCGCCCAGCGGGACTGCTAGGAGGGCCGGTCCGCGGGCCCGGAAAGACAGTGCGGCGCCTGCCCTCCGGTCGGGGGAGGGGACAGGCGCCGCTGTACGGGGGCCGGGCTCTCACCCGGTCCCCGTGCCTCCGTACGACGCTGTACGGGACATCAGGGGGCGGACGTTCACACCGTCAGGGCGCGGTCCGTCGGCTTGATCGGGGCCGGCAGGGCGCTGGCTCCGGTGAGGAAGCGGTCCACACCGCGGGCGGCGGACCGGCCCTCGGCGATGGCCCACACGATCAGCGACTGGCCGCGGCCGGCGTCCCCGGCGACGTAGACGCCGGGCACGTTGGTGGCGAAGTCCGCGTCGCGGGCGACGTTGCCGCGCGCGTCCAGCTCCAGCCCGAACTGCTCGACCAGGCCGTTCTGCTGGTCGGTGCCGGTGAACCCCATCGCGAGGGTGACCAGCTGGGCCGGGATCTTCCGCTCGGTGCCCGGCTTCTGCTCCAGCTTGCCGTCCTTGAACTCCACCTCGATCAGGTGCAGCCACTGGACGTTGCCGTCCTCGTCGCCCTCGAAGTGGGTGGTGGAGACGGAGTAGACCCGCTCGCCGCCCTCCTCGTGCGCGGAGGTGACCTTGTAGAGCATCGGGAAGGTCGGCCAGGGCTGGCCCGGGTTCCGCTCCTCGCCCGGCTTGGGCATGATCTCCAGCTGGGTCACCGAGAGGGCGCCCTGGCGGTGGGCGGTGCCGACGCAGTCCGCGCCGGTGTCGCCGCCGCCGATGACGACCACGTGCTTGCCCTCGGCGGTGATCGGGGCGACGGTCAGGTCGCCCTCCTGGACCTTGTTGGCGAGCGGCAGGTACTCCATCGCGAAGTGGACGCCGTTCAGCTCGCGGCCGGGCACCGGCAGATCGCGGGAGGTGGTGGCGCCGGCGGCGATGACCACGGCGTCGTAGCGCTTGCGCAGCTTCTTGGCGTCGATGTCCCGGCCGATCTCCACCTCCGTGCGGAACTTGGTGCCCTCCGCGCGCATCTGCTCGATGCGGCGGTTGATGTGCCGCTTCTCCATCTTGAACTCGGGGATGCCGTAGCGGAGCAGGCCGCCGATGCGGTCCGCGCGCTCGTACACCGCCACCGTGTGGCCGGCGCGGGTCAGCTGCTGGGCGGCGGCCAGACCGGCCGGGCCGGAGCCGATGACGGCGACCGTCTTGCCGGAGAGCCGCTCGGGCGCCTGCGGGGTGACGTCACCGTTGTCCCACGCCTGGTCGATGATCGAGACCTCGACGTTCTTGATGGAGACCGGCTGCTGGTTGATGCCCAGCACACAGGCCGCCTCGCAGGGCGCGGGGCACAGTCGACCGGTGAACTCCGGGAAGTTGTTGGTCGCGTGCAGGCGCTCGCTGGCCGCGGTCCAGTCCTCGCGGTAGGCGTAGTCGTTCCACTCGGGGATGAGGTTTCCGAGCGGACAGCCGTTGTGGCAGAACGGGATGCCGCAGTCCATGCAGCGCGACGCCTGCTTGGTGATGATCGGCAGCAGGGAGCCGGGCTGGTAGACCTCGTTCCAGTCCTTGACGCGCTCCGCGACGGGGCGGGTCTTGGCGTGCTCGCGCTCGTGGGTCAGGAAGCCCTTGGGGTCAGCCATTGGTCGCCGCCTCCATCATCTTCTCGTCGGTCTCGGACTCGGAGAGCCCGGCCTGCTCGGCGGCTTCCTTGGCGGCGAGCACTGCCTGGTACGTGGGCGGGATGACCTTGCTGAAGCGCGCGGCCGCGGCATCCCAATCAGCGAGGAGCTTCTCGGCCACGGTGGAGCCGGTCTCCTCCTGGTGGCGGCGCACCACGTCGTGCAGCCACTGCTTGTCGTTCGCGTCCAACGGGGCGACCGCGTCGGCCAGTTCCTTGTTGACGTTGGCCGGGTCCAGGTCGATGACGTAGGCGTAGCCGCCGGACATGCCGGCCGCGAAGTTACGGCCGGTCCGGCCCAGGACCACCGCGTTGCCGCCGGTCATGTACTCGCAGCCGTGGTCGCCGACGCCCTCGGAGACCACCGTGGCACCGGAGTTGCGGACGCAGAACCGCTCACCGACCCGGCCGCGCAGGAACAACTCGCCGCCGGTGGCGCCGTAGGCGAGGGTGTTGCCGGCGATGGTGGAGTACTCGGCGAGGTGGTCGGCGCCGCGGTCCGGGCGGACGATGATCCGGCCGCCGGACAGGCCCTTGCCGACGTAGTCGTTGGCGTCGCCCTCCAGGCGGAGGGTGATGCCGCGCGGCAGGAACGCGCCGAACGACTGGCCGGCCGAGCCGGTGAAGGTGAGGTCGATGGTGTCGTCGGGCAGACCCGCGCCGCCGAACTTCTTGGTGACCTCGTGGCCGAGCATGGTGCCGACGGTCCGGTTGATGTTGCGGATCGCGACCTGGGCGCGGACCGGCTGGGCGGCCTCGGCGGTGTCCGCGGCCAGCGCGTCGGCGGCAAGCCTGATCAGCTCGTTGTCCAGCGCCTTCGCCAGGCCGTGGTCCTGGACGGTGACCTGGTGACGGACCGCGCCCTCGGCCAGGTCGGGGACGTGCAGCAGCGGGGCGAGGTCCAGGCCCTGGGCCTTCCAGTGGTCCACCGCCCGGGCGACGTTGAGGACCTCGGCGTGACCGATGGCCTCGTCCAGGGTGCGGAAGCCCAGCTCGGCGAGGAGCTCGCGGACCTCCTCGGCGATGAACTCGAAGAAGTTGACGACGAACTCGGCCTTGCCGCTGAACCGCTCGCGCAGCACCGGGTTCTGGGTGGCGATGCCGACCGGGCAGGTGTCCAGGTGGCAGACGCGCATCATCACGCAGCCGGAGACCACCAGCGGGGCGGTGGCGAAGCCGAACTCCTCGGCGCCCAGCAGGGCGGCGATGACCACGTCACGGCCGGTCTTGAGCTGACCGTCGGTCTGCACCACAATCCGGTCCCGCAGGCCGTTGAGCAGCAGGGTCTGCTGGGTCTCGGCCAGACCCAGCTCCCAGGGGCCGCCCGCGTGCTTGAGGGAGGTGAGCGGGGAGGCGCCCGTACCGCCGTCGTGGCCGGAGATCAGGACCACGTCCGCGTGCGCCTTGGAGACGCCCGCGGCGACCGTGCCGACGCCGACCTCGGAGACCAGCTTCACGTGGATGCGGGCGGCCGGGTTGGCGTTCTTCAGGTCGTGGATGAGCTGGGCGAGGTCCTCGATGGAGTAGATGTCGTGGTGCGGCGGCGGCGAGATCAGGCCGACGCCCGGGGTGGAGTGCCGGGTCTTGGCGACCCACGGGTAGACCTTGTGGCCGGGCAGCTGGCCGCCCTCGCCGGGCTTGGCGCCCTGGGCCATCTTGATCTGGATGTCGTCGGCGTTGACCAGGTACTCGGAGGTCACACCGAAGCGGCCGGACGCCACCTGCTTGATGCTGGAGCGGCGCGCCGGGTCGTACAGGCGGTCCGGGTCCTCACCGCCCTCGCCGGTGTTGGACTTGGCCCCGAGCTGGTTCATGGCGATGGCGAGGGTCTCGTGGGCCTCGCGGGAGATCGAGCCGTAGGACATCGCGCCGGTGGAGAACCTCTTGACGATCTCGGAAACCGGCTCGACCTCGTCCAGGGAGATGGCCTGGCGGCCGGAGGCGAAGGAGAACAGACCGCGCAGCGTCATCAGCCGCTCCGCCTGCTCATTCACCCGTTCGGTGTACTGCTTGAAGATGTCGTAGCGGCGCGCACGGGTGGAGTGCTGGAGCCGAAAGACGGTGTCCGGGTCGAAGAGGTGCGGTTCGCCCTCGCGGCGCCACTGGTACTCGCCGCCGATCTCCAGGGCGCGGTGGGTGGCGGCGATGCCGGAGACCGGGTACGCCTTGGCGTGCCGGGCCGCGACCTCCTGGGCGATGACGTCCAGACCGGCGCCGCCGATCTTGGTGGTGGTGCCGTGGAAGTACTTCGCGACGAATTCCTCGTCCAGGCCGATCGCCTCGAAGACCTGCGCGCCGCGGTAGGAGGCGACGGTGGAGATGCCCATCTTGGACATCACCTTCAGGACGCCCTTGCCGAGCGCCTTGATCAGGTTCTTCAGGGCGGTGTCGGTCTCCATGCCGGGCAGGAAGGTGCCGGCCCGGACCAGGTCCTCGACGGACTCCATCGCCAGGTACGGGTTGACCGCGGCGGCGCCGAAGCCGATCAGCAGCGCGACGTGGTGCACCTCGCGGACGTCGCCGGCCTCGACCAGCAGCCCGACCTGGGTGCGGGTCTTGGTGGCGATGAGGTGGTGGTGGACCGCGGCGGTCAGCAGCAGCGACGGGATCGGCGCGTGCTCGGCGTCCGAGTGGCGGTCGGAGAGCACGACCAGCCGGGCACCGTCGGCGATGGCGGCGTCGGCCTCGGCGCAGATCTCCTCGATCCGGGCGGCCAGCGACGCGCCGCCGCCGGAGACCCGGTAGAGACCGGAGAGGGTCACGGCCTTCATGCCGGGCATGTCGCCGTCGGCGTTGATGTGGACGAGCTTGGCCAGTTCGTCGTTGTCGATGACCGGGAACGGCAGGGTCACGCTGCGGCAGGAGCTCGCGGTGGGCGTGAGGAGGTTGCCCTGGGGGCCGAGGGACGAGATCAGGGAGGTGACCAGCTCCTCCCGGATGGCGTCCAGCGGCGGGTTGGTGACCTGCGCGAACAGCTGGGTGAAGTAGTCGAAGAGCAGCCGGGGGCGCTCGGACAGCGCGGCGATCGGCGAGTCGGTGCCCATCGAGCCGATCGGCTCGGCGCCGGCCTTGGCCATCGGGGCGAGGATGACCCGGAGCTCTTCCTCGGTGTAGCCGAAGGTCTGCTGGCGGCGGGTGACCGAGGCGTGGGTGTGCACGATGTGCTCGCGCTCGGGGAGGTCGGCCAGGTCGATCAGGCCGGCGTCCAGCCACTCCTGGTAGGGGTGCTCGGCGGCGAGCTGCGCCTTGACCTCGTCGTCCTCGATGATGCGGTGCTCGGCGGTGTCGACGAGGAACATCCGGCCGGGCTGGAGGCGGCCCTTGCGGACGACCTTGGACGGGTCGATGTCCAGGACGCCGACCTCGGAGGAGAGCACGACCAGGCCGTCGTCGGTGACCCAGTAGCGGCCCGGGCGCAGACCGTTGCGGTCCAGGACCGCGCCGACCTGGACACCATCGGTGAAGGTGACGCAGGCCGGGCCGTCCCAGGGCTCCATCATCGTGGAGTGGTACTGGTAGAAGGCCCGCCGGGCCGGGTCCATGGCGGGGGCGTTCTCCCACGCCTCGGGGACCATCATCAGCACCGCGTGCGGCAGCGAGCGCCCGCCGAGGTGGAGCAGCTCCAGGACCTCGTCGAAGGAGGCGGAGTCGGAGGCGTCCGGGGTGCAGACCGGGAAGAGCCGCGCGAGGTCCTCGAACCCCTCGCCGCCGAGCAGCTGCGAGGCCAGCTGGGACTCGCGGGCGCGCATCCAGTTGCGGTTGCCCTTGACCGTGTTGATCTCGCCGTTGTGCGCGACGAAGCGGTACGGGTGCGCGAGCGGCCAGCTCGGGAAGGTGTTGGTGGAGAACCGCGAGTGGACCAGGGCGATGGCGGTGGCGAACCGGCGGTCGGACAGGTCCGGGAAGAAGGGCTCCAGCTGGCCGGTGGTCAGCATGCCCTTGTAGACGAGGGTGCGGGCGGACAGCGAGGGGAAGTAGACCCCGGCCTCCCGCTCGGCGCGCTTGCGGAGCGCGAACGCCTTGCGGTCCAGCGCCAGCCCGGTGTTCTTCTGGTCAGCGACGAACAGCTGGGAGAAGGCCGGCATGGTGGCGCGGGCGCCGTTGCCCAGGAGCTGCGGGGCGACCGGGACGACCCGCCAGCCGAGGACCGTGAGGCCCTCCTCGCCGGCGATCGTCTCGATCGTCGAGACGGCCTGGGCCGCTTCGTGGGCGTCGGACGGCAGGAAGGCGATGCCGACGGCGTAGGAGCCGGCCTCGGGGAGCTCGAAGGTGACGTTCTCGCGCAGGAACGCGTCCGGGACCTGGAGCAGGATGCCCGCACCGTCGCCCGAGTCGGGCTCGGAGCCGGTGGCACCGCGGTGCTCCAGGTTCGTCAGCACGGTCAGCGCCTGTTCGACCAGGGCGTGACTGGCCTCGCCGGTGAGCGTGGCCACGAAGCCGACGCCGCAGGCGTCGTGCTCGTTGCGCGGGTCGTACATGCCCTGCTGGGCGGGGCGGCCGTCCATAGGCGACCAAGCGGCGGCGGCGCTGCTGGTGGTCGCGGAGTGCGTGGACGCGAAGCGCATCGGCTCTCCCAACGTCGTCGTGGCATAGACATTGCCGAGGGACGACGTTGGCCCTCCGCGAAATTTCGTGCAGGTTACAGGATGGCTCGCTTCTCAAAAAGCGAAAGACGCCTTCCAACATGCGGACACCGCGCCGGCGGTGAGACGGAATTCCTGAGAATTACGGACGGAAACTGGCCGCCCTCTGCGGCGGCGTTCGGCGAGCGACATTGCCCGCGACGCCAGGGCCTTATGCCCGGTCGTCAACAAACCGAAACCGCTGAGTAACGCGGCCATGATGCGGTCGCCCGATTGGGACGTCAACCCATCACCGTCCCGAACAGCGCACCGAGGGCGTACGTCACACCCGCCGCGGCGCCGCCCAGAGCCAGCTGACGCAGTCCGCTGAACCACCACGAACGCGCCGTCACACGCGCCACCACCGCACCGCAACCGAAGAGTCCGAGCAGCGCCAACAGCACCGCCGGCCAGAGCACACTTCCCCCCAACAGGTAAGGAAGAAGAGGCAGAAGCGCGCCCAGCGCAAAGGATCCGAAGGAAGAAACCGCCGCAACCATCGGAGAAGGAAGGTCCGACGGATCAATGCCCAATTCCTCGCGGGCATGGATTTCCAGCGCCTGCTCGGGGTCGCGGGAGAGCTGTTCGGCGACCTGCCGGGCGAGCTCCGGCTCCACCCCGCGGGACTCGTAGAGGGCCGCCAGCTCCGCCTGCTCGTCCTGCGGGTGCTTGCGCAGTTGGGCCCGCTCGACGTCCAGCTCCGCGACCACCAGCTCACGCTGCGAAGCCACCGAGGTGTACTCCCCCGCGGCCATCGAGAACGCCCCGGCCGCCAGCCCCGCCAGACCGGTGATCACGATCGTCTGCTGCGACACCGCACCGCCGGCCACACCCGTCATCAGGGCGAGGTTGGACACCAGGCCGTCCATCGCGCCGAAGACGGCGGGGCGCAGCCAGCCACCGTTCACATCGCGGTGGGTGTGGTTGTCGCGGTGCGCCACGTGCGTCGGTGCGGCCGCGTCCATGATCTCCATGACCGACATATCTGGACCTGCTCCCTGCTCTGCGAGGCGTGGGCCGACGGCGGCACTTCCCCCTCCAACACCTCGAAGCTATGCGCGAATTACCCTCCTCCGCTAGCAAGGAAGGCCGAACTTACCTCGCTGACCTGCGGTTTTATCGAAACGACGCCCTTGTGATCCGGATCACAAGGGATTCTCGTGGCCTCCCGGCGCCGCCCGGGACGGTCGACCGGGTGACCCTGCCGCCCCGGACAGGACAGCCGGCCCGCCGCGGGGGACGGATACCGCGCCGGGACGGCCGCGCGCGGACCCCGCCGCCCACCCCGGCACCACCGGCCCCCGCGAAAGGACGCCCCGCAGATGACGGACGCCACCACCGCCACCACGACGCCCCCGGCCCCGGAACCGCCGGCCCTGGCACGGCCCCTGACCCCGCACGACAACGGCCCGGAACCCGGACCGGCCGCCCCACCGCCCGAGGTCGCCCCCCTGGAGGACCGGGCGACCGGTGCGCTCGTCGGGGCCGCGGTCGGCGACGCCCTCGGCGGTCCGGCCGAGGGCCTGACGCCGGAACAGATCGTGGCCCGGCACGGCGGCCGGATCGAGGGCATCGTCGGGCCGTTCCACACGGACTGGCGCACCGCCAGACCCCTCACGCCGTACCACAAGGGCGACGGCCACATCACCGACGACACCCTGATGACCCACGCACTGGTCCGCGTCTACGAGACGGTCCGCGACCACCTCGACGCCTACGACATCGCCGACCACCTCGTCCCGGACCTGATCGGCACCCCCCGCTGGATCCCCGAACTGGAGGCCGAGGCGCTGCCGTTGCAACGGATCTTCCTCGCCGAGAAGTGGATCGTGGCGCGGCTGCACTACGGTCACGCCGATCCGCGCGAGGCCGGCGTCGGAAACATCGTCAACTCCGGTGCGGCGATGTACATGACGCCGGTAGGCATCGTCAACGCCGGTGATCCGGACCGGGCTTACGCCGAGGCACTGGACATCTCCGCTGCCCACCAGTCGTCTTACGGGCGCGAGGCGGCCGGAGTGTTCGCCGCCGCGGTGGCCGCCGCGTTCCTGCCGGACGCCACCCCGACCTCGGTCGCCGGACATGCACTGCGACTGGCGAAGGACGGCACCCGGGCCGCGATCGAAGCGGTCTGCGACGTCGCCGCGCCGCACACCGACTACGAGTCCGCCCTCGTCCCGCTGCGGGCCGCGGTCGCCCCGTTCGACACCGTCGGCCCGGACCACCGCCAACCGTCACTGGGCGCCCGCCGGCCCTCCCGACTGCACGCCGTCGAGGAACTGCCCATCGCGCTGGGCATGCTGCTGGTCGCCGACGGTGACTACCGGGCCACCGTGCTCGGCGCGGTCAACTACGGGCGCGACTGCGCCGCCACCGCCACGATGGCCGGTGCGCTCGCCGGCGCCCTCACCGGCGCGGCGGCGGTGCCCGCCGCATGGCACACCGAGGTCGCCCGGGCGAGCCGGCTCGACCTGCACGCCCCGGCCGCCGCACTGGCCGCCGTGACCCGCGAGGTGTTCGCCCGCGATCAGGCCCGCCACCTGCGCCACGAGCAGGCGTTCGGCACCATCGCGACGCGGACCACGATGTCCGAGGCCAGCGGGCGGTGACGGCACGGCGGCGCACGTCCGGGGGCGCGGCGGGGGCGGCAGGAACGACGGAGCGCCGGGCGGTCCCGGTGTGAGCGGGTCCGCCCGGCGCTCCGGTCGGGTGGTGGGCCGGCGGTGGCGTCAGGACGTGGCGCCGCCCGGGCCTCCGGCGGCCTGGGCGGAGCCGGACGCGGAGGCGTCGGTACGCTCGGCGCCGTCCGCGTCCCCGCCGTCCTTCTTCCGGCCCTTCTTCCCGTCGGCCCCGTCCGACGCGCCATCGGCGTCCTCGGCCCCCTCGACGGTCTTGGAGCCCTTGGCGCTCTCCGTACCCGTGGCGCTCTCCGCGCCCTTGGTGTCGTCCTGGGAGCCCTCGGCGAGCTGCCACTCCGGCTCGACGATCTCCTCGCGGCCCGGAGCCTTCTTCGCGGAGACGATCATGTAGATGACGGCCAGGACGAAGACGACCAGCGAGGTCCAGTCGTTCAGCCGCAGGCCGAGGATGTGGTGCGCCTCGTCGACGCGCATGTACTCGATCCAGGCACGGCCCGCGCAGTAGGCGGCGACGTAGAGCGCGAAGACCCGGCCGTGGCCGAGGCGGAAGCGCTTGTCCGCCCAGATCACCAGCGCCGCGACGCCCAGGCACCACAGGGACTCGTAGAGGAAGGTCGGGTGGTAGGTGCCGCCGATGCGGCCGATGGCCGGGTCCGGGTCGATCTTCAGCGCCCACGGGAGGTCAGTCGGCTTGCCGTACAGCTCCTGGTTGAACCAGTTGCCCCAGCGGCCGATCGCCTGCCCGATCGCGAGACCCGGCGCCAGCGCGTCGGCGTAGGCCGGCATCGGGATGCCCCGGCGGCGACAGCCGATCCAGGCACCGAGCGCACCCAGCGCGACCGCGCCCCAGATGCCGAGGCCACCCTGCCAGACCTTGAAGGCGTCGAGCGGGTGGCCGTTCTTGCCGAAGTACGGCTCGTACGTCGTGATGACGTGGTAGAGGCGCCCGCCGACCAGGCCGAAGGGCACCGCCCACACGGCGATGTCGGCGACGGTGCCGGAGCGGCCACCGCGCTGCACCCAGCGCCGGTTGCCGAGCCAGACGCCGACGAATACGCCGATGATGATGCAGAACGCGTAGCCACGCAGCGGGATCGGGCCGAGATAGACGACACCGGTCGACGGGCTGGGAATGAATGCGAGGTCCATGGCAGGACCGACGCTACCGCGCCGGGCCGGGTTGACGACAACCCGCCCGGCAACGGCTGCGTAACGACCCCGCCGGCCCGGCGGCCCGTACCGCCGCCGGACGGATCAGCCCTGACTGGGCGACTGCTTGCCCTTGTTGGCGGCGAGGACCAGCTTCTTGAGCTCGGCGGGGGTGACCTGGCCGCCCTTGACCTGGGCGAGGTCCTTGCCGTTCAGCAGGACGGTCGGGGTACCGCGGAACCCGCCGCTGGCGAAGGCCGCGTTGGACTTGCGCACGAAACCGTCGTACCGCCCCTTCTGGACACACTTGGTGAACGCGTCCGACACCAGGCCGTTGACCTTCCCGGCCAACTGGATCAGATACTTCTTGTCGCTGAAGCGGTCCTGCTGCTCGGGCGGCTGGTGGGAGTAGAGGACGTCGTGGTACTCGCGGAACTTCCCGGCGTCCTGGGCGCACAGGGCGGCGTTGGCGGCGGTCAACGAGCCGGTGCCGCCGGCGTTGCCGTCGATGAGGGTGGCGAGGTGGTACTCGGTCTTGAGCTGGCCGGAGTCCTGGAGCTCGTGGATCACCGGGCGGAAGCCGGTCTCGAACTGCTGGCAGGCCGGGCAGCGGAAGTCCTCCCAGACGACGAGGGTGGAGCGGGCACCGGCCGCGCCCACCGGGACGGCGGGTTTGTCGCCGTCGCTGGCCTGCTTGGGGAGGGCGAAGGCGGTGTCGGTGGTGCTGCCGGATCCGCCGCCGGAGGACACCCACACGGCGACCCCGCCGGCTACTGCGAGCGCCGCCACCACCGCGCCGCCGACGACGGCCTGGCGGATCCGCCGGACGCGCGTCTTCTCCTTGGTGCGCTGTGCCTGCAGCCGCTCGCGGGCGCTGCTGATTCCGTCATGGCTCTGGCCGTCATGGTTCTTCTGGTTCACGCCCGGAGACAACGAGGCGGAGGGGTGCGGCCGCACCCCTCCGCTCCGAGGTTCGCTCCATCGGGCGAACAGCCCGGGTCAGTCCCGGGGCGCGCCGCCCCGGCGCACGCCTTCGCCCAGTTGGCCGGCGAGGGTGCGGACCGCGGCCAGTCCGGCGTCAAGGTCGTCGTCCGCCGCCAGCAGGCACTTGACGAACGCCGAGCCGACGATCACACCGTCGGCGAACCGGGCCACCTCGCTGGCCTGCGCGGGGTTGGAGACCCCGAGCCCGACGCAGACCGGCAGTTCGGTCGTGGCGCGGGTGCGGGCCACCAGGTCCTCGGCCTCCCGGCCGACGGACTCGCGGGTGCCGGTGACGCCCATGAGGGAGGCGGCGTAGACGAAGCCGCTGCCGGCGGCGGTGATCTTGGCTAGTCGCTCGTCCCGGCTGCTCGGCGCGACCACGAAGACGGTGGCCAGGCCGTGCTGCTCGGCGGCCTTCCGCCAGACCTCGGACTCCTCGACCGGGAGGTCCGGCAGGATGCAGCCGGCGCCGCCCGCCTCGGCGAGGTCGGCGGCGAACCGCTCGACGCCGTAGCGGTCGACCGGGTTCCAGTACGTCATGCAGAGCACCGGCGCCCCGGTGGCGGCGTGCACCTCGCGGACCGTGCGGAGCACGTCGACGATCTTGATGCCGGCGCGCAGTGCGATGTCGTCGGCGGTCTGGATCACCGGGCCGTCCAGGACCGGGTCGCTGTGCGGCAGCCCGACCTCGACGATGTCGCAGCCGCCGTCCAGCATCTCGGTCATCGCCCGGATGCCGCCCTCGACGGTGGGGAAGCCGGCCGGGAGGTAGCCGACCAGCGCGGCCCGGTCCTCCGCGCGGGCCTGTGCCAGGACGGACGTCAGTAGTTCGATGTTGCCCGCCATCACTTGTCCCCCTCGTCGGTCCGGCTGTCGTTGTCGTAGAGCCCGAAGTAGCGGGCGGCGGTGTCCATGTCCTTGTCGCCGCGCCCGGAGAGGTTCACCAGCAGCAGGCTGTCGGGGCCCAGCTCCCGGCCGACCTCCAGGGCACCGGCCAGCGCGTGGGCGCTCTCGATGGCCGGGATGATGCCCTCGGTCCGCGACAGCAGCCGCAGAGCCTGCATCGCCGCGTCGTCGGTCACCGCGCGGTACTCGGCGCGGCCGACGTCCTTGAGGTAGGCGTGCTCGGGGCCGATGCCCGGGTAGTCCAGACCGGCCGAGATCGAGTACGGCTCGGTGATCTGGCCGTCCTCGTCCTGGAGGACGTAGGAGCGG
Organism: Streptomyces sp. RGM 3693; assembly: GCF_050471125.1. Classification (NCBI taxonomy): domain Bacteria; kingdom Bacillati; phylum Actinomycetota; class Actinomycetes; order Kitasatosporales; family Streptomycetaceae; genus Streptomyces; species Streptomyces sp. RGM 3693. Next base: position 373,775 of record NZ_JBMPPQ010000004.1, read on the forward strand.
GAGCCGTGCAGGATGCCGGGGGTGCCCTCGGTGAGGGTGGCGGCGTGCTCGCCGGTCTCGATGCCGTGGCCGCCCGGCTCGCAACCGATCAGGCGGACGTCGGTATCGGGCAGGAAGGCGTGGAAGAGGCCGATGGCGTTGGAGCCGCCGCCGACGCAGGCGAGGGCGGCGTCCGGCAGCCGGCCGGCGCGCTGGAGGATCTGGCGACGGGCCTCGACCCCGATGACCCGGTGGAAGTCGCGGACCAGGGCCGGGAAGGGGTGCGGGCCGGCGACCGTGCCGAAGAGGTAGTGGGTGCGGTCGACGTTGGCGACCCAGTCGCGGAACGCCTCGTTGATGGCGTCCTTGAGGGTGCGGCTGCCGGACTTCACCGCGATGACCTCGGCGCCGAGCATCCGCATCCGGGCCACGTTGAGGGCCTGCCGCTGGGTGTCGATCTCGCCCATGTAGATGGTGCATTCGAGGCCGAAGAGGGCGCAGGCGGTGGCGGTGGCGACGCCGTGCTGGCCGGCGCCGGTCTCGGCGATGACCCGGGTCTTGCCCATACGCTTGGTGAGCAGCGCCTGGCCCAGCACATTGTTGATCTTGTGCGAGCCGGTGTGGTTGAGGTCCTCGCGCTTGAGGAACACCCGGGCCCCGCCGGCGTGTTCGGCGAACCGCGACACCTCGGTGAGGGCGCTGGGCCGCCCGGTGTAGTTGACCATCAGGTCGTCGAGCTCGGCGGCGAAGGCCGGGTCCGTCTTGGCCTTCTCGTACTCGGCGGCGACCTCGTCCACCGCGGCGACCAGCGCCTCGGGGATGAACTTGCCACCGAAGGCGCCGAAGTAGCCCTCGGCGCTGGGCACTTGACCTTCCAGATCGGGAAGGAAGAAACGGGAACTGTCGGAGGACATCTGAGCACTCCTCGACCGGGGCGTACCGCCCCGGAGGTCCGGTATGTCGGGATGACGTGACGACTGCTGCGCGCAGTGGTGCGCCGTCGCTACGGGGACGGACGCGTCAGCGCGCGGTCCCCGAACGCCATCGCATCCCGTTGATCTGACCCGGTTCGGAGCCGATGTGGTACCGGACCCGGCGCCCCCGGACCCGCCGGGCGGGGGCCCGGCAGCCGCGGTGCCACGAGGGCAGCGCGGAGCACTTGGCCTCGGGGCGGCGGGGAACGGCGGTCATGTCGGTGTGCCTACGTCCTTCGGTGGTCCGCGCTCAGTCCCGGCCGTGCCGGATCGCCGGGTGGGAACCCGCCGCGACCAGGTCCGCGACCGCGGTCTTGGGGTCCTTGCCGGTGACCAGCGACTCGCCCACCAGGACGGCGTCGGCACCGTCGTTGGCGTACGCGATCAGGTCGTGCGGGCCGCGCACACCGGACTCGGCGACCTTGACGATGTGGTCGGGGACCTCCGGGGCGACCCGGGTGAAGGTGCCCCGGTCGACCTCCAGGGTCTTGAGGTTGCGGGCGTTGATCCCGATGATCCGGGCGCCGGCGTCCACCGCGCGGGCGACCTCTTCCTCGTCGTGCGCCTCGACCAACGGCGTCAGCCCGATCGACTCGGCCCGCTCGATCAGCGAGACCAGTGCCTCCTGCTCCAGGGCGGCGACGATCAGCAGCGCGAGGTCGGCGCCGTAGGCCCGGGCCTCCCACAGCTGGTAGGCGGTGACGATGAAGTCCTTGCGCAGGACCGGGATGTCGACCTTGGCGCGGACCGCCTCCAGGTCGGCGAGCGAGCCGCCGAACCGGCGCTGCTCGGTGAGCACGGAGATCACCGCGGCGCCGCCCGCCTCGTAGTCGGCGGCCAGGCCCGCGGGGTCGGCGATCGCGGCCAGCGCACCCTTGGAGGGGCTGGAGCGCTTGACCTCGCAGATCACCTGGACGCCCTCGCCCCTCAGGGCGGCGACACCGTCCTTGGCGGGGCGCGCCTTGCGGGCCCGCTCCTTGAGCTCGTCGAGGCTGACGCGCGCCTGCCGCTCGGCGAGGTCGGCGCGGACTCCTTCGATGATCTCATCGAGCACGCTCACGCGAGCGGCCTCCTTCTTGAACGGTGGAGGTGGACAGTGACCCTGTGGGACAGAACACTGTCCCCGTCGGTTCTCCGATGGTATCCGCCAGCGGGGAAAGGTCCCGCATCCGGTTGACTCCGGTCCCACAACCTGGACATCTCCGGGATTCGCGGCGGTTTGCGCCGGGGCTGGTGCCGGGGCCCCGGCGTGGTGCGGATCACGGGCGCAGTCCGGCGCCGAAGGGGAGGTTGCGGACGACCGTGAAGGCCAGCAGCAGCCCGCCCAGCGCCCACCAGTGGGCCGGCCGGGGCCGTGGGCCCGCGGTGGGCAGGCCGCGGGCCGCCCGGGTCAGCCAGACCAGCCAGAACAGCGCGAACGCGGCGTAGCCGGCCACCGCGGGGGCGTTGGCGCCCAGCGCCGTGACGAGGTCGCCGTGCGCGACGGCGTGCGCGCTGCGCAGCCCGCCGCAGGCCGGACAGAGCAGACCGGTGAGGTGCAGCAGGGGGCAGACCGGGTAGTGGCCCGGTTCGCCCGGGTCGACGGCGCCGACCCAGGTGAAGGCGGCGGCCACCGCCGCCAGGGTGCCGACCGGCGCCGCGAGGCGGCGCAGCGGACGACCGGGCCGGGAACCGTCCGGCCGTAGCGGGACCACGGGATCGCTCACGGTGCCGATGGTGCTACCGGAAGCGGGAAGGCGCAGCTTCTCGGCCGCCGTACGGGGCGCGGGCCGTACGGGGCGGGAAGCAGCGCCTTCGGGTTCCTGCCGAGCGGGGCTCAGCCCTCCTGCGGCTGGGCCTGGGCCTGCGGGACGGGCTTGGCGGAGCGCTTGGGCTCCTGGCCGAGGCCGGCCGCGCGCATCACGCCACCCACGACGGCACCGGCGCCGATCAGCACCATGCCCGCCCAGAAGCCGGCCACGTTGGCCATCACCATGAAGACACCGGCCACACAGAAGCCGATGAACGCGATGATGACGCCGGTCCAGGCGGCGGGGGTGTGTCCGTGGCCACTGCTCGACATGGAGTACTCCTCGTTGCTCTGTCGCGCCGGGGTCCGGGCGCGGGAATGTCGTCGTCCATTGTCACCGATGCCGGGCGGAACCCTTTTACCGGGTGGGGTCCTCGCCCCGGTCCAGGGACTTCCAGATCTCCTCGGGACGGTCCAGGTCCGGCGCCGCCGGGGCGCGGCGCGGGCCGCGGGCGCCGCCGGGGGTGCGCTCGTACCGGCCCGACATCGCGGGCCAGGAGCGGCCGAACACCAGGGCCAGCACCCCGGCGAGGAGCAGCAGCAGACCGCCGGCGGCGGCCACCCAGGGCCAGACAGTGTGGGTGACGTGATGCACATCGGCGCCGGCCAGGCCGACCGCATCGGCGGCCTTCTCGCGCAGCGCCGAGGTGTCGGCGTTGCCGAGCGCGGCGGCGGCGGTGACACCCAGCCCGCTGAGGGCCAGCAGCGCGGCGACCACGATCCGGCCGACCCGGCGGACCGCGAAGACGGCGACCAGGGCGGCCAGGCCGACCACCGCCAGCGCACCGGGCACCCCGGTCACGTCGGCGCCGGTCACGGTGCGCGGCAGCTCGCCCTGGGCGAGCACCGCGGTGCCCTGGGCCCAGGTGCGGCCGGAGGCCAGCAGCGCCAGGCTCGCGCCGGCGGCGCCGAGCAACAGCGCCAGGGCGAGGGAGCGCTTGGCGCTGCGCGCGGGCCGGGCCGGGGTCGCGGCCGGCTCGGCGTCGGTACGGGGCTGGGGTACGGCACTCACGCGTACCACTATCGCCCACCGGCCCGGGTGAGCCGGCGGGCGGGGGTGCAACGGATCATTTCCCCAGGTGGTTGGCGGTGTGGACGGCGCGGAGGACGGCCGCGGCCTTGTTGCGGCACTCGGTGTCCTCGGCGACCGGGTCGGAGTCGGCGACGATTCCGGCGCCGGCCTGGACGTACGCGGTGCCGTCCCGCAGCAGGGCGGTGCGGATGGCGATGGCGGTGTCGGAGTCGCCGGCGAAGTCCAGGTAGCCCACGCAGCCGCCGTAGAGGCCGCGCCGGGTCGGCTCCAGCTCCTCGATGATCTGCAGGGCGCGCGGCTTGGGTGCGCCGGAGAGGGTGCCGGCGGGGAAGCAGGCGGTGAGCACGTCGAAGGCGGTGTGGTCGGCGGCGACCGTGCCGGTGACCGTGGAGACGATGTGCATGACGTGGCTGTAGCGCTCGACGGACATGAAGTCGACCACCTCGACGCTGCCCGGCTCGCAGACCCGGCCCAGGTCGTTGCGGCCCAGGTCCACCAGCATCAGGTGCTCGGCGCGCTCCTTGGGGTCGGCCATCAGCTCGTCGGCGAGCGCCTGGTCCTCCTGGACGGTCGCGCCGCGCGGGCGGGTGCCGGCGATCGGGTGCACCGTGGCCCGGCCGCCCTCGACCTTGACCAGCGCCTCGGGGCTGGAGCCGACCACGTCGAAGGTGCGGCCGTCCTCGCCCTCGAAGCGGAAGAGGTACATGTAGGGGCTGGGGTTGGTGGCCCGCAGCACCCGGTAGACGTCCAGGGCGCTGGCCGTGCAGGGGGTTTCGAACCGCTGTGAGGGCACCACCTGGAACGCCTCGCCGGCCCGGATGCGCTCCTTGACGTCCTCGACGGCGGCCATGAACGCCTCGCCGCCCCACTTGCCGGTGTACGGGGGCACGGCGGACGGCGGGAGCGCGGCGGCGCTCGCGGGCGCGGGGCGGGCCAGGTCGTCGGCCATGGCGTCCAGGCGGGCCACCGCGTCCGCGTACGCCTCGTCGACGCCGGTCTCCAGGTCGTTGTGGTTGATCGCGTTGGCGATCAGCAGGACCGTGCCGCTCCAGTGGTCCAGGACCGCGAGGTCGGAGGTGAGCAGCATGGTCAGCTCGGGCAGACCGAGGTCGTCGGTGGTGTGTGCGCCGACCTTCTCCAGGCGGCGCACGATGTCGTAGCCGAGGTAGCCGACCATGCCGCCGGTGAACGGGGGCAGCCCCTCGCCCCGGGGAGTGTGCAGGGTCTCGACGGTGGCGCGCAGCGCGGCGAGGGGGTCGCCGTCGGTGGGGACGCCGACCGGTGGGGTGCCGAGCCAGTGCGCCTGCCCGTCGCGGGTGGTGAGCGTCGCGGCGCTGCGGACGCCGATGAACGAGTACCGCGACCACGTACGGCCGTTCTCGGCGGATTCGAGGAGGAAGGTGCCGGGGCGCTCGGCGGTGAGCTTGCGGTAGAGGCCGACCGGGGTGTCGCCGTCCGCCAGGAGGCGCCGGGTGACGGGGATGACCCGTCGGTCCTTGGCGAGCGTGCGGAAGGTGTCGAGGTCCGGTGCAGCGGTGCCGGTGGTTCCCGTGGTCATGGCAGCGGAGCCTACTGGTCGGCGGCGGGGGCGCTGGCCAGTACGTCGGCGTCGAAGCAGGTGCGGGCTCCGGTGTGGCAGGCGGCGCCGACCTGGTCGACCTTGACCAGGACGGTGTCGGCGTCGCAGTCCAGGGCGACGGACTTGACGTACTGGAAGTGACCGGAGGTGTCGCCCTTGACCCAGTATTCCTGGCGGCTGCGGGACCAGTACGTGCAGCGGCCGGTGGTGAGGGTGCGGTGCAGCGCCTCGTCGTCCATCCAGCCGAGCATCAGCACCTCGCCGGTGTCGTACTGCTGGGCGACGGCCGGGAAGAGGCCGTCGGCGCCGCGCTTGAGGCGGGCGGCGATGGCGGGATCCAGGGTGGGTGTGGCGGGGGAAGCGGGGGGGGGAGTGGTGGGGGAAGCGGGGGCGGGAGTGGTGGGGGAAGCCGGGGCGGGGGTGGTGGAGCGGGGGTCGGTGACGTGGCTGCTGGTCATGGGGCCATTGTGCCGTGCGGCATCCTGCTGGGATGGATCAGCAGCCCCCGGACGCTGGCGCCGGCTCCACCGGAGCGACTGGCGCCGCGCCCTCTGCTGCGCCGCCGCCGGACCCGGACCGGACGGCGAAGGTCGCGGTGCTGGTGCTGGCGGCGGTGTTCGTGGCGGCGCTGGTGGCCGCCGTGGTGGTGGCGGTGGTCGTGCTGCGGTACTGACGGCGCAGCGCACTGATCGGGGTCCGCGCCGTGGCAGGGTACGCGGGGCGGTCGTAGGCTGGCCGTATGTCGACCCATGCGAAGCGTGAACGGCTCCTTCTGGCCGACTTGTTGGAGAGCGCGGGCCCCGAGGCGCCGACGCTGTGCGACGACTGGACGACGCGGGACCTGGCCGCGCACGTGGTGGTGCGCGAGCGGCGTGCCGACGCGTCCGCGGGGATCGTGGTCAAGCCGCTGGCGGCGCGGCTGTCGCGGGTGCAGGCGGAGTTCGCGGCGAAGCCCTACGAGGAGCTGATCGAGCTGATCCGGAGCGGACCGCCGAGGATGTCGCCGTTCGCACTCAAGCAGATCGACGAGGCGTCGAACACCGTCGAGTTCTACGTGCACGCCGAGGACGTACGGCGGGCCCAGCCGGACTGGGCGCGGCGCGAGCTGGACCCGGTCTTCGAGGACGCGCTGTGGGCGCGGCTGGAGCGGGCGGCCCGGGTGCTGGGCCGGAAGGCGCCGGTGGGGGTGGTGCTGCGGCGGCCGGACGGCCAGACCGCGGTGGCCCATCGGGGCACCCCGGTGGTGACGGTCACCGGTGAGCCGGGCGAGCTGACGATGTTCGCCTTCGGCCGGCTGGAGGCCGCGGACGTGCAGCTGGACGGGGACGAGGACGCCGTGGCGAAGCTGCGGGAGGCGCAGCTCGGGGTCTGACCGGGGCGTGCCGGGGGGTGTCCCCCGGCGTGCCGCTCCTCCTCAGGACGCGCCGCCCGCCAGGTGCTCCCGCAGGATGCGGTCCAGTTCGCGGGCGGCGCGCGGCGGTGAGACGTCGCCGCGGTGCGCGACGGAGACCACGCGGTGCATGCCGGGGGTGGCGAACGGGGTGATGCGCAGGCCGGAGCGTTCGGCGACCATGCTGGGGACGACGGCGATGCCGAGCCCGGCCCGGACGAAGCCGAGGACCGCGTCCATTTCGCCGCCCTCGACGGTGAAGGTCGGTTCGAAGCCGGCCGCGCGGCAGGCGGCGGTGGTGAACTCCCGCAGGTCGTAGCCGCGGCGGAACATCGCGAGGGGGCGGCCGCGGAGGTCCTCGACGCGGATCCGGGTGCGCCGGCCGGTCACCGGTGCCGGGCGGCCGGGGGCGGAGACCACCACCAGTTCCTCGCGCAGCAGCTCCGCGGTGGCCAGCGCCGGGGCCTGGCCGGGCAGCGGCGTGATGATCAGCGCCAGGTCGAGTTCGCCGTCGGCCAGGGCCCGGACGAGGTCCTGGGAGCCGTCCTCGGTGACGATCAGGTCGACGCCCGGGTAGGTGGCGTGGAAGGCGCTCAGCACGTCGGGGACGAGGCTGGCGCAGAGGCTGGGCGGGGCGCCGAGGCGGAGCCGGCCGCGGCGCAGCTGGGCGACCTCCTGGACCTCGCGACGGGCGGTCTCGGTGTCGGCGAGGATCCGGCGGGCCAGCGGCAGCAGGGTCTCGCCGGCGTCGGTGAGGGTGATGTGGCCGCGGGCGCGGTGGAAGAGTTCGGCGCCCAACTCCCGTTCCAGGGCGCGGATCTGCTGGGAGAGGGAGGGTTGGGCGACGTGTTCGCGTTCGGCGGCGCGGGTGAAGTGGCGGGTGTCGGCCACGGCCGTGAAGTAGCGGAGCTGTTGCAGCTGCATAAGGGGAATATAAGGCAGCGATAGGGCCAGCCTATGGAGATCAGCTGGACCATGTCTTGGACTGATGACGAACGCGTCCCTACCGTCGGGACGCATGGCACTGGCAACACGGACGGACCCACAGCCTCCGCACAAGAACCGCGCGCGACGGCGCCCCGTGGGGGGTGGCGGTCGGGCGACGGGTGGGCGCACGCTCTGGGACTCCACCGTCGGCAAGAAGGCAGTGATGGCCGTCAGCGGCCTGATCATGCTCGGCTATCTCGTCGTCCACATGTTCGGCAACCTGAAGATCTTCTTCGGGCCCGGCGCCTTCAACGGGTACGCGCACTGGCTGCGCACCCTCGGCGAGCCGTTCATGCACTACGAGTGGACGCTCTGGGTGGTCCGCGTGGTCCTGGTGGCCGCCGTGGTCGCGCACGCCACCGCCGCGTACCAGCTCAGCCGCCGCGACATCAAGGCCCGCCCGACCAAGTACGTGCACAAGAAGCCCCGGGCGAGCTACGCGACCCGCACCATGCGGTGGGGCGGGATCATCCTCGGCCTGTTCATCGTCTGGCACGTCCTGGACCTGACCACCGGCACCGTGCACACCGGCGGCTTCCAGCCGGGCCACCCCTACCAGAACGTCGTGGACACCTTCTCCACCTGGTACGGCAACGTCATCTACCTCGTGGCGATGCTCGCACTGGGCCTGCACGTCCGGCACGGCTTCTGGAGCGCCGCACAGACCCTCGGCGCCGGCAGCCGGAACCGCGACCGCCTCCTTTCGACCCTGGCCAACCTGCTCGCGCTGGTGCTGACCGTGGGCTTCATCGCCGTCCCCGTCGGCGTCATGACCGGATTGGTGCGCTGACCATGAACTACACCGATTTCGCGACCGGGGAACCGGTCGCCGACACCAAGTCCCCGGCCGGCCCGATCGCCGAGCGCTGGGACACCCGCCGCTTCGAGGCCAAGCTGGTCAACCCGGCCAACCGCCGCAAGCACACGGTCATCGTCGTCGGCACCGGCCTGGCCGGCGGCTCGGCCGGCGCCACCCTGGCCGAACAGGGCTACCACGTCGTCCAGTTCTGCTACCAGGACTCGCCGCGCCGGGCCCACTCCATCGCCGCGCAGGGCGGTATCAACGCCGCGAAGAACTACCGCAACGACGGTGACTCCGTCCACCGCCTCTTCTACGACACCGTCAAGGGCGGCGACTTCCGCGCCCGCGAGTCCAACGTCCACCGGCTCGCCCAGATCTCCGTCGAGATCATCGACCAGTGCGTCGCCCAGGGCGTCCCCTTCGCCCGCGAGTACGGCGGTCTCCTCGACACCCGTTCGTTCGGCGGCGTCCAGGTGTCCCGCACCTTCTACGCCCGCGGCCAGACGGGCCAGCAGCTCCTGCTCGGCGCCTACCAGGCGCTGTCCCGGCAGATCGCCGCCGGCAACGTCGAGATGCACCCGCGCACCGAAATGCTCGACCTGATCGTCGTCGACGGCCGGGCCCGCGGCATCGTCGCCCGTGACCTGATCACCGGGAAGATCTCCAGCTACTTCGCGGACGCGGTGGTCCTCGCCTCCGGCGGCTACGGCAACGTCTTCTACCTGTCGACGAACGCCATGAACTCCAACGCCACCGCGGTGTGGCGCGCCCACCGGCGCGGCGCCTACTTCGCCAACCCCTGCTTCACCCAGATCCACCCGACCTGCATCCCGCGCACCGGCGACCACCAGTCCAAGCTCACGCTGATGAGCGAGTCGCTGCGCAACGACGGCCGGATCTGGGTGCCGAAGGCGAAGGGCGACACCCGGCCGCCGAACGAGATCCCCGAGGACGAGCGCGACTACTACCTGGAGCGCATCTACCCGTCCTTCGGCAACCTCGTGCCGCGCGACATCGCCTCCCGGGCCGCGAAGAACGTCTGCGACGAGGGCCGCGGCGTCGGCCCCGGCGGCCAGGGCGTGTTCCTGGACTTCGCGGACGCCATCGCGCGGATGGGCCGCAAGGCCGTCGAGGCCAAGTACGGCAACCTCTTCGACATGTACCAGCGGATCACCGACGAGGATCCGTACCGGGTGCCGATGCGGATCTACCCCGCGGTGCACTACACCATGGGCGGCCTGTGGGTCGACTACGACCTCCAGACCACCGTCCCGGGCCTGTTCGCGATCGGCGAGGCCAACTTCTCCGACCACGGCGCCAACCGGCTGGGCGCCAGCGCGCTGATGCAGGGCCTGGCCGACGGCTACTTCGTCCTCCCCTCGACCATCAACGACTACCTGGCGCGCAACCCGGACCAGGACACCATCACCCCCGACCACCCGGTGGTCCAGGAGGCGCTGGCCGAGACCGAGGACCGGCTGAACCTGCTGCTCGCCGTCGACGGCGACCGCACCCCCGACTCCTTCCACCGCGAGATCGGTGAACTCATGTGGGAGTACTGCGGCATGGCCCGCACCGAGGAGGGCCTGCGCAAGGCCCTGGACCGGCTGCCGCAGATCCGCGAGGAGTTCTGGCGGCGCATCAAGGTGCCTGGCACCGGCGAGGAATTCAATCAGTCGCTGGAGAAGGCCAACCGCGTCGTCGACTACCTGGAGCTCGCCGAGCTGATGTGCCTCGACGCACTGCACCGCAGCGAGTCCTGCGGCGGCCACTTCCGCGCGGAGTCGCAGACCCCCGACGGCGAGGCCGCCCGCCGGGACGACGCGTTCTCCTACGCCGCCGCCTGGGAGTTCGCCGGCACCGGAGCGGCCCCCACCCTGCACAAGGAAGACCTGGTCTTCGAGTACGTCCACCCCACCCAGCGGAGCTACGCATGACTGCCGCCTCCCGGGGGGCGACCCCCGTACCCCCGATGTCCCTCACCCTGCGCGTCTGGCGCCAGAAGAACGCCGACGCACCGGGCACCATGTCCACCTACGAAGTGGACGGCATCTCCTCGGACATGTCGTTCCTGGAGATGCTCGACACCCTCAACGAGGAACTCATCCTCAAGGGCGAGGACCCGGTCGCCTTCGACCACGACTGCCGCGAGGGCATCTGCGGGGCCTGCTCGCTCGTCATCAACGGTGACGCGCACGGCCCGGAGCGGACCACCACGTGCCAGCTCCACATGCGGTCCTTCAAGGACGGCGACACCATCGACATCGAGCCGTGGCGGGCCGCGGCCTTCCCGGTCGTGAAGGACCTCGTCGTCGACCGCTCGGCCTTCGACCGGATCATCCAGGCCGGCGGCTACATCACCGCGCCGACCGGCGCCGCCCCCGAGGCGCATGCCACGCCGGTCCCGAAGCCGGACGCCGACTTCGCCTTCGAGCACGCCGAGTGCATCGGCTGCGGCGCCTGCGTCGCCGCCTGCCCCAACGGCGCGGCGATGCTCTTCACCTCCGCGAAGGTCAACCACCTCAACGTGCTGCCGCAGGGCGCCCCGGAGCGCGAGTCCCGGGTGCTCGACATGGTGGCGCAGATGGACGACGAGGGCTTCGGCGGCTGCACCCTCGCCGGTGAGTGCGCCACCGCCTGCCCCAAGGGCATCCCGCTGTTCAGCATCACGAAGATGAACCGGGAGTTCGTCCGGGCGGTGCGCAAGGGGCGCTGAGCCGGCGACCACCGGAACGCGACGAGGCCCCCTCCGCAGGACGCGGAGGGGGCCTCGTGCCGTACGGGCGCCGGGCCCGCCGGTCACCGCACCGGGTGGCCGGCGTCCCGCAGCGCGTCCTTGACCTGGCCGATGCGCAGGTCACCGAAGTGGAAGACGGAGGCGGCCAGGACGGCGTCGGCGCCGGCCGCCACCGCGGGGGCGAAGTCGGCGAGCTTGCCGGCGCCGCCGGAGGCGATGACCGGGACGCTGACGTGCTGGCGGACCGCCTCGATCATCGCCACGTCGTAGCCGTCCTTGGTGCCGTCGGCGTCCATGGAGTTCAGCAGGATCTCCCCGGCCCCCAGCTCCGCGGCGCGGTGCGCCCACTCCACGGCGTCGATCCCGGCCGACCGGCGACCACCGTGGGTGGTGACCTCGAAGGACCCCGACGCGGTGCGGCGGGCGTCGACGGAGAGCACCAGCACCTGGCTGCCGAAGCGCTCGGCGATCTCCCGGATCAGCTCCGGGCGGGCGATCGCCGCGGTGTTGACCCCGACCTTGTCGGCGCCGGCCCGCAGCAGCTTGTCGACGTCCTGTGCGGTGCGCACCCCGCCGCCGACGGTCAGCGGGATGAAGACCTGCTCGGCGGTGCGGCGGACCACGTCGTAGGTGGTCTCGCGGTTGCCGGAGGACGCGGTGATGTCGAGGAAGGTCAGCTCGTCGGCGCCCTCCTCGCCGTAGACCTTCGCCATCTCGACCGGGTCCCCGGCGTCGCGGAGGTTCTGGAAGTTGACGCCCTTGACGACGCGGCCGTTGTCGACGTCCAGGCAGGGAATGACGCGGACCGCCAGGGTCATGTCGTTCAGCCCTCTCGTTCGGTTTCCGGGGACAGGTCCCGGAACGCTTCTAGTTCTACTTCCACCAGGACGCGGGAGTCGACGAAGCCGGAGACCACGACCAGGGTCGTGGCGGGCGGCGCGGCTTCGAACAGCTCGCGGTGGGCACGGGCGGCGGCGTCCGCGTCGCGCAGGTGGGTCAGGTACATCCGGGTGCGCACCACGTCGGCGGCACCCAGCCCGAAGGGTTTGAGCGCCGTCAACGCGTTCCCGAAGGAGACCTTGGTCTGGACGTAGGGGTCGCCCTCGCCCTGGAGGACACCGCCGACCAGCGGCATGGTGCCGGAGACCAGGACCCGGTCGCCGGCGGCCACCGCACGCGCGAAGCCAATGGTCTCTTCCCAGGGACTGTCGGTCCGTACGCGCTCGATGCTCATCACGCCGCCTCCCTTGTGGCCGGTTGCGGCACCCGCGGCTACGACACCGCCGCCAGTGCCTCTTCGAGGGTGAACGCCTTCGCGTAGAGCGCCTTGCCGACGATGGAGCCCTCTACACCCTCCGGCACCAGCGCGGCGATCGCCCGCAGGTCGTCGAGGGAGGAGACGCCGCCGGAGGCGACGACCGGGCGGTCGGTGGCCGCGCAGACGTTCTTCAGCAGCTCCAGGTTGGGGCCCTGGAGCGTGCCGTCCTTGTTGATGTCGGTGACGACGTAGCGGGCGCAGCCCTCGGAGTCCAGGCGGGCCAGCGTCTCGTAGAGGTCGCCGCCGTCCCGGGTCCAGCCGCGGCCGCGCAGGGTGGTGCCGCGGACGTCCAGGCCGACCGCGATCTGCTCGCCGTGCTCGGCGATGATCTTGGCGACCCACTCCGGGTCCTCCAGCGCCGCGGTGCCGATGTTGACCCGGGTGCAGCCGGTGGCCAGGGCGGCCGCCAGCGAGTCGTCGTCGCGGATCCCGCCGGACAGTTCGACCTTGATGTCCATGGAGCGGGCGACCTCGGCGATCTGCGCGCGGTTGTCGCCGGTGCCGAAGGCGGCGTCCAGGTCGACCAGGTGCAGCCACTCGGCGCCGGCCCGCTGCCAGGCCAGGGCGGCCTGGAGCGGGTCGCCGTAGGAGGTCTCCGAGCCGGACTCGCCGTGCACCAGGCGGACGGCCTGGCCGTCGCGGACGTCGACGGCGGGCAGCAGTTCAAGCTTCTTCACAGCGTTCACCGGGTTCACAGGTTTTTGATCCAGTTGGTCAGGAGCTGGGCACCGGCGTCGCCGGACTTCTCGGGGTGGAACTGGGTGGCCCACAGCGCGCCGTTCTCGACCGCGGCCACGAACGGCTCGCCGTGCGTGGCCCAGGTGACCTTCGGGGCGGCGAGGTGTTCGTTGCCGACCTCCAGCTCCCAGTCGTGGACCGCGTAGGAGTGCACGAAGTAGTAGCGGGCGTCGGCCGGCAGCCCGGCGAAGAGCTGGGAGTCCTCGGCGGCGCGGACAGTGTTCCAGCCCATGTGCGGGACCACCTCGGCCTTGAGCGGCCCGACCGTGCCGGGCCACTCCTCCAGACCGGACGTCTCCACACCGTGCTCGATGCCGCGGCCGAAGAGGATCTGCATGCCGACGCAGATGCCCATCACCGGGCGGCCACCGGACAGCCGACGGCCGATGAGCCAGTCGCCGCGGGCCTCCTTCAGACCGCGCATGCACGCGGCGAACGCGCCGACGCCGGGCACCAGCAGCCCATCGGCGTTCATCGCGGTGTCGTAGTCACGGGTGATCTCCACGTCCGCGCCGACGTGCGCCAGGGCGCGCTCGGCGGACCGGACGTTGCCGAAGCCGTAGTCGAAGACGACGACCTTCTTGGCGGTCTTCCCCGGGGACTGCCGCGCGGCGCTCAATTCCATACCTCCAGTCGCATCACACCCGCCACCAGGCACATCGCCGAGGCGATGGCCATCAGGGTGATCACGGACTTGGGGATCTTCTGCTTCCAGAACGAGTAGACGCCGCCGAGCAGGAAGAGTCCCACCAGGATGAAGACGGTGGACAGACCGTTCATCAGAGGGCGCCCTTCGTGGAAGGCAGGATGCCGGCCGCCCGCGCGTCGCGCTCGCTGGCGTAGCGCAGGGCCCGGGCGAGCGCCTTGAACTGGCACTCCACGATGTGGTGGGCGTTGCGCCCGTACGGCACGTGGACGTGCAGGGCGATCTGGGCCTGGGCGACGAACGACTCCAGGATGTGCCGGGTCATCGTGGTGTCGTAGGTGCCGATCATCGGCGCCATGTTCTCCGGCTCGGTGTGCACCAGGTACGGGCGGCCGGAGAGGTCGACGGTCACCTGGGCCAGCGACTCGTCCAGCGGGACGGTGCAGTTGCCGAAGCGGTAGATGCCGACCTTGTCGCCGAGCGCCTGCTTGAAGGCGGCGCCCAGCGCGAGGGCGGTGTCCTCGATCGTGTGGTGGGTGTCGATGTGCAGATCGCCGTCGGTCTTGACCTTGAGGTCGAAGAGGCCGTGCCGGCCGAGCTGATCGAGCATGTGGTCGTAGAAGCCGACGCCGGTCGAGACGTCGACCTGGCCGGTACCGTCGAGGTCGATCTCGACCAGCACCGTGGTCTCCTTGGTGGTGCGCTCTATGCGCCCCACGCGGGCGGTCGCCCCGCTCATCGCTTGTTCTCCTTCAGGCTGCGTTCTTTGCGCACCGCGCGCACCGCGTCGAGGAACGCGTCGTTCTCGGCCGGGGTGCCGGCGGTGACCCGCAGCCAGCCCGGTACACCGTTGTCGCGGACCAGCACGCCGTGGTCGAGGATCGCCTGCCAGGTGGCGTGCGCGTCGTCGAAGAGGCCGAACTGGACGAAATTGGCGTCCGAGGCGACGACCTGGCAGCCGATCGCGCGCAGTTCGGTCACCAGACGGTCCCGCTCGTCCTTGAGCTGTGCCACGTACTTCAGGAGCGTATCGGTGTGCTCCAGAGCGGCGAGCGCGGTGGCCTGGGTGACGGACGAGAGGTGGTAGGGCAGCCGGACCAGCTGCACGGCGTCGACCACGGCCTGGTCGGCGGCGAGGTAGCCCAGCCGGAGCCCGGCGGCGCCGAACGCCTTGGACATGGTCCGGGACAGCACGAGGTTCGGCCGGCCCTCGATCAGCGGCAGCAGCGAGGGGTGGTGGCTGAACTCGCCGTACGCCTCGTCGACCACGACCAGGGCCCCG
Organism: Streptomyces sp. RGM 3693; assembly: GCF_050471125.1. NCBI lineage: Bacteria > Bacillati > Actinomycetota > Actinomycetes > Kitasatosporales > Streptomycetaceae > Streptomyces > Streptomyces sp. RGM 3693. The sequence goes on from NZ_JBMPPQ010000004.1 coordinate 389,029, forward strand.
GCGGAGTCGGCCTTGGCGGCCTGCGCCGCCTCGTACAGCGCGAGGACGGTGTCGGCCTCGACGGCGGTGCCGGTGGGGTTGTTCGGCGAGCAGACGAAGACCACGTCGGGCCGGTGCTCGGCGATGGCCGCCCGTGCCGCCTCGACGTCAATGGTGAAGTCGTCGTTGCGCGGGCCGGAGATCCAGCCGGTGCCGGTGCCGCGCGAGATCAGCGCGTGCATGGAGTACGACGGCTCGAAGCCGAGGGCGGTGCGGCCGGGGCCGCCGAAGGTCTGGAGCAGCTGCTGGATGACCTCGTTGGAGCCGTTGGCGGCCCAGACCTGGTCGGCGGTGACCGCGTGGCCGGCGGTGCGGGTGAGGTAGGCGGCCAGCGCGGTGCGCAACTCGACCGCGTCCCGGTCGGGGTAGCGGTTGAGCTGGCGGGCGGCCTCGGTGACCCGCTCGGCGATCCGCCGCACCAGCGGTTCGGGGAGCGGGTAGGGGTTCTCGTTGGTGTTGAGGCGCACCGGGACGTCCAACTGCGGCGCGCCGTAGGGGGACTTGCCGCGCAGTTCGTCCCGGATCGGGAGATCGTCGATCTTGGTCATCTGCCTGCTCACTTGCTCTGCGGAACCGTCCAGTCGAACCTCGCCTTGACCGCCGCGCCGTGGGCCGGGAGGTCCTCGGCCTCGGCGAGGGTCACCACATGGTGGGCGACCTCGGCCAGCGCCTCCCGCGAGTAGTCCACGACGTGGATGCCGCGCAGGAACGACTGGACGGACAGGCCGGAGGAGTGGCAGGCGCAACCGCCGGTGGGCAGGACGTGGTTGGAGCCGGCGCAGTAGTCGCCGAGGGAGACCGGGGCGTAGGCACCGACGAAGATCGCGCCGGCGTTGCGCACCCGGGCGGCGACCGCGGTGGCGTCCGCGGTCTGGATCTCCAGGTGCTCGGCGCCGTAGGCGTCCACCACCGCGAGGCCCTCGTCGAGGCCCTCGACCAGGACGATCGCGGACTGCCGGCCGGACAGGGCCGGCACGATGCGGTCCTCGACGTGCTTGGTGGCCTCGATCTGGGGCGCCAGTTCCTTCTCGGTGCGGTCGGCCAACTCCTCGGAGTCGGTGACCAGGACCGCGGCCGCCATCGGGTCGTGCTCGGCCTGGCTGATCAGGTCGGCGGCGACGTGCACCGGGTCGGCGGTGCGGTCGGCGAGGATCGCGATCTCGGTGGGCCCGGCCTCGGAGTCGATGCCGATCCGGCCCTTGAGGAGGCGCTTGGCGGCGGCGACGTAGATGTTGCCGGGGCCGGTGACCAGGTTGGTCGGGGCGCACTCGTCGGTGCCGTACGCGAACATCGCGACGGCCTGGGCGCCGCCCGCGGCGTAGACCTCGTCGACGCCGAGCAGGGCGCAGGCGGCCAGGATCGTGGGGTGCGGCAGCCCTCCGAAGTCGGCCTGCGGCGGGGAGGCGACGGCCAGCGAGCCGACGCCGGCCTCCTGGGCGGGGACCACGTTCATGACGACGGAGGACGGGTAGACCGACCGGCCGCCGGGGACGTAGAGGCCGACCCGCTCGACCGGGACCCAGCGCTCGGTGACCGTGCCGCCGGGCACGACCTTGGTGGTGACGTCGGTGCGGCGCTGCTCGCGGTGGACGATCCGGGCGCGCCGGATGGACTCCTCCAGGGCGGCGCGGACCTTCGGGTCCAGCGCGTCGAGGGCCTCGGTGAGGGCCTCGACGGGGACCCGGACCCGCTCGATCTCGACACCGTCGAACCGCCGCGCGTACTCGATCAGCGCCGCGGTGCCGTGATGGCGTACGTCCTCGCAGATGGGCCGCACCTTCTCCAGGGCGGCTTCCACGTCGAACTCGGCACGGGGCAGCAGGTCACGCAGCGCGGCGCCCTCGGGGAGGGCGGCACCACGCAGATCGATTCGGGAGATCACGTCCCCAGTGTCTCAGACCCGCCGTCGGGCCCGAGCGGCCGTATCACTCAGTGATACGCAGTGACACACGGGCCGTGCGGACGTCGGGACGGTCCGCGAAGTTGACCGGAGTTGGCCCTGACCACGCGTGTTCAACCAGTCACCGGGCGGGCAAGGGGTCGGTGCGGGCACACGGGGACGACCGCGGGGCGGGCGGAAGAGCGCCCGCCGGGATGCATCCGAACAGGTATCGCGACCGGATACCGGCCCGCCGGGGGCACCGCCCAGGCCGGGCGACCACCGGACGACCGCACCGCACGGCGACCACGGGACGACGAGCAACGACCACCGGACACGGCCTGCCGGCCGGCACCGCGAGAGCAAGGGGGAGCCAACAGTGACCGGAGCCAGGGACGGCGACGCACCCGCCGACCTGCGACTGACGTCCGCGGAATGGAGCATGTGGCAGGCGTTCCGCAACGGCAGCGCCTGCAACCTGCACACCGGCGAGCCGTCCCGGGACGACCCGCACGGGCAGCATTTGTGGGGCCCGGAGCGCCGGGTCCGGGCCCGGGTGGTGGCTCTGTTGTTGCTCGACGGGCCGGCACCGCAGCCCGGCCGGGTGTCCGGGCTGAAACTGACCGGGGCGTACATCACGGACACTCTCGACCTTGCGGGCGGCACGATCAAGCCATTCGTGGAGCTCCGGGACTGCCGCTTCGAGGCCGAGGTGCTGCTGCCGGAGAGCCGGTTCACCACCCTGCGGATGGTCAACTGCACCCTGCCGCGGCTGGAGGCGGCCCGGCTGCACACCGAGGGCGATCTCCACCTGCCGCGCTGCGTGGTGCACTCCGGCATACGCCTGACCGACGCGCACATCGGCACCGATCTGATGCTCAATCAGGTGGTGGTGCACAAGGACCGGCAGGGCCGCTCGATCATGGCCGACGGACTGACCGTCGCCCAGGACCTCCAGGCCGAGATGCTGGAGTCCTACGGCGAGCTGTCGCTGCGCGGCGCCACCGTCGGGGTGTCGCTGAGCCTGCGCGGCAGCCACCTGAGCAATCCGTTCGGCCGCCGGGCACTGAACGCCCCCCAGCTGACCGTCGAACGGACCCTCTACCTCACCGCCGCCGGCCTGGCCAACTCCCCGTTCTCCAGCGGCGCCACACCCCCGTACGGGATCACCCACACCCCGGCCCGCGGCACCCGGATGCAGCGCTTCGAGTGCGAGGGCGGGGTGCGGCTGGACGACGGGCGGTTCGGGGACGCGGTGGACCTGGAGCACGCCCGGTTCATCATGGAGTCCGACCAGGAACTGTCGCTGCGCCGCATCCAGACGCCGGAGCTGCGGTTCCTGGGCGAGCGCCCGCAGCGCGGCCGGGTGATCCTCTCCGGCGCCCGGGTCGTCAACCTCGTCGACAAGTCGGCGAGCTGGCCGGGGCTGGGCGGGCTGATGATGGCCGGCTTCTCCTACGAGACGCTGATCCCGCGCGGCCACTTCCCGCTGGCGCTGCGGCTCCAGTGGGTGGCCGCGGCGACCCCGGAGTACGCGCCCGAGCCGTACGAGATGCTGGCCGCCTCGCTGCGCGCCATGGGCGAGGACGCGGACGCCCGGGAGGTGCTGCTGGCCAAGCAGCGGCGGCGGCGCGAGACGCTGCCGCTGGCGGCCAAGACGTGGGGCTTCCTCCAGGACTGGACGGTCGCGTACGGCTACCGCCCGGGGCGGGCCGCGGTGTGGATGGCGATCCTGTGGGCGATCGGCACGGCGTACTTCTCCTCCAACCCGCCACCGCCCCTCAAGCACGACGAGGCGCCGATGTGGAACCCGTACCTCTACTCGCTGGACCTGCTGCTGCCGGTGATAGACCTCTATCAAGGCAACGCCTGGAAACCAGGGGGTGCCGCCCAGTGGGTGGCGGCCGTGATGATCATGACGGGGTGGGTACTGGCGACGACGGTCGCGGCCGGCGCGTCCCGCTTGCTGCGGCGGGCTTAGGGACCGTCCGGTGAGTCAGGACGGACCCGCCCCTAGCCCACCGGACAGACCCTAGCCGGGTGCGGGTGGTGGTCCGCGCGGGCACAGGCTCTAGGCTTACCGACTGTGTCCTCCGTGCGTCTGCCGCTGTTCCCGCTCAACTCGGTGCTGTTCCCGGGTCTGGTGCTGCCGCTGAACGTCTTCGAGGCGCGCTACCGGGCGATGATGGCCGATCTGCTGGACCGGCCCGAGGACGACCGCCGCTTCGCGGTGGTCGCCATCCGGGACGGCCGGGAGGTCGCCCCCACCGCGCCGGGGTTGCCGGACGCCACCGCGCCGGCCGCCACCGGACCGGCCGCGGGCTTCGGCGACGATCCGTTCCGGGCCTTCCACACCGTCGGCTGCGTCGCGGACGCGGCCACCATCCGGGAGAAGTCGGGCGGCGGCTACGAGGTCCTGGCCACCGGCACCACCCGCTTCCGACTGCTGTCGGTGGACGCCTCCGGGCCGTACCTGACCGGGGAGCTGGAGCTCCTGGAAGAGGGCCACGGGGAGGGTGCGGGCGCCCTGGCGTCCGGTGTGGTGCGGGCCTTCCGCACCTACCAGAAGCGGCTGGCGTGGGCGAACGAGCGGACCCTCACCACCGGCCAGGACCTGCCCGCCGACCCGTCGGTGCTGTCGTACCTGGTCGCCGCGGCGGCGGTGCTGGACGTGCCCGCCAAGCAGGAGTTGCTGGCGGCGCCGGACACCGCGGACCGGCTGCGGCAGGAGCTGAAACTGCTTCGCCAGGAGTCGGCGGTGATCGGTAAGCTCCCGTCGCTGCCGGCCGTGGAGCTGACCCGGCAGCCGACCAGTCCCAACTGACGCACGGGCACCACGAGATTCCGGTCCCGGGGCCGGAAGGCTCCGCGTTCGAACGAGGCGAGGCACGGTGGCGAAGAAGCCGAAGCAGGGGAAGAAGGGCGCGGCGCAGTCCGGCGGTACGCCCGCGACGGTGGCGCTGACCGCGGCCGGCGTCCCGTTCACGGTGCACGCCTACGACCACGACCCGGCGGCCGCCTCGTACGGCGAGGAGGCCGCCGAGGCGCTCGGAGTCTCCCCCGACCAGGTGTTCAAGACGCTGCTGGCGGACGTGGACGGCACGCTCACGGTGGCCGTGGTGCCGGTCTCCGGCTCGCTGGACCTGAAGGCGCTGGCCGCCGCGGTGGGCGGCAAGCGGGCCGCGATGGCCGACCCGGCGGCGGCCGAGCGCAGCACCGGCTACGTGCTCGGCGGGATCTCACCGCTGGGGCAGCGCAAGCGGCTGCGGACGGTACTGGACGCCTCGGCGGAGGGCCGGTCGACGGTCTGCGTCTCGGCCGGCCGGCGCGGCCTGGAGGTCGAGCTCTCGCCCGCCGACCTGGCCGCGCTGACCGGCGCACGGTTCGCGCCGATCGCGCGGGGCTGAGCCCGGCCGGCGCCGCCGCGCGCCCCCCGCTGCCGCCGCCCGCACCGCTCCGGGACTTCCCGCGCCCGCCTGCCCTCGGTTACGACCGGGGGAGGAGGTACGCCCATGTCGAAGAGGACCCGTAAGCGGAAATGGCGCATCCGGAAGGGCCGGGCCAACCACGGTCGCCGGCCGTCCTGAGGAACGGCCGGCACAACGGTCAGTCGACCGGCGGCTGGTGGTGTCCGGACCAGTCCGGCACCACCGGCCCGTCCAGCTCCGGGTCGCGCGGCCCGAACAGCCCGGTCAGCGCGATCTGGGTGAGCATCCCAGCGATCGGCCAGGCCAACAGGGCGCCCTTGGCCTGGAGCCGCAGCGGGCCGTCGAAGGCGACGCCGGCGCCGACCTGCCTGGCGTGCGCGACCACGTCCGGGGTGGGTCCCAGCCACATACCGGTCAACCAGCCCAGCGCGGCGCCCAGCAGCCCGCCCAGGGCCAGCGACACCACCAGCGGAATGCCGCCGCGCCGCCGGACGAGGAAGACCACCGCCGCGGTGACCACGCCGAAGCCGAGCGCCAGCAGGACGAAGGTGCCGTCGGCGCCGATCGCCTCCTCGCCCTCGGTGTTCTTGAGGTAGACGTTGTGGGTGTCCGCGATCAGCGGAACGCGCGGCGCCAGCCAGGCCCACAGCACGCCCAGCAACACCCCGCTCACCGCGACCGCCAGGGCGATCAGCACGCCGTCCCGCAGTTCGCGGGCGAATTCGGGGCCGCCGGCGGGTTCGGCGGTGACACCGTGGCCCTCGACGGGGGCGGCCTGCGGCCGGTGCGGTTCTTCGGGCGGTTGGTTCTCGTGGGGCGTCTGCGCTGCGGTCACCTGGTCATCGTGCCAGGCCGGCGCCGCGGCACCGGCAGCAGGACACCCGAAGCGCCTCTTGGGATCGGCGGCCGCGCTCACCGAACCGCCGCCCGGCGGTACGCCCAGGTCGCCACGGCCAGCGAGAGCACCCCGACAGCCGCACAGATGCCCAGATCGGCGGCGACCGCCAGCCAGTCGGGATGCGGGGCGAACGTACGCGCCAGCGCCTCCACCCCGTAGGTCGAGGGCAGCAGATCGCGGGCCCAGCCGATCGGCTCGGGCATCCGATCGGCCGGCAGCACTCCCAGCAGCAGCGCCGCCGACATGCCCAACTGGCCGCCCAGGGTGGCCAGTTCCTGGCGCGGGGCGAGCAGCCCGAGGGCCGCACCGAGCCCGGACAGCGCCGCCCCGGAGAGCGGGACCACGGCCACCAGCACCCACAGGTGGGCCATCGGCAGATGGAAGAGCAGACAGCCGGTGATCGCGGTGACCACCGCGCCGGGCACCGTGAAGGAGGCGTACGCGGCGGCCGCGCCGAGCACCACGGCGGCCGGCGGCACCGGCAGCGTCGCGTAGTGGTCCAGGCCGCCGCCGGCCCGCAGCTGGCCGAAGTACTGGGCCAGCAGGTTCAGCGCGACGAAGGCGACGACCAGCACCGCGGAGCCGGAGACCACCGACTGCGCCGGGTCGCCGCCGCTGACCACCCCGCGCAGCAGGACCATGATCCCGACGGACTGGAAGGTGGCGACGAACAGCAGCGGAATCCGGGCGACTCGGGCCCGGGAGAGCTGGGCGCGGTAGACGGCGGCGAGCGCGGGCAGCAGCCGGGCCCGGGGCGCGAGCGGAGCGGCCCCACCGGCCCCACCGTCCTCCAGTCGCGCTCCGGAACCCGTCGCCACCTGCGCGGACACCGCACTCACGCCGTCACCCAGCTTTCCTCGACACGCCGTCGGTCCGTACTCCCGGCCATGTTTCTCTCCCGGCCGCCGGCCGCGGGCAGTCCCGCGCTCCGCTCGCTCACGCCTTCATCAGCCCTTCCGCGCGCCCGCCCAGGGAGACGTAGACGTCCTCCAGGCTCGGCGTGGCGAGCGTGAAGTCGTCCAGGGCCGCGAAGGCCGGCCCGGCGGTGACCGCGGTGACCGCCGAGCGGGCCCGGTCGGCGGGGAGCCGCAGGGTCCAGCGGCGGCCGGAGGTACGGGCGTCGGCGGCGAGCGCGGCGACCTCGGGGACGTCGAGCGGGGGCCGGTCCCGCCAGACCAGCTCCAGCCGGACCTCCTCCCCCACCAGTTCCTTCAGCCGGCCGGGCGTGTCACAGGCGATCACCCGCCCCTGGTCGATCACCGCGACCCGGTCGAGCACGCTCTCGGCCTCCAGCACGTTGTGGGTGACCAGGACGACGGTGGCGCCCCGCTCGGCGCGGCGGCGGTCCACCGCGGCCCAGACGGCGCGCCGGGCCACCGGGTCCATACCGGTGGTCGGCTCGTCCAGCACCAGCAGCGGGCGTTCGCCGATCAGCGCGGTGGCGAAGCAGGCCAGTCGCCGCTGGCCGCCGGAGAGCTTCTTCAGCGCCCGGCCGGCGATCGGGCCCAGGCCCAGCTCGTCGAGGACCGCATCGCGTTCGGCGCGGGCGGTCCGGGTGTCCAGGCCGCGCAGCCGGCCGGTGGTCTCCACGGCGAGGGAGACGGTCAGCTCGTCCAGCGCGGTCGACTCCTGGCCCAGGTAGCCCAGCAGCCGGGCGGCCCGCTCGGGGTGCCGCACCAGGTCGTGGCCGAGGACGACGATGCGGCCGGAGTCCGGCCGCAGCAGTCCGGTCAGCTGGCGGACCAGGGTGGACTTGCCGGCACCGTTCGGGCCGAGCAGCCCGAAGATCTCGCCGCGCCGGACGTCGAGACTGATGCCGTCGCTGGCGCGTACCGCCGGCGCCCGGTCCGTCCCGCGCCGCCCGCGCAGTGCGGGATAGGTCTTGACCAGGTCCTGCACCACGCACACCGGCGCGCCGCGCTCCACCTGTTTTGCGCCCGTCTTCACGAGCTATGAGGGTACGCGGCCCCGGGCGGCCGCTGGTCCGGGGGGCTCCGCAGGGCCCGGCGCGCACAGCCTGCGCACAGCCTCCTCGCCGGCGGTCAGTCGGCCGACGGGGTGTGTTCGGCGGCGGTACGGAGGTCGACCTCGCGCCAGAAGCCGGCCCGGATGGCGTACCGGTCGTGCTCGTCGATCTGGTCGTCCTTGTGGGCGAGCAGGCCGAAGCGGGCGGCGTAGCGGAGCAGTTCCCCGTCGATGCGGTGCGGGATGCGGGGGTACTCCGTCGAGATCTGCTGGAGGTGGGTGGAGTCGGGGAGCCGCTCGGTCCAGCGGCGGGCGAAAACCTGGCCGACCTCGAAGGGGTCGCCACTGACCGCCGTGATGTCCTCCTCACGGTCGGCCCAGCGCTGCTCGGCACTGGTGAGCAGCGCGAGGGTGGGCAGCGAGGCGGTCTCGGCGGGCTCGCCGAGCGGGCCGCCGCGCTCGATCCACCCCTTGTCGGAGGACCAGCGGAGGGTGGCGGCGGGCTGGCTGCCGTTGGGCGTGGAGCCCTGGGCGGCGAGCGGGCGGCCGAGGCCGGCGAGGTCCTTGGGGGTGGGGACGCCGCGGGAGCCGGCGGAGCCGGTCTCGCCGGACGGTTCGCCGCGGTCGCCGGCGGGGGCGGGGCGGGCGGTGCCGTTGGTGCCGGTGCGCCCGTCGGGGTCCGGTCCGGCCGCGGCGGCCGCGGCGGCGACCGCGGTCTCCGGGAGCGGGGCGGAGAGGATCGCCGCGATCTCGGGGCGGGGGGCCGGCGGCGGGGCGCAGGGGCCGCCCAGTTCCTTGGCGCGGACCGCGCGGGTGATCCAGGCCCGGTCCAGCACCCGCCGCTCGTCGGCCTCGGCGACCAGGTCCTCGGACTGGTTGTAGTCGCCGTCGGCGGCCTGGACGGCCCAGAGGTGGACGGCGACGCCGTGCTCCTTGGCGGACATCAGACCGGGCAGCAGGTCGCCGTCGCCGGTGACCAGCACGATGTCGGAGCAGGCGCGGTTGCGGGCGAGTTCGGTCAGCTCGGCGTGCATGGCGGCGTCCACGCCCTTCTGCGCCCAGCGCCCGTCGCTGCGGGTCAGCGCGCCCAGCCGGACGGTGACCCGGGGCATCACCCGCAGCCGGCGGTGCTCGGGCTGCGGAACGCGGTCGGGGGCGCCGTCGAACCAGTAGATGCGCAGCAGCGACCGTTCGGTGTCGGCCTCGGCGCGCTGGCGCAACCCTTGGATGAGGGCGGCGTGGTCGACGGTGATCCGGGAACGGGCGGGTTCTCCGGCGAGCAGGCTCGCGGCGGCACCGAGCAGATACCCAGCGTCCACCAGGACGACGCAGCGGTCCACGTTCCACCCTCTTCCCTGAGGTGCTGAAGTCCGGTCGCCCCCCGGCTCGGCCCGTGGCACGAGTGCTCTTCGGCTTCCTTCGAGTCTGCCCGACCGAACGGGGGTTAACTGCACGAACTCGATCTTCGGCGTGGCGGATTCGGCCCCTGCCGTCCACACGGCGGGTAACTGGCGTTATCACCCAGGGTAATTGCCCGAAATGCAGTGATGTGCCCGGCGTGTAAGGCTGATTCCGGCCGATCCAAAGATCCCCCTCAGGAGGCACGATCATGGCCAAGAACAAGAAGGACCGGAAGCAGCCCAAGACGAGCGAGACCGAGCGCGGCCAGCAGCAGTCCGAGAAGGCGACCCTCGACGCGATCTCGCACTCGCAGGCCCCGGGCACCCCGGCGGACGTCGCGCGCAAGCACCAGCGCCGCTTCGGCCACAACTAGACGTCCCGGCGAGGCCGCCCGTCAGTGCCCCCAACTGACCCGTGCCGCCGATGACTTGAGGGGCGCGCCCGCATCGTGCGGGCGCGCCCCTCGTGGTATCCGGGGCCGGGGCGGCGACGGCGCCCCGGCCGGCGGTCAGCCGGCCAGGCAGGACGGGCCGAGCAGCACCTTCAGATCGCCGAACAACGACGGGTCGGCGGTGACCCGGTGACGGTCCAGGCGGAGCACCGTGGTCTTCCGTACGCCCTGGAGCCTGATGCGGACCTCGGTGGAGCCGCGGTGGCTGCCGAGCACCTCACCGAGCTTCTCGACCATCGGCGGGGTGACCTTCACGGCCGGAATCGTGATCGTCACCGGGGCGTTGGCGCCGGCCTCCGAGAGGTCGGGGACCATCATCTCCATGGCGACCAGCCGCGGCACGTCCTCCCGCTTGTCGAGCCGGCCCTTGACGAACACCACGGTGTCCTCGACGAGTTGGGTGGACACCAGCTGGTACGTCGCCGGGAAGAACATGCAGTCGATGGAGCCGGCCAGGTCCTCGACGGTGGCGATCGCCCAGGCGTTGCCCTGCTTGGTCATCTTGCGCTGGAGGCCGGAGATGATGCCGCCGATGGTGACGATCGAGCCGTCCGCGTAGTCGCCGCCGGTCAGCTGGGCGATGGCGGCGTCCGCCTTGTCGCTCAGCACGTGCTCCAGCCCGAAGAGCGGGTGGTCGGAGACGTAGAGGCCGAGCATCTCGCGCTCCTGGGCGAGCAGGTAGGTCTTGTCCCACTCGTCCTCGGAGAACTCCACGTCCAGCCCGAAGCCGGGGCCGTCGTCGGAGGTGTCGTCGCCCATCCCGCCGAAGAGGTCGAACTGGCCCTCCGCCTCCTTGCGCTTGACCTGGACGACGTTGTCGATCATCGGCTCGTAGTGCGCGGTCAGGCCCTTGCGGGTGTGGCCCATCTCGTCGAAGGCGCCGGCCTTGATCAGCGATTCGGTGGTGCGCTTGTTGCAGACCACCGCGTCGACCTTGTCGAGGTAGTCGGGGAAGGAGGAGTACTTCCCCTTGGCCTTGCGGCAGCGGATGATCGAATCGACGACGTTCTGGCCGACGTTCCGCACCGCGGTGAGGCCGAAGAGGATGACGTCGTCGCCCTGGGCGGCGAAGTTGGCCTCGGACTCGTTGACGTTCGGCGGGAGCACCTTGATGCCCATCCGTCGGCACTCGTTCAGATAGACCGCGGACTTGTCCTTGTCGTCGCGCACCGACGTCAGCAGCGCGGACATGTACTCGGCCGGGTAGTTGGCCTTGAGGTAGGCGGTCCAGTAGGTGACCAGGCCGTACGCGGAGGAGTGCGCCTTGTTGAAGGCGTAGCCGGCGAACGGGACCAGGACGTCCCACAGGGCCTGGATCGCCGCGTCGCTGAAGCCCTTCTTCTTGGCGCCCTCCTGGAAGATGGTGAAGTTCTTCGCCAGCTCCTCGGGCTTCTTCTTGCCCATCACGCGGCGCAGGATGTCGGCCTCGCCGAGCGAGTACCCGGCGATGATCTGAGCGGCCTTCTGCACCTGCTCCTGGTACACGATGAGGCCGTGGGTCAGGCCGAGCGTCTCCTTCAGGGGCTCTTCGAGCTCCGGGTGGATCGGCGTGATCTCCTGCCGGCCGTTCTTGCGCTCGGCGTAGTTGATATGCGAGTTCATGCCCATCGGGCCCGGCCGGTACAGGGCCGAGACGGCGGAAATGTCCTCGAAGTTGTCGGGCTGCATCTGGCGCAGCAGCGACCGCATCGGTCCGCCGTCGAACTGGAACACACCGAGCGTGTCACCGCGGCAGAGCAGTTCGTACGTCTTGGGGTCGTCGAGCGGGACCGACAGGAGCTCCAACTTGACGCCCTTGTTGGACTCCACCATCTTCACGGCGTCGTCCATGATCGTCAGGTTCCTGAGGCCCAGGAAGTCCATCTTGATCAGGCCGAGGTTCTCGCACTGCGGGTAGTCCCACTGCGTGATGGTCACGCCGTCGGTGTGCCGCACCCAGATCGGGGCGTGGTCGACGATGGGCTCGCTGGACATGATGACGCCGGCGGCGTGCACGCCCATCTGCCGGACCAGGCCCTCGACGCCCTTGGCGGTGTCGATGACCTTCTTCACGTCCGGCTCGTTCTCGTACATCCCGCGGATCTCGCCGGCTTCGTTGTAGCGCGGGTGCGACGGGTTGGTGATGCCGTCGAGGTCGATGCCCTTACCGAGGACGTCCGCGGGCATCGCCTTGGTGAGGCGGTCACCCATCGCGTACGGGTAGCCGAGCACGCGGGCGGAGTCCTTGATCGCGTTCTTGGCCTTGATCTTTCCGTACGTGCCGATCATGGCGACCTTGTCGGCGCCGTACTTCTCGGTCACGTACCTGATCACTTCGACGCGCCTACGCTCGTCGAAGTCGATGTCGACGTCGGGCATCGAGACGCGCTCGGGGTTGAGGAACCGCTCGAAGATCAGCCCGTGCTCGATCGGGTCGAGGTCGGTGATGCCCATGGCGTACGCGACGATCGAACCGGCCGCGGAGCCACGGCCGGGGCCGACCGCGATGCCGTTGTTCTTCGCCCACATGATGAAGTCGGCGACCACGAGGAAGTAGCCGGGGAACCCCATCTGGATGATGACGTCCATCTCGTACTCGGCCTGCTTCTGCCGGTCCTCGGGCACGCCGCCGGGGAAGCGGCGGAGCATGCCGCGGCGCACTTCCTCCTTGAACCACGTGGTGTTGGTGTAGCCCTCTTCCGGGATGTCGAACTTCGGCATGAGGTCGCGCTTCTCGAACATGCCGGTGGTGTCGACCTGCTCGGCCACCAGAAGGGTGTTGCGGCAGCCCTCCTGCCAGGCGTCCGAGGAGTCGATGGCGTACATCTCGTCCGTGGACTTCAGGTAGTAGCCCGTCCCGTCGAACCGGAAGCGGTCCGGGTCCGAGAGGTTCTTGCCGGTCTGGATGCAGAGCAGGGCGTCGTGCGCGGTCGCCTCGTGGGCGTACGTGTAGTGCGAGTCGTTCGTCACCAGCGGCGGGATGCCGAGCTTCTTGCCGATCTCCAGGAGGCCGTCGCGGACCCGGCGCTCGATCTCGATGCCGTGGTCCATCAGCTCCAGGAAGTAGCGGTCCTTGCCGAAGATGTCCTGGTACTCGGAGGCGGCCTTGAGCGCCTCGTCGAACTGGCCGAGGCGCAGCCGTGTCTGCAACTCACCGGAGGGGCAGCCGGTGGAGGCGATGAGGCCCTCGCTCCACTGGGAGATCGTCTCCTTGTCCATCCGCGGCCACTTCTGCAGCCAGCCCTCGGCGTACGCGTCCGAGGAGAGCTTGAAGAGGTTGTGCAGGCCCGTCTTGTTCGCCGCCCAGATCGTCTTGTGGGTGTAACCACCCGAACCGGAGACGTCGTCGCGCTTCTGGTGCGGCTGACCCCACTGGATCTTGCGCTTGTTGCGCCGCGACTCCGGCGCGACGTACGCCTCGATGCCGATGATCGGGGTGACCCCGGCCTTCTGCGCGGAGTGGAAGAAGTCGTAGGCGCCGTGGAGGTTGCCGTGGTCGGACATGGCGATGTGCGTCATCCCCATGTCCTTGCACGCCTTGAACATGTCGGAGAGCCGGGCCGCACCGTCCAGCAGTGAGTACTGGGTGTGAACGTGCAGGTGCGTGAACGGGGGCCTGGACGAGGGGGCCACGGCGCTGAACCTCCGGGAGCGGCAGTTGTCAGGACGGTCGGGCGGGGCGGGCGGGAGATGCCCGTAAGGATGGGCGAAAGCGGTCGGGAGGGATGGGTGTGACGGTCTTGAAGTCTACGACCCGGGACTGACAGTCGAGGCCCCGTCGAGGGGTCCGCAGCGCCCCGACGAAGTGGCGGGGCGTCCGGGCACTCACGGGCCTCCCCACCCGTTGTCCGGCTGATCTCCGATCCGCTTTCCGGCACCCCAGGAGGCAGCCAGCGATGCCGATTCTCCACGCCCCGGCGCGCGACAGCGCGTGGCACGGCAAGGACACCGCCCGGCGCGAGGGGCAGCTCCTCGCCGCCCTCGACACCACCTCCGGCCCGGCCCTGCGTCGGATGGCCGGCTCCCCCGCCGCGTTCTTCCGGGGTGCGGCGGCCCTGTTCCACCACGACCTGGCGGCGGCCGGCGCGGGCGCGCCCGGCGCCCCGTATCTGGACGAGCGCACCGGCCGGGTGTGGATCCACGGCGATCTGCACGCCGGGAGCTTCGGTACGTACCTGGACGCCACGGGCCGGCTGGTGTTCGGCGTCACCGGTTCCGGTGAGGCGTACGTCGGCCCGTTCACCTGGGACCTGAAGCGGTGCGCGACCTCGGTGGCGCTGCTCGGCCACGCCCGAGGGCTGAGCGATGCCCGGCTCACCGAACTGGTGCGGGCCTTCGCCGCGGCCTACCGGGAGCACGTCCACGCCCTGGCCTCCGGCGCGGACGCGGCGCCGCCGGCCACCCTGGACACCGCCGACGGTCCGCTGCTCGCCGTGCTGCGCGCGGCCCGCGCCCGGACCCGAGCCGGGCTGCTGGCGCCCCTGACCGAGGTGTGCGACGGCGAGCGGCGCTTCGCCGGCGGGAGCGGCACCGTCGAGCTGGACGCGGCGGCCCGCTACACGGTCCTGGCGGCGTTCGACGGCTATCTGGAGACGCTGCCGGAGACCGGCCCGGCCCGCCCGGAGGCCTACCGGGTCAAGGACGTGGTGGGCCGACGCGGCACCGCCCCCGCCGACCCGACCTCGTACGACCTGCTGCTGGAGGGCGGCAGCGACGTCCTGGAGAGCGATGTGGTGCTCACCATGCGGCAGGTGCCCGCCCCGGCGCTCGCCCGCCACCGCCCGGTCCCGGAGGTCGCCGAGCACGTCCGGCACGAGGGGCACCGGGCGGTGCTGGCCCGGCGCGCCCTCCAGGCGCACGCCGATCCGTGGCTGGGCTGGGCGGCGCTGAACGGCGTGGGCCTCCTGGTCGGCGAGGTGTCGCCGTACGCGGTCGGGCTGGACTGGTCCGCCCTCGACGCCCCCGACGAGATCGCCGCGGCCGTCGCGGGGCTGGGCCGGGTCACCGCCGCGGCACACGCCGCGGGGGACGGCAAGGGCCGGCACCCGCTGGTGCCGTTCCGGCCCGAGCGGGCCGTCGACGCGGCGATCGCGGCCGACGAGGACGGTTTCGGGCCGCTGCTGGCGGACGTCGCGCTCTGTGCCGCGTCGCGCGCCCGCGCCGACCACCGGATCTTCGTGGAACTCCTCCGGGACGATCGGTTCCCGGGCCGGTAGGACGGTCCGCCTCGCTCTCTTAGTGCCGATTTAGCGGATCCCATGGCACACTCGCTGGCGATGGACATTTCGGCGGCACACCTGCGGGCACTGCGCGCGGCGCTCTTCGCGGCGCTGTGCGTGACGCTGTCCTCGGCGTCCCATGTGCTGCTCTCCCGTATGCCGCTGCCGCCGGTCACCGTCGTGGCGACCGGCGCCGCGGTGTTCGCGCTCGCCTACGCGCTGGCCGGCCGCGAGCGCGGCTACTGGCGGATCGCCGGGCTGCTGCTCCCCCTGGAGCTCGCCGCCGACGCGGCCTTCAGCCTCGGCCAGCACACCTGCTACGGCCCGGACGGGGGCCCGGCCGCGCCCCTGCACTCGCTGGGCACGATGCTGCTCTGCGGCGGCGGTCCGGTCGGTAGCCCGTTGGCCCAGCTGACCCGCGAGGGCGGCGCCCCGGCCCCGGTCTGGCTGCTGCTGCTCGCCGCGCACCTCGCCGTCGGCCTGCTCGCGGCCGGCTGGCTGCGCCGCGGCGAGGCCGCGCTGGTGCGGCTGCTGGGCGCGGTGGCCGGCTTCGCGTTCCGTCCGCTGCTGATCGCGGCCGCGGTCCTGGGCGGCACCGCCGCACCGCGCCGCCCGGTGCCCGCCCCCGTACGGACCGGGTCGGCCGCCCGCTCCGTCCCCCTGCTCGTGCACTCCGTGGTGCGCCGCGGGCCTCCGTGCGCGCTCGCCGCCTGACGGCCCTTCCCGGCCCGGCGGCCGGCGTGCGCCCGCCCGGCGCGCACGCCCCAGGCAGCACACAGCCCGTCCCCATGGACCACGGAACCCACGGAGCAGAACAGTCATGAGCAACCGCAACAGTCAGGCCAACAAGCAGGCGGCCCGCGATCGGCTGCGCGCCGAGCGCGAGCGGCAGGCCAAGAAGGACCGCACCCGGCGGCAGTTGATCGTCGCCGGCTCGGTGGTCGCGGTGCTGGCGGTGGCCGGCGGCATCGGCCTGGCGGTCGCCAACTCCGGCGGCGGCAGCAGCGCCGGCAGCGGCTCGGGCGCCGACGTCTGGGCGAAGGCCGCCAAGGCCAAGCCGGTCCCGCCCGCCAACACCAGCGGCCCCAACGGCACCACCGTCGTCGTCGGCAAGTCCGACGCGAAGAACTCCCTCGAACTCTTCGAGGACCCGCGCTGCCCCGGCTGCGCCGTCTTCGAGGAGACCGTCGGCGCGACGGTCGAGAAGGACATCAGCGACGGCAAGTACAAGGCGACGTACCACATCGGCACCTTCCTGGACGGCAACCTCCAGGGCACCGGCTCCAAGAACGCGCTGAGCGCGCTGGGCGCCGCGCTGAACGTCTCCCCGGACGCCTTCCTGAAGTACAAGTACGCGCTGTACTCCAAGGAGTTCCACCCGGACGAGACCGGCCCGGACAAGTTCGCCGACGACAGCTACCTAATCAAGGTGGCCGACACCATCCCGGCGCTGAAGGGCAACGCCGCCTTCCAGAAGGCCGTCAAGAACGGCACGTACGACGCCTGGGCGATGGCGATGTCCAAGGACTTCGACTCGCACAAGGACGTCCGCAGCACCCCGACCGTGAAGATGAACGGCACGGTCCTGGGCACCCAGACCGCGCAGGGCCCGGTCGCGCCGTCCACGGTCGCGGACTTCAACGCCCAGGTGGACAAGAACCTCAAGAAGTAACCCCCCGGGGACTGACGCCGGGGCCCACCCCCGGCAACGGCATCGGCCGACGTGCCTCCCGCACGTCGGCCGATGCCAAATCTTGACCCGGTTTCCCGTCGTGCTCATGGCAGACTCCCGGCCATGCAGGGGAGGGGAGTCCGCCCGGCGGCCCGGCCCGGGGCCTCGCCCGGAGAGCGGCCAGGGGTGCGGGGGTTACCTCCCCTGCCGTCAGGGCCGCGGGGGAAGGCGGCGCTGTTCACCGCGGTGTGCGTCGCCCTGTCCGCCACCTGCCACGTCCTGCTCTCCCACACCCCGCTGCCGCCCGCGACGCTCGCCGCGGTGTGCGCCGGGATCTTCGCCGCGGCCTACGGGCACGCCGGCCGGGAACACGGCTACGGACGGACCGTCGCGCTGCTGGTCCCCCTGGAACTGGCCGCCGACACCGTCTTCACCACCGGGCAGTACGCCTGCTACGGCCCGGGCGCCGGCCCGCTGCACGCGGTCGGGGCCGACCTGCTGTGCCGGGGCGCCGCGGGCGGCACCGGCCCGGCGGGACCGACCGCCCTCCGCCACGGCCTGCCCGCGGCACAGCCGGCCACCGCCTGGCTGCTGCTCGCCGCGCACCTCGCCGTCGGCCTGCTCGCGGCCGGCTGGCTGCACCGCGGCGAGGCCGCGCTCGGCGCCCTCCTGCGGGCGGCCGGCACGGGAGCCGCCCGGCCACTGCGGTTCGCGGCCGCGGTGGTCCGCGCCGCCGTCGCCTCCCACCACCACCGCCACCCGCAGCGCCCACCGGCGCCGCCGAGGCCGCTCCCCCGCCGCACGCACTACGTACGCCGTCGCGGCCCTCCGTTCCCGGCCGCCGTCTGACACCCGCACCGCCCTCAGCCAGCGCCGCACCGAAGGATCGGACACCCCCCATGAGCAACCGGAACACCCAGGAGAACAAGCAGGCCGCCCGTGAGCGGATCCGCGCCCAGCGCGAGACGGAGAAGAAGAAGGAGCGGCTGCGCCGTCAACTCATCGTGGCGGTCTCGGTCGTCGGTGTCCTGGCGGTCGCCGGCGGCATCGGCTTCGCCGTGCTGAAGGCGAACGAGCCGACCGGCTGGGAGGCCGCCAAGGAGGCCAAGTTGGTCACCCCGGCGCACACCCAGGGCAAGAACGGCACCGAGATCCTGATCGGCGACAAGAGCGCCAAGGACACCCTGGAGGTCTTCGAGGACGTCCGCTGCCCGGCGTGCGCGGCGTTCGAGCAGAGCACCGGCGAGGAACTGCTCAAGGACATCCACGACGGCCGATTCAAGGTCCGCTTCACCATGTACTCGTTCATCGACGACATGCAGGGCGGCGAGGGCTCCAAGAACGCCCTGAGCGCACTGGGCGCGGCGCTGAACATCAGCCCCGAGGCGTTCTTGAAGTACAAGTCGGCGCTGTACTCGACCACCTACCACCCCGACGAGCGCGAGGACCTCTACGCCAAGGACGCCGAGCTGCTGAAGGTGGCCGCCGACGTGCCGGAGCTGAAGGGCAACAAGGCGTTCGAGAAGCAGGTCAAGGGCGGCACCTACGACCGCTGGGCGATGGAGATGACCGCGCTGTTCGGCCGCAAGGGCGTGCGCGGCACCCCGACCTTCATGCACGGCGACAAGAAGCTGGCGATGGCGGAGATCCCGCAGCAGCAGATGACGCAAGAGCAGTACAACCAGCTCGCGCGGGCCAACTTCCGCAAGATGATCGACAAGGAGTTCGGCCCGGCGAAGGGCGGGGACACGGGCAAGGGCGGGGACGCCGGCAAGGGCGGCGGCGAGGGCATCGCCAAGGGCGAGAAGGACCCGACCAAGGGCAACTGACCGCCGCCGCACGCCCGTTGACGGGCCCGGGCGGGCGTTGCCGGATCTCCCGGAATCCGCCCGCCCCGGCCCGCCCGGCCGCGGTTCAGTCCCGCGCGGGCAGCTCCGCCAGGAACCCCAGCGCCACCTTCCAGGCCCGCTCCGCCGCCTCCCCGTCGTAGTCCGGCAGGTCGGGGTCGGTGAAGAGGTGGCCGGCGCCGGCGTAGCGGAACACCTCGACGTCCGCGCCGGCCCGACGCATCCGCAGGTACCAGGCGTTCAGCCAGTCGTGCGGCTCGAACGGGTCGGGGTCGGCGACGTGCAGCTGCACCGGCAGGTCATCGGCGCTGGCACCGTCGGCGATGTCGGAGGTGCCGTGCATCAGCAGCAGCCCGCGGGCCTTCTCGTCGCCGAGGGCGAGGTTCTGCGCAACCGCGCCGCCGAAGGAGAACCCGGCGTAGACCAGTCCGCGGTCGGAGTACGGGGCGACCGCCGCGACGGCGCGCCGGAGCAGTTCCTCCTTGCCGATCTCCTCCTTGATCACGATGCCGTCGGCGACCGAGTCCGCGGTCCGCTCGCCGAACAGGTCCGGGACGATCACCTCGTGTCCCGCGGCCCGCAGCCGGTCCGCGTCGGCATGCACCGCGGGCCGCAGCCCGCACACCGAATGGAACAGCACGATGGTGGAGGAACCGCTGGTCGCGGGCTCGACGGAGGCGGGCACAGACATCACTTCCCTGGGGTTGGATCGCTCTCCCCCCATCGTGCCAGCTACGGTCGTCGGGTCCGGCAGGAGCACACCGCATCGAGGAGGAGTCCCGTGTCCCTGGAGGCCGTGCTGCGCCCGATCGTCGTCATCGGGGGCTCGATCGTGGTCACGATCGTCGTGGTCTGGTTGATCGACCGGACCCTGCTGCGGATCGACACCCGGCACCCGGAGACCCCGCTGTGGGGGCTGCTGCGGCGCTGCCGCATACCGCTCCGACTGATGCTCGCCGCGGCCCTGTTGCTGGGGTCCTACGACCAGACCCGGATCCCGGTCGTGGTGCACCACGCACTGGGCATCGGCCAGACCCTGACGCTGGTGCTGATAGCCGCCACCGCCTGGCTGCTGGTGCGGGCCGCGGCGGCGATCGTGGAGTCGTCGTACACGCGCTACGCGGCGAGCGCCCGGGACGCGGCGCGGGTGCGACGGGTGCGGACCCAGGTGACGCTGATCCAGCGGGTGGTCACCGCGGTGGTGATCGTGGTCGCGGCGGCCTCGATGCTGCTGACGTTCCCGCAGATGCGGGCGGTGGGCACGTCCGTACTGGCCTCGGCCGGCCTGGTGGGCATCGTCGCCGGTATCGCCGCCCAGTCCACCCTGGGCAACCTCTTCGCCGGGCTCCAGATCGCGTTCGGCGACATGGTGCGCATCGGGGACACCGTGGTCGTCGACGGCCAGTGGGGCACGGTCGAGGAGATCACCCTGACGTTCCTGAGCGTGCGGACCTGGGACGAGCGCCGGATCACCATGCCGGTGTCGTACTTCACCAGCAAGCCGTTCGAGAACTGGTCGCGCGGCGGCGCCCAGATGACCGGCGCGGTCTTCTTCCACCTGGACCACTCCGCCCCGATGGAGAAGATGCGGCAGCACCTGCACGAGCTGCTCCAGGAGTCCCCGGAGTGGGACGGCCGGTCCTGGAGCCTGGTGGTCACCGACACCACCCCGTCCACCATCGTGGTCCGCGCCCTGGTCACCGCCCGGGACGCGGACGCCGTGTGGACGGTGCGCTGCCAGGTCCGCGAGCGGATGATCGAGTGGCTGCGGACCGAACACGCCTATGCGCTGCCGCGGATCGCCACCGCGCCCGCCCCGGTCACCGAGGAGACGCTGCGCGCGGACCCGCCCGGCCCGCCCGGCCCGGCGGACACCGCAGGCGGCACCGGGGAGCGCTGACCGACCGTCGGCCCGTACGCCCCGCCCCGGGCCACCGCTCCTACGGAGTGGCCCGCAGACTGCGCACGTCCAGGTGGCGCAGCACCCGGTCGACGATCTCCGGGTCGGCACCCGGCTCGCTGCGTGCCGCCAGCACCTCGTGCCGGGCGGCCGAGAGCATCTCGTTCTGGATCCGCTGGACCTTCTTCAGCCGGGAGATCCGCTTCTCGAACAGCTCGCGCCGCTCGTCGTCGACGATGTCCGGCGCGATCCGGGCCCCGATGTCGTACGCCCGGCGGGCCAGTTGGTCGGCGACCTCGTCGGACACCTCCTCGACCTCCAGGACCTCCTTGAGCCGCCGCTTGGACGCCTTGATCACCCGCAGCGCCAGCTCCCGCTCCAGCGCGTCCGCGGCGTCGGTGTCGGCCCGCACCCGCAGCTTGCGCACCAGCCAGGGCAGCGTCAGCCCTTGGATGATCAGGGTGGAGAGCACCACCGCGAAGGCGATGAAGAGGATCTCGTCGCGGGCCGGGAAGGGCCCCCCGTCCACTCCGAAGGGGATGGCCAGCGCCAGCGCCACCGAGGCCACCCCGCGCATCCCCGACCACCACATGATGACGGTCTCGCGCCAGCTCATCGGGATGTCCTCGTCGACGTCCCGGCGCTTGTGCATCCGCTTGGCGAGCCAGGCGGCGGGCAGCAACCACACCAGGCGCACCGCGACGACCACGCCGACCACGGCGGCGCCGGCGCCGAGCATCTCGCCCCAGCGGCCGGACGCGGCGCCGATGATGTTGTGCAGCTCCAGGCCGATCAGCCCGAAGGCGACGCCGGTGACGAGGGTGTCGACCACTTCCCAGAAGGTGTAGCCGGCCAGCCGGCCCAGCACGTCGTCCGCGTCGACCGCGTACTCGGCCAGGAACAGCCCGCAGGTCAGCACCGCGAGCACGCCCGATCCCTTGAACTCCTCGGCCAGGACGTAGGCCACGAACGGCACCAGCAGCGTCAGCCCGATCTGGAGCGTCGGGTCGCCCAGCCGCCCCATCAGCTGGTTCGCGACCCAGCCGAGCACCAGGCCGACCGCTATGGCGACGACGGCGGAGAGCACCAGCGAGCCCACCGCGCCGGGCACCGAGAAGGTGCCGCTGAGCACCGCGGCCAGCGCGACGTGGTAGAGCACGATCGCGGTGACGTCGTTGAACAACCCCTCGCCCTCCAGGATGGAGACCATGCGGCGGGGCAGTCCGAGCTTGCCGGCCACCGCGGTGGCGGCGACTGGGTCGGGCGGGGCGACCAGTGCGCCCAGTACCACCGCGGCAGCCAGCGGCATCCCGGGCACCACCGCCTGGGCGACCGCCGCGACCGCCGCCGTGGTGGCGAACACCAGCAGCACGGCGAGCAGGAAGATCGGCCGGAGGTTGGCGGTGAACTGCCGCCAGGAGGTGCGCTGGACCGCCGCGTAGAGCAACGGCGGCAGCACGATCGGCAGGATGTACTCCGGCGGTACCTGGACGTTGGGCACGAACGGCACCAGCGCCAACACCGCACCGGCGAGCGTCATCAGCACCGGCGAGGGCAGGCCCAGCCGGTCGCCGAGCGGAACCATCACCACCGCTCCGAGGAGCAGGACGAACAGCAGGGCCAACTGATCCACGGTGATTACGCTCCGGGACGGTCGATTTCGATCACTTTCCGCCCCAAGCCTGCCACGAAGTGATCAGATGCCCGCTTTTGCCGACTGAGTCGTTCGCAGGTGTTCGCAGCCGTTCGCGCCGACGACGTCAGTAGCTCTCTTCCCGGACGGTGTCCAGCGCGTGCTGGAGGTCCGCCGGGTACGTGCTCTCGAACTCGACCCAGCGCCCGTCCGAGGGGTGCTCGAAGCCCAGCCGCAC
Source organism: Streptomyces sp. RGM 3693 (assembly GCF_050471125.1). NCBI lineage: Bacteria > Bacillati > Actinomycetota > Actinomycetes > Kitasatosporales > Streptomycetaceae > Streptomyces > Streptomyces sp. RGM 3693. The sequence continues at coordinate 411,578 of NZ_JBMPPQ010000004.1, forward strand.
CGCGTGCAGCCACTGCCGGGCGATGCCCAGCCGCTTGGCGAGGGTGGGGTCCGCTCCGTAGGTCAGATCGCCGACGCAGGGATGCCGGTGCGCGGACATGTGCACCCGGATCTGGTGCGTCCGCCCGGTCTCCAGCTTGATGTCCAGCAGGCTGGCGGCCCGGAACGCCTCGATCAGGTCGTAGTGGGTGACCGACGGCTTGCCGTCGGCGGTGACCGCCCACTTGTAGTCGTGGTTGGGATGCCGCCCGATGGGGGCGTCGATGGTGCCGCTCATCGGGTCCGGGTGGCCCTGCACCAGCGCGTGGTAGCGCTTGTCCGGCACCCGCTCCTTGAACTGCCGCTTCAGCGAGGTGTACGCCCGCTCCGACTTGGCGACCGCCATCAGCCCGGAGGTGCCCACGTCGAGGCGGTGCACGATGCCCTGCCGCTCGGCGGCCCCGGACGTGGAGATCCGATAGCCGGCCGCGGCCAGGCCACCGATGACCGTGGTGCCGCTCCAGCCGGGGCTGGGGTGCGCGGCGACCCCCACGGGCTTGCTGATCACCACGACGTCCTCGTCGTCGTGCACGATCTCCATGCCCTCGACGGGCTCGGCGACGATCTCCACCGGCGCGGCGGCCGCCGGCATCTCGACCTCAAGCCAGGCACCCCCGCGCACCCGCTCGGACTTCATCACCTCCGAGCCGTCGACCCGGACCTTGCCGGCCGAGGCGAGCTCGGCCGCCTTCGTCCGGGAGAAGCCGAACATGCGGGCCAGCGCAGCGTCCACGCGCTCGCCTTCCAGGCCGTCCGGTACGGGCAGGGTGCGGATCTCGGGAAGCGTGCTCACCCCACGAGTATGGCAGTCCCGCGGTACTGCCCCGCCCGGCGGTGGGCGCCGACCCCCGGGACCGCTACGAGACCCGGGTCCGGACCGTCAGTCCTTGTGGACCGTGCCGTCCGGGTCCAGCCCCCGGAAGGAGAGCAGCACGATCAGTACGCCACCGCAGACGATCGCGGAGTCGGCGAGGTTGAAGACCGCGAAGTGGGCGGGGGCGATGAAGTCCACCACCGCGCCCTGGAAGACGCCCGGCGAGCGGAAGATCCGGTCCGTGAGGTTGCCGAACGCACCACCCAGCAGCAGGCCCAACGCGATCGCCCAGGGCAGGCTGTAGAGCTTGCGGGCGATCCGGGCGATCACCACGATCACCACCGCGGCGATGATGGTCAGGAAGACCGTCAGCGCCTCACCGAACCCGAAGGCGGCCCCGCGGTTACGGATCACGCTGAACTGCAACAGCGTCCCGATCACCTCGACCGGCGCGTGGTGCTCCAGCTTGGCGACCACCGCGAGCTTGCTGCCCAGATCGAGCAGGTAGACGACCGCGGCCACCAGTAGCAGCGCGGCGATCCGCCGCTTGCCACGCGCGGTGGGCCGCTCGCCCTCCGCCGGCCGTCCCCCTTCGGATCCCGCCGCGGGTTCCGACCCGGAACCCGGCTCGGATTCCGGCGTACCGGTGATGCGTTCCGCCTCTGCCACGTGTGCGTCCCTCAGCCCGTCGATTCATCCGCCAGGCCCAGCCCGGCTGACCACGAGAGTACGGCACCCACCTACGGCAGCGGGCTGGACGGTACCGGCCCGCAACGTGCCGCCACGGGCGCCGATCGGGTCAGCGCCGCTCCTGCTTCTGCTTGCACTCCACACAGAGCGTCGCCCGCGGGAACGCCTGCATCCGCGCCTTGCCGATCGGCCTGCCGCAGTTCTCGCAGAGGCCGTACGTACCGGCGTCCAGCCGGCCGAGGGCGCGCTCGGTCTGGTGCAGCATCTCGCGGGCGTTGGAGGCCAGCGCCAGCTCGTGTTCGCGGGTGATGTTCTTGGTGCCGGTGTCGGCCTCGTCGTCGCCCGCGCCGTCCCCCGAGTCCCGCATCAGCCCGGCGATGGCGTCCTCGGCGGACACGATCTCGGCCCGCAGCCGGCCCACCTCCGCCATCAGGTCGGACCGCGCCTCGGTGACCTCCTCCGGCGTCCAGGGGTCCTCGCCGGGCCGTACCGCGAGTTCACCGGGGATCGCGGCCGTACGGGCCGAGGGAACCGCGGAGTCCGCATCGTGCGGGGCCGACGCGGCCGCCGTCTTCTTCGCCATCACCGACTGTGCTCCCGTCTTCTGCGCCTCCGACGCGGCCGCCCCGACCGCCTTCGTCGCCGGCGCCTTCCCGGTCGTCGTCCTACTGGCCGCCGCCTTCTTGGCAGCCGTCTTCCTCGGGGCCGCCTTCTTGGCCGCGGCCTTGGCGGGGGCCGCCTTCTTGGCAACCGTCTTCTTCGCGGCCGCCCGCTTCGGCGCGGCCTTCTTGGGAGCCGCCGGGTGCCCGGCCGTCTCCTCGTGGGTGGAGTGCTGCGCGACGTCCTGGTCAGCGGGCCCGGTGGACGTCGTGGTCTTCTCCGCGGCGGTCTTCTTCGCCACCATGGCCGCGACCCCTTCACATATGTGATCTTGTTCGCGAATCGTGACGGGAACGATAAATCGCTGCACGGCACGCGGCAACGGGACGCACCGCCCGGCCACCCCCGCCGCCGGGGCCGTACGTCCGGTCTGCCTCGGTTGTGCCCCGCTGTGAGCGCGGTAATCCGCCCGGAATGACCAGGTCTGGGGGTCACGCCATTCGGGTCACCCGCCGGGCGGCGGCCGGCGCCCCCGTTGCCCGGTCCCCTCGCCCCGGCGCCGGCGCCCGAAATCCGGTCGGCCGCCGTCGGCGCGGCCCTTTACACTGGGCGAAGCGAAAGGCATTGATGGGACGAGTAGCGTCATACGCAGCCTGCAGCGACCCGGGGACGGTGCGAGCCCGGGGGCGTGCATGACGTGAAGATCAGCCCGGAGCCGCCGGAAGAAAGCTCTAGACAGTGGGCTCCACCCACGGGCCGCGGGTCCACGGGGCGATTAGAACCGGCAGCGCGATCCCAATGAGGGGACGGTGCGGTCAGCGCCGTCAAGGAGGGTGGTACCGCGGGAGCCAGCGCTCTCGTCCCTCCGGTCGGAGTACGCACCCAGGTGTCCGCCGGAGGAACCGATGAGTCCCACACCCCAGTACCGCCCGGTACCAGCCCAGGTAGACCTGCCCGCCCTTGAGCACGCGGTGCTCGACTTCTGGCAGGAGCGGAAGGTCTTCGCCCGCACCCTCCAGCAGTCCGAGGGCCGCCCCGAGTGGGTCTTCTACGAGGGTCCCCCGACGGCCAACGGCATGCCCGGCGCCCACCACATCGAGGCCCGCGTCTTCAAGGACGTCTTCCCCCGGTTCCGCACGATGCAGGGCTACCACGTCGACCGCAAGGCCGGCTGGGACTGCCACGGCCTCCCGGTCGAGCTGGCCGTGGAGAAGGAGCTGGGCTTCAACGGCAAGAAGGACATCGAGGCGTACGGCATCGCCGAGTTCAACGCCAAGTGCCGCGAGTCGGTGACCCGGCACACCGACGCCTTCGCCGAGCTGACCACGCGGATGGGCTACTGGACCGACCTGGACGCCCCGTACCGCACCATGGACCCCGACTACATCGAGTCGGTGTGGTGGTCGCTGAAGGAGATCTTCACCAAGGGCCTGCTGGTCCAGGACCACCGCGTCGCCCCCTGGTGCCCGCGCTGCGGCACCGGCCTGTCGGACCACGAGCTGGCGCAGGGCTACGAGACGATCGTCGACCCCTCGGTCTTCGTCCGCCTCCCGCTGACCTCCGGCCCGCTGGCCGGCCGGGCCGCCCTCCTGGTCTGGACGACCACCCCCTGGACCCTGGTCTCGAACACCGCCGTCGCCGCCCACCCCGACGTCACCTACGTCGTCGCCACCGACGGCACCGAGCAGCTGATCGTCGCCGAGCCACTGCTGGAGAAGGCGCTGGGCGAAGGCTGGACGGCCACCGGCGAGTCCTTCACCGGCCGCGAGATGGAGCGCTGGGCCTACGAGCGCCCCTTCCAGCTCGTGGACCTCGACGGCGCCAACTTCGTCGTCAACGCCGAGTACGTCACCACCGACGACGGCACCGGCCTGGTCCACCAGGCCCCCGCGTTCGGTGAGGACGACCTCAAGACCTGCCGCGCGTACGGCCTCCCGGTGGTCAATCCGGTCCGCCCGGACGGCACCTTCGAGGAGCACCTGCCGCTCGTCGGCGGCCAGTTCTTCAAGAAGGCCGACGAGGCGCTGGTCGCCGACCTCGACGCCCGCGGCCTGCTCTTCCGCCACCTCGCCTACGAGCACAGCTACCCGCACTGCTGGCGCTGCCACACCGCGCTGCTCTACTACGCCCAGCCGTCCTGGTACATCCGCACCACCGCGGTCAAGGACGCCCTGCTGCGGGAGAACGAGAACACCAACTGGTTCCCGGAGTCGGTCAAGCACGGCCGGTTCGGCGACTGGCTGAGCAACAACATCGACTGGGCGCTGTCCCGCAACCGCTACTGGGGCACCCCGCTGCCCATCTGGCGCTGCGAGGAGGGCCACCTCACCTGCGTCGGCTCGCTCACCGAGCTGTCCGAGCTGACCGGCGCCGACCAGTCCGGCCTGGACCCGCACCGCCCGTTCATCGACGAGATCACCTTCGGCTGCACCCACGAGGGCTGCGCACTCACCGCCACCCGCGTCCCCGAGGTGATCGACGCCTGGTACGACTCGGGCTCGATGCCGTTCGCGCAGTGGGGCTACCCGTACCGCAACAAGGAGCTCTTCGAGAAGCGCTTCCCGGCGCAGTTCATCTCCGAGGCCATCGACCAGACCCGCGGCTGGTTCTACACCCTCATGGCCGTCGGCACCCTGGTCTTCGACAAGTCCGCGTACGAGAACGTGGTCTGCCTCGGCCACATCCTCGCCGAGGACGGCCGGAAGATGTCCAAGCACCTGGGCAATATCCTCCAGCCGATCCCGCTCATGGACCAGCACGGCGCCGACGCGGTCCGCTGGTTCATGGCCGCCGGCGGCTCGCCGTGGTCGGCCCGTCGGGTCGGTCACAGCACCATCCAGGAAGTCGTCCGCAAGACGCTGCTGACGTACTGGAACACCGTCGCCTTCCAGGCGCTGTACGCCCGCACCGCCAACTGGGCGCCGTCCGCGGCCGATCCGGCCCCCGCCGACCGCCCGCTGCTGGACCGCTGGCTGCTCGGCGAGGTCAACACCCTGGTCGAGGAGGTCACCGGCGCCCTGGAGGGCTTCGACACCCAGCGCGCCGGCAAGCTGCTCTCCGCTTTCGTCGACGACCTCTCCAACTGGTACGTCCGCCGCTCCCGCCGCCGCTTCTGGCAGGGCGACCCGGCCGCACTGCGCACCCTCCACGAGGTCATCGAGACGGTGACGCGCCTGATGGCCCCGCTCACCCCGTTCATCACCGAGCGGGTCTGGCAGGACCTGGTCGTCCCGGTCGCCCCGGACGCCCCGGACTCCGTCCACCTCTCCACCTGGCCGGTCGCCGACCGCGAACTGATCGACCCGGCGCTCTCCGCGCAGATGCAGTTGGTGCGCCGACTGGTCGAGCTGGGCCGCGCCACCCGCGCCGAGTCCGGAGTGAAGACCCGCCAGCCGCTGTCCCGCGCGCTGGTCGGCGCCCACGGCTTCGCGGACCTCTCCGAGGACCTGCGCACCCAGATCGCCGAGGAGTTGAACGTCAGCTCGCTGGCCTCGCTCTCCGAGGTGGGCGGCTCCCTGGTCGACACCACCGCCAAGGCCAACTTCCGCGCCCTGGGCAAACGGTTCGGCAAGGGCGTCCAGGCGGTCGCCAAGGCCGTCGCCGCCGCGGACGCCGCCGCCCTCTCGCTCGCACTGCGCAACGGCACGGCCAGCGTCGAGGTGGACGGCGAGACCGTCGCCCTCTCCCCCGAAGAGGTCATCATCACCGAAACCCCGCGCGAGGGCTGGTCGGTGGCCTCCGACGCGGGCGCGACGGTCGCCCTCGACCTGGAGATCACTCCGGAGCTGCGCCGCGCCGGACTGGCCCGCGACGCGATCCGGCTGATCCAGGAGGCCCGCAAGAACAGCGGCTTGGACGTCGCCGACCGGATCGCGCTGCGCTGGACGGCCACCGACGACGAGCTGCGGACGGCACTGACCGACCACGCCGCGCTGATCTCCGACGAGGTGCTGGCCACCGACTTCGCCGCCGGCGAGCCGGACGGTTCCTACGGCCCGGCCTTCACCGACGAGGCACTGTCCCTGACCTTCCACCTCCGCAAGGCGTAACGGAGCACGGAAGCACGGCAAGCATGACCGGGCCCCACGGCCCGCACCGCAGGCCCCGGCGCACTCCGCGCCGGGGCCTGCGCTCTTGTCCGCCCCCACGCACCACCAACCGCGCCCCCACAGGGACGACGGCACGGACGACACCACGAACAGGGCCGGGCCCCGAGGGAATTCCCTCGGGGCCCGGCCCTGATTGCCGACTCTGTACGCCGTACCGGCGTCAGCCGTCCGTCAGTTGTCGTCCTCGTCGATGAGGAAGCCACGCATCGGCGACGGCGTCTGCTGCATCGGCGACGGACCCTGCGGCCGCACCGGTGCCATCGGCTGGGTCATCGCCGGCGACATCTGCTGCTGACCGCCGTAGGACGGACCACCGCTGGACGGGCTGCTCATGGAGTGGTTGCCGCCCATCGACTGGCCGCCACCCATGGTGTGGTTACCGCCCATGGTGCCCGCACCGGCCGACGCCATCGACGGCGACGGCGGCAGCGAGGCGGCCGCCGGGGTCCGCGGCGGGGCCAGCGATTCGTCGGACTGGTTCTCCAGCTGACGCAGCTGGCTCTCCAGGTACGACTTCAGACGGGTGCGGTACTCGCGCTCGAAGCCCCGCAGGTCCTCGACCTTGCGCTCCAGCGTCGCGCGGGCCGACTCCAGCGAGCCCATCGCCACGCGGTGCTTCTCCTGCGCGTCCCGCTCCAGCGCGTCGGCCTTGGCGCGGGCGTCCCGCTCCAGGCCCTCGGCACGGCTGCGCGCCTCGCCGACGATCTTGTTGGCCTCGGAACGGGCCTCCGCGATCGCCTGGTCGGCGGTCTGCTGCGCCAGCGACAGCACGCGCGCCGCGCTGTCACCGCCGGGGCCGCCCTGCTGCTGGGCCGGCTGCGGCAGTTGCTGTGCGGGGCCGCCGAGCGGACCACCCATGGGGCCGCCCTGGCCCATCGGGCCGGGACCGTGCGAGCCGGGTCCGTGCGGACCAGGGCCGTGCGGGCCCTGCGGACCGTGGCCACCGGGACCGGGGGGCAGCTGCGGTGCACCACCGGGCAGTTGGGGCGGGCCACCCATCCCCTGCTGCTGCGGCGGAACCGGCTGCGGACCGGATATGGCGGCGGGCACCGGAGCCCCCGGCCGCTGCTGCTGCTCCTGCTGCTGGTCGGGCCCCTTGCGCAGCCCCTGCTGCTGGTTCTGCGCGGCGGCACGAGTGGCGGCGGCCAGCTTGGCGCGCAGGTCCTCGTTCTCCCGCAGCAGGCGGGTCAGTTCGCCCTCGACCTCGTCGAGGAAGGCATCGACCTCGTCCTCGTCATAGCCTTCTCGGAGACGGACGGTCGTGAACTGCTTGTTCCGCACGTCCTCGGGGGTCAACGGCATCTCTACTTCACCTCAACGTAGTCGTCGGCAATCGGCAAGACCGTATCGTTCACACCAACAACACCGACCTCACGACGGTGATCAGGATGTAGACGATGATCATCAATACGAAGAAGGACAGGTCGAGCGCCACGCCCCCGAGACGCAGCGGCGGGATGACCCGCCGCAGAAGCTTGAGCGGTGGATCGGTGACAGTGTAGGTGGCCTCAAGAATCACCACCATCGCCTTGCCGGGTTGCCATGAACGGGCGAACTGGAAGACATAGTCCATCACCAGCCGGAAGATCAGCACGATCAGGAAGCAGTACAGCGCGATATAGATCACCTGACCAGCGACACTCATCTCGCGCGTCCCTCTCCCCTTGTTCCTGTGCTGACCTTATGGCCTTGGTGTGCCCGGTGTTGCGTCTCAGCTCTGGTTGAAGAATCCGCCCTCTGCGATACGGGCCTTGTCCTCCGCCGTGACATCGACGTTAGCAGGCGACAACAGGAACACCTTCTGCGTCACCCGCTCAATGCTCCCGTGCAGTCCGAAGACCAGACCGGCCGCAAAGTCGACAAGTCGCTTCGCGTCCGTGTCGTCCATCTCCGTGAGATTCATGATCACCGGAGTGCCCTCACGGAAGTGTTCCCCGATGGTACGGGCTTCGTTGTAGGTCCGGGGGTGCAGTGTGGTGATGCGGTAAGGCTCCCGCTCGGACACAACTTTGGGCATGATCACCGGTGCGTTCTTCTCCAGGTTCGGACGTTCGGGTGTGATGGATGCCACGGGGGCGATACGCGCGGGTCGTCCGCTTTCCGCGGCGAGCGGGGCGGGTTCACGCGGAGCGGGAGGCGTCACGGCGCGGACCGGTTCCTCCCGTTCCGGGCGTGTCTCGGGCTGCACTTGATGCTGTTGCCGCCGCCCTCGATCAGGCTCCGGGTCAAGCTCGGGCTCGAACTCGTCGTCGGGGTCGAACCCCCGGCCGTCGTACCCATCGTCCTCCACGAGGCCGAGGTAGACCGCCATCTTGCGCATCGCGCCGGCCATTCTCTGCGTCCTCCGCTCTGTGGTGGATCGGCTCCGTCACCGGGGGCCTTGGATCCACTCGGCCTGTCCCACTTCCTGCGGGAATGACCATATTTTGTGCTGTGGTCCGACTTGCTTGGCGACGTTACCCGAGCCGTGGTCGGACTCCGAGTACCGAGGTGCCGATGCGTACATGTGTCGCCCCGGCCGCCACGGCGTCCTCAAGGTCCGCACTCATACCTGCCGACACCATGGTGGCAGCAGGATGGGTCGTGCGCAGGTCGGATGAGATTTCCACGAGCCGCTCGAAAGCGGCCCGTTGGCGTCCGGCGTACGGTCCGGCCAGCGGCGCAACCGTCATCACACCGTCCAGGCGCAGCCCTTGGGAACCGTTGATCACCTCGGCGAGTTCCGCGACACCCTCCGGCGCCACCCCGCCCCGATCTCCGACGATCCGTCCGTTTTGCCCTGACTCGACGTCAAACGCCACTTGGATCAGGCAACCCAGCTCGCGCCCGGAACGCACCGCTTCCTTGGACAGCGCGGTGGCGAGCCGGGGCCGGTCGACCGACTGGACGACCCCGGCGTAACCGGCCACGGACCGCACCTTGTTGGTCTGCAATTGACCGACGAAGTGCCAAGTCAGCGACAAATCGGCACATTCGGCCGCCTTGGGCGCCGCTTCCTGATCGCGGTTCTCCGCGACCTGACGGACCCCCAGCTCCGCGAGCAGCCGGACGTCGCTCGCGGGGTAGGTCTTGGTGACGACGATCAGCGTGACCTCGTCCCGTGCCCGGCCGGCCTTGGCACAGGCGGTGGAGATACGATCCTCCACCCGCGCCAGGTTGTCGGCCAGTTGCGTTCTGCGGTCGTCGGTCACGGCGCAGCCTCTCCGGGGGCGTCCCCGAGCCATACGTAGCCCGCGAGCCGCCCGGTCGTGCGGTCGCGGCGGTACGAGTAGTGGTCCGCCGACTCCCGGGTGCAGATGGGCGATTGCGTACGCAACTGCACGCCGGCCGCGGCGAGTTGGGCCCGCACCCCGGCGGTGACGTCCACCGACGGGGTGTCCCAGGAGGTGGTCGCCCACGCCTCCGGCACCACCGCCGCGACCTCGGCGCGCATCGCCTCGGGCACCTCGTAGCAGCGCCCGCAGACCGCGGGGCCAACGTGGGCGAGGATCCGGGACGACTCCGCGCCCAGCGCGGTCATGGCGGCGACGGCCGCCGGAACGACCCCGGCGACCAGGCCCGGGCGGCCGGCGTGCGCGACGCCCGCGATCCCGGCGACCGGGTCGGCCAGCAGGACCGGGACGCAGTCGGCGGTCAGCACCGCCAGCGCCAGTCCGCGACGGGCGGTCACCACCGCGTCCACGGACGGAATGTCGTCCTCTCCCCAGGGACCGTCGACCACGGCCACGTCCCGGCCGTGGACCTGGTTCATCCAGACCACCGCGGCCGGGTCGAGGCCCAGTTCCCGGGCCACCAGATCGCGGTTGGCGCGGACGGCCGCGGGGTCGTCGCCCACCGCGCCGCCCAGATTGAGCTGCTCATACGGAGCGGCGCTCACCCCGCCCCACCTGTCGGTGAAGGCGAAGTGCGCGCCGCTCTCGTGGTGCTGTTGCCCTATCACGTCGGTGCTTTACATCACTTCAGGAAGTCGGGAACGTCCAGTTCCTCGGCCGCGGAGTCCGAGTACGGACGGGCCGGGGGAACCGAAGGACCGCCGGTCGGCGAGGTGGACACCTCACCCAGCGACGAGGACTCGGACGACACCGGGGACTCGTCCCGGATCGGCGGGACCGCGCCGAGACCACCGAACGACGGTGCCGTGCGCGGCGGCTCGACCGGCGGCACCGTCGGACGGGTCGGCGCCGGTACGGGCTCCTCGCGCTTCGGGGCCGACATACCGGCCTGCTGCGCGTCGCGGCGGGCCGGCGGCTGACCACCGTCGAAGCCCGCGGCGATGACGGTGACCCGGACCTCGTCGCCCAGGGCGTCGTCGATGACCGCACCGAAGATGATGTTGGCCTCGGGGTGCGCGGCCTCGCTGACCAGCTGCGCGGCCTCGTTGATCTCGAAGAGACCGAGGTCGGAGCCGCCGGAGATGGAGAGCAGCACACCGCGGGCGCCGTCGATGGACGCCTCCAGGAGCGGCGAGGAGATCGCCATCTCCGCGGCGGCCACCGCACGGTCGTCGCCGCGCGCCGAGCCGATGCCCATGAGCGCCGAGCCGGCCTCGGACATCACGGACTTGACGTCGGCGAAGTCGAGGTTGATCAGGCCCGGGGTCGTGATCAGGTCGGTGATGCCCTGGACACCCGACAGCAGCACCTGGTCCGCGGACTTGAACGCGTCGAGCACGCTCACCTGGCGGTCCGAGATGGACAGCAGACGGTCATTGGGGATCACGATGAGGGTGTCGACCTCTTCGCGAAGGCTCGCGATGCCGTCCTCGGCCTGGTTGGCGCGGCGGCGGCCCTCGAAGGTGAACGGCCGGGTGACCACACCGATCGTCAGGGCCCCGAGCGTGCGGGCGATGTTGGCGACGACCGGAGCACCGCCGGTGCCGGTGCCGCCGCCCTCGCCCGCGGTCACGAAGACCATGTCGGCCCCCTTGAGGACCTCCTCGATCTCCTCGCGATGGTCCTCGGCCGCCTTGCGGCCCACGTCCGGGTTGGCGCCGGCGCCGAGTCCGCGCGTCATCTCGCGGCCGACGTCGAGCTTGACGTCGGCGTCGCTCATCAGCAACGCCTGCGCATCGGTGTTGATCGCGATGAACTCGACGCCCTTGAGCCCGACCTCGATCATCCGGTTGATGGCGTTCACGCCACCGCCGCCGATGCCGACGACCTTGATGACTGCGAGGTAGTTCTGCGGTGCTGCCACGTCGAAGGCCTCTCGCCTCGATTTACGTGTCGTCGCCGCACATTGCGTGTGGACGCCGACTGATGCCGAAGGGATGTTCCGCTCTGCCGACCCGAACCCTAACCCTGAAGTTTAGGGTTACTGTGCCTGTGTTCCTGGTTCCACGGTCCCTTTGGAACGAGACACTAAGTCGACAAGGCGCGCGCGTTCAACGAACACGCCGAACCTCCCGTTTTTCTTTTCACCCTATGTGATCACCCATAGTCGTAGCCATCCAGGGTGCTGGCCTGCGACGCGGTACGTCAACTCCCGGACACCGCGGGTGCGCTGGGAACCGAGATGTCGAAGTGTCGCGCGTCACGCGCCGCCTTCAACAGCCCGGCCAGCACCTTCGCCTTTTCGACACCCTGTTCGCGGCTGCCCCACATCACCGTGCGGCCACCTGCGAGTTCGAGGGTAATGGAGTCGTAGGAGCGCACCCGGACGGTGCGGACGTCCTTACGGACGGCGGCCGGGAGGTCCTCGGCGACGGTGACCGCGGCGCGCAGCAAACGTCCGGTTCCGAAACGGTGCAGACTCGGAGAGTCGGAAACGGTCATACGCAGAAGCAGAACGCCTTTGGGCGCGCGGCTCACCATGGCGAACCGGATGCCCTCGTTGTCCACTTCCTCGAACTTCCCGTTCGTTTGCAGCAGCAGTTCCGGCTTCCTTTCGGTCACTTCCAGGCCGAGGGTGTGCGGCCATGACCGAGTGACGTCAACGCTTTTGAGGCGCGGGAGTTTAGCGAGCAGCCGGCGTTGTACCGCATCGGTGTCCACGGAGGCGAGCGGTGTGTTCATGGGGGCGGCCGCCGCGGCGACCACCTCCGCCGGCGTGAGCACCTCGGTGCCGCTGGCTCGGACCCGCTCCAACCGGAGCCAGTCCGAGCCGTAGAGCACCCAGGCGCCGAACCCGCCGAGCAGCACCGCGAGAACCGCGATGATGATCACACCGCGGCGGCCGGGGCGGCGCAGCCGGAGAGCCGGCAACCGGAAGCGCCCGCCGCCGGACCGCGGCGAAGAGGGCGGGCCGGACGGTGACTTCTTCGCTCCGCGCCTGGCGGTGGTCGGTCCGGCCACGCTCTCCGCCTTCTCTCGTCCGCTACTTGCGGCGCTGCTCGATCGCGTCGTAGACCATGCCGACCAGCAACTCGTCGGCGTCCCGACGGCCGAACTCCGAGGCCGCGCGGGACATCTCGTACAGCCGGTGCGGATCGCCCAGGACCGGGAGCACGCTGTTCTGCACCCAGTCCGGGGTCAGCTGGGCGTCGTCGACCAGCAGGCCGCCGCCGGCGTTGACCAGCGGCTGGGCGTTGAGCCGCTGCTCGCCGTTGCCGATGGGCAGCGGGACGAAGGCGGCCGGGAGCCCGACGGCGGACAACTCGGCGACGGTCATCGCGCCCGCGCGGCAGAGCATCATGTCGGCCGCGGCGTACGCGAGATCCATCCGGTCCAAGTACGGTACCGGGACATAGGGGGGCATCCCCGGCATGTTGTCCACGTGCGGCAGTTCGTTCTTCGGTCCCACCGCGTGCAGCACCTGGATGCCGGAGCGCTGGAGCGCCGGAACGGCCGCCTGGACGACCTCGTTCAGCCGGCGGGCGCCCTGGGAACCGCCGGACACCAGCAGGGTCGGCAGGTTGGGGTCGAGACCGAACGCGGCGCGCGCCTCGGGGCGGACCGCGGCGCGGTCCAGGGTGGCGATGGACCGGCGCAGCGGAATGCCCACATAGCGGGCGCCGCGCAGCTTGCTGTCCGGGGTGCTGACGGCGACGTACGTGGCGTACCGCGAGCCGATCTTGTTGGCCAGGCCGGGGCGGGCGTTGGCCTCGTGGACGACGATCGGCACACCGAGCCGCTTGGCTGCGAGGTAGCCGGGCAGCGCCACGTAGCCACCGAAGCCGACGACGCAGTCCGCCTTGGTGCGCTCCAGGATCTGCTCGGCGGCCTTGATCGTGCCGCGCAGCCGCCCGGGGACGGTGATCAGTTCGGGGGTGGGCTTGCGGGGCAGCGGGACGGCCGGGATCAGGCCCAGCTCGTAGCCGCGCTCGGGGACCAGTCGGGTCTCCAGGCCGCGCTCCGTGCCGAGTGCCGTGATCCCCACGGTCGGGTCCTGCCTCCGCAGGGCGTCCGCGAGGGCGAGCGCGGGCTCGATGTGGCCGGCGGTCCCCCCACCGGCGAGTACGACATGCACCGAAATTCACCGCTCTCCGGACGGGCGCCTCTTAACGCGCCGTCTCATCGTCTTCCATCTCACCCCAGCCGGTTTCCTGCCGGACCCCGGCTTCCGCGCCAACCGAGCCGTCAACGCCGCCCGTGCAGCGGGCTCGTCACGCGCGAAGGCGATCAGCAGCCCGACGGCGAACATCGTCGGCAGCAGCGCGGAGCCTCCGTAGGAGAACAGCGGCAACGGGACACCGGCGATCGGCAACAGACCGAGCACCGCACCGATGTTGATCACGGCCTGGGCCATGATCCAGGTGATCACACCTCCCGCTGCGTACCGTACGAAGGGGTCCTCCGTGCGTCCGGCCACGCGGATACCCGCATAGCCTAGAGCCGCGAAGAGGGCGAGCACCGACAGCGTCCCCGCCAGTCCCAGTTCCTCCCCGGTGATGGCGAAAATGAAGTCGGTGTGCGGTTCCGGGAGTTCTCCCCATTTTTCCATACTCGCCCCGAGCCCGGAACCGAAGAGTCCGCCCGAGGCCAGCGCGTAGATGCCGTGCACGGCCTGCCAGCACTGATCGCCGGGGCCTGGATCGGTCGCGCCGATGCAGGCGAGCCGGGACATTCGGTGGGCACTGGTCTTGATCAACAGCGCGCTCAGCACCGTGGCCGCGCCGAGTACCCCCGCGAACAGCCGGGTCGGGGCGCCGGCCAGCCACAGCAGGCCGAAGAGGATCGCGGTGAGGATGATCGTGGTGCCCATGTCGCCGCCGAGCATGATCAGCCCGAGCAGGAGAAATGTCACCGGTGTCAGGGGAACCAGCAGCTGCTTCCACTGCGTCAATAGCTGCTTCTCCTCTTTGCGGGCGAGCAGGTCCGCGGCCCACAGGACGAGCGCGAGCTTGCCGAACTCGCTCGGTTGCACCTGGAAAGGGCCGCCCAGGCTGAGCCAGTTCTGGTTGCCGTTGACCGAAACCCCGATCCCCGGGATCTGCACCATGCCGAGCAGGAACACCGAACCGGCGAGCAACGGATACGCCAGCGCCCGGTGCCGCCGCACCGACAGGCGGGAGGCGAGCAGCAGCAGCCCGCCCCCGATGGCGGCCGCCAGCAACTGTTTGCGGAAGAAGTACGACGGCGCCAGACCGGACTGGAGTGCCTTGATCTGGGACGCCGAGTAGACCATCACCAGGCCCAGAACGATGATCAGCACCGGGGCGCCGAGGATGAGGTAGTAGGCCGTCAACGGGCGGTCCCAGGCCCGCTTGGCCCGGGTGTACAACCCGCGCGGGCCGGTCGGGGTCCGGCCGGCCCGCGGCGGGCGCACCTTCGCGGAGGGCCGACGCGCCGGGCTCGGCCGTGCCGGCTTCGCCGATCGGGCGGTCATCCTCGTCCCCTCCACAGGTACGCTCGCCGCCGGCGACGACGGCAGCGGGGAGAACCGGGCTAATGACCCGCGGCGGCCAGTTCGCCCACCGCGTCGGCGAATGCCTCGCCCCGCTTGTTGTAATTGACGAACATGTCCATCGAGGCGCAGGCCGGGGCCAGCAGGACGGTGTCGCCGGGCTCGGCCAACCGGGCCGCTTCTCGGACCGCCTCGGACATCGCCCCAGTGTCGGTCCGGTCGAGGTCGACAACCGGGACATCGGGGGCGTGTCGCCCGAGTGCTTCGCGGATCAACGCCCGGTCGGCGCCGATGAGGACCACTCCGCGCAGCCGTCCGGCTGCGGTGCGCACCAGCTCGTCGAAGGTGGCGCCCTTCGCCAGGCCGCCGGCGATCCACACGATGGGCTCGTACGCCGCCAACGACGCCTCGGCGGCGTGGGTGTTGGTGGCCTTGGAGTCGTCGACGTAGGAGACCCCGGCGACGTCCACGACGTGCTGGATGCGGTGCGCGTCCGGGTGGAAGGTGCGCAGTCCCTCGCGGACCGCGGCGGCCGGGACGCCGAAGGCGCGGGCCAGCGCCGCGGCGGCCAGCGCGTTGGCGATGTTGTGCGGGGCCGCCTTCCCGGAGGAGGGGGCGATGTCCGCGATCTCGGCGAGCTCCTGGGCCTGCCGCTGCCGGTTCTCCACGAAGGCACGGTCGACG
The DNA here is from genome assembly GCF_050471125.1 of Streptomyces sp. RGM 3693. NCBI lineage: Bacteria > Bacillati > Actinomycetota > Actinomycetes > Kitasatosporales > Streptomycetaceae > Streptomyces > Streptomyces sp. RGM 3693. The sequence goes on from NZ_JBMPPQ010000004.1 coordinate 427,297, forward strand.
AGGATGCCGTCGACGATGCCCAGCTGGGAGGGGCCGGGGGTGCCGAGGGTGAAGCCGATCGCCCGGCAGCCCTCCTCGACGTCGGCCTGTCGGACCAGGTCCTCGGTGGCCGGGTCGGCGACGTTGTAGACGCAGGCGACGGTGTTGCCCTCGTAGATCCGACCCTTGTCGGCGGCGTACGCCGCCATGGAGCCGTGCCAGTCCAGGTGGTCCGGGGCGAGGTTGAGGACGGTCGCGGAGTGCGCCCGCACCGACGGGGCCCAGTGCAGCTGGTAGCTGGAGAGCTCGACGGCCAGGACGTCGTACGACGCACCGTCCGCGCGGCCCTCGCCGAGCACCACGTCGACCAGCGGGACGCCGATGTTGCCGACCGCGGCGGTGCGCAGACCGGCCGCGGTCAGGATCGAGGCCAGCATCCGGACGGTGGTGGTCTTGCCGTTAGTGCCGGTGACCGCCAGCCAGGGCGCGGCATCTGGACCGCGCAGCCGCCAGGCCAGTTCGACGTCGCCCCAGACCGGGACGCCGGCCTTCTCGGCCGCCAGGAAGAGCGGGCTGGTCGGCTTCCACCCGGGGGTGGTGACGATCAGCTCGGTGCCCTCGGGGAGGGTGTCGCCGTCGCCCAGCCGGACCGTGGCACCGAGCTCTGCCAGCTCGGCCGCCTGGGCCCGTTCCCGTTCGCCGTCGCTGCTGTTGACGACGGTGACCCGGGCGCCGAGGCCGGCCAGGGCGCGGGCGGCGGGGACGCCGCTCACGCCGAGGCCGGCAACGGTGATGTGCCTGCCAGCGAAATCCTGGGGATCCCGCGGGTCGTACCCGGTCACTTCGCCGCCTGCCAGCCGCCGTAGAAGATGCCCAGACCGACGATCACGCACATGCCCTGGATGATCCAGAACCGGACCACCACAAGGACTTCCGACCACCCCTTGAGTTCGAAGTGGTGTTGGAGTGGAGCCATGCGGAAGACCCGCTTACCGGTCATCCGGAACGAGCCGACCTGGATGACCACGGACATGGTGATCAGGACGAACAGACCGCCCAGGACGGCCAGCAGCAGCTCCGTGCGGGAGCAGATCGCGAGGCCGGCGAGGGCGCCGCCCAGCGCCAGCGAGCCGGTGTCGCCCATGAAGATCTTGGCGGGCGAGGTGTTCCACCACAGGAAGCCGAAGCAGGCGCCCATCAGGGCGGAGGCGACCACGGCCAGGTCGAGCGGATCGCGCACCTCGTAGCAACCGGGTCCGGCGGTGATCTGGTTGGCGCAGGACTCCTGGTACTGCCAGATGCCGATGAAGGTGTACGCGCCGAAGACCATCACCGAGGCGCCGGTGGCCAGTCCGTCGAGGCCGTCGGTGAGGTTCACACCGTTGGACATCGCCAGGATCATGAACAGCGCCCAGATGACGAACAGCACCGGGCCGATCTGCCAGCCGAAGTCCTGGGTGAAGGAGAGCCGGTCGGAGGCCGGGGTCGCGCCCCGCAGGTCGGCGAACTGGAGCGAGAGCACCGCAAAGGCGATGCCGACGATCAGCTGGCCGGCCATCTTCGCCTTGGCCCGCAGGCCCAGCGACCGCTGCTTGACGATCTTGATGTAGTCGTCGAGGAAGCCGACCAGACCCATGCCCGCGAAGAGGAAGAGCACCAGGACGCCCGAGAAGGTCGGGTCGCTGGAGGTGATCACCTTCGTCAGGGCGTAGGCGATGATCGTGGCCAGGATGAAGGAGATGCCGCCCATGGTGGGCGTGCCCTTCTTGCTGCCGTGGGAGCGCGGGCCGTCATCGCGGATGAACTGCCCGTAGCCCTTCTTGGCCAGCAGTTTGATCAGCAGCGGGGTGCCGATCAGGGTCAGGAAGAGCCCGATCATCCCGGAGAAGAGGATCTGCTTCATGGAGTTCATCGGGACGCGGCCCCGCCCTCAACGCCGGAACCGCCCTCGCCGTCCAGCAATGCCGCGGCGACCCGCTCCAGGCCCACCGACCTGGACGCCTTCACCAGCACGACGTCTCCCCCTCGCAGCTCCCTGCGCAACAGGTCGATCGCCGCCCGCGCGTCGGACACGTGCACCGACTCCTCACCCCACGAACCCTCGTTCTTGGCGCCCATGTCGAGCCAGGCCGCTTCCCTGCCGCCGACCGCCACGAGCTTGCTGACGTTGAGCCGGACGACCAGCCGTCCGACCGCGTCGTGTTCGGCGAGTGACTCCTCGCCCAGCTCGGCCATCTCACCGAGCACCGCCCACGTCCGGCCCCCCTTCGCCCTGGCGGCGGTGCCCATGGCGACCAGCGCACGCAGCGCCGCTCGCATGGACTCGGGGTTCGCGTTGTAGGCGTCGTTGACGACCGTCACGCCGTCCGCGCGCTCGGTGACCTCCATCCGCCAGCGGGAGAGCGTGCCGGCTTCGGAGAGCGCGGCGGCGATCTCGTCTACGGGCATGCCCAACTCATGGGCGACGGCGGCCGCGGCGAGCGCGTTCGACACGTGGTGCTCACCGTACAGCCGCATCGTCACATCACTGCACCCGGAGGGTGTGTGAAGCGTGAAGGCGGGCTGTCCGAGGCCGTTGAGCCGGACATTCTCGGCACGGACGGCGGCGTCCGCGGCCTCACCGAAGAGGATGGTGCGGGCCTTGGTGCGGGACGCCATGGCGCGGACGAACGGGTCGTCGGCGTTGAGCACCGCCACCCCGCCGTCCGCGGCCGCGGGCAGCGACTCGACGAGCTCGCCCTTGGCCTCGGCGATCTGCTCGCGACCGCCGAACTCGCCGAGGTGCGCGGTGCCGACGTTGAGGACCACCCCGATCCGGGGCGGGGTCAGCCCGGCGAGGTAGCGGATGTGGCCGACGCCGCGGGCACCCATCTCCAGGACGAGGTGACGGGTGGTGGCGTCGGCGCGCAGCGCGGTGAGCGGCAGCCCGATCTCGTTGTTGAGGTTGCCTTCAGGCCACACCGTCGGCCCGTGCCGCTGGAGCAGCTGGGCGATCAGGTCCTTGGTGCTGGTCTTGCCGGCCGAGCCGGTCAGACCGACGACGGTGGTGCCCAGCCGGTCCACGACGGCCCGAGCGAGTGCGCCGAGAGCTGCGACGACGTCATCGACGATGATCGCCGGGACGCCGACCGGGCGGGCCGCGAGGACGGCCGTCGCGCCGGCTTCCACGGCGCCGACGGCGAAGTCGTGACCGTCGACGCGCTCACCGGCGAACGCAACGAACAGGCCACCCGGGCGGACCGCCCGGGAGTCCGAGACGACCGGCCCGGTGACCTCGCGGTCCGGGTCCGGTATGTCGTGCTGCTGCCCGCCGACGATGCTCGCGATCTCGGCGAGGGACAGGGAGATCACAGGTCACCCCCGGGGCCGTGCAGGAGGTGCCAACAAGAGGATTGTGCGCGCATGGCGGTGTGTCATCCCTGGTGGTTCGGCTGCTGTGACTGCTGCGGCTGCCGTGACTTCAGCGAATCCTCGATGGAAGCGCGCAGCACCTGACGGTCGTCGAAGGGGCGTACCACTCCGGCGATGTCCTGACCCTGTTCGTGGCCCTTGCCCGCGACGATCACGGTGTCGCCGGGCTCGGCGCGAGCGACCGCGGCGGCAATGGCGGCGGCCCGGTCCTCCTCTACGAGGACGGTGCCGCGCTCGTGGACGGGCACCTCGGCGGCGCCCGCAAGCATGGTGGCGAGGATCGCGAGCGGGTCCTCGGAGCGCGGATTGTCGGAGGTCAGCACGGCGGTGTCGGCGAGCCGGGCGACCGCGGCGCCCATCGGCATCCGCTTGTGCCGGTCGCGGTCGCCGCCGCAGCCGAGGACGGCGTGCACCTTGCCGGTGGTGACCTTGCGCAGGGCGCGCAGAACCGATTCGACGGCGTCCGTCTTGTGGGCGTAGTCGACGACCGCGAGGTAGGGCTGGCCGACGTCCACCCGCTCCAGGCGGCCGGGGACGCCGGGGATCGCGGCGACACCGTCGGCCGCGGTCTGCGGGTCGATGCCGGCGACGGCCAGCGCCGTGATGGCGGCCAGCGCGTTGGAGACGTTGAACGGGCCGGCGATCGGGGAGGCGGCGCGCAGCGTCACGCCCCCGGGGCCGTGCACGGTGAAAGTCGAGCCGAGCGCGCCGAGCTCGACATCGGCGGCGCGCCAGTCGGCGTCCGGGTGGCCCTCGGCGGAGAACGTGGTGACCGGGACCTCCGACTCGCCGGCAGCCAGTCGGCGGCCGTACTCGTCGTCGATGTTGACCACGCCGGCCTTGCTGCGCGCCGTGGTGAACAGCTGGGCCTTGGCCTGGAAGTAGTCCTCCATGCCGGAGTGGAACTCCATGTGCTCCGGGCTGAGGTTGTTGAAGACCGCGACGTCGAAGACGCAGCCGTCGACCCGGCCGAGCACCAGCGCGTGGCTGGAGACCTCCATGGCGACCGAGCGGACGCCGCGCTCGCGCATCACCGCGAACAGCGCCTGGAGGTCGGTGGCCTCGGGGGTGGTCCGCTCGGACTTCAGGCGCTCGTCGCCGATCCGGGACTCGACCGTGCCGATCAGGCCGGTCAGCCCGCCCACCGGTCGCCCGGCGCCACCCTCGGTCGGCTGCGCTTCGCGCAGGCCGCCCTCGCTCTCCTTGGCGGCCGCGGCCCGCAGCCCGCCCTCGATGAGGTACGCGGTGGTGGTCTTGCCGGAGGTACCGGTGATACCGATCTGCAGGAGGTCCTCGCCGGGTGCCCCGTAGATCGAGACGGCCAGGGCGCCCATCCGCCCGCGCGGGTCGTCGACGGCGAGGACCGGCAGGCCGGTCGCGGCGGCCCGCTCGGCGCCCGACGGGTCGGTCAGGATCGCGGCGGCGCCGAGGTCGGCTGCCTGGGCGACGAAGTCGGCACCGTGCAGACGGGCGCCGGGCAGCGCGGCGTAGACGTCGCCGGGGCGCACCGCACGGGAGTCGTGGGTGATGCCGGTGACCTGGACAGCATCCGCGTGGTCCGGGACCGGGAGGGTCAGCTGCCGGGCGAGGTCGGCCAGGGGGGTGGGGCGGACCTCCTCAGGGCGCGGCGCGCCCGGATATCTGCCGGGGCCGCCCTTCTCCGCGTGCTGGGGTTTCGGGGACTGATCAGCTTGTGACACGGCGGTGAGCGTACCGGGCAGAACGGGCTCGGGGCGAAGTGAGGGCTTCGCCGGGGTTCTGTCACCGGGCAGGTGCGGGCCGTCGGGAGTGATCGTCGTCACGGCGGTGTTGCCTCGATTTCATTCGCCTGGCTTGAACGTGACCGGCAGCCGCGGCGGCTGTGCGCCGGTCGGGGGGACCTGGAGGGTCTTCAGTGCGAACGCCATGACCTGCTGGAAGATCGGGCCGCAGACCTGGCCTCCGAAATAGCTGCCCTGCTTGGGGTTCTGTACGGCGCAGTAGACGGTGATGCGTGGCTTGTCGGCGGGTGCGAACCCGGCGAAGGAAGCGGTGTAGCCGTGGTAGCGGCCGGTCTTCGGGTCCACCCGGTTGGACGTGCCGGTCTTGCCGCCGACCCGGTACCCGTCGATCTTCGCCTTGGCTCCGGTGCCCTCCTGGTCGTCCACCACCGATTCCAGCATGGTGGCGAGGGTGCCGGCGGTCTTCTGGCTCACCACGCGGTCCCGGGCGGGCGCGGGGGCCGGAGCGTACCGGCCGTCCGGCCCGGTGGTGCCGCGGACGAGGGTCGGGGCGATCCGCTCGCCGCCGTTGGCGATGGTGGAGTAGACGGAGGCGGCCTGGACGGCGTTGAGGGACAGGCCCTGGCCGAACGGGATGGTGTATTGCTGGGAGGTGTTCCAATCCTGCGGCTTGGCGAGGATGCCGTCCGTCTCCCCGGGGAAGTTGAGCCCGGTCGGCTGGCCGATGCCGAATTTCCGCAGGTAGGAGTAGAGGACCTGGTTGGCCCGGGGCTGGGTGGTGCCCAGTTGGCCGGCGGCCAGGATGGTGCCGATGTTGCTGGACTTGGCGAGCACGCCGTTGAGCGTGAGGTGCCAGGTGTCGTGGTCGACGTCGTCCGAGAAGAGCCGGTCGCCGCGGTGCAGCCGGTTGGGCACGGTGACCCGGGTGTACGGGGTCGCGGCGCCCTCCTGTAGGACGGCCGCCATCGACATCAGCTTGCTGGTGGAGCCCGGCTCGAAGGCATCGGTGAGCGCGGGGTTGCCGAGCTCGTCCGGACCGGCCTTGGAGAGGTCGTTGGGGTCGAACCCGGGCGCGTTGGCGAGCGCCAGGATCTGGCCGGTGCGGGTGTCCTGGACGACGACGTAGCCGCGGTCGGCCTGGGACTTCTCCACCTGGTCGGAGATGGCCTGCTGGGCCGCCCACTGGATGTCGCGGTCGAGGGTCAGCTGGACGTCGGTGCCGGGTACGGCGGGGTGCTCCTGGGTGTCGGCGGTGGGCACCCGGCGGCCCCCGGACTGGGCGTAGACCAGCTTGCCGTCCTTGCCGGCCAGCTCCTTGTCAAGCTGGGCCTCCAGGCCGCCGGCGCCCTTGCCCGAGCCGTTGACGAAGCCGAGGACGCCGGCCGCGAGGTCGCCGCCCGGATAGACGCGCTTGCTGTGCTTGTCCGCGAAGACCCCTACCAGGACGTCGGGGCGGGGTGCGCTCTTGGGAGCGGCGGCCGCCTTGGCGTCCAGCGCTTTGCGGAGGTCCTTGATCTGCTTCCAGACCAGGGGGGTGCGCTGCCGGGCGAGCAGGACGTAGCGGGACGTCGGGTGGTCGAGCTTGGCGGCGAGGGTCGCCTCGGACTCGTTGAGGATCGGCGCGAGCAGTGCGGCGGCCTGCTGCGGGGCGTCCTTGATCTTGATCTTGTCGGGTGCCAGCAGGCTCGGGTCGGCGGTGATGTCGTACGCGTCCACGGTGGTGGCCAGGTCCACCCCGTTGCGGTCGGTGATGGCGCCGCGCTCGGCGGCCAGCTTGACCGGGACGTAGCGGTTCTCGTTGGCCTTGGCGGCGTACGCCGCGGCGTCCACGCCCTGGACCTGCACGAGCCGGATGACGAAGGCCAGCATCACCAGCGTCAGCGCCACGGCGACCAGTCGCAGCCGCGGGCGCGGGCTGACCGACCGCAGCGGGCCGCCCGCCGGCCGGAGACGCCCTGGCCCGCCGGGGCGGCGGGCGGCGGGCGGGCGAGGCGCACCGGACCGGCCGGCGGGTCGGCCGCCGGGCCGGGCGGGGCGCGGAACGCGACGGGGGTCCCTGGGCTGGGTCATACCGCGGTCTCCGGGGCGGGCACGGGGGTGGCGGGGGGCGGTGCGGCACCGGGCGCCCGGTGCACCGGGGCGGCGAGACCGCAACAGCGGAATGCGGGGGCGGGCGTCACGGGGTCACCTGCGCGCCGGCCGACGGGGACGGCCCGGCCGTGGGACCGGACGCGCGGGCGGCGGAGGCCGGCGGGACGGATGGGGAGGGCGAGTCGGGCGTGAGGACGGAGGCCGGGGCCACCGGGGTCGCCAGCGGGCCCGGGGAGGACGGGACACCAGGGGTGCTGGGGGCGAGCGGTCCGGCCTGGGCCGGTACGGCCGCCGGCGTCACCAGCGGGACCGCGACCGCCGGGGCGGTCTCCTGGACCGCCGGCCGCACACCCCCCGGGCCGAGCGACAGCGGCCCGGCGGAGGCGGAGGCGGACAGCGGGGTGCCCGTGGACGAGACCGGGCCCGGCGCGCCGCGGACCGTGCCGTCCGGCAGCAGGAACGCCGGGTTGCCGCCGGGCACCATGCCCAGCTTGCGGGCCCGGCGCGCCAGCGCGTCCGGTGCGGAGTAGCCGTCCACCTCTTGTTGCAGCGCCTGCTGCTCGTCCGACAGCTCACCGGTCTTCCGCTCCAGCCTGCTCAGCTCGAACGAGCCTTGGTTGAGCGCCGAGTTGAGCAGCAGCAGGGCGATCAGACCGGAGCCCAGGAGCACCACGACCAGCAGGACGAAGGGCGTCCGCGCGGCAGAGCCGCCGCGCGGCGCGGAGGGCAGCAGCGCGGTCAGGCGCTGCCTGCCGCGCGGTCGGCCCCCCCGCGCTGTCACGCGATGTCCTCGCGGATGCGCTCGGCGCCACGCAGCCGGGCGGGGGCCGCGCGCCGGTTCTCCGCGACCTCCTCCTCCGTGGGCAGTTCGGCGCCACGGGTCAGCAGCTTGAGCCGGGGCTGGTAGCGCTCGGGGACCACCGGGAGGCCGGGCGGCGCGGTGTTGCTGGCGCCGGCTGCGAAGACCTGCTTGACCAGCCGGTCCTCCAGCGAGTGGTACGCGAGCACGGCGATCCGGCCGCCCACCGCGAGCGCCTTCACGGCGGCCGGGATGGCACGCTCGACGCAGGCCAGCTCGCCGTTGACCTCGATGCGCAGTGCCTGGAAGGTGCGCTTGGCCGGATTGCCGCCGGTGCGCTTGGCGGCCTGTGGCAGCGCGTCGCGGATCAGCTCGACCAGCCGGGCGCTGTTGCTGAACGGCTCCTTCTCCCGCTCCCGGACCACCGCCGCGACGATCCGCTTGGCCTGCTTCTCCTCCCCGTAGGCGCGCAGGATCCGCACCAGTTCCCCGGGCGGGTAGGTGTTGAGGACCTCGGCGGCGCTGATGCCGGTCGTCTGGTCCATCCGCATGTCGAGCGGGGCGTCCTGGGCGTAGGCGAAGCCGCGGTCGGCCTCGTCGAGCTGCATGGAGGAGACCCCGAGGTCGAACAGGACGGCCTGGACGTGCGGCAGGCCGAGCCGGTCGAGGACTTCGGGGAGCTCGTCGTAGACCGCGTGCACCAGGGTGGCGCGCTCTCCGTAGGGGGCCAGCCGCTCCCCCGCGAGCCGGAGCGCTGACGGGTCACGGTCCAGGGCGACCAGCCGGGCCTCCGGGAACGTGGCGAGCAGCGCCTCGCTGTGCCCACCGAGGCCGAGGGTGCAGTCGACGACGACCGCGCCGGGCTCGGCGAGCGCGGGGGCGAGCATGTCCAGACACCGCTGGAGCATGACGGGTACGTGGCGAGTGTTGCTACTCATGCGCCTTCCGATGGTGGGCGGCAGGTGGGTCCCCGGCCGTTGGCTGGGGGATGCCGCACGTACCGCTTGGTCCCCGCCCGCTCTGAAGGGGAAGTGGCCCTCCGGCGACGGGGAAGTGACGTCGGAAGACCGGTGGAGCGGGAGGAGGCCGAACCGTACGTACGGTCACGCACGCGAGGGATCCGGGATCCAAGGAGAGCGTCACGCCTCCCACTTCGCGCCACTTTAGTCCACCCGCCGCCTCGGTCAATCAACTGGTTCCGCGCGTCCCCCGCACGGTGCGACCGGACGATTCCTGCGTGTTTGCCCCGTGACGTCCGAGCCGGTGGATCACCTCACAAGGTGTGATGTTGCCCCCTACGCCTGCCGCACAGAGGGGCTGAACAGGTCATCAACGATTACCGTGAAGCCATGCCCATACCTGCGTCGCAGCCGCTGCCCCCGCCCGCCAACAGCACCCCTGCCACCACCGACGGCACCGTCACCGACCGTCTGGTCGAGGCCAACCAGCGCTACGCCGCCGCCTTCGCGGACCCCGGGATGGACGCCCGGCCGGTTCTCAAGGTCGCCGTCGTGGCCTGTATGGACGCCCGGCTGGATCTGCATGCCGCGCTGGGCCTGGAGCTCGGCGACTGCCACACCATCCGCAATGCCGGCGGCGTGGTGACCGACGACATCATCCGCTCCCTGACGATCAGCCAGCGCGCGCTCGGCACCCGGTCGGTCGTCCTAATCCACCACACCGGTTGCGGTCTGCTCAGCCTGACCGAGGACTTCCGGCACGAGCTGGCGGCCGAGGTCGGCCAGCGGCCCACGTGGGCGGTCGAGGCGTTCAAGGACCTCGACGAGGACGTCCGCCAGTCCATGCAGCGGGTGCGCACCTCACCCTTCCTGCTGCACACCGACGACGTCCGCGGCTTCGTGTTCGACGTGACGACGGGCCTGCTGCGCGAGATCGATCCGCGGGACTGACCTGCGGCGGCGCACCTGGTCGACCCGCCGTGCACGGCGGCAGGTCCTGTCCGCCACCTCTCCCTTGCGCCCGGTTCGCCGGGCTTGTCCGGTTGGCCGGGACCGAACGGTGTGAGTTATCCACAGGCCATGACGTGAGGCCGCGCGGGCGGCAAGAATGCGTGGGTGACATCCCGCCCGGCCGTGACCGGGCGGGATACGCACACGGGGAGGGCCGAGTCCATCGAGGGGGCGTCGGCCACCCGGGGAGGGGCCTAGGAGGGCCGAGTGACGACGTATGACGAACGAGCGGGCCTTGCCGATCTGACCACCACCGCCGGGCGGGTGCACCGGTCAGTGGAGGGCGTGATCGAGGGCAAGCCGGAGGTCGTACGGCTCGCGCTGACCGTCCTGCTGGCCGAGGGGCACCTGCTCATCGAGGACGTGCCCGGCGTCGGCAAGACGATGCTCGCCAAGGCGCTGGCCCGGTCCATCGACTGCTCGGTGCGCCGCATCCAGTTCACCCCCGACCTGCTGCCGTCCGACATCACCGGCGTCAGCGTCTACGACCAGCAGCGCCAGGACTTCGAGTTCAAACCCGGCGCGATCTTCGCCCAGATCGTGATCGGCGACGAGATCAACCGCGCCTCCCCCAAGACCCAGTCCGCACTCCTGGAGTCCATGGAGGAGCGCCAGGTCACCATGGACGGGCAGACCTACCACCTGCCCAGCCCCTTCATGGTCGTCGCGACGCAGAACCCGGTCGAGATGGAGGGCACCTACCCGCTCCCGGAGGCACAGCGGGACCGCTTCATGGCCCGGGTGTCGATCGGCTATCCCAGCCCGGCGGCCGAGCTGCGGATGCTCGACATGCACGGCGGCGCCTCCCCGTTGGACGACCTGCGCCCGGTGGCGCACGCCCACGAGATCGTGAAGCTGACCGAGGCGGTGCGCGCCGTGCACGTCGCCGAGGCCGTGCGCCGGTACGCCGTCGACCTCGTGGCGGCCACCCGCAGCCACCCCGATCTGCGGCTCGGCGCCTCGCCCCGGGCGACCCTGCACCTGCTGCGCGCCGCCAAGGCCGCGGCGGCCATGTCCGGGCGGGAGTTCGCGCTGCCGGACGATGTGCAGTCGCTGGCGGTGGCGGTGCTCGCGCACCGTCTGCTGCCCACCGCCCAGGCCCAGTTGAACCGCCGCACCGCCGAGCAGGTGGTGCTGGAGATCGTGCGGCGCACCCCGGTCCCCGACCCGTCCGCCCCGCGGCGGCGGCAGCCCGACCGCGGCCAGCAGCCGCCCGGCACACGGGGGTTGTGATGTCCGGCGGGGGGAGCACCGGGACGCCGGAGCCGGGCGGGCTCCGCGCCGCCTTCGGGGGGCTGACGACGCGCGGCCGATCGTTCCTGGCGGCCGGGGTGGCCGCCGCGGCCTGTGCGTACCTCCTGGGGCAGGCGGATCTGCTGCGGGTCGGGCTGCTGCTGGCGGCGCTGCCGCTGGTGTGCGTCCTGGTGCTGCACCGCACCCGCTACCGCGTCGCGGGCAGCCGCACGCTCACGCCGGCCCGGGTGCCGGCGGCGGCCGAAGCCCGGGTCGGACTCCGGGTGGAGAACGTGGCCCGGCTGTCGACCGGCGTGCTGATGCTCCAGGACCGGGTCCCGTACGTGCTCGGGCCCCGGCCGCGCTTCGTCCTGGACCGGATCGAGCCCGGCGGGCACCGCGAGGTGTCCTACCGCGTCCGCTCCGACCTGCGCGGCCGCTATCCGCTGGGGCCGCTCCAGCTGCGCCTGTCCGACCCGTTCGGCATGTGCGAGCTGACGCGTTCCTTCAGCACGTTCGACACCCTGACCGTGGTGCCCCGGGTCGAGCCGCTGCCCCCGGTCCGACTGGCCGGCGAGGCCGCCGGGTACGGCGACGGGCGCCACCGCTCGCTCGCCCTGGCCGGTGAGGACGACATCATTCCGCGCGGCTACCGCCACGGCGACGACCTGCGCCGGGTCCACTGGCGCTCCACCGCGCGCCACGGCGAGCTGATGGTCCGCCGCGAGGAGCAGCCGCAGAAGGCGCGCTGCACGATCCTGCTCGACACCCGGGCCGTCGCCCACCACGGCTCCGGGCCGGACTCGGCCTTCGAATGGGCGGTGGCCGGCGCCGCCTCGGTCGCACTGCACCTGCTGGAGCGGGGCTTCTCGGTGCGGCTGCTGACCGACACCGGCAGCGCGGTGCCCGGCCCGGAGGGCGGCGGCTTCGCGGGCGGCGGCGACTCCGCCGACGCCGGGGGCCTGCTGCTGGACACCCTCGCCGTCGTGGAGCACTCCGCCGAACAGGGCCTCTCCGCGGCGTACGACGTGCTGCGCGGCGGCACGGAGGGGCTGCTGATCGCCTTCTTCGGCGAGCTGGACGAGGAGCAGGCCGCACTGGCCGGCCGGATCAGCCGGCGCAGCACCACCGCGGTCGCCTTCGTCCTGGACGGCGACGCCTGGTCCGGGGGACCCGGTGGGATCCGCTTCTCGCACGGCGGGACGCCGGCCGGCGAACGGTTGCGGATGCTGCGGGAGGCGGGCTGGACGGCGCTGCCGGTGGCGCCGGGTGCCGCGCTCGCCGACCTGTGGCGGGCCGCGGACCGGGCGGGGGCGGCACCGGCCGGGGCGGCACCGGGGTGGGGCGACCTGCACGGCGCTCCCGGACGAAGCGAGGCGGGCGCATGAGCGAGCGCAGTGAGCCGATCACCAGGTGGTGCGTGCCTCGCGCCTGCGGGGGCGAGCGAAGCGGGCGGGCGGCATGAGCGGGCGGGCACGACTGGCGCTGTGTGCGATGGTGGCGACGCTGTGCGCCGGGGGCGCGTTGCTGCCGCTGGTGGACCCGTTCACCTGGCTCTTCCAGGCGGCCCTGCTGCTGGCGCTGGTGACGGGGGTGGGCGCGCTGGGTCGGCGGGTCCCGCTGGCCCGGCCGCTGACCGTCGGCGCGCAGACGCTGGCGGCCGTCCTGCTGCTGACCGTGGTGTTCGCCCGCGGCCAGGCGATAGCCGGGCTGCTGCCGGGCCCGGACGCCGGCACCGCCTTGGTCGACCTGGTGCGGGACGGGGTCCGGGACGTCGGCCGGTACGCCATCCCGGCTCCGGTCACGCCCGGCATCCGGCTGCTACTGGTCGCCGGGGTGCTGCTGATCGGCCTGGTCGTGGACGCGTTGGCGGTCACCTACCGCAGCGCCGCTCCCGCCGGGCTACCGCTGCTCGCGCTGTATTCGGTGGCGGCGGGGCTGTCCCAAAGCAGCGCGGGCTGGCTGTGGTTCGTTGTGGCGGCCGCCGGCTATCTGCTGCTCCTGCTCGCCGAGGGCCGCGACCGACTCTCCCAGTGGGGGCGGGTGTTCGGCGGTCCGGTCGCCGGCCGGCCGGAAGCGGCCCGGGGCGGCGGGCTGCCGATCCGCCGGGGCCGCCGGATCGGCGCACTGGCACTGGGCATCGCGCTGCTGGTGCCCGCCGTGCTGCCGTCCCTGGGCGCCGGGCTGCTCGGCCCGACCACCGACGGCGCCGGCCCCGGCGGTGGGGGCGGCACCATCTCCGCGGTGAACCCCCTGGTCTCGCTCCAGGACAGCCTGAACCAACCAGAGGACCGCGAGGTCCTCAACTACCGCACGACCGCGGCCGACACCCGCGGGATGTATCTGCGGATCGTCGCCCTGGACCAGTTCGACGGCACGGCCTGGAAGCCGTCCGAGCGCACGGTCACCGACGTTCCCGCCGAACTGCCGCGGCCGCCCGGCCTCAGCTCCGACGTGTCCGTCACCCGGATCAACACCTCCCTGTCCACCGCTCAGTGGTACGCCCAGAACTGGCTGCCGCTCCCCTATCCAGTGGCCAAGGTGGACATCCCGGGCCGCTGGCGGTTCGAGCCCGAGGGCCGCACCCTGGTCGGCGACCGCGGGCAGAACACCCACGGCCTCCAGTACCAAGTCGAGAGCCTCCAGGTGCGGCCCACCGCCCATCAGCTGGCCGCGGCTCCGCCGCCGCCCGCCGCCCTACGGCGCGAGTACACCAAGGTCCCGGACTCCCTCCCCGCGATCGTGGGCACCACCGCCCGCCAGGTCACCCGCGGCGCCCGCACCGCGTACGACAAGGCGGTCAAGCTCCAGGACTGGTTCGCGCTCTACGGCGGCTTCAGCTACAACACCGAGGTCCGAGCGGGCAGCGGCACCGAGGCAATCGCCCGCTTCCTGGAGGACAAGGAGGGCTTCTGCGTCCACTTCTCGTTCTCCATGGCGGCGATGGCCCGCACCCTGGGCATCCCGGCCCGGGTCGCGGTCGGTTTCACCCAGGGCACCCAGCAGCCCGACGGCACGACGTCGGTGGGCCTGAAGGACGCGCACGCCTGGCCCGAGCTGTATTTCCAGGGCGTCGGCTGGACCCGCTTCGAGCCGACCCCGAGCCGCGGCAGCGTCCCGGACTACGCCTATCCGGACACCTCGCAGGCGACCGGCCCGGGCGGCCCGGACCATGCGCCGGCGCCGTCCGCGGTGCCCTCGACCGGGCCGTCCGCGGCCCCCTCCTGTGGCCCCGGCGAGCGGCGGGCGGGCTCCGGGCCGGACTGCGCGGCCGCGCCCACGGTGTCGGCTGCCGGCCCGCCGGACGGCGGCCTCTCGCCCGGGACGCTCACGCTCCTGGCCCTCGCCGCGCTATTGGTCGTGGCGCTGCCCGCGGTCCCGCTGCGGTGGCGGGCCCGGGCCCGCACCCGACGGTTGGCGGGCGGTCCGGGCGGTGCCGCCGCGGCGGACCCCCTCGCCGCCTGGCAGGAGCTGTTGGACACCGGCTGGGACTTCGGCATCCTCCCGGACGAATCGCTGACGCCGCGCACGGCGGTGGCCCGGATCATTCGCATCGGGGAACTGCAACCCGACGCCGCGGCGGCCGCCCAGCGGGTCGCCACGGCGGTCGAGCAGGTCCTGTATGCCCCGCAGCCGGTTCCGGCGGCCGGCCTCGCCGCGGACGTCCGGCAGGTGCACGCTGGCCTGCGGGACGGGGCGCCCCGCGCCCTGCGGCTACGGGCCCGGTTCGCCCCACACTCCGCGGCCCGCCTGCGCTGGTCCTGGACGGCCCGCTGGTCGGTCCTGCGGCAGCGCTGCCGGAACAGCCGCCCGGCCACCGCGGCCCGGCGCGCGGCGGCCGCACTGCGGACGGCGGGGTGGCGACGCGGCAAGCGGGTGTAGTCCAGCGCCGCGGATGGCCCGCCCCGGGCCCGGCACCGGGTCCCGTACGCCGTAGGGCACGGACGACCCGCCGTCCGTAGGCGCGGTCCCACACCCAGCGCGCGGAACCGCAGCACCCACCGAGACCGGCGGCGAAATGGCACGTCACAGGCGTGGGCCGGACGCCCTCATGCGGACGCGGGACGAGGGGCAGACGCGGGAAGAAAAGGGTGTGGCCCCCGATCCCTCGGGGGCCACACCACGGAAGTCACACCAACGGTCCGGTGCCCACCCGTGAGCCGCTACCAGGGGGCGGAGGCTGTCACAGGGCGCGGACGGGCGTCAGGAAATTGGCTGGATCCGAGCCG
Source organism: Streptomyces sp. RGM 3693 (assembly GCF_050471125.1). NCBI lineage: Bacteria > Bacillati > Actinomycetota > Actinomycetes > Kitasatosporales > Streptomycetaceae > Streptomyces > Streptomyces sp. RGM 3693. Next base: position 442,730 of record NZ_JBMPPQ010000004.1, read on the forward strand.
GAACGCGTGGCGGGATCCGGGGCGCAGGGACCGACGGTCAGTGCCCTTGCTGTTCGTCGCGGCGGCGCTGCCAGCGGTCTTCGATGCGGTTCATCATCGAACGGCGCGGCCTGACCTGGCGGCGCGCCTGCGGCGCGCCCGGGGCCGCACCCCGCTCACCGGGCTTGGGGGCCTTGCGCCAGCCGGTGACGGCCAGCACGGCGCAGCCGAGCATGACGAGGAAGCCGACGACACTGACCCACCAGATCTGCTGCGCGACCATTCCGGCCATGAGCAGGCCGATACCCACCAGGAAGCCCGCGACCGCTTGGTAGACCCGTCGCCGGGTGTACGTACGCAGCCCGCTTCCCTCAAGCGCTGTCGCGAACTTGGGATCTTCGGCGTACAGCGCTCGCTCCATTTGCTCGAGCATGCGCTGCTCGTGCTCCGAGAGCGGCACGGAGTCCTCCTACTCGTCGGTCGCGGGGGGCGACCGGGTGCGACCCTTTCAGGATAGGCAGGGAATCGCCCCCGTGAAACCCGCCCCTCTACGCCAATTCACCGTCCGCCCCGCCGCGGCGGGGCGGTGGTGATGCTGGCTGCATTCCCCACCCGCCAGTCCGTCATGCCGGAGCGTCGTACCCCGATCATACGGGGCGAAGCGGCTGTTCGGGTGGCCTGTGGTCGACCGCACGCGGTGCCCGCGGGCGTCGCCGGGGCCGCGTCGGCGGCGCTCCCGGCCGTCGTACCGGTCCCGCCACGTCCGCGGCCGCCCCCGGCACGCCGGTACGGAGGTGCGGCCGCTGCGGTCCCGGGCCGGGTCAGTCGCGCTCGGCCAGGACGTGGAGTTGGGTGGCGACGGAGTGGAACGCGGGCTGCTCGGCCGCGGCGGCCTCCAGCTTCAGCAGGGCGTCCATGGCTCCGGGCTCGGTGTCGACCAGGACGCCGGGGACCAGGTCGGCGAAGACCCGTACGCCGTGCACCGCGCCGACCTGGAGGCCGGTGGCGGTGACCAGGTCGGTGAGCTGTTCGGCGGTGAACCGGCGGGGCACCGGGTCGCCCTCGCCCCAGCGGCCCGCGGGGTCGGTGAGGGCCCGGCGGGCCTCGGTGAAGTGGCCCGCCAGGGCGCGGGCGAGGACCGCCCCGCCCAGGCCGGCGGCGAGCAGGCTGAGGGTGCCGGCGGGGCGCAGCGCGCCGACGGCGTTGCGCAGGCCCTCGGCGGGGTCGTCCACGTACTCCAGCACACCGTGGCAGAGCACCGCGTCGTAGGCATCGCGCTCGACGACCTGGAACAGGCCGTGGGCATCGCCCTGGACCCCGTGGATCCGGTCGGCGACCCCGGCCTCGGCGGCCCGACGCTCCAGGGCGAAGAGGGCGTTGGGGCTGGGGTCGACGACGGTGACGCGGTGGCCGAGGCGGGCCACCGGGACGGCGAAGTTGCCGCTGCCGCCACCGGTGTCGAGGACATCCAGGGCCTCACGCCCGGCGGCCTTGACCCGGCGCTCCAGGGCGTCCTTGAGGACGTCCCAGACCACGGCGGTACGAAGGGAGGCGCGCGGGCGCAGCGGGTCAGACACGGTGGGTGGCTCCTCGGCGGGGCATGAACATCCAGTCGCTCACCACCCTATTGCGTAATCCGCCGGGTGCCGCGTCCAGCCCGCGCGGCGCAGCAGGTCCGGGCGTCAGCCGGCCTTCTCCCAGCTGGCGCCGGGGGCCTCGGCCCGCTGCGGGGGCAGCACCGGCTGGAGCCGGAGCATCCGCTCGACGAGGCGGAGGAACATCCCGGCGTCCCGCAGGAGGTCGTCGGCGGCGCGCGGGCTGGCCGCGCCCGCTATGCCGGCCTCGGCCCTGGCCCGGCGGTCGGCGCCGGCCGCGAACAGGGCGCTCCACTCGGTGAGTTCGGGGGCGACCTCGGGCAGCACCTCCCAGGCGCTCCGGATAGTCTTCCGGCGGCGCGCGGTGGGCTCCGGTCGGCCGCGCACGGCGAGGACCGCGGCCGCGGCGCGCAGTGCGGCCAGGTGGGCGGTGGCGAACCGTTCGTTGGCGGATTCCAGGGTCTGGGCCTCATCGAGGCCGTGCTGAGCCTTGGTGAGCAGATCGAGGGCGGCGGGTGGCGCGGCCGCCCGGCGCAGGACGGGGTGGACATCGTTCGGGGGACCGTACGCAGCCGAGCTGCCCGCGACGGGACGAGCTGCCATGACGAACCTCCTGTCGTCGCCCGCTGGTTGAGGACCGGCGGGCCGATGCGGACCGTATGCACCCATCGTGCGGCACACCACTGACAATCGACCCTGACCTGCGGTTTCAACGGAAAACGGACATCGGATCGGCGGATCCGGAACGGGTTTTCGCGGATTTCGGAGAACCTCTTGCGGAGGGTGGGACGGATCCCTACTTTGTACTGACCAGTCAGTGCAAGGGAGGGGATCGTGGACAGCACCCCGCACGGGGCGGCGGTCACGGCCGCGGGATTCGGGGTCAAGGGCCCCCGCGGATGGGCGTTCCGGGACATCGACCTCACGGCGGAACCCGGCGCGCTGATCGCCGTACAGGGCCCGTCGGGGTCCGGCCGTACGTGTCTGCTGCTGGCGCTCACCGGCCGGATGAAGCCCGCGGCGGGCACCGCCGAGGTCGCCGGGCTGCCGCTGCCCCAGCGCATGGCCGCGGTCCGGTCCCGCACCGCGCTCGCCCACGTGCCGGGCGTCGCCGAGCTCGATCCGGCGCTGACCGTGGGCGAGCACCTGCGCGAACGCGCCCTGTTGCAGGGCCGGTTCGGCGCCTCGCTCCGTACACTGCTGCGCCCCCGGCGGGAACGCAGGGCGCAGGCCCGCGCCCTGGTGGACGACGCGCTGACCGCCGCCGGACTGGACGTGGCAGCGCTGCCCAAGGGGATCCGCACCTCCGTGCGCGACCTGGAGCGGCTGGAGGCACTGCGGCTGTCCGTGGCTCTGGCGCTGATCGGCGGGCCCCAGTTGCTGGCCGTGGACGACACCGACCTGAAGCTGTCCGACGAAGAACGCACCGCGGCCTGGGCGCTGCTGCGCGCGCTGGCGGAAGCCGGCACCACCGTGCTCGCGGTGTGCAGCGAGCCGCCGGCGGACCCCACGGGCGTGGTCCTGGTGCGCACCGGCCGCCCGGAGCCGGACGCTGCCGACGCCCCCGAGGACGGCGGGCACGACGAGGAAGGGGCGGCCGATGCGTTCGCCGAAGCTGGCCGCGCTTGAGCTGAAGCGGTTCGGGAGGGGGAAGCTGCCGCGCGCCGCGCTGGCCGCGCTCCTGCTGCTGCCGCTCCTGTACGGCGCGCTCTACCTGTGGTCCTTCTGGGACCCCTACGGCCGGCTGGACCGGATCCCGGTCGCGCTGGTCAACGACGACCAGGGCGCCGACGTCGGCGGGCAGCACCTCGCGGCCGGCGACGGCATCGTCGCAGGGCTACGCGACAGTCACACCTTCGACTGGCACCAGGTGGACGCCCAGGAGGCCGGACGGGGCGTCGAGGACGGCACGTACTACCTCTCGCTGTCCATTCCGCGGGACTTCAGCCGACGGATCGCCTCCAGCTCCGGGGCCCACCCGGAGACCGGCGCCCTGAAGGTGCGCACCAACGACGCCAACAACTACATCGTCGGGCAGATCTCCCGGACGGTCTTCTCCGAGGTGCGCGCGGCGGCCACGGCCAAGGCGTCGCGGACCTTCCTCGACAAGATCTTCGTCTCGTTCTCGACGCTGCACGGCAAGACCGAGGAAGCCGCCGACGGCGCCGACCGGCTCAAGGACGGCATCGGGCAGGCGAAGGACGGCGCCGGCAAACTGGCCGACGGCCTGGGCACCGCCAAGAACGGCAGCGCCCAACTGGTCGGCGGCCTGGGCGACCTCGACGCCGGCGCGGGTCGGCTCAACCAGGGCAGCGCCGACCTCGCCAAGGGGGCCGGCACCGCCGCCAACGGGGCACGCCAACTGGCGGACGGCTCCGGGCAGGTGGCCCAGGGCACCCAGCAGCTCGCCGACACCGTCAACGGCGTCGTCGACAAGGTGGGGCCGTTCGTCCGGGCGCACGGCAAGGAGATCGGCGAGGCCGCGCAGCTGGTCGCCGACGGCGCCCAGGCGGTGCGCGACCACCTGGACAAGCTTCCCGGCGCGGCCGACACGGGCGCACGGCTCTCCCGGGGCCTCGCCGACCACCTGGACACGTACTACCGGCTGCGCTGCGGCAGCGGCATCACCCTGGAGACCGACTGCGCCGAACTGAAGCGGATCACCGCGCAGGCGGCCACCGCGGCGGACACCGCCGAAGAGGTCAGCGGCTACGTCCACGACCAGAAGAACCTCGACCAGCTCGGCCGGGACCTGGACACCCTGCACTCCCTGGCCTCCGAACTGGCCGCGCACGGGCCGACCCTCGGGGCCGACATGGACGCCGCGGTCCAGAAGATCAACGACCTCAACGACGGCGCCCACAAGGTCTCCGCGGGCGCCCGCAAACTGGCCGCCGGCAACGCCCAGTTGGCCGCCGGCGCGGACCGCCTCAACGACGGGGCGCGGCAGCTGCACGACGGCACCGGCCGCGCCGCCTCCGGGATGACCGACCTGGACGCCGGCGTCGGGCGCCTCAAGGACGGCGCGCAGACCCTGGACGGCGGGATGTTCAAGCTCTCCGATGGCTCGGCACAGCTGGCCGGCGGGCTGCACGACGGGGCGCGGCAGATCCCCGACTACGGCAAGAAGGACCGCGACGCGCGCACCCTGGTCATGTCCGACCCGGTGCAGCTGGCGTCCGGCGCCGCCCACAAGGCACCCAACTACGGCACCGGGTTCGCCCCGTACTTCATCCCGCTGTCCCTGTGGGTCGGCGCGATGGTGGCGTACATGCTGATCCCACCGCTCAACCGGAGGGCGCTGGCGATGGGCGCGTCCTCCTGGCGGGTGGCGCTGTCCGGATGGCTTCCGGTGTTCGGCATCGGGGTGCTCCAGACCGCCGCGCTGATGTCCGTGCTGCACTTCGCGCTCGGCCTTCAGATGGCCCGGGCGGCCGGCACGATCGGCTTCCTGGTCCTGGTCACGGCCTGCTTCTCGGCGATCGTGCAGTGGCTGAACGCGAAGTTCGGACCGGCCGGCAGGATCCTCGTCCTGGCGCTGCTGATGCTTCAGCTGACGTCGGCCGGCGGCACCTATCCGGTGCAGACCAGCCCGGGCTTCTTCGATGCCATCCACCCCTACCTGCCGATGAGTTACATCGTCGAGGGACTGCGCCGGCTCATCACGGGCGGCGACCTGGCCCCCGTATGGCAGGGCAGTGCGGTACTGATGGCGTTCACCCTCGGGGCGCTCGCGCTGACCTCCCTGGCGGCGCGCGGCCGGCAGGTGGTGCGGATGAAGGACCTCCACCCGGAGCTGAGCCTGTGAGCGCGCACACAGCCTCGACCGGCACAATCGCCCCTATGGACAGCTCCCACACACGCCGCGACGCGACCCGGCGCAAGCTCTTCGAAGCCGCGGTCACGCTCATCGCCGAACAGGGCTTCTCCTCCACCACGGTGGACGAGATCGCCGAACGGGCGGGGGTCGCGAAGGGCACCGTGTACTACAACTTCGCGAGCAAGAACGTCCTCTTCGAGGAGCTGCTGCGGCACGGCATCGAGTTGCTGGCGTCCTCCCTCCAGACGGCCGCCGACGAAGTCACCCACCGGGGCGGCAGCCAGGTCGACGCCCTGGACGCGATGATCCGGGCCGGCCTGGACTTCATCGCCCACTACCCGGCCCTCACCCAGCTCTACGTCGCCGAGCTGTGGCGCACCAACCGGGCCTGGCAGTCCACGCTCATGGTGGTGCGGGAGCGGGCCATCACGGTGGTGGAGAACGTGCTGCGGGAGGCCGTGGCCGGCGGGGAGCTGAGCGAGGAGATCGACATCCCGCTGACCGCCTCGGCGCTGTTCGGGATGGTCCTGGTGGCCGCCCTGGACTGGCAGTCGTACCAGCCGGACCGGTCGATCGACGACGTGCACGCGGCACTGTCGCGGCTCCTCCAGGGGCGGGTCACCGGCCGTCCCGCCTGAGGGAGCGGCGGTCCGCCCCTCGTCCCCGGGGCCCGGCCCCCTACGGAAAAAGGCGCTGCCCTGGCACGGATCGTTCCCCCGATCGATCCGACCAGGGCAGCGCCGCCCCCGTCGTTCCCCCGTACTCCCCCGTCATTCCCCCGTTCCGTCCGGGGAGCCGCACCGCTCCGCCGCCCCGTGTCGGCGGTGCGGCGCTGCTTCCCGTCCGTGGCCCCCACTCTTCCGTCCGGGCGGATCCCGGCCCATCCGCGTACCTACTCATCTCGGCGTCTGAGTACGGATACTCAAAGCTGAGCACCCCGCCCCATCAGCCGGGCGGTGGGCCCCGCGGACCGCCTACGATCTGCGACGTGTCCGTACTTCCCTTGGTCTTCACCAGCGGCTGGGCGAGCGGGATCAACGCCTACGCCGTCGTCCTGCTCCTCGGCCTGCTCGGCGCGACCGGCGTCTCCGACGAGGTCCCCGCCGCGCTGGAACGCCCCGATGTGCTGATCGTCGCCGCACTGCTCTTCGTGGCCGAGGTGATCGCCGACAAGATCCCGTACGTGGACTCCGTCTGGGACGCCGTGCACACCGTGATCCGGCCGATCGCCGGCGGTGTGGTGGCGGCGCTGCTGGCCGGGCACGACGGGTCGCTGCCCCAGCTGGCGGCCGGTGCCGTGGGCGGCTCCACGGCGCTGCTGAGCCATCTGGTCAAGGCGGGCACCCGGATCGCGGTCAACACCTCGCCGGAGCCGGCCAGCAACATCGTGCTGAGCCTGGCGGAGGACCTGGGCGTCGCCGGGATCGTCGCGTTCGCGCTGTTCCACCCGTGGATCGCGGCGGGCATCGCGGCGGTGCTGCTGGCCGCCGGTATCGCGGTGGTGATCTTCCTGTGGTCGCGGATCCGCCGGTACCTGCTGCGCCGGCGGGAACGGCGCGCGGAGAAGCGGCTCGCGGCGGCCGCGGGCAGCGCGCCACCCACCGGCTGAGCCCGCCGGTGGTCGGGCCGGAGACCGGCCGTCGGCGGCGTTGTCAGTGCCGCCGGATACAGTCGCAGGCATGGCAGGGATTGCGGTGATCGGCGCCGGGATGGGCGCCATGGCGGCCGCCGCCAGGCTGGCCGTCGCGGGCCACCGGGTGGCGGTCTTCGAGCGCGGTGCGACGTACGGCGGCGCGCTGGGCCACTTCGAGCGGGACGGCTTCGCCTTCGACACGGGCCCCGGGCTGCTGCATCTGCCGGCGGTCTACCGCGACCTGTTCATCAAGACCGGCCGCGAGCCGCTGGAGCGCTGCGTCGAGCTGACCCAGGTCGACCCCGCGAGCCGACACGTCTTCGCCGACGGCACCACCGCGACGCTGCCGAACGCCTCGCGGGCCGGTGTCCTGACCGCCCTGGACGAGGCGCTGGGCACCGGCAGCGGCGAGCGCTGGAGCGCCCTGCTGGGCCGCGCCCGCGAGGCGTGGGACGCCACCCGCCGGCCGCTCCTGGAGGAGCCGCTGTGGGCGGACTGGCGGGTGCTGGGGCGCGACCCGTATCCGGCGGTGCGCCGGCGCGGCCTGTTCGGGCTGGGCAGGGGCAAGGGTCCGACCACCGCCACCCTCGCCGAGGTCGCCCGACGCGAACTGGCCGACCCCCGGCTGATCGCCCTGTTGGAGAGCCACGCCCTGGCGTACGGCTTCGACCCGCGCACCGCCCCGGCCAGCGCGGCCGTGCTGCCCTACATGGAGCAGACCTTCGGCAGCTGGTACGTGGGCGGCGGGATGCGGGCACTGGCCGACGCGCTGTACGAGCGCTGCCGGGCCCGCAGGGTGGAGTTCACCTTCGGGGCCGAGGTGACCGGGATCCTGGAGAAGGACGGCCGGGCCGCGGGCGTGGAGTTGGCCGACGGGCGGGTCGCCGACGCCGAGTTCGTGGTCGCGGGCCTCGACCCGGTCCGGTTGCCGGAGCTCTGCGCGGGCCGCGAGCCCTGGAACGACGGTGACGTCCGCCCCGCCCCGGGGCCGGGCGACCGGGCCCCGGCACGGCTGACGGTCTGTCTGGCGTTGCGCGGCGCCCGCCCGGCGGACGCGGTGCACCGCACGGTGGTGCATGCCGCGGACCGCACCGCGGAGCTGGCCGGCGTCTTCGGCGACGGGCACGACCTGCGGGCCCCGTGTGCCCGGCCGACGGTGACGGTGCTGCGCCCCGACGACCCCGCGACGCGGCCCGACGACAGCCACGAGGCGGTGACCCTCACCGCCACCGTCGCCCCGCACGGTCCGGTCGACTGGCTGGACCCCGAGGCCCTGGAGCAGGACGCGGACCGGCTGGTCGAAAGCGCCGAGGCGGCGGTGCCGGGCCTGCGGGGGCGGGTGCTGTGGCGGGAGGTCGTGCCACCGACCGACGGCGGGCCGGTGCCGGGTCCGGCGCTGGCGGGCCAGGACGGACGATTCCTGCGGCCCGGCAACCGCACCCGGATACCAGGGCTCTACACCGTCGGCGGCTGGTCCCACCCCGGCGGCGGGCTGGCGCACGCCGGCATGTCCGGGGCGATCGTCGCCGGCCTGATCGTGAACGGCGACGACTGGCACGGCTCGGAGTGAGACCGGAGTGAGGGCCGGCTGAGGCCGGCCGGCCCCGCGGCACGGGGACCGGGACCGGTCTCAACTCAGGCCGGGACGGCGGCAGTTCAGCAGCCCCACCGCCGAGTCACCTCACCCTCCGGTAGCCCGCCGCTCAGTAGTGGTACCGCTGCTCGTCGTACCCCGACTGCTGCGGGGGCGGGTAGGTCGGCTGCTGCTGCGGCGGGTAGGTCGGCTGCTCCGCCGGGTGCCCAGTCTCGCGCTGCTGTGGCACCCAGACCCCGTCGGGCGGGGTCTCGGGGTAGTACTCCTGCCCGTAGTGCTGCGCCGGCTGCCCGCCGAGGCCGTCGTAGTACTGCTCGGCCTGGTACGGCGCCCGGCCGAACGGGTCGGGCTCCTCGTAGGGCTCGTAGTGCGCGGCGTACTGCTGGGTGCCGATGTACGGATCGGAATAGGGCACCTGCTCGCCGTGGTAGGCGCCGTCGGCATAGGCGGGGTAGGGGTCGGCGTAGCCGTCCTGACCGGTGGTTGGGGCGTAGCCGTCCTGACCGGCGGTCGGGGCGTAGCCGTCCTGGCCGGCGGTCGGGGCGTAACCCCCGCCGTAGCCATGGCCGTTGCCGTCGCCTTCCGCGGCGGCGTTCCCGAAGAGGTCGTACGCGCCGGGGGCAGTCAACGGGTCGGGGCGGGCGTCGGGGCTGTAGACACCGTAGGCCCCGGTCTCGTCCGGCAGCGGCTGGGGCGCGTAGACGGTGGGGGCGTCCGGGTGGGCGTACCCGAAGAATTCCGGGGCGGCGGGCGGTTCACCGGGGCCGGCCGCGTCCGGCAGCACCTGGTACGGGTCCGGGCTCCCGGCACCGTCCCCGCCGTGGCCGCCCGGCGCGGTCTCCGAAACGGCGTCGGCGGTGGCCGGAGCCGTCTCCTCCGCCAGCCCGGAGACCTGGAGGTTCGGCCCGGCGGCGGGGGCGCGGGACGAGCGGGCGCGGCGCCGGCGGTTCGGCTTGGGCCGCCCGCCGATCGTCCAGCCCTCCGCGAAGCCGCGGCGGACGGAGAGCGTGACAAACGTCTGCCCGGCCGCGAAGGCGATGGCACCCAGCGCGATCACGATGACCGACGGGATGAGCACGCCGGCCACCACGCCGAGGAAGCCGCACAGTGCCAGCAACCGCCAGCGCAGCGGCGCCTTGTGCTGGAACAGGACCTCGCCGAGCAGCCACAGAGCGACCAGGGCAAACGCGATGTAGAGGATCGTCCAGCCCATATGCGCCCCTCTTTCGCCGGATGCCGGCCACCGTGGTCAGGGCCGCTGGTGCAGCCCCAGATTCTCGTAGATTTCCAAGGTCGCCGTGGAGTGGTTCAGGGTGATGAAGTGCAACCCGGGCACGTCCTCGGCCATCAAGCGCGCACACAGGTCCGTCGCGTACTCGATGCCAATGGAGCGTACCGCCGCTGGGTCGTCCTTGACCGCGAGGATGCGCTCCGCGAGCTCAGGCGGGAACGCAGCATTGCTGAGCTGCGCAAACCGCTCGATCTGGCGCACGTTGGTCACCGGCATGATCTCCGGAATGATCGGCGTCGAGCAACCCGCGGCGTGGACCCGGTCCCGCAGCCGGAAGTAGTCCTCCGGGTAGAAGAACATCTGCGTGATCGCGAAGTCGGCGCCCGCGCGGCACTTGTCGACAAAGTGCTGGATGTCGGTGTCCCAGTCCGTCGAGCGCGGATGCATCTCGGGGAAGGCGGCCACGCCGACGCAGAAGTCGCCGGACTCCTTGATCAGCTGGACCAGGTCGGCGGCGTAACCGATGCCGTCGGGGTGCCGGACCCACTCGCCCATGGGGTCGCCCGGCGGGTCGCCGCGCAGCGCGAGCATGTTGCGGATCCCGGCGCCGGCGTACTGGCCGATGATGTTGCGGAGCTCGGCGGTGGAGTGGTTGACCGCGGTCAGGTGGGCGACCGGGGTGAGGGTGGTGTCGGTGGCGATGCGCTCGGTGGCTCGGACCGTGCCGTCGCGGGAGGTACCGCCGGCACCGTAGGTCACCGACACGAAGGTCGGGGCGACGGCTTCGATGCGGCGAATGGCGTTCCACAACGTCCGCTCGCCCTTCTCGGTCTTCGGGGCGGCGAACTCGAATGAATAGGATCGCTTGCCGGAAGCAAGCAGGTCGCGCACGGTTCGTGCGCGATCAGTCCTGGTGGAAGCTGTACCTAGGGCCATACGGGCAGGTTAACCACACCCCGGACGGACACCAACCGGCATCGACGTATTGCCTGGTTGGTGCCGCTCCTGTCCACTACGTGGACATCTCGCAGCCGTCTCGCAGCCGCCGCGCAGCCATCCGGCGGTCTCCCGGCGGGCGCCGGTCGCCCCCGTCAGGCGGACCAGGTCCGGATCCGTTTGGCCAGCTCCGCGGCCGCCGCACCCGGATCGTCGGCCTCGGTGAGCGCGCGGACCACCACCACCCGGCGGGCGCCGGCCGCCAGCACCTCGTCGAGGTTGCCGGCGTCGATCCCGCCGATCGCGAACCAGGGGCGCTCGGGGCTCCGCGCGGCGGCGTACCGGACGAGGTCCAGGCCGGGCGCGTGCCGGCCGGGCTTGGTCGGCGTCGGCCAGCAGGGGCCGGTGCAGAAGTAGTCCACCCCGGGCTCGGTGAGCACGGCGTCCACCTCGGCCTCGGCGTGGGTGGAACGGCCTATCAGCGTCTCCGGGCCGAGGAGGGCGCGGGCGGCCGGGACCGGCAGGTCCCCCTGGCCGAGGTGGAGCACCTCGGCGCCCGCGGCATGGGCGACGTCCGCGCGGTCGTTGACCGCGAGCAGCTTGCCGTGCCGCCGGCAGGCGTCCGCGAAGACCTCCAGGTGGCGCAGCTCCTCGCCGGCTTCCAAGCCCTTGTCGCGCAGCTGGACGATGTCCACGCCCGAGGCCAGCACCGCGTCCAGGAACTGCGGGAGGTCGCCCTGGCGGGTGCGCGCGTCGGTGCACAGGTAGAGCCGGGCGTCGGACAGGGCCTGTCGAACGGTGGTCATCGGGCGGCTTCCCCCTCGTCGGCGGCGTACGGACCGGACGGGGCCGGTCCGTACGCCGCGTGGATGCGGTTGCGGATGCGTGGTGCGGTTGCTGCGGGACGCGGGTGCGTCAGACGGCCAGCGCCTGGGCCCGGCGCTTGACCTCCGTGCCGCGATTCTCGCGCAGCGCCTGCGCCGGGGTGCCGGGCAGGGTGTCGTCAGCGGTGAAAAGCCACTCCAGCATCTCCTCGTCGGCGAAGCCGTCGTCCCGCAGGAGCGTCAGCGTGCCGACGAGTCCCTTGACGACCTTGCCGTCCTTGATGAAATCGGCGGGCACCTGGAGCACGCGGTTCTCGCCGCGGCGCACCGCGATCAGCTGACCCTCCTTCACCAGCTGCCGCACGCGGGTCACCTCGATGTCGAGTTCTTCGGCGATGTCGGGGAGGGTGAGCCAGGCGGGGACGAGTCCATCGATGTTTGCGTCAATCTCGGTCACAGGACAAGCCTGCCACCTCCCACTGACAGCCGGTACCCGGGCATCGCCGTCGGGCGGCGCGTGCACACCGCCGGGTGAGCCGTGCGGCCGCGGACTGCGCTACCGGACCGCCGACTTGAGCGGAACGGTCGCGTCCGCCGCCCGTTCCCGGTCGAGCAGCGCGCCCCGCTCGATGAGCCGGCGCCCCTGGGCCAGGTCCCGCGGACGCCCCACGGCCAGCAGCGCGACCAGCCGTCCCGCCCCGCCGTCGCCGGCGCCGTCACCGCGGAGCCAGAGCACCGACCAGGCGGCGCCGGCCGGATCGCCGCGCCAGACCAGTTCGTCGGCGTCCACGTGGTGACCGGCGTACTGCACGAACCGCCCGAACTGCTCGGACCAGAAGTACGGCACCGGGTCGTAGACCGTGCCCTCCGTCACACCGTGGACGATGTTCTCGGCCACCGTGCGGGGCCCCTGGAGGGCGTTGTCCCAGTGGTGGACCAGCAGCCGGGTGCCGTAACGGGCCGACGGGAAGGAGGCGCAGTCGCCGACCGCGTAGACGTCGGGGACGGAGGTGCGCAGCCGCTCGTCGGCCAGGACCGAGCCGTCCGCGGGCGAGAGGGCCACGCCGGAGCCGGCCAGCCAGGCGGTGGCGGGCCGGGCGCCGACGCCGACCACGACGGCGTCGGCGGGCAGGGTGGTGCCGTCGGCGAGGGTCACCGCGCCGGGGGCGACGGAGTCCACCCGCACGCCGGTGCGCAGGTCGGCTCCGGCGTCCGCGTACCAGCCGGTCATGTACGCCGCGACCTCGGCGGGCAGGGCGCCGGCCAGCGGGTGGGCGGCGGCCTCGACGACGGTGACCTCGCAGCCCGCCTCACGGGCGGCGGTGGCGAACTCCGCGCCGATCCAGCCGGCCCCCACCACCACGATCCGGTGCTGGGCGGCGAGCACCGGCCGCAGCCGCTCGGCGTCGTCCAGGGTGCGCAGCAGGTGGACGTCGGCCAGCCCCTCGCTGCCGGGGAGCCGGATCGGTTCGGCGCCGGTGGCGACGACGGCGTAGTCGTAGGGGATCGGGCCCTGGTCGGTCTCGACGACGTGCGCGTCCGGGCGCAGTGCGGTGACCGGGCTGCCGAGGTGGAGGTCGATGCCGAGGCCGGCGAAGTCGATGTCGAACGCGGAGCCGTCGGCCTTGCCGAGCAGCACCGCCTTGGACAGCGGGGGGCGGTCGTAGGGCTGGTGGGGCTCGTCGCCGAGGAGCGTGATCGCGCCGCGCCAGCCTTGTTCGCGCAGGGCCACGGCGGTCTGCACACCCGCCATCCCCGCGCCGGCGATCACCACGCGCGGCGTGCGGTCAGGGGCCTGGGGAGACTTGCTCTGCTCGCTCACCCGCTCACTTTAGGACGGCGGACGACGCGGCCCGCAGCAGCGCGCAAGGAGATCTCTGACACAGCGTCATGCACCGTGGCGGCGGGGCCCGGACCCCGGGCGCTCCCTTACGGCGCGTCGCGGCCCGTATTAGGGTGGCGGCTGCACGCACTCGCGGGAGCCCGGACGGACCGGGCTGAGAGGGAGGCTGGCCGGCCTCCGACCGTACGAACCTGATCCGGGTCATGCCGGCGAAGGGAGGGGCTGGACGCCCATGCATCCATCTGCCACACCATCGGACCCGCCGCGGCCGGACGGCCGGCACCCCGATGTGCTGGTCATCGGCGGCGGCATCATCGGGCTGGTCACCGCCTGGCGGGCGGCCGGCCGCGGGCTGCGGGTCGCGGTCGCGGACCCCGCGCCCGGCGGCGGCGCGGGGTCCGTCGCGGCCGGCATGCTGGCCGCCGTCACCGAACTGCACTACGGCGAGGAGACCCTGCTGGGGCTCAACCTGGCCTCGGCGCGCCGGTATCCGCGCTTCACGGAGGAGCTGGAGGAGGCGAGCGGGCAGCGGATCGGCTACCGGCGGTGCGGCACCCTGGCCGTCGCGCTGGACGCCGACGACCGTGCCCACCTACGGGAGCTGCACGCCCTCCAGGTCCGCTCGGGCCTGGACTCGCAGTGGCTGACCGGGCGCGAGTGCCGCCGACTGGAGCCGATGCTCGCCCCCGGGGTGCGCGGCGGCCTCCGGGTGGACGGCGACCACCAGGTCGATCCGCGGCGGCTGACGAGCGCCCTGCTGGCCGCCTGCGAGCGGGCCGGGGTGGTCTTCCACCGGGCGTCGGCGGAGCGCCTGACGACCGCCGGCGGGCGCGCCGCGGGCGCCGAACTCGCGGACGGGACGCGGCTGGCGGCCGGCCAGGTCGTACTGGCCGCGGGCAGCCACAGCGGCCGACTGGCCGGCGTCCCGGAGTCGGTGCGGCCGCCGGTACGCCCGGTCAAGGGACAGGTGCTGCGACTGCGGCTGCCGAACCCGCCCCCGGGCGGCCAGGCGTTCCTCTCCCGCACCGTGCGGGCCGTGGTCCGGGGCAATCCCGTCTACCTGGTGCCCCGGGAGAGCGGCGAACTGGTCCTCGGCGCCACCAGCGACGAGCTGGGCTGGGACACCACGGTCACCGCGGGCGGCGTCTACGAGCTGCTGCGGGACGCCCACGAGCTGGTCCCGGGCATCACCGAGCTACCGCTGACCGAGAGCCGTGCCGGGCTGCGTCCCGGCTCCCCCGACAACGCGCCGCTGCTCGGGCCCACCGAGCTGCCCGGGCTCCACCTGGCCACCGGCCACTTCCGCAACGGTGTCCTGTTGACGCCGGTCACCGGTGACGTGATGGCCGAGGTGCTGGCCACCGGAACCGTCCCGGAAGAGGCCCGCCCCTTCTCCCCCGCGCGTTTCTCCCCCCTCACCCAGGGGGCAGCGCGCCTCCGCGCCCTTGAGGAGCAGCCCGTATGAGTGCCCCTGGTATCCCCGGCACCCCCAGCAGCCCCGTTACTCCCGATGCCCTTGACGCCCCCGACGGCCCCACGGTGTCCGTCTCCGTCAACGGGGCGGCCCGCCGGATCCCGGGCGGGCTGACCCTCGACCGGCTGGTCGCCACGCTGTCCCGGGCGTCGGCCGGGGTGGCCGCCGCCGTCAACGAGACCGTGGTGCCGCGCACCCAGTGGTCCACCACCGCGCTCGGCGACGGCGATCGCGTCGAAGTGCTCACCGCCGTACAGGGAGGCTGAATCATGGCCGTGCCCGACACCGCGGTGGAGCGGGGGACCTCCCCCGCGGCACCCACCGCCGACGCCGACCCGCTCACCATCGCCGGCACCGCGTTCCGGTCCCGGCTCATCATGGGCACCGGCGGCGCGCCCAGCCTCGGCGTCCTGGAGCGCGCGCTGCTGGCCTCCGGTACCCAGCTGACGACCGTCGCCATGCGGCGGCTGGACCCGACCGTGCAGGGCTCGGTGCTGTCCGTGCTGCAACGGAACGGGATCCGGGTGCTGCCGAACACCGCCGGCTGCTTCACCGCGGGCGAGGCGGTGCTCACCGCCCGACTCGCCCGGGAGGCGCTCGGCACGGACTGGATCAAGTTGGAGGTCGTCGCCGACGAACGGACCCTGCTGCCCGACCCGGTGGAGCTGTTGGACGCCGCCGAGACCCTCGTGGACGACGGCTTCACCGTCCTCCCGTACACCAACGACGACCCCGTCCTCGCCCGGAAGCTGGAGGACGTGGGCTGCGCGGCGATCATGCCGCTCGGCTCGCCGATCGGCTCCGGCCTCGGGATCCGCAATCCGCACAACTTCCAGCTGATCACCGAGCGCGCGGGCGTCCCGGTCATCCTGGACGCGGGCGCGGGCACCGCCTCGGACGCCGCGCTCGCCATGGAGCTGGGCTGCGCGGCGGTGATGCTGGCGTCGGCGGTGACCCGGGCGCAGGAGCCGGAGCTGATGGCGGCGGCGATGCGGCACGCGGTGGAGGCGGGCCGGCTGGCCCACCGCGCGGGCCGGATCCCCCGCCGCCACTTCGCCCTGGCGTCCTCGCCCACCGACGGCGTCGCGGAGCTGGACCCGGAACGGCCGGCCTTCTAGGGCCGGTCCAGTCGTTCACGATCGGCGGAAGTGGGGGCGGGCGGCGGGCTCAGGCCGGCCCGGCGGCCGCGCCCACCCGGTCCGCCGCCGCCCCGACCCCGTCCGCGAGTTCGGGCGGGGCGGTGAACTCTGACGGCGCGGCGGTGATCACCTCGTCCAGCAGGTCCCGGGAGGCCATCAGGGCCTCGATGGAACCGGTGAGCCGGGCGCGCTCCTGGTGAAGCTCGCCGACCAGCTGCGGGCACGTGGGCACCAGCCGACCGTCGTCGTCGCGCAGACAGGGCAGCACCTGCGCGATGGTGGCGGTGTTCAGCCCGGAGGTCAGCAGGGTGCGGATCCGGCGGACCTGGGCGACGTCGGCCTCCTGGTAGACGCGGTAGCCGGCGGACGTCCGCCGGGGGCTGAGCAGCCCCTGCTCCTCGTAGTAGCGCAGCAGCCGCTCAGTGGTGCCGGTCCGCCGGGCCAGCGCGCCGATCTGGAGCGTCGTCATCGGGTCCCCCCTCGGGTGCGGTGTGGCGTCGCGGCCGCGGGCGCCACCCCTTCGTGCGACCACGGCCCGGGCCGGATTATTCCGCGCCGGGCCCCGGACCGCCGTCCGCCCCGTTGTCACGGTTCCGCTGCGTTCCCCGGCAGGTGCGGCCGGGGCGTCCGGGGTGTCCGTGCGGGCTCGTAGACTCGTCTGCCGTGGATACGACGTTGCAGGACCCTCTCGTGGGCCAGCTGCTCGACGGTCGCTATCGCGTCGAGGGGCGCATCGCCGCCGGGGGCATGGCCACCGTCTACCAGGCCGTGGACACCCGGCTGGACCGCGTGCTCGCCCTGAAGGTGATGCACCCGAGCCTGGCCGTGGACGGGGCGTTCGTCGACCGCTTCATCCGCGAGGCCAAGTCCGTCGCCCGGCTCTCGCACCCGAACGTGGTCGGCGTCTTCGACCAGGGCACCGACGGCACCTACGTCTATCTGGCGATGGAGTACGTCGCCGGCTGCACCCTGCGCGATGTGCTGCGCGAGCGCGGCGCCCTCCAGCCGCGGGCCGCGCTGGACATCCTGGAGCCGATCCTGGCCGCGCTGGGGGCCGCGCACCGCGCCGGCCTGGTGCACCGCGACATGAAGCCGGAGAACGTCCTGATCGGCGACGACGGCCGGGTCAAGGTCGCCGACTTCGGCCTGGTGCGCGCGGTGGACACGCACACCACCGCCTCCACCGGCTCGGTCCTGGGCACCGTCTCGTACCTCGCCCCCGAGCAGATGGAGCACGGCACCGCGGACGCCCGGGTCGACGTCTACGCCTGCGGCGTGGTGCTCTACGAGATGCTCACCGGCGGCAAGCCGCACACCGGCGGCTCCGCGGCGCAGATCCTCTACAGCCATCTGCACGACGACGTCACCCCGCCCTCCGAGCTGGTACCGGGCCTGGCACCCGAGCTGGACGAGCTGGTCGCGGCGGCCACCGCCCGCGCCCCCGAGCAGCGCCCGCAGGACGCGGTGGCGCTGCTCGCCCGGGCCCGCTCGGCCCGCGCTCAGCTGACCGACGCACAACTCGACCTCGTCCCGCCGCAGGCCAAGGAGCCGACCGCGGACGACGAGCGGACCGACGTGATACCGCGCCCGGCGGGCGTACAGCTCGCGCTGCCCGTCGAGGGCCAGGCGGAGCTGAACCACACCAGCCGACTGGAGATGCCGCCGGCGGACGCCGCAGCGGCGGACGGCCGGACCACCCGGCTGCGGCCGCCGCCCACACCGCCCGCGGCACCGGCCGACGGATGGGTCCGGCGACGGCGGACCGCCACGATCGTGGCGGCCGTGCTCCTGGTCCTGGGCCTCGGCACCGGCGTCTGGTACATCAACGTCGGCCAGTTCACCCGCGTCCCGGCGGTGCTGGACATGACGCAGGCCGAGGCGCAGCAGACGCTGCACGACGCGGGGCTGCGGATCAAGGTGGAGCGCGGCTTCAGCGCCAACGTCCAACGCGGCCACGTGATGGCGACGGATCCGGAAACCGGCCTGCGGATCCGCGGCAACGGCACGGTCACCCTGGTCGTCTCGCGCGGCCCGGAGAGGGTCACCATCCCCGACCTGGCCGGCACTCCGCTCGCGGACGCCCGGCGCAAGCTGCGCGACCTGGGCCTGGTGCCGGGCACCGAGACCCGGGCGTTCAGCGACGAGGTCGCCAAGGGGTCGGTGATCCGTACGGACCCGGCGGCGGGCAGCACCCGGCGGCCGGACACCGCGGTGGCGCTCACCGTCAGCCGGGGCGCGCCGGCGGACGTACCGAACGTGGTCGGTTCGGCGCGCGAGGACGCCGCGGCGGCCCTGCGGCAGGCCGGCTTCCGGGTCCAGTTCGCCGACCAGCCGGTCTTCGCACCGCAGGACAAGGACGCGGTGGCCCGCCAGTCGCCCGGCGCGGGTACCACGCTGGGCAAGGGCGACACGGTCACCCTGACGCTCTCCAAGGGCCCGGAGATGGTCACCGTCCCGGACGTCGGCGGCAAGAACACCACGGACGCCACCAAGGCGCTGACCGACCTCGGCTTC
This sequence comes from Streptomyces sp. RGM 3693, assembly GCF_050471125.1. Classification (NCBI taxonomy): domain Bacteria; kingdom Bacillati; phylum Actinomycetota; class Actinomycetes; order Kitasatosporales; family Streptomycetaceae; genus Streptomyces; species Streptomyces sp. RGM 3693. The sequence goes on from NZ_JBMPPQ010000004.1 coordinate 461,312, forward strand.
AAGGTCACGGTGGACAAGCCGTTCCTGTTCCCGCAGGACAGCGTCGCGTCCCAGTCGGTCGCGGCCGGTGAACAGGCGCCCAAGGGCAGCAAGATCACCATCCGGCTGAAGGGCGCGCTGTAGCTCCGCCCAGGTGCCCCGCCGGCGGCCGCGGGGCACCTGGCACCCTGGGAGGGTGAGTACTCCCCTGTCCCCCGAGGGCGCCGCGCAGCGCGCCCGCGCACGCAATCCGGTCGGCGGCCATGTGCCGGTGGCCGGCGGCCTGGCCAAGGTCGGCCTGCCGTACGCCCGGCAGATCGGCTGCGAGGCCGTCCAGGTCTTCGTCGCCAATCCGCGCGGCTGGGCGACCCTTCCCGGCAATCCCGAGCAGGACGCGGCGTTTCGCGCGGCGTGCGCCGAGGAGGGCATCCCCGCCTACGTGCACGCGCCGTACCTGATCAACTTCGGGTCGCACACCGCGGCGACGGTCGAGAAGTCCGTGGTGTCGCTGCGCCATTCGCTGCGTCGCGGCCGGGACATCGGCGCGCTCGGGGTGGTCGTGCACACGGGCTCGGCGACCGGCGGGCGTCCGCGGGAGGCAGCACTGGCACAGGTCAGGGCGGAGATGCGGCCGCTGCTGGACGAGCTGACGCGGGACGACGACCCCTGGCTGCTGCTGGAGCCCACGGCCGGCCAGGGCGCCTCACTGTGCTCGCTGGCGGAGGATCTGGGGCCGTACTTCGACGCGCTGGACCACCATCCGAAGCTCGGGGTGTGCCTGGACACCTGCCACGCGTTCGCGGCTGGGCACGACATGGCGGCGCCGGGCGGCACGAAGGCGCTGCTGGACGAGCTGGTGGAGGTCACCGGCGAGGGCCGGCTGAAGCTGATCCACGCCAATGACTCCAAGGACGTGGTCGGCGCGCACAAGGACCGGCACGCGAACATCGGCGCCGGCCACATCGGCGCGGAACCGTTCGCCGAGCTGTTCGCCCACCCCGCGACCAGCGGCGTCCCGCTGGTGATCGAGACCCCGGGCGGCGAAGAGGGCCATGCCGCGGACGTGGCGCGGCTGAAGGAGCTGCGGGGGTCCTGAGCCGATACCGGACCGGCGGACGGCCCCGGGCCTGTCCTAGAGTTCCGGGCCCTCGCCCGGCTCCTCCTGGTAGGAGTAGCGCTGCTCCTGCCAGGGGTCGCCGAGGTTGTGGTAGCCGCGCTCCTCCCAGAAGCCGCGGCGGTCGGCGGTCATGTACTCGATGCCGCGGACCCACTTGGGGCCCTTCCAGGCATAGAGGTGCGGCACGATGAGCCGGACCGGGAAGCCGTGTTCGGCGGTGAGCAGTTCGCCGGAGCGGTGGGTGGCGAAGAGGCAGTTCTCCGCGCCGAAGTCGGTGAGCCGGAGGTTCGAGCTGAATCCGTACTCGGCCCACACCATCACGTGGGTGGCCTCCGGCGCGGGCGGCGCCAGCTCCAGGATGGTCCGGGTGAGCACACCGCCCCATTCGGCGCCGAGCATGCTGAACTTGGTGACGCAGTGCATGTCGGCGACGACGGTGGTGTACGGCAGGGCCGTGAACTCCTCGTGCGTCCAGCAGTGCTTGGCGCCGTCAGCGGTGGCGCCGAAGACCCGGAACTCCCAGCGCTCGGGGCGGAACTTCGGGACCGGGCCGTAGTGCGTCACTGGCCAGCCCCGCTGGAGCCGCTGTCCCGGAGGCAGCACAGGCTCCTCTTCGCGACTCTCCGGCTGACCCATGCCCCCATGGTGTCAGACCCCGAAGGGTGCCGATGACCAGGGCGGGACGGAATCGGGCAACTCGTACTAAGTGTGAACTTACTGGACGGCCTGCTTGGCGCGGTGCGAGGATGCGCGGCACTTGCCCAGAACTCGCGTGAAAGGGGCCCGCAGCCATGCAGGGCGACCCCGAGGTCATCGAATTCCTCAACGAGCAGCTGACCGCCGAGCTGACCGCGATCAACCAGTACTTCCTGCACGCCAAGATGCAGGAGAACTTCGGCTGGCCGAAGCTCGCGAAGTACACCCGCGCCGAGTCCTTCGACGAGATGAAGCACGCGGAGGTGCTGACCGACCGCATCCTCTTCCTCGAAGGGCTGCCGAACTACCAGCGGCTGTTCCACGTCCGCATCGGCCAGACCGTCACCGAGATGTTCCAGGCCGACCGGCAGGTCGAGGTGGAGGCCATCGACCGACTCAAGCGCGGCGTCGAGGTCATGCGCGCCAAGGGGGACATCACCTCGGCCAACATCTTCGAGGACATCCTCGCCGACGAGGAGCACCACATCGACTACCTCGATACCCAGCTGGAACTGGTCGAGAAGCTCGGGGAAGCGCTCTACATCGCCCAGCTGATCGAGCAGCCGAGCTGACGGCCCCGTACGGTGCGCACCGGCGGGGCGCCCCAGGGGGCTACGCGGCCGCCCGGAGGTCCGCGGGCCCCGGTGCGGCCACCTCCGCGGCCAGCGGCCCGGATGCCGCGCCCCGTGCGTCGGGCGCCTGGCTCCATGACTCGGACTCCGACCGCAACGCGTCGGGTACACCACTGTCGATCAGCTCGCGACGGGGGCAGGCGCCGCGACCCAGCAGCGCCTGGATGCGGCGGACGCAGCCGCCACAGTCGGTGCCGGCCTTACAGGCGGAGGCGACCTGGCGGGGCGTGCAGGCACCCCGGTCCGCATGCTCGCGTACCTGCTGCTCGGTGATGCCGAAGCAGGAGCAGACGTACACGCGGGTTCACCTCCGTAAGGGCGCCTCGTCCGATCCCGGTGATCATCAGTGAGGTAACCCTTACCTTACCCGCGACTGCCGGCGGGGAACAACGCACGACAACACAGTGGGGCGCGGATCACAGGATCCGCGCCCCACTCGTCTCGCACTGTTGTTACTGGTCGCGGTACATCTCCGCCACCAGGAAGGCCAGGTCCAGCGACTGGCTGCGGTTCAGCCGCGGGTCGCAGGCCGTCTCGTAGCGCTGGTGCAGGTCGTCGACGAAGATCTCGTCGCCGCCGCCCACGCACTCGGTGACGTCGTCACCGGTCAGCTCGACGTGGATGCCGCCCGGGTGCGTCCCGAGGCTCTTGTGGACCTCGAAGAAGCCCTTGACCTCGTCCAGCACGTCGTCGAAGCGACGGGTCTTGTGACCCGAGGCCGCCTCGAAGGTGTTGCCGTGCATCGGGTCGCAGATCCACACGACCTGGGCACCGGAGGCGGTGACCTTCTCCACCAGGTCGGGCAGCTTCTCGCGGATCTTGTCCGCGCCCATCCGGGTGATGAAGGTCAGCCGGCCCGGCTCCCGGTTCGGGTCGAGCCGGTCGATGAGGGTGAGCGCGTCCTCCGGGGTCGTCGTCGGGCCGAGCTTGACGCCGATCGGATTGCGGATCCGGGAGGCGAACTCGATGTGCGCGCCGTCCAGTTGGCGGGTGCGCTCACCGATCCAGACCATGTGGCCCGAGACGTCGTAGAGGTTCCCGGTGCGGGAGTCCACGCGGGTCAGCGCCGACTCGTAGTCCAGGATCAGCGCCTCGTGCGAGGAGTAGAACTCCACGGTCCGGAACTCCTCCGGGTCCACCCCGCAGGCGTTCATGAAGTTCATCGCCCGGTCGATCTCGCGCGCCAGCGCCTCGTACCGCTGGCCGGAGGGCGAGGACTTCACGAAGTCCTGGTTCCAGGCGTGCACCTGGCGCAGGTCGGCGTAGCCGCCGGTGGTGAAGGCGCGCACCAGGTTGAGCGTCGCCGCGGAGGCGTTGTACATCCGCTTGAGCCGCTGCGGGTCCGGGATGCGGGCCTCGGAGGTGAACTCGAAGCCGTTGACGGAGTCGCCGCGGTAGGTCGGCAGGGTCACGCCGTCGCGGGTCTCGGTCGGCTTGGAGCGCGGCTTGCTGTACTGGCCGGCGATCCGGCCGACCTTGACCACCGGGACGGACCCGGCGTAGGTCAGCACGGCGCCCATCTGGAGGAGCGTCTTGAGCTTGTTGCGGATGTGCTCGGCGGAGACGGCGTCGAAGGCCTCCGCGCAGTCGCCGCCCTGAAGCAGGAACGCCTCACCTCGGGCGACCGCGCCCAGGCGCTCGCGCAGCTGGTCGCACTCGCCCGCGAAGACGAGCGGCGGATAGGACTCGAGCTCCGCGATCACATCGCGCAGAGCCTCTTGGTCCGGCCAGTCAGGCTGCTGCGCCGCGGGCAGGTCTCGCCAGGTGTTGCCACCGGCGTGGGTTTCAGCGTTCACGGTCACGCCCCCCACATTACGGGGTCCCGGAGGGGTGTCCGTCCGGCATCCGGACTGTGAGACGCCCCCGCGGCCGGGGTCCGGTAGGGTGCCCGACATGCACACGCGACCGATCATGAGCATGAACTGGTGGTGGACCGCCCAGCCGGCGGCCCACTGATTCGCGTACGCATCCACAGACCGCGAAGGCCGCCCGAGGGGCGGCCTTCGGTGTTTCCGCGGCCGTTCCCTCCACACCGGAAGACTCCCGGAAGGAACCGCCATGCACCCCGAGCCCCAGACCCGGCCCACCGCCGCCGCACTGGTCCAGCGGCTGCTCGACCCCGCCTGCCCGCCGTTCGCCCTGCTCCGCCGCCGGGCCCCCGGCCGGGACGGCAGCGCCGTCGAGGTGCTGATCGGCGCGGTGACCGAGGTCGAGCGGCTGGCCGACATCCCGCTCGGCAAGGGGGTGCCGGCCGCGCCGGTGTCCGACGCGCTGGCCCTGATCCCGTTCCGGCAGATCCGCGAACGCGGCTTCCGGGCGCACGACGACGGCACCCCGTTGGCCGTACTGCGCCCCACCGAACGCCACGAGCTGCCGCTGGACGCGCTGCTGGCGGCGCTGCCGGCGCACGACGTCCGGGTGGAGGGCGGGGCGTTCGACGTCGCCGACGCGGCCTACGCGGAGATCGTCGAACGGGTGGTCCGGGAGGAGATCGGCACCGGCGAGGGCGCCAACTTCGTCATCCGCCGGACCTTCGAGGGCGAGATCCCCGGCTTCTCGGCGGCCGACGCGCTGGCGCTGTTCCGGCGACTGCTGGCCGGTGAGCGCGGGGCGTACTGGACGTTCGTGGTGCACCGGCCGGGGGTGCGCACGCTGGTCGGCGCGAGCCCGGAGGTGCACGTCCGGATGACAGGTGGACCCAGCGAGCGCGAAGCGCTCTCGTCCCGGGGCGGTGGCGGGCGACGGGCGGGAACCGTCGTGATGAACCCCATCAGCGGGACCTACCGCTACCCCGCGGAGGGGCCCAGCGCGCAGAGCCTGCTGGCGTTCCTCGGCGACCGCAAGGAGGTCGAGGAACTGTCGATGGTGGTGGACGAGGAACTGAAGATGATGTGCACCGTCGGCGACCAGGGCGGGGTGGTGGTCGGGCCCCGGCTCAAGGAGATGGCGCACCTCGCGCACACCGAGTACGAGCTGCGCGGCCGCTCCACCCTGGACGTGCGGGAGGTCCTCAAGGAGACGATGTTCGCGGCGACGGTCACCGGGTCGCCGGTGCAGAACGCCTGCCGGGTCATCGAACGGCACGAGCCGGTCGGCCCGGACGGGCGCGGGCGCGGCTACTACGCGGGCGCGCTGGCGCTGATCGGCCGGGACGCGAACGGGGCGCAGACGCTGGACTCCCCGATCCTGATCCGCACCGCGGACATCGACGGCGGGGGCGCCGCCCGCTCGGGCGAAGCCGAGAGTGCGGGAGGGCGGCTGCGGGTGCCGGTCGGGGCCACCCTGGTGCGCGCCTCCGACCCGGCCAGCGAGGTCGCCGAGACGCATGCCAAGGCGGCCGGGGTGCTCACCGCGCTGGGGGTCCGGCCGGCGCCCGCGCGGGCCGCGACCGGGCCGGCGCCGCGGCTGGCCGACGACCCGCGGGTGCGGGCCGCACTGGACGCCCGCCGCGCCGACCTGGCCCCGTTCTGGCTGCGGATGCAGACCACCGCACCGGTCGCCGGACTGCACGGCCACGCCCTGGTCATCGACGCCGAGGACACCTTCACCGCGATGCTGGCGCACCTGCTGCGCACCTCGGGGCTGACGGTGACGGTCCGCCGCTACGACGAGCCGGGGCTTCGCGCGAGCGCCCTGGCGCACCAGGGACCGGTGGTGCTGGGCCCCGGGCCGGGCAACCCGTCCGACCCCGCCGACGCCAAAATGCGCTTCCTGCGCGGGCTCACCGCCGAACTGGTGGCGGGCCACCGCCACGGCCTGCTGGGGGTCTGTCTCGGCCACGAACTCCTCGCCGCGGAGCTGGGGTTGGAGATCGTCCGCAAGGACGTGCCGTTCCAGGGTGCCCAGGAGCGGATCGACTTCTTCGGCCGGACCGAGACGGTGGGCTTCTACAACACCTTCACGGCCCGTTGCGACGACCGGACCGCCGCCGAACTCGCCATGCACCGCGTCGAGTTGAGCCGGAACGAGACCACCGGCGAGGTGCACGCGCTGCGCGGCCCGGGCTTCGCCGGGGTGCAGTTCCACCCCGAGTCGGTGCTGACCCTGGACGGTGCGGCGGTCACCGCGCAGCTGCTGGCAGCTGTCCTCGTGTGACCAGCATGTGCCCATTGGTGCGGCCGGCCAGGTGGTCCTCCACATTGACCACGGTGGTCTCGATGATCTGGCCGACCGCCTCCTGGGTGAAGTACGCCTGGTGCGAGGTGACCAGCACGTTCGCGAAGGTCATCAGCCGGGCCAGGGTGTCGTCGCTGATGACGTCCAGGGACTTGTCGTAGAAGAACAGCCCGGCCTCCTCCTCGTAGACGTCCAGGCCGACGCCGGTGAGCCGGCCGGCCTTGAGCGTCTCGACCAGGGCCGCGGTGTCGATCAGCCCGCCGCGGCTGGAGTTCACCAGGATCGCGTCGTCCTTCATGGCGGCCAGCGCGGCGGCGTCGACCAGGTGCCGGGTGTCGTCGGTCAGCGGGACGTGCAGGGTGACCAGGTCCGCCTCGGCGAACAGCCGCTCCCGGGGGACGTAGCGCATGCCCAGCGCCACGCACTCCGGGTTCTCGGCGAGGTCCCAGCCGAGCAGTTCCATCCCGAAGCCGTGGGCGATCCGGGTGAAGGCGGTGCCGATCTTGCCGGTGCCGAGCACCCCGGCCGTCCGGCCGTGCAGGTCCCGGCCCATCAGGCCGTCCAGCCGGAAGTCGAAGTTCCGGGTGCGGTTGGCGGCCGGGACCAGCCGCCGGTTCACCGCCAGCGCCAGCAGCCAGGCGAACTCCGCGACCGCGTGCGGCGAGTACGCGGAGACCCGGCCGATGGTCAGGCCGAGATCGGCCGCGGCCTCCAGGTCGATGTTGTTGAAGCCGGTGGAGCGCTGGGCGACCATCTTGGTGCCGCCGGCGGCGAGGGTCTGCAGCACCTCGGCGCTCAGGTCGTCGTTGACGCTGGTGGAGACGACCTCGTAGCCGTGCGCGATGGGGGCGGTGTCGCGGTTGAGGAAGACGTCCAGAGCGCGGACCTGGTGGCGGCCGCCGAACGCCTTCTCCAGGATCGGCCGCTCGTCCGCCTGCACGCCGAAGGCGACGATCTCCACGTTCCCTCCCGGTTCTCCCCCGCCGGTGGTCCTCGCGCGGCGGTGCCGCACAGCAGCGATGGGCCGGATATGTCGCGTCATGGCGAATATACGACCCATCGCACGGCGGTGCCGCCCGGAGAGCGGGCGGCCCGGTTCAGCCGAAGAAGACGCCGACCTCGGCGTAGAGCGCCGGATCGACGGTCTTCAGCTTGGCGGTCGCCTCGGAGAGCGGCACCCGGACGATGTCGGTGCCGCGCAGCGCGACCATCGTGCCGTAGTCGGCGTCCCGCACCGCATCGATGGCGTGCAGTCCGAAGCGGGTGGCCAGCCAGCGGTCGAAGGCGCTGGGGGTGCCGCCGCGCTGGGTGTGGCCGAGGACGGTGGTCCGGGCCTCCTTGCCGGTGCGCGCCTCGATCTCCTTGGCCAGCCACTCGCCCACGCCGGAGAGCCGGACGTGCCCGAAGGAGTCGGTGCTGCCGTCCTTCAGCACCATCTCGCCGTCCTTGGGCATGGCGCCCTCGGCGACCACCACGATCGGCGCGTAGCTGGCCTTGAAGCGGGACTCGATCCAGCGGCAGACCTCGCCGACGTCGAAGCGCTGCTCCGGGATGAGGATGACGTTGGCGCCGCCGGCCAGGCCGGAGTGGAGCGCGATCCAGCCGGCGTGCCGGCCCATCACCTCGACGACCAGCACCCGCATATGGGATTCGGCGGTCGTGTGCAACCGGTCGATGGCCTCGGTGGCGACCCCGACCGCGGTGTCGAAACCGAAGGTGTAGTCCGTGGCCGACAGGTCGTTGTCGATGGTCTTGGGCACGCCGACGCAGGGGATGCCGTACTCCGTGAAGAGCCGGGAGGCGACGCCGAGGGTGTCCTCGCCGCCGATCGCGATCAGCGCCTCGATCTCGTGCTTGGCGAGCGTCTCCTTGATCCGGCGGACCCCGTCCTCCTCCTTGAAGGGGTTGGTCCGCGACGAGCCGAGGATGGTGCCGCCGCGGGGCAGGATGCCGCGCACCGCGGGGATGTCCAGCCGTACGCTGCGCCCCTCCAGCGGTCCGCGCCAGCCGTCCCGGAAACCGACGAAGTCGTATCCGTGCTCCTGGGTGCCCTTGCGGACGATGCCCCTGATCACCGCGTTCAGACCCGGGCAGTCGCCGCCGCCGGTCAGTACTCCGACCCGCATCGCTTCACCTTCATCCCGTCCGTGGCCGCGTACGGCCGTCCGTGAGCGTAACGCCGGTCACGCTAATGGTGACCTGGGTCACTCCGGGATGGTGTGCGCGCCGATCCCCGCCAATTGCACGGGAGTTGACCCGAGGTCTTCACCCGTACGAGCGGACGGAGGGGTCCCGGCGGGGAGGGCGAACGGCTCAGACGCCGTCGAGGCCGCGCTCGATCGCGTACCGCACCAGCTCGACGCGGTTGTGCAACTGGAGCTTGCCGAGGGTGTTCTGGACGTGGTTCTGCACCGTGCGGTGCGAGATGACCAGCCGCTCGGCGATCTGCTTGTACGAGAGTCCCTTGGCGACCAGGCGCAGCACCTCGGTCTCCCGCTCCGTCAACCGGGGGGCGCCGGGTTCGTCGGCGGTCGCCGGGGCTGGTTCCGCCGCCAGCCGGCGGTACTCGCCGAGCACCAGACCGGCCAGGCCCGGGGTGAACACCGGGTCGCCGGCGGCGGTGCGACGGACCGCGTCGAGCAACTCCTCGGTACTGGCGGACTTCAGCAGATAGCCGGTGGCCCCGGACTTCACCGCCTCCAGGACGTCGGCGTGCTCACCGCTGGCGGAGAGCATCAGCACCCGCAGCGACGGATTGCCGCCGACCAGCTCCTTGCACACCTGGACGCCGGGCAGCCCCGGCAGATTGAGGTCCAGCACCAGCACGTCGGGCGCCGTCGCCTGGGCCCGGCGCACCGCCTGGAGCCCGTCCCCGGCCGTCGCCACCACGTCGCACCCGGCCTCCGCCAGATCCCGGGCGACCGCGTCCCGCCACATCGGGTGGTCGTCGACCACCATGACCCGCAGGCCCGTCTCCTCCGTCACGCGCGCGCTCTCCCCCGTCGTCCGCCCTCGGGCGCGATGCCCTTGGGAACCTTCAGCTCCACTTCCGTGCCCTGGCCGGGGACCGAGATCCACGCGGCGCTGCCGCCCAACTCCCGCAGCCGGCCGCGGATCGACAGCGCCACCCCGAGGCGGCCCTCGCGCTCGGCCACGGCGAGCCGCCCCTCGGGAATGCCGGGGCCCTCGTCGCGCACCGTCACGATCACCGCGTCCGGTTCGTCCTCCACCAGGATCCACGCGCGGGCGTCGGCCCCCACGTGCACCCGGACATTGTCCAATGCCGCACTGACAGCGGCGGCCAGCTCCGCCGCCGCGGCGGCCGGCAGCTCGACCGGGGAGCACGGCCCGGACAGCGTCGCCCCGGCCCCGGCGTGCGGGGCGAGCAGCGCCATCAGATCGCAGGAGCCGGCGGCCGACGGCGGACCGGGAACCGCCGGGCGGTCCGCGGGGCCGCCGTCGGCCGCGGCGTCCGCCACCGCCCGCTGCCGGGGCACCAGTCCCCCGGCGACCAGGGTGCGCAGCGCCACCTCCTGCTCGCCCGCCATCCGGCCCAACTCGGCCGCCTCGCCGCCGATCGCGGTGCCGCGCCGCTGCACCATGGCGAGCACCTGGAGCACGCTGTCGTGGATGTCGCGGGCCAGCCGCTCCCGTTCGCGGGTGGCGGCGTCGATCTGGAGGGCGCGGGCCAGGGTGCGCTCACTGGCCCGGGCCACCTCGACCACGTAGCCGATGGCGACGCTTGCCACCCACACCAGCACCACGTTGTGGACAGTGTCCCGGGCCAGCTCCTGGCGCTCGACGAGATTGATCACCGCCACGATGGTGGAGGCCACCGCGGCCCACCGCCAGCCGCCCTTGATGGCGAAGCCCAACACGGCGCCCGCCGTCCAGATGGACGGCAGGGTCGCGGCGCCGTCCATGATGCGGGCGTGGGAGTCGATCACCGACGTGAGCAGGATGCCGCCGACCGCGACGCTGAGGTCACCGACCAGGAACTGCCGGGTGCAGCGCTCAGCGGACGTCGTACGGCGCCAGGTCAGCGCCGTCCAGAGGGTGAGCACGGCCATGTAGGCGGCGGCGCCCAGCGGGTGCGCGTAGTGCGGGTAGGAGACCGCGAACAGGCACAGCACGTAGACCAGGGTCAGGATCCGGTAGCCGGTGAGCGCCCGCCACAGCGGCAGCTCGACCGACATCCGCAGCACCGTGCGGCGCCCGCCGGGCGTCGCGTCCCGGTCGCCCTGGGCCCCGCTGCCCGTGCTCCGTGCGTCGTCTATGTCGGCATCCGTCATGCCGGCCCCCACCCCTCACCGGGGCCCCCGCCCCGGTCTCGGCTCGTCCGTCCGTCCCGTTCGGCGGTGGCCCGGCCGGCCTTCGCCGTCTTACGCCTCTGCTGCCTTCTTCTGCGCCTCCGCGGCCTTGGCCGCCTCGGCGATCTGCCGCTTGGCCGCGGTCGCGTAGATGTCGACGTACTCCTGGCCGGAGAGCTTCATGATCTCGTACATCACCTCGTCGGTGATCGAGCGCAGGATGTAGCGGTCGCCCTCCATGCCCTGGTAGCGGCTGAAGTCCAGCGGCTTGCCGATCCGGATGCCGGGCCGGACCATCTTCGGCAGGACCTTGCCGGGCGGCTGCACCTTCTCGGTGTCGATCATCGCCACCGGGATGACCGGCGCCCCGCTGGCCAGCGCCACCCGCGCCAGGCCGCCCGGCTTACCGCGGTAGAGCCGCCCGTCCGGGGACCGGGTGCCCTCCGGGTAGATGCCGAAGAGCTCGCCGCGCTCCAGCACCTCGATGCCGCTCTTGATCGCCGCCTCGCCGGCGCCACGGGCGCCCGAGCGGTCGACCGGGAGCTGCCCGACGCCCTTGAAGAACGCCGCGGTCAACTTGCCCTTCACGCCCGGGGAGGTGAAGTACTCGGCCTTCGCGATGAAGGTGACCTTGCGGTCGAGCACCGCGGGCAGGAAGAAGGAGTCCGAGAAGGACAGGTGGTTGCTCGCGAGGATCGCCGGACCCGCGGCGGGAACGTTCTCGATGCCTTCCACCCAGGGCCGGAACGCGAGCCTCAGCGGACCGCCGATGGAAAACTTCATTGCGCCGTAGATCAACCGACTGCCTCCTGTGTCTGACGCATTGACCTTAACCCCCGCGCGGCACGCCCGGGGCCGAGGCGAGGCACTAGACCGCGTGCGGGCCCGCCGAGGGCCGCGCGGGGGTCCCGTCCGCGACCGTCCGCGCCGGTCTGCGCCGGTCCGCGACCGTCCGCGCCGGTCCCCCGACCTGGCGCTCCGGACGGCCGTGGCCCTACCCCGCCGCGGTCACTCCGCGTACCCTGAGGTAACCCTCCAGCCCCCTCACCGATCGGAGTCCCCCGGTGCCGCTCCTCCCCGGAGCCGAGCCGTTCCGCCGTGACGGCGGAGACGTCGGCGTCCTCGTCTGCCACGGCTTCACCGGCTCCCCGCAGTCCATCCGCCCCTGGGCCGAATACCTCGCCGACCGGGGTCTGAGCGTCTCCGCGCCGCTGCTGCCCGGCCACGGCACCCGCTGGGAGGACATGCAGCTCACCACCTGGCAGGACTGGTACGCCGAGGTCGACCGGGAGCTGCGCGCGCTGGCCGAGCGCTGCACCAAGGTCTTCGTCTGCGGGCTGTCCATGGGCGGCGCACTGGCGCTGCGGCTGGCCGCCCGGCACGGCGACACGATCAGCGGGGTGGCCGTGGTCAACCCCGGCAACAAGGTCCACGACGCGGCGGCTCCGCTGCTGCCGGTGCTGCGGCACGTCGTCCGGTCGACCAAGGGGATCGCCAGCGACATCGCCAAGCCCGGTGCGGTGGAGGTCGGTTACGACCGGGTGCCGCTGCACGCCGCGCACTCGCTGCGGCAGTTCTTCCACCTGGTCGACGCCGAACTCCCGCGCGTCACGCAGCCGTTGCTGGTGCTGACCAGTCCGCAGGACCACGTCGTCCCGCCCGTCGACTCCGAGCGGATCCTGGGCCGGGTCTCGTCCACCGACGTCCGGCACGCGCTGCTGGAGCGCAGCTACCACGTCGCCACGCTCGACCACGACGCCGAGCAGATCTTCCAGGACAGCTACTCCTTCATCACCCGGCTCGCCCCGGAGGCCCGTCCGGACGCGGTCCAGGAGGGGACGGCGGCCAGTGGCGGAGCGTAGCCCCCGCGACCCCCGGGACCCGCTCGACGAAGAGGCCGCATGGGCCGAGATCGTCGCGGGCTACGGCGAGCGGCCGGAGTTCCCGGCCACGGACCAGCGACCGGACCGGGCCCCGGCTCCGGACGGAGCGGCGGCCGACGGCGCGAGGCCGGACGGCGCGAGGGCTGACGGCGCGGCGGCGGACAGTGCGGGGGCGGACGGCGACGCCCCGGACGCCCCCACCCCCCGCCCCGCCGACGGCGCACCCGGCGACGGCACCCCGTCGCGCCCCGGCAGCTTCGTGGTCTACGCCCCCGGCGTGGGACCGCGCGACTGGACCCCGGACGAGCCCTCCGACGACGACTTCGACGAGACCGACGAGGGCCACTTCACACCGCCCGAGCCACCGCCGCTGCCGGCCGCCGACACCACCACCAAGTTCGCCTGGATCGCGGCCCTCGGCGGCCCGCTGCTGCTGATCCTCACGGTCGTCCTCCAGCAGCCGGTCACCTGGTGGATCGCGGTGCTGGGCATCGGCGGTTTCCTGGGCGGCCTGGGCACCCTCTTCGCCCGCATGACGGGCGACCGGGACGACGACGGGGACGTGCCGGGCGGCGGGGCGGTGGTCTGAGCCGCGGACCGGCCGGGGGTCAGCCGCCGGCCGGCACCCGTAGTGCGCTCAGGACCGGCAGATGGTCCGAGGCCGCGCGCAGGTCCGCCGCGCGGACGCCCGGCAGCCCGTGCGGCACCCCGCACCCGAGGAACTCCACGCCGCCGGTGGCGAACACCGCATCGATCCGCTGCCGCGGCGCGTGCGGCGTGGAGGTGAACTCACCGCCCCACGGCTCGGCCGCCCAGCCGTCCCCGAGGACCGCCGCGACCCGCCGGAAGCTCCGCCCGTCGGGCCGGTCGTTGAAGTCACCGCCGACCACCGTGTGCGGCACGCCCAGCCCGGCGACCCGCTCCAGGAGCAGCCCGGCCTGGTCGTAGCGCTCCCGCGGGTCGAGGCTGAGGTGAGCGCTGACCACGCCGAGCCGGGCCCCGGCGAAGCGGACCACGGCGGTGGCCAGACCGCGCTGGTGCAGTCCGGGGGTGCGCGGCAGCAGGACGTCCTCGGTCCGCTCCACGTGGGCGCGGAGGTGAGCGAGGACCATCGGGCCCGCGGTGGTGGCACCACCGGTGACGTAGACCAGGCCGCTGGCCCGGGCAAGGCACTCGGCGGCCTTGCGCCAGCGGAAGAAGCGCGGCGCCTCCTGGACGAGGACGAGATCGGGGGCGCAGGCCCGGATGACCCGGGCCAGCGCCGCCTGATCGTCGCGCATCGAGCGGATGTTGTAGCTGAGCACCCGGACGACCGCGGAACCGTCCGCCTCGGTGGCGGAGGCCGGGAGTCCGGCGGCGAGGGGCGCCGCACCGGTACGGGTACCGGCGGGATTCACCGTGCCGGACGCGGGCCGTCCGGAGCGCTCGGCCGCCATCCGTGTCAGCCCTGGCGCGCCAGGTCGGCCGCGCCGACCAGTCCGGCCTCGCCACCGAGTTGTGCGGCGAGCACCTGGGCGTGCGGGCGCCACTGGCTGCCGACCAGCCAGCGTCGGAACGACTTGCGGATCGGGTCGAGGACCAGCTCGCCCTCGTCCGAGACCCCACCGCCGACGATGAACGCGGACGGGTCGAAGAGCGAGGCCAGGTCGGCGAGGCCGGCACCGGCCCAACGGGCCAGTTCGCGGAACGAGTCGATGGCGACCGGGTCGCCCTGGCGGGCGGCCGCGCTGATGTGCTTGCCCTGGATGCCCTCGGGGGTACCGTCGCCGAGCGCCAGCAGCGCCGCGGCGCTCTCCGGGGTGGCGAAGGCGCGCTGCCGGGCGTACCGCAGCAGAGCGCGGCCGGAGGCGTACTGCTCCCAACAGCCCTGGCTGCCGCAGCCACACAGCAGACCGTCGGGGACGACCCGGATGTGGCCGAACTCGGCGGCGACGCCGAAGCGGCCGCGGCGCAGCTTGTTGCCGATGATGATGCCGCCGCCCAGGCCGGTGCCGAGGGTGATGCAGATGACGTCGCTGTGGCCCTGCCCGGCACCGAAGCGGTACTCGCCCCAGGCCGCGGCGTTGGCGTCGTTCTCGACGACGACGGGGAGGCCCACGCGCTGCTCGACCTTGTCCTTGAGCGGCTCGTGGCGCCAGTCGATGTTCGGGGCGAAGAGGACCGTGGCCCGCTTCTCGTCCACGTAGCCGGCGGCGCCGATGCCGACGGCCTCGACATGATGGCCGGCACCGACCGTACGGACGGCGTCCGCGATGGCCTCGGTCAGCGCATCGGTGGCTCGCGGGGTCGGAACCTTGCACGTCTCAAGGATCGAACCGTCTTCGTCGACCACGCCGGCCGCGATCTTCGTGCCGCCGATGTCGACGCCGATGGTGAGTCCCATGTGTCCCTCAGTTTTCGCTCGAACCCCGCCGGGACCCACCGTACCGGAGGCAGGGAGAGCTCCCCCGCCGCTCACGGCCGCGGAGGTGGGGTGGCTCCCTCGCCGGGCGGGCGAGGGGAGGGATCAGTCGAGGTCGATCCGCTCGGGGCCGGCGGGACCGTCGTCACGCGGGTCGCCGGCCTCGCCTTCGGCGTGGTCGTCGGCGGTGGCGTCGCGGGTCCAGCGGCGCTCGCTGCTCTCGACCACCGAGCGGTAGGCGGCGAGGAGTTCGGAGCCGGCCGCGGCGAGGTGGTCGAAGACGTCGGGGTTGCGCTCGATGACCGGCTCGACGGCGGCCTTGGCCTGCCGCAGCAGCTGGCCCACCGCACTGCTGGCGGCCGTCCCGCCCAGCGCGCCGGGCAGCTGGATGGCCGCGAGCTTGTCGGTCACCGCGTCGGCCAGCCGACGCAGTTCCTCGGCGGCGCTGCCCTGCTGGGGGCCGTACTCGGCCCGGCGGCGGGCCTGCTCCGCTGCGAGGTCCTCGGCACAGGCCGCCTCCCAGGCGTCGGCATCGGGCTCGACGGGGCGATCGGCGGGGCGCTCGGTGGCATCACTCATGGCGGACTCCGTGGACTCCTGCGGGCGGTACGGACCGGACGGGGCCGTGCGGTGCCGGGTGGCACTGCGGGCGGACACCTGCACGGCGTGACGTCTTACGACGTTACCCGAACGGGGGTGCCCACTTCAGTCGCTCGGCGCGGTCCGCGGCCACAGCCCCGGATCCGGGGTGAACCGGATCTCCAGGGAGCCGTCGCGCAGCGCGGCACCGGAGACGGTGCAGCGGCGCAGCGCCGAGGGCAGCGTCCGGATCCGCCGGAAGCGGCCGACGGTCACCACGATCTCGTCGCCGCGGCGCACCAGGCCGAGGCCGTCCCGCTGGGCGCCGGGCAGCGGCACCCGCCAGACGAGGAGGCCCTCGGACGCCAGCCGGTCCTCGACGGTCCAGGGGTCGGCGGGGGCCGCGGCCCGTTCCGGCGGGGTCATGGTGGCGGCGGGGCCGTCGAGCAGCCCGCCCACCTCGTCGATGCCCTGGGGGTCGCGGCCCAGGTGCGGCACCTCGTGGACGGGAACGTCGGGGAACTCCGCGCGCAGTGCCTTGAGGGCGGTCTGCTGGTTGCCGGAGAGCCCGGCCAGGAAGGGGTCGGCGGAGCCGGTGGGCAGCAGCCGGTTGACCAGCACGCCGTCGGTGCGGCGGCCGTGCAGCGCGAGGCCGGCGCGGACGGAGCGCAGGGTGGCGGTGGCGATCGGTCCGGCGTCGGTGACCAGCCGTACGGAGGTGTCGGGGGCGTCCACCACCCGCTGGACGGCGGCGAGTTCGCGCTCCCAGCGCTCGGCGGCCTCGTACAGCTTCTGGGCCGGCATGGGGACGCCGGCGAGTTGGGCGAGCACCGGGCGCAGCGCGCGGGCCGCCTGGCGCTCGGCCGGCAGCAGGCGGCGGAGGTAGCGGCGGACCTGGGCGGGCAGGGCGAGCAGCCGGATCGTTTCGGCGGCCGGCGGCATGTCGACGACCAGCAGCTCCCAGGCGTCCGAGGCGTGCGCGGCGCGCAGCGCGTGCAGCAGCGCGAAGGACTCGGAGCCGGGGAGTTCGGTGAGTTCGTCCTCGTCGAGGGGGGCCGCACCGAGCAGGTCGAGGGCGGCGCCGGCGCGCTCCTGGAAGGCGAGGAACTCCTGGCGGAACCGGTCGGCGGGGTCGATCCGGTGGGCGTACAGGCCGGGGGCCTCGGCTATCGGGGACGGCTCGGCGACGCCGGGGCGGACGCCGAGCACCGCCTCCGGCGCGCTGCTCTGGGTGGTGAGCAGGAGGGTCCGCGCGCCCTGCCGGGCACCGGCCAGGGCGGTCGCGGCGGCGAGCGTGGTGCGGCCCGCGCCGCCGGGGCCGGTGACGAGGACGGTGCGCACGCTCAGTGCTTCTCGGCCTCGTCGGAGGCGGCCGTGGTACCGGACGCCGCGGGGCCGCTCTCGACCCGCTTCTTCAGCCCGGCCAGCGCCCGGTCGATGATGACCTTCTCGGCCTTGCGCTTGATCATCCCGAGCATCGGGATCTTGACGTCGACGGTGAGCTGGTAGGTGACCTCGGTGCGGGTGCCGCCTTCCAGCGCGGCGAGCCGGTAGGAGCCGTCCAGGACGCGCAGCATCTGCGACTTGACCAGCGACCAGCTGACCTCGTTCTCGCCGGTCCAGGTGTAGGCGAGGGTGTGGTCGTCCTTGATGGCGCCGGCGTCCAGCACCAGGCGCACCTTCTTCGCGCGGCCCCGGTCGTCGGTGTCGAGGATCTCGGCTTCCTTGACCTCTCCGGTCCACTCCGGGTAGCGGTCGAAGTCGGCGATCACTCCCATCACTTCGGCCGGTGCCGCCTCGATCGTGATGTTCGAGCTGGTGTGTTCGGCCATCGCCGTGACTCCTCCATGCCGATTCGTACCGGTCCGCCGACCCTTCCCCGAGCTCTCACTTCCGTTCGAGCGGGGGAGACCCCATTACGCGGTGTCTATGCTGCTGAAGGCTACCGCGCGGGGGAACCCGGACCGACACCAGCGGGCCCGCCGCGGCGGCCTCACCGCCCGGCGGTCGCCGGCCTCACCACTCCAGCACGTAGGGCCTGCCCGTGGCGTTGAAGTGCCCGACATTGACGCATTCCGTGCCACCGATCCGGGACCGGCGGGCGAGCGGCTGGTGGACGTGTCCGAAGAGGGCGTAGCGGGGCCGGGTGGTGCGGATGGCGTGCAGCAGGGCGGCGCTGCCCCGTTCGAAGCGGCGGGCGACGGTGTCGTAGCAGAGGTCGGGGACGTCCGGCGGGATGTGGGTGCACAGCACGTCCACCTCGCCGACCGCCTCGATCTTGGCGGCGTACTCCTCGTCGCTGATCTCGTACGGCGTCCTCATCGGGGTGGTCAGGCCGCCGCCGACGAAGCCGAAGGTCCGGCCGCCGATCTCGACCCGCTGGCCGTCCAGGACGGTGGTGCCGGTGCCGGCGTACTCCGGCCACAGCCGCGGTATGTCGACGTTGCCGTAGGTCGCGTACGTGGGGGTGGGGAACGCGGAGAAGAGATCGGCGTACTGGCGGCGGACCGCGGCCTCGATGACCGCCTCCCGGCTGGCGCCGCTGCGGTCCAGCTCGGCCCAGAGTCGGCGGCCCAGCTCGCGGGCCTCGTCGAAGCGGCGGGCGGTGCGCAGCTCGACCAGGGCGTCGGCGTTGGCGACCCCGAAGAGGTCGGGGAAGATGCCGCGCGAATGGTCCGCGTAATCGAGGAAGAGGACCAGGTCGCCGAGGCAGACCAGGGCGTCGGCCCCGTCCCCGGCCGCCGCCAGGTCCCGGCTGTTGCCATGGATGTCACTGACCACATGCACGCGCATGGCGTCACCCTAGTAGGGCCTGTTCCGTGGATCAGGGTCGCGCCGGGGACGGAGGGCGGACCCTTGGTTACTTTCGGGTCACCTCAGGGCTGGTTTAGTCTGCGCGTGCAGTCCCCATGACGTGTCCGCAGCATGTGACGCATCGAACATCTGGCCGTAACCCCCTATCCCAATAGCAATACCGATGGGTAACGTCCGGGCCGTCCAATCTCCCCCCGCATGATCATGGACCGCAGTCGGTGCGCACACAGCGTCGTGGTGCCGGCGCTTTCGAGGAGCAGCAGTCTTGCGCGAGTTCAGCCTTCCGGCCCTGTACGAGGTCCCCGCGGACGGCAATCTGACGGACCTGATCCGCCGCAATGCCGCGCAGTACCCGGATGTCGCGGTCCTGGGACGGAAGGTGAACGGCAGCTGGCAGGACGTCACCGCCGCGACCTTCCTCACCGAGGTCCGGGCAGCCGCCAAGGGCCTGATGGCCGCCGGGATCAAGCCCGGCGACCGGGTCGGCCTGATGTCGCGCACCCGTTACGAGTGGACGCTGCTGGACTTCGCCGTCTGGAGCGCGGGCGCGATCACCGTCCCCGTATACGAGACCAGCTCCGCCGAGCAGATCCAGTGGATCCTCGGCGACTCCGGCGCGGTGGCCATCCTGGTGGAGAGCCCAGCCCACGAGGCGACGGTGGAATCGGTCCGCGACCGGCTGCCGGACCTGGCGAACATCTGGCAGATCGAGCGGGACGCCATCGCCCGGCTGCGGGCGGCCGGTGACGACATCACCGATGCGGAGGTCGACGAGCGCAGCGCGCTGGCCGACGCGGACTCCCCCGCCACCCTCGTCTACACCTCCGGCACCACCGGCCGCCCCAAGGGCTGCGTGCTCAGCCACCGCAGCTTCTTCGCCGAGTGCGGCAACGTCGTCGAGCGGCTGCGCCCGCTCTTCCGCACCGGTGACTCGTCCGTCCTGCTCTTCCTGCCCGTCGCGCACGTCTTCGGCCGGCTGGTGGAGGTCGCCTCGGTCATGGCGCCCATCAAGCTGGGCCACGCCCCGGACATCAAGAACCTCACGGACGACCTGGCCTCGTTCCGGCCGACGATGATCCTGGGCGTCCCCCGGGTCTTCGAGAAGGTCTACAACT
Source organism: Streptomyces sp. RGM 3693 (assembly GCF_050471125.1). Classification (NCBI taxonomy): domain Bacteria; kingdom Bacillati; phylum Actinomycetota; class Actinomycetes; order Kitasatosporales; family Streptomycetaceae; genus Streptomyces; species Streptomyces sp. RGM 3693. The sequence continues at coordinate 480,954 of NZ_JBMPPQ010000004.1, forward strand.
CCGCGCGGGCCAAGGCCCAGGCCGACGGCAAGGGCAAGATCTTCGACAAGGCGGCGGAGACCGCGATCGCCTACAGCCGGGCACTGGACACCCCCGGCGGCCCGTCCCTCGGACTGAAGCTGAAGTACAAGGTCTTCGACCGCCTGGTCTACGGCAAGCTGCGGGCGGTGCTCGGCGGCCGGGCCACCCACGCCATCTCCGGCGGCGCCCCGCTCGGCGAGCGGCTGGGCCACTTCTACCGCGGCATCGGCTTCACCGTCCTGGAGGGCTACGGCCTGACCGAGTCCTGTGCGGCCACCGCGTTCAACCCCTGGGACCGGCAGAAGATCGGCACGGTCGGGCAGCCGCTGCCCGGCTCGGTGGTCCGGATCGCCGACGACGGCGAGGTGCTGCTGCACGGCGAGCACCTCTTCACCGAGTACTGGAACAACCCGACGGCCACGGCGGAGGCGCTGTCCGACGGCTGGTTCCACACCGGCGACCTCGGCACCCTCGACGAGGACGGCTACCTCGCCATCACCGGCCGCAAGAAGGAGATACTCGTCACCGCGGGCGGCAAGAACGTCGCCCCCGCCGTCATCGAGGACCGGATCCGCGCCCACTCGCTGATCGCCGAGTGCATGGTGGTCGGCGACGCCCGCCCGTTCATCGGCGCGCTGATCACCCTCGACGAGGAGTTCCTGCCCCGCTGGGCCGAGGAGCACGGCCACCCGGTCGATGTCACGCCCACCCAACTCGCCGAGGACCCCGAGCTGTTGGCCGCCGTCCAGCGCGCGGTCGACGACGGCAACGCGGCGGTCTCCAAGGCCGAGTCGGTCCGCAAGTTCCGCATCCTGCCGACCCAGTTCACCGAGGAGTCGGGGCACGTGACGCCGTCGCTGAAGCTGAAGCGGAACGTGGTCGCGAAGGACTTCGCCGAGGAGATCGAGGCGCTCTACCGGGGCTGAAGATGCCCGCTCCGGGGCCACTTCGGTGGCTGAACGCGCAGTTGCCCGCGCCCTTGGAGGGCGCGGGCAACTGCGCGTTCAGCCACCGGCGAAAGGCGCCACAGGCACCCCGCCGCGCGCTACAGCAACTCCCGCAGCCGCTCCGCCAGCAGGTCCCAGCGCCACTTCTCCTCCACCCAGGCGCGACCGCGCGCGCCCATGGTGCGGCGCAGTTCGGGGTCCTTGAGGAGGGTGATGATGCGGTCCGCGGCGGCTGCCGGGGAACCGCCGGGGACCACCCAACCGGTCTCGCCGTCCAGGACCGCGTCGGGGGCGCCGCCCGAGTCGCCCGCCACCACCGGGAGCCCGGTGGCGGACGCCTCCAGGTAGACGATGCCCAGGCCCTCCACGTCCAGCCCGCCGCGACGGGTGCGGCAGGGCATCGCGAAGACGTCGCCCGCACCGTAGTGGGCGGGCAGCGCCTCCCAGGGGACGGCACCGGTGAAGCGGACCGCGTCGGCGACGCCCTTCTCCAGGGCCAGCGCGTGCAGGTGCTCCTCGTAGGGGCCGCCGCCGACGACCAGCAGCACCGCATCCGGCACCGCGGAGCGGATCGCCGGCATCGCCTCGATCAGGGTGTCCTGCCCCTTGCGCGGGACGAGCCGGGAGACGCAGACCACCACCGGCCGGTCGGCGAGCCCTAGCCGGGCCCGTACCTCGTCACCGCCCGACTGCGGGTGGAAGGTCTTCTCGTCGACGCCGGGCGGCAGTTGGACCATCCGGGCGGCGGCGTCCGGGGTGAGCGCGGCGGCGATCCGCGAGCGGGTGTACTCGCCGAGGTAGGTGAGGGTGTCGGTGCCCTCGCCGATCCGACGCAGCAGCTGCCGGGCGGCGGGCAGCTGCGCCCAGCCGGCCTCGTGGCCGTGGGTGGTCGCCACGATCCGGCGGGCGCCGGCCGCGCGGAGTGCCGGCGCCATCAGCCCGAGCGGCGCGGCGGCCCCGAACCACACCGAGGAACAGCCGTGTTCACGCAGCAGGGAGACCGCCCGCCGGGTCACCCCAGGCGTCGGCAGCAGCATCGTGGTGGCGTCCCGGACCACCGGGAACGGCTGCTCGGCGTCGAAGGCGGCGGTGGCCGCGCGGCCCTCCTCGTTCCGCTTCCAGGTGGAGGCGTAGACGACGACCCGGTCGGGGTCCAGCCGCAGCGCCATGCTGTGCAGGAACGCCTGGATTCCACCGGGCCGGGGCGGGAAGTCGTTGGTGACGATGAGGGTCTTGTGCACGGTGGTCTCTCGGCGGTCGGCGGTCTCTCGATGATCGGCGGTCACGCGGCGAACGGGGCGCGGGGCGGCCCGGCCGGTCCTGGGCCGACAGTACCGGGTGGGTGGCCCGCACCGGGCGGCGCGCCCCGCCACGCCCGCGCCCGGCCTGCCCGGTCGTGCCCTGGCCCGCCCGGCATCATGCAGGCACGACGACCGACGGGGTGACGATGACCAGCACCGACACCAGCGCGGGCGCGTCCGAGGACCCGCCGCGGTGCACCGCGGCGGCCCGGACCGCCCGGGCCACCTGGACCGCCCGGGCCGCCCGGATCTCCCGGTCGGCGGCGGCCTGGGCGGTCTGGGCCGCGACCCGGGCGCTGCTCCTGCTGTGCGTCCTCCGGGTGCTGGTGCTGCCCGGGCCGGACGTCACCACCGACGTCTCGGGGATCTACCAGGGCTGGGCCGAGGTCCTGAGGTCCGGCACCTTCCCCCTGGACGACGTCACCTGGCAGTACCCGCCGGCCGCCGCGCTGCCCGTCCTCGCCCCCGACCTGCTGCCGTTCCTCCCCTACGCCACCGCGTTCTTCGTCCTGGTGCTCGCCGTGGACGCGGCGGCGCTGGCGCTCTTCCTACGGGCCGGCCGCGCACCGGGGCACCGCCGGGCCGGGGCCTGGGCGTGGGTGGCCGGCGTCGCCCTGCTGGGCCCGACCGCCTACGCCCGTTACGACCTGATGGTGGCGGCGGTGGCCGCGGCGGCGCTGTTCGCGGCCGTCCGCCACCCGCGTACCGCGGGCGCACTGCTCGCCTTCGGCGCGCTGCTGAAGGTCTGGCCAGTACTGCTGCTGACCGGGGCGCCGCTCCGCGGCCGTCGGGCCCGCGCCCTGTGGTGGAGCGCCGCGGGCTGGGCCGCGGGACTGACACTGACCGCGGTCGTGGCGGCGCCGGGCGCGCTCTCCTTCGTCACCTTCCAGCGCGACCGCGGCACGGAGGTCGAATCGCTGGGCGCGTTGGTCCTCCACGTCGCCCGGCACACCGGCTGGCCCGGCGAGGTGCAACTCCACTACGGCTCACTGGAGTTCCTCGGCCCGGGCGTCCCCCTGGTCAGCGCCCTCGCGCTGGCGCTGTCCGGTGCCGCGTCGGCCTGGCTGCTCCACTGGCGGCTGCGCGCCGGCAGGTTCGGGGAGCTCGGCCCCGCGACGCGCTGCGACGCCGCCTTCACCGCCGTCCTGCTCTTCACCACCACCAGCCGGGTGATCAGCCCGCAGTACCTGCTGTGGCTGGTCGGACTGGCCGCGGTCTGCCTGACCGTACGGGCGAGCCGGCAGGGCCTGCCGGCCGTGCTGGTGCTGCTGGCCACCGGCGTGACCCTGCTGGAGTTCCCGGTCTACTTCGGGGACGTGGTGGCGAGCGACGCCCGGGGCATCACGCTGCTGGTGCTGCGCAACGGCCTACTGGTGGCCGCGTCCCTCCTCGCCTGCCGCCGGCTGCACCTCGCCACCGGCCGGGGCCGGGCCGCGGACCCGACCGGGGTGCCCGGCGCCCGCCCCTCACTCAGCCCAGTTCGCGACGCAGATACGCGCGCCACATCGCGGTGAACTCGGCCAGCCCGACGCCGAGTTGTTCGCGCATCGCGCGCTCCACCACTCCGCTGCGGCCGGTCGGCCGGGCACTGCCGCTGCCCACCGCCGGGGCGGCCGGGGCCGTGGGGGCGGCGGTCCGGGCCTCCATGGGGGCCGTCGCCGGACCGGCCGCCGCAGTACGGAGCCCGCGCCGCCCGGTGTCCCGGTAGAAGGCGATCAGCCGGGCCTCGCCCCACTTCTCCGCGATCAGCCGGCAGGCCAACCAACCGCCCTCGTACGCCTTGGCCAACCGCTCCGCACCGGCCCGGAAGCCGAAGTCGTCGTCACCCGGCAGCCGCGTGGGCTCCCTCCCCGCCGCGACCGCGCGGGAGAGTTCCGGCGCGGTGGTGGTGGGCCGGCGGTGCACCTCCCGATAGGCGACCCAGTCCGCGAACCCCTCGGAGAGCCACAGCGGGGTGGCGGGCGTGGTGAGCGCCCGGGTGGCGACGTGGGTCGTCTCATGGGTGAGGACGACCGTCCGGCCCAGGTCGTTGAGTTCCTCGTACGCGTCCGGGTTGACGATCACCCGGTCCGCGGGGGCCGCGCCCGCCGTGCCCGCCTCCCCGGTGGTGACCGCCGCGATCCCGGCGTACCCGGACGGATCGTCACTGCCCATCAGCTGCGCCATCCGCTCGACGCTGTCGGGCGCCTCCACCACCACCTTCCCCGCCCAGGTGCCCTTCCAGGCCGCGGAGACCGCGGGCACCGCCGCGTCCACCCGTTTCGCCAGGTCACGCAGGTGCGCCGGGTCCCCGTCCCCACCCAGGACCAGGCTGTACCGGCCGCGGACCAACCGGACCGGGCCCTGGTCCCACAGCTGGCGGGTGTCGCCCTTGCCGTCGGCCGCGCCGTCGGAGTCGGAGGTGACCAGCCAGCGCCCGCCGCGCTCGGTGAGGGTGAGGTACTGGAAGCTGGTGACCGGCGCGGTGTCGAAGCCCTTGAGGCGGTAGCGCAGCCGCACCTGCGCGGCCAGCCGCCGGCCGTCACCCATCGGGAGCGGGAAGGCACCGGTGGAGACCAGGTCGTAGCGCCAGTCGGCGAGCGGGACGGCGGCCAGGTGGTCGAAGACCGCGCGCTGCCGGCTGCGGAAGCCGGCGGCGCGGGGGTCGACGGAGGCCAGGAAGGCCGCGGAGTCGTGCCGCCGGACGGCGTCGGCCCGCGCGTCGAGCATCTGCTGGGCGCCCGGGTACTGGTCGGTGGGCCCGTCCGCCGGGGCGCAGCCGGTGAGCTGGACCAGCAGCGCCAGCAGCGGCACCGCGCAGCCGACCGCCCGCGCGGCCCGCCACGGCCGCCCGCGTCGCGCCCTCTGCTCCGCCATGCGGCCGATCGTAAGGGCCGCCCGGCCGGGGCAACACCGCAGGGGGTGCGGCTCAGGGCCGGGTGATCGCCGAGATCGGCATCATGCCGACCGGGTCGTAACGCACCCGGGCGCCGGGGTAGGGCGCGTGCACGACCTGCCCGTTGCCGACGTACATCCCGACGTGGCTGGCGTCCGAGCGGTAGATGACCAGGTCGCCGGGTCGGGCCTGGGACAGCGGGATCCGGGCTCCGGCGCCGCGCTGGGCCTGGGAGGTGCGCGGCAGCGAGACCCCGGCCTGGCTGTAGGCCCATTGGGTGAGTCCGGAGCAGTCGAACGACGCGGGGCCGGTGCTGCCCCAGGCGTAGGGGGCGCCGACCGCGGCACGCGCCGCGGCGACCGCCGCCGAGGCCCGGTCCGAGCCCGCAACGATCCCGGAGAGGTCGGGGATGATCTCGTCCCGCCCGTCGCTGCGGGAGACCCGGTCGTAGGCCGCCCGGGCCCGCGCGGGCAGGGCGTTGAGCAGCCGCTGCGCGGTGGCCAGCTTCCGTTGGACGTCCTTCTTGTGGAGGGCCACCTCGGTGCGGCCGGCCTCCAGCTCGGCCAGTTTCCGGGCCGCCTCGTGGCGCTGCTGCTCCAGTTGCCGGGTCGCGGCCTGGAGTCGGTGCAGTTCGTGGGCCTGGGTGCCGCTCAGCCGGTCCAGGGCGGCCGCCTTCTCCAGGTAGCTGTCGGGCCGTTCGGAGAGCAGCAGCCGGACGGTGGGGTCGAGCCCGCCAGAACGGTACTGGGCGGCGGCCACCGCGCCGAGCCGGGCCCGCATCCGGTTGACCCGCTCCTGGGTCCGGGCGGTGCGGTCCTGGAGCGCCGACACCTGGTCGCGCAGCTCCTTGGTGTAGGCGCTGGCGCTGTTGTACTTCTCGGTGGCCCGCTCGGCCTCCTCGTAGAGCTTGCCGACCCGGGCGGCGGCGCTCTCCCGGTCGGCCGACCCAGCAGGGGGCGCGGCGACGGCCGCTCCCGTGGAGCCGGTGCGCGCACCGGAAGGGTCGGCGCTGGCCGGTGAGGCCGACAGCGCGGCGGCCGCGGTCGCCAGGGCGGCGGACAGGACGGTGACCGAGGCGAGGGTGGTCTGGCCGCGCTGCGAGGTACGGCGATGGGACACCACGAGGGCCGCAACTCCTTCCGTGTGCAGCCCCTGCCGTCCGGGCGGGACGGTCGGTGATCCGGCAGCTGCGCGGGCAGACAGTAACCGTGTCGCGGTACCCCGACCAAAGCCCGCTTTCCGTACCCAAAAAGCCGCTCCGCCGGTGACTTCGCAGGTCACCGGCGGAGCGGCAGGTCAGCGGCGGAGGCCGCAATTCGCCCGATCGGGCGGCAGGTTGTGGCGGTTGTGAAGCTTTTCAGACCCGCACGCCGAACTGGAACGGCATGTTGTTGATCGACTCGTAGCGCACCGCGGCGCCCGGCTTCGGGGCGTGCAGCACGGTGCCGTTGCCGGCGTAGAGACCGATGTGGTGCAGGTCGCCGTAGAAGAGCACCAGGTCGCCGGGCTTGAGGGCGCTCTGCGAGTAGATCCGGCTGCCGGCGTTGGCCTGCTCCTGCGAGGTGCGCGGCAGCGACTGGCCGGCCTGCGCGTATGCCCAGGAGGTCAGACCCGAGCAGTCGAAGGAGGACGGGCCGGTGGCGCCCCAGACGTAGGGGGAGCCTATCTTCGACTGGGCGGCCGACAGGGCGGCCGCACCGCGCTGCGAGGCGGGCACGTCGTCGCCGAGGTTGACCCGGTCGTTGCTGCGGTTGGCTCGGTCGTCAGCGGCCTGCATGGCCGCCCGCTCCTTGGCGGTCAGCGTGTTGAGCAGCTCCTGCGCCTTGGCGAGCTTGCCCTTGATCTCGTCCTTCTTGTCACCGAGCGACTTGCGGGTCTCGGAGAGGTCCTGGATCTTGCTCGCGGCCTCCGCGCGCTCCTGGGCGAGCTGGCGCTGCTTGTCCGCGATGGTCTTGAGCTGCTCGGCCTGCTTGCCGCTCAACTGGTCGAGGGTGGCGGCCTTTTCGAGGTAGGTGTCCGGGTCGCCGGAGAGGAACAGCTGCACCGAGGGGTCGATGCTGCCGCTGCGGTACTGACCGGAGGCGATGGCGCCCAGGCCCTTGCGGAGCTGGTTCAGCTCGCCCTGGCCGCGGGCGACCTTGTCCTGGAGGTCGTCGACCTCTTTTTGGAGCTTGTCCTGCTGCTCCTTGACGCCGTTGTACTTCTCGGTGGCCTGCTCCGCGTCGTTGTAGAGCTTGTCGACCTCGGACTTGACGTCCTTCTTCGACTGGCTCGGATCGGCGTGCGCCGCCTGGGACGAGAGGACGACGGCCGCGGCGGCGGTCGCGGTGAGCACGGTCACGCGAGTACGGCTCGGCTGCTTGGGTCGACGGTGGGACGCCACGGGGGCGAGCTCCTTCTTCCTCCAGCCGCCTACCGGGAGTGGGGGAGCTAAGGCCCCGGCTCCGCGCGAACGCCACGGACTCGGCGGTACCTTCACTGACCATCCCGGTTGGATAATCACCTGTATGAAGGTTCGAGGCCCGACCTTAGTAACCCAGTTGTGATCGCTTCAAATCCTCCCGGGGAAAAACTGCCCCACGGAGCCCATCTTTTACCAACATCACACTGCCAGTAAGCGGCATCTGACGCTCCGATACGAAGCGCGGGCAAGTGCCGCCGGCGCCATTTCGGTCAACGTGTGAAATGTCAGGTTCGAGCAAGTCGCTTGAGCAGTAGGGCCGATGCGACCGGTCGAGCGCCCGCCTTGGCGACCCCGTCGGCCACCTCCCGGTCCGCGGAGACCACCACCACCGGACGGCCCGGCGGCTCCGCGCGGACCAGCTGACGGATCAACTCGTCGGCCGTCACGCCCGGCTTGCTGAACAGCACCCGCACCCCACGCGGCGGCGCCAACAGCACCGGCGCGGCCAGCTCCGCCCCGTCGAAGACACAGGTCATCTCCGCGCCGGTCTGGGCCGCCAGCACCGCCAGGCCACCCAGCAGCCGCAGCCGCTGCTTCTCCAACGGCATGGTCGGATAGCCGGTCTTGGTGACGTTGTAGCCGTCGACCACCATGTGCGCCTGGGGCAGCGCCAGAAGCTGGTCCAGCAGCGCCGGATCGGTCTCCGACAGCGCCCGGGTCGCAATGTCCTTGGGCGTCATCCGGCCCGGCGTGACCGCGTCGACGGCGTCCGCCGGGCGGCCCGCCGCGGGCGGCAGCGCCAGCTCGCGGCGGAGCCCCTGGGCCGCGTCCAGCACGGTGTCCAACAGCAGCCGCAGCCGCATGTCCTCGACGCTGCGGCCCTCGCGGGCGGAGCGGCGGCTGGTCTCCAGCGCCCCCTCGGCCTCCGCGATCCGGGCCTTGAGCCGGCGCAGTTCGCTGTCGGCCGCGGCCTTCTCGGTCGCCGCCCGCTCCCGGGCCTCGCTCAGCGCCGCCTCGACCTTGCGGACCGCCGCCTCCCCGCGCCGCACGTCACTGAGCGCGCTGCGCAGCTTGCGCTGGAACGACTCGTTCTCCTTGCGGGTCGCCTCCAAGTCCGCCCGGACCCGGTCCACCTCCGTACGGGCCTCGCCACGGGCCTGCGCCAGCTCCTCGCGCAGCCGGGCCAACTCCCGCTCGGCCTCCTCGCCGGCCCGCTCGGCGCGCACCCGCTGCGCCTCCTCGCCGGCCGCCGCGACCAGCTTGACCCAGCCCTCGGGACGCAGCACGTACGCCGCGGCAGCGACGTCCAGCGGATCGGCGGCGGCCGGCGGGGTCCCCTGCTCCAGGGCGTCGGCGAGCTCCGGCTGGGCCTCGCGGAGCTTGCCCGCGATCCGCTGCCGGAAGACCGCGTCGCCCTCCAGCGCCGCGGCCATCGCGTTCCCGGCGAACTTGGCCCGACGGGTCGGGGTGAAACGGGCGTACTGCCGCAATGGGGGCGGGAGTTCGGCGACCGTCAGTGCCCCGAACCACTCCGCGGTGAGCGCCACGACACGGCGCCGTACGCCCTCGGGCAGTGGCTGGTCGAGCACCTCGTCGGCCACCCCTCCGGGCGCGTCCGCACGCTCCGCCCCCGGCTCCCCTTCTGGACGTTCCACCACGGCTGCATCGCTCCGATCTCAGGCGCTCGCGCCCGGACGGTCCACCAGCTCGATCTGGTCGACCGCGTTGCACCAGCGGCAGCGCACGGACTCGATGGTCTCGCTGACGACCTCGCGCTCCTCCACCGTCGGCTCACCGGCCAGATCCAGGTGCATGTACTCCACGACCTTGGACCGGCGGGTCACGTCGAACCGGGTGAGGTTGCCGCAGAGCGTGCAACGCCACCGCGTTTCCGCCGTCGGCAGGGGAACAGCCATCGTGTCGTCCTCTTTCGTGCTCATCGGGCTCGTGCAGCGGTGCGGTTCGCGCGGTACGCCGTCGGACTGCGGAAATACGCAACGTACTGCCTGTAACCCTACGGCCTGACAGCGGGCCGGCGCGGGCCCGCCCGGCAGCCGGGACGCGGCGAGGCGCTCTGTCCCGTGTGCCCGCATTACGCCATGATCACTTCATGACGGCGCCGGCCCACCCCGCCCGCTCGCTCCGCGCGGTGTTCTCACGGATGACGAATGTGCTGATCGGGCTGTGCTGCGCACTCTTCGTGCTCGGCCCGGTCTCCGGCCTGAACCACACGTACGGCACCGGGCACGCGCTGCTCCACGCCCAGACCAGGTACTTCGAGCACTGGGGCGTGATTCCGCTCGATCTGTGGAGCGGCTCACCGAGGGCCCTGCTCACGCCGCTCACCGCGCTGTTCGTCCACGGAAGCTGGCTGCACCTGCTCGGCAACATCCTGTTCCTGTACGTCTTCGGCGGAATGACCGAAACGCGAATGGGCCGGCTCCCGTTCACCGCCTTCTACCTGGCCGTCGGCTATCTGGCGCTGCTGGGCTACGCGGCCGCGCACGCCGGTTCGAACCAGACCCTGGTCGGCGCCTCCGGATCGATCTCCGGCGTGCTGGGCGCCTTCCTCTTCCTCTTCCCGCGGGCCCGGGTCACCAGCCTCTACCCGTTCCTGTTCTTCCTGCCGCTGCGCTTCCCGGCCTGGATCGTGCTGCTGTTCTGGTTCTTCCTCCAGTGGCACGCGGCCCGGCACGACCCGGCCGGCCCCGGCGTCGCCTACCTCGCCCACGTCGTCGGCTTCGCACTGGGCTTCCTCTACGCGTGGGCCCGCTACGGGCGGGATACTGTGGGTGCCACCAGGGGCAATGGAGTATCGGCCGAGGGAGAGAGCCAGCCGTGATCACGTCGATCGTGCTCATCAAGACCAGCGTGGACCAGATCCCGGAGATCGCCGAGCAGATCGCCGCGCTGGAAGGCGTCAGCGAGGTCTACTCCGTCACCGGCGCCCACGACCTGATCGCGATGGTGCGCGTCGCCAACCACGACGACCTCGCCGACGTCATCCCCGGCCGGATCAGCAAGGTCCCGGGCGTCGCCTCCACCGAAACGCACATCGCGTTCCGCACGTACTCCCAGCACGACCTCGAAGCGGCGTTTTCTATCGGCCTCGACGCCTAGCGCTGCGCTGGGCTGGGTTCCCACGTTGTTGGCCGTCCCGCCGTGGGGGTTTCTCGCCGTTGCGCCTGCAGCGGACCACAACCCACCGCACGCAAAACGACGCCGCAGGCAAAACGACGCCGCACCCGGCAACGTACGAGACCCCGCGCCGCCAGGCGCAACGGCGAGAAAGCCAAAAACGTACGAGGCCCCGCGCCGTCAGGCGAAGCGCGCTGGCACGCAACGGCCGTCCTCTACCTGGTAGTTCCAGCGCGCGCCGTTCGCGACGAGTTCCTTGACCGCCCGGACGAACCGTTGAACGTGCTCATCGGGCGTGCCGGCGCCGAAGCTGACCCGGATCGCGTTCAGCGACCGCTCCCCCGGCGTCGCCTCCGGTGCCCCGCACTCGCCGGGCTCCTGCGGCTCGCTGCCCAGGAGGGTCCGTACCAGCGGGTGTGCGCAGAACAGGCCGTCGCGGACGCCGATCCCGTACTCCGCGGAGAGCGCGGCCGCGAAGTGCGAGCTGTTCCAGCCCTCGACGACGAACGAGAGGACGCCGACCCGCGGGGCGTCGTCGCCGAAGAGGGAGAGGATCCGGACCTCGGGGACCTCGGCCAGGCCCGCGCGGACCGCGGCGATCAGCTCCTGTTCGCGGGCGACGAGGCCGTCGAACCCTGCGTCGGTGAGTGCCCGGCAGGCGGAGGCGATGGCGTAGGCGCCGATGACGTTGGGCGAACCGGCCTCATGCCGGGCCGCGGTGGTGTGCCACTCGACGTCCACCCCGCCGTCGGTCCGCCGGGCGACCTTCCGGCTGGCTCCGCCGCCGGCGAGGTACGGCTCGGCCTCCTGGAGCCAGTCGGCGCGGCCGGCCAGCACGCCGGCGCCGAACGGCGCGTAGAGCTTGTGGCCCGAGAACGCGACCCAATCGACGTCGAGTTCCGCGAGGTCCACCGGGTGGTGCGGGGCGAGTTGGGCCGCGTCCAGCACGATCCGGGCGCCGTGGGCGTGCGCGGCGGCCGCCAGTTCCCGCACCGGCCACAGTTCACCGGTCACGTTCGAGGCACCGGTGACGCAGACCAGCGCCGGTCCGTACGGCTCACGGGTGGCCAGTGCCTTCTCCAGGCTGTCCACCGCCTGCTGAGGGGTGCGCGGCGCGTTCAGGTAGGTCACGGCCAGGTCCGCGCGGCGCTCCCAGGGCAGCAGCGAGGCGTGGTGCTCGGTCTCGAAGACGAAGACCCGGGTGCCCTGCGGCAGGGCCGCGGCCAGCAGGTTCAGCGAGTCGGTGGTGGAGCGGGTGAAGACCACCTGGTCGTCGGGGCGGCAGCCGAGGAAGTCGGCGACGGTCTCGCGGGCGTTCTCGAAGAGGTCGGTGGAGAGCTGGGAGAGGTAGCCGGCGCCGCGGTGGACGCTGCCGTAGTACGGGGCGTACGCGGCGACGTCGTCCCAGACCCGCTGGAGCGCCGGCGCGCTGGCGGCGTAGTCCAACGCGGCGTAGACGGCCTCGCCCCCGGTCACCAACGGGACCAGGACGTCCCGCCCCAGAACGGGAAGCGGGGCACAGACGGCACGGTCGGCGGCAGCGGAAACAGACATGGCGAACTCCCGGGAGGCATGAGCGAATGCGCTGCGGCGGGGGGGCGTCGCACGGTACGCGTAAGGCACGGAGGATCTGCCCGGCACGGCACCGCAGCGTGAAGGAAAGGAGAGAAAGGTGGCGCGGAAAAGGGGGCCGACGGCCCTAGCGCATTCGCTTCATCACGGAAGGACTCCCTCGAGGACCAGGATCCCTGGCGAGGGATCCGCGCTTGCCGCAGACCTCGCTGCCTGCGACCTGGTCATCACCCGGGGCACCCCGCCACGGAAGGAGGGTTGCCGGACAGCGGGCCGGGGCCTACGTCGCTGTCACTCGTGACCTGGGCTGAATCATGCCACACGATCTTCGACGCGCAAGCCCCGGTCCGTATTCCGGACCGGGACCTGCGTCACCTCCGCCGTCAGGCGTTGCTGACCATCGCCCAACGCTCCAGGGTCCGCTTGGCGGCGCCCGAGTCGATCGCCTCGGCGGCCTTGGCCAGGCCGTCCCGGATCCGCTCGGTGAGCGGGGCGTCGGACGGCTCCAGTGCGGCCAGCGCGGCCGCGGCGTTCAGCAGCACCGCCTCCCGCACCGGCCCGGTCTCACCGTCCAGCAGCCGGCGGGCCACCTCGGCGTTGTACGACGCGTCCGCGCCGCGCAGCGCCTCCACCGGGACCAGGCCGATCCCGACGTCCCGCGGGTCGAAGGGCTCCTCGCGGACCGTGCCGTTCCGCACGATCCACACCCGGGAGGTGGCGGTGGTGGTCAGCTCGTCCAGCCCGTCGTCGCCGCGGAAGACCAGCGCCGACGAACCGCGTTCGGCCAGCACGCCGGCCAGGATCGGCGCCATCTTGGCGTCCGCGACGCCGGTCGCCTGGGCCTTGACCCGGGCCGGGTTGGTCAGCGGCCCCAGCACGTTGAACGTCGTCCGGATGCCCAGCTGGCCGCGGGCGGCCGCCACGTGGCGCAGCGCGGGGTGGAACTTGGCCGCGAAGCAGAAGGTGATCCCGGCCTCCTCCGCGACCTCGACGACCCGCCGCGGCGACAAGTTCAGATTCACGCCCAGCTTCTCCAGGACGTCCGTGGCACCGCTGGTCGAGGACGCGGCCCGGCTGCCGTGCTTGACGACCTTGGCTCCGGTGCCGGCGACCACGATCGACGCCATGGTGGAGATGTTGACGGTGTTCGCCCCGTCGCCGCCGGTGCCGACGATGTCGACGCTGGGGCCGGGCACCTCGATCAGGCTGGCGTGCGCGTACATCGTCCGGACCAGGCCGGAGATCTCCGCGACCGTCTCGCCCTTGGCGCGCAGCGCGACCGCGAAACCGGCGATCTGCGCGTCGGTGGCCTCGCCGCGCATGATCCGGTCCATGACCCAGGCGGTGTCGTCGGCGGTGAGGTCGCGGCCGTCGAGGAGGGCGTTCAGTACGGCCGGCCAGGAGCGGTCCGCCACGCTGCCGCCGCCTGCCGGGGTCACAACGTTCATGGTCCACGCTCCTGGTTCGTCTCCTGCTTGTGCCGTCACCCTATCGACCTCCGGGAACGCCGGAGGGCCCCGTCCTCTTCGTGGACGGGGCCCTCTGGGTGGCGTACTACCAGCGGTGCGCGGTGTCGCGCCCGCGGGGATCAGTGGTGGCCGTGGCCGCTGGTGATCTCCTTGTACTCCTCGACGGTCGGCTTGGGGATGACGTTGTCCTCGCCGTAGTAGCCCTTGGAGAGCTTGGCGCGCAGCTTCTGCGTGCGCTTGAGCTTGCGCTGGACGCCGTTCTCGTCGACCTCGGGACCGAGCTCGAGCGGCTCGGGCTGCTCGTGCTGCGTCAGGACGTGCAGCTGCTCCTGGTTGAGCGGCTCGTGGACCTCGATGAACTCACCGTGCGGCAGTCGCTTGATGATGCCGGACTCGCGTCCGTGCAGCACCTTGTCCTTGTCGCGGCGCTGGAGACCCAGGCAGATCCGCTTGGTGGCGATGAAGGCCAGCACCGGCCCGACGAAGAACCCGATCCGGACGAACCAGGTGATCGAGTTGATCGACAGGTGGAAGTGCGTCGCCCACAGGTCGTTGCCGCCACCGATCAGCATCACGAAGTACGCGACGAGCCAGGCCACACCGAAGCCGGTGCGGGTGGGCACGTTGCGCGGGCGGTCCAGGATGTGGTGCTCGCGCTTGTCGCCGCGGACCCAGGACTCGATGAACGGGTAGACCGCGATGGCGACCAGGACCAGCGGGAAGACCAGGATCGGGATCAGCACACCGAAGTTGATGGTGTGGCCCCAGAAGTTCCACTCCCAACCCGGCATGACACGCACCAGGCCCTCGGCGAAGCCCATGTACCAGTCCGGCTGCGCACCGGTGGACACCTGGTCCGGCCGGTACGGGCCGATGGCCCATACGGGGTTGATGCTGGCGACCGCGGCGATCACCGAGATCACACCGAAGACCAGGAAGAAGAAGCCTCCGGCCTTGGCCATGTAGACCGGCAGCAGCGGCATGCCGACCACGTTGTTGTTGGTCTTGCCGGCACCCGGGAACTGCGTGTGCTTGTGGTAGAAGACCAGGATCAGGTGCGCCACCAGCAGGCCGAGCATGATGCCCGGCAGCAGCAGCACGTGGACCGTGAAGAACCTCGGGATGATGTCGTGCCCGGGGAACTCGCCGCCGAAGATGAACATCTGCAGGTACGAGCCGACCAGCGGCATCGCCAGGATGACGCCCTCGATGAAGCGGACACCGGTACCGGACAGCAGGTCGTCGGGGAGCGAGTAACCGGTGAAGCCGGTGAACATGCCCAGGACGAACAGCAGGAAGCCGAAGAGCCAGTTGACCTCACGCGGCTTGCGGAACGCACCGGTGAAGAACACCCGCATCATGTGGACCATCATCGCGGCCAGGAAGACCAGCGCCGCCCAGTGGTGGATCTGCCGGATCAGCAGACCGCCGCGCACGTCGAAGCTGATGTTCAGCGTCGACTCGAAGGCCTGGGTCATCCTGATCCCGTGCATCGGCACGTAGGACCCGTGGTAGGTGACCTCGGCCATGCTCGGGTGGAAGAACAGCGTCAGGTAGACACCGGTCAGGATGATGATGATGAAGCTGTAGAGCGCGACCTCACCCAGCATGAAGGACCAGTGGTCCGGGAAGATCTTGCGCATGTTGGACTTGGCGAGGCTGTAGATGCCCAGCCGGCCGTCGGCCCAGTCAGCGATCCGCTCGCCCCGTGGCGCTTGGCCACGGCGCGTAGTGGTCGCGGTTGTCTCGTTACTCATCCGCGCTCCCAGAAGCTCGGGCCGACGGGCTCCGCGAACTCGCTTGCGGCCTCAAGGAAGCCGTCCTTCACCGTGATGTGCAGCTGCGGCAGGGCGTGTCCGGCCGGACCGAAGATCACCCGACCACCGTCGGAAAGGTCGAAGGTCGACTGGTGACAGGGGCAGAGCACGTGGTGCGTCTGCTGCTCGTACAGGCTGATCGGGCAACCCACGTGGGTGCAGATCTTCGAGTACGCCACGATGCCGTCGTGGGACCAGGCGAGTTCCTGCTTGTCCTTGATGTTCTGCGGCTGGATCCGCACGAGCATCAGGGCGTCCTTGGCGATCTTGTTGGCGAAGTCCTCGTCGTTCTCCTCCAGGCCCTCGGGCTTGGCGAACGTGAGGGAGCCGACCGCGATGTCCTCGGGACGCAGCGGGAGGTTGGTCGACTGGTTGACCAGGCGGATGCCCTTCTTCCAGCCGGTGGTCCGCAGCTTCTTCTCGGGCAGCGGGCCGAGGTCACGCAGCAGGACGACGCCGGAGAGCGGCACCAGGGCCAGCGCACCGAACATCGTGTTGCGGATCAGCTTGCGCCGACCGAACTGCGACTCCTTGGCGCCCTGTGCGAAGTCCGCCAGGACCTTGGCCTTGACGTCGGGCGTGGCCTCGATCGGGTGCCGCTCGTCGGCGACCTCCTCGTCCGACATCAGCGTGCGGGCCCAGTGGACCGCGCCGGCGCCGATGCAGAAGAGCGCCACGCCCAGCGTCAGACCGAGCGCGAAGTTCAGCCCGCTGACGTGCCCCAGCGGGAAGATGTAGACGATCTTGTCGATCGGGATGGCCACGTACGACGCGATGAACGCGACGGTGGCGAGCATGGACACCAGGAAGAGGAAGGCGACGGTGCGCTCGGAGCGCCTGGCAGCCCGCTCGTCGATGTCCTGGACGCGGTGCTCGTGGGGCGGCAGCCCGGGGTCGGCGAAGGGGTTGTCCGCCTTCCCTACCGCGCCCTCGTGAGTCGTCTCCCGCTCACTGGGAAGGTTTTCTTCTGTCTCACTCATGACTTCTTGGCCTTCGTAGTCCGGGCTGCGACCCAGATGGCGACCGCGACACACGCACCCAGGCCGAAGATGTAGCCGAAGAGACCTTCGGTCACCGGGCCCAGACCACCGAGTTCCATACCGCCGGGGCTCGCGGTCTTGTCGCCGTTGACGGCGCCGAGGTACGCGACGATGTCCTTCTTGTTCTGCTGGCTCAGCGTGCCGTCACCGAAGGAGGGCATGTTCTGCGGGCCGGTCTGCATGGCCTCGTAGACGTGCTTGGGGTCCACGCCCTCGAGCGTCGGTGCGAACTTGCCGTTGGTGAGGGCGCCGCCCTTACCGGTGAAGTTGTGGCACTGAGCGCAGTTGGTGCGGAACAGCTCGCCACCCTTGCCGATGTCGGCGCCGTCCGCGCTGTACTGCGACTTGTCCGGCACGGACGGGCCCGGGCCCAGCGACGCGACGTAGGCCGCGAGCTGGTCGATCTGGGCGTTGTTGTAGATGTTCCGCTTCCGCGGCACCTGAGCGCCGGGCTGCTGGGCCGGCATGCGGCCGGTGCCCACCTGGAAGTCGACGGCGGCAGCGCCCACGCCGACCAGGCTCGGGCCGTCGGAGGTGCCCTGACCGCCGGTGCCGTGGCAGCTTGCGCAGCCCACGGCGAAGAGCTTCTTGCCCTCCTTGATGGCAAGAGACTGGGCGGTGTCATCGGCTTGAGCCTTGTCCGCCGGCGCGAACGCGGCGTACAGCCCCCCAGTGACCGCCAGCGCGAAGAGTAGGACGACGAGCGCCGCCAGCGGATGGCGCCGTCGTGCGGAGAGCTTTTTCACGGATTACCCCGGTGTCAGGATCTTCTGCGTCGATGCTTGGCTATGTCTGTCCGATATGCGGGTCCGGTCGGACCTCTTACCGGATGAGGTAGATCGTGGCGAAGAGGCCGATCCAGACGACATCGACGAAGTGCCAGTAGTAGGACACGACGATGGCCGCGGTGGCCTGTGTGTGGGTGAACCTCTTGGCCGCGTACGTCCTGCCCAGGACAAGCAGGAAGGCGATCAGACCGCCTGTCACGTGCAGTCCGTGGAAACCGGTGGTCAGGTAGAACACCGAGCCGTACGGGCCGGACGAGAGCGAGAGGCCCTCGTGCTTGACCAGCTCCGTGTACTCGAAGACCTGACCGCCGATGAAGATGGCACCCATGATGAAGGTGATCGAGAACCAGGTTCGCAGCTTCTTGACGTCGCCACGCTCGGCCGCGAAAACGCCGAGCTGACACGTCAGTGAGCTGAGCACCAGGATCGTGGTGTTGGTCGCGGAGAACGGAAGATTCAGCGCATCAGCGGAGTGCTTCCAATACGCCTCGCCCGTCACCGATCGAAGGGTGAAGTACATCGCGAAGAGGGCCGCGAAGAACATCAGCTCGGAACTCAGCCAGATGATGGTTCCGACGCTGGTGAGGTTCGGCCGATTGACCGACGGGTGCGCGTGCCCGGTTTCTACTGTCGTTGCTGTCGCCACGACCGACATTATGTCGGTCGCTTATCCCGCCCTCACTCCGGGGGGTGCCGTTCGGTGTGTCAAGGCCATATGCCCTGCTCGTTCGGGCCGGCTCGACGGTCGCCCGAAGGGAGGAAGTGCGCACCGCCACACGGCGCACCGGCCCTGGGAAAGCCGGTCCTGACGGGCCGTCGGCCGCATTTCGGGGCCGTACGGCCCCTCCTGCCGAGGGCCCGTCCGGGAGTAGCATCGCGCAACGGTTTGATCCGGAGCCGTATCCGCTACGCAGGTCCGCGACAATGGTGGAGGAACGATGCAGGCGACTGCCACGGTGCTGGTCTACAGCGACAACGCCAACACCCGCGAGCAGGTCCGGCTGGCGGCCGGGCGGCGCCCGGCCCCCGACGCCCCGCAGATCGAGATCCTGGAGTGCGCCACCGCCCCGGCGGTCCTGGAGGCCCTGGAGCAGGGCGGGATCGACGTCTGCGTACTGGACGGCGAGACGGCGCCGGCGGGCGGTATGGGCGTCTGCCGGCAGATCAAGGACGAGATCTTCCAGTGCCCGCCGGTGCTGCTGCTGATCGGCCGTCCACAGGACGCCTGGCTGGCCACGTGGAGCCGCGCGGACGCCGCGGTGACCCATCCCCTCGACCCGGTGGCGTTCGCCGACGCGCTGGCCGGGCTGCTGCGCCGCCGACGGCTCGCCCAGGACGTGGTGCCGGCCTGAGCAAGGCCCTCCAGGGATCCCTGAGCGGCCCCTGAGCGGTCCTCAGACCTGTGGGCGCAGCCGGGCGTCGGCGGCAGGATTCTGCTCCCGCTCGGCCGCGCCTGTGGTCGTGGAGGCCCTGTTCTTGAGCGCGCTGCCGGAGCGCCAGTCCTTCCAGGGCATGTTCCAGTCGCCGAAGCCGTTGTCGAACGGCGTCATGGTGTCGCCGCCGCTGTTGACGACCTTGACGATGTCGCCGACCCGGACGGTGTTGAAGAACCACTGGGCGTTGCCGGTGGACATGCCGGTGCAGCCGTGGCTGACGTTCGCGGCGCCCTGGGAGCCGACCGACCAGGGCGCGGCGTGCACGTATTCGCCGCTCCAGGTCACCCGGGTGGCCCAGTAGACCGGCAGGTCGTAGGCGTCCGAACTCCCGGCGGCGATGCCGACGGTGGAGCTGCGCATCCGGACGAAGCTCTCCTTGCCGAGCACGACCTTGACGCCGTTGCGGGTGGAGAAGCCGGGTTTGCCGGTGGTGACCGGGATGGAGTTGATGGCCTTGCCGTTGCGCAGCACGGTCATCTGGTGCGCGGCAGCGTCGGTGACGGCCTCGACCCGGTCGCCGGTGGTGAGCCGGACGGGCTTGGCGGGGCCGCCGTAGAGTCCGCCGGCGATCTTCAGGCCGTCGAGGTTGCTGTGGACGGCGATGCTGGCGTGGGCGGGCCAGTAGTCCTTGGGGCGGAAGTGCAGTTTCTTGCCGTCCACCCAGTGCCAGGCGCCCTCCACGCGGGGCGTGGAGTCGACCTTCAGGGCGCTTTCGACGACGGCCCGGGCCTTGGGGTCGGTGACCGGCTTGCTGAGCTCGGCGGTGATCGGCTGGCCGACGCCGTACTCGCCGGTCTCCGGGCCGAACTTGACGGTCAGCCGGTCGTCCACGTCCTTGGTGTTGACCACCAGGGTCTTGCGGCCCGGGGTGCCGTCCTCCTCCTCGGTGCTGACCTGCACCGTGTAGCGCGTACCGGCGGCCAGGGGCACGGTGGTGCGCCAGTGCCGGCCGTCGGCGCTCAGTTCGCCGCGGACGTAGCGGCCGGTCGCGTCGGTGGCGGTCACATCCGTGATCCGGGAATCGTCGCCCTTGAGGGAGACCTCAAGGGGCTTGTCCGGATCCGCCTTGTGTCTGCCGTCCGCCGGGATGTTCGCCGATATCTGGTCGGACGCGTCGTAGGGATTGACCGAGAGCGGTTCCGACGACGAGCCACCGCACGCGGTGGCGCTCACCGCGAGGGGCACGAGCAGGAGGCCGCAGCTCAGCACCGTCCGGGTTCGAGGTCTGTGACTCATGCCCCCAAACGTACGAAGAATCCCTTTCGGCGGCGCGCTGGAGGACTGCAAACGGGTCGGGCCCGGACACCTGTTGGGGTGTCCGGGCCCGACCCTGCGGCGTGTCTGCCGCGGTTCTCGCCTGGTGCGTACTACTGGGTGCGGTTCTCGCCGCGGTAGTACTCGAAGACCCAGCCGAAGAGACCCACGAGGATCACCGGCAGGGAGAAGTACAGCAGCCAGAAGCCGAAGACGACGCCCAGGAAGGCGAGCGCGCCACCGATGGCGAGGGAGAGCGGCTGCCAGCTGTGCGGGCTGAAGAAGCCCAGCTCACCGGCGTCGTCCGCAACCTCGGCGTCCTCGTTGTCCTGGGCACCCGCGTCGACCCGCCGGGCCGTGAAGGCCAGGTAGTAGCCGACCATGATGCACAGGCCGAAGGCCAGGAAGAGCGCCGTGGTACCGGCCGGCTCCTTCGACCACACGCCATAGACGATCGCCATGGCGAGGACGAAGACGCTGAGCCAGATGAACATCTTGCCCTGGATCTTCACTTGCCCGCCTCCTTGCCGCCGGCCAGCGCCTTGTCACCCTCGCGGCCGTTGTGCAGCGCGTCCAGCGCCGCGATCTCCGGGTGGTGCAGATCGAACGCCGGGGATTCGGAACGAATACGCGGCAGGGTGAGGAAGTTGTGCCGCGGCGGCGGGCAGGACGTCGCCCACTCCAGCGAACGGCCGTAGCCCCACGGGTCGTCCACCTCGACCTTCTCGCCGTACTTGGCGGTCTTCCAGACGTTGTAGAGGAACGGCAGGATCGACATGCCCAGCAGGAACGAGCTGATCGTCGAGATGGTGTTCAGCGTGGTGAAGCCGTCGGCGGCGAGGTAGTCCGCGTAGCGGCGGGGCATGCCCTCGGCGCCCAGCCAGTGCTGGACCAGGAACGTGCCGTGGAAACCGATGAACAGCGTCCAGAACGTGATCTTGCCGAGCCGCTCGTCGAGCATCTTGCCGGTGAACTTCGGCCACCAGAAGTGGAAGCCGGCGAACATCGCGAAGACGACCGTGCCGAAGACCACGTAGTGGAAGTGGGCCACGACGAAGTACGAGTCGGAGATGTGGAAGTCCATCGGCGGCGACGCCAGGATGACACCGGTCAGACCACCGAAGGTGAAGGTGATCAGGAAGCCGATGGCCCAGAGCATCGGCGTCTCGAAGGACAGTGAGCCCTTCCACATCGTGCCGATCCAGTTGAAGAACTTCACACCGGTAGGAACGGCGATGAGGAACGTCATGAAGGAGAAGAACGGCAGCAGCACACCGCCGGTCACATACATGTGGTGCGCCCACACCGTCACCGAAAGGCCGGCGATGGAAATCGTCGCGGCGATCAGACCGATGTAACCGAACATCGGCTTCCGGGAGAAGACCGGAATGACCTCGGAAATGATGCCGAAGAACGGTAGGGCGATGATGTACACCTCTGGATGGCCGAAGAACCAGAAGAGGTGTTGCCAGAGCAATGCGCCACCATTGGCCGCGTCAAAGACATGGGCACCGAATTTGCGGTCCGCCTCCAGGGCGAACAGCGCGGCGGCCAGCACCGGGAAGGCGAGCAGGACCAGCACACCGGTCAGCAGCACGTTCCAGGTGAAGATCGGCATCCGGAACATCGTCATGCCCGGGGCGCGCATGCAGATGATGGTGGTGATGAAGTTGACCGAACCGAGGATCGTGCCGAAGCCGGAGAAGGCCAGACCCATGATCCACATGTCCGCGCCGACGCCCGGCGAACGCACCGCGTCCGAGAGCGGCGAGTAGGCGAACCAGCCGAAGTCCGCGGCACCCTGCGGGGTGAGGAAGCCGGCGACCGCGATCAGCGAGCCGAAGAGGTAGAGCCAGTAGGCAAACATGTTCAGCCGCGGGAACGCCACGTCGGGCGCGCCGATCTGGAGCGGCATGATCCAGTTCGCGAAACCGGCGAACAACGGCGTCGCGAACATCAGCAGCATGATCGTGCCGTGCATCGTGAACGCCTGGTTGAACTGCTCGTTCGACATGATCTGCGTACCCGGGCGGGCCAGCTCGGCGCGCATGAGCAGCGCCATCACGCCGCCGATGCAGAAGAACGCGAACGACGTGGCCAGGTACATCGTGCCGATGGTCTTGTGGTCAGTGGTCGTGAGCCACTTGACGGCAGCGATACCGGGTTGCTTCTTGCGTACGGGTGGTGCTGCCGGAGCCGATTCGGCGGCGGCACCCTGAGGTTCGTTGAGGATGCTCACTGGTTCTTGGTCTCCGCATTCCTGGCGTGGTCAGTCTGCTTGATACCCGCCGGCAGGTACCCGGTCTGACCCTTCGCCGCCAGGTCCTTCAAGTGCTGCCGGTACTTGGCAGGCGAAACGACCTTGACGTTGAAGAGCATCCGGGAGTGGTCGACACCGCAGAGTTCGGCGCACTTGCCCATGAAGGTGCCCTCCTTGTTGGGAGTCACCTCGAAGACGTTGGTGTGGCCGGGGATGACGTCCTGCTTCATCAGGAACGGCACCACCCAGAAGGAGTGGATGACGTCACGCGAGGTCAGCACGAACTGGACCGTCTCGCCCTTAGGCAGCCAGAGCGTCGGCCCGGGGTTGCCGGTCTGCGGGTTACGCGTGGCCGGCGTGCCGAAGTCGTAGACACCGTCCGCGCCCTGCGGCGCGGACTTCTTCCACTTGTCCGGGATCGCCGCGAGCTCCGGAGAATTGATGTTCGTGGTCGCCGGATTGCCGTCGACGTTCTCCAAGTAGTTGAACGCCCAGCTCCACTGGAAGCCCACGACGTTGATGACGTGGTCCGGCTTCTTGGACGTCTTGAGGAGCGCGCTCTCATCACGCGCGGTGAAGTAGAAGAGCACCGCGATGATGATGAACGGGACGATGGTGTACAACGCCTCGATCGGCATGTTGTACCGCGTCTGGGCGGGGACCTCCACCTTGGTCCTGCTGCGGCGGTGGAAGATCACGCTCCAGATGATCAGGCCCCACACCAGCACGCCCGTTGCGAGGGCGGCGGCCCAGGAGCCCTGCCAAAGAGAGAGGATCCGCGGCGCCTCGTCGGTGACGGGCGTTGGCATGCCGAGGCGGGGGAAGTCCTTGTATGTGCAACCAGTAGCGGTCGCCAGGACCAGGCCCGCAGCAAGCACCTGCGGCAGCTTCCGCCGCATCGGGCGCCGCGACGAGCGGTCGGAGCCGTTGGGACTCACGTAGCGCCTTCCCGAGAGTCTCGCCCGAGCGGTCGGCTGCGGCCTTACTCGCTGGTCGGTCGCCGCCCTGCTTCGGGCAGGGGTTTGGATGTTTATGCGGACCAAACCCTACTGGACGCTATTTGGGGTCGCGCGGGGAGGGTGCCCAACGCGCCGCGAGGCACCCCTAAGGGGTGGCCGAGCCCTTCCCGGGCCGCCGCTGCGGACCCCGATCGCCGCCCGCCGCCGGGCATCTGACGGCCCGCCCGGCGCCCCGGCGGCCGGTGTTCTACCGTCTCGTACGTGCCCTACTTCGACGCCGCCTCCACCGCTCCGCTGCATCCCGTCGCCCGGGAGGCCCTGCTCGCCGCGCTCGACGAGGGGTGGGCCGATCCGGCCCGCCTGTACCGCGAGGGGCGGCGGGCCCGGCTACTGCTGGACGCCGCGCGGGAGGCCGCCGCCGATGCCGTGGGATGTCGCCCCGACGAGCTGACGTTCACCCCTTCGGGGACGCATGCGGTGCATTCGGGCATCTTCGGCGTGCTGGCGGCCCGTCGGCGCGTCGGACGGCGGCTGGTGCACTCCGCCGTCGAGCACTCCGCCGTGCTGCACGCCGCGGAGGTGCACGCGGCGGCCGGCGGCACGGTGACGGAGGTTCCGGTGGACCGGACGGGCCGGGTGGCACCGGCCGCGTTGGCCGGGGCGCTCGGCGGGGACGCGGCGCTGGTGTGCCTGCAGTCCGCCAACCACGAGGTGGGCACCGCCCAGCCGGTGGAGGAGGTGGCCGCACACTGTCAGGAGGCCGGCGTGCCCCTGCTGGTGGACGCCGCGCAGTCGGTGCCGTGGGGGCCGGTGCCCGGTGCCTGGTCGGTGCTGACGGCGAGCGCGCACAAGTGGGGCGGGCCGCCCGGGGTGGGGCTGCTGGTGGTCCGTAAGGGGACCCGGTTCGCGCCCCAGGGGCCGCTGGACGAACGGGAGTCGGGGCGCAGCCCGGGCTTCGGGAACCTCCCGGCGGTGGTGGCCGCGGCGGCGTCGTTGCGTGCGCTGCGGGCCGCCGCGGAGAGCGGGCCGGACGAGGCGGCGCGGCTGCGGGGGCTGGTGGACCGGATCCGGGCCCGGGTGCCGGAGCTGGTGCCGGACGTGGAGGTGGTCGGCGATCCGGCGCGGCGGCTGCCGCACCTCGTCACCTTCTCCTGTCTCTATGTCGACGGGGAGGCCCTGTTGCACGAGCTGGACCGGGCCGGCTTCTCCGTTTCCTCCGGTTCGTCGTGTACGTCCAGCACCCTGACGCCGAGCCATGTGCTGCGCGCGATGGGCGTGCTGTCGGAGGGGAACGTCCGGATCTCGCTGCCGTACGGCACGGAGGCGGCGGACGTGGAGCGGTTCCTGACGGTGCTGCCAGAGGCGGTGCGGTCGGTGCGGGAACGGTTCGGGGTGCCGGCGGAGGAGCCGGCGCACCCGGCGGCGGAGGTGCCGGCGGAGGCCGTGCCAGAGGCGACGCCACCCGGTGTGGTGGTGGACGCGCTCGGCCGGCGCTGCCCGGTTCCGGTCATCGAACTGGCGAAGGCGATCGGCCGGGTGCCGGTCGGCGGCACGGTGACGGTGCTCTCCGATGACGCGGCGGCCCGGCAGGACATCCCCGCGTGGTGTGCGATGCGGGAGCAGGAGTACGTCGGTGAGGAACCCGCGGAACGCGGCGCCGCGTACGTGGTGCGGCGCCGCGTCTGAGGTGGGGCCCGGCGGTCAGAGCAGGTACTGCCGGACCTCGGCGGCGGCGTCGTGACCGTACGCCTTGGTGAAGCGGTCCATGAAGGGGCTGCGGTGCAGCTCGTACTCCTGGGTGCCGACGGTCTCGATGACGAGGGTGGCCAGCATGCAGCCAACCTGGGCGGCGCGCTCCAGGCCGACGCCCCAGGCCAGGCCGGACAGGAAGCCGGCCCGGAAGGCGTCGCCGACGCCGGTCGGGTCGGCCTTGACCTTCTCCTCGGGGACGCCGACCTCGATGTCCGGCTCGCCCACCCGCTGGATGCGGACGCCGTTGGAGCCGAGGGTGGTGACGCGGGTGCCGACCTTGGCGAGGATCTCCTCGGCGGTCCAGCCGGTCTTGGACTCGATGAGCCCCGCCTCGTACTCGTTGTTGAAGAGGTAGGTGGCGCCCTCCATGAGGAGGCGGATGTTCTCGCCGTCCATCCGGGCGATCTGCTGGGAGAAGTCGGCGGCGAAGGGGATCCCGCGGGTCCGGCACTCCTCGGTGTGCCGGATCATCGCCTCGGGGTCGTCCGCGCCGATCAGGACCAGGTCCAGGCCGCCGACCCGCTCGGCCACGGTCTGGAGTTCGATCAGCCGGGCCTCGCTCATGGCGCCGGTGTAGAAGGAGCCGAGCTGATTGTGGTCGGCGTCGGTGGTGCAGACGAAGCGGGCGGTGTGCAGGACCTCGGAGATGTGCACCGAGTGGGTGTCGACGCCGTGCCGGTCGAGCCAGGCGCGGTACTCCTCGAAGTCGGCGCCCGCGGCACCGACCAGAATCGGCCGGATGCCGAGCTGACCCATGCCGAAGCAGATGTTGGGGGCGACCCCGCCGCGGCGGACGTCGAGCTGGTCGACCAGGAAGGAGAGGGAGATCGTATGCAGTTGGTCGGCGACCAACTGGTCGGCGAAGCGGCCGGGGAAGGTCATCAGGTGGTCTGTGGCGATGGAGCCGGAGACTGCGATACGCACGACGGGTCTGCTCCTGCGGAGGGCGTGGAGTTGCGGACGGAGGGCAACGCTACCCGGCGAGGGGCCCGGCATCTGCCCATTCCTGGACACTTGGAAAAGTGAGAAATCATCTCATGATAGGGCGTTTCACCGATGGTGCGGGGGCGCCCCTTTCGCCGCACGCCCCGGGCTGTGAGGGCCGTCACAGGCGGCGCGGGGCGGCGGGGTGTCCGGCGCGCAGGGAACCGCATGCGCCCCCGTTCCGTCCCATCGGCGTCCACCCTGCCGGGTGGCACGTCAGATGACCGGCGGAGTGAAGGAGCGAAGCGGTGAGCACCGAGGACACCCCGGAGACCCAGGACATCCCCCAGGCCCCCCGACCCGGACGGCGCGGGCGGCGCACTCCCCTGGTGATCGCATCGGTGGCCGGCGCGGTGCTGGCGGTCGGGGGCGGCGCCGCGTACTGGGCCTCGTCCGCGTCCGGCGGCACCGATCAGGCCGGTGCGGCCGACGGCGGGCCGCCGCCGCTGGCACTGGACTCCGCGTC
Source organism: Streptomyces sp. RGM 3693 (assembly GCF_050471125.1). Lineage (NCBI taxonomy): Bacteria > Bacillati > Actinomycetota > Actinomycetes > Kitasatosporales > Streptomycetaceae > Streptomyces > Streptomyces sp. RGM 3693. Next base: position 507,437 of record NZ_JBMPPQ010000004.1, read on the forward strand.
GATCGCGGTCGGCGAGCCCAGTCCGCACCACGACCAGTACCGCGTGGTGGGCAAGCTCCCCGAGGGCCCGCGGTCCGCGCCCGTGTACCGGCCCACGGGCGGAATCGACCAGTCCGCCGTGGAACGACTGGCGAAGGCATTGGACGTGGCCGGATCCGTGCGGTCGGACGGCAACTGGTGGACGGTCGGCACGCCGGGCCCCGACGGCCGGGGCACCACGCTGCGGGTCGCCAAGACGGGCGCCGGTAACTGGGTGTTCAGCCGGTTCGGCGGTGGGGACGGGACCAAGTGCCCGCTGACCGACGGCCGGCCGGGCTGCCCCTCGTACCGCGGCGGCACGGACGGCGGGGGCGGGGACGCCGGCGGTGGGGACGCCGGCAGCGGGCCGGCGTCCGAGACGAAGGCCCGGCAGGCGGTCCGGCCGGTGCTGGCGGCGCTCGGCCAGCCGGACGCCCGGCTCGACGCGCACCAGACGTACGCCGCGGTGCGGGTGGTGACCGCCGACCCGGTGATCGGCGGGCTGCCGACGTACGGTTGGCAGAGTCGGCTCCAGGTCGGTTCGGACGGGCAACTGGTGGGCGGCAGCGGCGAGTTGGCGAACCCGGCGAAGGGTGCGACCTACCCCGTCCGGGACGCCCGGACGACACTGGGCGACCTGAACGGCAGCGGCGGCCGGACGATGCGGCCGCTGGCCCACTGCCCCTCGGTGCCGACCTTCCAGCACAAGGACGGCAAGGCCCCCCAGGGCGGCGGGATCGCGCCGTGCGAGCCGGACCCGACCGGCAAGCAGCCGACCTCCGAGGTGACCGGCGCGGTCTTCGGGCTCGCCGCGCGGTACTCGCACGGCGGGGAGGTACTGGTGCCGTCCTGGCTGTACACGGTGCGCACGCCGGGCGCCGGGGGCGCGACGGCCAGCACCTCCACGATCGCCGGGACCGCGGTGGACCCGAAGTTCCTGCGCGCCAGCGAGCCGGCGGGGCCGAAGCCGTCCACGCCCGGGACGAGGGCGATGGCGCTGTCCGGCTACGAGGTGGCGGACGGCGGCCGGACGCTGACCGTCCACTTCTGGGGCGGGGTGTGCAGCACCTACGAGGCCGGCGTCCAGGAGTCGGGCAGCACGGTGCGGATCACGGTCACCGGGAAGGACAAGAACCCCGGGCAGATGTGCGTGAAGATCGCCAAGGACTTCAGCAAGACGGTGACGCTGGAGAAGCCGCTGGACGGCCGGAAGGTGGTGGACGCCACATCCGGCAAGACGGTCTCACTGCGGTAACCGCGCGGCAGGACGCGTGAAAGGCGGCACCCCCGGCCGGGAGTGCCGCCTTTCACGCGCCGTGGCCCGTGGGCCGGGCCGGATTAGCTGAAGGAGTCGCCGCAGGCGCAGGAGCCCGTGGCGTTCGGGTTGTCGATCGTGAAGCCCTGCTTCTCGATCGTGTCGACGAAGTCGATGGAGGCGCCGCCCAGGTAGGGAGCACTCATCCGGTCGGTGACGACCTTGACGCCGTCGAACTCCTTGACGACGTCGCCGTCGAGCGAACGCTCGTCGAAGAAGAGCTGGTAGCGCAGGCCCGAGCAGCCGCCGGGCTGGACCGCGACGCGCAGCGCGAGGTCGTCCCGGCCCTCCTGCTCCAGCAGGCTCTTGACCTTCGACGCGGCCGCGTCGGACAGGATGATGCCGTCGGTGACGGTGGTCTCGTCCTGAACGCTCATCTACATCTCTCCCGGGTTGTACGGACCGCTTGCCATCGGTTGCGAACAGGTCTAACCGGTGGCGTCCCGGATTAATTCCGGCTGCGCGTGATCTGTCCTTCTCTTTCTTCATGCTCGCACACCGGCGGGCGGACACCCCAGGCCCGGCCGGCGCCCGGAGCAGCCCGGGGGCCGCGCGGCTGATGCGTCACATCGACACTATGGCCATCGTCAAACTGACGTGAACCAGCTATGATAGATAGCGTCAAATAGACGAAAAGGCGGTGCCGCAGCGCATCCCGCCGTCCCCGCAGAGACCGTCCGCAAGGACTTTCCGCAGAGAAGAGAGGGTGCGTGTCGTGACCACCGCCCAGCCCCTGGACGTCCAGCCGACCCCGCTGGCGCTGCTCCTCCTCGGCCGCGAGGCCGACCCGAAGAGCGAGCGCGGCGTGGACTGCCCCGGTGACCTGCCGGCGCCCTCCGACCCGGACCTGGTCGAGCGCGCCCGCGCCGCCAAGGCCAAGCTGGGCGACAAGGTCTTCGTCCTCGGGCACCACTACCAGCGCGACGAGGTCATCGAGTTCGCGGACGTCACCGGCGACTCCTTCAAGCTCGCGCGGGACGCCGCGGCCCGGCCGGACGCCGAGTACATCGTCTTCTGCGGTGTGCACTTCATGGCCGAGTCGGCCGACATCCTCACCGGTGACGACCAGCAGGTGGTCCTCCCGGACCTGGCCGCGGGCTGCTCGATGGCCGACATGGCCACCGCCGAGCAGGTCGCCGAGTGCTGGGACGTGCTGACCGAGGCGGGCGTCGCCGAGCAGGTCGTGCCCGTCTCGTACATGAACTCCTCGGCGGACATCAAGGCGTTCACCGGCAAGCACGGGGGCACGATCTGCACCTCCTCCAACGCCAAGCGGGCGCTGGAGTGGGCCTTCGGGCAGGGGGACCCCTCGACCACCAAGGTCCTCTTCCTGCCGGATCAGCACCTGGGCCGCAACACCGCCGTGCGGGACATGGGCATGACCCTGGACGACTGCGTGGTCTACAACCCGCACAAGCCGAACGGCGGGCTGACCGCCGAGGAGCTGCGGGCGGCGAAGATGATCCTGTGGCGCGGCCACTGCTCGGTGCACGGCCGCTTCTCGCTGGACTCGGTGAACGACGTCCGTGCGCGCATACCGGGCGTGAACGTCCTGGTCCACCCCGAGTGCAAGCACGAGGTGGTGGCGGCGGCGGACTACGTCGGGTCGACCGAGTACATCATCAAGGCCCTGGAGGCTGCGCCGGCCGGCTCGAAGTGGGCGATCGGCACGGAGTTGAACCTCGTCCGGCGCCTGGCCAACCGCTTCGCGGCCGAGGACAAGGAGATCGTCTTCCTCGACAAGACGGTCTGCTTCTGCTCGACCATGAACCGCATCGACCTGCCGCACCTGGTGTGGACGCTGGAGTCGCTGGCGGACGGCAAGGTCGTCAACCGCATCCAGGTCGACGAGGAGACCGAGCGCTTCGCCAAGCTGGCGCTGGAGCGGATGCTGGCGCTGCCGTAGGGGCGTGGGGGCGTGCGGCCGTAGGGCCCTGGTGCCGTGACGCAGCGGGCGGGTGGTCCTCCGGGGGACCACCCGCCCGCTGCCCGCTAGTCGGTGTACTCGACCGTCACCGGCGCGGAGTTGTTCTCCTGGTTGGGGTCGACCACGGGGTCGGAGGGCGCGGAGACCGTGCCCCGGGCGCCGTCGACCCGCTTGTCGATGCGGACCACCAGGGTCGTGCCGTACGGGCCCCAGGAGCAGCTCGCGCCCCCATCGGCGGGCTGGCAGAAGGTCATCTCGCTGGGGTGGTCCTCGGGATGCGCCGGGGCCATGCTGACGCCCTCGGGCAGGGTCACCCGGACCGGACCGTCGCCGAAGTTGCGCGGCCACGGCACGTCGGTCTCGACCACCTCGCCGGCCTTGCCCTTGATGGCGAACCCGACCGCCTGGACGTCGTGGATCTGGTCGGTGTCGAAGGCCAGCGCGCCGCCCGCCATCTCGGCCTTCCAGTGCGCGGACGTCTGGAATGCGTCGCCACTGCCGTCCACCGGGCGGAGGCCCAGGGGGGCGCCGGTGCCCCGCACGGCCGAGGGCGGCAGCGGATGCGCATCGGAGAAGCCCTCGTCGAACCGGTCGTGGGCCCGGTACACGGTGTAGCTGAGCTTGCCGTGCATCGCGGTCGCGTCGGCCACCGCGGTGAGCGGCCCGGCGGTCTCGTACGCCGTGCCGCCCCGGAGCGGCCCGGGGAAGGTGCACTCCGCCCGGGTGGGCGCGACCGCCTTGTCGTAGCGGCAGTTGCGGTACTGCGGGCGCAGCGTGGCCTCGGTCGCGACGACCTTCACGAGGACGTCGTCGTCGACGTCGGTGTCCCCCCGGTTACCGAACGCGGGGGTCAGCGGCACCTCGGAGCCGGGCTTCACGCCGGTCAGCGGCTTGTCCTGGCGCGCGGTCAGGCGGGGCGCGCCGACCACGATGTCGGTGGTGCGCCGCACGGTCGGGGCGTTGTCGCTGGTGACGGTGATGTTCATGGGCCCGGCGGGGCCCTTCGGCGCGTCCGGCAGCACGTCCACCGTGAACGGCGTGAAGCCCGCGCCGAGTTCCACGTCCCCTATGGAGCAGGTGAGTTGGCCGCCGGACCGGACGCAGCCGTACCCCTTGTTCACCCAGCCGACCTTCGCCCTGCCGTTGAACGCCGAGAGGTCAAAGGCGACCTTGACGCCCCTGACGGCCACCGGGTCCCCACCGGGCGTCTTCCCGGTCGCCTGGAGGAAGAACTGGTACTCGGTGGGGCTGTCCTCCTGTCCCGCTCCGGTGGGCCGTGGGAGGTAGTACGTGCGCATCGCGCGGGTGATCGTCAGCCCGGGCCCCGAGGACCGCTGCGTCACCTCCGACGCCGGCCGTACCGGCACGGGGGTGGCCGGCTTCCCCGCGTCCGCGGCGGGCGGCGCGCCACAGGCGGCCGCTCCCCACGCCAGCACGGCCAACAGGACGGTGGCCTTCGGGCCGGACCGGGGGCGCCACGCACTCGCTTGTAATCCCTTCATGCGAGTCCAGACCACGCAACGACCCGAACGGTTGCACGATGCACGGAGGGTGCGCCGACCCGTTACCCGGCCTCGTCGTGGTCGCCGTCCGTGGTCGAGCGGTTCACGGCACGCATGTCGCGAACATGACAGCATGCGCGTGCGGTCACCGTGAGAGACCCCGTGACCAGCAGAAACAAGACTCGGCCCCCCTTCCTCTATTCCGATGTGGCGCGGGAACCTCATGACCACGGGAACCAGGGAAACCATCGGGCCTAACAGGGCACCGGGGTCAAGGTCATGGAGGCACACGGACGTGAACACCACAGCGGACGACCGGTCGGCGCCCTCGGCGACGGACGGAAACGGCAGCGGTGACTGGTACGTCGACGACCGGTGCACCAACTGCGATGTGGCGCGGCCGCACACCGCCGGGGCCAACGCGTACCTGCTGCGGCGGCCGGGCGGGACCCAGATGATGATCGACACCCCGCGCTACAGCGAGGCCCTGGCAACCCGCTTCGCAGCGGAGGGGACGGTGACCGACGTGCTGCTCACCCACCGGGACCACGCCGCGCACGGCCGCCGCTACGCCGACCGCTTCGGCGCCCGGCTGTGGATCCACGAGGGCGACCTGGACGCGGCCCCGGACGCGGACCGGGTACTGCGGGGCACGGGTCCCGAGGAGGTCGCCGAGGGGGTGGTGGTCCACCCGCTGCCCGGCCACACCCGGGGAAGCGTGCTCTACGTCGCGGACGAGCGGTACTGCTTCAGCGGCGACAGCTTCTACTGGTCGCGGGCCACCGGGGACGTCGAGGCGGCGGAGAGCGTCACCTGGTACTCCATCACCGAGCTGGCCGCGTCGCTGGCCCGGACCGCCGACCGGCTGCGCTTCGAGTGGCTGCTCCCCGGACACGGCAACCGCACCCGGCTGCCGGCGGCCGAAATGGCCCGGCGGATGCGGGAGTTGACGGCCCGGACGCAGTCCCTCCGGCCGCGGCCGGTGGACTTCACCGCGATGCGGTGGTGAACGGGGCCGGGACCAAGACGGCCTCCAAGTGGTGAGTGGGACGGGGCGGTGAGCGGGGCCGGTGAGACGGGAGCCCCCGCGGCCGTCGGGTGCGGTCGCGGGGGCTCCGTGGGGTTACGCGGTGCGGGTGGGCGTCACACCCCGGCCGGCTCCGGGGCCCGGTCGGCGTCCGCGGGGGCCGCGGTGTCGCTGTCCTTCCCGGCCCGCTTGGCCGCCTTCTTCTTCGCCCGGCGCTCCTTGCGGAGCTCGATGATCGCGTAGAGCGTCGGGACGAGGAGGAGGGTGAGCAGGGTGGAGGTGATCAGGCCGCCGATCACGACCACGGCCAGCGGCTGGGAGATGAAGCCGCCGTCGCCAGTGATGGACAGCGCCATCGGCAGCAGCGCCATGATCGTGGCCAGGGCCGTCATCAGGATCGGGCGGAGGCGGTGCCGGCCGCCCTCGATGACCGCTTCGACGACGCCGTAGCCCTGCGCCCGGTACTGGTTGATCAGGTCGATCAGCACGATGGCGTTGGTGACCACGATGCCGATCAGCATCAGCATGCCGATCATGGCCGGGACGCCCATCGGGGTGCCGGTGGCGACCAGCAGGCCGATCGCGCCGGTCGCCGCGAACGGGATCGAGATCAGCAGGATCAGCGGCTGGACGATCGAGCGGAAGGTGCCCACCAGGAGCAGGAAGACGATCGCGATGGCCGCCAGCATGGCCAGGCCGAGATTGCCGAACGCGTCGGACTGGTCCTGGGAGACGCCGCCGACGGTGGCGGTGGCGCCGGCCGGCAGCTTCAGCGCGTTGATCTTGCTCTGGAGCTGGGTGGAGACCGCGCCGGTGTTGTCGCCGGTCGGCTTGCCGGTGACGGTCGCCGAGCGGGCGCCGTCGATCCGGGTCATCTGGACCGGGCCGGCCACGGTCTTGACGGTGGCGAGGTCACCGAGCCGGGCCATCCCGGACGGGGTCGGCAGCGGCAGGTCCTTCAACTGGGCCTCGGTGGTGGCCGGGTGGGCCGACTTGATCACCACGTCGCGCTCGGTGTCGTCGAGCACGGCCTTGCCGCTGGGGGTGCCGTTGACCGCCTGGGCGACGGCCGCGCCGAGCGTGGCCTGGGTGTAACCGGCCGCGGCGGCCTTCTCGTTGGGCGTCACGGAGATCCGCGGCACGCTCTGCGACAGGTCGCTCTGGACGTCGGTGACGTGGTCCAGGCCCGCGACGGCCTTACGCACCTGCTCGCTGGCCCGCGCCAGGACGTCGGCGTCGCCGGCCTTGACGACCACGCTGAGGTTCTGGTTGCCGAAGCCGCCGCCGCCCGAGGAGACGGAGGCGTCACCGGCGGCCGGGCCGAGCTTGGCCAGCTCGGCACGGAGGTCCTCGGTGACCTTGTCGGAGTCGGCGGAGCTCTTGAGCTTGACCTGGTAGCTGGCCTGGTTGGCGGCGGAACCGCCACCGAAGGCCGCCATCATCCCGGAGGAGCCGACGGTGACCTGGTAGTCCTGCACGTCCTTGTTGGCCGCCAGCACCTTCTCGACCCGCTTGGCCTGTGCGTCGGCCGCGCTCAGGCTGGTGCCCGGCTTCAGCTCCTGCTTGATGCTGAGAGTGTCCTGCTTGCCCTGGTCGAAGAAGGTGGTCTTCACCAGCGGGGCCATGCCGAAGGTACCGAGGAGGATCACCACGGCGATCAGCAGGCTGATCGCGCGACGGCGGGTGGCGAACCGCAGCACCGGGACGTAGAGCCGCTGCAACGCGCTGCGGGTCTCCTTCTCCTCGGCCTTACGGCGCAGTTCCTCGGGGTCGGCGCCCTCCGGGAGCTGCGGGGCGCGCAGGAACCAGTACGACAGGACCGGCACCACGGTCAGCGAGACCAGCAGCGAGGACAGCAGGGCGACGGTGACGGTGATGGAGAAGGAACCGAAGAGGGCGCCGACCATCCCGCCGACCACACCGATCGGGAGGAAGACCGCGACCGTGGTGAGGGTGGAGGAGGTGATCGCGCCGGAGACCTCCTTGACGGCCTTGAGGATGGCCTCGCGGCGCTCCTCGCCGTAGCCCAGGTGCCGCTTGATGTTCTCCAGGACGACGATCGAGTCGTCGACGACCCGGCCGATCGCGATGGTCAGACCGCCCAGGGTGAGCATGTTCAGGGACAGGTTGCCGGTCCACAGCACGATCAGGGTGATGACCACGGACAGCGGGATGGAGACCGCGGTGACCAGGGTCGAGCGCAGGCTCAGCAGGAAGACCAGGATCACGATCACGGCCATGGCCAGGCCGAGCAGTCCCTCGGTGGTCAGCGACTCGATGGACTTGGAGACCTGCGGGCCCTGGTCGGAGGCGACGGTGACGCTCGCGCCGGCGCCCAGGTCCTTGCGGATGCCGTCCAGCTTGCCCTTGACGGCGTCGGAGATGGCGACCGCGCTGCCGTCCTGGTTCATCGTCACGGTGACCGAGAGGCTGGGCTTGCCGTCGGTGCGGGTGATCGAGGTCGGGGTGGCCGACGCCTCCTTGACGGTGGCGACGTCACCGAGCCGGGTCGGCTTGCCGCCCTGGCCGCCCTGACCGCCGCCCATCGCGCCGGCCGCCGGGGTCACCATCAGGTCCTTGATCTGCTGGACCGAGGTGAATCCGGCGCCGACCTGCACGGTCCTGCTGAGGCCGTCCTCGGAGAAGGCACCGGCCGGCACCGACGTGCCGTTGGCCTGGAGCGCCTGGCCGAGCGCGGCGGAGTTCAGGCCCGCGGCGGCCATCTTCGCCTGGTCCGGGGTGACCGCGACGATCCGGTCCTGCACGCCGCCGACGTTGACCTGGCCGACGCCGTCGATGTTCTTCAGGTCCGGGACGACGGTGCGGTTCAGCTGGTCGGCGAGGGTCTGCTGGTCCTTCGTCGTGGAGGAGACGGCGAGGACGACGGTGGGCAGGTCGTCCGTACCGCCGGAGACCACCTGCGGGTCCACGTCCTTGGGCAGCTTGGCCCGGGCCCGGTTGACGGCCTGCTGGACATCGGCGACGAGGGTCTTGGAGTCGTTGCCGTAGTCGAACTGCGCCATGATGACGCCGGAGCCCTCGCTCGACGTCGAGGTGACGCTCTTGATGCCGTTGACCGCCTGGATGCCGTTCTCCAGCGGCTCGACCACCTGCTTCTCGACGACATCGGGCGAGGCGCCCTGGTACGGGGCGATCACGGAGACCATCGGCAGGTCGATGGACGGCAGGAGCTGCTGCTTGAGCTGCGGGATCGCGATGGCGCCGAAAACGATCGCCACGATCGACATCAGCGCTATCAGGCCCCGTTGTACGAGGCTGATTCGGGACAGCCAGGACATGGGTAGGGGTCTCTCTCTTCGGTTCAGGAAAGCGGGTACCGAGGGCGGGGAACGGCGGCGGGAGCCGTGTTCGGGCCCGGCGGGAGGGCCGACACCGGCCCACCTACACCCTCCGCCATGGTCAGGCCGGTTTTCCTCGCTCGCAGGTCGGTTTCCGGCCGCCGCCCGTACCGCGTTCGGAGTACGGGGGGCTCCACCCGTCCTGCACCCCTGGGCGTACGGGCCCGGCCCGCGCTCAGTGCGCCCGCGGGCGCACCAGTCCCGACTCGTAGGCGATGACCACCAGTTGGGCCCGGTCGCGGGCGCCGAGCTTGGCCATCGCGCGGTTGACGTGCGTCTTGACGGTGAGCGGGCTGACGTCCAGCTGCTCGGCGATCTCGTCGTTGGACAGTCCGCCGGCCACCAGCACCAGCACCTCGCGCTCCCGGCCGGTGAGCGTGGCCAGCCGCTCGGTGCCCGCGCCGCCGCGCCGGTCCCCGTCCGCGCCGTCGCCCTGTGCCAGGAACCTGGCGATCAGGCCCTTGGTCGCGGCGGGCGAGAGCAGCGCCTCCCCGCCGGCCGCGATCCGGATCGCGTGCAGCAACTCGTCCGGCTCGGCGCCCTTGCCCAGGAAGCCACTGGCGCCGGCCCGCAGCGACTGCACGACGTAGTCATCGACCTCGAAGGTGGTGAGGATGACCACCCGGACGCCGGCCAGATCCGGGTCCTGGCTGATCAGGCGGGTGGCGGCCAGGCCGTCGGTGCCGGGCATCCGGATGTCCATCAGGACGACGTCGGGGCGCTCCTGGCGGGCCAGCTCGTACGCCTGCGCCCCGTCGGACGCCTCGCCCACCACCCGCATGTCCGGCTCGGAGTCGACCAGGATGCGGAACGCGCTGCGCAGCAGCGTCTGGTCGTCGGCCAGCAGCACTGTGATGGTCATCCCCGTCGCCCTCGCGCTCATGTCGTTCCGCCGATACGCGCGCCGCCCAGCGGCAGGGTGACCCGCACCTGGAAGCCACCCACCGCGCGGGGGCCGGTGACGACCGTGCCGCGCAGTGCCTGGACGCGTTCGCGCATCCCGATCAGACCATGGCCGCCGCCGACCTCCGGCACGGCCCCCTCCCCCGGGACGTCCGGCCCGGCGCCGCGGCCGTCGTCCTGGACGGTCACGGTCAGTGCGCCCTCGGTACGGATGATCCGCACCACGGCGCGGGCGCCGTCGCCGGCGTGCTTGTGGACGTTGGTCAGCGCCTCCTGGACGACCCGGTAGGCGGTCAGGTCCACCGAGGCGGGCAGCGCGGGCTGCGGTGCGGGCGGCAGTTCCAGGGCGACCGACAGGCCGGCCCGGACGAATCCGTCGATCAGCTGGTCCAGGACGCCGAGGCCGGGCGCCGGCTCGGTGGGCGCCCTCGGGTCGTCGGACTGGCGCAGCAGCCCGACCGTGGCGCGCAGCTCCTCCAGCGCCGACCGGGACGCCTCCCGGACGTGCGCCAGGGCCTGTTTGGCCTGGTCGGGGCGGTTGTCCATGACGTGTGAGGCGACCCCGGCCTGCACGTTGACCAGGGCGATGTGGTGGGCGACGACGTCGTGCAGTTCGCGGGCGATGCGCAACCTCTCCTCGGCGACCCGGCGGCCGGCCTCCTCCTCACGGGTGCGCTCGGCGCGTTCGGCCCGCTCGCGGATGGCGTCCACGTAGGCCCGGCGGCTGCGGACCGCGTCGCCGGCGGCCGCCGCCATCCCGGTCCAGGCGAGGATCGCCACGTTCTCCTGGGCGTACCAGGCGCGGTTCCCGAAGAACATCGCGGCGGCGGTCAGCACCACGCAGGTGAGCGCGCCGATCCGCCAGGTGGTGGGCCGGTCGGTGCGGGAGGCCACGGTGAACAGGGCGATCACCGCCGCGCCGGCGACCGGGGCGCGCGGGGCGCTGGACTGGGCGACCAGTTCGACGATGGTCAGCGCGCCGGTCACGGCCAGCACCGTGCGGGGCAGCCGGCGGCGCAGCACCAGCGCGCCGCAGGCGAGGGCGGCCAGCACCACCGTGATGGCGGTGAGCTCGTGGGCGGCGAACCGGGGCAGGTGCGTGCCGTGCGTGCCGTGCGGCCCGGCCACCGCCCCGCACAGGATCGCCACGAACACCACCGCCGCGACGGCGGCGTCGAACGCGAGCTGGTGCGTCCGGTGCCACTGGCGGAGCCGGGCGACACGGGTCGCGTCCTGGGCTGCAACGGGGACTGTCACGGGAGGCAACGGTAGCGCCCCGGTCCCCTTAAGGGGCCGGGGCGCTGTCCGTAGTGCGCTGGGGTGCGGTGTACCGGCGGGCTCAGCCCGGGATCAGACCGTCGTCGCTGAGCATCTCCCGGACCTCTTCCAGACTGGCGTCCGGGGCGGGCAGGATCAGCTCGGAGGGTTCCAGGGCATCGTCCGGCAACGGGGTGCCGAGGCGGCGGACGGAGTCCAGCAGGGCACCGAAGGTGCGGCGGAACCCGGCCTCGTCACCGCTCTCCATCTCGTCGAGCAGTTCGTCGTCCAGCTTGTTGAGCTCGATGAAGTGGGCGTCATCCAGCTTCACCTGCCCCTCCCCCATGATCCGTACGATCACGACGGTCTCCCTTGTTCCGACTTCTTCCAATCGGGCGGGGTCCGGGCGGCGGTGGACCGCACCGTGCGGAGCGGTCCACCGCCGTCGGTCACTGCTTGTCGAGACGCGGGTGCTGCTGCTGCGGGGCCTGCTGAGCGGCACCGCCCTGGCCGCCCTCGATGGCCTGCTGCTGGGCGGACGGGCCGCCCGCCAGCTCGGCCTTCATCCGCTGCAGCTCCAGCTCGACGTCGCTGCCGCCGGAGAGCCGGTCCAGCTCGGCGGTGATGTCGTCCTTGGCCATGCCGGTCGGGTCGTCCAGCGCGCCGGAGGCCATCAGTTCGTCGATGGCACCGGCCCGGGCCTGGAGCTGCGCGGTGCGGTCCTCGGCCCGCTGGATCGCCAGACCGACGTCGCCCATCTCCTCGGAGATGCCGGAGAACGCCTCGCCGATCCGGGTCTGCGCCTGGGCGGCCGTGTACGTGGCCTTGATCGTCTCCTTCTTCGTGCGGAAGGCGTCGACCTTGGCCTGGAGCCGCTGCGCGGCCAGCGTGAGCTTCTCCTCCTCGCCCTGGAGCGTCTGGTGCTGCGTCTCCAGGTCGGTGACCTGCTGCTGCAACGCGCTGCGCCGGGTCAGCGCCTCGCGGGCCAGGTCCTCGCGGCCGAGCGCCAGCGCCTTGCGGCCCTGGTCCTCCAGCTTGCTGGACTGGCCCTGGAGCTGGTTGAGCTGCAGCTCCAGGCGCTTGCGGGAGGTCGCCACGTCGGCGACGCCGCGGCGTACCTTCTGCAGCAGTTCGAGCTGCTTCTGGTACGAGTAGTCGAGGGTCTCGCGCGGGTCTTCAGCCCGGTCAAGGGCCTTGTTGGCCTTCGCGCGGAAGATCATCCCCATCCGCTTCATGACACCATCGCTCATGGGCCTCGCGCGCCCCCTTCTGGCCGACTTGCATCGGGCTTAGGCTCCAGCACATCTACAGACCCCACAGTACGGGCCCTGGTTCCATTACCGCACTGTTCGGGCCCGGATGCGCTCCTCCTCCAGGACGATCAGACCGTCCGGCTTCTCCAGCCCAGGGAGTAGAGCAGCCCCGAAGTGCCGCCGGACCGCCCGGTCTGTCCGCTTGTGCCCCCGCGGTAAGGCCGGTGCCGTTGCCGGATCGTTCCCCGTCGACCCATGGCTCATTCCCGGCAAGCACGTACTCTTGGGTGTTGTGTTCCGAAGCCGTTCGAAGGATGAGCGGGCCGCGACCGCCAAGGTGACCGCGTCCCAGCCCCAGCAGCCCCGCGACCCGCAGGCCCCCAAAGGCCGCCCGACGCCCAAGCGCAGCGACTCCCAGTCGCAGCGCCGCACCCGTGCGCAGACACCGAGCAACCGCAAGGACGCCGCGAAGGCGCAGCGGGAGGCCCGCCGCGCCGACATGGCCCGCCAGCGCGAGGCCCTGGCCAACGGCGATGAGCGCTTCCTCCCAGTGCGCGACAAGGGACCGGTGCGTCGTTTCGCCCGGGACTACGTCGACTCCCGGTGGTGCGTGGCGGAGTTCTTCCTGCCGGTGGCCGTGTTGATCCTGGTGCTGACCATGATCCGGGTCCCGCAGATCCAGAACCTCGCACTGCTGCTGTGGCTGGTGATCATCGTGCTGATCGTGCTGGACTCGGTGGTGATCTGGGTCCGGCTGGGCAAGCGACTGCAGGAGCGCTTCCCCAAGGAGAACGTCAAGGGCGCCCGCGCCTACGCCGTGATGCGCACGCTCCAGATGCGCCGGCTGCGGCTGCCGAAGCCGCAGGTCAAGCGCGGCCAGCGGCCCTGAGCCCGGACGGCTTACGGGCGGGGGCCGGCGGCGCCGGCCCCCGCCGCGCCTCACTCCTCGTCGGCGTGCAGGCTCATCGGCCCGGGGTAGATCTCCGTGCTGTCCTCGAACAGCCGGACCTGGTCGACGCCGCCGTCGCGGAGGTCGCGCCACTGTTCCCCGATCCAGGACTCGGCGTCCCCCTGGGTCGTGAACTCCTCCGGTTCCACGGTGGGCACCGCCTCCGAACCGTCCGTCGTCTCGAACCGCCACGTCCACGCCATGTGCGCCTCCTGGAGTCCCACCGGGTCCGCCGGGTCCACCGATCCCACGCGCGTACGCCGGGGACCCGCCGTACGCCGTGCCTGTGGATCGTGCTTCCCCGCTTGATCGGAAGCCTAACGGCCGTGTCGAGGGGCGCCCCGGCCCGCTCCGGAAGCCCAACGGCGGTGCCGGGGAGACGCCCCCGTGCGCTTCGGAAGCCCAACGGCGGTGTCACCCGACGCCCCGCCGCGCTGGTGCAGGCCGGACGCGAGAGACTTACCCGGGTGGACCTGACTCTTCTCGGTACCGGGGCCCCGCAGGGCCTGCCGCGCCCCGACTGTCCGTGCGCCGCCTGTGCGACCGCGGTCGGCGACGCGGCGCGCGCGGCGACCGCCCTGCTCATCGACGGCGCGCTGTTGATCGACCTGACCCCGGGCCCGGCGTTCGCCGCCGCCCGCGCCGGCCGGTCACTGGCCGGGGTCCGCCAGGTCCTGCTCTCCCATCCGCACGACGGGCCGGCGCTGGAGGTGCCGGCGGGGCTGCCGCAGCCGGGCCGGGTCGCCGACGGGCGGGAACTCGCGCTGCTGGACGGGCACCGGGTGCGGGCCGTCGCGGTCGACGTCCCCGGCACCGGCTACGAGGTCACCGGCGGCGACGGCGAGCGGCTGCTCTACCTGCCGCCGGGCGCGGCACCCGCCGGGCTGGGCGAGGCCCACGGCGGCCCCGGCAACGGGTCCGCGGCGCCGGGCGGCCCCGGACCGTACGACCTGGTGCTGCTGGACGTGGTGGCGCGGCCGGACGCGCTGGCCCGGCTGCGGGCGAGCGGCGCGGTGGACGCGGCGACCGACGTGGTCGCGGTGCACCTGGACCACACCGTGCCGCCCGGGCCCGAACTCCACCGCCGGCTGGCGGCGCTGGGCGCCCGCACGACGCCGGACGGCACCTCCCTGGTGGTCGGCGAGTACCACGCGGTGCCCGATCTCCCGCGCCGGACGCTGGTGCTGGGCGGGGCGCGCAGCGGTAAGTCGGTGGAGGCCGAGCGACGGCTGCTGGCGTTCCCCGAGGTGGTGTACGTGGCCACCGGCGGCACCCGGGAGGGGGACGAGGACTGGGCGCAGCGGGTGGCGCTGCACCGCGAGCGGCGCCCGGCGGGCTGGCGGACCGTCGAGAGCTGTGACCTGGTGCCGCTGCTGGCGGAGCCCGCGACCGCGCCGCCGCTGCTCATCGACTGCCTGGCCCTGTGGCTGACGCACGCCATGGACGAGGCCGGGGCGTGGGACGACGCGACCTGGGAGGCGGGCGGCCGGCGGGCGCTGCGGGAGCGCTGCGACGCGCTGGTGACGGCTGTGCGGGAGACCCGGCGGCGGGTGGTGGCGGTGAGCAATGAGGTCGGTTCGGGGGTGGTCCCGGCGACCCCGGCGGGCCGCCGGTTCCGGGACGAACTCGGTCGGCTGAACGCCGCGTTCGGTACCGAGTGCGAGCAGCTACTGTGGGTGGTCGCGGGCCAGGCGCTTGCGCTGCGCGGCTGACGGCGGCCCGGCGCGGCCCGTGTCCGCTTGCCCGGGGGCACCGCGGCGGGTGCGCTGGGACGGTGACCGAACTCTCCCGTCATGACGGGCATCCCTTCCTCTTCCCGCTGCCTCGCGCCGGGTGCCCCGGTCCGGGCGGTCCCGGCGAGCTGAGCGCCACCGCCGAGGCGGCCGTCCGCGGCTATCTGGCACGCCGGCCGGACGCCACCGTGGTGGTGCTCGGCGAGGGCCTGGGGACCGGCTTCCGGCGGCTGGACAACGGGCTGCTGACCTGGCTGTCGGTGCTGCCGCCCGGGGACGCGGCGGCCCGCCGGCTGCTGCTGCCGGACGGCCCCCGGTGGCGCACCGTGGGCCGCCCGGGACCCGGCGCCGACTGGCCGGCGATGGTGGACGCACCGGAGCGCGGGGTGGTCGTGGCGGTGCCCGGGACGCCCGCGGGTCTGTCGGCGGGCGCGGTGCGGGAGCTGGTGGCGGTGTGTGCGGCGCGGTTCCCCGGCGGGGCGCTGGTCGTGGACGCGCTACCCCGGTGGGCGGCGGCGGTGGCCCGGTCGGCCCGTCGCCACCCGGCCGTCGCCGCGGTGCGCGCCCTCCCCCTGTCGGTGGGCCGCCCGCCAGCCGGCCGGTCCCGCCGGTGGCGGCGGTGGCCGTCGCGGACGGTGGTGTGCGAGGTGCGGTTCGCGGCCCGGGACGCCGTCTGACGAACCGTCGGCGGTGTCGGCCGGGGCCCGTGGCGCACCCGTCGCCGCGCCGTTGCCGGTAATCTGCGCCCAATGAGCGCCCTGAACCTCGATGACTTCGCCCAACTGATCGAGCGCCCCGACGGCGATGTGCGCCGTGCCGCCGAGGACCGGCGGGCCCGGACGGCCGTGCCGCCCGGCGCCCTGGGGCGGCTGGACGAACTGGGCGGGTGGCTGGCCGCCGTACAGCAGCGGGTGCCGGTGCGGCCCGTCGAGCGGCCGCGGGTGCTGCTGTTCGCCGGCGACCACGGCGTGGCGCAGCTGGGCGTCTCGGCCCGGCCGGCCGGTGGCACCAAGGACCTGGTGCGGGCCGTCCTGGACGGGGCGAGCCCGGCGGCGGTGCTGGCGCGCGATGCCGGGGTGCCGGTGCGGGTGGTGGACATGGCGGTGGACTGCGATCCGGCGGAGCTGCCGGACGAGGTCACCCGGCACCGCGTCCGCCGGGGTTCGGGGCGGATCGACATCGAGGACGCACTGACCGCCGAGGAGGCCGAGGCGGCGTTCCGGGCCGGTATGGCGGTCGCCGACGAGGAAGCGGACGCCGGTACCGACCTGGTCGTCCTGGGCGATCTGAGCGTGGGCGGCACCACCGCCGCGGGCACCTTGATCGCCGCGCTGTGCGGGACGGACGCCTCGGTCGTCACCGGGCGGGGCGGCCGGCCGATCGACGATCTGACCTGGATGCGCAAGTGCGCCGCGATCCGGGACGCGTTGCGCCGGGCCCGGCCGGTCCTGGGCGACCAGTTGGCGCTGCTGGCGACCGTCGGTGGCGCCGACCTGACCGCGACCACCGGCTTCCTGCTGCAGAGTGCGGTGCGCCGTACCCCGGTGATCCTGGACGGCGTGGTGTCCGCGGCCTGTGCCCTGGTGGCGCAGCGGGCGGCGTTCCGGGCGCCGGACTGGTGGGTGGCCGGGCAGGCGAGCGGGGAACCGGCCCAGGCCAAGGCGTTGGACCGGATCGCACTCAACCCTCTGCTCGATCACGGCGTCACAGCGGGCGAGGGGACCGGGGCCCTGCTGGCCCTGCCGTTGGTACGGGCGGCGGCCGCCCTGGCCGCGGAGCTTCCGGTGCACGACTGAAGTCACCGGACGCGCCCGCGCACCGCCCGTCCGTGACCGCACCACACCGGTCCGGCGACGGCTCCCCATAAGATCGCGTTTTGCACGTTTTTATCGGGAGACATCGCTTTGAGTCCGGAGGAAGAGCGCCCCCACGACCGATGGGCGCGGCGCGGCGCCGCGTTCGGGATCTGGTACCTGCGCGCCGTCACCTTCATCAACGTCCTCGGGGCGGTGTGGGTGTCGTTGGGCAACGACATCCGGCGCCACAACGCCGCGGACTTCTTCACGCCGTACCTGCTCACCGCGGGGTTCGCCTCGGGTGCCTTCTCGCTGTTCCTGGCGGTGACACTGCGGCGCCGGAAACGGGCGGCGTGGATCCTGAACCTGGTGCTGTCCGGGCTGTTCCTGGCCCTGGTGGCCGTGGTGATGGTGCTCGCCCCGGAGTACCGGACGCATCCGCAGAACTGGGTGTCGCTGACGCTGACGCTGCTGTTCACGGCGTCCCTTGTGGTCGGGCGGCGGGAGTTCTACGCCAAGGGCGACCGGGCCAACCCGAAGCTGGCGGTGCTGACCGCGGGCGGCGGGCTGCTGGTCACCTCCCTGCTGGCGGCGCTGCTGGTGACGGTCACCAACGACGCCCCCGGTGCAGGCACCGGCTCCACTGGAGCGGCTACCGCCGCGCAGTCCGCTGGCGCCTCGACCTTCGGTGAGCGCTGGCGGTACGGCCTGCTGCGGCTGGTGTCGCTGGCCGCCGACGACCGCGGGTTCCCCGGGATCGCCACCCCGAACTGGGTCAACGGCACGATCAACGTGCTCAGCGCGGCGCTGTTGGTGGCGGTGTTGTGGGCGGCGTTCCGGTCGGTGCGGAGCACTGATCCGATCACCGCGGAGGACGAGGAGCGGTTGCGGGGGCTGTTGGCGCGGCAGGGCGACCGGGATTCGTTGGGGTATTTCGCGTTGCGGCGGGACAAGAGTGCGGTGTTCTCGCCCAGTGGGAAGGCCGCGGTGACGTACCGGGTGGTGGGTGGGGTGTCGTTGGCCTCCGCCGATCCGTTGGGCGATCCGGAGGCGTGGCCGGGGGCGATCGAGCGGTGGTTGGCCGAGGCCCGGGAGCACGGCTGGGCGCCGGCGGTGATGGGCGCGAGCGAGGAGGGCGGCACGATCTACGCCCGGCACGGGCTGGACGCGTGGGAATTGGGCGACGAGGCGATCGTCGAATGCGCGGAGTTCACGTTGGCCGGCCGGGCCATGCGTACCGTGCGGCAGGCGTACCACCGCATCGAGCGGGCCGGCTACACGGTGCGCATCCGGCGGCACGAGGACATCCCCGCGCAGGAGATGGCGCGGCTGGTGCGGCTGGCGGACGACTGGCGCGACGGGGACACCGAGCGGGGCTTCTCGATGGCGCTGGGCCGGCTGGGCGACCCCGCGGACGGCCGGTGCGTGATGCTCGAATGCACCGATGCCGAGGGCGAGTTGCGGGCCGTGTTGAGCTTCGTGCCCTGGGGGGCGAAGGGGCTGTCGCTGGATCTGATGCGGCGGGACCGGGATTCGGACAACGGGCTCATGGAGTTCATGGTGCTGGAGCTGATCCAGCGGGCGGGCGAGGTGGGGATCACTCAGCTCTCGCTCAACTTCGCGATGTTCCGCTCCGTCTTCGAACGGGGGTCGCGGCTCGGCGCGGGCCCGGTGCTACGCCTGTGGCGCTCCTTGCTCGGCTTCTTCTCCCGGTGGTGGCAAATCGAATCGCTCTATCGCGCCAACGCGAAATACCGACCCGTCTGGGAACCCCGGTACATGCTCTTCGAGAAGAGCACCGATGTGCTGCGGATCGGCATCGCCGCGGCCCGCGCCGAAGGCTTCCTCGAAGCGCCAGGTCTGCCGAAGTGGCTGAACCGCAAGCATTTGGAGCACGGGAGATGAGCGAGCCCGGGGGGAGACGGGGGACGGTGCCCGCCCTGCGGCGCGCCGCGCGTACCGAGTGGGGCCCGCTCCTGCGGACCGTGTGGCCGACGTTGGTGGGACGCCGACTCCGGGCGATACCGCTGACCCTGTCAGCGGTCTGCCTGACGCTGACCTTCCACTTCGTGCAGAACCAGTCCTGGGGCTACCGGCCCGTCCAGGACATCGGCTCGGTCCAGGCGTACGAGCACTTGTGGTTGGCGCTGCTGCGGACCCCGCTGTCGCTGTTCGTGCCGGCGCTGGACCTGCCGGTGTGGGGCGCGCTGGTGCAGATCCTGGTGGTGTTCGGGGTCGCCGAGATCTGCCTCGGCCGGTGGCAGACGCTGCTGGTCGCCTACACGGCCACGCTCGCCGGGACGATGTACGCCCGGATCGGCCTGTGGATCGGCCCGGACAGCCCGATCGGGCTGCCGGACTCCGACAAGTTCGTGGTCGACACCGGCCCGTCGGCGGCGGTGGTCGGCCTGGCGGTGGTCGTCTGCTGGCGCTACCGGGCTCGTTTCACCTGCGTCGGGGTGGTCGTCGCGATGCTCGTCGAGGTGGCGTTCATCAAGAACAACCTGGCGGGCAAGGAGCATGTCGCGGCGCTGCTGGTGGTGCTGGCGCTGTGCGTGGTGTGGGACTGGTGGCGGCCGCGGAAGCCGTGGGACGTCCAGTACGCCCGGGGCCGGGACCGGCCCTGGTGAGCGGTCCGGGCGGGCGCGTCCGCCGCGTGGCCGCCCCGGGTACCCTGCCGCGGTGACCGACACCGCACCCCCCTCCCCCGTCTCCGCCGCCTCCCCCCTCGACGGCCTCCGGTTCGCGTTCGGCACGTTGACCGTGCTGCCGGTGCGGGTGACCCGCTGGGACCGGGCCGCGGCCCGCGGCGGGATGCTGTGCGCGCCGGTGGCCGGGCTGGTGGTCGGGCTGTGCGCGGCGGCGCTCGGCGGGGCGCTGTTGCTGCTGGGCGGCGGGCCGCTGCTGGCCGCGATCGGCAGCGCCGTGGTGCCCGCGGTGCTCACCCGCGGTCTGCACCTGGACGGGCTCGCGGACACCGCCGACGGCCTGGGCAGCGGTAAGCCGGCCGAGGAGGCGCTGCGCATCATGAAGCGGTCCGACATCGGGCCGTTCGGCGTCATCACCCTGCTGTTCGCGCTGCTCGCCCAGGTGGCCGCGCTGTCCGGGCTGTACGCGGCGGGCTGGGCGGTCGGGGCGGTCGGGGCGGTGGTGGCGGCGGTCACCGCGCGCGGTGCGCTGACCCTGGCCTCCCGGGCGGGGGTGCCGGCGGCCCGCCCGGAGGGGCTCGGCGCGGCGGTCGCCGGGACCGTTCCGGTGCCGGCGGCGGTGGGGTGCGCGGCGCTGGTGGCGGCCGGCTGTGCGGCGTTCGGCTCCGGGGCCGGCGGCCCGTACGGGGCGCTGCACGCGGGGCTGGCCGCGCTGCTGGGGCTGGCGGCCGGGGAACTGCTGCTGCGGCACTGCCGGCGGCGGTTCGGCGGGGTGACCGGTGATGTCTTCGGCGCCCTCGCGGAGAGCGCCGGGCTCACCGCGCTGGTGCTGCTCACCCTCGGCTGAACATCCGACGGAACCGACAACTCGGCGATACGGCAGGATAGTTGACGCATCCGCCCGGTGTCGGCCGATGCCCTGTCAGGTCCCGGTGCCGTAATCGGCCGGGCCAGGAGGCGCAGCCGAGCGTAGGCTCGGCCGCAGCAGCGCGTACGCGCGAAACGGATTCCCCGGACGGAACAGGATTTTCATCACCGTGACTGCACTGACCCTCAGTACTTCTTCCGCCGCAACGGTGCGCGCGGATGCCGTCGTCGTGGGCGTGGCCAAGGGCGCCAAGGGCGTCGTGGTGGCCCCCGGCGCCGAGGACGTGGACAAGGCGTTCGGCGGCAAGCTCGCCGCCGTGCTGGAGACCCTCGGCGCGAGTGGTGCCGAGGGCGAGGTGACCAAGCTGCCCGCAGCCGACGGCATCAAGGCGCCGGTCGTGCTGGCGGTCGGCCTGGGCGACGCCCCGGCCAAGGACGACTCCTACGACCACGAGGCACTGCGCCGCGCGGCGGGCACCGCCGCCCGGGCGCTGGGCGGCGCCAAGAAGGCGGCCTTCGCGCTGCCGGTCGAGCACGCCGGCGCGGCCGCCGCGGTGGGCGAGGGCGCGCTGCTGGGCGCGTACACCTTCACCGCGTTCCGCAGCAACGGCGCGAACGGCAAGGGCGCCAAGGCCCGGAAGAACGACGCCAAGTCGGCGCCGCTGGGCGAGGCCGCGGTCCTCGGCGGCAAGCCGCGGGACAAGGAGTTCAAGGCCGCCGCGGAGCGCGCCCAGGTGCTGGCCGCGGAGATCAACCGCGCCCGCGACCTGATCAACACGCCCTCCAACGCCCTGGACCCCAAGCAGTTCGCGGCCGAAGCGCAGGCCGCCGCCAAGGAGTTCGGCCTCACCGTCGAGGTGCTGGACGAGAAGGCGCTCAAGAAGGGCGGCTACGGCGGCCTGATGGGCGTCGGCCAGGGCTCGGAGGCGCCGCCGCGGCTGGTGCGGATCGCGCACACGCACGCCGACGCGAACCGGACGCTGGCGCTGGTCGGCAAGGGCATCACCTACGACTCGGGCGGCATCTCCCTCAAGCCGGCCGGCCACAACGAGACCATGAAGTGCGACATGAGCGGTGCCGCCGCGGTGTTCGCCACGGTGGTCGCCGCCGCCCGGCTGGACCTCCCGGTGAACGTCACCGGCTGGCTGGCGCTCGCCGAGAACATGCCGTCCGGCTCCGCCACCCGCCCCGGTGACGTGCTGACCATGTACAGCGGCAAGACCGTCGAGGTGCTCAACACCGACGCCGAGGGCCGGCTCGTCCTGGCCGACGCGCTGACCCGGGCCTCGGAGGAGGCGCCGGACGCGATCGTGGACGTGGCGACGCTGACCGGGGCGATGGTGCTGGCGCTGGGCCACCGCCACTTCGGGATCATGGCGAACGACGACGCCTTCCGTACCTCGATCCACGAGATCGCCGAGGAGGTCGGCGAGCAGTCCTGGCCGATGCCGCTCCCTGCCGAGCTGCGCAAGGGCATGGACTCCCCGGTCGCCGACCTCGCCAACATGGGTGACCGGATGGGCGGCGGCCTGGTCGCCGGGCTCTTCCTGAAGGAGTTCATCGGCGAGGGCATCACCTGGGCGCACCTGGACATCGCCGGTCCGGCCTTCCACGAGGGGGCGCCCTGGGGCTACACCCCCAAGGGCGGCACCGGCTCCTCGGTCCGCACCCTGCTGCGGCTGGCCGAGCGCACGGCCGAGGGCGACCTGGGCTGATCCGGCCGCCTGAGTCCACTGTGCCGGCGACGGCCCCGGGTCTCGCCCGGGGCCGTCGGTACGCTTGCCGCGTCGTGTTCGCCCTCAACGAAATCCGCACGTGAGTACGCAGGAGTAACCGCGATGGGGCGGCCGATCGACCGCCCAGAGCCCGGCCCCGCGTCCCGCCTCCGTTGAACAAGTGCGAAGATGGGTTCTCGGCAGGACAGGGCCCCCCTTACCCAGGGCCGAGTTAAAGCGGCCGAACAACAGCCGCGGTCCGGTCATCGACGACCGGCTCCGGCGCACCCATGCATGGAGGACGTGACGTGGCGAACGACGCCAGCACCGTTTTCGACCTAGTGATCCTCGGAGGCGGTAGCGGCGGTTACGCAGCTGCCCTGCGCGGGGCGCAGCTGGGCCTGGACGTCGCCCTGATCGAGAAGGGCAAGGTCGGCGGTACCTGCCTGCACAACGGCTGCATCCCCACGAAGGCTCTGCTGCACGCCGGTGAGATCGCTGACCAGGCTCGCGAAAGCGAGCAGTTCGGTGTCAAGGCCACTTTCGAGGGCATCGACATCGACGCGGTCCACAAGTACAAGGACGAGGTCATCTCGGGCCTGTACAAGGGCCTGCAGGGTCTGATCGCCTCCCGCAAGGTGACCTACATCGAGGGCGAGGGCCGGCTGTCCTCGCCGACCTCCGTCGCGGTCAACGGTCAGCAGGTCCAGGGCCGCCACGTCCTGCTCGCGACCGGCTCCGTGCCGAAGTCGCTCCCGGGCCTGGAGATCGACGGCAACCGCATCATCTCCTCCGACCACGCGCTGAAGCTCGACCGCGTCCCGAAGTCCGCGATCATCCTGGGCGGCGGCGTGATCGGCGTCGAGTTCGCCTCGGCGTGGAAGTCCTTCGGCACCGACGTCACCGTCATCGAGGGCCTCAAGCACCTCGTCCCGGTCGAGGACGAGAACAGCTCCAAGCTGCTGGAGCGGGCCTTCCGCAAGCGGGGCATCAAGTTCAACCTCGGCACCTTCTTCGACAAGGCCGAGTACACCGCCGACGGCGTCAAGGTCACCCTCGCCGACGGCAAGACCTTCGAGGCCGAGGTGCTGCTGGTCGCCATCGGCCGCGGCCCGGTCTCGGCCGGTCTGGGCTACGACGAGCAGGGCGTCGCGATGGACCGCGGCTACGTCCTGGTCGACGAGTACATGCAGACCAACGTGCCGACCATCTCGGCCGTCGGTGACCTCGTCCCGACCCTCCAGCTCGCGCACGTCGGCTTCGCCGAGGGCATGCTGGTGGCGGAGCGACTGGCCGGCCAGAAGGTCGTCCCGATCGACTACGACGGCGTCCCGCGCGTCACGTACTGCCACCCCGAGGTCGCTTCGGTGGGCATCACCGAGGCCAAGGCCAAGGAGTTGTACGGCGCCGACAAGGTCGTGGCTCTGAAGTACAACCTTGCAGGCAACGGCAAGAGCAAGATCCTCAAGACCTCGGGCGAGATCAAGCTCGTCCAGGTCAAGGACGGTGCCGTGGTCGGCGTCCACATGGTCGGTGACCGTATGGGCGAGCAGGTCGGCGAGGCCCAGCTGGTCTACAACTGGGAGGCCCTGCCGGCCGAGGTTGCGCAGCTCATCCACGCGCACCCGACGCAGAACGAGGCGCTCGGCGAGGCCCACCTGGCCCTGGCCGGCAAGCCCCTCCACTCCCACGACTGACCCCCAGTCCCGGGCGCGACCACATCCGTACTTGCGATAGGAGCAACTGAAACCATGGCGGTTTCCGTAACCCTGCCGGCGCTCGGCGAGAGCGTCACCGAGGGCACCGTCACCCGCTGGCTGAAGGCCGAGGGCGAGCGCGTCGAGGCCGACGAGCCGCTGCTCGAGGTCTCCACCGACAAGGTTGACACCGAGATCCCGGCTCCGGCTTCCGGCGTGCTGGCCTCCATCAAGGTGGCCGAGGACGAGACCGTAGAGGTCGGCGCCGAGCTGGCCATCATCGACGACGGCACCGGCGCACCGGCCGCCGCGCCGGCGCCGGCCGCCGCCGAGGCTCCGGCCCCGGCCGCGCAGCCCGAGCCGGCCCCGGCCCCCGTGGCCGAGGCCCCCGCCCCCGTCGCCGCCCCCGCGGGCGCTGCCGAGGGCACCGACGTGGTCCTCCCGGCGCTCGGCGAGAGCGTCACCGAGGGCACCGTCACCCGCTGGCTGAAGGAGGTCGGCGAGGAGGTCTCGGAGGACGAGCCGCTGCTCGAGGTCTCCACCGACAAGGTCGACACCGAGATCCCGGCCCCGACTTCCGGCACCCTGCTGGAGATCCTCGTGGCCGAGGACGAGACCGCCGAGGTCGGCGCCAAGCTCGCGGTGATCGGCGTCAAGGGTGCGGCTCCGGCCGCTGCCCCGGCTCCGGCCGCCCCGGCCGCTGCTCCGGCGC
Organism: Streptomyces sp. RGM 3693; assembly: GCF_050471125.1. Taxonomy (NCBI): domain Bacteria; kingdom Bacillati; phylum Actinomycetota; class Actinomycetes; order Kitasatosporales; family Streptomycetaceae; genus Streptomyces; species Streptomyces sp. RGM 3693. The sequence goes on from NZ_JBMPPQ010000004.1 coordinate 532,115, forward strand.
CCGCTCCGGCCCCCGCGCCCGCCCCGGCGCCGGCCGCTGCTCCGGCTCCGGCCCCCGCGCCGGCCCCGGCCCCGGCCCCCGCCCCGGCTCCGGCTCCGGCTCCGGCCGCTGCCCCCGTCACCCCCGCCCCGGCGGTCGGTGAGGCGGACGGCGCCTACGTCACCCCGCTGGTCCGCAAGCTCGCGGCGGAGAACGGTGTGAACCTCGCCACGGTCAAGGGCACCGGTGTCGGTGGCCGGATCCGCAAGCAGGACGTCATCACCGCTGCCGAGGCCCTCAAGGCCGCCGTGCCGGCTCCGGCCGCGCCGGCCGCCACCCCGGCCAAGGCCGGCGCCCCGGTCATCGAGGCGTCGCCGCTGCGCGGTCAGACCGTCAAGATGCCGCGGATGCGCAAGGTCATCGGCGACAACATGATGAAGGCCCTGCACGGCCAGGCGCAGCTGACCTCCGTGGTCGAGGTGGACATCACCGCGATCATGCGGATGCGCAACAAGGCCAAGGACGGCTTCGCGCAGCGCGAGGGCGTCAAGCTCTCCCCGATGCCGTTCTTCGTCAAGGCCGCTGTCCAGGCGCTGAAGGCCCACCCGGTCGTCAACGCCCGGATCAACGAGGACGAGGGCACCATCACCTACTTCGACACCGAGAACGTCGGTATCGCGGTGGATGCGGAGAAGGGCCTGATGACCCCGGTCATCAAGGGCGCGGGTGACCTGAACATCGCTGGCATCGCCCGTAAGACGGCGGAGCTGGCGGGCAAGGTCCGCGGCAACAAGATCACCCCGGACGAGCTGTCCGGCGCGACCTTCACCATCAGCAACACCGGTTCGCGCGGCGCCCTGTTCGACACCGTGATCGTGCCCCCGAACCAGGTCGGCATCCTGGGCATCGGTGCCACCGTCAAGCGCCCGGTGGTCATCAACCACCCGGACCTCGGCGAGACCATCGCGGTGCGCGACATGACCTACCTCGCGCTCTCCTACGACCACCGTCTGGTGGACGGCGCCGACGCGGCCCGTTACCTGACCACGGTCAAGCAGATCCTGGAGGCCGCGGAGTTCGAGACCGAGATCGGTCTCTGATCAGGCGGTCACTCCCTCCGAGTGACCGAGGATCGCAACGAGACCGAAGTCGGTCTCTGACTCCGACTCCCGTCAGGGAAGCGGTAGTTGTGCACAGGGGTCGGCCCCGGCTCGTTCCGACGAGCCGGGGCCGGCCCTTTTGCGTGCCCACGTCCGGCGATAATGGCCCCGCACCACGCCTCGCGGCCCCACCCGCTCTGAAGGAGCACCTCATGACCCCGCCCGTCGTCCACTCGCTGCGCGAACAGATCCGCGAGCACATCCTGGAGGGGATCGTCAGCGGCCGCTGGCAGCCGGGCGAGCGGATCGTGGAGCGGCGGATCGCGGTGGAGCTGGAGGTCAGCCAGACGCCGGTACGGGAGGCGCTGCGGGAGCTGGAGTCGCTCCAGCTGATCGAGTCGGCGCCGAACAAGGGCGTCCGGGTGCGGAACCTCACCGCCGACGACCTCAAGGAGAGCTACCCGGTCCGGGCCGGGCTGGAGCAGGTGGCCGCGGAGCTGGCGGCGGAGCGGCTGGCGGAGGACACCGCGGCGCTGGAGCGCGAGGTGGCGGCGCTGCGGGCGGCGGACGCGGCGGGCGACGGCGAGGCGCAGGTGCGGCACACGGTGGCCTTCCACCGGGAGGTCGTCCGGGCGGCCGGGAACGCCGTGCTGCTGCACACCTGGGAGTCGCTGGGCGTGGAGGTCTGGACGACGCTGTCGATCCGCTGGTTCAGCCCGGAGCCGCGGTCGCACGCCCAGGACCATCAGGAGCTGGTGGATGCGTTCCGGCGGCGCGATCCGCGGATCGGCGCGCTGTTGAAGGCGCACGTGCTGAGCTGCGCGCCGCGGGTCTAGCGGGCGTACCGGACGGTGGTCGGGCGGCCTCGCGGAGTGTTCCGCGGGGCCGCTTCGCCATGTCGGGGCGGCAGCCATGCGGAGGAACTGATTCCGGGGCGTGCCGAGGACACTCCGGGGCGTAACGGAGGGGGACTCCGGAGCTGGCACGCGGTGCCCCAGATTGCGGCACCCCGTGCCGACCTGCGGTTTTTCCTCCGTTCGGCGTTGATCGATCATCGATCAGAGAGTTATCGTCGATGACTGGGGCGCGACACCCCTGCCTGCCGAATGCCTGCCGAACTCGCATTCCCACCCGTCCGGAAAGGGGCCACCCATGCCCGACCCCGTGCGCCTGCCGTACAGCCAGCTCGACCAACTCCCGGACCGCGACCCCGAGGAGACGGCCGAGTGGCGCGAGTCGCTGGACGCCGTCACCAAGGCAGCGGGCCCGCATCGCGCCGCATACCTGATGCGCCGCGCCCTGGAGCACACCGCCCACACCGAAGGCACCGACCTGCCCTCGCTGCTGGAGACGGACTACGTCAACACCATCCCGACCTCCGCCGAGCCCGCGTTCCCGGGTGACGAAGCGCTGGAGGCCCGGATCACCGCCTGGAACCGCTGGAACGCCGCCGCCATGGTCACCCGCGGCTCCAAGCTCGGCCTGGGCGGCCACATCGCCACCTTCGCCTCGGCGGCCTGGCTCTACGAGACCGGCTTCCAGCACTTCTTCCGCGGCAAGGAAGGGCTGGGGGCACCCCCAGCGGTAGCTGGGGGAGGCAGCGGCGACCAGCTCTACATACAGGGCCATGCCTCCCCTGGCATCTACGCCCGCGCCTTCCTCGAAGGCCGGCTCACCGAGGAGCAGCTCGACCACTTCCGCCAGGAGGCCGGCGGCGAGGGCCTGCCCTCGTACCCGCACCCGCGGCGCCTCCCCTGGCTGTGGGAGTTCCCCACCGTCTCCATGGGTCTCGGCCCGCTCTCCGCGATCTACCAGGCGCGCTTCAACCGCTACCTGGAGCACCGCGACATCAAGGACACCAGCAACTCGCACGTCTGGGCCTTCCTCGGTGACGGCGAGATGGACGAGCCGGAGTCGACCGCCGCACTGGCCCTGGCCGGCCGCGAGGGCCTGGACAACCTGACCTTCGTCATCAACTGCAACCTGCAGCGCCTGGACGGCCCGGTCCGCCCGAACTTCAAGATCGTGCAGGAGCTGGAGGCGCAGTTCCGCGCCGCCGGCTGGAACGTCGTCAAGGCCCTCTGGGGCCAGGCGTGGGACGAGATCTTCGCGCTCGACGCCGACGGCGCGGTGATCCAGCGCCTCCGTGAGACGCCGGACGCGCAGTTCCAGACCTACGCCACCCGGGACGCCGCCTACCTGCGCGAGCACTTCTTCGGCGCCAGCGACGCCCTCAAGGCGATCGGCGCGCAGCTCTCCGACGCCAAGCTGCTGGAGCTGTTCCAGACCTCCCGCGCCGGCCACGAGCCGCGCAAGGTCTACGCCGCGTACCAGGCCGCCGTCGAGCACAAGGGCGCGCCGACGGTCATCCTGGCGCAGACCGTCAAGGGCTACACCCTCGGCACGGGCTTCGAGTCCCGCAACGCCAACCACCAGATGAAGAAGCTGACGATGGCGGAGTTCCGCACCATGCGGGACCTGCTCGAACTCCCCATCCCGGACAGCGCGCTGGAAGGCGACCTGGTGCCGTACTGGCGCCCGGCCGAGGACTCCCCGGAGATGCAGTACCTGCGCACCCGGCGCGCCGCCCTCGACGGCCCGGCTCCGGCCCGTCAGGTCGTGGCCAGGCCGCTGCCGATGCCCGCCGACAAGACCTTCGACGCGTTGAAGAAGGGCTCCGGCAGCCAGGAGATCGCCACCACCATGGCGTTCGTCCGGCTGGTCAAGGACCTGATGCGGGACAAGGAGACCGGCAAGCGCTGGGTCCCGATCGTCCCGGACGAGGCCCGCACCTTCGGCATGGAGTCGCTCTTCCCGACGGCCGGCCTCTACTCCCCCAAGGGCGCGACCTACGACCCGGTCGACCGGGACCAGCTGCTCTGGTACAAGGAGGCCAAGAACGGCCAGATCCTCAACGAGGGCATCACCGAGGCCGGTTCGCTGGCCGACTTCACCGCCGCCGCGACGTCGTACGCGACGCACGGCGAGCCGATGATCCCCTTCTACATCTTCTACTCGATGTTCGGCTGGCAGCGCACCGCCGACCAGTTCTGGGCGCTCGCCGACCAGCTGGGCCGCGGCTTCGTGATCGGCGCCACCGCCGGCCGGACGACGATGACCGGTGAGGGCCTCCAGCACGCCGACGGCCACTCGCACCTGATCGCCTCGACCAACCCCGCGGCGCTCTCGTACGACCCGGCGTTCGCCTACGAGGTGGCGGTGATTGTCAAGGACGGTCTGCGCCGGATGTACGGCCCGGACGCCGAGGACGTCTTCTACTACCTGACGGTCTACAACGAGACCAAGGTGCAGCCGGCGATGCCGGAGGGCGTCGAGGAGGGCATCCTCAAGGGCCTCTACCGCTTCAAGGCAGCCACCACCATCGAGGGCGCCGAGGTCCCGCGGCTCCAGCTGCTGGCCTCCGGCACCGCGATCCACTGGATCCTGGAGGCGCAGGCGCTGCTGGCCGCCGACTGGGGTGTGGCGGCGGACGTATGGTCCGCGCCGTCCTGGACGGAGCTCCGCCGCGACGCCCTGGAGTGCGACGCGGCCCGGCTGGAGGGCGAGGACCGGGTTCCTTACGTCACCCGTGCGCTGGCCGGTGCGCCCGGCCCGGTCGTCGCGGTGAGCGACTGGATGCGGGCGGTTCCGGACCAGATCGCCCCCTGGGTCGAGCAGGACTGGACCTCCATCGGGACGGACGGCTTCGGCCTGTCCGACACCCGGGACGCGGCCCGCCGCCACTTCGGCGTCGACCCGCAGTCGGTGGTCGTCCAGGCACTGGCGGCCCTCGCCCGGCGCGGGGACGTCAAGCCGGAGACCGTCAAGGAGGCCCGGGAGCGCTACGGGCTGTGACACCGGGCCCCCTACGGTGCGTGCGCCGCGGGGCCCCTGGGACGCGGGCGGCCTCGGCCGACACCGGGCGCCGCCCGCCCACAAACTCCCGTGCGAAGATCACCCACCGCGCCCGGGGTCTTCGCACGGGATCCTTCCGTTCCGCGTCCGCGGGGCGTTGTCAGTGCCGCCCCGCATGATGGATCCATGCGTGCCGCACGGCTGATCAAGATGGTGTTGCTGCTCCAGTCCCGGCCGTCGATGACGGCCGGTGAGCTGGCGCGGGAGCTGGAGGTCTCGGAGCGCACGGTCGCCCGGGACGTGCTATCGCTCTCGGAGGCCGGGGTGCCGGTCTACGCCGACCGCGGCCGGTCCGGGGGCTACCGCCTGATAGGCGGGTACCGCACCCGGCTGACCGGGCTCGGTCGCAGCGAGGCGGAGGCGCTCTTCCTGTCCGGAGTGCCCTCCGCGCTGCGCGAGATGGGCCTGGCCGACGTCGCGTCCGCGGCCCGGCTGAAGGTCTCCGCCGCGCTGCTGCCGGAGCTGCGGGACGCCGCGTCGGGCGCCGCCCAACGGTTCCACCTGGACGCACCGCGCTGGTACCACGACCCCCAGGCGCCCGAGCTGCTGCCGGTGCTCGCCGACGCGGTGTGGGACGACCGCCGGCTGACGGTCCGTTATCTCCGCCGGGACCGCGAGGTGGTCCGTGAGCTGGAGCCGTACGGTCTCGTGCTGAAGGCGGGTGTTTGGTACCTGGCGGCGCGGGTGGCACCGGAGCGGCCCGAAGCGCCGCCCGCCGCGGCGGTGGCAGGTCCGGCGGGACCGGCCGGCGACGACGGTGAGCGGACCGGCTTCCGGGTCTACCGCGTCGACCGCTTCACCGCGGCGGAGTCGACCCTCCCGCCCGCGGGCCCACGGCGCGTCCCGGCCGGCGGGGACGCGGCGGGCACCGGGCGCTTCGTCCGCGATCCGGAGTTCGACCTGCCCGCGTTCTGGGCCGAGCGGGCCGCGCAGTTCCGGCGGTCGCTGCTGCGCGAGGAGGTGGTGGTCCGGCTCTCCCCGCCCGGGGTCCGGCAGCTGCCCCACGTCACCGAGCCGGCCGCGGCCCGGGAGGCCATCGAGCGGGCGACGGCCGAGGGCGCGCCGGACGAGCGGGGGTGGCTGACGGTCACCCTGGCCGTGGAGTCCGAGGAGGTCGCCTACGCCCAACTGCTGGGCCTCGGCCCGGAGTGCGAGGTGCGCTCGCCCCCCGGGCTGCGGGAGCGGTTCGCGGCGGCCGCCCGCCGCGCCGCCGCGCTCTACTCCCCGGCGGAGGAGGGGGCCGCCGGCTCGCGGTAGTCCTCGGGACCGGCGTCCTTGCCGCCGCTCACCACGTCAGCGAAGTAGCCGAAGCAGTCGGGCCGGGTGCCGTCCGCGTCGGTGAAGTCGTACTCCTTCGCCAGCTGGCCGCTGGAGAGCGACCGGCCGGTCCAGCGCGCCTTGTCCGGGTCGGTGGCCAGCGCCCGCACCGCGCGGCCGATGAGGGCCGGGGATTCGGCGATGGCGAAGTGCGGTTCCTGGGCGATCGCGTCGCGCCAGGTCTCCTCGGTGACGCCGAAGTGGTCCAGCATCTCCTCGGACCGCAGGAAGCCCGGGGTGAGCGAGACCGCCGTGCCGCCGTACTCCGCCAGTTCGCTGGCGAGTCCGAAGGCGATCCGGTGCGGGACGTTCTTGGTGACGTCGAAGCAGAGGCTGTCGCGGTAGGTGCGGTTGAACTCCGCGGTGCCGTCGGTGACCTCGACGACCAGCCCGCCGGGCCGCCGGATCAGCAACGGCAGCGCGAAGTGGTGGGTGATGATGTGGGTGTCGACGCCGAGCCGGAACATCCGCAGCCCGCCGGCCAGGTCCAGGTCCCACACCTTGGTGTCGAACTGGATCAGGCGGTCGCCGCCCCAGACGCTGTTCACCAGGACGTCCAGCCGTCCCTGCTCCCGGTCGATGCGCGCGATCAGCTCCTTGACCTGCTCCGGCACCAGATGGTCGGTGGGCACCGCAACCCCGGTGCCGCCCGCCGCGGTCACCCGCTCCGCCGTCTCCTCGATGGTCTCCGAGGGCCGCCCGACCTCGCTGACCGCGTCCCGGGTCGTGCGACCGGTGACGTAGACCACCGCGCCGGCCCGGCCCAGTTCCACCGCCATCGCCCGGCCCGCGCCCCGGGTGGCCCCGGCGACCAGCGCCACCCGGCCGGTCAGATCACCCCCGGGCAGCCGTCCGCCGGGCGCTCCGGCCGCCGTCCGCCCGTTCGTCGCCTGCCCCGTCGCGTTCTCCTGCGCCGTCACGTGTCGCTCCTCGCTGTCGTCTTCCGTGCGGTCGTACACGGCGACCCTGACAGCCAATCCCGACACCTACTGTCGGGATTCAACGGCCGTTCCCGGCTTCCCCCGCGAGCCCGTCCGCGGACCCTCCGACGGGGCCTGCGGGGCCGTCGGAAGGTCCGCGGCTACGGCCGCAGCGCCCGCAGGCCGCGGCCGTCCCGCAGCCGGCCCGCGACCTGCGCCGGGACGTCCGGCGTGGCCGGTACCGCCAGCGTCGCCGCCTCGGCGCCGGCCCGTACCCGACCGGTCACGTCGATCCCGGCCACCTCGCTGCTGCCCGCCGCGAGCAGGTACCACTTCCCGGACTTCGCCTGCCAGTGGACGTCGCCGAGCACATGCCGGCCGAACGGGCTGCACACCGCGGTGCCGACGGCCCGGCCGACGATCCGCCCCGGGTCGACCGGTCCGGCGGCGGGGGGCTGGAACTGCACCACGGCCCGGCCGGGTCCGCGCCAGGTGTCGGCCCGGTTGCACACCCAGGTCGCGGTGCCGCCGCCCTCCGGGAGGTCCTGCTGGGCGTAGGCCCAGTTGTTGACGGACCGTACGCCGGTGCCGCGCAGCGACCGCAGGGTGCACGCGGTGCGCGCCCAACTGTGCAGGGCGGGTGCGCCGGTCGCCTCGCCCGGGCCGCCCGGACCGCCCGCGGTGGGCGGCGGCAGGTACGTCAGGTGCGCCGACGCCAGGTCACCGAGGTCGGTGACCAGGAAGGAGCGCCGGTCGTCGATCCGCGGCGAGGAGTGGAATTCGGTCACCGGCCACTGCCCGCAGGTGGCGCCGTCCGCGGGCGGGATCGGGATGCGGTCGGTGACGCCGTCCGGGGCCAGGTGCAGCCCGTGCGGCGGGGCGTCCGGGGCGAGCAGGTCCCGTACGGCGACGTCGGAGACCCAGGGGGCGATCAGATACCGCAGCCAGCCGTTGCCGCGGCCGATCACCAGCCCGCCGGCGGTGGTGAGGTCGGCGTTGTCGACCCGGGCGAAGTGCAGGGTGGGCGTGGCCCCTTCGGGTTCGGCGTAGCGCACCAGACGCTCGCCGTCGTAGAAGACCACCACCATGACGTTGTCGATCAGGCCCGCGTACAGCAGCCGGGGCGGGGCGGCGGGCGGGCGGGTGGAGGTGTCCGCCGCGGCGACGATCCGGGTGCCGGCGGGCGGGGCGGCCCAGACCCGCAGCGCCCGCGCCAGCAGCTGCCGGTCGCCGGCCTGGCGGCCGCGCGGCGGCCAGGCGGTGAAGTCCACCCGGGAGGTCTCCGCCCACTGTTCGTGGGGCGTCCGCAGCAGCCGGCCGGGGTCGAGGGCCTGCTGGGCGGCGGGGACGGGCCCGGCCGAGCCGTCCGGGGATCCGCCGATGGGCAGTGCCACCACGACCGCCCCGACCACCAGCACCGCCGCCAGCACCGCCGTGGCCCGCACCCGTTGCCGGCGGCGCAGCAGGTCCGTCGGCCGGGCCTGGACCGTGCAGGGGTCGAACTCGCCGGAGTTCAGCAGCGCCGCGGCCCCGGCCCCGGTCCGCCGGTCCAGCTGGCCAGCCGCCCGTTGTGCCGCGTCCGGGTCGGCGACCCCGGCCCGCACCAGGACGGCGCGCGCCGCGTCCGCGTCCAGCCCCTCCAGGTGCCACAGCCCTAGGGCGGCCCGCACGGTGGCCGGGACCGCCGACAGGGCCTGGTCCAGGGCGAGTTCGTCGGCACCGCCGGCGCGCGGGAAGAGTCGCAGCCCCCAGACGAACGGCACCGTCGGCAGCAGTACCGCGGGGCGCTGCCGCTCCTCGTAGGCCAGCGCCAGTTCCACCGTGCGCTGGCGGACCAGGTCGTAGCCGGCGCCGGTGTCCGAGCCGCGCTGGGCGGGCAGCGCACCGGCCGGTCGGCGCGGCCCGCGCCACGGCAGCGCCCGCTGCACCAGGCCGTGCGCGGTGAGGACCTTGCGGTGGCGGCCCATCGACGGGGGCAGGACGAGATAGGCGAGGCGGACCAGCCGCGGGTAGTGCTCGACGAGGGCCGCCTCGGCGCGTTCGACCTCGGCCCGGGTTCGTTCGTCCATGGGCATGGCGGGATGCGCCCTTCACGGAGTGGGAGTGCGGTGGGGGATGCGGGGTTGGGTGCGGTGGGGGATGCAGGGTGGGGTGCGGTGAGGGGATGGGGGTACGGGGTGGGGGGATGCTGTTGGCTCTGCGCTGCCGTCGTTGCATGCCGCACAACGAGGGAATCCCGACGCGGTCACCCGCCGGGCCACCACCCCTGACGCCCCGGCGCACCGGCCCGGGGAGCGCCCCGCCGCATCCGGGGTACTCCGCGTGCGGGCCGCGGCGGCAGGACGGATGCTGGAGCCGTGATGGACGAGACGGAGTTCTGGGAGCTGGTCGACGGCTCCCGCACGGCCGCCGCGGGGGACCCCGAGGAACAGGCCGATGCGCTGGTCGAGCGGCTGCTCGGGCTCGACCCGGAGCGCATCATCGACTTCGCCCGCCACTTCGAGGCCCGCTACAACCGGGCGTACACCTGGGACCTGTGGGCCGCCGCCGCACTGATGCTGGACGGCGCGAGCGACGACGCCTTCGACTACTTCCGCTGTTGGCTGATCGGCCAGGGCCGGCACGTCTTCGAGGGCGCGCTGCACGACCCGGACCAGCTGGCCCGTCTGCTGCGCGACTTCGACGAGGAGACCGACGGCGACGCCGAGGAGCTGGGCTACGCGGCCGACGAGGCGTACGAGCAGCTGACCGGCACCGTCATGCCCGACCTGGGCCTGCGCCCGGCACCGCCGGAACCGCTCGGCACCTACCTCGACCTCGACGACGACGCGACCCTGGCCGAACGCTTCCCACAGCTGTGGGACCGCTTCCGCCGCTAGGGCCTGTCCGACCCTGATCCGCCGGCCCGGTCCTTGAGGCCCGGTCCTTACAGGACCGTCCGGTCGTGAACTCCCCCGTGCCGGGCGACGGCAGGACCTGAGGGTCGTCCGCGCGGCCGGGTCGCCGTTCTGCCGACCGGCTCACCCGGGCCGTTCCCCGGTGGTGCCCCGGATTGCGGGCAGGATGGCCCCATGCGGATCGCGATCACCGGCTCGACCGGACTCATCGGCACGGCGCTCGTGCGGAACCTTCGCACGGACGGTCATGACGTCGTCCGGCTCGTCCGCCGGCAGCCGGCGGCGGCCGACGAGGTGACCTGGGACCCCAAGGGGCGGCGGCTGGACCCGGCGGCCCTGGCCGGCTGCGAGGCGGTGGTGCACCTCGCCGGGGCGGGCGTCGCCGACCACCGCTGGACCGCCGCGTACAAGCAGGAGCTCCGCGACAGCCGGGTGCTGGGCACCCGGACGCTGGCCACCGCGCTGGCCGCGATGGACGTCCCCCCGCGGGTCTTCGTCTCGGGCAGCGCGATCGGCTACTACGGCAACACCGGGGACCGGCGCACCGACGAGGACGCGCCGGCCGGTGCGGGCTTCCTGCCGGAGCTGTGCGTGGCGTGGGAGGACGCCGCGACGCCCGCCCAGGACGCCGGAATCCGGACCGTCTTCGCCCGGACCGGTCTGGTCGTGGCGCGTTCCGGGGGCGCCTGGGGACGGCTCTTCCCGCTCTTCCGGCTGGGTCTGGGCGGCCGGCTCGGCGACGGCAGCCAGTACTGGAGCTTCATCTCGCTGCGGGACCACATCGCGGCGCTCCGCCACCTGCTGGCCACCGAGGAGGTGTCCGGGCCGGTCAACCTCACCGCGCCGGAGCCGGTCACCAACCGCGAGGCGACGGCGGTGATGGGTCACGTCCTGCGCCGCCCCACGCTGTGCACCGTGCCGGCGCCGGTGCTGCGGATCGTCCTCGGGGAGTTCGCGGGGGACGTGCTGGGCAGTCAGCGGATCGTGCCGCGGCGGCTGCTGGATTCCGGTTTCGGCTTCGCGCATCCGCGGATCGGCGACGCGGTGCGCGCCGCACTGGCGTCGTAGGGCGCCGCGGGCCGGAGCGGGGCGCGGGGACGCTCCGACGCGCCCCCAGGGCGCCCCTGTCGGCCGGGCCGCGGCGCTCCCTACGGTCCTCGGACACATCACTGGGCATCCCCGACGGCCGCACCGGGCATGAGAACCGTGCGCTGCCGCTGGGACCGACCTCGGGAGGGGCATGTGCTGCGCTCCGCTTCGGCCGTCGACGTCGTCATCGTGGGGGCCGGGCCGGCCGGCCTCGCCGCCGCCCGCCATCTGACCGGGGCAGGGCTCGCGGTCACCGTCCTGGAAGCCGCGTCACGGGTCGGCGGCCGGGCCGTCACGGACGAGGTGGACGGCTTCCGCCTGGACCGCTGCGGCCGCCCGCTGGCGGTCTCCCCGGCCGCACTGCGCCGCACGCCCGGCCTGGGCGAGTTGGCGCTGCGTCCGTTCGCGGCCGGGGTGAGCCTCCACAACGGCCAGCGGGCCCAACGCGTCAGTCCGCTGCGGTGCACGAGGGGCGCACTCTCCGCGGCGCGCGCCCTCACACGCGCCGACCGTCGTACGGAGCGGACCGCCGACCGTCCGGTCAGTGACGCCCTGGCCGGCCGCCCGGCGTTCCCGCCGCGCACCCACGACACCTTCCTGCGGCCGCTGTTGGGCGCGCTGCTCTGCGATCCGCGGCTGCACGGCTCCAGTCGGGGCGCCGCGCAGGTGCTGCGGGCCTTCGCGGAGGGGCGGCTGGCGCTCCCGGCAGGCGGCGCCTCGGCCGTCCCGGAGCTGCTGGCGGCCGGTCTGCCGCCGGGCACGGTCCGGACGTCCGTGAAGGTCACGGCCGTCGACACCAACGGGGTCGGCACCCGTGAACACGGCCGGATACCGTGCCGCGCGGTGCTGGTGGCGACCGGTGCGCGGGACGCCGTCGAACTGCTGCCGGGGCTGCGCCGGCCCGCCTTCCACCCGGTCACCGTGTTGCACCACACCGCCGACACCCCCGCCGGCACCCGCGGCGGCCCCGGCCGGGACACCGCCCTGATCCTGCCGACCGAGGGCCCCATCGGCTTCAGCTACCTCGCCGGCGCGATCGACCCGTCCCGCACCCCGCCCGGCCGCCCGCTGGTCACCACCGTCGCCCTCGGCCCCGCCGCCGCGCTACCACTGGACGTCCTCGACAAGACCGTCCGGCCGCAGCTGGACCGGATCTACGGGGTGCGGACCGACGACTGGCAACTGCTGACCGGCCATCACGACCCGTACGCGGTGCCCGCGATGGCCACCCCACACGATCCGCAGCGCACCGTACGGGTGTTGGCCGGGCTCTACGTGTGCGGCGACCACCGCGACACCAGCACGCTCCAGGGGGCGCTGCGCTCCGGCCATCGGGCCGCCCGCGCGCTGCTCCAGGACTTCGGCCTGCCGGCCCGCCCGGAACCGGACGCCGTCCGGGCCGCGGCGTGACCGGGCCCCGACGACCGACCGCCCGTCACCCCAGCGCCGCCACCCGCTCCCGATAGCCGCGCACCGCCGCCGCGTCCCGGTACGGCTCCAGGCGCCGCTCGAAGTCCCGGACGTACTCGTGGGCCCGGGCGGAGCGCATCTCGGACGCCTGGAGGGCCGCCTCGGCGCCGAGCGTGCACGCCTGCTCCAGTTCGCCCAGGCCCAGCCGTGCGGTCGCCAGCACCACCCGGCAGAACAATCGGCTGCGGGCGAATCCGGCGGCGCGCAGCTGGAGCGAGCGCTCGGCGTGCTGGGAGGCCGCGCGGTACTGCTGGAGATCGCGGTGGCAGTGCGCGAGTTCGTCGGCGAGCTGTGCCTCGTCGAAGAAGCGCGCCCAGTAGGGAGTGTCGTCCCCGGGGCGGGCGCTCTCCAGGGCCCGTTCGGCGCGGGCCAGCGCGGCCGTGCAGGCCCGGACCTCGCTCAGGACGCCGTGGCCGCGCGCCTCGGCGGCGTGCAGCAGCGCCTGCACGGTGGGCGGCAGGCTGCTGCCGACGCCCTGTTGGGCGACCCGGGCCAGCTGGACGGCCTCCCTGCCGTGCCCCAGATAGACCGCCTGCCGGCTCATCGTCACCAGGACGTAGGCGCCGTACCCCCGGTCCCCGGCTGCCTGGGTGAGCCGCAGCGCCTGCACGAAGTACCGCTGCGCCAGCCCGTGCGCGGCGATGTCGTACGAGGTCCAGCCGGCCAGCCGGGTCAGGTCGGCGGCGGCCGCGAACAGCCGGCGGCCGATCACCTCCCCGTAGGTGCCGCGGAGCATCGGCTCGGCCTCGTGCTCCAGGTAGCGCACCAGGGCCTGGCGGGCGTGGCCGCCGCCGTAGGCGTGGTCCAGGGCGCGGAACAGCTCGCCGACGGAGCGCAGCGCCGCGATGTCACCGGAGGTGACCCGGCCGCCCTGGGTGCGGTCGACGCGCTCGGTCTGACGCTGCCGGGGCACCGACGTCCGGCCGCCCTGGGACGGGACCCGCTCGCCGGCGTCGCCGGGCAGCTCGCCGTGTGCGACGCGTTCGTCGGGGCGGCCGATCAGCCAGTCCCGGCTGGGCACGACCAGTCCGGCCGGAGTGAAGGCGATCTTGCGGAGCTCGGCGTGGCTACCGGAGTCCTTGCGCCACAGCCCGCTGACGATGTCCACCGCCTCGGCGGGGGTCGAGGCGAATTCGAGCCCGGCGTACACGGGCGCGCAGGCGTCCAGGCCGAGGTCCTGGGCGGACAGCCGGCGCCCCAGCCGGCGGGTGAAGACCTCCGCGATCAGTGCGGGGGTGGTGCCTCTGGGCTGCTGGCCGCGCAGCCAGCGCGTCACGGACGTCTTGTCGTAGCGCAGGTCGAGGCCGTGCTCGATGCCGAGTTGATCAACCCGTCTGGCCAGCCCTGCGTTGGAGAAGCCCGCCTCGGCGATGAGCGCGGCGAGCTGGCGGTTGGGCGTGTGGTGCGGGGGTCGTTCCGTCATCAGCTTTACCGGTCTCCTGCCTTCCGGGCCGGGCCGCCGGCTCGCTGACCCTGTCCGGCATGCTCTTCGCCCTTGTGGAACGGCGTGAATGTAACGGCCTTCAGCGCCTTTCTCCCGGCTTGCGCCCCGCGTTCATCCGATCGTGTGAGCACGTCACAGGCGCGTCGGGGGCCGTGCGGCGCACCGGCCCCCTGCGGGGGACGCACCCGGCGGCCGTACAGTGGCTTGGGCGCGATGTGGCATCAGAAGTGCTTCGCGAGAGGCATCAAACGTCGCAAGGAACTGCGACAAAGGTTCGAAGAGGAGCTGCCGTGACTGCGATCTCTCGGGGGGAGACCCCCGAACCCGAGGGGCTGCGCTTTGTGCACCTGGGCTTCGGGGCGGACGCCGTCGAGTACGAGTCGGCGTGGCAGGAACAGCGTCGCGTCCACGCAGCCCGGTTCGCCGACGAGGTCCCGGACACGTGCCTGCTCCTGGAGCACCAGGCGGTCTACACGGCGGGGCGCCGCACCTCCGACGACGAACGCCCGTTGGACGGCACCCCGGTCGTCGACGTGGACCGCGGCGGGAAGATCACCTGGCACGGCCCCGGCCAGCTGGTCGGCTACCCCATCCAGAAGCTGCCGCGCCCGGTCGACGTGGTCGCACACGTCCGCCGGCTGGAGGAGGCCCTGATCCGGGTCTGCGCCGCGTTCGGCATCGAGGGCACCCGGGTCGAGGGCCGCAGCGGCGTGTGGGTCCTGGGCGACCCGTTGGAGCGCCGGCCGGCCCTGGGCGGCCTCCAGCTCGACTTCGACCCGCGGACCGCGGACGAGCTCTTCGACCCGCGGCTGAACGGCCCCGAGTACGCACCGTCCAACGCCGGCCAGCGCGGTGAGGACCGCAAGCTCGCCGCGATCGGCATCCGCGTCGCCAAGGGCGTCACCATGCACGGCTTCGCACTCAACGTGAACCCGGACACCACCTCGTTCGACAAGATCGTGCCGTGCGGCATCCGGGACGCCGGGGTCGCCTCGCTCTCCGGCGAGCTGGGCCGCGAGGTCACCATCGCCGAGGTCCTGCCGGTGGTCGAGAAGCACCTGCGGGACGTCCTGGAGCACGCCGAGCTCCTCCCCCGGGCGGTCTGAGGACCGCGCCACGGCGCACCAACCGCCCCGCGCGTCCCACCGCGCGGGAATGCCGCCCTCCCGTCCGAGGTTGGCCAGCACGACCCGCACGTGGAAATACGTGCGAATTGACGGGCGTACCCTGGTGTACGCCGAAGAATCGAAGTTGTTAGGGAGCCGACGTGTCCGCAGTCGCACCCGACGGACGCAAGATGCTGCGCCTGGAGGTCCGCAACAGCCAGACCCCGATCGAGCGCAAGCCCGAGTGGATCAAGACCCGGGCGAAAATGGGGCCCGAGTACAACCACCTCCAGGGCTTGGTCAAGAGCGAGGGTCTGCACACGGTCTGCCAGGAGGCAGGCTGCCCCAACATCTTTGAATGCTGGGAGGACCGCGAGGCGACCTTCCTCATCGGTGGCGACCAGTGCACCCGCCGTTGCGACTTCTGCCAGATCGACACCGGCAAGCCGCAGGCGCTGGACCGCGACGAGCCGCGCCGGGTCGCCGAGTCGGTGCAGACCATGGGGCTGAAGTACGCCACGATCACCGGCGTCGCCCGCGACGACCTGGAGGACGGCGGCGCCTGGCTCTACGCCGAGACCGTCCGCCAGATCCACGCCGCGATGCCCGACACCGGCGTGGAACTGCTGATCCCCGACTTCAACGCGGTCCCCGAGCAGCTCGCCGAGGTCTTCTCCTCCCGCCCGGAGGTGCTGGCCCACAACGTCGAGACGGTGCCGCGGATCTTCAAGCGGATCCGCCCCGGCTTCCGCTACGAGCGGTCGCTGGAGGTCATCACCAAGTCCCGCGAGGCCGGCCTGGTCACCAAGTCCAACCTCATCCTGGGCATGGGCGAGACCCGCGAGGAGATCAGCCAGGCACTCCAGGACCTCCACGACGCGGGCTGCGAACTGATCACGATCACCCAGTACCTGCGCCCCTCCGTGCGGCACCACCCCATCGAGCGCTGGGTCAAGCCCGCCGAGTTCGTGGAGCTCAAGGAGGAGGCCGACGAGATCGGCTACGCCGGCGTCATGTCCGGCCCGCTGGTCCGCTCCTCCTACCGCGCCGGCCGCCTCTACCAGCAGGCCGTCGAGCGACGCGAGGTCGAGGCGGCCAGTCAGGCGGTTTGACGCGCCCGGCGCGCCATCTTGTGAATCGTGGCACATGCTGAGAGACGCGGCCCCGCACTCCCCCAGGCTGGAGGGCGTGGGGGCCGCGTCAACGTTTCATAGGTGTTTGACCGGCAGGTCATCCGTTGGTAACACCCTTCAGTGACGATGGATGTACGCACCGCTCGATTACCTCCCGCACGTACCCCCCCTGCTCGTTCCGTTCGTTCGAGGGAGACCGCCACCATGGAGGCCGCGCCGCTCCGCGCCACCCCCCGCCCCATCCCCTCCGTCACCGGTGCCCTACGGGCCATCGAGGCCGTGTTGCTGCGCAGCGGCCAGCGCACCGCCCGCCACAACGCCTGGACGTCGGTCCTGGAGGACCGCCGCCGCGCCAAGGACCGGTACGACGCCGAGTACGTCCTGGAGGCCGCGGCGACCCGACGTCCGCACGCCACGTAAACTTCGCTGTATGGCGAGGAAGGCAAACGCAACCGGCGCTGGCGGCGCTGAGAACCCCGGGCGGCTGAAGCAGATCGCCCTGACCTACAAGATGACCCGTCGGGTCGATTCCAAGGTCGGTCTTGTCGTCGCTGGCACAGGAATCGTCGTCTTCGGCGTACTCCTCGCCATCGGCTTCCTGATCGGCCACCCCGTCTACGCGGGCGTCCTGGGCTTCGTCCTGGCGTTCCTCGCGATGGCGATCATCTTCGGCCGGCGTGCCGAGCGGGCGGCGTTCGGACAGATGGAGGGCCAGCCCGGTGCGGCGGCCGCCGTCCTGGAGAACGTCGGCCGCGGCTGGACGGTGACCCCCGCGGTCGCCATGAACCGCAGCCAGGACGTGGTGCACCGCGCCGTCGGCAAGGCCGGCATCGTCCTGGTCGGTGAGGGCAACCCGAACCGTCTGCGCGGTCTGCTGGGCGCCGAGAAGAAGCGCATGGCGCGCACCGTCGCGGACGCCCCGGTGCACGACATCATCGTCGGCGACGGCGAGGACCAGGTTCCGCTCAAGAAGCTGCGGACCCACCTGCTGAAGCTCCCGCGCGTCCTCCCCGGCCCCCAGGTGACGGCCGTCAACGACCGCCTGCGTGCGCTCGGCGACCTGATGAGCAACATGCCGGTACCGAAGGGCCCGATGCCCAAGGGGATGCGGATGCCCAAGGGCGGCGGCAAGGCGCGCTGACCCCTCCACGGCCGGCCGGCGGCAACTGCCCGGCTCGGTACCTCCAACAACGTGTGACGCCCCGAGGCTGAGCCTCGGGGCGTCACACGTTGTTCGGGCGTCACGTGTTGTCGTTGTCGCGGGCGGTCGTTCTGGTCCGGGCAACCGACTCGGAGCGGACCGGTCCGGGCAACCGACTCTGAACGGACGGGCCACGGCGGCGGGGTCACGCCGCGCTGGTCACGACGCACTGGTCACGACGGACTGGTCACGACGGACGGATCAGATCCGCACCTGGACCGAGCGGCTGAGCCGGTCGTGCAGCCCCCGGCCGTCGCGGTCCCAGATCGCCGCGGGGATGACCAGCACCAGCAGCAGCGTCCGCAGTACCACCCGCGGCAGGGTGATCCGGCCGCCGCCCTCGGCGACCACCCGCAGCCCCACCAGCCGCTTGCCGGGGGTGCAGCCGACGGTCCCGACGGTCAGCACGCTCAGCACCGCGAACACCGCCAGCGCCCAGTTGCTCGCCGACTGTGCCTTACCGCCGCTGAGCAGCCCGTAGGCGATGAGCAGGCACAGCGCCCAGTCGATGAAGAGCGCACCGAAGCGGCGACCGACCCGCGCGATCGAGCCCGGGCCTTCCTCGGGCAGCCCGAGCTGCTGACCGCGGTAGCCGAAGTCGACGCCCATGTCCTCGGCTGTCGCCCGGGGCCCGGAGATCCACGATCCGATTGCTTGCCTGTTGTCCACCCGTCCACGGTACTGCGACCGCATACGTTCCTCGGGTGTGGGTTCCCCGACCCACGGTTTCCGGCCGCTTCCCGCCGCTTCCCCGGGGCTGGCGGAGGCCACTCCCGCGCCCGTCCCCGCAGGCGCACACTGGGGGTGGACCCGACAGCGTGCCGGTTAACCTCGGCGAAACAAATGGGTCATGCTTGGGAAATCCCGCCTGCCTATGGTCGGGCGAGCGCGCCACCGCACTTGGTCGCGCTCCGAGTCGCAACCCCGCGTCCGCCGAGCGGTGACCGGGCTAGGAGGAGTTGGATGTTCCAGAACGCCGACGACGCGAAGAAGTTCATCGCGGATGAGGACGTGAAGTTCGTCGACGTCCGTTTCTGCGACCTGCCGGGCGTGATGCAGCACTTCACGATCCCCGCTACGGCGTTCGACCCGGACGAGGAGTTGGCGTTCGACGGTTCGTCGATCCGCGGCTTCCAGGCGATCCACGAGTCCGACATGGCCCTGCGCCCGGACCTGTCGACGGCCCGCCTCGACCCGTTCCGCCAGGAGAAGCACCTCAACATCAACTTCTTCATCCACGACCCGATCACGGGCGAGCAGTACAGCCGCGACCCGCGCAACATCGCCAAGAAGGCCGAGGCGTACCTCGCCTCCACCGGCATCGCGGACACCGCGTACTTCGGTCCCGAGGCGGAGTTCTACGTCTTCGACTCGGTCCGCTTCGAGACCTCCGCGAACCAGGGCTTCTACCACATCGATTCCGAGGCCGGCGCCTGGAACACCGGTGCCCTGGAGGACAACCGCGGCTACAAGGTCCGTTACAAGGGCGGCTACTTCCCGGCCCCGCCGGTCGACCACTTCGCCGACCTGCGCGCCGAGATCTCCCTGGAGCTGGAGAAGTCCGGCCTCCAGGTCGAGCGCCAGCACCACGAGGTCGGCACCGCCGGCCAGGCTGAGATCAACTACAAGTTCAACACGCTGCTCGCCGCGGCCGACGACCTGATGCTGTTCAAGTACATCGTCAAGAACGTCGCCTGGCGCAACGGCAAGACCGCCACCTTCATGCCCAAGCCGATCTTCGGCGACAACGGCTCCGGCATGCACGTCCACCAGTCGCTGTGGCAGGGCGGCCTGCCGCTCTTCTACGACGAGCAGGGCTACGCGGGCCTCTCGGACATCGCCCGCTACTACATCGGCGGCATCCTCAAGCACGCCCCGTCGCTGCTGGCGTTCACCAACCCCACCGTGAACTCCTACCACCGCCTGGTCCCCGGCTTCGAGGCCCCGGTCAACATGGTCTACTCGCAGCGCAACCGCTCCGCCGCCATGCGCATCCCGATCACGGGCTCCAACCCGAAGGCCAAGCGCGTCGAGTTCCGGGCCCCGGACCCGTCGTCCAACCCCTACCTCGCCTTCTCGGCCCTCCTCCTCGCCGGCCTCGACGGCGTCAAGAACAAGATCGAGCCCGCCGAGCCGATCGACAAGGACCTCTACGAGCTCGCCCCGGAGGAGCACGCCGGCGTCCCCCAGGTCCCGACCTCCCTCCCCGCGGTCCTCAACGCCCTCGAAGACGACAACGAGTACCTCCAGCAGGGCGGCGTCTTCACCTCCGACCTGATCGAGACCTGGATCGACTACAAGCGCACCAACGAGATCGCCCCGATCCAGCTCCGCCCGCACCCGCACGAGTTCGAGCTGTACTTCGACATCTAGGATCGCCGCAGGTCAGAGCAGTTTTCTGCTCGCCTGGGCCGTCTGTGGGCCGTCGGCCGTGTTCTTCCGCTCCCGGAAGGCACGGCCGACGGCCTTTTCGCGGCGCTCTTAAGCGGCGGCGGGCGTCGCTCCGGCGCCGCCATCCTCTTCCGCGCTGCCCCCTCCGAAGACCACGTCGATGGCCCGCCGGGCCCGGTCCTGGCTGTTCGGCATGAGGTGCGTGTAGGTGCGGAGCGTGAACCCCGGATCGGAGTGGCCGAGGTACTCGGCGATGGCCTTGATGCTCTCCCCCGAGGCCAACAGCACCGACGCGTAGAAGTGCCGCAGTGCGTGCATGCCGTGCTCCCGGGACTGCACGTACCGCTCCCCCGGTGTGCGCTCAGGGATGACCCCTGCGGAGACCAACGCAGGCTTCCACAGGTACATGTTGAAGTAGTTGCGGTTCAGAGCCTTCCGCTCACGTGAGTAGAAGATCAGGGTTGCGGTCACGGGCGGGCCATCCGGCGTCAGCCATGGAAGGGTGACTTCGATGGGCGGATAGCGGGTGATATGGGTGGACAACCGATGTGCCACAAGGTCACCCATGGGCACGTCGCGCAGCTTGCCGCCCTTGGGCGGGGCGAACACCAGGTGCGGGCCGATCAACTTCACCTGTCGTACGACGTGGATCACGCCCCCGAGGAAGTCGATCTCCTCCACTGCAAGCCCGAAGTTCTCCCCTTGTCGGAGTCCGCATCCACTGCCCGTATCCACGGTGGTGGCATATCGATCGGGAAGCCCCGCCCTGACCGCGCAAACTCGGTCGAACGTCCACGGCTTCAACTTCCGCGCGTCCAGCTTGGGCGCCTTCACCGATCCAGCACGGCAGGGGTTCCGCACAATGATGCCGTCATCCACAGCGGCGGCGAACACGGCGGAGACATTCGCGAAAATGACGCGCTGGTACGACGACGCGATCCCGGAGTCTTTGAGCGTCCGAGCCCACGTTCGGATGTGTCCCGGCTGGAAGGCACTGAGGGAACGCGAACCGATGTGCGGGAAGGCGTGCAGCCGAAAGCGAAGTTCCATCGCCACGATCGTGGACGCGTCCGTCGTCTGCGACGCGAGCCACTGGGTCGCGAACTGTTGGAACGTCACCTTGCCAGCCGTCGGGTCAACGTATTGCCCGCGTGTCATGTCGGCCGCGATCTGCGTCAGCCATGCCTCAGCAAGACGCTTCTGCTTGTCTGGGAACGACTTACTGCGCTCGGTCCCGTCCGGCGCCACGTAGCGGGCGCGGTAGCGCATACCCGTGCCGTAGCGGTCGGTCTTGATCCTGCGGGTCTTGCCATCGGAGTCGGTCTCGGACTTGAACCAGCGGTCTTGGATGTGGCCTGCCATGGGGTGGCTTGGTCCCTTCGCTGAGACGAAGATGGGAGGGCCACGATGTGGCCCTCCCACGGGGGTTGCGAACTGTGCAGGGGCTGCCGCTACGCGGCGGCGTCAGCGGCTTTGCGCTTCATCACCCAGGCACGAACGTCGGCGGGGTCGTAACGCACGTGCTTGCCGACGCGGAATCCGGGCGGGCCAACGCGCTTCTTGCGCCACTGGTAGACGGTTTCCAAGGGGACCTCGAACATCTCGGCAATGTCCTCGGGAACGAGGTAGCGGTCAGGCAGCCCTGACCGCAGGATTGCGCGCGGGTCAGACCGCTCAGACTTGGGAATCGCTGTAGTCACTGCGCGCTCCTCTCGTCGTTCGGGCCGGACAGTCGGACACTCGGGGTTTTGGGCTGTCCGGGTCGTTCGGGCAGGTCAGGGGTGGTGACCGGACAGTCGGACACGCGGGACACGTCCCCGTGTTGGGTGTCCGGGTAGTAGCGGCCGGAGGTGTCCTTGGTGAGCTGCCCGGCCTCGGCCATGCGGGAGCAGTAGCGGCGCACGGTGTCTGCGTCGACCTCGGGCATTGCGGCGGCGACGTCCTTGGGACGGACGCCGGGGTTCTCCCGGACGTGGCGGAGGATCGCGGCTCGGGTGTCGCCGATGGTGTGGTCGGAGACCGGTCCGTCGAGCATCTGCCATGCGCCGGCGGCTTTGTGGAATTGCAGGGCGTATTCGGCTTCGTCCACGTCGCGGCCGGTGACGTGCAGTACGCCGTCGGCCTGCCCGCGGCCCCGCTTCAGTACGAGGGTGGCGTCGGCGGCGCCCGCGATGCCGTTGGTGCCGGAGACCTCGGTGAGGAAGTCGTCGGAGCCGGCTTTGCGGACGTGGTGGACCAGGACGACGGCGATGCCGTAGTGGTCCGCGATCCGCTTGGCGTAGCCAACGGCAGCGTAATCGGCGTCGTAGGCGGAGACGCCCTGTGGGGCCTGGCCGCGCATCTTGGCAAAGACGTCGATGACGACGAGCCGTGCCTCGGTGTTGCGGTCCAGCCAGGCGGCAATGGCGTCGCTTCCACCCTGGGGGAAGGGCGGGCATTCGGTGACCAAGGTCAGTCCGGCGGGGGCGGGTTGGCCGCCGAGCATCTTGCCCATCCGGGTCTGGAGACGGCGGGGGGTGTCCTCAAGGGCGAGGTAGAGCACGGGACCGCCCTGGACCGGGATGGAGTCGAAGGCGTGGCCGCCGCCGGCGACCGAAAGGGCCAGTCCGAGGGACAGCCAGGACTTGCCCACCTTGGGTGGTCCTGCGAGCAGGTTGACGCCTTCGGCGAGGATGCCGGGCACGGCCCACTTCGGTTCGGGGAACTCCGCGGCCATGAGCTGGTCCGCGGTCCACGCGGTGCGGGGGCGCTCGCGCTTGGGCGGCGCGGCCGGCGTGCTCGGCTGATCGGTCGGAACCGAGTACAGGTGAAGGGGCGGGATCGGGTTCGGGGTGCTCATGCCGCCACCTGCCGGGGGCGTTTGGCTCCGGCCCGCAGGCCGGAGCCAATGGTGCGGCGGGCTTCGCGGTCGCCCTGGCCGACCTGTGCCGCGGCGGCAGCCAGGGTCTCGGTCACCTCGGCTTCGTCCAGCTCTCCGCCGGCGACGAGTTGCCCCAGGGCCACGGAGGCAACGTAGAGGGCGTTGTTGTGCTGGTCGGGCCCGGAGTTGGCCACGCGGGCTTCCTCGGCGTCCACGGCAGCGCGCAGCCAGCGTCCGCGGCGATCGTGGGGAATGGTGACGGCTACGGGCCTTTGGGGCGGCAGCGGTGCGGGGCGCAGCAGTTGAGCCAGCCAGGCCGGGAGCGGGGCGGCGACGCCGTCGTGGATGACGGTGTAGGGGCGTCCGGCGACGGTGCTGCCGGGACCGACGACGTATCCGCCGGCGGCGCGGGTGTCGATCTTCCAGCCAAGGCCACGCCCGTGAGCCCCGGCAGTGTTGCGCAGCTCGATGTCCTGCGGGGCGGCGAAGTACAGGTGGATTCCGCCACGGCCGGTGCGGACGGTGAAAGTCTCGTGGGGGAAGGACTGGCCGTGTCGTTCGCACAGGACGGCAAGCACGTCCTCGCCACACGTGACGCCGGTCTCGCTCCACTCGGCGGGCGGGGTGTCACCGTCGTCTTTGGGCGTGTCCAGGTCGATCACGACCAGGTGCGAAGGGCCGGCGGCGATGCCGAGGTTGTAGGCTCCGGCTGCCCAGCAGCGGGCGATGCGTTGCGGGTCGGTGGTGGCTCGGGTCTCCCAGGAACGGATGGCGGGCCGCTTGTCGCCGGGGATCAGGGGGAAGACCGACCAGCCGCGGGTCGCGGCAGCCAGGGCTGCGCGGTGTGGCAGAGAGGTGGAGGCATGCGTCATGCTGGTCTCTCCTGTTCTGTTGAAGGGATAGGACCGGTGCTTGGCACCGGCCGGGGCGGTCGCGGTCTTGTGGTGAGAGGCGACCGCCCCGGGCGTATCTACTCGTCGATCTGGCCGCTGTAGCCGAGGGAGGCGACCGCGCTGTGGGCGCGGTTGAGGGCTTCGGCGAGCATGGCCGCGCAGTGCGCGGCCTCGGTCAGCGCCTGCCGGGCGTCGAAGACGTGGTCCTCGACCGTGCCGTGGTCGGCAGTGAGGTCACCGTCGAGATGGAGGCGGGTGAGGCAGGCGCCGGTCTGGTCGAAGGCTTGCGGCAGCATCTGTGCCATCTGCTTGAACGCGGCGACGCTGGAGTACGCCTGCCCGGGGTAGTGGAGGCTGCCCGTGCGGGAGCGCGGGGTGGGCAGGGTGGCGTGGTTGAACTTGCGGACCGCTTCAGCGGCGGTGTCCGCGTTGCCTTCCGGCCGGCGGGCGGCGGCCATGTCAGTACTCCTTGCCTGTGTAGTGAGCGATGTAGCCGGGGCAGGTGTTCTCGGGGCAGTCGCAGCCCTGGCACTCGTTGCAGATGTCGCCGTCGCACCGGTCACACAGCTCGTGACCGGGGCATCCGTAGTCGGCGCACTCGTCGCAGTACTCGTCGGACATGCGGGTTTCTCCTGTCAGTTGTGGAAGTGGTTGCGCTTGATGACGGCCTTGCGGATGTGGACCGTGGTGGTGCCCTGGTGGCGTCCGCCGGCGCTGAAGACCTGCACGGCGACCCAGCCGCCGAAGATGACGGCGGCCAGGACGACGAGCTGGTGGATGAGCGCGGCCAGTGCGGCGAGGAACGTGGTCAGCAGGAGAAGCCCGCCGCAGACGGCGGCGAAGCCGATGCCGCCGAGGGCGATGTTCACCGCGGCCCGGGAGACGGCCGGCTTGGGCGCGACCGGTTCGGGCTGGGTGGGGACGATGGCGTAGCCGGTCACGACCCGTCCGTCGGGCAGGACCACGCTGGCCACAGCGGGGACGTTGTCGGGCTGGACGGGCGCCAGCGGCGCGGGAGCGAGCGGGGTGGGCTGGTGGACCTCGACGGCCGTCGGCTGGTGCGTTGTGGTCGGGTCACGGGGCGGGGTGGGCTGGTTCATGGAGCGTCTCCTAGACGTGGCGGATGGCGTCGATGACGGCGTGGGTGAGCTGGTTGATGGGGCCCGACGCGCCGGTGGAGGCGAGGAAGAAGCCGAACATGATGGCGATGAAGGCCGAGCCCCAGCCGAGGGTCTTGGAGCGCAGCAGGAAGAACAGGACCAGGCCGAACAGGGCGACCAGGGAGACGGTGATGGCCACAGCGGACCTCCTTGGGTTGGTGGGGTGGGTTCAGCGGGTGCCGTCGCGGTGGAGGCGGGCGGCGACGTTGAACAGGTGGCGGCCGACGCGGATGCGTTTGCGGTCGCCGTGGCAGCGGCGGCAGGTCTTGCCCGGACGGACCCGTCCGCGGCGGTCCTTCTTGAGCTGGTAGCCGAAGCCGCGGCAGCGGCGGCAGTTGCCGAACGGCGAGACAGCACACAGCCCGATGTAACAGATAGTGACTATCGTCAGGCAGGCGATAGCGAGGGTGGGGAGGGTCATGAGCGGGCCTCCAGGGCGGTTTTCGAGGGTTTCCGCAGGTGGGCCGCTATCCGCTAGCGACCTGATCAGATGGGGTACGGGGTGCTAGCGGGGCCGCTAACGTTAGCGAGGGTTACTGCTAGCGATAGCGGCCCCGCGGGCTCATCCGGCGTCCCGGTTTCCGTCACGCTCCGCAACGGCGGTGACGATGTGGGCGCGTTCGATGCCGCGCCGGTTGACGACCTTGCCGTTGATCCGGCGCCCGATCTGGACCGTCTCGATCCCGTACGGCTTCAGCGCCGCGGTGAGCTGTTCGGCGGCCCACTCGCCGTAGACCTCCGGCCGCAGCTCAGCGAGCCGGGCCACCACGGTTTCGTTCCAGACCTTGGCTTCTTCGACCGGGACCACGCCGAGCAGATCCCGCAGCAGGTCATAGGCGGCCGAGGCGTCCGCCTCGGGCTCCTCGCCCAGCGCGTAGCCGGACAACAGGCCAGCGTCCTCGCGGGCCTTGCGGGCTCGCAGTGCGATGACCTCGGCGCCGACGCCATCGACGTAGACGGAGCCGACGATCCGGGCGTCGGAGCCTTCGCCGACGAAGTAGTGGATGCCCTTGTCGGCCCAGGAGAACATCGTGGCCCGCACCCCGCGCTTGTAGGCGGAGGTGCCCAGGACCATGTCGTTCTCCAACTGGCCCATGACCTTCAGGCACCAGCGGGCCGAGGCGTTGGCGGAGATGCCGGTGGGCAGGGCCTTGGCGTCGGGGCGCTGGGTGGCCAGCAGCAGCACGATCCCGGTGGCCGGGCCGCGCTTGACCAGGTCGGTGGCGATCTCCTCGAACTCGTCCTTGTACTTGGGGTGCTCGAAGAGGACTTGGCACTCGTCCACCCCGATCACGATCGGGTGCAGGCCGAGTTCCTTCTTGCTGGCCAGCTCGGAAGTCACCTTCGACTCCGGGCAGATGTCCCGCGGCAGGGAGCGGATCATCTTCGTGCGGCGCCGCAGCTCGTTGCGCAGCTCGCGGAAGTCGCGGATGGCGTACTCGATCGCTTCATCGTCGTCGCCTGCGGCGTGGCGGTGGGAGACGGCGTTGCCGACCGGGTCGAGGTCGCCGGTGCCCTTCATGTCGTAGGTGTGCAGCTCGGCCCGTGGGTCGAGTGCGGCGATGAGCAGCAGCAGGCGCAGCAGGAAGGTCTTGCCCATGCGGGGGATGGCGCCGATGATGCCCGCGATGTACATCAGCGTGACCTCGATCCAGCGTCCTCGCTGGTCGGTGCCGAACGGTACGGGCTTGAACAGGTCCACCGTCCCGGACTTGGCCAGCGGCCAGGCGGGCTTCTTGGCCTTGGACATGTCCTGGTCGCCGACCCACAGCACCAGGCGGCCGGTGTGCTCGTCGGGGACGGCCTCGGGCCACACGCAGCCCAGCGGCCGGCGAAGCCCCGAGGCCAGCTTGTCGCGCCGCTCGATCACATCGGTGACCGTCACCCCGTAGGGCAGGTCGCCCTCCGCGCGCCAGCCGGGGCCGTCGCGGGTGATGGGGGCGGTGAAGGCGAAGCCGTCCCGGCCCTTGGACTGCGCCTGGTTGATCGCCGGAATCCCCAGAGCACCCAACGCCCGCAGGACGATGTCGGAGGTGAGCTTGGGGGCCTTGGAGATCTCCACCGCGCGGTTGATGACCGGGGCGTCGGCGGCGCGGCCGGCGTAGCCGAGGGCCATCACCAGGGCACCGACCGAGAGGCTCTGGAGCCAGCCAGGCGCCAGAACGTAGATGGCCAGCGCCGCACCGATGCCCACGAACAGCGCCAACGTGGCGACCAGGGTGCGCAGGCGGACGCGGCCGTCGCGCTGGCGGGAGAGCTTGAGGTAGGTGGCAGCGTCCTCCTTGGCCACCATGGCCAGGCGGACCGGCTCGCCCTCGCGATCGGCCACCCACCGCATCGTCCCGCCCATGAACTTCGCAGCTCCGCGGGGCGACTGAAGAGCCAGCCGTGCAGCGTAGACCGGCGAGCGAAGGGCGTGGTATCCGACGGTGTGGCCGTAGTGGCCCGCGACCCAGGTGGCGGCGGTCTTCAGCTCGTTGGTGGACTTCAGCCATTCCGGGACGATCGGGCGGCGCTTGGCGCCCTTCAGTCGTCCGAGGTAGCCGGGGCCCTTGATGTTGGGGCCGTCCGCCAGCACCCGGGCGGCAGGGTCCCGTTCCTCGGGGTGCTCGGTGGTGGGCTCCGGGGCGGTCGGGGCGCCGGTGGTCTCGCGGGCGGTGCGGGCCTTGTTCAGGTCCACCACCTCGGCGCCCTGCTGGTGGGTGGCGTCGGCGGCCATGTCGGCTTCCAGCCGGTTGAACAGGTCGCGTTCGTCGTCGTGGTTCACTGCTGGTTCCTTCCGAATGCGGGAGGTGGAAGGGGCCCGGACGGCGCTTTGGCCGGCAGACGTCCGGGCCCCGGCTTTGTGCGGGCAGTGCTGGTCAGCGGTTGAGGACGTAGTCCAGGGCGGCGCGGGCCTCGGCGGGGGTGATCGCCTGGTCCCGGACCTGGCGGTAGTTGCCGTACATGGCGGTGGTCTTGGCGATGACCTGGCCGGGGGTGATGGGGCGCTTGCCGTCCCACTCCCAGTGGGCGATCTGGCTGGCGGCGTGGGTGGCCATGCGCATACGGGAGTCGGCCAGGCGCTTGGCCCGGCGGCGGGCGTTGTGCTTCTCGGTCGAGGTCTCGGTGCGGGGCACGGTCAGTCCTCCAACTCGTCGTAGTCGTATTCGCCAAGGCGAGCGGCGTCGGCCATGGCCTGGTGGTCCTCTGCGGCGTCCAGCAGCCACGAGCGGGTCGGCTCCACAGCGGTCTCCGCGGCCCAGCTCAGGGCCGCGGCTTCCTCGCTGTGCATGCGGATGGCGTCGGTGCGCTTCACAGGCGCTCCTACGGCTTGTCGGGCCCGGGGCGCAGCGGCCCCGGGCAGATGTGTGGCTAGAGGTCGAACAGGGAGGTGTCCTGGGCTGGTTCGCGGCTTTGGGTCTTGCGCGCCGCGCGGGCGGCGGCGGTGTGGCAGTCCGGACACCAGGCCCGCAGATCCCGAGCCCCGAGCCGGGCCGCGGCCAGGGACGGGGTGGTCGGATCGGTGGGGGCCGCGATGAGGTGAATCGGGCTGCGGTGCTTGCTCGCGTGCCGGCCGTGCCCACGTACGCACCGGCCCTCGCCCTTGAGGTGTGGGGTGCCGCACTGGCCGGTGCACTGGCACCGCCAGCCGGCCGTCACCATCACCGGCCGCCACAGGTTGGCGAAGGCGATCGGCTCGCTCATGCCGCCCGTCCTCGGCGCTCGGCCTGGACCGCGTCGCGCAGCCGCACGGCGTAGTCCTGGGCGCAGCCGATGGTTTCGCGGACCTTGCGGGCAGAGAGCTTGTCGACGCCGCCGAGGAGGTCGGCGAGCTTGCGGACCTTGTCCAGATCGGCCGCCGCGAGCGGCTTCTCGGGGGTCTTGGGAGCGGTGCGTGAAGGTGCCTGCTTCCCTTTACGCCCAAGGGTTGTACGGCCTTCAGCGGCTTTCCCCGGAGCGGTGCGAACGCCGCCGCCGGCGTCCCCTCGCGGCCCGGTTTCTGGACCGCCCTCGGATGCGCCGCCGGTCGGTCCGTCGTCACCGGGAGCGGTGGGGAACAGTTCGGCGAGAAGCATCTCGACGGCCGTTGCTTCCGGGGTCACTCCGGCTTCTGCGAGGACGGTCTCGACGGACTTCACCGCCGCCACGCGGTCCGCGAGGACGTCGGCGGTGGCGGCGAGCGGGGCGCCGGTGACGTCGAACCAGGCTTCGGCCCATGCCTTCTCGCGGTCGAGGGAGTCGTAGGGGTGGGCGGTGAGGATGGCGGTGTAGCGCTTCCACACCTTGTGGAAGCGGATGCGGCGCTTGCGGTCGTGCCAGGTGCGAGCCCGTGCTTCGCGGCGCTCGGCCCGGGTCCGGCCCGCCTTACCTCCATGGCGGCCAAAGCCCCGCAGTTCCCAGTAGAAGACACCGCCCAGGCTGGCCGCGGCCAGGACGAAGGCGAGCCAGTTGTGCGGTGTCGTGGGGGCGTGGGAGAAGTTGATGGCGCCGGCGATGGAGGCCGTGCCCCACATGGCGGCGCGGAACCGGCCGGTGGGACGACCCTCGCGCTTGGCCCGTTCACCGGCGACGGTGGCCACCCACGCCCCGGCCTCCAGCATCACCGACAGCGCGACCGCGATGGCGCCGGGCAGGCCGGGGACCGCGGCCAGGGCGGAGATCTGGAAGTAGACGGCCGGGGCGATGGAGCAGGCCATCACCACCAGCGCCGCGATCGTGTCGCCCTCGGTCTTGGCCTTGGCGACCAGCGCGGCGCGCGTCTGTTTGCGGGCGACCTTGCGCTTCTCGGCGTCCTGCCGAGCCTCGGTCTTGGCGCGGCGGGCGCGTTCTTCGCGCTCGGTGCGTTCCTTGCGGCGGTCCTCGGCCTGCTGCTGCCGGTCGAGGCGGTCCTGTTCCCGCTCGCTGGCGCGGTCGGCGCGACGCTCTGCGTAGAAGCTCACCGGACACCCCCCGTCGGGGTGGCGGTGCCGGGGCGGCCGGCGCGGCGGCCGTTGAGGGTAGGCAGTGCGGGGTCGGCGTCGGTGGCGATGAACCAGCCGGCGCCCGTCTGCTTGGCCGCGTACATGGCTTCGTCGGCCCGCCGCATCAGCCGCTCCAGCGGCGGCACGGGCACCTGACCGACCATGATGGCGCCGATCGAAGCCCCGACCGACACCCGCCGGCCGTCGAAGGTGAACGGTTCGCACAGCGATTCGTGCAGTCCAGCCAGTTCGAAGGGCAGATCAGCGGGGTGCTGGATCGGCAGGGCGAGAGCGAACTCGTCTCCGCCCAGCCGGGCCGCACAGCCACCCAGGACGGTCGCGGTCGTGGCGAGCGAGCGGGCCACGGTGGTCAGGGCCGCGTCGCCGGCCGCGTGGCCGTGATGGTCGTTGAGGGCTTTGAAGCCGTCAAGGTCGATGACCAGCACCGCCGTGCCGGGCGCGAGCAGACGCGGCGCCTGTGCCTCGAAGACGGCGCGGGTCGGCAGGTCGGTCAGCGGGTCCCGGCGGGCCGCTGCGATCCGGCGGCGCCACACGATGTTGTGGACGGCCCAGCCGATGGCCAGGGGGGCGGCGGACAGCGCCGCGATCGTGGTGCTCATGCCGCCACCTCCGCACCAGCGGAACGGCGTGCGCGACGAGTGCGGCGCAGCGGGGCGACGGCGGCCAGGGCGTCGGCGTAGAGGGTGTCCCAGGCGGCGCCTTCGTCGCCGGCCTCGGCCTGCTCCCTCAGGTCCGCGAGCACGTCACGGGCCGCGTCCAAGCGGGCCTGGTGCTCATCGGGCGTCTCGGGCTCCAGCGGGCCGCGGAAGAGGTCGCGGTCGACGCCGAGGGGGAACTCGTCGAAGCCGAAGGCCAGTTCCTCGAACTCGGCCCGGCCGACGAACTCGTGGTGATCGATGTACGAGCGCATTGAAGGCTCTTCTCCTGTGTCGAAGGGACGTGAGCCGGGGCGATCGCGGTCTTGTGGTGAGAGGCGACCGCCCCGGGCAAGTGCGTGGTGTGGTCAGCGAGTGAGGACGCGTCCGCTGACGCTGTGGGCGTCCTTGCGGACACCGGGACCGCCGGTGACGCGCACATAGCCCGAGACGCTGCGGGCGCTGACGGTCCCGGTGGCGTCCTCCGTGGCATGCAAGGTCACGGCGCCGGAGGTGGTGTTCAGTCGGGCGTCGTGGCCGTAGTAGACGTCGATGTCGATGCGGCCGGAGACGGAGCGGGCGTTGACCCGCTCGGTAACGCGGTCGGCGAGGATGGCGCCGGAGGTGGTGTCCGCGGTCAGGCGGCGGACGCGGTCGGCGTCCAGGGCGCCGGAGACGGAGCGGAACTCCAACTCCTCAAGGGCGCCAGAGATGAAAGTGTCGGCGGAGGTGGAGACCACGGCGAGGGACGAGCCAGGCGGCAGGGTCACCATGGCCTCGATCGGGCTGACTCGCTCCATCGTGCTGCTGCCGCCGGTGACGATCCGGCCGTTGACGATGGTCACGCCCGTGACCGAGCCGTAGACGGTGCCCATGCTCTGGAAGATCTGGTTGCCGCGGATGGTCTGGGTCATCACGTTGCCCGGAAGTTCCGGGACCCGCACGGTGATGGCCTGGCCGACCTGGCCGAGGTGGGCCCGGTTGATGGCCTCGACGACCTTGCCGGTCGTGTCGTCCGTCCGCAGCAGCACGCTGGCGTGCTTGGCGGTGGCATCGACCTGGACGTGGACGCTGCCCATCGGCAGGTCCAGACCGAGGACGACGGGGCCTGCGGTCTGCGAGGTGAAGGTGCGCTCAGTCATGTTCGGTTCTCTCCTGGTGAGTTGAGGCGATCAGACGGTGGCGATCAGGACGGACGCGATCAGAAGCCACAGGTGGTGGAAGCTCTGGTCCAGCGCGTAGGCACCGGTGCCCAGGTGGCCGGCGGGCTTGCCGTCGGCGGTGACCGGGTGCGCGGGGTGATTCGCGGTGCCGAGGTTGTAGAACTCGGTCTTGTCGGTGACCTTGGCCAGCCATGCGAGGGTGCTGCGGCGGTCAGCCCACCAGTGCGTCACCGCGTCAACTCCCAGCCCCAGAACCAGGCCCAGCACGGACAGGTGCAGGCCCAGGAGTGCGGCGACGGGGAGGAGTAAGGCGACCTTGGTGGCGGTCAGGGTGGCCACGTGGCGGGCGTCGGCCAGGCGGCCGGCCCAGCCGGGGCGGCCCTTGGTGGCCGACTGGTGCGAGGTCTGAACCCAGTGATCACCCACGCTGTGAGCGACGTACAGGGTGGCGAAGACAGCTGCGAACGTGGCAGCAGCGGACATCAAAGCTCCTTGAAGCACGGGAAAAGAGCCGGGGCCGCGGTCCGAGTGGTGGTGAGATGCGGCCCCGGCACGGGACGGGAGATTCGGGAGGGCTACTTGCTGCCGCGCCAGGCCCCGCCGGCGGCGTTGCCGTGCGAGCGGGCGTGCCCGGACTGCTCACGGGCCGCAGCCCGGTTCTCCGGGCTGTTGTGGGCGCGGTAGTCCTCGCGGGCCTGAGCCTGAAGCTCCTGAACCTCGCTGCTCTGTGCTTCGCTGCGGGAGCGGAATATGCTCACCTTCGATCCTTTCTCGGATCACAGGGCACGCCCGATAGCTGCCAGGCGGAGGGCGTGCCCTGCTTCGTGTCATGGCCTTGGAACCCACTGGCGTGGCTCCCTGCAACCCCGTCCGTACGGCACAAAGCACGCCGGACGGACGGAGGAGGCAACCAGCCGCCGCGCAAAGGGCGGCGGGGGCAGGTAGAGCACAGCTTCACCGGTGCGCCGTTGCCACGGGCACCGGTCCCGAGCCGGATTCGGGTGCGTCATCGTCGCTGCTCTGACGCCAGCAGGGCGGCGCATACCAGGTGGCAATCAAGGGGTTGACCTCCAGAAATGAAGGGTTGATCCCCAGGGCTGTTCTCCAGAGCTGATACGCGGGGCAGGACAGGTTCGCCCGCCACGAAGTGACCGCCGGCGGCCATCACCCGGGCCGTTACGGGGACGGGGAGCACTCCCCATCGCTTGGTTGCACTCTGTGGAGTTGTGAAAGAACGACCGCTCCCCTCAGAGCCGCTTTCGCGGCACCTCCGGCGCGGATGCGAGACATGTAATACCTGTCTCGCATCACCTGTCAAGCGGCCCTGGTTGGGCCTGTTCTCTCTTGGTATGCCTACAGATTGACGGCGGATCGGCAGACGCCCCACCGCCCCCATGGACGACTTGGGGCCGTCTCGCTAGGGTCGAAGACGTCCCAAGACGTCCCTTGGGGGAGGGCGCATGGCAAATGAACGTCTCCGCGCGGCTCTCATCGAGCGCGGACTCACCGTGGAAGAAGCCGCAGAACGGCTGGGGGTAGCCCCCAAGACCGTGGAGCGCTGGATCACTCCAGGGCGCAAGCCCTACCGCCGGTTCCAGCACGCACTCGCCTCGCTGGTCAGGTACGAGGTCTCGTACCTGTGGCCCGACGAGCGCACCGCCTCGGAAGTCGTGGCCA
This sequence comes from Streptomyces sp. RGM 3693, assembly GCF_050471125.1. NCBI lineage: Bacteria > Bacillati > Actinomycetota > Actinomycetes > Kitasatosporales > Streptomycetaceae > Streptomyces > Streptomyces sp. RGM 3693. The sequence goes on from NZ_JBMPPQ010000004.1 coordinate 565,429, forward strand.
CCGGCAGCGCGGAGTTGGTGAAGCTCTATCCGCACCGGAATGTGGTACCGAACGACCTTTGGCCTGCCCTCTATTCGAAGGCCAGCCAGCACTTCGACGTACTGGTCTACTCAGGCTTCTGGCTCACCGAGGACCCGGCGTTCCTGCGCATCGTGAAAGAGAAGGCGTCGGCCGGCGTCCCGATACGGTTCATGCTCGGTGACCCGGACAGCCCGGCCGTCGCCGTCCGCGGCGATGACGAAGGCATCGGCCCCGCCATGGCCGCGAAGATTCGCAATGCGCTGTCCAACTACGGACGCGCAGGCATATTCGGCTTACCCAAAGTTGAGTTCCGACTTCACGACACCACGCTCTACAACTCGCTCTACCGAGCGGACAACGACCTTCTCGTTAACGGTCACGTCTACGGCGTCGGCGCCTACTTGGCCCCGGTCCTGCACCTTCAACGCGTCCCCGGTGGCGAGCTGGTCGATACGTACACCGAGAGCATCGAGCGCGTCTGGCAAAGCGCCCGCCCGATCTCAGCACCAACCGATTGCGCAGGTATCAACGCATGAGCCGCACCGACTACTACCGCGACCCCGACGCCCCTCAGGCCAACTCCGTTGTGCCATCGGTCACTGCGGTGGTCCGAAACACCGACGGTCACCTACTGCTCATCCACAAGACCGACAACAACCTCTGGGCACTTCCCGGCGGGGGCCACGACATCGGCGAGGCCATCTCTCAGACAGTCATACGGGAGGTGGAGGAGGAGACGGGCATCACCGTGGCCGTGGAAGACATCATCGGCCTCTACACCGATCCGCAGCACGTCATGGCGTACGACGACGGCGAGGTCCGCCAGCAGTTCTCGATCTGCTTCCACGCCCGGCCAGTCGGCGGCACGCTGCGCACCAGCTCTGAATCGAAAGAGGTCCGCTGGGTTTCCCCAACGGACCTCGACAAGCTGGAAATTCATCCGTCGATGCGACTCCGGATCGAGCACGGCCTGGACGACTCCCGCACCGCGCCCTACATCGGCTGACCGACTGCCCCCGCTTCGTGGAGCCGCCCCTCCACACGCTGCACCGCCGCATGGATCTCGGGGGCCGCTCGCTGGATGAAACGACCCACGATGGTGTCCGGCCCGTACCGGTTAACGATCTCCGCCACCCGGGCCGCGGAGGACGTGCACCCACCGTCGGGGGTCGTCGTCATGTCACAGAACAGGAGCGCATCGACCAGCTCCGGCCGCTCCAACTCGAACTCCGTCTCCAGCTCCTCACGGAGCCCCCGCTCCTCAGCCTCCAGCAGTGCGCAGGAGTGATGCGCAACGAGCCGGACGACTCGTTCGTCGACGGCTTCCTGGTCCCGCAGGAAACGGGCGCCATCCAGTGGGTGGAAGCCTGTGGAGGCGATCCGAGGCGAGTAACCGATGTCGTGCAAAACCGCCGCGGCCTCCATGAGCACGGCATCGTCACCCAGGATCGGCTGGAGGGATCGGGCACGCTCGGCCACACCGAGAGAGTGCGACCAGCGACGCGGCAGCGGCTCGGACAGCAGCGATTCGGCAAGGCCATAGGCCCGATCTGTGAAGTTCATGATTACCAAGGCTACGGGGCCGCCTGCTCGGCCGGGAGGGCGCGAACCCGCCGCCGGCGACTCTCCCCCATCTCGATAAGCCCCTGTCCCTCCAACTGTGCGATGGCGGAACGCACAGCCGTGCGGGATACACCGAACCGCTCGCACAGTTCACTCTCGGAGGGGAAGACGTCACCCACCTTGGCCTCGTCGGCTCGGAGCAGGTCCGTGACCTTCTCGACGAGCGGTCGGCGATCGCCGGTCCCGGTCACGTACCAGCCAGCGCCCTGGACGGATTCGATGACGCCCTCAGCCTTGAGCGACTTGAGCGCCCGACCGATCGTCGTACGTCCCACACCATAGGTGCGCATCAGCTCGGCCTCGGAGGGGAGCGCCTCCGTGATCTTCCCCTTATCGATCTCCCGACGCAGAGACTCCGAGATCTGCAAGTACGTACCTCGCGGACTGGCCTGCGGCACAGGGCCTCCCTTCGTTCACCTCGGCGCGTTCCTTGCGATCGCGGGCGCCAAGTCAAGCTTCGCACGCCCTCGAACTCCGCTGAGTAGTCAGCCTTCCGTACGAGTTCAAGGCGGCTCGCTCCGCTCACCGCGCACAGGCCCGGCCCCCGTCCGGGCCTGTGCTCCTGTCTCCGCCCCGCTCCAGCCCGGCCAGCGCCCGTCCGCGCACTCAACGATCAGCCGCTTGCGGCCAGAGAATGGGTACGCCCCGGCCGGGGCGGTCGGCTCCACGGCTTTAGACAGCCACTTTGGGGCAAGCCTCTAAGATCATGGCCCCAACGTCGTCCTTTACCGGGCAGGTCCACTACCTGCCCGACGCTCCGCAAGCTTACGGGGCTATGTTCACTCGCCCCAAAGCCGCTCCGCCGACCTGTGCATCATTCGCCTGCCACTATGCGCATCGAAAATCAACCGTCAGCAAGCGGGATGTTTCTCCGCATTGCGAGATCCCGCTTCGCTTTCATCGCAAGATGATCCCGCACCAATAAATGGCGAAACTCGAATGATCCAAGCCTGGGTACCAATATGGATGACCTCCGAAGGGACTCAAGGGTCTTGAAGTACCTTCGCGGCAGCAGGTCATTCCGAATCATAATTGCTATGCATAGATACCTTCGAATTAGGTCCGCTCCGCCGTTCCGCAGAGCCGCAAGTAGCCCGATGGGAACCGCGAAAAAAATGGTATTAATCCCTGGCTGAAAAAGGAGTGCATTCTTGAGCGCAGGGTACAACGCATACATTGACAGGCTTGCAGAGGCATAAAACCCGCCCCCAACAAGCAAGCCGACAATGATAGCCGACCTGCGCACGCTTGCCAATTCTTCACCGGGATGAAACGGCATGCGCGATTTCTCTGCACGTTTTGATGATCGAATCATACGCATCGGCGGAACCATCATCGAGATCGGAAAGCCAAGTACGACGAGGGGGCCAATTACTGGGTTACTCGCGAATGGCTGCAAGAGGAATGCTACCGCTCCTTGGGCAAGGAATAGCGTGGCGGTTTGCCTCAAAAATGTAGTGACGCTCCTTCTCGCCTCTGTAGTGCGAGCAACGGGTGCCAGTCGGATCTCCGTTTTAGCCATCTTGCCTGCTAGAAAGCCGAAGGAGAGTGGAGTGATCCAGGTCAAAGCAAAATATACGGTCTGAATGTTGGAGTCGACAGCCAGGGCCGTCATGACCAATCTAACCAAAATTGTCGGGATGACGACTGCGAGAAAGCAGCTCCAAAAAGCAGCTCGCGCTAGGTTGCGTTCAAGTTCTACAGGAAAGTATTCGACTGGTGCTCGATCCGGGAAAAAGGAAACGAGCTTTCTGGACCTGAGCGCCTGAGCAATACGCGCCAGCCACGCTGTATCTATGGACTCATTGTGGGCAAGGCCTGCACGCTGCTCGCAGTGCTCAACGTACTCTTGGAGCAAGGATGCTTCCATGTTGCGCGATTCGAGTAAGCGAATCTTGTCGGCTTCGCGATAAGTGATCAGCGCTAACCGCAAGAACAGTGGGTTCTGCAGCAGGGAGCGGAGTCGGCGACTGGCACGAATCGCCTCCTGGAGCTGAGCAAAGTCCGCCCCCAAGGAATCAAGCGAGTACGCCAATGACTTAGTTTCAATTGGTCGTACGTCAATCGAACCTCGCAGTTGCAGTAACTTTTTCGTGTCTTCGTACTCCCTTTTCCTGCAGGTGATGACCACCTCAAGATTTGGGTACTGCGACAGGAATTTATTGAGCGCAATGATACATTCGCGGCGGCGGCGGATATCGAGCTCGTCAAGCCCATCAATAAAAAGCGATAATTCGCCATCCGTGAACCAATGGTTTAAGTGCTGCTCATGCACGCCGTATTGGCGACTCAGTAATTCGATTACCCAATCCCGTGTCTCCTGCCGCGAGCCAGGCCACGCCGATAAATGGAGATAGAAGGGGATTGGTTCGTGTGTTTTTTCCTGCGCTTTCGCTATGGAGTGTCGCATGATCCGACGCAGGATGTATGTTTTCCCGGCCCCCGGCTCCCCAATTATTAATAGGCGACCTAGGGATGAATCAAATGCCTGGGCAGCGTCGGCTCCTGAAATTTCGCGCCCATTGAGTGCGTCAGGGAGTGTTGCGACTTCCCTGCGGGGGTGGGCCACATATCTGACGCCGTGCCTTACCGGTACGGGGAACTCAAGGCCGTCGTCGCCAGACCACAGCTCTTCCTCGGAAAGAAGCCTCGGCAGCAGTTTGTTCAGGAGGCGTTGTCGTACCTTATCGGTTCGACTTTCACGCCACATGCTCGGAATATTGGTGGCTAGATTGCGGATCTTGATATCGCGTCCGGCGGCGAAGTGTCCAGAAATTTCAATATCGCCGAAGACGGTTTTCGGCGCACCCGATTTACGCTCAACGCGCAGGCGGCTCCATAGCCTGAACCCCGATCCACCGGCTTGATTCCGGAGTGATCGTTTCGGTGGGTTCGGGTCCTTGAGGTTGGTTGATCCGGTGGAGGGTGTGGGGTGTCCGCTGGTCTGCCCAGCTTTTCCACATGTCCACAGGTGTCGGGCCCTCGCGGGCGGGTCGGATGGGGCGTCAGGCCGCTTGGGGTGGGGCGTGCACGGCGGCGAAGAGATTGTCGAACGCCTCCTTCCAGGGCCAGTGTTCGGGCAGGTGCAGCGTCAGCTTGCGGGCTGAACGCGCCAGCCGGGCCGGGGCGTTGATCAGGTGGTCGCGCAGGGTGGTGGTGGTCGCCTTGGCGTGGAAGGTGCCGGCCAGGGTGCCCGCGGCGCGGGTCAGGTTGAAGGCGCAGGCGGCCAGCGCCAGCCAGGCGGCGTTCGCCTGGAAGTCGCCGGAGGGTGCGTGCGCGAACGGCCCGCCCTTGACATCGGCGATCACCTGCTCGACGACAGCGTGCCGCCGGTGATCGGCTTCGGCCTCCACAAGCGGCAGCGGGGAGTCGGTAAACGCGGCGTGGTAGCGGTAGAGCGTGAACAGCTCACCCTGGCCCTGCGGGGCCGCGTCCGGGTTGAGGCGCTTGACACGGCGGACGATGAGACGGGCGGTGACCTGCTGCTTCTTCGGTTTCGAGGTGAACGCGGTGTAGGTGACCTCAGCGATCTCGGCGTCCGAGATCCAGCACTGCTCCTCCTGGTCCCACACCGCCTTCGGGTACTTGATCGGCCTCCAGGCGTCCTCGTCGATCGTCGCGATCGCCTTCTTGACGGAGGCGTTCATCCGCACCGTGATGGAGAACTTCGCGCCCAGGGACCGGCAGGCGGCGATCACCTCGGCGGCGTAGAACGCGGAATCCGCCCGCAGTACCACCAGACCACCGGCGCCGCAGGCCCTCGCAGCGCGGATCGCCTCAGCGGCGAACGAAGCCGCACCACGCACCGAGTTGGTCGCGCCCTTGCGCAGCCTGCTGGCCGCGATCACCGGGGCGGCCATCGGCGTGGAGACTACTGCCAGCAGCGCGTTGAGCCCCTTGACCTTGTTGTAGCCGTAACCGGTGCCCTGCTTCGCGTAGCCGTAGGTGCGCTTGATGGTGTCGTCCAGGTCGACGTAGGCCACCGTGTCGATGCCGAGCAGCAGCGGGGTGTGCGCGGCCAGTTCGGGCAGGAACCGCCGTGCCACCGCGTGCAGTTGCTTCACATGCCCGTGAGTGAAGGACCGCAGGAAGCTGCCCAGCGTCGAGGGCGCACGCACCCCGCCGAAGAGCTTCCCCATCGCACCGTGCCGCAACCGGTCCATGTCATCGATGCTGTCCGCCCCGGCCACCATCCCGGCGATCAGCGTCATCAGCTTCGCCGCGGCGAACGCACCGGTGCCGTCCCGGTTCTTCGGCAGCCGGATCAACTGCCCGGCCAGCCGAGGCAACCCGCACCGCTCCGCCAGGCGCACCACCGGGGCCAGCCCACCGTACGCGACCAGATTCGGATCATCGAACCGTGCGGAAACCCTCGCCGTGCTGTGAGAAGATCGCATCCCGGAAGTGCCTTGTCGATCGTGCGTGGTGGAAGCCTCAAGAACTCCCATCATCGCAGGTCACAAGGCACTTCCTCGTTCCCGGCCCCCGCCCGCCTCGATCACCGACCGGTGGATCGGGGCTGAACATAGTGCCACCCGTTAGCGATCAAATCGGATATCGCGACCTGCGACGTACTTTCCCTTAAGGGTCACATTGCCATGGACTGTGCCAGCACCTTCGATCGAGTTCTTCTCGTGTGCGCCGAGAAGTCGTGTCAACTCTTCGACGTCTCCGGGATTTTGTCGCAGCGCTTCCAGGATCACAGAGGATAGTTCTCGTTCGTTCAATTCCGTGACTGATTGGCTATGGCTCCGCGATGCGATGAAAGATCGAAGGCGTTCAAGCCAGGCCCGCCCTGCCGCATCGGTAGCTGCTGCCGCCTGAGTAGACATGCTTGTTACGTAAGCAGCTGCTGCCGCGTCAGCGAGTTGCACGAGATCCAACCTAACCCCCCGGGCGTTAGTTCTTAGCCGTGTCACTCTGCCACAACTGAGCAATCGCGGGAGGGGTTTTGGGCAACTTCCCCTCATCGGGGAGGTGACTCCGTCAGCTCCACATGCAAGCATCGTGAAGGCCATCATGGTGCTGGCCGCCACCCGCTTAGAGCGAGCCTGATAGACGGTCGGCCATGATGGCCAGGCCATCGCTGGGCTGTCTGGCTACCCGGCGCGGCTGGTTGATGGCGACCGCAAGCGTCGCTCCAGGGGCGTCTGCATGCTCGACCACCACGCACTTCCATCATGAGGCAGCTCCCCGTCGAATACGTGTCGAAGTTGCTCTGGCGTGGAGGGGTCACCGCGAGAAAACCTCAGGTCAACAAGGTGCACACGAGGAACAACGCAAGTCTCTTCTAAGGACGCTGACGGTTCGCCGCAGACGCTCGGTCGACGCCCCGCCCTGCTGTCAGTGGGATGACGTAGCCTCCCGGCACCGGCATCTCAACACACGATCGCCACCTGGGGGCCCCATGCGTGCCTGGCTTCTCGCCTGCAATCCGGATGTATTCGACTTGGACTCGTTCCGCCGGGACGGTCAGGAGCTCCGGTCCTGGAGCGTCGTGCGACACAGAAGGGAGATGGCCGAAGGGGATCGCTTCGTCATGTGGCTGACGGGGCCCCAAGGCGGTCTCATCGGGCGAGGACGCTTGACGGGTTCTCCCACGCAGCAGCCGTCGTCACCAGACAAGTACTGGCGCACAGATCCGGGCACTCGTTGGTACGCCCCTCTCACCATCGATGAGTGGCTTGAGCGACCGGTCCCGCGTAGCCAGTTCACCTCAGACGCACGGTTCGCTGGAACCACGACGCTACGCACGCTCTTTGCGGGGAACCCGCACCGACTCAACGACGCCCAGTGGCAGGCATTCGATGATGCCTTCATGTTGCCCCAGGCTGGGGACGAACCCAAGTGGACGTTGCAGCCGGGCGATACCGTCCTGCGCAAGGAGCTTCACGACCGGTATGGCGGTAGCCGGCAAGGTGGTATCAGCAAGTGCGCGAAGTCTTCGAACGTTCTCATCTTCACTGACCCACGCACCGGTCATCAGCATGGGTACTTCGACGAGTGGGCGGAAGACGGCACCTTCCACTACACGGGAGATGGCCAGAAGGGCGATCAAGACTTCACGAGCACCGGGAACGCAGCAATTCGTGATCACCTACGGAATGGCCTTGCTCTACGACTCTTTGAAGGCTCTCGCGGGACCATCCGCTACGTCGGCGAGTTCGTAGTCGATCCTGTGACCCCGTACTCATATGACCGCGCCCCCGGGACTGGAGGCGGCGGAATGCGACAAGTCATTCGCTTCCACCTCGTGCCGGTGGGTGCCAGCTCTCAGCCGGCTACCGTCCCGGTCGGCAGCGACTACCGAAAGGCGGACGAGTCAGTCGAGCCGGCAGCCGCACAACCGGGCATCCCTGACTCGGACCTCACTGGAAGGAACCTTAGGGCCCATCGCCGGCTCCAGAACGACCTGGCAGCTGCCGCTACTGCAAGGGGCTTGACCGTTCTCTCGCCCAGTGCCGCTGATCCCGACTTTGACCTTGCGTGGCGTGGCCTCAATGAAGATCTCGCCGTATGCGAGGTCAAGTCTCTGACGCGGGTCAATGAGACGCGTCAACTGCGCGCTGGCATAGGTCAGCTACTCGACTACCACGACCGGCTTCGCGACCGGGCGGCCCGAGTGCGGGCCATTCTGTGGGTGGAGCACGAACCTACCGAGTCTCGATGGCTCCAACTGTGCGAGCGTGTCGGGATCGAACTGGCCTGGCCTGGTCGGGAGGATGACGTCCTGGGGTAGGCACTTGGCCGCGGCCGTCTTTCATGAGCCCACAGGACGTGTCCCACCTGTCCGACTGTCCGGTTGAGGCTCGCACCTGCGGAAATGGGCCGGACACCTTCAAAGGGACGGTGTCCGAGTGTCCGAGTGAATGCTGGAACATTGGGGGCGCCCCATGTTGCAGCCCTCGCCGTGGTGGACCTCCGCGCCGCAGTCGCCCGCGGCGTCGCCGGGCCTACAACCATCGGTACTAAGAAGGGCGTCCTTCTTGCTCTTCACCCATCGCAGGGGCCGTCTGTGGGCCGTGAAGGGGTAGCCCACAGCGACCATTAACGACCAACGACGACCGCTCCCCCGCAGGTCAGAGAGCCGTGGCGACGCGGGCTCGCAGGTGGCGGACCCGGCACATCAGTTCTTCGACATTTAAGAGGCGGCGCCCGGCGACCTGGGCGTAAGTCTGGAATACCAGCTGTGACCTGCGGAAACTCTTCTCGTGAGTTCTCGTGGGTCACAGCTGTTTTCCGCCCCCTTGTGCACCGTGTGTGCACCGCCTGGCCGATTCCCTGATGCGATGTCAGGTCGACCAGTGAGGGCCGCTACCCGGATCCGGGTAGCGGCCCTCACTGGTTTGGCGGCGCTTCGACCCCTTGCAGATCAGCTAACCAGGCCGGCGGATGTCCTCGCGAATCGTCGCCTTCTTGGTCTCCAAGTAATCGGCCGGGTCGGTGACCTGCGGCGATGGCTGCTGTAGGTCGCTGACCTGGCCTTTCGCTGATTGCTGGCGACGGGGTGCGACGGTCCTGATCGGGTGTCTTGCGGACTGTGTGCGGACTGGAGGGTGTGCCTGCTGGGGGCACGTCTGCGAACGGCGAGGCATGCGGGGGGGGCGGCTATTCGGCCACGCCCGCGCAGCAGCTGTCGCCGGTCAGGCCGGCGTTCGGGTCGGCGCTCTTGCCGAGCGTGTCGGCGTCGGCCTTGACGACGTATACCTCCCATGGTTCCTTGCCGGGGCCGTGGACCCAGACCTTGTCCTGGAGGGCGTAGCAGCAGGAGGTGTCGTTCTCCTCGAAGGTGGCCAGGCCGGCGTCCTTGAGGCGGCGGGTCGCGGCGGTGACCTGCTCTGCGGAGTCGACTTCCACGCCAAGGTGGTCGAGGCGGGTCTCCTGCCCGGGTTCGCCCTGGATCAGGACGAGCTTCAGGGGTGGCTCGGTGATGGCGAAGTTGGCGTAGCCCTCGCGGAGCTTGGCTGGTTCGGTGCCGAAGAGCTTCGCGTAGAAGGTGATCGACGCCTCCAGGTCGCTGACGCGCAGGGCGAGCTGGGCACGGGACACGGCATGCCTCCGAACGGATTGCATTGAAGTCTTTCGATGCAAGGTTGCGCGTTGAATCGAAGAACGTCAACATAGACGCATGTCGAATCAAGAGCTTGAGGCGCTCGGCCAGGACGGCGCGGTCGACGTCTGCTGTCCGGGGCTGCTGGCGGCCCCCCTCGACGAGGGGCAGGCCGTGGAGCTGGCGAAGGTGTTCAAGGCGCTGGGCGACCCGGTCCGGCTGCGGCTGCTGTCGATGATCGCCTCCAGGGCCGGCGGTGAGGTCTGTGTCTGCGACCTCACCCCCGCCTTCGACCTCTCCCAGCCGACGATCTCCCACCACCTCAAGCTGCTGCGGCAGGCCGGCCTGATCGACTGCGAGCGGCGCGGCACGTGGGTCTACTACTGGCTGCTGCCGGAGATGACCGACCGCCTCGCCGGCATCCTCACCCGCCCCGCGGGCGGGCCGTTGCCCGTTCGCACTGAGGCCGCAGGGGGCTGCTCGTGAGCGCCGCCGCACCCGAGCCGGGGGTGGCCGGCCGCCTGTCGTTCCTCGACCGCTACCTCGCAGTGTGGATCCTGGCCGCAATGGCGGTCGGGCTGGGCCTGGGCCGCTCGGTCCCGGGCCTCGGGGACGCGCTGGCCAAGTTCACCGTCACCGGTGTCTCGCTGCCGATCGCGCTCGGCCTGCTGGTGATGATGTATCCGGTCCTGGCCAAGGTCCGCTACGACCGCCTCGACACCGTCACCCGCGACCGCCGCCTGCTTCTGCCGTCTCTGCTGCTGAACTGGATCGTCGGCCCGGCCGTGATGTTCGCGCTGGCCTGGCTGTTCCTGCCGGACCTGCCCGAGTACCGCACCGGATTGATCATCGTGGGCCTGGCCCGCTGCATCGCCATGGTCGTCATCTGGAACGACCTGGCCTGCGGCGACCGCGAAGCCGCCGCCGTCCTGGTAGCCCTGAACTCGGTCTTCCAGGTGATCGCCTTCTCGGCCCTCGGCTGGTTCTACCTCTCCGTCCTTCCCGGCTGGCTCGGCCTGGAACAGGCCGGACTCAACGTCCCCGTGTGGGAGATCGCCCGCAGCGTCCTGATCTTCCTCGGCATCCCCCTGGCCGCCGGCTACCTCACCCGCCGCCTCGGCGAACGCGCCAAGGGCCGCACATGGTACGAGTCCACACTCCTGCCGAAGATCGGCCCGTTCGCCCTCTACGGGCTGCTGTTCACGATCGTCGTCCTTTTCGCCCTGCAAGGCGACGCCATCACCTCCCGCCCCCTGGACGTCGCCCGCATCGCCCTGCCGCTGCTGGTCTACTTCGCCGTCATGTGGGCCGGCTCCATGGCCCTCGGGCGAGCGGCCGACCTGGACTACCCACGAGCCACAACGCTCGCGTTCACCGCCGCGGGCAACAACTTCGAGCTGGCCATCGCCGTCGCCATCGCCACCTTCGGCGCCCCCTCCGGACAAGCCCTCGCCGGCGTCGTCGGCCCCCTCATCGAGGTACCGGTCCTCATCGGCCTCGTCTACGTCGCCCTGTGGGTACGCCGCTTCTACACCTCCCCCCTCGCCACGCCGCAGGAGGAGAGCACCCGTGTCTGACATCGCCGTTCTGCCGTCCGTACTGTTCGTCTGCGTCCACAACGCCGGCCGCTCCCAGATGGCCGCGGCCTTCCTCACCCAGCTCGCGGGCGACCGCGTCGAGGTGCGCTCGGCCGGCTCCGCCCCCGCCGACACTGTCAACCCTGCCGTCGTGCAAGCGATGTCCGAGGTCGGCATCGACATCTCCGCCGAAGTGCCCAAAGTGCTTACCACCGAAGCCGTCCGGGCATCCGACGTCGTGATCACGATGGGCTGCGGGGACACCTGCCCCGTCTTCCCGGGCAAGCGATACCTCGACTGGCAACTCCCTGACCCCGCCGGACAGGGCGCCGACGCCATCCGCCCCATCCGCGACGAGATCGAACAGCGCATCCGCCAACTGATTGCCGAGATCCCCTGACCGTCCAGGGCTGTCACCCCTAAGCTCGACGCTCGAACGACGCGCACAGGGGGACGGTTGTCGTACTGCGAACGCCATGAACTGCACCACTGCGCTGACTGCGCGCCTGATGGCGGTGTGCGGCGTACCGGCTATCGCTCTGGCGAAGGCGAGTCGAAATGGGCGGGCTGGCCAAAGGGCGCGATCATCATTCACCACGAGGGCAAAGCGCACCTACCCGGGTGTGCCCATCTGAGCGACAGTGTCATCCAGGCACCGAAGTTCGGCTGGGTGACCGCTCCCGCTCCAGGCGCCTGGCAGCACCTGTCGGCTTCCGAACCTCTCCGGCCGACCGAGGGCAATACCGGCCTCGCCGGGATCAGCCGTTGCGAAACGTGCGACGCCACGCAGTAGGCCAGTGCCATCCGTGGCTGCAACCGAGGACTGAAGAAACTCGCCCCGGAGAAATCAGTCGGCCGATCCTGGCAGTGCTCAGCCCAGATAGGTCTTCTGCCACTCGATCGACGACATGTTGAGCGCTGCCTCGGCGAGGGCCTGCGCCGAGGCGGTCTTGAGATTGGCGACGCTGGTGTCGATCCAGTTCTGGACGTTGGTGCAGCCCTGTTCGCGGTATTCGACGGCCTGGACGAGGCATTCGAGCTTGTCGGCGTCGTGGGCGACGACGACTTCGAGGGAGTCGCCGTTCTCGTACTCCTCGACGACGCGCTTCACGCCCGCTGCAACGGCGGGGTGGGCGGCGGAGACCTGGTCGGCGGTGACCTTCTCGTTGGAGGCGGCTTCGACGTAGCGGCGGCCGATGTGGGGGATGTCGCCGACGCGGGTCTCCTGGGTGTCGTGGAAGAGACACATCAGGGCGACCTTGGCGGGGTCGGCGCCTTCCATCATTGCCAGGACGGCGCCGATGATGCCGACGCGGAAGCTGTGTTCGGCGATGCTCTCGGGGTCCTTGACGCCGGCGATCCACCAGCCGGTGCGTTTGGCCCGCTTGAGCATGCCCATCTCCAGGAGGTACCCCGCCGTGCCCCGTGCGTTGGTCGTCTCGTCCGCCATGGTGCCCTCCGGTGTCAGTGCTGCAGATCGCGTAGAACGTAGTGCGCGGCGCCCAGTTCGCGCCGGGATCGTGGGGAGATCACGCCAACGTCGAGTATCCGCGCCACCCGGCCGGCAAGGGAGTGGGCGAGTGCTGGTGATGCCTGCGGGAGCCATGGGTGCCCGGTGAACAGTGCCCACAGGGAATGGGCGTACAGGTCGACGTAGCCGGGCGACTCGACGAAGCCGCGGGCGAGGCCGCGTAGGAGGGTGACCGGGTCCCAGCCGGTCAGGGCACGGTCGGCCATGAAGTGATCGTTGGCCTGTGGTTCGCGCAGGGCGCCCATCCAGTACGCCCAGTAGTTGAGGTTGGCGGCCTCGGCCGCGTCGTCGTCGGCCATGGCCCGGTCGATGAAGTCCAGGAGCGGGACCGGGTCGCCGCGGCGGGCAAGGGCCGCCGCAGTGGAACGAGCCTCGGCCCACCGCGGGGAACCACCCTGGATGGAGGTGATCCCTCAGCGAGCGTGAAGGGCGTGCGCAGCCCAGGAGTTGGCTTCGGGGCTGCGGTCGTAGGAGGTGAGGTAGAGCGCCTGGCGGCGGAGCAACGCGCGGCTATCCCCGCCGTCGGCCGTGTCGACGGCTTCCCGGAGGTTCGCGAAGAAGCTGGTGCGGTCCTGGGCTCCCATCAAGGGCGCTGGGGCCACGGGGCCACGGCGGGAGGGGCTCCGGCCACGTAATGCTGGTGGCGGGGTGCCGTTCACTGCCCAGGCGATCATGTGGGCGGTGTCGCGGGTGTGGACCCACTCGGCGAGGGGGTGCAGGGCGGGGTCCTTGGGCGGGGCGAGGGCGGCACCGATGATCCGGTCGGCGTCCATGGCGGCGTCCAGCAGACCCAGGGCGGTGTGGTCGGCGCCGAGGGCCAGCAGCCGGCGCTTGAGGTCGAGGAAGGCGCCGGCCTTCATGTTGGCCAGCGGGCGGCGACCGGACTCGCGACCCTGCACCGTGCCGAGGTCGACGCCGAGGGCTTCGGCCGGCGCCGACGCGGCCTGGTGGATCGCTCACCACTCCTCCGACCGCGCGTTCCAACAGCATGCGCTCAACCTGCTCGAAGAGGCTGTCGCGGCGGGCGAAGCCACCCGCAGACAAATGGCGTTCTTGACCGACCGCTGCCGCGTCATGGCCGACCGCCCTCAGCTCTATGGCACCCAGTTCAGCTACCACCAGACCAACCTCCAGCCCTTCGAGGTCGAGGACCCCGACCACCTCGACGCCCGCCGCGCCGAGATGGACCTCGAACCATTCGCTGCCTTCGAGCAGTTGGTCCGCTCCCTCACACCACGGCCTGTCCCCATGGAAGATCCCACGGAAGGATCGGAACAGTGACGACAACCACCGAGGTCACCACCGCCGAGACGGCCACCACCCGGCTTCTGTGGCTGGACCTCACGCGGAAGTGCCAACTCATGTGCGCGCACTGCTACAACGCGTCGGGCCCGAACGGCACTCACGGAACCATGACCCGCGAGGACTGGATCAGTGTCCTGGACCAGGCTGCCGTTCACGGCGTCCGCGACGTCCAGTTCATCGGCGGAGAGCCCACGCTGCACCCGGACTTCGCGGCCCTGGTGGACCATGCCCTGGCCATCGGCCTGAACGTCGAGGTCTACAGCAACCTGGTGCACATCCCGGACGACTGCTGGAAGGCGTTACAGCGCAAGGGAGTCACCCTCGCCACCTCCTACTACTCGGACGACGCCGCGCAGCACAACGCTCTGACCGGCCGCCGGACCCATGCAGTGGTGAGTCTGAGAAGCTGTTGTCTTTTCGCGCTTGAGGACGGCGTTTTCGCTGGTCGGGCATAGCAGTGGCGGTCCGGTGGGAGTGGTGGCGTGTCGTGTCATTGCTCCTTGGGAGGTTGTGGATGCCGTCGGTCGTCGGACTGCTGGAACAGCAAGAGGCCGCCGCTCGCCGTCGAGTCGACGGGCTGCGTGAGGAGGCCGACCGCATCCAGGCCGAACTCGCCGCGGCCGAAGTGGAATGGCAGGAGTGGGTGATCGCTCGCAGGCGGGTCGATACGGTGCTGGCTCCGGATGGCGGCAGCATCGCCGGCATGGAGGTCACCCCGGATCCACAGAATGCGGACGCGCCGCCGACGCCCCGGGATGCGGCGAAGGCAAAGTCGCAGGTGCCGGTGTGGCACCAAGGGCTGGCCTGGTCGGCGCTGTCCGTGGACTACCAGCGCATCCTGCAGACTCTCACGGACCGGCACCGGCTCGGCCAAGGGCCGCTGACCTGCCAGGAGATGACCCAAGCGTTCGGCATGGACGTGGTGCCGGCGCGGGTGGAGGCACTACGGTCGAAGGCGAAACGCCTGGTCGCGCGCGGCTGGCTGGCCGAGCCGGCGCCGGGCCGCTTCACCCTCGCGCAGGGCGTGGCCTCGCCAGGCGACGGGTCATGAGCAGGATCATCGACCAGTAGACCATCGCCTCGGCGCTGGTGGTGCGCCGCTCGAAGTCGCGCACCAGGCGGCGGGTGCGCATCAGGTGGGCGAAGAGGCGCTCGACGATCCACCGCTTGGGCAACACCACGAAGCCACGCATGTCATCGCTGCGCTTGACGATCGCCAGCACCAGGGCCAGCGCGGCCAGGCAGTACTCGACGAGGCTGCCGGTGTAGCCGCCGTCAGCCCAGACCAGGGCCAGCCGGTGGTGCGCGGCGGTCACCTGCTCAAGCAGCACCTGGGCGGCGGCGCGGTCGCCGGTGTCCGCGGCGGTGACCATCACGCCGAGCACAAGCCCGAGCGTGTCGACCACGACGTGCCGCTTGCGCCCGTTGATCAGCTTCCCGCCGTCAAAGCCGCGACTGTCCGAGCCGACGACAGCGTCCGCCTTGACCGACTGCGAGTCGATCACCCCGGCGGTCGGCTCGGCATCCCGGCCCAATGTCTCGCGCAGGCGATCCCGCAGCCGGTCGTGGAACTCCGTGACCAGCACGTGGTCGCGCCAGCGACGGAAGAACGCATACACACGGTCCCACGGCGGGAAGTCGGCCGGCATCGCGCGCCACTTGATGCCGTTGTCCACGAGATAGCGAACCGCGTCCAGCATCGTCCTATGACAGTACGCCTCTGGCCGACCGCCCCGGCCACGCATCCAGCCCGGCACCGGCAGCAGTGGCCGGATGGCCGCCCACTCCGCGTCCGTCATGTCCGTCGGATACCGGCGCCGCCGCTCGGATCGGTCAGCCGCGTTGCCGTACACGTGCGCGAGGCAATCACACGACAGAGCAGCCGAGTTGGACTGCCCGGCCAACGACACGGAAGACTGCGGCACCGGGGCCTCCTGATGCTCTATGGATTCGACACCCACGAGCTGTTCAGGAGGCCCTACCTTCATGCTCTCGCCACGGCAGGATCACCCAACCGGGAACCCGAGTTCGACCAGCACTGCTCAAGATCGAAAAGACAACAGCTACTGAGGTCTAGCTGCCGCTGTCAGCCGTGGCGGACTCGGCGGGACAGGCCCAGCAGATATCCATGCTGTACACCCGTTGTGCACCGCTCTCCCTGGCAGAGGGCCATCTGCAGAGGTCAGACCGCTTCTTGAGCTGTACTTCGACATCTAAGAAGTCCCAGTTCAGCGCATTCGTATGGGCCGCCGCTCGGAATGAGTGGCGGCCCGTGCTGCTGTGTGGGGTGCGTTGTCTCGCGGAGGGCTCGGGGACGGTCACGTGGTGGGATTCACGTGGGTGGATTCTCTGAGGGGACCGAGCCTCCCGGGGCGGGCGGGGGTGCGGACGGGGCGGGCTTGTGCACGTGCAGGTTGCCGCTCTGGACGGCGAAGACGTTGCCGGAGTCGTGGGCGGTGTTGGTCTGGGCGCGGACGGATGCCGGGCGGGCGTCCGGTAGGGCGGCGCCGACCTCGGTGGCCAGGTGGGCGAGGGAGTCGCGGCAGGAAGGGTCCCTGCGCAGCAGGGCCGTCAGTTCCAGGACCCAGTAGCCGAACAGCGCCTGCCGGACGTCGTCTGGGAGCGCGGCCTCGCGTACGAGGGCGGCGTTGCCGTCGAGTTGGGCCTCGATCGCGGGCCGGCGATTTCGGTCGGCCCGATGGAAGAGCCTGAGGACGGCGTCCCTTGTGCCCTGCCACAGGTCTGTGGCCATTGCCGTGACCACTGCCGCGGCTCCCGCTTCGGCCAGTGTGGTCAGCTCGTCGTTCACAAGCGCTCCTTCACGGCTTTCCGGTGATGTGGATGTGCTGCGTACCGTGCTGTGTCGCGTAGACGACGCCGTTTCCCGATGCGTTGTTCACCATCTTCGATCGGCCGTGAGCCTGTTCGCTGTCTGCGCGGTCCTGGGTGGGTGCCGGCGGAACGGCCGTGCTGCCGGGCAGGTGGAGCCAGGCGTGCGCGGTGTATTCCTTCTCGGTGAACGTGACGTTGCGGAAGGTGTCCGGATCGACTCCGGGATAGCCGTGTCGCACCGTCTCGTCGTAGAAGTGCGGTGAGACGAGGAGCGCGGCGGTCACGGTTTCCGGGGCCTGTGCCAGGGCGGTCCGCACCGGTGTCGCGTCGAGCAGCCGGGCCAGGACCTCCAGGGGGTGGCCGGTGACCTCGCCTGACGGACCGAGGCGGACGTCACCGGCGTGCAGCGCGATCCGTACCCGGATCCGTGTCAGCGGTCCCGCCGTGCGGTTGTGAGCGCGGAGCCGGACCGAGAGCTCGTGCACCAGGGGATGGATCAGTGCGCTCTTCCGTGCACCGGGCGGCAGGGTGACCCGCATGCCGTCGCCGAGGTCGTCGCGCAGGCACGCCTCCCAGTCGATCCCGCTCTGTTCGAACGACGACCTGAGTGCCGTCGACAGTACGTCGCGGATCTGCCAGAACGCGACGTTTCCGCGACCGGCCGAGTGCTCGATGTCCACGGCCAACAAGGCCCGGTACTCCACCTCTTGGTCCATGCGCTCCTCCTGGGGCAGGTAGCCGTCGGAGCCAAGTGTCCGGCTGCGTCCGACACGGCGATACCCCTCCCTTCCTCATGCCACTCTGGCCCGGATGGAGGGTGGACATCCCGTCGCAATACGGGATGTCCGCATGGGGGTGTCCGGTGCGGGTGCCTGATAGGGGTTGTTCGATGGGGATGTCGGTCCGGAGGGGCGGGGCGCGGTGTCCGCGGGGACGGCGTCGTCGGTGCGCTGGAGGCGCACAATGGCGCCGGTGGTACATCTTCGGCGTTGGTGGGGGCGAAGCATCCATGGTCAACAGGGAGACCGGCCGAGGGACCGGCGGTCGGAGGCCGCGTGACGAGTGGGCCTGGCCGTCGTCCAGCCTGCTCGGTGGCCTCGCCCAGGGAGAGCGGGAGCGGCTGCTCGCCCTCGGCGCTCAAGTGCGGTACGAGGCCGACCGCGTGCTCATGCGGGAGTCGGAACAGGCTGGTTTCGTCGTGATCCTGCTCGACGGTGTGGTCAAGGCGACCGGACGCACCCACGACGGCCGGGATGCCCTGCTGGCTGTCCGGATGGGCGGGGATCTGGTCGGTGAACTCGCCGTGATGGACGGCGGGTTGCGCTCCGCGACGGTCACCACCTGCGGGTCCGTTGCCGCCCGGGTCGTCACCCGTGGCGACTTCCTCGACTGTCTGCGACGCCATCCTGGGGTCGCCCACGCGGTCAACGCCTCCATCGTCACCAAACTGCGCGCCGCCAACAGCCATCGCATCGACTTCACGGGGTGCGACGCCTCCACCAGGTTGGCCCGGGTGCTCCATCAGATCGCGATGGCCTACGGGGAGCGGGCCGGCCAGGGGGCCGTGATCCGTTGGCCGATCACGCAACCGGAACTGGCCACCCTGTCCGGCGCGGCAGAGCCCACCGTGCACAAGGCGCTGCGCAGACTTCGCGAGACCGGCGTGGTCTCCACCGGCTACCGGTCCATCAGAGTCGACGACCTCGCCCTCTTGAGCAGCCTCGCCTTCGACCAAGACTGAGGGGGGAGGGGGAGCGAGGTGAGGGGGGAGGGGTGACGGCCGTCGGTCGGTCGCGGCCCGGCCCGGCGGTGCGGGCGCACGGCGGTGGAGCAATTGAGCAGAAACCATCGTGTGACGGTTTTGCCGCCGGGGACGGCCCTTAGCGTGGCGCTGGGAGGCCGACGGCCGGTAGCGGGTAGGCGGATGGAACTCGCGCGGCGCCGCCTTCCCTCTCGGAAAAGGTGTCGGTAGTGGCGCACTCGCCATGGCGAGCCGTCAGGGGCGGTCGCACTCCTCGCGACCGGGAGGGGCGGAGTGGTGATCGAAGAGCCCGACAAGTCCGGTGAGCGCAGTGGGTCCGGTGAAGAAGCTGGTGAGGCCGGTGGGGCCGGTGCGTTCGGTGCGGCGAGCGACACGGTGGGCGGTCCGGGTGCAGACACTCCGGGCGTAGACGGTCCGGGT
Source organism: Streptomyces sp. RGM 3693 (assembly GCF_050471125.1). Classification (NCBI taxonomy): domain Bacteria; kingdom Bacillati; phylum Actinomycetota; class Actinomycetes; order Kitasatosporales; family Streptomycetaceae; genus Streptomyces; species Streptomyces sp. RGM 3693. Next base: position 584,550 of record NZ_JBMPPQ010000004.1, read on the forward strand.
ACAGACGGTCCGGGTACAGACGGTCCGGGTACAGACGGTCCGGGTACAGACGGTCCGGATGCAGACAGTCCAGACGGGAACGCGCGCCAAGACCCGCCCGAAGCCCGGCCCGGGAGCACGCCCGCGCGGGAGGAGCAGCCGCCCGGCTCGACCCAGACCAACACCGCGCAGGATCACGCGAGCGTCTTCACCGTCATGAACGGGGAGCTGCACATCCACCACGACGGCCCCACGACGCCAGACCCACAGTGACCGGCCCCAATGGCCGCCCGGGGCACTGAGCGCCCCGGGCAGCCATCGGGTGAACCGGGCGGTGACCGTCAGCAGTTGTCGTAGATCAGGGCGCGGACCAGGCGGCAGGTGGTGTCGGACGGGCGGTGGACTCCGATGGCGAGGGCGGTGGTGCGGATCGTGGTGTTGGTGGCGTGCTCGGGGCGGTAGACGCCGGTGTCGAGGAGGGCTATGGCCAGGCGCATGGCCTTGAGGCGGCGGTTGTGGGATTCGTACCGCTCGCGGGGCCAGCCGGCCGGGAGCGGTTTCTTGGGCAGCGGGTGGGCCGGGAGGGGTTTCGTCATGAGTGTGGCAGCAGCCATCCGGCGGACCTCCTGGAGCTTCGATGAACCCTCACTTACTGGTTCCCATTTTACCGCCGGGCACTGACAAAAGCCCCTGGCCAGGGGGGATTTACCGGTGGGGGGGAGGAAGTCGGAGGGATGGTTCAGGGGGTGGGTTCCGAGGTGGTTCGGGGGGTGGGGGCGGTCCGGGTGCGGAGGAGCTTCTTGTCGGGTTTGCCTACGGGGGTGAGGGGGATGGCGTCGAGGACGTGGACGGCGGTGGGGGCGTAGAGGGTGCCCTTGTGGGTGGTGATGAACGTGCGGAGGGCGGTCAGGGAGACCGCGTCGGCGGGTTGGCCGGGGGCAGGGACGACAGCCACGTGCACCTCCTCGGTCTCGTCGGGGGTGCGGACGCCGTAGACGGCGGCGTGGGCGACGGCGGGGTGGGTGTGGAGGAGGTCTTCGAGTTCGGCGGGGTGGACATGGCCGCCGACGACGATGATCACGTCCTTGAGGCGGTCGACGAGGTAGAGGCGGCCGTCGGCGTCCAGGTAGCCGACGTCGCCGGTGCGCACCCAGCCGTCGTGGAGGACCTGGGCGGTGAGGTCGGGTCGCTTCCAATAGCCGCGCATCACGCCGGCGGAGTGGACGTGGATCTCGCCGCTCTCCCCCGGGGGCAGGTCGCGGCCCTCGGTGTCGCGGATGGCAACGGTGACACCGGGCATCGGGCGGCCGACGGTCATCGGTCCGTCGGTGCGGATGTCGGCGTGGTCCGCGGGACCGGCCTCGGTGATCGACATCGCCTCGGACTGGCCGTACCAGCCGTAGAGGACCGGGCCGAAGACCTCGGCCGCCTGGCGCATCCGGGGCGCGGAGGCGGGGCAGCCCCCGTAGGAGATGCGGGTGAGGGAGCTGAGGTCGGTGGTGGGGAGGGTGGGGTCGTCCAGGAGGCGGTAGAGGAGCGGCGGCAGCAGCCAGAGGTGGGTGATGCGTGCGCGGGCGATGGTGGCCAGGACGGCGGTGGGGTCGAAGTCCTGGTGGAGGACGACGCTGCCGCCGGCCACCAGGGTGGCGTCGGCCATGATGCCGGCCAGGTGGGCCAGCGAGGTGCAGGCCAGGAGGCGGGGCGGGTCGCCGGCGGCCTCCCAGGAAGTGCGGGTGAGCATCGCGGCGATCGGGCCGTGTGCCATCCGTACGCCCTTGGGGACACCGGTCGTTCCACCGGTGTGACGGATGCACCAGTCGTCCTCGGGGCGGGCCGCGCCGGTGACGGTCGGGGTGGTGGGGAGGGCGGCGCAGTCGGCCAGCAGGTCGGGGCCGAGAGGGGCGGCGTCGGCGGCGAGCGGGCCGAAGGTCATGACCTGGGGGCGGGGGCCGGTGAGTCCGTCCAGTAAGGCGCGGGTGGTGTCGTGCAGTTCGGGGTCGACCAGGAGGACTGCGGTCTCCGCGCTCTCGGCCACTACGGCCAGGGTTTCGGCGGCCATCCCGTCGTAGAGGAGGACCACCCGCGCGCCCAGGAGGTTGACGGCGTAGCGGGCGGCGAGCGCTTCGGGGCGGTTGCGGCTGAGGAGGGAGACGGTCCGGCCGCGGCCGACGCCGTGGGCGCGGAGGACGGCGGCCATGCGGTGGACGGTGGCGTGCAGGGCGCCGGCGGTGACCTCGCGGCCGTCGGCCGCGGTGACGGCGGGGCGGTCGGGGTCGCGGGCGAGGGCGGTGAGGGTGAGGTCGACGTAGCTGGTGAAGGGCGGGGTGTCGGGGGATACGGGAGAGGCGGGGGTGGTGGACGGGCGGGTGGTCATGGTGGGCTCCTTCGGGAGGGCGGTGTGGGACATCTCGGTCGGTTGTGACGTTAGGCGGGGCTGGTCATGCGTTCCATGACCAAATGCGCCATGTGGTCATGCAGTTGGGGTTATGAAGGGGCGCCCAGGGGGAGCGGGTGGCGCAGTGACGGTGGGAATCCGCATGACCCGTGGGGAGGCGCCGGTGCCGGGTTCCCGGGGCCGGCCGCGGGACTCCCGCGCGAGGGCGAGGCCATCACGGATAAACAGGGTGAAGTGGCGCATCCCGTGACGTTCCGACTCTCTGGCAAGCAGGGGCGGCGCAGCCAGGTGCCGCACCAGATCGCCGCCCACACATGGCACGTCGGCGACACCGCGGCCACCCTGGGCATCGACGCCGCCGAACCGATGCGCCGGGTCCGACGCTTGGGGTTCGAGGGGTTGCCGCGGGAGCACGGCCGAGCGCCGCACAAAGGAATGCTAGGCGTTTTGTGCTGAATCGTCGCAGAATCAGAGGATGTCCGACTGGGTAACCTGCGGTTCACATACGGGCAACGGATGGGAAACGGCCTGTTGCGAGAGTGCTCCAGTACGCCCGCACGCGTACCCGCACCGACCCGTATAAGAGGACCCCCGTGACCATCAAGGCCGAGTACATCTGGATCGACGGCACCCAGCCGACCGCCAAGCTCCGCTCCAAGACCAAGATCCTGACGAACGCGAGCTCGCTGCCGCGCTGGGGCTTCGACGGGTCCAGCACCAACCAGGCCGAAGGTCACTCCTCGGACCTCGTGCTCGAGCCGGTGTTCAGCTGCCCGGACCCGATCCGCGGCGGCGACCACCTGCTGGTGCTGTGCGAGGTGCTCAACACCGACCTCACGCCGCACTCCTCCAACACCCGGGCCCTGCTGCGCCCGGTGGCGGAGCGCTTCGCCGGGCAGGAGCCGATCTTCGGCATCGAGCAGGAGTACACCTTCCTCAAGGGCGACCGCCCGCTGGGCTTCCCCGAGGGCGGCGGCTTCCCCGCTCCGCAGGGTGGCTACTACTGCGGGGTCGGCGCCGGCGAGATCTTCGGCCGGGAGATCGTCGAGCAGCACCTCGACCGCTGCCTGGCGGCTGGCCTCGGCCTGTCCGGCATCAACGCCGAGGTGATGCCCGGCCAGTGGGAGTTCCAGGTGGGCGCGCTGGCGCCGCTGGTGGTCTCCGACCACATGTGGGTGGCGCGTTGGCTGCTGCACCGCACGGCGGAGGAGTACGACGTCACCGCCTCCCTGGACGCCAAGCCGGCCCAGGGCGACTGGAACGGCGCGGGCGCGCACACCAACTTCTCCACCCGCGCGATGCGCGAGGGCTACGACCCGATCATCACCGCCTGTGAGGCGCTGGGCGAGGGCGACAAGCCCCTGGAGCACGTCCGCCAGTACGGCACCGGCATCGAGGAGCGGCTGACCGGCGCCCACGAGACCGCGCCCTGGCACCAGTACTCCTACGGGGCCTCCGACCGCGGCGCCTCGGTGCGCATCCCCTGGCAGGTCGAGGTCGAGAAGAAGGGCTACATCGAGGACCGGCGGCCGAACGCCAACGTGGACCCGTACGTGGTGACGCGGCTGATCGTGGAAACCTGCTGCACGGAGCTGGAGCGGCGCGCGCAGGTGTGACCCACCAACCCGCCGGAGCGCGGGGCGGAAAGGGGCCGGACCGGCGGGTCCGGCCCCTTTCCGCAGGTCCGGACAGCGCCGGCGGGCGGCCACGGACCGCACGACCGGGGCCGGTTGTCAGTGCCGGATGGCACGCTGGACCCATGCTTGAGATCACCGTCACGACCGAGTCCGGACCGGCCATCGCCCGCCCCTCCGCGGACGAACTGGCCGCGCTGCTGCGGCGGATCGGCGCCGACGGTGACCACTTCGCCGTCGTCGAGCGGATCCCCGGCGCGGACCACGTCTTCCTCCAGACCTGGCGGGAGGGCGACGGACCGTTCGCCGTGGAGTACCGCGACGGCGGACCGGACCGGCACTTCCGGGCCGAATGCGCCGACGCCGACACGGTCACCGACGTCTTCCTCGCCTGGGCGCGCGGCCCGGAGTCCTGGCGGACCGCGCTCGACTGGCACCCGGCGGACCTGTACGCCACGCCCGGGCTGGATCCAAAGACCCGCGCGGCGGCCGAGCGGCGGGCCCGCACGGACATCCGGTCCGGCTTCTGGACGTCCGAGGAGGTCGCGCAGGGGGTGTGCGACGCCTTCGACCCCGACGAGACCCCGGTCACGTCGGAGGAGGCGCGGCGGATCGTGGCGGGCCTGTGGGAGGAGCGGCTCGCCGAGCAGGCGCAGTGGCCCCGGGAGACGGACCCGGACCGGGTGGCGCGGGCGTTCGGCGCGCTGACCGCGCAGGGACTCACGGCCCGGATGAACTTCACCTGTTGTAGCGGCTGCGGACTGGCCGAGATAGCCGCCGAACGAGCCGCCGGCGACCAGGGCTTCGCCTTCTTCCACCACCAGGACACCACGGCCGCGGCGGACGGGCACGGCCTCTCGGTGCGCTACGGCGCGTACGCGGACTCCGGGGCGGAGGGCGCCGAGGTCGGGCGGACGGTGGCGGCCGCGCTGACCGCCGCCGGCCTGGCGGTGGAGTGGAACGGCGACCCGGCGAAGGTCATCGAGGTCACCCCGCTCCAGTGGCTCAAGCGGCTGCCGGCCGGGGTATGAGGCGACGACGAGGAGGGGGCACGGGGATGCGCGGAACCACAGGGGGACACCGGGTGCGGAGCGGTCCGCGGCGCGGATTGCCGCCCTGGGTGGCGCCGTTGTACGTGGGGGCGTTGCACCTCGGGGCGTGTGCCACCGCCCGGCTGCCGGGGCCGCGCCGCACCGAGCTGCTCCGGGCGCACTCCACCAATGTGGCCAATCTGCGCGCCGGCCGGTGGAGCACGCTGGCCACCAGCGCGGCCTTCGTGGAGGAGCCGCTGCCGGCGGCGTACGGTGCCGCGCTGCTGGCGACGCTCGGGACGGCCGAGGCGCGGTGGGGCGCCGGGCGCGCGGCGGCGGTCTTCGCGGCCGGGCACCTCGGCGCCAGCCTGCTGGTCTACGCCGGTCTGCGGGCGCGCCCGGGGGCCCGGCGGGCCGCCACCACACCGCAGATATCCGAGGCGCCCGGCGGGACCGGCGGCACCGCGCACGCCATCGACGTCGGAGCGAGCTACGGCTTCTACGCCACCCTCGGCGCGCTGGCCGCGTCGCTGCCGCACCGGGGCGCGCGGGCGGCGGCGACCGGCGGGCTGCTGGCGCTGGGCGCGGTGCCGGTGGTCCGCCGCGGCCGGACGTTCACCGACGCCGGGCATCTGACGGCGCTGGTGCTCGGGGTGGCCATGGGGGCCGCCGGGATACCCGTCCGAGGGCGAATTCCGGCCACCGGACGGCGCGCCGCCGGACCGGTCCGGTCCACAACTCCGGTACGGGCACCGGCAGTCGGGGCCGGCCCGTCACCGGCGCAGCGGACCGCGGGGCCGGCGCGCGGCGGGATCGCGTCACCACGGGGGACGGTGTGAAAGACAGATCTATGGCTGTCTGGTTCAATAGGGCCATGGCCAGCCTTACTGATACCGCGACGGGTCGCAGCGACCTTGAGCCGTTCTGGCCGTCCCGGCAGGCGCACGCTTTCGACCGTCTGTGTTGCCGCGCGCACTGAGCGCGGGCCCGCACCTCCCCTCTCCGACGCCGCTGACCGGTGTCCCCAGCCCTGCCCGCGCGCATGACGTCCCCCGACGGTCCCCTGCGCGAAAGAGCTGACGTTCGATGACCAATCTCCGTACCGTTCCTGCCGGTTCCGCCACGGCCGCCGTGCCGCAACCGCCCCATCGTCACCGGCTGCGCGCCGTCGCACCCGACGAAGCCCTCCTCCCACCCGCCACCGCCCCCGTTGGCGGCGCTCCGCGCCACAGTGCCCAGCAGGTCGCCGAGTTGCTGCACTCCGGTGCGACCTGGCTCCCGGCGCCGCAGCACAGCCTGCCCGCCCTGCCCGGTCAGCCGCCGATGGTCGGCTACCTCGTCCTGGTGCCGGCCGAGCAGGCCCCCGCTGCGCCGCAGCCGCCCGCCGGGCCCGCCGCGGAGGCACGGACCGGCGACCGGACCGTCCGGATCGACCCCGAGCAGCGGACCGTGCACGTCCAGGGTCGGCAGCTGGACCTGACGTACCTCGAATTCGAGCTGCTGGCCCATCTGGTCGCGCATCCGCACCGGGTGCACACCCGCGACCAGTTGGTGACCACGGTGTGGGGCTACGGACACGTGGGCGACGGCCGCACGGTCGACGTCCATGTCGCCCGGCTGCGGCGGAAGCTGGGCGTCGAGTACCGCGGATCGATCGTCACCGTCCGCCGGGTCGGCTACAAGTACGTGCCGAGCGCCTGACCGGACCGGTCGGGCACCTGGCCGGTCAGGTCCGGCACCTGACCAGTCAGGTCCGGCACCTGGCCGGCGTCGAGCGCCGCTCGCCCGCCGCCGAGCACCATCCGCTCGGCGGCGGCCGCCAGGGTGCGACGGTCCAGGCCGCGGCCGGCCGTCGGCAGCGCCGGATGGACGGTGAACCGTGCGGTCAGCCCGCGGGCGGTGACCACCCGGCGCAGTGACGCGGCGAAGGTGTCGGCGCCACAGAAGGCGGCCACCGTGGTGGGGCGGCCCTGCTGCGCGTAGTCGACGGTGACCGGGCGGACGGGGGCGCCCGCGTCCAGTGCGGCCTGGAAGGTGGCCCGGCGGAAGCCGCCCTGGTCGGCGGTGCACCAGGTGGTGGCCTGGGGGAAGACCGCCACCGAGCGGCCGGCGAGCAGGAGCGCGGACAGCTCCCGTACGGTGCGCGGGAGTTGGCGGGGGCTGGTGCGGTCGATGAAGTGCGTACCGGCGCGGCGGGCCAGGCCGCCGACGAGCGGCCAGTGGCCGACCTCGCGCTTGGCGAGCAGGACGGCGGGTTCGACGGCGAGCAGGGCGACGATGTCCAGCCACGAGACGTGGTTGAGGACGATCAGGGTGCCCGGGACGCGGTCCGCGGCAGGGGCGCGCTCGCCCGGCCCGGGCACCGACAGCCGGCCCGCCGTGCCCGCCCCGCGGACTTCCAGTCCGACCGCCAGCGCCGCCAGCAACGCCCGGGCGTGCGCCCTGAGTCGTACCGGGTCCGCCAGGTGCGGGCCGGCAGTCAGGGCGCGGCCCACCGCGCCGGTGAACGCGGCGGCGCGGCGGGCCGTTCCGGGGAGCGGGACGGGCCGGGCGGTGTGCGCGGCGCAGTGCGGGGTGCAGACCGCGCGGACGTCGAAGGGGCCGTTCACCGCTCCCCCAGGAAGAAGCGGCGGTAGCGGTCGCCGAGCCGCTCGATGTCCAGGACGGTGAAGAAGTCGGCGACGCCGAAGTCCGGGTCGTGGGCGGGCGCGCCGCAAATCCAGGCGCCGATGCGGAGGTAGCCGCGCAGCAGCGGGGGCAGTTGGGCGAGGGCGGGCCGCTCGGGCAGCGGGGCGGTGGGGTGCCAGGGGCGGCGCGGGGCGACCAGGAACGCGGGCGGACCGGTGTAGCGGGTGCGGGCCAGCGCCCAGGCGTGGGCGGCGGCGGTGCCCCCGTCGGCGAGCGGTACGGAGGCGCAACCGGCGAGGTAGCGGTGGCCGGAGAGCAGGGTGTAGCGGGCCAGGGCCGCCCACATCTGGTTGATGACGGCGCCGTTGCGGTGGTCGGGGTGGACGCAGGAGCGGCCGGCCTCGATGAGGGCGGGGCGCACCGCGTCGAGGGCGGTGAGGTCGAACTCGCCGTCGGAGTAGAGGCGTTGACTGCGTCCAGGGGGCAGCAGCCGGTAGGTGCCGACGACGGCGCCGGTGGCGGTGTGGACGACGACGAGGTGGTCGGCGAGGTCGTCGACCGGGTCGATGTCGTGGCCGGGGAGCGGGCTGTCGAGGGTGGCGCCCAACTCGTCGCCGAAGACCTGGTGGCGCAGCCGCTGGGCGGCCCGGACCAGGGCGGGGGTGTCGGCGATCAGTGCGGTGTAGTCGGGGGCGGCGGCCGGGGCCGCGGGCTGTGCGGCGGCGGCCGCTCCGGTGGAGCCGGTGCTCGCACCGGGGGCGGGGGTGTCCGGGGTGCCCGCTTTGCGGGTCGTGGTGGGTGCCGTGCTCATCAGAGCCTCCGTAGGTGGTGCTGGGTACACCCCCTCAGGGGTGCGCAACCCAATGACCTGGCGTTCTCCTACGCGGCAGACTGTCCCCGCGCCCGAGGTCCGGTCGCGTGAAGCCCAGGGAGCGTACGGATGAGGGTCCGCAGAACACTGGTCGCCGCGGCGAGGGGGCTGGCGCTGGCGGTGGCGGTGGAGGCGGGGTCGGTCGTCCTGTTGGTGCTGATCCTGCTGTCGATGGCGTTCATGGTCATCGGCGTGGGGATCCTGACCACGCCGCTGGTGCTGTCGTGGGCCCGCGGCTACGCCGATCTGCGGCGGGTGTGGGCGTACGAGCAGACCGGGGTGCGGATCCCAGCCGGGTACCGCTCGTTCCCTCCGGGGCTGCGGCGCGGGCCGGTGGGTCAGTGGCGGCGCTGTGCGGTGCTGCTCCGGGACCCGGCGACCTGGCGCGAACTGCTGTGGCTGCTGGTCGATCTGACGGCGGGTCTGGCGATTGCCCTGGTGCCGTCGTCGCTGCTGGCCTACGGCATCGGGTTCGTGCTGCTGCCGGTGGCGCAAGGGCTGACCGGGCTGGGCAGCGAACTTCTCGGGTTCGGGTCGCTGACCACCGACCACCCGGTGCTGCTGGCGCTCGCGCCGGTGCTCGGCGCGGGGCTGTTGGCACTGGCGTGGCGCGCCAACCCGGCGCTGCTGCGGGCGCACTTCCAGTTGGCGGCGGCGTTCCTGACCCCGCCGAAGGCGGAGCTGGCGGCCCGGGTGGCGCGGCTGACCGAGACCCGGCACGACGCGGTGGACGTCTCCGCGGCCGAGCTGCGCCGGATCGAGCGCGATCTGCACGACGGGGCGCAGGCCCGGCTGGTGGCGATGGGGATGAGCCTGGGCACGATCGAGGCGCTGATCGAGAAGGATCCGGCGCGCGCCAAGGAGATGGTGGGCCGGGCCCGGGCGTCGTCCGCGGAGGCCCTCACCGAACTCCGTGACCTGGTGCGCGGGATCCACCCGCCGGTACTGGCCGAACGCGGCCTGGGGGACGCGGTGCGGGCGCTGGCCCTACGGACGGAGATCCCGGTGGAGGTGACGGTGGAGCTGCCGCGACGGCTGGCGGCACCGGTGGAGTCGGCGGCGTACTTCGCGGTCAGCGAGCTGCTGACGAACGCCGCCAAGCACTCCGGGGCGGACCGGGTCGAGGTGGACGTCCGGCACGTCGACGGGCGGCTGCTGGTCACGGTGTGCGACAACGGGCGGGGCGGCGCCGGGGTGCGTCCCGCGGCGGCCGGTGGTGGCACGGAAGGGTCCGGGCTGCGGGGGGTGGAGCGCCGGCTCGGTACATTCGACGGCGTCCTCGCTGTCAGCTCTCCCGCGGGCGGCCCGACGCTGGTGACGATGGAGATCCCGTGCGCGTAGTGATCGCCGAAGACCTCTTCCTGCTGAGGGACGGGCTGGTCCGGATGTTGGAGGCGTTCGACTTCGAGATCGTGGCGGCGGTGGCTTCGGGGCCCGAGCTGAGCCGGGCGCTGGCCGAACTGGAACCGGATGTGGCGGTGGTGGACGTCCGGCTGCCGCCGTCGTTCACCGACGAGGGGTTGCAGTGCGCGCTGCACGCCCGCAAGGCCCGACCGGGGCTGCCGGTGCTGGTGCTGTCGCAGCACGTGGAGCAGTTGTACGCCCGGGAGTTGCTGGCGGACGGCAGCGGCGGGGTGGGCTATCTGCTCAAGGACCGGGTCTTCGACGCGGAGCAGTTCGTCGACGCGGTGCGCCGGGTGGCGTCCGGGGGGACCGCGATGGATCCGCAGGTCATCTCGCAGCTGCTGTCCCGGCGCGCCCGGGACCGGCCGATGGCGAAGCTGACACCGCGCGAGGTGGAGGTGATGGAGTTGGTGGCGCAGGGTCGGTCCAACGCGGCGATCGCGGCCCGGCTGGTGATCACGGAGCGGGCGGTCGCCAAGCACACCTCCAACATCTTCGGGAAGCTGGCACTGCCGCCGTCGGACGACGACAATCGCCGGGTGCTGGCGGTCCTGGCCTATCTGGACCGCGGCTGACCGGCCCCGTAGAGGGGCACAGAGGGGCTGCCCTCCGCTTGCGGTCGCCGCGACGACATGACCCCGTTGATGCCGGTGCCCGTGCCGGCGCTGGCGCTGGCCCTGACGCTGGCCCTGGCGTCAACTCCACTCCCCCGCAGGGGACTTCACGAGGAGTCCGCACACAAGGAGCGTGCCCCGGCGACGTCCCGCTCACGGACCCGCTACGCGCCGCCGAGCGGACACCGCCTACGGTCGCCGCCAGTGCGGCGAGTTTCGGCCAATTGGCGCGGCGAACCGAGGGGCACGCCTCCCCTTCACCGGCCGCCGTGCGTTGCCAACTCCCGCGACGGGCACCGCGGACCGCCGGGTTCCGCCGCTGGAAGGTGTACGGAGCGCCGCGTACGCTGACCGGCACTGCACGCGAGCAAGGGGAGCAGACATGGGCACCGCAGCCGACAAGGAATGGCTCTACGGCCTCGACATCTCCGACGTCACCTGGCAGCGCCCGCCCGGTGACCCCGACGCGGAGGCGGTGGAGATCGCCTTCCTGGAGCGCGGCGCGGTGGCGATGCGCAACTCCACCGACCCCGACGTCGTCCTGCGCTACACCGAGGCGGAGTGGCGGGCGTTCGTCCTGGGCGCCCGGGACGGGGAGTTCGACCTGGACCGTCACGAGCCGGCCTGACCCCGCCATCGGGCCCGCGCGGGGTGCGGTCACCCGTCCGGGTCGGCCGGCCACCCGGTGACCATCACAGGATTCACTCGTTCCACGGAATGTGGAGCAGCAGCAGGCGGCAACCCCGCGCCCGGACCGCACCTCCCCCGTCGGGCACGCCGACGGGGGTGAGCACATCGATGTCGAGCAGGCCGAGGCGGCCCTGGTCGAGCACTACCCCCGGCTGGCCCGGCTGGCCTATCTGGTGCTGCCACCGGGGCCCAGCCGCGGCCGGCGGGTGCTGGCCGCCCACGCCGTGGTGCAGCGGGCCCTGCCCCGGCGGGCCGGCCCCGGGGCCGTATTGCCCGCGCAGCGCGGCGGGGATCCGGCCGTCGACCCCGGTTACGCCCTGATCCGGCTGCGGGTACTACGGGCGGCACTGACTGCCGGGCGGCGCCGGTGGCAGCCGCCGGCACCACTCCCCCAGGTCTGGGGCCTGCGGCTGTTCCCGCGCTCCGGCGGCGCCGACGAACTCGCTCTGGACCAGGCCCTGTCGACGCTCTCCGGGCCGGCCCGGGCGGCGTTCGTACTGCGCGACCTGGAGCGACTCTCGCTCCAGGAGACCCGGCGGGTGCTGGAGGCCGCGGGGGTCGCCGACACCCAGGAGGCACTGGCCGAGGCGGACCGGGCGGCGCTGCCGGCCGGGAGCCGGGATCGGGCGCTGCTGGAGTCGGTGGAGTTCGACCCGTGCGCCCTTCAGGCCCGCCCGACGGACCTGATCCGGCGCCGTCAGCACGGCCGGGCGGCGCTGGCGGCCGGCGCCGCGGTGCTGGTGTGCGGGGCGCTGCTGGGCCTGCCGGGCGAGGGGTGGGGCCCGGACGGCGCCGCGGCCCCGCCGTACGCCCGTAATGCCGCGGCCGAGGCGGCCCTGGACCCGGGCCGGCTGACGGTGTCCTCGGCGACCGCCTGGAAGACCGCGGCCCGGCCGGACTTCTCGGCCTGGCCGGCCCGCGGCGACCGGACCGGCGACAAGGCGCTGCTCCGGCGGGCGTTGGCGGTGTGGGCCCGGCCCGGCGCCCGGGTGCCGGTCACCGCGACGCCCGGCACGCCCACCGGCCCCGCGGCCGGGCCGCCCCAACTCCTCTTCGCGGGCGTGGTGGACCACGCCGTGGTGGCGCTCTTCCACGACGGGCTACGGGTGGTGCGGTACGCCGAGCCCACCGACGGCCAGGGGCGGGCCGACGGCACGGGGGCGACCTTGGACTTCGCGCGGACGGACGGCGCGATGGCGGATGCGGCGAGCATCCTGGTGGTGGGCCGCACCGAGGGCAACGTCCGCTATCTGGCTGCCCCTTGGGTGACGTCGGTGCGGCTGGTGGACCTGCTGAAGCCGGACGCGACGGGCCAGCCGGTCGCCGTCGGCGCCGGTGGCCTGACCGCGCCCGTTCCGGCGCCGCGCGCCGAGGAGAACTGCACCGGCTGGCCCGCCCTCCGGGTCGGCGGCCATCTGGACGGGCAGCCCGGCGGGGTGCCGGGCGGGCGGTCCGACGGCGAGCTGCTGACCGACCTCGGGGAGTTGTCCCCCGCCCGGCTCACCTACGGGCCGCCGGATACGCCGGGCTCGGTGTCGGGGCCGGAGGGCCGGACGGCCTGGGCGCGGACCGCCTGCCAGTTGCCCGCGGTGCGTTCGCAGGGCGTGCGGGCGGTGAACACCTGGCGGTTCGCCCAGCAGGCGCTCCCCGGGGGCACGGGCGTCGCGGCCTGGTTGTGCACCCGGGCGGAGACCTGGCGCGGGGCGGGCAGTCGGACGATGGTGCAGTTCCAGGCGCCGCCGCCGAGCGGGCAGCCGTACGCGGCGGGTGCGGTGACCGCCCGCGCGGACGGCGGTACCGCCTGCGGCCCGCGGGCGCCCCGGGTGCTGTCGGGCGTGCTGTGGAAGAGCACCGGCGGCCGGTGGTGGCTACTGGCGGCGGGCAGCGAACAGGTCACGTCGATCAGCGCGAGCGGCGGGGTGCAGGGGCGGACGTCCGGCCGGCTGCTGACGGTCCCCGCGACGGCGGGCGCCCATGCCGACCTGAAGGGCGAACTGGCCGGCGGCAAGAAGATGCGCGCACTGCGCTGAGCCGGGGCGCCGGCGGCGGCATCGGGCGCACCGGTGCGGCCGGTGCGGCTGGTGCGGCCGGTGCGGCCGGCCAGTAGCTTCGCCCACCGGCGCCTCTCGTCTCCTCCTCTTGTCCCTTCCGCTCCCCCTTTCTCGTCCTCTCCCTCTGGTGTTTTCTCCCTCTCCCGTTTCCTCGTCTTTCGGCGTCCGGGGGGTATCGACATTCCTTACCCGCCAGTACATTGACGCCATGTCTAATACGGCCTCGTTGCGGCCCCAGCCGGTCGCGTCCGAGCACACCCCGCTGAAGGCCCGCAACGTGGCCTTCGACTGGGCGGACACCCCTCTGCACTGGATCCCCGGCGATCCGTCCAGCACCCACACGATCAACGTCCTGCACCTGCTGCTGCCGGCCGGCGAGCGCTGGTTCGTGCACGTCTACAAGCAGGCGCTGCCCTATATCCGCGACCCCGAACTGCGCGCGGACGTCATCGGGTTCATCGGCCAGGAGGCCATGCACTCGCAGGCGCACGACGACGTCCTGCCGCACCTCAAGGAGCAGGGCCTGGACCCGACCCCGTACACCGCGCAGGTCGACTGGCTCTTCGAGAAGCTGCTGGGCGACCGGACGCTGCCGCCGGGGCGGGCCCGGGAGTGGTGGCTGCGGGAGCGGGTGGCGATGATCGCCGCCATCGAGCACTACACGGCCTTCTTGGGCGACTGGGTGCTCAACGCCCAGGAGCTCGACGCCAAGGGGGCCGATCCGACCATGCTCGACCTGCTGCGCTGGCACGGCGCGGAGGAGGTCGAGCACCGCTCGGTGGCGTTCGACCTCTTCGTTCATCTGGACGGCGGCTACCGGCGACGGGTGCGTACTTGGGCAACGGCCTTCTCCGCGCTGGTGTTCCTGTGGCAGCGCGGCACCCGGTTCTTCATGGAGAACGACCCGACGCTCGTGGGCGGGAAGGCCGCCGTGAAGGACTTCGTACGGGGCGGACGGCAGGGTGTCCTGCCCACTACCGGGGCGATAGCGCGCTCCATCCCCCAGTACCTGAGCCGCGCCTACCACCCCTCGCAGCACGGCAGCACCGAGCAGGCCCTCGCCTACCTCGACCGTTCGCCCGCCGCGACCGCCGCCGCTGCCACCTCCGGAGGAGCCTGAGATGTCCGCGCCTGACCGTGTCCCCCAGCCCGCCGGCCTCGGTGGCCCGTCCCTCACGGGCCTGCCGCGGCTCCGTACCGTGCTGGCGGTCGCCGGGACCGCCCTGGTGGTCCGGCGGGCGCTGCGGCGACGGATCCGGCGGTCGCCGCTGTGGCCGCTGCCCGCGCTGGAACAGCCGATATCCGGAAGGGGCCGGGCGGCGGCCCGGGAAAGGGCCTGGGCGACCAGCCGTGAACGCGACCTGACACACCTGACACCGGGCTCGGAGCAGGGGCGCCCGGCCCCGCTGCACCTACGGGTGGCCGAGCGGACGGAGGTGGCCGAAGGGGTGGTGGCCGTCCGCCTGGAGGGTGAGCGGCTCCCCGACTGGGAACCAGGCGCGCACCTCGATCTCGTACTGCCCTCGGGCACCGTGCGGCAGTACTCGCTGTGCGGCGAACCGGCCGACGCCGTACGGGCGGACGGCGGGTCGTACACCCTCGCGGTCCGGCTGATCGAGGACGGTCGGGGCGGTTCGCGGGAGGTGCACGAGGGGCTCCGCGCGGGCCTGACCGTCGAGGTGCGCGGTCCCCGCAACCGCTTCCCCCTGGAGGACTGCCACGCCTACCTCTTCATCGCGGGCGGCATCGGCATCACCCCGATCCTCCCGATGGTGCGGCAGGCCGAGGCGGAGGGGGTGCCGTGGCGGCTGCTGTACGCGGGGCGCTCGCGCGCTTCGATGCCGTTCCTGGAGGAGGTCGAGAAACTGGCCGGGGCCGGGGCCGGGGCCGGGGCCGGGGGCGGCGTCCAGCCCGGCGGCAGCGGTGGTGCGCCGGGGGCCGGTGGCGGTGGCACCCAGGGGGCCGGTGGCGGACGGCTGACCGTGGTCGCGGAGGACAAGGACGGGCGGCCTGATCTGGCCGCGGCGCTCGCCGACGCGCCCCCGCACGCCGCCGTGTACTGCTGCGGTCCCGAGGCGCTGATGAACGCTGTGGCCGACCTGCTGCCCGACGGGCCGGAGGGGCTGACCCTGTACACCGAGCGGTTCGCAGCGGCGGGGGACGTGCTGGGGTCAGGGGAGGCGCCGACCGAGGACGTGGCCTTCGAGGACGTGGCGTTCGAGGTGGAACTGTGCCGGACCGGCCGTACGGTGACGGTCCCGGCCGGCATCAGTGTGCTGCGCGCCCTCCGCGAACAGGCGCTGCCGGACCTGCCGTACTCCTGCGAGGAGGGCTTCTGCGGCACCTGCCAGCAGCGGGTCCTGGCCGGCGAGGTGGAGCACCGCGACGAACTCCTGACGGACGCGGAACGCGTGGACTCGCTGCTGATCTGTGTGTCCCGGGCGAAGCGGGGGACGGGGCTGGTGCTGGACCTCTGAGTCCGGGGCGGCGGACGAGGGCGTGGCGTTGACGTTGACGTTGACGTTGACGTTGGCATTGGCATTGGCGTTGGCGTTGGCGTTGGCGTTGGCGTTGGCGTTGGCGTTGGCGTTGGCGTTCAACCCTTGAGGCCGGTGGAGTGTTCTCGCTTGGGGGCCGGTGCAGGTGTCCCCCCTGAGGGCCGGTGGGGTGTTCTCCCTGGGGGCCGGTGGGGGTGTTCTCCTTTGGGCGCTGGTGGGAGGTGGTCGCCCCTTGGGTTTTCCCTGCGGTCGACCCGGGCTTCTGGTTTTCCCCGCCGCCCACCCCCCTTCGGGGGGTGGGCGGGTGAGGAGGAGAGGCAGGAGAGGAGGCACGGGCCAAGGCAGGAGTGGAGGCACGGGCGAAGACAGGAGAGGAGGCAGGGGGAAGGCCGGCGGGTAGGCCGCCGGGGAGGTTCGGGCGGTGGTGCCGCCGTGCAGCCGGTCGTTAGGGTGGACGCATGACCACCGGGGCACGTCGCAGGATGGGGGTCGAGGAGCGGCGGGAGCAGTTGATCGCCGTTGCGCTCGACCTCTTCAGCCACCGCTCCCCGGAAGACGTCTCGATCGACGAGATCGCCGAGGCGGCCGGCATATCGCGGCCGCTGGTCTACCACTACTTCCCGGGCAAGCAGCAGCTCTACGAGGCGGCGCTGCGGCGGGCCGCGGACGAGTTGACGGCCCGGTTCGTCGAGCCGCACGAAGGCCCGCTCGGCGCCCGGCTGTTGCGCGTCATGCAGCGGTTCTTCGACTTCGTGGACGAGCACGGGCCCGGATTCTCGGCGTTGATGCGCGGCGGGCCGGCGATCGGCTCGACCCGTACCGGCGCGCTGATCGACGGCGTACGGCAGGCCGCGTTCACACAGATCGTCGCCCATCTGGACGTCCAGGACCCCTCGCCGCGGCTGGAGTTGGTGGTCCGTTCCTGGGTCTCGCTCGCCGAGACCACGGCGCTGCTGTGGCTGGACGGACGGCGGATACCGCGCGTCGAGCTGGAACGGCAGCTGGTGCACGACTTCGCGGCCCTGGCGGCGGTCAGCGCCGCGTACGACGAGCGGATGGCGCAGGTGGTGCGCCGGATGCTGGCGGACGAGCCCGCGGACGGGATGTTCGCGGATCTGGTGGGGCGGTTGTTGGAGCTCCCGCAGCCGGTGTGATGCCGGTGGGCGGCCGGGGCCGGGTTGAGCCGGACCCGCTTTCCCTTGGGGGAGCATCTCCTCGGGGGGGCGCTTCGGGAAGTGCTTCAGGAAGCGCTTCAGGAAGTGCTTCAGGGAGCGCTTCGGGGATCGCCACGGAGGACGCTTCGGGGAGTGGCTCCCGCGTCGATCATGGTCGGGGTGGATTGTCAGACCCCTGCTCTAACGTCGTTGGTATGACAGCGAATTCATCTGCGGCGCCGGTCGGTCCGCTGCTCGCGATCACGGAGGATCCGAGCGGCGGTTCGCTGGGGCTGGCGCTTCCGGAGGGTGAGCTCGTCCTCGACACCGTGCGCGGGACGGCCGCCGAGCCTCGTACGTGGCGGGACCCTCAGGTCGATCCGGACGAGTCCGCCGCCGTGCTGGCGGAGGCGCTGATCGACTTCGGGGAGCTGGGAAGTCCCCGGCTGGGGCTGGTGCCGGTGGCCCGCGGCGCGGATGTGCTCAGTGCCATCGGCTGGACCGGCCCGGTGAACTACCGCGGTGGCATAGGCCCGTTCAGCGCCGTCCTGCGCTGCGAGGAAGGCTGAGGAGAAGAGGGAGCAGAGGGATGACGGGAAGGGGATGACGGGAGGGGGGTGACGGGAAGGGGGGTGACGGGAAGGGGGGCAGGGCTGCGGCAGAATCCGGCCATGGACGAGATCACTTATCGGCTGGCCGAGGCGGGGGACGACCCGGCTGTTCTGGTCGGCATACATGACGCGGCGGCCCGCTGGATGGTGGAGCACGGCATCGACCAGTGGAAGCCCGGGGGCAAGGACGAGGAGCACTTCCGGCTGCGGATCAAGGAGGGGGAGGTCTGGCTGGCGGAGGTAGCCGGGCGGGTCGTCGGCGGCTTCGAGCTGTGGTGGGACGACGAACCGGCGTGGGGTCCGCAGCCGCCGGTGGCGGGATATGTGCACCGGCTGATGGTGGACCGCTCGTGCGCACCGGCCGGGACCGGGCGGGCGATGCTGGCCCGGTCCGAGCAGCGGATCGCGGAGTCGGGGCGGGCCTGGGCGCGCCTCGACTGCATGACGAGCAATCCGCGGCTGCGGACGTATTACGAGGGGACGGGCTATGCGGTTGTGGGAGAGCAGCCGTTCAAGGAGGGGAACGGGGGCAGCCGGTACGGCGTGACGTTGTTGGAGAAGCGGGTGGGGTAGGCGGGGGCCTTCCCACCCCACTCCCCCGCTCCCTTCCCCGACCCCCGGCCCCCGGGTCAGCCGCGGCGGAAGACGGCGACGGTGCGCGGCGGGACGGTGAAGGTGCCCGAGGCCGGGTCGTAGGTGGCGGTCGCGGTGGTGGGGTCGGCGCCGTGGGCCTGGAGGGGGTGGAGGGCGTAGGGCCGGCCGGTGAGTGCCGGGACGGTCTGGGCCTGTCGTTGTGGGGTGGCGTTGAAGACGATGACGAGGTCGGCCAGGCGCATGGTGAGGACGCCGGGGGTCTCGTCCGGGCCGGAGAGGGGGAAGGAGAGGGCGGACTGGACGGCGGCGGCGGTCGCCAGGCCGAAGGCCGGTTCGGTGGCGTGGATGCGCAGGAGGTCGCGGTAGGCGGCCGAGGCCGCGTTCTGGGTGGCGCAGTCCGGACGGAGGGCCGGGTCGGCCAACAGGGGCTTGGCGTAGGGCCACTTGTCCTTGTTGTCGGCGGCCGGGGGAAGTCCGCGGCCGAAGCCGTTGTCGGCCGTACCGCCCCGGGTGGCGTCGATGCAGGCCCAGTGCAGGGCGTTGAACCAGTCGCCGCTGTTGAAGGAGTTGCGGTCGAGGGACTTGGAGCGTAGGAGGTCGGAGCCGGCCTGGGAGAGCGCCGGGCCCTGTGAGAGGGCGGCGGTCGCCAGCGCGACGACCTGCATCCGGGCGCGGTCGGCGGCGGAGGTGCCTGGCGGCAGCTTGTAGGCCAGGGCGTCGTAGAGGGTTTCGTTGTCGTGCGCGTCGACGTAGGCCAGGGCGTCACCGGGGGCGGCGGCATAGCCGGCGGGGGCGCCGTTGTAGTCGATCTGGGCGCCCGTGACGCGTCGGCCCGTGGTGTCGGTGAAGGCGTAGTCGGCGAGGTTGCCGGTGAGGCCGACCTTGATGAGGTCCTGGTAGTGGAGGAGGCGGGTGCGCTGGGCGGCTGGATTTCCGTTGCCCGGTGCGGAGTTCGGGGCGGTGTACAGGCCGGAGGCGAAGCCCTGGATGCGGGGGTCGGCGTCGAAGGGGCTGCCGCCGCGGACCGCGTCACGGGCCCGGTCGCTGAAGGTGGCGATGCCGGTGCCGGCCATGTTGCGCTGGGTGGCCTGGACGAAGCGGGCGTCGTTGGCGGCCTCGCCGAAGTTCCAGCCCTCTCCGTAGAGGATCACCGATTTGCCGTCGACGCCGTCCCGGGCCGGGGTGAGGGCGTCGAGGGCCTTGCGGACGGCGAGGATGTTGGCCTTGGGGTGGTGGCCCATGAGGTCGAAGCGGAAGCCGTCGACCTTGTACTGCTTGGCCCAGGTGACCACGGAGTCGACGACGAGCCTGCCCATCATGGTGTGTTCGGGTGCGGTGCCCGCGCAGCAGGTGGAGGTGGCGACGGCGCCGTCGTCGAGCAGGCGGTGGTAGTAGCCGGGCACGATGCGGTCGAGGACGGAGTGCGGGTCGCCCTGCCCGGCGGCGGCGGTGTGGTTGTAGACGACGTCCATGACGGTGCGCAGGCCGATGCCGTTGAGGCCCTGCACCATGCGGCGGAATTCGACGGTCCGGGCGGTTCCCGCGGGGTCGGAGGCGTAGGAGCCTTCGGGGACGGTGTAGTGCAGCGGGTCGTAGCCCCAGTTGTAGCCGTCCCGGTCGGCCGTCCTGGCCACGCACTCCTGCTGGCGCTCGGAGTCGGCGGGCAGGGCGGACAGGTCGCAGTCAGGACGCTGCTGGTCGGCGCGGCGTTCGGGGACGGAGGAGAAGTCGAAGGCCGGCAGCAGGTGGACGTGGGAGGTGCCGGCCGCGGCCAGGGCCTTCAGGTGGCGCATCCCGGCGGAGTCGGTGTCGGTGAAGGCGAGGTACTGGCCGGGGTGGTGCGAGGAGCGGTCCTCGATGGAGAAGTCGCGGATGTGCAGCTCCTGGATGCGGGCCCGGCGCAGTGGCACCGGAGCGGGCTTGCGCAGCGTCGCCCAGCCCTTGGGGGCGAGCTTGGGGTCGGCGAGGTCGACGACGAGGCTGCGGGCCGAGTTGGCGGTCAGGGCGGTGGCGTACGGGTCGGTCACCGCGTTGGTGACGGTCCGGCCAGCGCTCGGTGCCCAGACGGTGACCAGATAGCGGTACGGCTTCCCGGTCCAGTCCCGGCCGCCCCGTGCGCTCCACACCCCGGTCGTGTCGTCCCGGCGCATCGGGACGTGGCGGCCGGCCAGTTCGAGGGTGACGGTGCGGGCGGTGGGCGCCCAGACGGCGAGGGTGGGGCGGCCGTCGTGGAACACCGGCCCCAGGGCGGCGTGTTGGGCGCGGGTGCCGTAGAGGTCGTCGAGGACGCCGGGGATCTGCACTCCGGTGGTGCGCGGCCCGCCGGCGGTGCGCTGGGTGGCGATCAGCCGCTCCCGTAGGGCGGTGGGGGCCAGGGCGCGGTCGCGGGGGTCGACGGTGAACGCCGGGTAGCCGGTCAGGTGCGGGTAGGCGGCCCGTTCGGCGGGGGTGAGGGTGCCGGGGGTGAGGCGGATGCGGCCCGCGGCGTGCCCTGTAGGGGCTCCGGGTTCACCGAACTCCAGTTGTGCGTCGGCGAGTTGGGCGCCCTTCCAGACCACGGTGGTGCGGTCGATCCACTGGGCCTCGGCCTTGGCCTGGTCGCCGGGTGGGGCGGCCTGGGCCCGGGGTTGCGGCGGGAGGGCCAGCGCGGCGGCGCCGGCCAACAGGGCTAGGGCGGCGGCGATCCGGCGGCGGACGCGGTGTGCGGTGGAGGGCATGGCCCCTGGTTGTAGTCGCGACGGAGGATTGCTGCAAGACCTTTCGCAAGAGATTGCAACGGTGTTACGTTCCCAGGCGAGTCGGTCCGGCCGGCCGGAGGTCCACCGTGCGGTGGTCCCACGCGCCCGGCCGGTCGGACCGACCGCCATGCGACAGCGGGTTGGTGCATAGTCGCCCGCACCGATGCGCAGTGCGCATCACCCGTACCGGCGCGGGGAATCCCCCCACCATGATCAACAACCCCGAGAACGCCACCGGCAGCACACCGCACCACGACGACACGACCCGCGACTACTACGACACCGGCGACGTCGACGCCTTCTACGACGCCGTCTGGGGCGGCGAGGACATCCACATCGGCCTCTACCCCCATCCGCACGAGGCGATCGCGGTCGCCTCGCACCGCACCGTCGAGCACGCCGCCGACAAGGCCGCGGACCTGCTCGGCCCGCACGCCACGGTGCTCGACCTCGGCTCCGGATACGGCGGTTCGGCCCGCGCGCTCGCCGCACGCTTCGGCTGCCGCGTGATGGCCCTCGACCTCAGTGAGGAGCACAACCGGCGCCACCGCGCGACCAACGCCCGACGCGGACTGAACGGCCTGATCGAGGTCGTCACCGGCTCCCTCAACGACCTGCCCTACGAGGCCGAGCGGTTCGACGTCGTCTGGTCCCTGGAGGTCCTGTGCCATGTGGCGGACCGGGAGGGCGCGCTGGGCGAGGCGGTACGCGTACTGAAACCGGGCGGGGCGCTGGTCTTCTCCGACATCATGGTGGGCGAGGAGTCACCCGCGGAGGCGGTGCGGCCCGCGTTCTCCCGCCTGGGCATCGAGACCCCGGCCACGCCGACCTCCTACCTGGAGCGACTGTCCGAACTCGGCCTCAAGGACATCGACTTCGAGGACCGCACCGGGGACATCGCCACCCACTACGCGCGCCTCGACGAGGAGGTCCGCCGACGCGCGGCCGAGCTCCGCGACGTCATCAGCCCGGCCTACCTCGACGAACTGCTGACCAACCTTCCCCTCTGGGCCGACATCACCCGCCGGGGCCTGCTGCGCTGGGGCGTCTTCCACGCGCGCCGCCCGGCGGCCTGAGGACGGTCAGCCGTCGGAGAGGTCCAGATCCGCTCGGACGATCTTGCCCACCGAGGGCCGGTCCAGGACGGTCCAGCGGGTGGCGAGCGCGGTGACGAGGATCAGCCCGCGGCCGGTCTCGGAGTCGGACGGCGGGGGTACGAGCGCGTCCGGACCCGGTGGACGCCGCTCCGTCCGCGTGTCGGCGACCTCGATCCGCAGGGTGCGCGACCGGCCCGAGCCGGGAAGTTTCGCCAGCAACAGCTCGAAGTCCCGGCCGGGTACCCGGCCATGGGTGGCCGCGTTCGCGGCGAGTTCGCCGACGATGGCGGCGGCGGTGTCCGAGACCTCGCCGCCGTACGGGAAGCCCCACACATCGAGTTGCTGAACGGCGAGATACCGCGCGAGACGCGCCCCGCGCCGAGTGGCACTGAAACGCTGCGTGAACATGTGTACGGGGGCTGCTACTTGGGCTGGCATGGGGGCAACGGTGCTGGTCAGAGGACCCGTACACCACGGACTGGGCCCGTACCCCGGGAACTGTACGAGTCCGGTACGTGGACGGGTCGGGTAACGGCCCGTAACCATGGGTGACTTGCGGGGCCAGTACCAGTGACCGGGAGCACCCGAAATGGAAGACAGCAACACCGACACCTACGACGGTGGCAAACCCGAACCGTCCGGCAGCCTGCGGACCTTCGGCGCCGTCTATCAGGGGTTCCGCGAGAACGCGGGATTCACGCAGGAGGCCCTGGCACCGGTGGTCCGGTACTCGGCGCACTACATCGGCTCCGTCGAGCAGGGCCGGCGCCTGCCGTCGAAGAAGTTCATCGACCGCTCGGAGGAGGCGCTCGGGGCGAACGGGGTGCTGCGGAAAGCGGCGAAACGGCTGTCGAGGCAGCCTGGACTCGCCCGGTGGTTCCGGGAGTGGGCGGAGCTGGAGAAGACGGCGATCAGCCTCTACACGTATGAATGCCGGTTGGTTCCCGGGCTGTTACAGACGGAGGCGTATGCGCGGACGCTGTTCGAGAACCGCCTCCCGCTGTTGTCCGAGGAGGAGGTCGAGATCCAGGTAGCAGCCCGTCTGGAGCGCCAGAGACTCCTGCGGGACCGGCCGAACACGGCGTTCAGCTTCGTCATCGACGAGCATGTCTTCCGGCGGCCCACCGGCGGTCCTGGCACCGTTCGGGGGCTGATCGATCACGTACTGGAGTGCATGACCCTGCGGAACGTGGATGTCCAAGTCATGCCATTGGAGCGTGGAATTCACCCTGGGATGGACGGACCGATGCGGCTCCTGGAGACCCCGGACAACCAGTGGTTCGGCTACTGCGAAGGGCAGGAGAGCAGCCAGTTCATTTCGGACCCGCAGACGATCAGCACGCTCCACATGCGCTATGCGAAACTGCTTTCGCAGGCTCTCACCCCCGAAGACACCCGGGGTCTGCTGACGAGGATGCGAGAAGCGCTATGACGACCACCCCCGAACTGGCCTGGTTCAAGAGCAGCTACAGCGGCAGCTCGGGCGACGACTGCGTAGAAGTCGCCCTCACCTGGCGCAAGTCCAGCTACAGCAGTGGCGATTCCGGCGACTGCATAGAAATCGCCGCCTGCCCCGCCACCGTTCACCTCCGGGACTCCAAGGACAAGGACGGGCCGCAGCTCGCGGTGCCGGCGGCGTCCTGGGCGGCGTTCGTCACGTACGCCGCCCACCAGGGCCGGTAGATCCGCGCACCACCAACTCCGGTTGGAAGACGAACTCGGTGCGCTGGACGGGATTTCCCTGGATCTCCTCGATCAGCGCGCCCACCGCCGCGGTCGCCATCGCCTGGACCGGTTGCCGCACCGTGGTCAGCGGCGGGGCGGTGAAGGCGATCAGCGGGGAGTCGTCGAAGCCGACGACGGAGAGCCGGCCGGGGACGTCGATCCCCCGCTGCCGGGCCGCGCGCACCACGCCCAGCGCCATCAGATCGCTGCCGCAGACGATGCCCGTACAGCCGTCGTCAAGTAGGGCGGCGGCCGCGGCGTGGCCGCCCTCGACGCTGAACAGGGTGTGCTGGACGCGCCGTTCGGCCTGCCCCCTCGACAGGCCGAACGACTCCTCCAGGGCCGCCACGAAACCCTCCGCCTTGCGCCGGGAGGGCACGTAGCGGACGGGTCCGACGGCCAGTCCGATGCGCTCGTGGCCCAGTTCGGCGAGGTGGCGCACGGCCATCCGGGCCGCGGCACGGTCGTCGGGCGAGACGCAGGGCGCGTCGACCCGCTCGTTGTAGCCGTTGATCAGGACGTAGGGCACGCGCCGTGAGGTGAGGCGGGTGTAGCGGGAGGGGTCGGCGGCGGTGTCGGCGTGCAGGCCGGACAGGAAGACGATGCCGGTGACGCCGCGTTCCTCCAGTTGCTCGACGAGTTCGTCCTCGGTGGCGCCGCCCGGCATCTGGGTGCACAGGACCGGTGTGTAGCCGTGGCCGGCCAGGGACTGCTCGATGATCTGGGCGAAGGCCGGGAAGATCGGGTTGGTCAGCTCCGGGATGACCAGGCCGACCAGTCCGGCGCTCCGCCGTCGCAGCCGGACCGGGCGTTCGTAGCCGAGGAGGTCGAGCGCGGCGAGCACCCGCTGACGGGTGCTCGCCGCCACGCCCGCCCGACCGTTGAGGACACGGCTGGCAGTCGCTTCGCTGACCTGCGCCTGGGCGGCGATGTCGGAGAGGCGCGGGGCGGGCCGCGATGCCGGACGGGTCACTCTGCCCACCAGATCGTGGTGTCGGCGGGAATTTCACGAAGTTCAGAAACTTCGCGATTTTCGGGAACAGCCTCGTCGTGCGGGGCGTTGGACAGATGACAGGCGGCGGAGAGGGACGGAGACGCCGAAGCGGAGGACGAAGGGGAAGGCGCAGGGGATGGAGATGGAGATGGAGATGGGGATGCGAACGGGGCGCGGGAGGAGAGGAGTTGGCGTACGGGCGGCAGCGCCAGTCGCACGGGTTCGGCCGTGGTGTTCACCGTGCAGAGCAGACCGCCGGGTCGCCGGAAGACCAGCACGTCGTCGGGGGCCGCCAGCCACTCCACCGTGTCCCCCGCCCCGAGGCCGGGGTGGGTGCGGCGCACCGCCAGGGCGCTGCGGTACAGCTCCAGCGTGGAGGTCGGGTCGCCGGTCTGGGCCGCCACGGTGAGCGCGGCCCAGTCGTCGGGCTGGGGCAGCCAGGTCTCGCCGGCGCCGAAGCCGTACGGGGGTGCGGTGCCGTCCCAGGGAAGCGGTACGCGGCAGCCGTCCCGGAGGCCCTCCTGACCGTTGGCACGGAAGAAGGACGGGTCCTGGCGGACCTCGTCGGGGAGGTCGGTGACCTCGGGCAGGCCGAGTTCCTCACCCTGGTAGAGGTAGGCCGAGCCGGGCAGGGCCAGCATCAGCAAGGTGGCGGCGCGGGCGCGGTCCAGGCCGCCGCCGAGGCGGGTGCGGTGGCGGACGACGTCGTGGTTGGACAGGACCCAGGTGGCCGGTGCGCCGACGGGGCCCAGGGCGGTGAGGGAGGCGTCGATGGTGGTCCGGAGTTCGGCGGCGTCCCACCCGGTGCTCAGGTAGTGGAAGTTGAAGCCCTGGTGCAGCTCGTCCGGGCGGACGTAGCGGGCGAGCCGTTCGACGGTGGGGGTCCAGGCTTCCGCGACGCCGATCCGGTCCCCGGGGTACTCGTCGAGGATCGTCCGCCAGGAGCGGTAGACGGCGTGCACGCCGTCCTGGTCGAAGAAGGGGAGGACCTGTGAGCCGATCAAGCGGGCCTGTTCGCCGTGGCCGATGTCGGGGAGGCCGGGGGCCTTGACCATGCCGTGGGCGACGTCGACGCGGAAGCCGTCGATGCCCAGGTCGAGCCAGAAACGGAGGATCGAGCGGAACTCGTCCTGGACGGCGGGGTGGTCCCAGTTGAAGTCGGGCTGTTCGGGGGCGAAGAGATGGAGGTACCACTCGCCGTCGGGCAGGCGGGTCCAGGCGGGGCCGCCGAAGACGGACTCCCAGTCGTTGGGCGGGAGTTCGCCGTTGTCGCCCCGGCCCTTGCGGAAGTGGAAGCGGTCGCGCAGGACCGAGCCGGGCCCCTCGGCCACCGCGCGACGGAACCACGCGTGCTGGTCGGAGCAGTGGTTGGGGACGATGTCGATGATGATGCGCAGACCCTGGCGGTGGGCCTCGCGGATCACCGCCTCGGCGTCCGCGAGGGTGCCGAAGAGCGGGTCGGTGGCGCGGTAGTCGGCGACGTCGTAGCCGGCGTCGGCCTGCGGGGAGGCATAGAAGGGGCTCAGCCAGACGGCGTCCACGCCCAGGTCGCGCAGGTGGCCGAGCCGGCTGCGGATGCCCGGCAGGTCGCCCATGCCGTCGCCGTTGCCGTCGGCGAAGCTGCGCGGGTAGATCTGGTAGATCACGGCGTCGCGCCACCAGTCGGTGGCCGGAGCGGCCGTCCCGACGGAGGTGTTCCTCCCCGGGTGGGAGTGCCCGGAAGGGGCGGTGTCGGGTGTGGGGCTGTGCTGTCGGGTCATGTCATCCCTTGGTGGTGCCGGCGGTCAGTCCGGAGACGAGGTGGCGCTGGGCGAAGGCGAAGACGAGCGCGGCCGGTACGGCGATGATCACGGCGGCGGCGGTCATCGAACCCCAGTCGCTGCTGTACTGGTTGACGAAGGTCTGTAGCCCGCCGGCGAGGGTGAGGTTCTCCTCGCCGGTCATGAAGGCGGAGGCGTAGGCGACCTCGGCCCAGGCCGTGACGAAGGTGTAGAAGCCGGTGACGGCGAGGCCGGGGCGGGCGAGCGGGAGGACCAACCGCCAGAAGGTGCCGAAGGGGTTGAGGCCGTCGACCCGACCCGCTTCGTCGATCTCCACCGGGATGGTGTCGAAGAAGCCCTTCATCATCCAGGCGCAGAACGGGACGGCGATGGTGAGGTAGGTGAGGACCAGACCGAGGGGCTGGTTGAGCAGACCGAGGGAGGCGAGCAGGTTGTAGAGCGGGACGATCAGCACCGCGACCGGGAACATCTGGGTGATCAGCAGCAGCCACATCAGCGGCCGCATGCCGGGGAAGCGGAAGCGGCTGACCGCGTAGCCAGTGGTGGCGGCGGTGAAGACCCCGATGAGGGTGGTCAGGCCGACGACGACCGCGGAGTTCCCGAACCAGGTCAGGAAGGAGGTACCGGTCAGGACGTGGGTGTAGTTGTCGAGGGTGAAGTGGGTGACGAGGCTGGTGGTGAAGGCGTCGTTCTTGGGTTTGAAGGAGGTCACCAGCAGCCACAGCGGCGGGAAGACCGCGATGACGGCGGCGAGCGAGAGGGTCAGGTGCAGTCCGACCGAGGCCAGCCAGTGCCGTTCGGAGCGTTTGCGCGCCATGGTCACCACACCTCTCCCTGCTTGCGCAGCGCCCGGCGGTAGCCGACCGCGACGAGTGCGAGGAGGACGAGGATGACCACGCCCCAGGTGGCGGAGGCGGAGAAGTTGCGGGGGCTGTCGACGAAGGAGAGCCGGTAGGCGTAGGTCACCAGGATCTCGGTGGCGTCGCCGGGTCCGCCCCTGGTGAGCAGGAAGATCACCGGGAACATGTTGAACGTCCAGATGGTGGAGAGCAGGAGCACGGTGCCGCTGACCGCGCGCAGACCGGGCACGGTGATGTGGCGGAAGCGCTGCCAGGCGCCGGCGCCGTCCATCTCGGCGGCCTCGTAGAGCTCGCCAGGGATGGACTGCAACCCGCCGAGCAGCGCGACGAGCATGAAGGGCACGCCCAGCCAGACGTTGACCGCGATGACCGAGAGCTTGGCCCAGGTCGGGTCGTTGAGCCAGGGCACGGCGTCGATGCCGCCGCCGGTCAGCAGCTTGTTGAGGATGCCGTTCTTCTCGTTGTAGAGCATCCGCCAGGTGAAGACGGAGATGAAGGCGGGGATGGCCCAGGGCAGGATCAGCGCCAGGCGGTAGAGGGTGCGGCCGCGCAGCGGGCGGTTGAGCAGGGTGGCCAGGGCGAGGCCGGTGAGGAAGGTGAGGGAGACGCACCCGACGGTCCACAGCACGGTCCAGCCCAGGCGGTCCCAGAAGACGCCGTCGGTCAGCACCGCCCGGTAGTTGTCCAGGCCCGTGAAGTGGTAGGTGGCGGGGATGTGGTTCATGCCGATCGAGCGCTCGACATTGGCCTCGTTGGCGTCGGTGAGCGAGAGGTAGACGCCGCGGACGAGGGGGATACCGATGATGACGCCGATGACGAGGACGACCGGGGCGGTCATCGTCCAGGCGTACCAGTGGGTGCCGAACGCCCGGCGGATCCGGGCGGTGAGCGTCACGTGTAGTCCTTGAGCAGCTTCCGGTAGGCGTCCCCGACGGTCTTGGCGGCCTGTTCGGGGGTGGCGGCGCCGGTGAGCACCTTGTTCATCTGGACCTTGAGCGGTTCGAAGAGCGAGTTGCCCTCGGCGATCCAGGGGCGCTGGACGGCGCCGTCGACGGCGGGCTTGAAGAAGGCGACCATCTCGTTCTGCTTGACCGACGGCACGTCGTAGACCGACTTGCGGGTGGGCAGCAGGCTGAGCTTCTCGGTGGTCTCCTGTTGGACCTTCGCGGAGCTCATGTACTTCACGAAGGCGTAGGCGGCCTGGAGGTTCTTGCTGCCGGCGTAGACCGAGAGGTCCCAGCCGCCCTGCGGGGAGCCCTGGGCGGCGGATCCGCCGGGGACGGGGGCGACGCCGAGGTTGCCCTTGTCCTGGAACGCCTTGCCGGCGCGGGCGCCCTCGATATCCCAGGGGCCGTCGATCGCCATCGCGGCGGTGCCGTCCTTGAGGGCCTTGAGCTGGTTCTCCTGGCCGTCGGTGGCGTCGGTGACGGCCGCCTTGGAGTCGACGAGCTGCTTGAGGGTGCGGAACGCGCGGACGCCGGCGGCGTTGTCGATGGTGACCTTCTTGTGGGCCGCGTCGACCATGTCGCCGCCCTCGCCGTAGAGGTAGGGCAGGAACCAGTAGGGGTCGTCGCCGCGCAGGTAGAGGGCGGTGGCGCTGGTCTTGGCCTTGATCTTCTGGGCGGCGGCGGTGAGTTCGGCGACGGTCTTGGGGACCGGGACGCCGGCGTCCTTGAGGAGCTTCTTGTTGTAGAAGAGCGCGAGGGTGTCGATGACCTGCGGCGCGGCGTAGGTCTTGCCGCCGAACCTGGTCGAGCCGACGGCCTGCGGGAGGTAGTCGCCGGTGTTGTCCAGGGCCGGGGTGCCGTCCAGCGGGGCGAGGTAGCCGAGGTTGGCGAAGTCGGCGACCCAGGCGACCTCGGTGCGCATCACGTCGGGGGCGCCCGCGCCGCCGCCCGCGGCGTTCTTGAACTTGGCGTTGGCGTCGCCGAACGGGACGTTTACATAG
The DNA here is from genome assembly GCF_050471125.1 of Streptomyces sp. RGM 3693. Lineage (NCBI taxonomy): Bacteria > Bacillati > Actinomycetota > Actinomycetes > Kitasatosporales > Streptomycetaceae > Streptomyces > Streptomyces sp. RGM 3693. The sequence continues at coordinate 613,847 of NZ_JBMPPQ010000004.1, forward strand.
GAGACGTGGACCTTGGGGTGTTCCTTCTGGAAACCCTCCGCAAGCTTCCGGTAGGTGGCCTTCTCGGCGTCGTTGGAGGTGTCCCAGAAGGTAACGGTTCCGGACAGTTCACCGCCCGCCGCGCTGCCGCCGTCACCCCCGCTGCCGCATCCCGTCGCCGCCAGTGCCAGGCCCGCTACCAGCGCGGTGGCGAGAGCGCCACGTATGCCACGCCGCATGTGAACTCCTTAGGGAAAGCCTCAGTTGGCGGTCTGGAACGTAACAGCGCCGAAAACAAACCGAAAGATGTTGCGAGATTTTTCTGCAAGAAATCTGGAAGAGGTTGCGGTGTGATGGCCGGAACGGGACCCACCGAGCCCCTGGCGCACCGTCACCCGCCGCCCGTCCGAGCGTTGACTCCGTGGAAGCACCTTCGCCTCATGACCTGACAGGGACGGCAGATGACCCAGGAGCTCACTTCCCCCAGCCCCGCCCCCCAGGCCGCCGGACCGGACCGAGGTCGGGGATGGTGGCGCGACGCCGTCATCTACCAGGTCTACGTCCGCTCCTTCGCCGACAGCGACGGCGACGGCATCGGCGATCTGCGCGGAGTGCGCGACCGACTCCCCTACCTCAAGGAGCTGGGCGTGGACGCCGTCTGGCTCACCCCGTTCTACGCCTCGCCGCAGGCCGACGGCGGGTACGACGTCGCCGACTACCGCGCCGTCGACCCGCTCTTCGGCGACCTCCAGGACGCCGACGAACTGATCCGCGCCGCGCACGCGCTGGACCTGCGGGTGATCGTCGACGTCGTCCCCAACCACACCTCCGACCGACACCCGTGGTTCCAGGACCCGGACCTGGCCCGGCAGCGCTACGTCTTCCGCTCCGGCAAGGGCGACCACGGCGAACTCCCGCCCAACGACTGGGAGTCGGTCTTCGGCGGCCCGGCCTGGACCCGCACCGACCGCGGCGACTGGTACCTCCACCTCTTCGCGCCCGAACAGCCCGACCTGGACTGGGAACGGCCCGAGGTGCACGAGGAGTTCGCCGCCATCCTGCGCTTCTGGCTGGACCTGGGCGTGGACGGCTTCCGGATCGACGTGGCGCACGGCATGGTCAAGACACCCGGCCTGCCCGACATCGGGCACGGCGAACAGGCCAGGCTGATCGGCAGTCAGGTGCTGCCCTTCTTCGACCAGGACGGCGTACACGCCATCCACCGCGCCTGGCGCCGACTGCTGGACGGCTACGGCGAGAACTGCGGCAGGGAAGTCATCGGCGTCGCCGAGGCATGGGCCCCCAGCATCGAGCGGCTGGCCCTCTACGTCCGCCCGGACGAGCTCCACCAGGCGTTCAACTTCCAGTTCCTGAACACCGCGTGGGACGCCGAGGCGCTGCGCGGGGTCATCGACTCCTCGCTGGCCGCCACCGTCGCCGTCGGCGCGCCCACCACCTGGGTGCTCTCCAACCACGACGTCGTCCGGCACACCACCCGCCTCGGCGGCGGCCTGGCCCGGGCCCGCGCCGCCACCCTGTTGATGCTCGCGCTGCCCGGATCCGCGTACCTCTACCAGGGCGAGGAGCTGGGACTGCCGGAGGTCACCGACCTGCCCGCCGAGGTGCGCCAGGACCCGGCGTTCTTCCGCGGTCGGGTCGGCGGCGACGGGCAGGCGGCCGACGGGTGTTCCGGCGCCAGTGGCCAGGACGGCTTCCGGGACGGCTGCCGGGTGCCGCTCCCCTGGTCCGGCGAGCTGCCGCCGTACGGCTTCGGGCCGGGTGGCAGTTGGCTGCCGCAGCCCGCCGACTGGGACCGGCTGAGCGTCGCGGCGCAGACCGGTGACCCGGCCTCCACCCTGGAGCTGTACCGCAGCGCGCTGGAACTGCGCCGCCGTCTGCCGGGCCTGGGCGACGGGGAGATGGCGTGGCAGCCGGCCCCCGAAGGCGTCCTGGCGTTCCGTCGTCCCGGGGTGCTGTGCACCGTCAACACCCGCGCCCAGGACGCCGAGATCCCGCTGCCCGGGGAACTGCTGCTGGCCAGCGCGCCGGTGCCGGTCGGCGAGGCGTCGGCGGTGCTGCCCGGGGACAGCTGCACCTGGTGGGCAATCTGACAGCCGACCGGTACAGTCCATTTCCATGACCGCCCGGCTGGCCGATATCGCAGCGCAGGCGGGTGTCAGCGAGGCCACCGTCAGCCGGGTTCTCAACGGGAAGCCCGGTGTCTCCGCCACCACCCGCCAGTCCGTGCTTGCCGCCCTCGACGTGCTGGGGTACGAGCGGCCGGTGCGGCTGCGCCGGCGCAGCGCGGGCCTGGTCGGACTGATCACCCCGGAGTTGGAGAACCCGATCTTCCCGGCGTTCGCCCAGGTCATCGGGCAGGCGCTGACCCGCCAGGGCTACACCCCGGTGCTGGCCACCCAGACCCCGGGCGGCTCCACCGAGGACGAGCTCACCGAGATGCTGGTGGACCGCGGGGTGGCCGGCATCATCTTCGTCTCCGGACTCCACGCCGACACCTCCGCCGACATGGGGCGCTACGAGCAGCTGCGCGGCCAGGGGGTGCCGTTCGTCCTCATCAACGGCTTCTCCGACAAGGTGCAGGCGCCGTTCGTCTCCCCCGACGACCGGGCCGCGGTGGAGCTGGCGGTGACCCACCTCACCGCGCTGGGGCACCGGCGGATCGGGCTGGCGCTCGGACCCAAGCGGTTCGTGCCGGTGCAGCGGAAGATCGAGGGGTTCCTGCGCTGCGTCCAGGAGCAGCTGGGCATCGGTCCGGCGGCGGCGGAGCCGCTCGTCCAGCACTCCCTCTACACCCTGGAGGGCGGCCAGGCCGCGGCGGCCACGCTGATCGAGCAGGGCGTGACGGCCATCGTGTGCGCCAGCGACATGATGGCGCTGGGCGCGATCCGGGCGGCCCGGCAGCGCGGACTGGACGTGCCGCGGGAGGTGTCCGTGGTGGGCTTCGACGACTCCCCGCTGATCGCGTTCACCGATCCGCCGCTGACGACGATCCGGCAGCCGGTGCAGGCCATGGGGCAGGCGGCGGTGCGGGCGCTGCTGGAGGAGATCGGCGGTACCCCGGCGCCGCACAGTGAGTTCGTCTTCCATCCGGAGCTGGTGGTGCGGGGTTCGACGGCATCGGCGCCAAAGGCGGCGCCCAGGGCGGCGAAGGTGCCCCGGCCACTGCGCGCCTCGCGGTGAGGGACGCCCCCGGGGCCCGTAGGGGGTGTGGGGGCGGTCCGCCGGGGCAGCCCCCTAGGGGGGACCCCTCTCCTCCTCCGGATCGATCCAGGGGGCCGTTAACCCGACTGGCGGATGATCGGTCGCACGTCGCTTTCTGGCAGACTGTCTGCCTATGGGTGATGCGCATGTGAGGACTCTGGACGACCTGTCAGCCACCCCGCCAGCCAGTGGGGAGCGCGCGGTCCGTCCGGCGGACAAGGGGCGACTGGCCCGGTTGAGAACCCCGCGCTCCCCCCGTCTCTGGTTCGAGATCCTGCTGATCGCGGTCAGCTACTGGACGTACTCAATGATCCGCAACGCGGTGCCCGAGCAGAAGGCGCAGGCACTGCGGAACGCCGACTGGATCTGGCGGGCCGAGCACGCCCTGGGCATCGCCGTGGAGCACACCGTCAACCACGCCGTGAACTCGGTGACCTGGCTGATCGTCTCGATGAACTACTACTACGCGACGTTGCACTTCATCGTGACGATCTGCGTGCTGATCTGGCTCTACCGCTGGCATCCCGGGCGGTACGCGGCGGCCCGGCTGGCGCTCTTCGCCACCACCGGCGTCGCCCTGGTCGGCTACTACTTCTTCCCGCTGGCACCGCCCCGGCTGATGCCGGAAGGCGGCTTCGTGGACACCGTCATCCAGCACGGCACCTGGGGTTCGATGGCGTCCGGGAACCTCGCGTCGATGTCCAACCAGTACGCCGCGATGCCGTCGATGCACATCGGCTGGTCGCTGTGGTGCGGCCTCACCGTCGCGCTGCTGGCGAAGCCGATCTGGGCCAAGCTGCTGGGCCTGCTCTACCCGACCACGACGCTGACCGTGATCGTCTCCACCGCCAACCACTTCTGGCTGGACGCGCTGGGCGGGGTGCTGTGCCTGGCGTTCGGCTACGCGCTGGCCCGCGCGTGGTACGGGCGGCTGCCGCACCGGTTGGCGCGGTACGCGGGGGCGGTGGAGCTCGCACCCCTCAAGGCGTGACTCCCCTCAAGGCATGACCCCGCGCGGGGTGTGACCCCGCGCACGGTGCGGCGGGGGGGGGGGGGGGGGGCGCCCGCGGCCCGCCGCTCGTGGTCAGCGTTCCGCGCGGTGGGTGAGGTGCCCGCCGGTCATGGTCAGGCGGACCGGGGCGGTGGCCAGTTCGTCGGCCGGGGCCGTGACCGGGTCGACGGCCAGCGCGGTCAGGTCGGCGCGGAAGCCGGGCGCGATCCGGCCGGCCTCGGACTCCTCGCCGACCGCGCGGGCGGCGTGCGAGGTCAGGCCCTCCAGGGCCTGGAGTCCGGTCAGGGCCTGGTCGGGGGTGACCGGTGCGACCTCGCGGTGGCCCGCGGGGCGCCGCAGCCGGGCGGTGGCCAGGACCTGGCGGGGGTCGTGGTGGGCGATCGGCCAGTCCGAGCCGAGGACCAGGACGGCGCCGGCGTCCCGTAGGTCGCGGCAGCGCCAGGCCCGGCCGGCCCGCTCCGTGCCGACCCGCTGGGACCAGGCGTCGGTGTGGTCGGCGCGGGTGTAGTGGGTGTGGGTGGGCTGCATGGAGGCGGCGACGCCGAGCCGGGCGAACCGCGGCAGCTGGGAGTCCGGGACGGTCTCGATGTGCTCGATGCGGTGCCGGTAGCGGGCGCCGGGGCGGTCGACGCCGAGCAGTTCGACGGTGTCCAGGACGTGGCGGACCGCGGCGTCGCCGATGGCGTGGGTGGCGGTGCGCACCCCGGCCCGGTCGAGGTGGTGGACGGCGTGGGTGTAGGCGGCGGGGTCCGGCCAGAAGGCGTCGGTGCCCTGGCCGTGGCAGTCGGGGCGCTCCAGCCAGGCGGTGCCGCCCTCGACGGTGCCGTCCATGAAGAACTTCACGCCGCCGATCCGCCAGTGCCGGCCGGCCCGGCGTTGCAGGGCGATCAGGTGGTCCAGGCCGTCGGTGCCGATGCCGGGCATGCACCAGGGGGCGAGCCGCAGCCGGACCGGGAGGTGGCCGTCCTCCTCGATGGCGGTGAGGAGTTCGGGGGCGTCGGCGTCCTCCAGGTCCATGACGTGGGCGCCGGTGAGGCCGGCCGCGGCCATCTCGCTGAGCAGGCCGAGCAGCCGGGCGCGACGGTCGGCGGCCGAGGGGCGGGGCATGGCGGGCAGCACCAGGTTCATCGCGGCGTGCTCGACGAGGTGCCCGGTGGGGCGGCCGGCGTCGTCGCAGACCACGCTGGCGCGCTGGGCGAAGGCCCGCGGCCCGGTGATCCCGGCGGCGTCCAGCGCCCGGCCGCTGGCCAGCGCCGAGTGGCCGTCGTAGAGGCGGAGGAAGGCGGGGGCGCCGGCCAGGGCGTCCTCGATCAGTTCGCGGTGGACGGGCCGGTCGCCGAAGACGTTGTGGTCCAGTCCCCAGCCGGTGAGCCAGGTACCCGGGGGCAGCGCGCGGGCGGCGGTGGCCAGTGCCGCGCGCAGGGCGTCGAGGTCGCAGACGGCGGTCAGGTCGAGGCCGCCCGCCATCTCGACGCCCCAGACGGGGTGGCTGTGACCGTCGGTGAGGCCGGGGACGAGGGTGGCACCGGCCAGGTCGATGACCTCGGTGGTGGCGCCGCGCCAGTGCCGTACGTCCGCCGCGTCGCCGACCGCGGCGATCCGCCCGTCCTTGAGGGCGACGGCCTCGGCCCAGGGGCGGGCGGGGTCGAGGGTGCGTACCCGGGCGCCGGTGAGGACGGTGTCGGCGGCGGTGCGCGGGCCGCCGGTGGGGGTGGGCGGGGTGGACGGCACGGGAACTCCTCGGTGCGGGGAGGGGGTTGGGGCCGGGCCGGCCCCGGGGCGGGTCGGCGGCTCAGCCGCGGGTGGCGGCCTCCGCGGGCGGGGCGCCGGACGGGTCCGGTGCGGTCGGCTCGGCCGGCTCGGCCGGCTCGGCCGGCTCGTCGTCGGGGTCGGCGGCGAAGCCCGCGTAGACCGCGGGGCGGGTGCGGCGTATCCGGCGGGCGAGGAGGAGGCCGGCGACGAAGGCGGCCGGGACGGCCAGGACCAGGGCGGCGTTGGTGGTGAAGCCGGCGCCGGTCATGATGTCGATCTTGGCGATGACCAACCACAGCGCGCCGAGCATCAACACCGTGGCGGCGATCGGCGTGATCTGGGTGCGCAGGGCGCCCTCCTGGTGCCGGAAACGGCGGAAGTAGAGCGGTACGGCGATCGCGGTCAGCGCCTGGAGCACCAGCAGGCCCAGCATGCCGGGGGTGTTCATCCACAGCAGCAGTTGGGTGTACGGGTCGGCGCCGGCCAGCGCGAAGCCGAGGACGACCAGCACCGCGAGGACGCTCTGGAGGGCGCCGGCGGCGTACGGGGAGCGGTGGCGGGGGTGGACCCGGCCGAGGACGGGGGGCAGTACGCCCTCTTGGGCCATGGCCAGGCCGTAGCGGTTGATCGCGTTGTGGAAGGCCAGTTGTGAGGCGAGGATGCTGGTAATGATGAACAGGTGCATCAGGTCGGCGGCCCAGGTGCCGACGTAGCGGGTGGTGGCGGCGAAGAAGAGGCCCGCGGGGTCCGTCAGGGCGGCCCGGACGATCCGGTCGGCGCCGTACGCCTGGATGACGATCCAGAGGGTGAAGGCGTAGAAGAGGCCGAGGAAGGCGACCGCGATGTAGGTGGCGCGGGGGATGGTGCGCCGGGGGTTGCGGGCCTCGTGGCGGTAGATGGCGGTGGACTCGAAGCCGGTGAAGGCGGCGAAGGCGAAGGCGAGGACCGCGCCGGTGCCGGGGACCAGGACGTGCTGCGGGGTGAAGGAGTCCAGCGCCAGGCCGTGCGCGCCGCCGTGCAGCAGGACGCCGCCGGCGAGCAGGACGAGGATGCCGGTCTCGGCGACCAGCAGGACGCCCAGCACCTTGGCGCCGAAGTCGATGCTGCGGTAGCCGAGGAACCAGATGACGGCGACGCCGGCGACGGCGATCGGCGGCCAGGGGACGTGGATGCCCCAGAACGCCGTGAGGGCGTCCTGGGTGGCGGTAGCGAGCAGGCCGTAGACGCCGATCTGCATGCCGTTGTAGGCGAGCAGGGCCAGGGTGGCGGCGCCGAAGCCGGCCGGGCGGCCCAGGCCGCGGGTGATGAAGGCGTAGAAGCCGCCGCCGTTGCGGACGTGCCGGGCCATGGTGGTGAAGCCCACCGCGAACAGGGCCAGGGTGGCGCCGGCCAGGACGTAGCCGACCGGGGCGCCGAGGCCGCCGGCGCCGAGGGCAATCGGGGAGGTGCCGGCCATCACCGTGAGCGGTGCGGCGGCGGAGATGACGAAGAAGGCGATGTCGGCGACGCCGAGGGTGCCGCGGCGCAGCGTGGCGGCGGCGGTGTCGGGCGGGGGTGCGGTCTGCTGCGGTGCCCCGTTGCGGGACCCGGACTCTACGGCCATGGCTCGGTTGCCCTTCTGCGACCGGATGGGGAGGGGGCGGCCGTGCGCGTACGAGGGTGTGACGGCAGGGTGACCGCGGAGGGAGAGAAACCTAAAGCCTTTCGGTTTGTGGACCGTACCCCCCGCCGTACGATTTCGGGAAGACCCTCCGACGGGGTCTTTTGCCGGGAGGGGGCACCATGGGGCGGCCGCGGAAGGCCCTGCTGGACCGGGCGCGGATCGGTGCGACCGCACTCGAACTCGTCGACGAGAAGGGCGACTTCAGCGTCCCGGAGGTGGCCCGGCGGCTCGGCGTGCAGACCGCCTCGGTGTACCACCACGTGGACGGCCGGGCCGGGGTGATCGAGCTGCTGCGGGAGCGGGTCACCGACGCGATCGACCCCGGCACCCTGAGCGACGCCCGCTGGGACACCGCGCTCGCCGCCTGGGCGCGCTCCTACCGCGCCGCGTTCGCCGCCCATCCGCGGACCATTCCGATGCTGATGACCTCACCGGTCCGCGCGCCGAAGGTGCTCGCCCACTACGACCGGGCGGCCGGGCTGCTGCTCGACGCGGGCTTCGCCCCGGAGCGGGTGATGGCGGTGATCACCGGCTTGGACAACCTCGTGCTCGGCTCGGCGCTGGACATGTCGGCGCCGGAGCCCATGTGGGAGGTCTCCGGCGAGGCCGACGCGCCGCGGCTGGCGACGGCCCAGGACGCGACCGGTCCGGACCGCGCCGACGCCGCGTTCGAACTGACCCTGGCCGGGTACCTGGCGCACCTACGGGCGCTGCTGGCCGGCGCGACGGACCGCGACGCGCGGTAGCACCGCGACGCGCGGTGGCCGGCCCCGGACTCGGCCCGGGACGCGTAGAGCGAGCCCCGCATCAAGCCCCGCATCAAGCCGCGCATCACGACCCGCATCAGGCCCTGCATCAGGCCCCGTAGAACAGCTCCTCGACGACGGCGCGCGCCCGCCGGGTGATCCGCCGGTAGTCGTCGACCATGTCCCCGACGTGCCCCTCCTCGTAGCCGAGGTAACGGCCGACCGCGGCCAGCTCCCGACCGTCCGCCGGGAAGGTGTCCCCGGGGCGGCCGCGCACCAGCATCACCGCGTTGCGCACCCGCGCCGCCAGCACCCACGCCTCGTCCAGCGTCCGGGCGTCGTCGGTGCCGATCAGCCCGGCGGCGTGCGCGGCGGCCAGCGCGTCCCGGGTCCGGGTGGTGCGCAGCCCGGGCAGCTCCCAGCCGTGCCGCATCTGCATCAGCTGGACCGTCCACTCCACGTCGCTCAGGCCGCCGCGGCCCAACTTGGCGTGCGTGGTGGGATCCGCACCGCGGGGCAGCCGCTCGGACTCCATCCGGGCCTTGAGTCGACGGATCTCGCGGACCGCGTCCTCGCCCAGGCCCTCGGCCGGATACCGCAGCGGATCGATCAGCTCGACGAACCGCTCCCCCAGCTCCACGTCGCCGGCCACCGGCTCGGCACGCAGCAGCGCCTGCGCCTCCCACACCAGCGACCAGCGCCGGTAGTACGCCGCGTACGAGGCGAGGGAGCGCACCAGCGGACCCGACCGGCCCTCCGGGCGCAGGTCCGCGTCGATGAGCAACGGCGGGTCGGCGGAAGGGAGTTGGAGCAGCCGCCGCATCTCGTTGGCGATCGCGTGGGCGGCCTTGGCGGCCTCCTGTTCGTCGGCGCCCTCGCGGGGTTCGTGGACGAAGAGCACATCGGCGTCCGAGCCGTAGCTCAGCTCGTGGCCGCCGAAGCGGCCCATGCCGATCACCGCGAACCGGGTGGGCAGGGTGTCGCCCCAGCGTTCGCGGACCGCGGCCCGCAGGGCGCCGGCGAGGGTGGCCGCGTTGACGTCGGAGACCGTCGAGCCGACCGCGTCCACCGCGTGGCCGTGATCGGTGTCGGCCGGACTGGACTCGGTGCCGTACGCGCCGATGACGTCCGCCGCGGCGGTCCGGAACAGCTCCCGGCGGCGCACCCCACGGGCCACCGCGACCGCCGCCTCGGCCCCGTCCGCGCGGCCGACCGCGGCCAGCACCTCCTGCTCCAGGGCGGCCCGGCCGCGCGGCAGGAGCCCGTCGGCGGCACCCAGCAGGGCGACCGCCTCGGGGGCGCGCAGCAGCAGGTCGGGGGCGAGCCGGCCGGCCGACAGCACCCGGGCGAGATTCTCCGCGGCGGCGCCCTCGTCACGCAGCAACCGCAGGTACCAGGGGGTCTTGCCGAGCGCGTCGGAGACCTTGCGGAAGCCCAGCAGGCCGGCGTCCGGGTCGGCGGAGTCCGCGAACCAGCCGAGCAGCACCGGCAGCAGCGTCCGCTGGATCGCCGCCTTGCGGCTCACCCCGGACGCCAGCGCCTCCAGGTGCCGCAGCGCGGCGACCGGGTCGGCGTAGCCAAGGGCCTCCAGGCGGTGCCCGGCGGCCTTCGCGGACAGCCGGGCCTCGCCGGGCTCCAGGTGGGCGACGGCGTCCAGCAGTGGCCGGTAGAACAACTTCTCGTGCAGTCGGCGCACCTCGCGGGCGTGCCACTTCCACTCCCTGCGCAGCGATTCGACCGGCTCGGTGCGCAGCCCCAACGACCGTGCCAGGCGCCGGAGTTCGGACTCCTCCTCGGGCATCAGATGGGTGCGGCGCAGCCGGAACAGCTGGATCCGGTGCTCCAGGGTGCGCAGGAAGCGGTAGGCGGCGTCGAGCGCGGCGGTGTCCTGGCGGCCCACGTAGCCGCCGGCCGCGAGCGCCGCCAGGGCGTCCAGGGTGGTGGCGCTGCGCAGCGTGGCGTCCGTGCGACCGTGCACCAACTGGAGCAGCTGGACGGCGAATTCGACGTCCCGCAGCCCGCCGGGGCCGAGCTTGAGCTCCCGGTCGACCTGGGCGGCGGGGATGTTCTCCACCACCCGGCGGCGCATCTGGCGGACGTCGGCGACGAAGTTCTCCCGCTCGGCGACGCCCCACACCATCGGGGACAGCGCGTCGACGTACTCCTGCCCCAGCGCCAGGTCGCCGGCCATCGGGCGGGCCTTGAGCAGCGCCTGGAACTCCCAGGTCTTGGCCCACCGCTGGTAGTAGGCGAGGTGGCTGGACAGGGTGCGCACCAGTGGTCCGTTGCGGCCCTCGGGGCGCAGATTGGCGTCCACCGGCCAGATGGTGCCCTCGACGGTGCTGTCCGAGCACAGCCGCATCATCCGGGAGGCGAGCCGGGTCGCGGCCTGGAGCGCCTTGGCCTCCTCGGCGCCCTCCCGGGGCTCGGCGACGTAGATGACGTCCACGTCGGAGACGTAGTTCAGCTCCCGGCCGCCGCACTTTCCCATCCCGATGACCGCAAGCCGGCACTGCGCGGCGTCGCCGGGCTGCTCCTCGTAGGCGATCTCCAGGGCGGCGCGGACGGTGGCGGTGGCCAGGTCGGCGAGTTCCGCCGCGGCCTCCGCGACGTCGGTGGTACCGCACACGTCGCGGGCCGCGATGCCCAGCAGGCAGCGGCGGTACGCGGCGCGCAGCGCGTCCGCCCGCGGCCGGTCGGCGCCCCGCTCGCCCCAGACGCCCTCGGCGAGCGCCTGCTCGAACTCCGGGGTGGTGGGGTGCAGATCGACCGACTCGTAGGTGACCAGCGACCGCCAGTCCCCCGGGTGCCGGACCAGATGGTCACCGAGCGCCTCGGACGCGCCCAGTACGCCGAGCAGCCGGTCGCGCAGCGGCTTGGCGGCGGCGATGGTGGCCAGCAGCTCCTGCCGTTCCGCCGACTCCTGCGCCTCCACCAACCGGACCAGGCCGCGCAGCGCCAGATCGGGGTCGGGCGTGCCACCGAGCGCTTCGAGGAGCACCGAATCGTCGCGTACGGAGGCGAGTTCGGGAGCGTCGAGCAGCGTGCCGGCCGCCGAGGGGTCGGTGAAACCGTGCCTCAGCAGCCGGGTGAAGGTGCTGCTCCGCCGTCCCTGCGGGGCGGGTAGTGCCATCGGGCGGCCTCTCGGTGACGGGTCGGCTCGGACACAGGGGCTGGTCCGGGGTCAGCGCACCGGCGGCATCGTCCGCAGCTCGGAGGCGGTGGCCTCGGAGGGGTACTCCTCCCACTGCTGCTTCTCGTTGCGGAGGGATCGACGCATGGTGCTCCTCACCCGAAACGACTCTACCGGCGGGCCCTCTGACCTGCGGCGGAGCGGTCGTCATCGGTCGGTCGTCGGACGCCCACGGACGGACCGCGGACGGACCGGCACGGGGCCGCCCCTGCCTGCGGGGGCCGACCGCCAACGTTAGCGGCTCCGCCGGCGCCGTCGTAGGGCGCTGATCACTGTGTCAGCGGTTCGTGGCCGGGTCGGTGTCAGCAGTTGGTGGCCGGGTCGGCAGATGTTCGCCGGGGCCGGCGCCAGGAGTTCTCCCCGACCGCCTCCCTGCCCCGCCCGCCCAGAGGCACCGGCGAAAGGGCGGACGGCACGCGCGAAAGGATGCGGAAGGATGCGGAGAGCCCCGAAAGGGTTCGGAAGGGTTCGGTGAGATTCGGAAAGCACGGCGGCGGTACACCACACCTCTTTGCGTTTATCGGGCCGAGGCCGATCCTTATGGCCACGAAAGGCCAGTGAAGTAGGCACCGCGAAAAGCCAGTTCACCGGATTCCCCGTGATTCACCCGATCAGCCGCACTCCGGGCGAAACCCACCCCGGGAGCATGCATGGTGATTGAGTGAACGCTCTGCCAGATGAATCGCCCGAAGAAAGGAGTACTTCGACATGAATCACCCGAAGAAGACTGTTTCGCGAATATTCATGGTCAGCGCCGCCCTGGGCATCGCTCTCGCGGCAGGGTCGGCGACGGCCACCTCCGCCATCGCCGCGACGCCGCTCGCCTCCCACGTCACCGCGAAGGCCCCGGCTGCCCCGTCGCGCGCCGCCGACGGCCACGGCCGCCACCACGGTGGGGGCGAAGGCGACGAGGGAGACTGCAAGGGCCTCATCGTCCTCCTCTGTGCGTGACGGGTATCCCGCACGGGCCCGGGCGAGACTGAGGAGGAGGGCAATGTTCCCGCGCTGTTCCCCCTCGGGCTCACCCAGTGCCTGAAGTCGGCACCTCGGCGAGGAATTCGCGAACACGGAAATCCCGCTGTCCGGCGGGCCGGAATGCGATTCCCTCGCCCGAATCGCCGCCGTTTCCCCTTACGGCTTTCCGTCAAGGCATTCCGTCTGCACTTTCCGCCCGCGCATTCCGGCAAGAATGCGCGGCGCGGCGTTCAATCCTTCGACGACTCCGCAACAAGGAAGTGCAGACACCGTGCACGGTGCCGGATATCGCCGTGAATTTCCACCGGGAGACGGCCCGGGGAGGGCGGGACGGGCGTGGGAGCCCACGTCAACTACCGTGGACCCCCACGCCGTTCCCCGCTGGAGAAGCGCTCCGACCTGCGGTTACAGCACCGGCAGCATCTTCCGCAGCTCGAAGGCGGTGACCTCGGAGCGGTACTCCTCCCACTCCTGCTTCTTGTTGCGCAGGAAGAAGTCGAAGACGTGCTCACCAAGGGTCTCGGCGAGCAGTTCGCTGCGCTCCATCAGGGCGATGGCCTCGCCGAGGTTCTGCGGCAGTGGCTCGATGCCCATCGCCCGGCGCTCGGAGTCGGACAGCGCCCATACGTCGTCGTCGGCGCCGGCCGGGAGTTCGTAGCCCTCCTCGATGCCCTTGAGGCCGGCCGCGAGCAGGACCGCGTAGGCGAGGTAGGGGTTGGCGCCGGAGTCGACGGAGCGGACCTCGACGCGGGTGGAGCCCATCTTTCCGGGCTTGTACATCGGGACGCGGATCAGCGCGGAGCGGTTGTTGTGGCCCCAGCAGATGTACGAGGGGGCCTCGCCGCCGGCGCCCGCGGTGCGGTTGGCGCCGCCCCAGATGCGCTTGTAGGAGTTGACCCACTGGTTGGTGACGGCGGAGATCTCGCCGGCGTGCCGGAGCAGGCCGGCGATGAAGGAGCGTCCCACCTTGGAGAGCTGGTACTCGGCGCCCGACTCGTGGAAGGCGTTGCGGTCGCCCTCGAAGAGGGAGAGGTGGGTGTGCATGCCCGAACCCGGGTACTCCGAGAACGGCTTGGGCATGAAGGTGGCCTGGACGCCCTGCTCCAGCGCGACCTGCTTCATCACCAGCCGGAAGGTCATGATGTTGTCGGCGGTGGAGAGCGCGTCGGCGTAGCGCAGGTCGATCTCCTGCTGGCCGGGGGCGCCCTCGTGGTGGCTGAACTCCACCGAGATGCCCATCGACTCCAGCATGGTGATCGCCTGGCGGCGGAAGTCCATCCCCACGTTCTGCGGGGTGTGGTCGAAGTAGCCGGAGGAGTCGCCGGGGATCGGCCGGGAGCCGTCCACCGGCTTGTCCTTGAGCAGGAAGAACTCGATCTCGGGGTGGGTGTAGAAGGTGAAACCGAGGTCGGAGGTCTTGGCCAGGATCCGCTTGAGGACGAACCGCGGGTCGGCGTACGAGGGCGAGCCGTCCGGCATCAGGATGTCGCAGAACATCCGGGCGGTGCCCGGGGCCTCGGCGCGCCACGGCAGGATCTGGAACGTGCCAGGGTCGGGCTTGGCGATCATGTCGGACTCGTAGACGCGGGCGAAGCCCTCGATCGCGGAGCCGTCGAAGCCGATGCCCTCGTCGAATGCCTGCTCCAGCTCGGCCGGAGCCACCGCCACGGACTTCAGGAACCCGAGGACGTCGGTGAACCACAGCCGGACGAAGCGGATGTCACGCTCTTCCAACGTCCGGAGCACAAACTCCTGCTGCTTGTCCATGGTTCACCAATCCTTGCAGGTCATTCGGCCTGTCCACGCGCGGGGATCATCGCGTTCCGGCCCACCAGTATCACGTCAGCGGGTTACCGTCACATTACGCACCCTTGGCCTGAATCAGAACCGCCGACCCGTGACCCCCTCCTCGGTTCCTTCCCGCATCCTCCCCGCCGCGACCAGGGTCGGTGCCCGGCGGCGCGCAGCGCGAGGGCCTTGGCCCAGTCTTGGACGCTCCGTGAACCCCTGTTGACCCGGTACGGAGCGCTCCGTATGGCCGTGTTCGGCCGGTGGGCGCCGCCGCCGGGGGGGGCGCCCTCAGTGCAGGTCCAGCACCGCCCGCGCCACCGCCGCCGGCGCATCGGCCATGACCAGGTGGCCGGCCGGGGCGGCGACCGTGAAGCGGCCGCCGAGCGCGCCGGCGAGCACCCGCTGCCGTTCCAGCCACCGCAGCTCGCCCGCGGACTCGCTGCCGTCGTACGCCGCCAGGACGGCGACCGGGACGGCCGGCATCGGGCGGTGGCGGCGCAGTGCGACCAGGTCCGCGGCCTGGTAGGGGTAGCCGGCGTTCTCCAGGGCGCAGGCCCGCAGCACCCGGCTGGTGCGGTAGCCGGCGCGTGCCCAGCGGTGCTGCGGGTGGCGGCCCACCGTCCCGGCGCGGGTGATCAGGCGACGGGCGACGGGACCGAGGAGCTGCGGCAGCCCGGCCGCGGAGAGCGCGCCCGCCGCCCCCCGCGCCCAGGCGGCGCGGACCGCCCGCGGCAGCCGGGGCCGGGGGTCCTCCTCGACGCTGCCGTCGACGAGCACCAGACCGGCGCAGCGGGCGGGGTGCAGTCGGGCGAACGCCTCGGCGTGGAAACCGGCGAGGGAGTGGCCGACGACGGTGGCCGACGCCCGGTGGCCGAGGGCGTCCAGGAGGGCGGCGATCCGGTCCGCCTCGCCGGCGAGGTCGGGCGGCGCCGTGGCCGGCGCGCTCAGGCCCAGGCCGGGGCGGTCGAAGCGGACGACGGTGCGGTGCGGGACGAGCAGCGCGGCGACCGCGTCCCAGTCGAACCAGGCCATGCCGAGGCCGCCGCTGAGCACCACGACCGGGCCGCTGCCCTCGCTCAGCACGTGCAGCGGCAGCCCGCCGACGCGCACCATCCGGCCGGGGGTGGGGCGGGGGGTCACGGTTCTCCTCGCGGTGGGGTCGCATGATCCGGGGGTGGGTCCTGGGCTGCGACCGGGGTGCCGGCCCGGGCGCCGCGGCGGGCGTTTTGTGCCACGCAGCCGGCGAGCAGGGCGACGTAGAGCGCGACCAGCAGCACCTGGAGGCGCTGGCCGACGCCGAGCGCCCAGGTGTCCCGGCCCGCGGTGAGGACGGCGACCTCGGCCAGCGTCCAGAGGGTGGCCGCGAGTTCGGCCAGCACCAGCGGCGGGCCGAGGCGGGCGAGCGCGGGCCAGTGGCCGTACCGGCGGGCCGCAACGGTCAACAGGACCAGCGCGGCCAGCGCACCGAGCATGGCCAGCGTGCTGCTGACGGCGTGCGCGGTGTGGGTGGCCGGGACCAGTCCGGCGGTCTCCCGGGCGGCGCACACCGGGTCGCTGGTGGGTGCGCAGCTCAGCGGCAGTCGGGAGTCCAGCGCGGTGGCGGCGCCGAAGAGGGCCAGGGCGGAGAAGCCGGCCACCGTCCAGGGCCGGCGCTCCGTAGTGGCGAGCGCGGTCAGCGCGCCGGCCAGCACCAGCAGCCCGGCGACCAGGTCGGTGGCGCGGAACAGCCCGCCCAGCGGCTGGTCGGCGGCGGCCAGCTCGCTGACGTACGCCCGCACCGGGTCCAGCCCCGTGGCGAGCACCAGCTCCAGCACCCAGGCGGTGTAGGCGAGCGCGCCGAGCAGCAGCACGACCGCGGCGGCAGCCACTCCGGTGGAGCCGGTGCTTGCCCCGGAGGGGGCCGCAGTGCCGGGGGCGGGTCGGGTCGGGCGCACGGACATCCTGGTGTTCGGGTGGTCCCGACGGCGCGTCCGGAATGCCGGATACGCCGGGGGCGCGGGAAACCCAAGAATAGGCAGACGGTCCACCGGACGCGGCGAGCGCGGCGCGATGGGCCACCTCCGGGGTCGGTGCCCCGGGAGCAAGGGTGCGTCCTGGGTCCGTCCGGTGAATCAGGTGGATCGGGTGGATCAGGGTCGGACAGGCCCCGGCCGTGATCCACCGGACTGCCCCCAGGTCTCCGGTCGTCGAGAGGTCCGCGATGGGTGAACACCGCAAGGCCGCCGCGCAGCGCGGCCGCCCGTTGCACGGGCCCTGGCCGATATCCCCGGCCGCCGCGTCGGCCACGCCTCGCCCGACCGCCGGCTGAGTGCGCAGGAGCGCACCCGGCCGCCTCAGGGCCTCCGACGCCCCCGGCCCCACCTCCGTCCGTCCGACGTCCGAGGTGCCCCCATCGGGCCGGGGGATCCCCACACCTGCCGGAGTCCGCGGTCGCCCTCGCTCCCCCGTCCCCGACATCGCCAGAGGTGCTCAACCCATGGATTCCCTTCCCACACACTCCCGCCGTGGCGTACTCGGCGCGGGGATCGCGGTCGCCGGCGGCAGCCTGCTGGCCTCGTCCGCCGGCACCGCCGGTGCGACCTCCCGCTCGGACGCCCGGCGCGACGACAACCGTTCCAGCAGCGGCCGCTACGTCGACCCGTACGGCCCGGAGGTCGCCGAGGCCGAGGGCCAGCGCTACTCCTCCGGGCGGGTGCGCCGGCTGCACCTCGAGGCTCGGGAAGCCCGGATCGACCTCGGCAGCCGGACCGTCGACACCTGGGTGTACGGAGACCGGCTGCCGGGCGAGGTGATCCGGCTCACCGCGGGCGAAACCCTGTCGGTGAACTTCGTCAACAGCCTGCCGCAGTCGACCACGCTGCACTGGCACGGGCTGGCGCTGCGCAACGACATGGACGGCGTCCCCGACATCACCCAGCGCGCGATCAGACCCGGCGGCTCCTTCCACTACCACTTCAGGGTCACCCAACCCGGTACCTACTGGATGCATCCGCACGTCGGCGTCCAGCAGGACCACGGGCTCTACGCCCCGCTGATCGTCGACGACCCCAGGGAGCCGCTGGAGTACGACCACGAATGGGTCGTCGTCCTGGACGACTGGCTCGACGGGGTGGACGGCAGCAACCCCGACGCCGTGTTGAACGAGCTGAACCACGGCCGCGGCTCCATGCACGGGAGCAGCGGCTCCGACCACGACTCCGACCACGGACACGAGCACAACGACGGTCATGACCAGGGGCCGGGCCACGGCAGCCACGGCACGGATCACAGCAACAGCAACAGCAGTCACAGCAACGGCAGCCACAACAGCAACGGCCACAGCAAGAGCAACAGCAGTCACAGCGACAGCGCCAGCAAGGGCAACGTCAAGCACCGCGACCACAACAGCCACAGCAGTAACGGCAGTGGGACGGCGGACCCCAGCTGGGTGCCCCCGGTCTTCCCGGACGTGGACCTCAACAAGCTCGTCCCCAACCTGAGGGATTCGCCCCTCAACGACCTGCGCCTGGGCCTGGGCCTGGCGGACCAGAGCCTGAACAGCGCCGGCCTGGGCAACCTGCCCCTGCACGGCATGAACGCCGGTGCGGTCGCCGGCGCGGCGTCCATGGCCACGGCACGGGCGAGCCGCGGCGCACGCCGCGACGACGGCCCCGGGCACGGCCGCAAAGGGTCGTCCCGACTCCTGGGGAACAGCGCCCACAGCGCCGTGCTGGGCAGCATGCCGGGCAACGTGAACTACCCCTACCACCTCATCAACGGCCGCACGAAGAGGGACCCGGACACCTTCCGGGCCCGGCCCGGCGACCGGATCCGGATCCGCTTCATCAACGCCGGCGGTGACACCGCCTACCGGGTGGCGCTGGGCGGCCACCACATGACCGTGACGCACACCGACGGCTACCCGGTGGAGCACGCCCGCGCCGAGCAGCTGCTGATCGGCATGGCCGAGCGCTACGACGTCCTGGTCACCGCCGGGTCCGGGGTCTTCCCGCTGGTCGCCGTCGCCGACGGCAAGGGCCGGGGCAAGAGCGCGCTGGCCGTGCTGCGCACCGCGGGCGGCCGGGCGCCGGACTCCTCGGCCCACCCCAAGGAGCTGGAGGGCCGGCTGACGACCGCGGACCGGCTCCGGGCGGACGAGAGCGTGCGGGGCCGGAACCGGCAGCCGGACCGCGTCCTGAACTTGAAGCTCACCGGCGACATGGATCGCTTCGACTGGGCGTTCAACGGGCACCCGTACACCCCGTCACAGCGCTATCCGATCCGGGAGGGCGAGCGGGTGCGGATGGTGTTCCGCAACGACACCACGATGTGGCACCCGGTGCACCTGCACGGGCACGGCTTCACGCTGCCCGATGGCGGGCCGCGCAAGGACACCACGATCGTGCGGCCCAACCAGCGCCTCGCGGTCGACTTCGACGCCGACAACCCGGGGCTGTGGATGCTGCACTGCCACAACATCTACCACTCGGAGTCGGGGATGATGACGGTCCTCGGCTACCTGCGGAAATGAGGGCCGCTCCGGCCGGCCCGGTGTGCTCCGCCGGGCCGGCCGGAGGCGTCTCCGCCCCCTCACGGCCCCCTGTAACACCGTCACAGGGGGCCGCCGTGCGCCGTCACACACCCCCATTGCGTCAGAAAGACGATTAGACTGGCGGGGTGCCTCAACTTCGTCTCGCCCTCAATCAGATCGATTCCTGCGTCGGCGACCTCACCCGGAACGCCGAGACGATCGTGCACTGGACCCGGCACGCCGCCGGCCAGGGCGCGCACCTCGTCGCGTTCCCCGAGATGGCACTGACCGGCTACCCCGTCGAAGACCTCGCGCTGCGCCCGTCGTTCGTCGAGGCGAGCCGGGCGGCACTGACCGCACTGGCCGCCCGGCTCGCCGCGGAGGGGCTGGGCGACGTCCCGGTCGTCGTCGGCTACCTCGACCGCTGCGCGCAGGCGCTGCCCCGCTACGGCCGGCCGGCCGGCGCCCCGCAGAACGCGGCGGCGGTGCTGCACCGCGGCACGGTCGCGCTCACCTTCGCCAAGCACCACCTGCCCAACTACGGCGTCTTCGACGAGTTCCGCTACTTCGTCCCCGGCGACACCCTGCCGGTCGTCCGGGTCCACGGCATCGACGTGGCGCTGGCGATCTGCGAGGACCTGTGGCAGGAGGGCGGCCGGGTGCCCGCCGCGCGCAGCGCCGGCGCCGGGCTGCTGCTGTCCGTCAACGCCTCGCCGTACGAGCGGGACAAGGACGACACTCGGCTGGAGCTGGTCCGCAAGCGGGCTCAGGAGGCCGGCTGCACGACCGCCTACCTGGCGATGATGGGCGGGCAGGACGAGCTGGTCTTCGACGGCGACTCGATCGTCGTCGACGAGGACGGCGGGGTGATCGCGCGGGCCCCGCAGTTCGCCGAGGGGTGCGTGCTGGTCGATCTGGAGTTGCCCGCCGCCGCGCCGGAACCGCCGTCCGGGGTGCTGGACGACGGGCTGCGGGTGGACCACATCGTGCTCTCCGCCGACCCCCTGCCGCCGTACCCCCCGCAGACCCTCGGTGGGCAGGCCGAACGCCTCGGCGACCTGGAGGAGATCTACACCGCCCTGGTCGTCGGGCTGCGCGCCTACGTCGCCAAGAACGGTTTCCGCAGCGTGCTGCTCGGGCTGTCCGGCGGGATCGACTCCGCGCTGGTGGCCGCGCTGGCCTGCGACGCGGTCGGCGCCGAGCAGGTGCACGCGGTCGCGATGCCCTCGCGTTACTCCACCGAGCACTCCCTCGGCGACGCCGCCGAACTGGCCCGCCGCACCGGGCTGCACTTCCGCACGGTGCCGATCGGCCCGATGTTCGACGCCTACATGGCAACGCTGGGGCTGACCGGGCTCGCCGAGGAGAACCTCCAGGCGCGGCTGCGCGGCACGGCCCTGATGGCGCTCTCCAACCAGGAGGGTCACCTGGTCCTCGCGCCGGGCAACAAGTCCGAGCTGGCGTGCGGCTATTCGACGCTCTACGGCGACTCGGTCGGCGGCTACGGCCCGATCAAGGACGTCTACAAGACCGTCATCTACGAGCTGGCGCGCTGGCGTAACGAAGCCGCCGCCGAACGCGGCCAGACCCCGCCGATCCCCGAGCACTCGATCAGCAAGCCGCCCAGCGCCGAGCTCCGGCCCGGCCAGGTCGACACCGACTCACTGCCGGACTACGCGGTGCTGGACCGGATCCTGGAGCTGTACGTCGACCGCGACCGGGGCCGCGAGGAGATCGTGGCGCAGGGCTTCGACGCGGCGCTGGTGACCCGGGTGCTGCGGATGGTGGACCGCGCCGAGTACAAGCGCCGGCAGTACCCGCCGGGTACCAAGATCTCCGCCAAGGGCTTCGGGAAGGACCGGCGGCTGCCGATCACGAACCACTGGCGAGAGGGGTCCTAGGGCCGGTCCGGTGGGTCGGGGTCGGGGTCGGGGTCGGACAGGCCCTAACGGCCGGCGGGGTCCGCCACCGCGGGCCCGGCCGCCGGCGCCGGCTCGCCGTCCCCGCCGCGCGCCACGATGCGGCTGTCGTGGGCGCCGCGGTCCAACAGGCCGGCCACCAACGCCACCACCAGGCCGGCGGCGGCCAGGACGGCGCCGGCCAGGGTGGGCGAGGTCCAGCCCCAGCCCGCCGAGAGGACCAGCCCGCCGATCCAGGCGCCGCCCGCGTTCGCGAGGTTGAACGCGGACTGGTTGGAGGCGGCGGCCAGGGTGGGCGCTTGCTGCGCCTTGTTCATCACCAGCATCTGCAGCGGTGTGGTGGTCAGGAAGCCGGTGGCGCCGATGAGGACCACGCCGACCAGCGCCGCCCACTTCACCGGGGCGGCGAAGTGGAAGGCCACCAGGACCAGGGCGAGCGCGCCGAGGGATCCGTAGAGGGTGGGGCGCAGGGCGCGGTCGGTGAGCGGGCCGGCGGCCAGCGCGCCGAGCGTCATGCCGATGCCGAAGAGGGCGAGGACCAGCGGGACCGAGCCGGCGGCGAAGCCGGTGACCTCGGTCATCATCGAGGCCAGATAGCTGTAGACGGCGAAGATCCCGGCGAAGCCGAAGACGGTGGTGAGCAGGCCGAGCAGCACCTGGCGGTTGCCGAGGGCGCGCAGTTCGCGGCCCAGTCCGGTGTGCGCCTCGGCCGGCAGCGGCGGGATCAGCCGGGCCAGGGAGGCCATCGCGACCAGGCCGATGGCGGCCACGACGAGGAAGGTGGCGCGCCAGCCGAGGTGTTGGCCGAGCAGGGTGGCCGCGGGCACGCCGACGATGTTGGCGATGGTCAGGCCGAGGAACATGGTGGCCACCGCACGGGCCTGACGGCCCTCGCGCACCAGACGGGCGGCGACCACCGCACCGACGCCGAAGAACGCGCCGTGCGGGAGACCGGCCAGCAGCCGGCCGGCGATCAGCAGGCCGAAGGTGGGGGCGAGGGCGGAGGCGAGGTTGCCGACCGTGAAGACCGCCATCAGCGCGAGGAGCATCCGCTTGCGGGGGATGCGGGAGCCGAGGGCGGTCAGGAGGGGTGCGCCGATGACGACGCCGAGGGCGTAGGCGGAGACGAGGTAGCCGGCGGTGGGCACGGAGGTGCCCAGATCGTCCGCGACGTCGGGCAGCAGGCCCATCATCACGAATTCGGTGGTGCCTATTCCGAATGCGGCGACTGCGAGAGCAAGCAGGGCCAAGGGCATAGTGCGGTGGTCCTCCGGCGAGGTGGGGTGCTGGTGGTGTCAGGAACGGCCGACCACGTTGTCGGGCACGGGGAAAGGGCCGGTGTGCTCACACCGGCCCTCGAAGCTCTCATGTGCAGCCACGTACTGCATCCTCGTATTCCCGGATGCAGTACGTGGCGTTTACCACAGCGGTGGCCGGCAGGGCCACGGACACTACGCCCGCCGCCGCATGCGGGGCTGGCCAACCGCTGCAGTATCAGCCATGGGCCTCGGCGTAGTGGCGGCGCAGCAGGACGTTGCAGTCGCTCTCGGCACTCCGATCGCCCCGCCGGATCGCGTCGGCACGCTGCTGGTGAAGGGTGCAGCACCGGTGGCAGTCGGCGACGGGCTGGGGGACTTCCGGCCAGGTGGGCATCGAACCGTAGATCACTGGTGCTCGGCTCCGGGGTGGCGTGTGTGCTGCTGGATCGCTTCGCGCAACGTGTCGGCTTCGTGGCACAGCTGCCCGGGGGAACGGCGCTGAGCTGCCCTCGCGCCGGAAGCATTGGCTGTCACCTGCCCCTGTGGTGACCATTCCACGTCGGCGTTCCGCTCCGCCTCGATCGCGTCGGGGTGCGTCGTCCACTCCACTCCCCCACTGACCGGGGCAAGCCAGGCCATAGGTGCCGTGCCCGGCACTTTCATCACAGGGCCGAGCTCCGGCCGTTCGACGTCGGGGGCGAGAGCTCGAAAAATGCCGACACGGTCGTCGTGGGCGTGGTCGATGACCCTGTGGCCGAGCAAAGGGTGTTCCCAATGTCCCAGTCCCAAAGGGCGGCTGGCGCCGGAGGCGGGCGCAGTGATTCTTGCCTTCGTCATCATGAGCACCTTGAGTCGAGGGGAGGCGAACCACCCTTTCGTTGTCCGTTGGAGAACCAGGCAACGAAGGGCACGTCAACCGGCCGCCAGAGAAGTCCTGACGACTGGTATTCACCCAACCCCCTCATGCGGCGCTGGGTAAGAGAGCAGAGTGAGGAGACGGTTGAACAGGTTGAACACACTCAGGGGTGTGAGATGGCACGACGGGAAAGAACACCGAACACCGCGCTCGCAAGCCTGATGCAAGAGGGTCGGATCGAGAACGCACAGCTGGCGCGTGCCGTGAACCGCCTCGGTAAAGAGAGCGGAGTGCCCCTGCACTACGACAAGTCCTCGGTGTCCCACTGGCTCAAGGGATCCCTGCCGAAACCGGAGGCGCGACCGGCCCTCGTCGAGGCACTCTCCCAGCTCCTTCGCCGACCAGTAACGTCCGCCGACGCGGGCCTCGGCGACGCTGACGAGCCCAGCAGCTCTGCCGATGTGGTGTCTGGGCTGATCGACCTTGGAAAGGCAGACATGGATCCCTCACGCCGAGCAGTGCTCAGCGCAGGTCTCTACTCGGCTCTGCTGATCGTGCCTCACTTCGACGACCTGGCCGGTCGATACCATGCGACCGCAGCCGGACGCACGGCCCGGATCGGCATGAGCGACGTGGCCACGGTCCGTGCCATGACCGAGAAGATCGCCGACATTCTTGACGATCTCGGCGGCGGCCACGCGCGCCCCATGGCGGCGTCGTTCCTCGTCAATTCGGTGCAGACCTACCTACGTGCAGACGGCACCGAGGAAACGCAGAAGGCGATGCGCTCCGCCGCAGCCGATCTCATCTACCTCACAGGCTGGATGGCCATGTACGAGCGGCATCAACGGCTGGGACAGCGGTATTACGTGAAGGCCCTCGAACTCGCCGGCGAAGGGGAGGACCACCTCACGTACTGCCGCACTTTGCGGGGGATGGCACTTCAAGCCTCGCACCTCGGCTATGGGAACAAGGCTCTTGAGCTCGCCGACTCCGCTGCCGAGGCGGCACCCGCCGCCGGTCCACGCCTGGTTGCCTTCCTCCGGGGCCAGCAGGCCCACGGCGCGGCAATGGTCAACGATCGCAGGCAAGCGTTCCGGCGATTGGAGGGGGCGGAGAAGGCGCTGTCCAGGGCAGACGGTCGGAACGATGCGGTGGGCGGCTACGACCGTGCCGCCTACGAATTCCATGTCGCGCATGTGTTGTGGGAACTCGGCGACCGCTCCGGATCGGTCAAGGCGCTACGCCGGTCCAACCGGTACCGGCCGGTGCAGGAACGGCAAGGCCGCGTGCACGCCAACGGGCTCCTCGCCACGCGTCTTCTAGAGATGCGGCACGTTGAGGAATCGTGCGACGTGTGGAGCCGCTTCCTGGACGACTACGCCGGGATCTCCAGCGCCCGCGGCGACGAACACTTCACCACGCTGCGCAACGACCTGCGCCCGTACCACAAACTGGCCGTCGTTCGCGAGCTCACCGCACGTGTCCAGGACGTGGCACACCTCAAGGCCGCGTAGCAACACGGTCGGCGTGCGCGAGGAACCCGCAGCTGACGCATGCGAATGCGGCCTGGGCGATGCGGTTCTCCTTGGCCACGTGTCCGCAAGCGGGGCACGTACGGGTGAGGGTCCCCGGATGAAGCCTCGGGGAGTGTTGCGGGCGTTCACGCTTCGTGTGAACGCCCGCGTCGGCGGTGCCGCCGGGCGCCGTCCTGCCGACGCGGGCCGCTCGCCCGGCCGCCGCTGCGGCCGGGCTCAGACCTTCACGGTGGCCGCCACCGGCCGGTGGTCGCTGCCAGTCGCCGGCAGCACCCACGCCTTGACCGGGTCGATCCCCTTCATCAGGATCTGGTCGATCCGGGCCATCGGGAAACCGGCCGGGTAGCTGAAACCGAGGCCGTCGCCCGCCGCGCCCTGGGCAGAGCGCAGCTGCGAGGTCAGCGGGGCCAGCGAGCGGTCGTTCATGGTGCCGTTGAGGTCGCCGAGGAGCATGACCTGCCGCACCGGGTCGGCGGCGATCGCCTCGCCGAGCGCCCGGGCGCTGCCGTCGCGCTGGTTGGCGGTGAAGCCCTTGTCGACGTTGACCCGCACCGACGGCATGTGGGCGACGTAGAACGCGATCTGCCGGCCGTCGGAGGCGGTGAGGGTGGCGCGCAGCGCCCGGACCCAGCCGATCTTGATGTCCACCGGCCGGACGTCGGCCAGCGGGCGCTTGCTCCACAGCCCGACGGTGCCCTGCACGGTGTGGTACGGGTACGTGTCGGCCAGACCCTTGCGGTACGCGGGCAGCGCGTTGCCGGTCAGTTCCTCCAGGGCGACCACGTCGGCGCCGGACGCCACGATGTCGCGGGCGGTGCCCGCCGGATCGAGGTTGCCCGCGTCGACGTTGTGGGTGAGCACGGTCAAGTTGCCGCCGGTGCCGGACTTGTCGGTGAGCTGCCCGCCGAAGAGGCTGACCCAGGCGACGAGCGGCAGCAGCAGCGCCACCAGCGCGGTCGCCGAGCGACGCACCAGGGCGCAGACCAGCAGCAGCGGGACGCCCAGCCCCAGCCACGGCAGGAAGGTCTCCAGCAAACTCCCGAAGTTCCCCACGGTGTTGGGGATCCGGGCGTGCAGCACCATCGCCAGCCCGAGGAGGACCGCGAGCACCGCGAGGATGATGCCGCGCCGCCACATCCCTTCGCGGCGCCACCAGTTCCGCAGGCGTCCGGTCCGGGAACCGGCCCGCTCGGACCCCTGACCCTGCCCCGGCTCCGTCATGTACGCCTGCGCCATTCCGCTGTCCTCACTGCCTTGCCGCGCTGCTCCGGTGCGCCTCACCTGTGATCGTCGACCCTAGGCGATGGCTGTGAAACGCTCTCTTAGATCCGCGTTCCGCCGGACCCGTCTTTGCGTTCCCGCACAAGAGGACGGCATGCCCACGGCCCCGGGTTCCGCTCCCGCGATACGTGACAGCGGCTGTGACAGAACGGGCATGGTCCGGTCATACGGAGACCGGCACCGGTCAGCGCGCCGTCATTCCGGGCCGGCGCCGGGCTCCGCCGCCCGCGGCCGGACGCCCTCCAGCACCGTGTCGACGATGTCCTCGGCGAGCCCCTCGGGGAGCTGCTTCCACTCGTGGAGGAGGGCGCGGGCCAGCATCGGGCCGACGAAGAGGTCGGCGAGGGTCTCCAGGTCCTGGTCGGCGCGGATCTCGCCGGTGGCCACCCCGCGCCGGAGCACCCCGACCAGTGCCTCGTGCCGGGCCCGGACGACCGTCTCGTGGTACTCCGCCCACAGTTCGGGCTGCGTCTGGACATGGCTGACGACGGTGCGCAACACGGCCGAACTGCGCTTGGCCAGACCGCGGCGGCGCAGGAACTCCAGCAGCCGCACCAGGTCCTCGCGGACCGAGCCGCCGTCCAGCGGCGGGCCGGGCGCGTCCAGCGACCGCATCGCGTCGAGCAGCAGCGCGCTCTTGCCGGGCCAGCGGCGGTAGAGCGTGGCCTTGCCCACACCGGCCTCGCGGGCGATCCGCTCCATGGACAGCTCAGCTATCGGCACGCCGTCCTCGATCAGGTGGAGCACCGCCTCCACGATGGCGGAATCGGCCGCGGCGCTGCGCGGACGGCCCCGGCGCCGGGGGGCCGCCCCACCCGTGCGCGCCCCGCCCGTCCGCCCGCGGTCTTCCGCCACCCGGCTCATCGTGCTGCGCCCGCCTTCCGCCCGCCCCACGGCTCCGCCGCGTGCGGAGCCGGGCCCATTTTGCCCGGCAGGAACGCCACGACCACCACGGCCCCGACCATCGAGACGACCGCCGAGCCCAGCGCCGTGACGTGTATGGCGTGCAGGAAGGCGTCGTCGGCCTTGGCGGTCAGCGAGCGGGCGGCGAGCGGGCGGAGCCGGGCGGCGAGGCCGAGAGTGGCCTCGATGGACTCGCCGGCCGCGTTCCGCACCGGGCCGGGCACGCCGGGCAGCGCGTTGAGGGAGCCCTGGATGCCGTCGCGGTAGCTGGTGGAGAGCAGCGAGCCCAGGACGGCGACGCCGAGGGTGCCGCCGACCTGCCGGAAGATGTTGTTGAGCGCCGAGCCGGACCCGGCCTTCTCGCGCGGCAGCGACTGCATGATCGCGACGGTGACCGGCGGCATGATGTGCGCCATCCCGGTGCCCTGGAGGAAGAACAGCACCTCCAGCACCCAGATCGGGGTGTCGGTGCCCAGCAACAGCATCCCGGCCATCGTGACGGCCACCACCAGCATGCCGACGGTGCACACGGCGCGGGCCCCGAAGCGGTCCACCGCGAGCCGGGCCCGGGGCGCGAAGATCAGCTGGGCGGCGGCCAGCGGCAGGATCAGCAGCCCGGACTCCAGCGGGGTGTAGCCGCGCACGCTCTGGACGTAGAAGACGATGAAGAACGTGACGCCCATCAGCGCGAAGAAGACCAGCGCGATGGCGGCGACGGCGGCCGAGAAGGCGGGTTTGCGGAAGTAGCCGATGTCGATGGACGGGTGGTCGCTGCGCTTCTGGTGGACGACGAACCCGGCCAGCACCGCCAGGCCGCCGAGGACCGTGACGAGCACCTCGGGGTCGGTGAAGTCGGCGAGTTGGCCGCCCTTGATGATCCCGTAGACCAGCACGACCAGGCCGACCACGGAGAGCAGCACACCGACCGGGTCCAGCCTCCCGGGGGCGGGGTCCCTGGAGTCGGGCACCAGGATCACCATCGTGACCAGCGCGAACAGCACGATCGGGACGTTGATCAGGAAGACCGAACCCCACCAGTAGTGGTCCAGTAGCAGCCCGCCGGCGATCGGGCCGATGGCGATGGCCAACCCCACGCCGCCGGCCCAGATGCCGATCGCCCTGGGCTGCTCCTCGCGTTCGAAGATGTTCATCAGGATGGCGAGGGTGGCCGGCATGACGAAGGCGCCGCCCAGGCCCATCAGGGCGCGGAAGGCGATGAGTTGGGCGGGCGAGGCGGAGACCGCGGCGAGCACCGAGCCGCTACCGAAGACCGCCAGGCCGAAGAGGAGGACCTTCTTCCGGCCGAGCCGGTCGCCGAGCAGGCCGGAGGTGAACAGCAGCCCGGCGAAGACCAGCGTGTAGGCGTTGATCGCCCACTCCAGCTCGCTCTGGGTGGCGCCGAGGCCGATGGGGGCCGGGGTCGCGATGGTCTTCATCGCCACGTTGAGGATGGAGTTGTCCAGCACCACGATCAGCAGGCTGAGCATCAGGACGGAAAGGATCACCCAGCGCCGGCGGTGGATGTGCGCGGGGATGCACGGGGCGGCGGGGGCGCCCGGTGGGGTTGGTGGGGACGGTGAGGTGGCCATGGCGCCACCATACGCTCATTGCGATACGGAACCGTTCCGTATTGATGGAGTGCCGGGCCGTTTCCTTCCCCCACCCGTCTGCGCTTCTCACCCCGCCCCGACAGGGCTCCTCCTGCCACCCCGGCACGGCTCCTCCCCCTCCCGTGCGTCTCCCGCCGCCCGCCCCCTTTTGCTCCCCGGGCACGCCGTGCCAGCATGGAGGGGAGTCCGGGGACACCGTCAGGGTGCTTCGAGATGAAGAAACAGGAGCCGTCACCATGACGCAGCTTTCGCCTGCCCAGAAGCCGGCCGCGGGGGCCACCGAGGAGCCCACCGCCAAGCCCGCCAAGGAGAACACCAAGACCCTCTACGGGGGCACCGGTTCGCGCCGGGTCACGGTCCGCGACATCGCCGCCGCCAAGGGGCGCGGCGAGAAGTGGCCGATGCTCACTGCCTACGACGCGATGACCGCCTCGGTCTTCGACGAGTCCGGGATCCCGGTGCTGCTCGTCGGCGACTCGATGGGCAACTGCCACCTCGGCTACGAGTCCACCGTGCCGGTCACGATGGACGAGATCACGATCCTGTCCGCCGCGGTCGTACGCGGCACCAAGCGCGCCCTGGTCGTCGCCGACCTGCCGTTCGGCGCGTACCAGGAAGGCCCCGTCCAGGCGCTGCGCAACGCCACCCGGCTGGTCAAGGAGGCCGGGGTGGGCGCCGTCAAGCTGGAGGGCGGCGAGCGCTCCGCGCACCAGGTGGAGCTGCTGGTCTCGTCCGGCATCCCGGTGATGGCGCACGTCGGGCTGACCCCGCAGTCGGTCCACGCCTACGGTGGCTACCCGGTCCAGGGCCGCGGCGAGGAGGCCGCCCAGCAGCTGCTGCGGGACGCCAAGGCGGTGCAGGACGCCGGGGCGTTCGCGGTCGTCCTGGAGGCCGTACCGGCCGAGCTGGCCGCCGAGGTGACCCGCTCGCTGCACATCCCGACCGTCGGCATCGGCGCGGGCCTGGACTGCGACGCCCAGGTGCTGGTGTGGACCGACATGGCGGGCCTCAACGCCGGCCGGGTGCCGCGGTTCGTCAAGCAGTACCTCCAGCTGCGGGAACTGCTCGGCGGCGCGGCCAAGGCGTTCGCCGAGGACGTGGTCGGCGGCGCCTTCCCCGCCAAGGAGCACACCTTCCACTGAGACCCGGCCGACCGGCCGCCGACCACCGGTCCTCCCGGGCTGTCGGCGGCCTGTCGGTGCGTTGTCGGTGGCGGCTGGCACCTTTGCAGGCATGACGCGACAGACGATAACCACCAAGGGCGGCAACGCCGTGGAGGTGCGCGGTCTGGTCAAGCACTTCGGCGCCGTGAAGGCCGTCGACGGGGTGGACCTGGACGTGCAGGAGGGCACCGTGCTCGGTGTCCTCGGCCCCAACGGCGCGGGCAAGACCACCCTCGTCCGCTGCCTGTCCACCCTCCTGGTGCCGGACGCCGGACGCGCCGTGGTCGCCGGCTGCGACGTGGTGCGCCAGCCCCGCGCGCTGCGCCGCCGGATCGGCCTGACCGGCCAGTACGCCTCGGTCGACGAGAAGCTCTCCGGCTGGGAGAACCTCTACCTGATCGGGCGGCTGCTGGACCTCTCCCGCAAGGACGCCCGGACCCGCGCCGACGAGATGCTGGAACGGTTCTCGCTGACCGAGGCCGCCAAGCGGCCGGCCGGGAAGTACTCCGGCGGCATGCGGCGCCGGCTCGACCTGGCCGCCTCGATGATCGGCCAGCCGGCCGTCCTCTACCTGGACGAACCGACCACCGGACTGGACCCGCGCACCCGCAACGAAGTGTGGACGGAGGTCCAGCGGATGGTCCGCGAGGGGGCCACGGTCCTGCTGACCACCCAGTACATGGAGGAGGCCGAGCAGCTCGCCGACGAACTGGCGGTCATCGACCGCGGCCGGGTGATCGCCGAGGGCCGGGTCGAGGAGCTGAAGGCCAAGGTCGGCGGGCGGACCCTCCAGATCCGGCCGGCCGACCCGGGCGAGCTGGACCGGATGGTGGGCGCCCTCGCGCAGGCCGGACTGGACGGCATCGCCGGCGCCACCGCCGACCGTGACGAGGGTGTGGTCAACGTGCCCATCATCAGCGACGAGCAGCTGACCTCGGTGGTCGGGATGCTGGGCGCCCGGGGCTTCGCGCTGGCCGGGATCAGCACCCATCTGCCCAGCCTGGACGAGGTGTTCCTGGCGATCACCGGCCAGAAGACCGCCGGGACGGGCGGCCCGGCGACCGTTTCCGCCCCGCACGACGACACGCACGACGAGCAGTACGCGGAGGTGGGGGCATGAGTACCGCGACGATCACGGCACCGGTCGGGAAGGCCGGCACCGACGAGGGCCGGATCGGCATCCGGGCCAACCTGCGGCACATCGGCGCGCTGGTGCGGCGGAACCTCGTACAGATCAAGCACGACCCGGAGACGCTGTTCGACGCGGTGCTGATGCCGGTGATCTTCATCCTGCTGTTCGTCTACGTCTTCGGCGGCGCCATCGCCGGCAAGGGCAACCAGGCGGAGTACGTGCAGTACCTGGTCCCCGGCATGATGGCGATGATGGGCATGAATATCGCCATGGCGGTGGGCGTAGGCGTCAACGAGGACTTCCGCAAGGGCGTGATGGACCGTTTCCGGACGATGCCCATCGCCCGGTCCTCGGTCCTGATCGCCAAGATCGTGGTCGAGATCGGCCGGATGCTGCTCGCCACCGCGATCCTGCTCGGCATGGGCTTCCTGCTGGGCCTCGAAATACGCGGCTCCCTGCTGGAGTTCGCCGCCGCTGTGGTGCTGTCCACGGTCTTCGGCGCCGCCCTGATGTGGATCTTCATCCTGCTGGGGCTCAGCGTGAAGACCCCGCAGGCGGTGCAGGGCATGGCGATGCTGGTCCTGATGCCGCTCCAGTTCGGCTCGTCGATCTTCGCGCCGACCCAGCAGATGCCCGGCTGGCTGGAGGCGTTCACCAAGGTCAACCCGCTCTCCAACCTCGCCGACGCGGCCCGCGCACTGGTCAACGGCCACGGCCCGGTGGCCCATCCGACGCTGGTCACGCTGGGCTGGGCGGTGGCCATCACGGTGATCACCATGCCGCTCGCGGTGCGGAAGTTCCGCACCAAGACCTGACGCACCGTCCGCGGGGGCTTCCCCGCGGACGGCCCGGTGGCCCCCTCGCGTCAGAGGAGGGCGGTGGCCTCGTCCAGCGACAGGCCGCCGCCCTCGACGTGGGCGGCGTCGTAGTCGGGGTCGCCCAGCAGGGCCCGGGCGGCCGCTTCGGTGCGGGCCCGGTCCGTACGGACGGCCAGCGGCACCACGTGCGGGCTGGTCCGCAGCGCGTCGTAGGCGCCGACCAGCCGGGCCGCGTCCCGGGCCCCGGCCGCACCGCGGACCGCCAGCAGCACCCGGGCGCCGATCAGCAGCTGCACCACCGGCAGGTCCGGTGCGACCAACTGCGTCAGCGGGTCCTGGACGAGTTCCACGGCCTGCCGGATCCGCGGGAGGAGGTCGGCCCCGTGCTGCCCCTCGTCCACGTCCAGCGAGACCAACGAGGCGTCCAGCAGCCCCAGGAAGACGTCCGAGCCCTGCGTGGTGAGCCCCTCCCGCACCTCAAGGAGTTCCCGGCGGGCCTCGTGGGTGCGCCCGTCCATCGCCAGCAGCATGGCCAGCGTCATCCGGGTGAACCACACCGCGTCCCGGCCGCTGTTGCGGTCCTCCGCCTCGGCCAGCACCTCCCTGAGCATCCGCTCGCCGTCCTCCGGCCGACCGTCCTCGATCATCACGGCACCCAGCCGGGCCCGCAGCAGCAGCGTCTGGCTGTGCGCGCCCAACTCCTCGGCGTGCACCATCGCCGCCTGGTAGTCGCGCACCGCGGCGTCGTAGTCGCCGCTCTTCTCGGACGACTCGCCGCGCCCGGTCAGCGCCTCGGCCGCACCCCAGGCGTCGCCCAGCCGGAGGAAGGTCCGCAGCGCCTCGTCGGCGTCCCGGATCGCCTGGCCCAGCTCGCCGGGGCGGTCGTTGAGGATCTTGGAGCGCAGCTGGAGGAGGTAGGCCAGCTCCCAGTCGTAGCCGAAGCCGCGGCAGGCCGCGATGGCCTGGTCGACCATGGCGACCAGGTCCTGCCACCGGCCGGTCATCAACACCGCGAAGTACCACAGCACCCCGGGCACCTTGCAGGTCTGCGGCATGCCGCCCCGGTAGGCGGCGATGATCCCGGCCAGCTCCTCCTGCATCTTCGGGTCGCGCAGCGACTCCAGGTTGCTGTCGAGGCTGGAGAGCCCCACCAACCGGACCTCGCGGCGGGCCTCCACGAGCTGCTCGGGGGGCATCGGCGGGGGTGCGTCGATGGGCCGCTCGTAGAGGTCGGGGGCGGGTGCGACGGGCGGGGCGAAGGGGTCGGGGCCCAGTTCACCGGCGGCCGCCGCCCAGGTACAGGCATCGCCGCGGTGGTCGCGCAGCGACCAGAACCACTGGAGGGAGAGCACCAGGCACAGGGCCTCCTGCTCGTCGCCGACGGCGACGGCCCGGCGCAGCGCGGTGCGCAGGTTGTCGTGCTCCAGCTCCAGCCGGTCGATCGCGGCGCGCTGTCGGGGACCGCGCAGCAACGGGTCGCTGGTGCGGGCCAGTTCGCGGTACGCGACCAGGTGGCGGCGCTCGACGTCGGCCCGCTCCCCGGCCTCGTCCAGCCGCTCCCCGGCGTACTCGGCCACCGTCTCCAGCAGCCGGTAACGCATCTGCCCCCCGGCGCGCGCCCCGGCCCGGCCGGCGGGCCCGGCGCCGTCCCGGCCGCCGTCCGGGGCGGCCACCACCAGCGACTTGTCGATCAGCGAGCCGAGCAGCCCGGCGACCTCGTAGGCCGGGACGCCGTCGCCCGCGCAGACCTCCTCGGCGGCGGCCAGGTCGCAGCCGCCGGCGAAGACCGACAGCCGCCGCAGCACTGCCCGTTCGGGCGCGTCGGTGAGGTCCCAGGACCAGTCCACCACCGCGCGCAGGGTCTGCTGGCGGGGCAGGAGCGTACGGCTGCCGCTGGTCAGCAGCCGGAAGCGGTCGTCGAGCCGGTCCGCGAGCTGACGGGGCGTCATCATGCGTAGGCGGGCGGCGGCGAGCTCGATCGCCAACGGCAGGCCGTCCAGCCGGCGGCAGATCTCCGCGCAGGCCACGGCGGTCTCCTCGTCGGCGTCGACGCGGAAGCCCCGGCGGGCGGCGGCCCCGCGGTCGGCGAGCAGCCGCAGCGCGACCGGGTCGGGCAGCGGCTCCACCGGCCGCACCACCTCGCCCGGTACGGCCAGCGGCTCCCGGCTGGTGGCCAGTACGGTCACGCCCGGGCAGGCGATCAGCAGCCGTTCGGCGAGCTCCGCTGCGGCACCGATCACATGCTCGCAGTTGTCCAGCACCAGCAGCATCCGGCGGCCGGTGCAGTGCTCGGCGAGCCGGGCGTGCGGGTCCTGGGCGGTGGGGTCGGAGGCGGCCCGCAGCCCCTCGGCGGCGGTGCCGCGGACGACGGTCTCGCGGGCCCCGAGCGCGGTCAGCACCGCCTCCGGCACGGTCCGCGGATCGTCCACCGGCGCCAACTCGGCCAGCCAGACGCCGTGCGGCCAGGCGTCCGGCAGCGCGGCCGCGGCGGTCTCCGCACCCTCCTGGGAGAGCCGGGTCTTGCCGGCGCCGCCCGGGCCCAGCAGCGTCACCAACCGGTGCCCGGCCAGGTCGGCGCGGAGCGCGGCCAGGTCGTGCTCCCGGCCGACGAAGGAGGTGAGGCGGGCGCGGAGGTTGCCGGGCCGGGCGGCCGGCGGCACCGCGGGAGCGGCCGGGGCGGCGGCCGTCGTACGGACCGGGCCGGTCGGACCGGTCGGGCTGGTCCGGCCGGTCGCCACTGTCGGCACCGGGCTCCCCGGGGCCGCGGGGAGCGTCGCGAGGTCCGGCTGGAGCAGCGCCACGTGCAGGGCGCGCAGCTCCGGGCCGGGGTCGGCGCCCAGCCGGTCGGCGAGGCCGGTACGTATCTCCTCGTACGCGGCGAGCGCCTCGGCGGTCCGGCCCGCGTCGCGCAGGGCACGCAGCCGCAGCGCCTGGAGGGGCTCGTCCAGCGGATGGTCCTGACAGAGCGCGGTCAGGGCGGGCAGCGCCTGAGCGGCCCGACCCAGGGCCAGGTCGGCGGCGAGGCGGGTCCGCCGGGCGTCCAGCCGGCGGCTCTCGGCGCGGGCCGCCTCCACGGCCGCGTCGGGCAGGTCGGCGAGGGCCGGGCCGCGCCAGAGGGCCAGCGCCTCGTCGAGCAGGGTGGCGGCGCGGCCCGGGTCGGCGGCGTCCAGCGCCCGGCCGCCCTCCACCGTCAGCCGCTCGAAGCGGTGCAGGTCGACCGCGTCCAGCTCGGCGCACAGCAGGTAGCCGCCGTCGACGGAGGCGATCGCGGAGCGGCCCAGGGCCCGGCGCAGCCGGCCGACCAGCGCTTGGAGGGCACCGGACGCGTCGGCCGGCGGGTCCATGCCCCACACGTCGGCGATCAGGGCGTCGGCGGGCAGCGCCCGGCCGGGGCGCAGCGCGAACGCGGCGAGCAGGGCACGCAGCCGGGCGCCACCGAGGGCGACGTGGGTACCGTCGGCCAGGCCGACCTGAGTGGTGCCGAGGATTCCGTAGCGCACCGGGCCATTGTCGGTCACCGGCGGAACTCTCCGCGTACCAAGCGACGTTTCCCGGAGCAGGGAGCGGGGAGCGGGACGCACCCGGCACGATCCGCGCTCGGCAGGTGCGCCCGCCGCCGGGCGGAGGGCGTGCGCCGCCGACCGCGGCGCGGATACGGTCGGGGCGGCCCGCCCGTAGGACCTGTCCGACCCCGACCCACCGGACGGGCCCCGGCCCGTGCCCCGGATGCCCGCCCGCACCCTGGGAGCCCCGTACCGTTGACTCTCCCCCTCGTAAACGAGGGGGATTCTCACGGCTTGCGCCGTGATGCTTTCTGCTTCGTCGCCGACTGCCCGCCCGGAGTTCTCCGTTGAGGTCTTACACCAGCTCCACAGACAGACACCGAAAGTCCTTCGGCCAGAATGTTGCGTGCCGCGTTCACGTCCCGGTCGTGGGTCGTGCCGCAGTCGCACGTCCAGG
The DNA here is from genome assembly GCF_050471125.1 of Streptomyces sp. RGM 3693. Lineage (NCBI taxonomy): Bacteria > Bacillati > Actinomycetota > Actinomycetes > Kitasatosporales > Streptomycetaceae > Streptomyces > Streptomyces sp. RGM 3693. The sequence goes on from NZ_JBMPPQ010000004.1 coordinate 649,129, forward strand.
TGCGGACGTTGAGCGGCATCTTCGATGCGAGGGTGCCGCAGACGGAGCACAGCCTGGAGGAGGGGAAGAAACGGTCGACCGCGATCACCTCGCGGCCGTACCAGGCGGCCTTGTACTCCAGCAGGCTCCGGAACTCCGACCACGCCGCATCGCTGATGGCGCGGGCCAGAGTGTGGTTCTTGACCATGTTGCGCACGGTCAGATCCTCGATCACGAGCGTTTGGTTCTCACGAACGAGTCGAGTGGTGAGCTTGTGGAGCCGGTCACGACGGGAGTCCGCGATCCGGGCGTGGATCTTCGCGACCCTTTGCCGGGCCTTGGCCCGGTTGTTCGACCCCTTGTCCTTCTTCGCGAGAGCGCGTTGGGCCTTCGCGAGCCGGGCACGGTGCTTACGCTCATGCTTCGGGTTGGTGATCTTCTCGCCGGTCGAGAGGGTCAGCAGACGGTCCAGACCGGCATCGATCCCGACGGTCGTGTCGGTGGCGGGGAGCGGCTTCACGCTGGGGTCGTCGCACAGGATCGAGACGAACCAGCGTCCGGCCGCGTCCTTGGAAACGGTCACCGTGGACGGCTTCGTGTCCTTGGGGAGCGGTCGGGACCACACGATCGCCAGCGGCTCCGTCATCTTCGCCAGGGTGAGCCGGCCGTCCCGGAAGCGAAACGCCGAGCTGGTGTACTCCGCACTGGCGCGGGCCTGCTTCTTGGACTTAAAGCGCGGAAATCTGGCGCGCTTGGCGAAGAAGTTGGTGAACGCGGCTTGCAGGTGCCGAAGGCACTGCTGGAGTGGAACCGAGGAGACCTCGTTGAGGAACGCCAGTTCCTCGGTTTTCTTCCACACGGTCAGCATCGCGGAGGTGGTGTTGTAGTTGACCCGCTCCTGACGCAGCGTCCATGCCTCTGTGCGGGCCTGGAGCGCCATGTTGTAGACCTTGCGCACGCATCCGAAGGTGCGCGACAGCTCCGCTGCCTGCGCATCCGTCGGAGAGAAGCGGTACTTAAACGCCCGCTTCACGCAAGTGGACATAGCTCACACGCTAACACGACAACTAGTGACCTACTGGGGGCTGTTGGTGGAGAACGACGAATCACCCGACGGCGATTCATCTCCCCTTGCCCTGCTCCGCAGGGACTTCGCTTCCTCCCCCACGCAAACGTGGGGGTATCCACGAAGGAGACAGGATGACCACCGCAATTCCGCGCGCCGACCGCCGCGTCAGTCCGGTCTTCCTCGCGCTCGTCGCCGTCCTGGCGGTCTCCGGCTGGGCCGTCTGGAGCGGCACGCTCGCGGCCAACACCGGCTTCGCGGTCTTCCTGTTCGTGACCGCCGGCTGGGTGGTGTCGCTGTGCCTGCACGAGTACGCGCACGCCCGCACCGCGCTGCACGGCGGCGACATCACGGTGGGCGCGAAGGGCTATCTCACCCTCAACCCGCTCGTCTACTCCCACGCGCTGCTGAGCATCGTGCTGCCGGTGCTCTTCGTGATCATGGGCGGGATCGGGCTGCCGGGCGGTGCGGTGTTCATCGAGCGCGGCCGGATCCGGGGCCGCTGGCGGCACAGCCTGATCTCGGCGGCCGGGCCGCTGACCAACATCGCGTTCGCCGCGGTGGTCAGCGCGCCGTTCTGGCTGCACGCCCTGGACGGGGTCCCGGACGTCTTCCGCTACGCGCTGGCGTTCCTGGCGCTGCTCCAGGTCACCGCGGCGATCCTGAACTTCCTGCCGGTGCCGGGGCTCGACGGCTACGGCGTGATCGAGCCGTGGCTATCGGACCGGGTGCGGCGGCAGGTCGCGCCGATCGCGCCGTTCGGGATGCTGGCGGTCTTCGGGCTGCTGTGGGTGCCGGAGATCAACCAGGTCTTCTTCGACCTGGTGCACACGGTCCTGCGGGGCCTGGGCGTCTCGACCTGGGACACCTACTGGGGCCAGGAGTTCTTCCGCTTCTGGCAGGGCGAGCCGCAGGTGCCGCAGATCGGCGGGGCGGCGTAGGGCCTGTCCGACCCGTGCGGCCTGTCCGGCCCATGCGACCAGTCCGAGCCGTGCGGCCCTGATCTGCCGGACGGGCCGTACGGCGGCCGGACCGGGCCGGCGGGTCAGCCGGAGGCCGCGGCCCGGCGGGCCCGCTCCAGCTTCGCCTTGCGCAGGTAGAACCACGACATGTTGCTGGAGACACCGGCCAGCAGGACCCACACGATGCCGACGAAGCTGCCCTCGACGAAGGAGACGACCGCCGCGGCGACGGCGAGCACGCACACGGCGAGGGCGAGGACGGCGAGGCGCCGGTCCGGTCCGGGCGGGGGCAGGGAGGGCATGGGGTCGGCTCCTGTCGGGTCGTGCGGTCCGTTCCAGTGTCCCCCATGGCCCGCGGCTCCCCCGCCGCCCCCTCCCCCGCCCCGGTGTGTCCGGCTCAGACGTCGGTGACCCGGAGCCCGGCGTGCGCCTTGTAACGGCGGTTGACCGAGATCAAGTTGGCGACCAGCGACTCGACCTGGTGGGCGTTGCGCAGCCGGCCGGCGAAGACACCGCGCATCCCGGGGATGCGGGCGGCCAGTGCCTGCACCAGGTCGGTGTCGGCGCGGCGCTCACCGAGCACCATCACATCGGTGTCGATCTCGGCGACCTCCGGGTCCTGGAGCAGGACGGCGGAGAGGTGGTGGAAGGCGGCGGTGACCCGGGAGTCCGGCAGCAGCGCGGCGGCCTGCTCTGCGGCGCTGCCCTCCTCCGGCTTGAGCGCGTAGGCGCCCTTCTTGTCGAAGCCGAGCGGGTTGACGCAGTCGATCACCAGCTTGCCGGCCAGCTCCTCGCGGAGCGCCTGGAGGGTCTTGGCGTGGCCCTCCCAGGGCACCGCGACGATCACCACGTCGCTGCGCCGCGCGCAGTCGGCGTTGGCGGCGCCCTCGACGCCGAGGCTGCTCAGCTGGGGGTCCTCCACGGCGGCCTGCGCGCGCTCGGCGGCCCGGGAGCCGATGATCACCTTGTGGCCGGCCTTGGCGAACCGGTAGGCCAGGCCGCGGCCCTGGTCACCGGTGCCGCCGAGGACGCCGATCACCAGGCCGGAGACGTCGGGCAGGTCCCAGGGGTCGCGGGCGGCCGGCTTGGCTCCGGTGTCGGCCGAGGTCGCGGGCGGGGTCGCAGCAGCGTCAGAAGTAGTCATGACAGCGATACTGTCACGCCCCGGTCCGATGCCGGCGGTACGGTCACGCCTTGACGCTCCCCTCGGTCAATCCGGTGCGCCAGTACCGCTGGAGCACCGTCATCAGGACCATCAACGGCAGCACGGACAGCAGCGCACCGCCCACCGTGTACTGGTAGAGCACCGGCTGCCGGTCGGCATAGCCGATCCAGGTCGTCAGCCCCAGTTGGACCGGGTAGAGGCCGGAGTCGGAGAGCATCACCAGCGGCAGGAAATAGTTGTTCCAGATGTGCACGAACTGGAACAGGAAGACGGTGACCAGCGCCGGTCCCATCAGCCGCAGCCCCAGCCCGGCGAAGATCCGCGCCTCCCCCGCGCCGTCGATCCGGGCCGCCTCCAGGAGCGCGTCCGGCACCGCCGCGGCCGCGTAGATCCGGCACAGGTAGACCCCGAACGGGCTGACCACACTGGGGATCAGCACCGCCCCGTAGGTGTCGGCCAGGCCCAGCGCGCTGAAGAGGAAGTACAGCGGCAGGGCCAGCGCGGTGCTCGGGATCAGCACCCCGGCCAGCACCAGCCCGAAGACCGTCTCGCGCCCCCGGAACGGGAATTTGGCCAGCGCGTAGCCCACCGCGGCGGACAGCAGGGTGGCGCAGACCGCGCCGACCCCGGCGTAGAGCAGGGAGTTGGCGAACCAGCGGGCGTAGATGCCGTGGTCGTAGGTGAGCACGTCGGTGAGGTACCGGAGGGGCCTCGGGTGATCGGAGAACCAGAAGCCGAAGGTGCCGAAGAGGTCGGCGCTGCTCTTGGTGGCCGAGACGACCAGCCAATAGACGGGCGCGAGGAAGTAGAGGGCGGCGACGGCCAACAGCGAACTGGTGATGATCCGGTGGCGGACGGGGGCCTGGGTTCTCATCTGCGATCCCTCTCTCGCCCGCCGGGGGCCTGAATCCTCATCCGCGGTCCTTCCCGCGCCCGCCGACCAGCCGTAGGAAGCCGAACGAGGCCGCGCACGCCACCAGCGCCAGCAGCACCGCCTCGGCCGCCGCCCGGTGCTGGTTGTTGCCGACGAACGCCTCGCTGTAGGCGTGCAGGTTGGGGGTGTAACCGGAGTCGATGGAGGAGGTGAGCGGGCGCAGCACCATCGGCTCGGCGAACAGTTGGAGGGTGCCGATGATGCTGAAGACGGTGGTGAGCACCAGCGCCGGGCGGAGCAGCGGGAGTTTGACGTACCGGGCCACCTGCCAGGCGCTCGCGCCGTCGATCCGCGCGGCCTCGTACAGCTCGCCGGGGACGGACTTCAGCTGGGCGATCAGCACCAGCATGGTGTAGCCGGTGAACTGCCAGGTGACGATGTTGGCGACGGACCACAGCACGCTGCCGCGGGAGAGGAAGTCGACGTTCCAGCCGACCGATTGGGCGATCCGCACCAGCGGGCTGAGGCCGGGGACGTAGAGGAAGCCCCAAAGGATCGAGGCGATCACCCCGGGCACCCCGTAGGGCAGGAAGAAGGCGCTGCGGAAGAAGGCGACCCAGCGGGCGGCGGCGCTCTCCAGGAGCAGCGCCAGCGCGGTGGCGAACACCGTCATCAGCGGGATCTGCACGACACCGAAGAGCAGCACCCGGCCGAAGCCGGTCAGGAACCGGTCGTCGGTGAGCGCCTGCGCGTAGTTGGCGAGGCCGGCGAAGGTCTCGTTCTCCGTCCCGAGGCCGAGCGGCCCGGTGCGGCGGGTGCGCCGGAGGCTGGTCCACACGGCGTAGCCGACCGGGGCGAGGTAGCAGAGGGCGAAAACGGCGAGGAAGGGCAGCACGAAACCGGCCGCGGCCCGGGAGTTGCGGGTGCCGGGGCGCCCGGTTCGGCGCGGGCGCCGATCAGCAGCCGCGGTCATGTGCCGCTCTCCGCCTTCAGGCCCTTGTCCCGCAGGTCGGCGACGGTCTGGCGCTGCACCTTCGTCAGCACCGACCGGAACGAACCGCCGTCGGCGAGCGCGTCGGTGAAGGCGTCCCCGAGCCGCTGGAAGAGGGTGTCCACGCCCGGCCCCCACTGCCAGCTGGTGTCCACGTGCGCCCCGGCGTCGGCGAAGACCCTGCTGTACGGCTGGCCGCCGAAGAAGTCCTTGTCGGTGTCGAGGGCGGTGGTGGCGTAGCCGGTCTTGGCGCTGGGGAAGCCGTAGCCGCCCTTGAGGAGCAGCGCGATCGACTCCGGCGCGGTGTTGAGCCAGACGGCGAAGTCCAGGGCGTCCTTGGGGTAGCTCGCCTGGGCGAAGACGGCGGTGGTGGAGCCGCCCCAGTTGGCGTACGCCCGGCCGCCGGGCTGCCACTGGGGCAGCGGGGCGGCCCGCCACTTCCCCTTGGTGCCGGGCGCGTTGCCAGCCAGGAGGGCGTCGCCCCAACTGGCGCCCACCCAGGCCGGGATGGCGCCGGTCTGGAGGTCCTTGTACCAGGCGTCCCGGCGGTCCGGGATGGTCATGACGAGCTTGCGCCGGACCAGCCCCTCCCAGTAGTCGGCGACCCGACGGGTGGGGGCGTCGTCGAGGTGCACGATCCAGGTGTCGCCGTGGGCGGCGTACCACTTGGCGCCGGCCTGCCAGGCCAGGCCGGCGAAGCGGTTGCCGTTGGTCGGGGCGAAGGTCTCGATCCAGGCGCCGTGCCGGCGGACCTCCTTGGCCGCGGTCTCGTACGCGTCCCACGTCTGCGGCACCTGGATGCCCCACCGGTCGAAGAGGTCCTGGCGGATGAACAACCCCATCGGCCCGCTGGCCTGCGGGATGGCGTAGATCCCGGAGCCGAAGACGGACTGCCGCCACTGCCAGGCGAAGAACGCGTCGCGGTGGCGGGCGGCGCCGAGCGGGGCGAGGTCGCGCAGCCCGCCGTCCAGGAGGAAGCTCGGGATCACCGGGAACTCGATCTGGCCCAGGTCGGGCGGGTTGCCGGCCTTGATGGCAGCGTGCATCTTGGCGTACTGCTCGCCGTTGACCGCCGACACCTTCTCGACCTTGACCTGGACCTCGGGGTGCCGGCGGTTCCACACGTCCACCGGCCGGTCGATGCCCGGCACCCAGGACCAGAAGGTGAGGGTGATCTTCTGGCCCTTCTTCCGTTCCCGGGGCGCACCGCCGTCGTCGGCGGCGCAGCCGGCGAGCGCGATGCCGGCGGCGGCCGCGGCCGCCCCGCCCAGGACCGTTCTCCGGCGGACGCCGCCGGGGGTGTCTGTGCTGGTCATGCCGGCTCCTTGAGGGGGATGCGGCGGACGGTGAGCGCCCCGTGGGCGGTGCGGTCGCCGGTCGCGTAGGGCAGTCCGACGTTGCCCCGATCGAGGCGGACGAGGCGGAAGCGGACGAGGTCGAGGTCGAGGCGGAAGCGGACGAGGTCGGGTCGTACGAGGTCGGAGTGGCCGGCCGGGAGCCCGGAGCTCGGGTATCCCTCGTCCCCGGCCCGGTACGGCGTGGAGCTCTCGTACGTCACGACTCACCCCTCAACTGGGCCAGGACGTAGGACGTCCCTTGTCCTGCGGACGATAAAAAGGGCCCAACTGGCCGTCAAGGCACGGCACATGACGCATTTTCGTGTCGGCAACGGCACCGCCGACACAGGGTGAAATCCCGGTTAACGGGATGAGCGCGACAAACCCGGCACCCGGGGGCGGGCCCATGTGTCCGACGCCGGGAACGGTCAGGGCACGGGGCGGCCGGGACCCGGGACGGCTGAAGCCCCGGCCGGCGGCTACGCGGTCAGCCGGCGCCGGATACCGTCGAAGTGCCGGTGCATCGCCGCCACCGCCCGCTCCCCGTCACCCGCCTCCAGCGCGTCGACGATCTCCTTGTGCTGACGGTAGGTCACCTCCGGGTCCGGCCGGACGTCGGCGAGGTCCTCGCGGACCCGGCGCAGCGCCGCCCAGAACGCGTCCAGCACCTCGCTCAGCAGGTGGTTGCCGAGCGAGCGGTACAGCGCGAGGTGGAAGGCCCGGTCGGTGGCGCTGAGCACCTCCCCGCCGCGCGCCTCCTCCGCCATCCGCTGCACCAGCGCCTTGAGGACGGCGAGGTCCTCGGCCGACAGGCCGCGCGCCACGGTGCCGATCAGCCCCGCCTCCAGGGCCTCCCGGACCTCCATCAGCTCGTACAGGCTGGGCTCCCCCTGGTGGTGGCGGACCGCGGCCCGGAAGGCGACGCCCTCGACGAACGGTTCGAGGGTGAGCGCGCCGACGTAGGTGCCGAAGCCGTGCCGGATCTCGACGATCCGCATGGCCTGGAGCGCCTTGAGCGCCTCCCGCACCGAGTTGCGGCTGACGTCGAGCATGGCGACCAGCTCGGCCTCGGTGGGCAGCGGATCGCCCGGCGTCAGTCGGCGGTCCAGGATCAGCTGCTTGATCCGCGCCTGGACGTCCTCGGACATCGTGCCTCGCGCCATCCCCATCGCCCTCTTCCCTCTCCCGCGCCTCATGTGCCGCGCGCCGCCGCCCATTTGGCCCGCGTCGGGGCGGAACTCCTTGACCGGGCACCTGCGCGCATGCCTATTGTGACCGCGAGATCGGACATCCCATGTCTGATGTGCCAGCTCAGAGCCGCCCTTGGAGCCCCCATGGCACTCACCGCCCCACTGCACGGCGTCATTCCCCCGGTCTGCACCCCGCTCGACCCGCACGGCGAGGTCGACACCGCCTCCCTCACCCGCCTGGTCTGTCATCTCCTCGACGCCGGCGTCCACGGCCTGTTCGCCCTGGGATCCACCAGTGAGGCGGTATACCTGACCAACCATCAACGGGCCACCGTCCTGGAGACCGTGGTCACCGCCGCCGCCGGCCGGGTCCCGGTCCTGGCCGGTGTCATCGACACCACCACCGCCCGCGTCCTGGAGCACGCCCGGACCGCCACCGCGCTCGGCGCCGACGGCCTGGTCGCCACCGCCCCCTTCTACACCCGCACCCACCCCCGCGAAATCGCCGCCCACTTCCGGCATCTGCGCACCGCCACCGGCCTGCCGCTGATCGCGTACGACATCCCGGTCTCCGTGCACCACAAGCTCTCCCCGGCCCTGGTCCGCGAGCTGGCCGAGGACGGCACCCTCGCCGGGCTCAAGGACTCAAGCGGCGACGACGGGGCACTGCGCCGCCTACTGGTCGCGCTCGGCGGCCGCACCGCCCGGCACACCGGCCCCGCACCCGACTTCGCCGTCCTCACCGGCTCCGAACTCACCGCCGACGCCGCCCTGTTGGCGGGCGCGGACGGCATCGTCCCGGGCCTGGGCAACGTGGACCCGGCGGGCTACGTCCGGCTCTACGACGCCGCCCGCGCCGGCGACTGGCCCCGGGCGGCCGCCGAACAGGAGCGCCTGGTCACCCTCTTCGACCTCACCGACACCGGCCCGGAGGCCGAGATGGGCCGCAGCTCCTCCGCCCTCGGCGGCTTCAAGGTCGCCCTCCACCTGCTCGGGGTGATCGCCCGCCGCGACACGGCGGTACCGCAGCTCCCGCTGAGCGAGGAATCGGTCGCGGAGGTAGGACGTCGGCTGACCGAGGCCGGCCTGCACCCCGCCCCCTGAGCCCACGGAACGGCCCCACCGCCGCCCTGGCCCGCCCCGGCCCCGTACGGGTGACACCACCCGCAGCCGGCCCCACGGAGCCGGCCCGTGCGGCACCATGCCGCGCCATGGATGCCGTACGCGTCGCCCTGCTGCGTGAGGTCCTCGCCGGGACCGAGTGGATCGAGGCCACCCGTCGCTTCGCCGGTTCGCTGCGGGCCGCCGTCGCCCCGCACGGCGGCGGTCTGCTGCTGGTCGGCAGCGCCGCCTACGAGCCCTGGCACCTGGCCGCCCACCTGGACGACGAGGCCGCCTGGTCGGGCCTGCCGGAGCTGTCGCCGACCCTGGTCCGCCACCGGGTCCCCACCGGGGCGCCGGCGCACCTCGCGGTGGGGCCGGGACGGCTGGCGGCGGCCGGACGCGGCGCGACGCTGCTGGTGGTGACGCCGGAGCGGCCGGACGCCGGGCTGCTGGAGCGGATCCACGACGCCCGCCGCAACGGCGCCACGGTGCTCGCCCTGGACTCCGGCGACCGCGATCTCCACGCCCTGGCCCACGACGCGCTGGCCACCGCCCCGCCACCACCACAGGGCGCCGCGGCGCCCCCGGACCTCCGGGACGCCCCGGCCCTCGACCTGGACACCGTCCAGCACCTGGTCAGTGCCGCGGCCGGCGAGAACGGTCGACCCGCGCCGCGCCGGCACCGCCGCTTCCGGGACCGCCTCGCCCGCCTCGCCGAGGGCCTGGCGACCCCGCCGCCCCCGCGCTGGTGACCCCGCCCCGGCGGGCGCCTACGCGTCGCCCTCGTCCCCCTTGGCGCCCGCACCGCCCTTGCCCATGTCGTGCCACTTGGGGTCGGTCTCCCACTCCAGATTCCGCTCGCGGGCGGTGCTCATGGCGTGCGCCGCCTCCTCGCGGGTGGCGTACGGGCCGAACCGGTCGGCGGCGCGGCACTGGGGGCCCTCCTCGACCGCCTGGTGCTTAAGGCAGTAGAACCACTCGCCCGGCTTGCCGACCGTCCGCCGTTTGAACAGTGCCATTGCCGCCTCCAGTGCTTGGCTCCCGTTGCCACCATCCTGCCCGACGGCCCGCGGATACACTCGCTGGCATGTCTGGCCAGTCGCTTCTTGCCCCCGGGGAGATCTCCCCCACCCGCCCCGTTCCCGCCTCGATCCCGCGCCCCGAGTACGTCGGCAAGGCCGGGCCGACCCCGTACACCGGGCCCGAGGTGCAGGACGCCGAAACCATCGAGCGGATGCGGATCGCCGGCCGGATCGCCGCCCAGGCGATGGCGGAAGCCGCCAAGCTGATCGCGCCCGGCGTGACCACCGACGAACTGGACCGGGTCGCCCACGAGTTCATGTGCGACCACGGCGCCTACCCCTCCACGCTCGGCTACCGCGGCTTCCCCAAGTCCCTGTGCTCCTCGCTCAACGAGGTCATCTGCCACGGCATCCCCGACTCGACCGTCCTCAAGGACGGCGACATCGTGAACCTCGACGTGACCGCGTACATCAACGGCGTGCACGGCGACAACAACGCCACCTACCTGTGCGGCGAGGTGGACGAGGAGTCGCGGCTGCTGGTGGAGCGCACCCAGGAGGCACTCAACCGCGCGATCAAGGCCGTCAAGCCGGGCCGCCAGATCAACATCATCGGCCGGGTCATCGAGTCCTACGCCAAGCGCTTCGGCTACGGCGTGGTCCGTGACTTCACCGGCCACGGCATCAACTCGTCCTTCCACTCCGGCCTGATCGTCCCGCACTACGACAGCCCGCACCACACCACCGACATCAAGCCCGGCATGACCTTCACGATCGAGCCGATGCTGACGCTGGGCACGCACGAGTACGACATGTGGGAGGACGGCTGGACCGTGGTCACCAAGGACCGCAAGCGGACCGCGCAGTTCGAGCACACCCTGGTGGTCACGGAGACCGGCACGGAGATCCTTACGCTGCCCTGATCCGGACCGGAGTAGCGTTTTTACCGACAGGTTGTCGGGAACAGGTTGACCAGGGCCCACCCTGCGTAGTTAGGTAACCCTAACCGCGACGGCTGCGCGCAGTCGTCGCGGCCTGTTCCCGCCACGCCATCCCTGTCCGCGCTCTGCCGGCCTCCGGAGGTCCGCCTTGGAAGCATCCAGCCCGACCCCGCCCGCATTCTCGACGGCCATCCGCACGGCCTCCCACGAGCAGCACACCGAGGCCGAGAACTCCGCGTTCATGAGCCACCTGTTGGGCGGCAAGCTCGGCGTCACCGCGTACCGGCGCTACACCGAACAACTGTGGTTCGTCTACCGCGCCCTGGAGGACGTCCCCCAGGGCCTCCCCGCGGACCCGGTCGCGGGCCCCTTCATACGCCCGGAGCTGGCCCGCACCACCGAGTTGGCACGCGACCTCGCCCACCTCGGCGGCCCCGACTGGCGCACCGGCCTGGAGCCGCTGCCGGCCACCGCCGCGTACGCCGACCGGATCGCCGCCTGCGCCCGCGACTGGCCGGCCGGGTACGTCGCCCACCACTACACCCGCTACCTCGGCGACCTCTCCGGCGGCCAGATCATCCGCGGCACCGCCGAGAAGACCTGGGGCTTCGCGCGCAAGGGCGACGGCGTCCGCTTCTACGTCTTCGAGGCCATCGGCAACCCCGCCGCCTTCAAGCGCACCTACCGCGAACTCCTGGACGGGCTGCCGCTCGACGACCTGGAGAAGCAGCGCGTCATCGACGAGTGCAAGCGCGCCTTCGCCCTGAACAGCGCCGTTTTCCGGGAGTTGGGCAACGAGTTCCCGCTGACCGCCTGACCAGCTGGCCGTCTGATCCGGCCGTCCGGCCACCGACGGAGCGCCACCCACCCCGCCGTACGGCCGCGCACACACGTCCGAGTCGCCCCCGGCACCGTCCAGGGGGCGCGCCCGCGGAGCCGGCCGGCACCGGGGCGGCGCGAAAGCCGACAAGGTGGGGCGCCCACGAACCCCCGAGGGCCCGGCGGAAAACAAACGCCCCCCGACCGCCACGCCCGCCGTCGGCCACCGGGTATGGTTGCCGCCGAATCGTGCCACCCCGGCGGCCTCCCGTCCGCCCCGGTCGCCCCGAAGGAGCCCGAGCCCCATGACACGCAGGTCGCCGTTCCGGGTGCCCGCAGCGCTGACGTCGGCAGCAGCCGCGCTGGTGGTACTGAGCGGATGCATGACGGTGCACGGCGAGCGCGAGGTGCTGCCCGCGGTGTCGCAGGACGACGCCGCCAAGGCGCTCAAGCACTTCACCAACGGCTTCAACAAGGCCAACCGCACGCTGGACCCGACGGTCAACACCTCGTACGAATCCGGTGCGCTGCTCGCCATCGACCAGGCGGGGATAAAGGCCGCTCACGGCATCCGCCCCGACGGCAACCCGAACTTCACCCCGCTGGCGTTCACCGACGCCCACTTCACCGTGCCCCAGCAGAAGGGCTGGCCGAAGTTCTTCGTCGCGGACGCGCTCAGCAACCGCCAGGGCCAGAGCGGCGAGAACACCCGCTGGTTCCTGGTGTTCAGCCGGGACAGCATCACCGCGAAGTGGCGGGCGACGTACCTCGCGACGTTCCCCGGCAACAACGCCCCGGAGTTGAAGGTCACCGGCGGCTACGCGGAAGCGGTGCCGGTGGACGGTTCGTCGGGGCTCGCGGTCGACCCGGGCAAGCTGAGCCAGGCGTATGCGGACTACCTCAACACCGGTAAGGGCGACACGTTCGCACCCGGCAAGGACACCAACCAGCTGCGGGCCTGGCGCGCCAGTCAGGCCAACCCGACGGGGGCCCGGATCCAGTGGCAGGACCAGGCGTCGGAGCTGCCTCCGGTGGCGCTGCGGACGACGGACGGCGGGGCCCTGGTGTTCTTCTCGACCGTCTACCACCAGCAGAAGACGGTCTCCACGGGTTTGAAGATCACCGTGGGGGCGGAGCTGCGCGGGATCATGGAGGGGCCGGCGAAGAACACCACGCGGATGGCGTTCACGACGGTGTCGGGTCAGACGGTGCTGGTCCCGGCGAAGAGCGCCGGCGGCAAGGTCGCGGTGCTCAATCGGATCGAAGCGAAGACGTCGGCGAAGGCGTTGTAGCCGGCGAAGGCGTGCCGGCCGGCGGATGCCCGATGGTCAGCGGAAGGCGTGCGGGTCGGCCAGCGCGCCGGCTGCCGGCGCGGGCCGGTGGGGACGGGCGGACCCGGTAGGGACGAGCGGACGGGGCGGGGCCACCGGCGGATCGGCGGCCCCGGCGTCGAGGGAACGGAACCGGCGCCGGCCGGTCAACGGCCGATCGGCCAGGCCGCCGTCTCGTGGTCGGGTTCGCGGCCGATGAACTCCGCACAGGCGTCGGTGAGGGTCTCCAGCAGCGTCAGCGGGTCGGGCAGCGGGAGCTCGGGGCCGCGCAGCCAGGTCACCGCGGGCTGGTCACCCAGGAGAGCGGACGGCGGCAGGAGGACGTAGCTGCCGCGGCAGTGCCAGCGGAGGCCGGGGTGCTCGTCGAGGGTCTCGGGATGGCAGTCCAGCTCGCACGGCCACCACTCGTCCTCGTCGTCGGGGGTGCCGCGGGTGGCGGTGAAGAAGAGCATCCGGCCGTCGCCGATGCCGGCGCCGCTGAGGCTGACCGGGCCGACGTCGATGCCGGCCGCGTCCAGTCGGCCGAGGGCGCTGCGGCCGGCCTCGACGGGGACGTCGAGGACGTCGTGGGCCATGCCGGTGGCGGTGATGAAGTTGGCCTGCGGGAGGGTGCGGACCCAGGCGGCGACCTTGTCGCGGTCGGTGGTGGCGACGGTCTGCCAGCCGAAGGAGATGGGGTGACGGCCGGGGGTGGGACAGCCGATGCGTTCGCAGGAACAGCCGTAGCCGGCCGGATGGGCGGCGGGGGCGACCGGGAAACCCGCGTCGACCGCCGCCATCAGCAGGTCCTCGCGGCCGCCAGCGGCGGCCGATCCCGTGTCCGTATCGCCGCCCGATCCGCTCCTCGGCCGGCGCAGCCACTGGGAGAACCTGCTCTTGCGTTCCATCAATCCCCTCACTTCGAGCGGTGGTCTGGGGTCAATGCTGCCACCATCCTGGGCCCCAGGTGACCGGTGTGCGGATCCGGGGTGAACGCGGCACGGGCGAACAGGGGCATTTCACGCCATTGCCGGCCGAGTGCCCCGGCGGGTCAGTCGCGCCGGCCCAGACCGCGGAGCACCTGGTCGACGAGGGTGTCGACGAAGGCGTGGGTGAGTTCCCCGGTGCGCATCAGCCAGCGCTGTGAGAAGGGACTCAGCAGCATCTCGGCGCCGATCCGGAGGTCGACGTCCGGGGCCAGTTCGCCGGCTTCCTGGGCAGCCCGGAGCCGGTCGACGTAGACGCGGATACCGGGTTCCATGAGGCGGCCGACGAAGGTGCGGGAGAGCTCCTCGTCGTTGGCGCCGGCCGCCGCGAGGGCCCGGTAGGGGGCCTGCCAGGCGGCGTCGTTGAACTCGTCGGCGGTGGCGTGGAGGACGGTCTTGAGGTCGGCGGCGAGGTCACCGGTGTCGGGGAGCCCCTCCTGGTCGTACTCGTCGACGATCGAGCCGAAGGCGTCGAGGAGGACGGCGGCCTTGGAGGGCCACCAGCGGTAGATGGTCTGCTTGCCGACGCCGGCGCGGGCGGCGATGCCTTCGATGGTGAGCTTGTCGTAGCCGACCTCGCCGACGAGGGCGAGGGCGGCATCGAAGATCGCCTGGCGGGAGCGTTCGCTGCGGCGGGAGGCGTCGGGGGCTGGTTTGTTGGCCATGGCCGGAAGTGTATCGAGCAGGAGGCGAGACGTATCGTCTTGACAAGACGGAACGTCTCGCTTGATGATGAGCGGCATATGAGCGAGACGAACCGTCTCGATCTGAGTGCGGGGGCCTGTCGTACCGGGGCCCGCGCCGTTCACCCCTCCTACAGGTCCTACCGGAAGGAACTCACCTCATGAGCAAGGGAAATGCCGGCGGCATGCTGGGCGTCGGGGGCACCCGCAGCAAGCTCTCGCGAGGTGCGCTGCGCGGCGGCGCGGGCGGGCGCACCCAGGACACACCGGGGCCGCACGATCCACAGGAACGGCGGCGCGAGCTCCTGCGGAAGATGCAGGAGCGGACCCGGAGCGCCTGACGCGGCGCGGGACCGGGGCGACGGCCGGCCGACGTCGAGCGGCCGGCCGGCCTCAGTGCGGCCAGGCGTCGCCCCAGGCCGCGTCGCGCGCCTCGCGGTAGGCGGCACCGTGCCGCTTAGTCACGGTGTCCCGCCGCAGGGCGTCGTCCGCGGTGCACAGGTCCAACAGCACCTGGCCCTTGCGGATCTGCGGCTTGCGGACGATCCGGGCGGCGACCGGCTCGGCCGGAAGGCGGGTGGCGGCGACGTAGCTGAACTTCTCGTCCTCGTAGGCCAGGGAGCCGCCCTTGACCTGGCGGTGCAGGGAAGAGCGGCTGACCCGGACGGAGAAGTGGCACCAGTCGTCGCCCGGGACGATCGGACACGCGGCGCTGTGCGGGCACGGCGCGACGATCCGCAGTCCGGCGGCGACCAGTTGCTCGCGGGCCTCGCGGATCCGCAGATAGCCCTCGGGGGTGCCCGGTTCGATCAGGACGACGGCCCGGGCGGCGGCCGCCGCGGCCACCACCGCACGGCGGTCCTCGGGACGCAGCTCGCCCAGGACGTAGGAGACGGTGACCAGGTCGGTGTCGTCGGGGACGGTGAGGCCGCCGCCGAGGGCCTGCCGCCGCCAGGTGACGTCCGGCAGGATCCCGGTGGCCAGTTCGCGGCCGAGGTCGAGCGCGGGCTGCGCCCAGTCCAGGACCGTGCTGCGCGGGCCGTCCCAGGTGGCGGCGGTGGCCCAGGTGGCCGCGCCGGTGCCGCCGCCGACGTCGATGTGGGTGGCCGGCGACCAGTCGGGGACGCGGGCGGCGAAGGCTGCCAGGGCGGCCCGCACCGCCTCGAAGGTGGCCGGCATCCGGTAGGCGGCGTACGCGGCGACGTCGCCGCGGTCGCGGAGCACCGGGGCGTCGGTGGGGGTGCGGCCCCGGTAGTTGGCGATCAGTCGCTCGACGGCCTGCGCGGCCTGCTTGGGCGGCAGGCCGTCGAGCAGGCCCGCCAGGGCGGTGCGCAGTTCGTCGTGCATTCGAGAAAGTTTACGGGGGTCCCGGGCGGCACCGGGCCGGGCCGGGCTCAGGCGGCGAGCACCGCGCGGGCGAGCTGGGTGGCGGCCGCCGCCCGCGGGGCGCTGCCGCCCGTCCGGCGCCGCGGGTGGACGGTGTTGGCGAGCAGCACCAGGAAGGTGTCGGTGGCGCGGTCCAGGACCAGGCTGGTGCCGGTGAACCCGGTGTGGCCGGCCGCGCCCCGGCCGGCCAGCTCACCCATGAAGTACGGCTGGTCGACGGCGAAGCCGAGGCCGGGCGGGTCGAGCAGGGCGGCGACCGCGGCCGGGCCGAGGATCCGGGCGGTGCCGTACGCGCCGCCGTTGAGCAGCGTCCGGCACAGCACGGCCAGGTCCTGGGCGGTGGAGAACAGGCCCGCGTGGCCGGCCACGCCCCCCAGCGCCCAGGCGTTCTCGTCGTGCACCTCGCCGCGCAACAGGCCCCGGTCCACCTTGGCCCACGGCCGCCGCTGGTCCTCGGTGGCGGCCACGCCCTGCGGGGCCAGCGGCCCGTAGCAGGTGCTGGTCAGGCCCAGCGGGCCGGTGATGCCGTCGCGAACCAGGGCGTCCAGGGGGCGGCCGGTGAGCTGTTCCAGGAGCAGTTGGAGGGCGATGAGGTTGAGGTCGGAGTAGCGGTGCGCACCGTACGGGCCGCCGGAGGGGGCGGCCGCCTCCGCCCACAGCAGCGCCAGCTGGTCGGCGCGGTCGCCACGCTCGTAGAAGGGCAGTTCGGGGGCGAGGCCGGAGGTGTGCCGGAGCAGGTCGCGGACGGTGATCCCGGGGGCGAACGCCGGCAGGTGGGCGGCGACCGGTGCGTCGAGGGCGAGCCGGCCGCGCTCGGTCTGCTGGACCGCGGCGATGGCGGTGAAGAGCTTGCTGAGCGAGGCGAGGTCGAAGACGGTGCCGACCCGCATCGGCTCCCACAGGTCACGGGGCAGGTCCAGGCCCCGGTCGCGTTCGGGGTCGTACGCGCGGTAGCGGACCGCCCAGCCGGCGGCCGCCTCGGCGGCGACCACCGGGCCCCGGCCGGCCAGTACCACCGCGCCGGGGCACCACGGTGCACGGCCCTCGGGCAGTGCGCGCACGCCGCTGACCAGCCGTTCCATCCAGGCGGGGTGCAGTCCCGCCTCGGCCGGTGTGCCGGGCTTCAGTCTCGGGGCGTTCGGTGCGTTCAGAGCCCACTCCTCTCGCCGGCGGTGCGTTCCCCCTTACGCTGCCACGGACGACACATTCCCAGGAAGCTCACGAGCGCGAGAACGGCGCACGACAGTTGGACGACGGCCATCGGTACGGCCGTCCGCTCGCCCGCGATGCCCACCAGTGGCGAGGCCACCGCGCCGAGCAGGAACGTCGAGGTGCCCAGCAGCGCGGAGGCCGAACCGGCCGCGTGCGGGGTGCGCAGCAGCGCCAGGGTGTTGGTGCTCGGCATGACCAGGCCCATCGCGGACATCAGCACGAACAGCCCGGCGGCCACCGGAACCAGCCCGGCCTTGCCGAAGACCCCGGACGACAGCAGCAACAGGGCGGCGCCGGCCAGCGCGACCAGCACCAGGCCGACGCCCAGCACCTTGTCCAGGCCGACCCGGCCGACCAGCAGCTTGCCGTTGATCTGGCCGACCGCGACCAGCCCGATGGAATTGAGGCCGAAGAGCAGGCTGAAGGTCTGCGGGGAGGCGCCGTAGATCTCCTGGATGACGAACGGCGAGGCGGAGATGTACGCGAAGAGCGCGGCGAAGGCGAACGCGCCGACCAGGAGGTAGCCGGAGAACGCCCGGTCGGCGAGGAGGTCGCGCATGGTGCGTAGGGCCGGACCGATGCCACCGGGCTGCCGGCGCTCCGGGGGCAGCGTCTCGCCCAGTCGCCGCCAGACGAGGAGGGTGAGCAGCACACCGATCACGGTGAGCACCACGAAGACCCCGCGCCAGTCGGTGAACCGGAGGATCTGGCCGCCGATGAGCGGGGCGACCACCGGTGCCACCCCGGAGATCAACATCAGCGTGGCGAAGAACCGGGCCATCGCCACCCCGTCGTACAGGTCGCGCACCACCGCCCGCGCGATGACGATGCCGGCCGCGCCGGCGAGCCCCTGGAGCAGGCGGAAGGCGATGAGGACCTCGGCGTTGGTGGCGACCGCGCACAGGGCGGTGGCCAGCACGTAGAGGACCATGCCGATGAGCAGCGGGCGGCGGCGGCCCCACTTGTCGCTCATCGGGCCGACGATCATCTGCCCCAGGGCCATGCCCGCCAGGCAGGTGGTGAGGGTCAGTTGGACGGTGGCGGCCGGGCTGTTCAGGGCGGCGGTGACCTGCGGCAGGGCCGGCAGGTACATGTCCATGGAGAGCGGCGGGACCGCGGTGAGGCCGCCGAGCACGAGGGTGACGAGCAGGCTGGTGCGGCGGGACGCGACCGGTGCGGCGGGCGCGTCCCGCCCGGATATGGCGGGCTGCCCGGGGGCGTCGTCCCGGGTCTCGGCGGCGGGGGCGCCGGACTCTGTCATGAGCGTCTCCATGAGTCGGTGATGGCGGCACCATGGTGGCACGCGGCGAACACCCGCCGGAGCGCGCGGACGCAGTCCTTTGGACCTACGTCCGACCTAGGTCCGGCCCCGATCCGACCTGGGTCCGACCTGGGTCCGGCGTTGCGGCCGGCCCCGTTGCCGGCCGCCAACTGCCGCCCGGCCCGCGGCTCCTGGCGGCACCGCCCGGGTGGCACCCGGTTCGCGCCCGGTTCCCGCCCGGTCCGCCGTTACCCTGCCGGCATGGCATATGACGCAGAGCGGGCAGCGGCGGCGCAGGCGACACCGGTGGCACGGGCCGGGCAGGTGGGCAGTACCGCGACCGCGGCCCGGCCGACCCTCCCCGCGCCCGCCTCGCGGGGCCGGACCCCGCGCACGGCGCCGACGCCCCAGGAGGCCCGGGAGGGCGGTGCGGCGGGCCGGAAGGTGGCCCTGGTCACCGGCGCGGGTTCGGGCATCGGGCGGGCGGTCGCCCTGGCGCTGGTCGCCGACCACTGGACGGTGATCCTGGCCGGCCGGCGCGCCGACGCCCTGGAGGAGACCGCCCGGCAGGTGGGGTACGCGGGCATCGAGGGCCCCGCGGTGCTGCCCGTCCCCACCGACGTCACCCGCCCCGACGAGGTCGACGCCCTCTTCACCACGATCCGCGACCGGTTCGGCCGGCTGGACCTGCTCTTCAACAACGCGGGCGCCTTCGGCCCGCCGGTCCCGCTGGCGGAGCTCTCCTACGAGGACTGGCGGGCGGTGGTCGACGTCAACCTCAACGGCGCCTTCCTGTGCGCCCAGGCCGCGTTCCGGACCATGCGCGACCAGGACCCGCAGGGCGGCCGGATCATCAACAACGGCTCCATCTCCGCCCACGTACCGAGGCCGCACTCGATCGCGTACACGGCCACCAAGCACGCGATGACCGGCCTCACCAAGTCACTGTCCCTGGACGGCCGTCCGTACCGGATCGCCTGCGGCCAGATCGACATCGGCAACGCGGCCACCGAGATGACCGGCCGAATGCAGACCGGGATCCTCCAGGCCAACGGCCGCACCGAGGTCGAACCGGTCATGGACGCGGCCGACGTCGCCCGTACGGTCGTGCACATGGCGGCGCTCCCGTTGGAGGCCAACGTGCAGTTCGCGACCGTGATGGCGACCGGCATGCCGTACATCGGGCGGGGCTGACGCGCCGCCCGGCCACCGGGGAATAGCCGGGCGGCGGTGGGTGGTTCCCTGGCCATGACACTCGACACCACCGCCGGGGACCCCGCCCGCACGCCGGAGATCCTGCGCTACACCGCGTTCTCCACCGATCCCGCGGGCGGCAACCCGGCCGGCGTCGTCCTGGACGCCACCGGTCTGGACGACGCCGCGCAGCTCGCCATCGCCGCCGAACTGGGCTACTCCGAGACCGCGTTCCTCACCGCGCCGCCCGAGGGGCTGGGCGCGCCCGGCCGGGCGTTCACCATCCGGTACTTCAGCCCGCTCGCCGAGGTCGCCTTCTGCGGCCACGCCACGGTCGCCACCGCGGTCGCGTTCGCCGAGCGGCACGGCCCCGGCGACCTGCTCTTCGCCACCCAGGCGGGCCCGGTCCCGGTGACCGTCGCCCAGCACGACGGGGCCCTGCGGGCCACCCTGACCAGCGTCGAACCGCACATCAAGCCGGTCGACCCGGCCGACCTCGACGAGGCGCTGGCCGCCCTGGACTGGCCGGCCGCCGACCTCGACCCGGCCCTGCCGCCCCGGATCGCCTACGCCGGCAACCGCCACCTGGTCCTCGGCGCCGCCACCCGCACGCGACTGGCCAAGCTCGACTACGACTTCGACCGGCTGGCCGCCCTGATGCACCGCCTGGACCTGACGACCCTTCAGTTGGTCTGGCGGGAGAGCGACACGGTCTTCCACGTCCGCGACCCGTTCCCGGTCGGCGGCGTGGTGGAGGACCCGGCGACCGGCGCCGCGGCCGCCGCCTTCGGCGCGTACACCCGCGCCCTGGGACTGGTCACCGCACCGACGACGCTCACCCTCCACCAGGGGCACGACCTGGGCCGCCCGGGCCTGCTGACCGTCGACCTGCGGTCCGGCGACCCGCGCTCGCACGTCAGCGGGACCGCCACCCAGATCACGTCGACGGACGCCTGAGACCGCGGGCGGGACCACGGCCCCGCCCCTCCCTCCCCCGGCCGCCGGCCCCTCACACCAGCTCCACACCGCGGCCCGACCGCCCGACCGCCCCACCACCCACGCGGCACTCCTGCCGCCCACCACCCCCGGTGGCACCGTTGCGACTCCGATCCGCCACCCAGCATCGCCCTCCCTGCCGCGGTCCCGCTGCCCTCGACGCTTCCTGGGGCGTGGGGCGTGGGCGGTGAGCCGTGGGGCGCAGGCGTGGACCTCGGGCGGTGGGCCGCGGGGCGTGGGCCGTGGGCCGCATACGGGTGCCTAGCGCACCGGGACGCCCGGGCCCCGGCTCACCCGGCGCCCGGGGCGCCCCCTCCCGGCGCCGCGCACACCGCGCCCCGCGGCTCGCAGGACACCGAGATCGCCCCCCGTCCGGCACCCCCCGACGGCTGGACGGTCGCGCCGCCCTCCCGGTGCCCCGCCCCGAAGGTGTCGTCCCGCCACCCGAGCAGCGCCGACGCCACCACCGCGATCAACACCAGCATCATGAAGATCAACAACGGCCGGGCCCGCACCAGCAGTTGACGCACCCGCCCGGACCGCCGTCCGGGCCCGCGGTTCGCCGCACGACCCCCCGGACCGACACCCGGACCCCGCCCGGTCGCCGGACGGCGGTGCCACCCCAGCGCCCGCCCGATCCGTCTCTTCCAATACACCAGCCGGTAGTAGTGCTTCAGCACCTCGGCGCCCCCTCGTGTGACTGCCCGGGAAGCCACGAGGGTACTGCCCGGCGGCGCCCGTGACGCCCGCTCGCAGCAAGCAACGGGCCCGCCGCACGCCCTCGAAGGACGCCCGACGGGCCCGACCATCAACGACGCTCAGCCCCAATAGTCGCCGCCGTTCCCCTCGTTCGGGTCGACCCACCAGCCGTTCTGGCAGATCCGGCCCTCCGGATCCCGGTCGCCCTCGGCGTACTCGCCGAACCCGGTGGTCTCACCGTGCGGACCGCGCCCCCAACTGGTGTAGTAGTAACGGCACCCCTGCCCCTGGGCCGAGGCGGCCGGCGCCGCCACCATTCCCGCGCTCAGCACGCACAGCCCCACCAGCGCGATCCGCGTCAGCTTCCCCATCAGCCCATCCTTCTCCGCGCCCAACGGCGCACGGATATTCCTGACTTCTCCCGATTATTCGAAAGCGGCGCAACAGTAGCCCGCGCCGTACTCGCCCCTGTATTCCCCGAACTGGCGAGTTTGGGAAGGGAATCAGCGCAGCGAAAAGCGCATCCAGAGCGACATCCTGACCGCCCGCCGGTGTCACCTCGTACGCCCCGCCTGCCCCAGGGCCTCCCCCGCGCCACGCCGACCTCAAACGCTCCGTCGCACACGGAAAAAGCCCCACTCCGACCCCCTGAGCAGGCGGGGGCGGAGTGGGGCCGGGGCGGCACCCGCGCGACGCGGACGCCGGGCGGGGACCGCCGTCAGCCCAGACCGGGCAGGCCCTTGAGCGGGGACTGGGCCGCGGCCGGCGCCCCCTGCGCGGGCAGCGCGCCGGTCACCGCCTTCCCGGACAGCGTGTCCGTCAGCGCCTTGGCCGACACGGCGTCGGCCAGGCCCTTCCCGGGCAGTGCGTCGGTCGGCATCCCACCGAGCAGTCCGCCGTCGGCGGTGACCGCCTGCGCCGTGTCGCCCAACAGCTCCCCGGCCGCACCAGCGGTCGCACCGGCCGCCTGCGCCGCCGGCGGCGTCACCTTCGCCGCGGCCCCGCCGACCGCCTGGGTCTCCGCGGGCACCACCTTGTTGACGACCTTCCCCTGGGCCCCACCGGCGACCTGCGTCGCCGTCTGTGCGGCTCCACCCACCGTGTCCCCCACGCTGCCGGGGTCCACGTTGGTCAGCCCGCCCAGGTCGGGGGTCTTCGGTACGTCGGCGGCGTGGGCGCCGGCAGCCGACCCCAGCGTCATCGCGGCCGCGGCCATGCCCACTGCCGTCAGAACTCGTCGCATCAAGGCTCCTCGATGAATGGAGATGTGCTTGTGTGATGAGAACGATGAGCTGCGCACCCGGACACGCCCGATCAGCACCGGCACGGCGCGGAGGGCAGGCAGGGGGCGGACGGGTCGGCCCGTACGCCGGGGAGCGGGCCACAGAGGGGGTGCACCCGTAGGCCCGTACATCGGCCGCCGGCCTTTCCTCGCGCCTTCCGGTGCCACCAACCCCGCCGCCGCGCACCACTTCCGCAGCCCTTTTCCGATCGCCGTCACTGTGACCCATCAGGGCCGGTCAGGACCGGTCAGGCTGGTAGATGGATACCCAGGGGACTTGGTGCCAGGGGCTGTTGGAATTGCCGGGATCCAGCAGGCGCTGCGCGGCTTGTACGGTGTCGTCCTGGGAGCCGGTCCATTCGGCGCCGGCATTCTGCATCCACAGCGCGCGGCCCGCAATGAAGTCGTCGGCGAACGCGTTCCAGGATTGGTAAGTCTGTGCTGCGGGAGCCACCGCATTGCCCAGGAGTCGCCAGGCGCCCGGTTCGTCGACGTAGCCGGCGCCGAAGCCCAGCTTGACGACGGTGACGTAGCGGCCGAAGTCCCAGGCCACCGGGGGGCGCCCAAGGACGGGTGCCATCTGTGTGCGATGGCCCTGGGTGGCCAGCTGGTGCAATGTCGCGTGAAGGGATTCCGGCGAGGTGACGCCCCAGCTCTGCTGCAAGCTCACCTTGCAGTTCGTGGGGTTGATCCTCTTGAGGGGATAGAGCATCAGGTGACTGTGCCCCCACATCCGCTCTGCCAGGATCGCGTCCAGGGAGACCATCCACCGCTGGTGGACCGTCAACGGTGCGGGGAAGCGCCGCTTGGCCGAAGGCCCGAATGCCATCTTCAGCAGCGACGAGGCCAGTATCCAACCATTCATGGTCGTCGATCTTCGCAGCCGGTCGAGCGCCTGGCCAAACGCTGTGGAAACGACACCCCCAGCGGGCGGCTGAACGTGCTGTCCGGATCCGCTATCGACGACGACCCGGCGGCCCCCACGAAGTAGCCTCTCATCCCCCGAACCGGCGCACGGCTCTCAACTAAGTGCGGGGAGAAAAGTGTTGGCGTTACCCGCCTGCCAGCGACGGCGTCGTGACTTTTTCCGTTGCTTCCCCCCTGTGGTAGACAGGGCCAGCGTGCCTGCCGTCCGACGGCGAGCACGCGCTTTCTGTTTGCGTTGATTGACACTCGGGGGACATTCGTGGCGACTCCGCCGCAACCACAGCCTGCGCCGTTCCAAGCTCCTCAGCCGCAGCCCGGCCAGCCGTACCAGCCGCCGCACCCGCAGCCCGGCCAGCCCGCCGCCTGGGGCCAGGCACAACCCCAACACCCCGCTGCCTGGGGCCAGGCTCAGCCCCAACACCCCGCTGCCTGGGACCAGGCTCAGCCCCAACACCCTGCTGCCTGGGACCAGGCACAACCCCAGCAACCTGCTGCCTGGGACCAGCATCAGCACCCCGCGCCCGCCTGGAACCAGGGCCACCCGGCACCGTTTCCGCAGGCTCCGCAACCGCACCATGCCGGCTGTCGACTGTGCGGTGCCGTGCCGGCCATGAACGTCACCGTGCGTGGGCATCAGGGCATTCTGATCGTCATGCGGTTCCTGCGCATGACGGGCCCTTTCTGCCGGAATTGCGGCGTCGCCCTGTGCCGCGAAATGACAGGCAGCACGCTCTGGCAGGGATGGTGGAGCCCGTTCTCCCTCTTCCTCTTCACCCCCTTCACCCTCATCTGGAACCTCGTTGTCCGGATCAAGCTGAACAAACTCCAGGCACCGATCCCGGGACAGCCCGGGCCCCAGCTGGATCCCGGGACACCGTTGTATCGACGGCCTGCTGTCCTTGGGGCGTTGATCCCAGTGCTCTGGTTCCTGTTCGTGACGTACCGGAGCATGTCGGGGGCCTGAGGGAGTTGCCCGAGGAGCCGGTGAAGTCGGGTCGACCAGGTCCGGCGGGCGGAGGGCGGGCGCTACGCGGCGCCGACGGTGATTCACCGGTTGTCCGCTTTGAGCGAGCGGGTGGCCAGTACGTCGAACTCGCGGTCCGGCAGTGACCTGTTGAGCTGCAGGAGCTTGTCGGCGAGCCAGCCGACGGCGTAGCGGGTGTCCGGGCGGTCGGACTCGACGGCCTGCCGGATGGCGTCCGCGACGACGCCGGGATCGGAGCCTTCGCTGAGCCCGGTCTCGCCGCGCCGTGCCATCGCCTCGGCCATCTGCCGGTAGGCGCCGTTGCCGGAGATCTCTTTCAGTTGTGCGGCCGTCCGGTCTTCGAACTCGGTCTTGATGATGCCGGGCTGGATGATCACAACGTCGATGCCGAACGGCTCGACCTCCATGCGGAGGGTGTCGGAAAAGGCTTCGAGTGCGTGCTTGGACGCGTAGTACCAGGCACCGAGCGGCAGCGCGATCTCGCCGCCGATCGACGAGACGTTGACGATCGTGCCGGAGCCCTGGTCGCGCATGTGCGGCAGGACGAGTTGGGCCAGCCTGGCCGGCGCGAAGAGGTTGACCTCCAGCTGGTCGCGCGCCCGGTCCAGCGGCACGTCCTCGATCGCGCCGTGCAAGACGGTTCCGGCGTTGTTGACCAGGACATCGATGCGCTGTTGCTCGTCCAGGACGGTGGCGACGACCCGGCCGAGATCCTCCTCGTTGCGTGCCTCCATCTCCAGGACGTGGCCACCGGCGCCGCGGAGGTCGTCCATCTTGTGTACGCGCCGCGCGGCGCCGTACACCGTGTGGCCGGCGCGCAAGAGCGTCAGCGCGGTGGCTCGGCCGATCCCCGAGGACGCCCCGGTGACCAGGCATACCTTCGCTGCCATCCGCCTACACCTGCCAGGCGACGGGCAGCTCGTGCACGCCGTAGATGAGCGTGTCGGTGCGCATGGCCACGTCCTCGGCCGGGAGCGCCAGGCGCAGCGTCGGGAACCTGGTGAGCAGCGCGGGAAGTACCACCTGCAGCTCCACGCGGGCGAGTTGCTGGCCGAGGCACTGATGGACGCCGTGGCCGAAGGCCACATGTCCGCTGGCCGGGCGGAGCAGGTCGAGGGTGTCGGGATCGGCGAAGCGTGCGGGGTCGCGGTTGGCCGCGGGGACCGAGACGGTGACCGACTCGCCGGCTTTGATCCGCTGGCCCTGCAGCTCGACGTCCGCCAGCGCCGTACGCACGGTGCCCGGGATGATGCTCAGGTAGCGGAGCAGCTCCTCGACCGCCTGGGCGGCGATGCCGGGCTCCGCGCGCAGGGCGGCGAACTGGTCGGGGTGGGCCAGCAGGGCGAAGGTACCCAGCGCGATCATGTTGGCAGTCGTGTCCAGGCCGGCGCCGAGCAGTACGAAGCCGATATTGACCAGCTCCTCGTCGCTGAGATCGGTGGCGGTCAGGCCGCTGAGCAGGTCTTCGGTCGGCTCGGCACGTTTGGCCGCCAGCAGCTCGCGGAGGAACTCCTGCACCGCCGCGTAGGCCGCCGCCCTCCGCTCCGGCGAGGCGTCCAGGCGGAACAGGTCCAGTGCGTGCCCCTGGAAGCGCGCCCGGTCCGCGTAGGGCACACCGAGCAGTTCGCAGATCACCTGCGCCGGGACCGGTTGCGCCAAGACGTCCATCAGGTCCACCGGGCCGCCGTGCCGCTCCATCGCATCGAGGTGTCCGGCCGTGATGACCTCGATCTGTTCCGTGAGCCGGCGCATGCGGCGGACGGTGAACTGGCCGGTGAGCAGGCGACGGTAGCGGGTGTGCTCCGGGGCGTCCATGGCCGTGAAGATTCCCGGTGGTGCGGGCTGGTTGCCACCGGATGCGCCGGGAAACGGCAGATGCCTCAGCTCGGCCCTGGCGCTGAACCGCGGATCGGCCAGCACCTCGCGCACGAGGGCGTGGCTGGTCACCAGCCACCCCACATGCCCGTCCGGGTAGCTCAGCCGAGTCAGTGGACGCTGCGCGCGCAGCTCGGCCAGTCCCTCGGGCGGGTCGAACGGCCGGTCGGCCGGCCGCTGGGTCGGTAGTACTGCGATCATGTCGGGCTGTTCCTTCCACTCGCTTCGTTTGCGATGTGCGAAAAGCTAGGACTTCATTTCGCATGGATGCCAGTCGAATCCCGTGTTGAAGCAGGTGGGAGCGGTAACTTCGATGCAATGACATTGCGGCTGAATGCACTGGCTCGTGCCAGCAGTACGAGACGGCGAAACGGGAGGGCAGGATGCCGGGAGATCGTCTGACCTACGAGGAGCGACAGCGTGTCGCGGCCGGGCTGGCCGCAGGGCTCGGCTGCGCCGAGATCGCGCGCCGGCTGGGGCGGCCCGGGTCGACCATCAGCCGCGAGGTCGCGCGTAACGGTGGGGCCCGCGGCTATCGGGCGAACCAGGCGCAGCAGGCCACCAAGTGGCGGGCCCGTCGCCGCAAGCCACACCCCGCCACACCGCCCGCCGCGGGCACCGGCGGGCGTGACCCGCAGGCACAGCGCGAGTTCGAGGACAGCTTCGCCGAGATGATGATCCAGACCGGGGTCCCGGCGATGATGGCCAAGGTCCTGACGTGCCTGTTCACCAGTGACACCGGCAGCATCGGCGCCGCCGAGCTCGTCGCCCGGCTACAGGTCAGCCCGGCATCCATCTCCAAGGCAGTCGGCTGGCTTGAGCAGCGGGGTCTGGTCAGGCGCGAACGAGAAGGCCGGCGACAGCGGTACGTGATCGACGACCACCCCGGGTACCACGCCTGGCAGGCCAGTACCCAGTCGATGGCCAGGTGGGCGGACCTCACCCAGCAGGGAGCCGAACTGTTCGGCGACACCACGCCGGCCGGACCCCGGCTGCGCACGACAAGTCAGTTCTTCCAGCACCTCACCCACGACATGGCCCAGGCGGCCGAGCACTGGCGGCAGACGCTCTCAGCACGACCGTCGGGTCCAACGCCCGCCCGCCGCCCGGAAGCTCTTCGAGACGGGCCCGCTGCCACCCTCGCAGGGACATACCGCGATGCCGACAGGTCGGATCAAGGCGCGACGTGAGGCGTGACGGGAAGCGTGACGGGAAGCGTGCTGTGACACGTGATGTGATCAAGTCACGCGGACGTTCATCAGCCCTGGCCCGCCCCGCGCCAACCCGCACATTCAGCGGTGCGGCGCTCGCGAGACCTGGCCGACAGACCGCGAGCACCTTTCCCAGCCGCTCATCCGCCACAACGGCCCGCCCGCCGTGTCCCCCTGCGCATGACGCGTGGTTCCCAGCTTCCTTCCTCTGCTGCTCAACCACGCATGATGCGACGCCCGTAGGGAGAACTACCCTTGCGGCTTATGGATTGGCTTGATCGGGTGGCGAAGCTGAGGCGGTGGACGAACAACGGCGTCCGGGCGCCGCACAAGCCGTTGTTGCTGCTGTACGCGCTCGGTAGCTATCAGCGGGACTCCGGCGGCGAACTGCGCTACAGCGCGGTCGAGGAGGAACTCAAGCGGTTGCTGACCGAGTACGGGCCAACGCACCCGACGACGCCCGCATACCCCTTCCATCACCTGGTCAGTGACGGCGTGTGGGAGGTCAGGACCGACCAGGGGCCGGGGAGCCCCGGAAGTGGAGTCGGGCTCCTGCGTTCCAGCGGAGCCACCGGGCGGCTCGCGCCCGGCTTACGAGCCGCGCTCGCCAAGGAGTCGTCACTGCTGAGCCGGCTCACCAGAGTGCTGCTGGACACTCACTTCCCGCCGTCCCTGCACAGGGATCTGTGCGAAGCCGTGGGTCTCGACCTGGAGCTCGCCGAAACCGAGTCCGTGCACGGTGCGGACGCCGCGGCCCGACGGCAACGTGATCGACGGCTGCGTGAACTCATACTCACCGCCTACGAGTTCCAGTGTGCGTTCTGCGGATACGACGGGGCGCTCGGCGCAAGCACGGTCGGGCTGGAGGCCGCACACGTACGCTGGTGGTCCCACGACGGGCCGGACGAGGTCGACAACGGCCTGTGCCTGTGCTCGCTGCACCACAAGCTCTTCGACAAGGGGGTCCTGGGCCTCGGGGAGAACCACCGCATCCGGGTCTCCCAACGTTTCGTCGGCCGCAGCGAGGCCAGCCGACAGCACGTGCTCGCCCTCGCCGACCGACCGGTCATCGGCCCGCAACCGGACGCCCCCAAGATCGCGACACCACACCGCGAGTGGCACGATCGACAGGTCTTCCACGGCCCGGCCCGGACACCCGTGGGCAGTCCCGCGCACGCCACGTGACAACGGGCCCTGTTGGACGAGGCATTCGCACCGTGCCCAGTTCCGCACGCACCGGCCACCGACGCCTCGGTCCTGCGTGATCGGATCGATGTGGCGGGTGGCGGGTGACGGTTTTCAGGAGACGGCCTCGTCGACGATGCCTCCCGGCGGAGGCAGAGGGTCGCCGAGCAGATCGCGGTCGTACAACTCGATGACGAGCCGACCAGTGGCGCGGACAACGGTGGGCAGCCTGACCGGCGGGGCACGAGCTGGCCGGCCCGGCGGCCAGCCTGGACGACGTGCTGAAGGTGGCCGCCTACCTCGCCACCCGATAGGAAACGGCCCCCTTCACCATCGTGGAGGGGGCCGTTCTGGCCTTTGTGAGCGTGTGGCGGGATAGATCAACCGTGCGACTTGGCGAACTCGACAAGGCCGACGAACGCCTCTCGGGTCAGCGCGAGCTGCGGACCGTGCGGGTCCTTGCTGTCACGGACGGGGACCACGCCAGTGGCCGTCGCGTACGCCGGGGCCCACTCGACACAGGAGCCGCCGTTGTTGCTGTAGGAGGATTTGACCCAGTGCAGGGTCCCGGGCTCAGTCATCACGGCGTACCTCTTCGTAACTGGTGGATCATCTCTACAGACGCTGTCTGCGACAGAGAAACGGCCTGTAGCTGATGGTAGGCCCTCACCAGAGGCAGTACGGAAGCCAGCGCCCGGTCCAATTGCCCCTGAGTTTGCGACTCCACGTAAGAGACCACTGACCGGTCTGGCAGCGTCAGCAGGTTCACCAACCGGTCGAGGGTACGGTGCTCACCGAGGGCATAGGGAGCGATCTGGAGCATGGTGTTCGGTTGCTCTGCGAACTCCACCAGTCGCTCTAACTGCTCGTCCATCACAGATGCGCCGCCGATGGGGCGAAGGACGCAACTCTCGTCCAACACCGCAATAACCAAGGGTGGTTCACGTCGTGCTAGTGCGGCCTGACGTCTCATGAGGAACGAGACTCGTTCCTCAGCTTGTTCGCGTGTAATAACTCCCCGCTTGACGCCGCTATCGGCTAGCGCCTGTGCATACGCCGGCGTCTGGAGCGGACCTGGGACCAAGCCAGACTCAAACAGCCGGATCTCTGCTGCGCGAGCCTCGTAGCCCACGTACTCAG
Source organism: Streptomyces sp. RGM 3693 (assembly GCF_050471125.1). Lineage (NCBI taxonomy): Bacteria > Bacillati > Actinomycetota > Actinomycetes > Kitasatosporales > Streptomycetaceae > Streptomyces > Streptomyces sp. RGM 3693. Next base: position 678,911 of record NZ_JBMPPQ010000004.1, read on the forward strand.
GGAAGCCCTCCAGCAGACTGCCGTTCCGGATCTCCCCCCACGCGCGTTCGAACGACTCGGCGGTTCCGGTAAGCCCAAAAGCTTTGTCAACGCTCAGCGAAAAACGACGAGTTGGCGGCTTGCGGCCCGTTTCGACTGCCGAAATATGCCTTCCCGAGTAGCCCACCCGATCAGCTAACTCGTCTTGCTTCCATCCGCGCGTCTCCCGTGCGCTGCGCAAACGTGCGCCGTAGGCCGCTTGGGGCGAGGCGTCCGGGGTTAGCTCCTTGCGGTTTACCAATGTGCCCTCCGTTTCTAGAACGTTGAAGACATCGCGACTCTAGGACACGCTGAGTGCTCCTGGTAGTGGAAGCGCTACGGAGAGGCAAGGAGGGCCCATGACCAGTCCTGCCCGCACGCCCTACCAGGCGTGCGCCGACGCGGGCACGCAGTTCGACGACGCCCTGAAGGCGATCGGCATCAAGACGGACCCGAGCACTGTGAAGGTGACGGAGTGGGAGGACGGGATTCGCCTCCACCGCGTCGCCCCGCCGCAGCTCACCCCGAGCCAGACCGCTCGCCTGACCCGTTGCCTGAAGGCGGCGCGCCAGTGAGCGGCCGGCCGGACGACGTGAGCCAGAAGAACGGCAAGAGGAACGAGCAGTCGGAGGGCCCGAACGGGGGTAAGAAATCGGACGGCCGGGGGCGACCGTGCAGCGCCTACTAGCCCGTCTGCTCACTGACCAGCCGGGAACCGCACAGGAGACGACGGTGACCGACGACGACTCGAACCCCGTCCCTTGCCCCTTCGGTTGGCACGACATGACCCAGGAATCGGCCACGGTGTGGACCTGCGAACAGCACGGAGCAACCTTGGTCGTCCGCGGTCCCGGCCCGCCCGCCAAGGTAGCTCCGCGAATCGTGCGGCCCCCCGAATTGGTCCCGCAGCAAACCACCTTCCACGGTCGCCATCGGCGGCCCTGAAGATCCCCGGCGGACTGATCGCCGCCGGGCACGCTCCCCACAGTTGAGCCCACACTCCCGCCCGTGGGCTCCCGGTCTCCTACCGCCGGAGACACCGGGGAGCACGGAGTCCACCTGACCGGTTCGGTCGGGCAGGCCACGTCAGGTGGGCTCCCACGCCGCCCAGGCCCATCCCAGCCCGGCCTGGGCGGCCACCAACCCCCGCCCCGGCACCGCGTGGGCGACGTCACTGCCGGGGCGGGCCCCACCACCACAGGGAAGACGCCATGCGCTTCGTTGAACAAGAAGTCGTGCTGGATACCACCCGAGGCCACATCGGCCGCATCACCACCATCAACGGGGACTGCCTCGTGATCACCAACCCAGGCCACGCCCCGTGGGACGCCCTCACCTCCTGGTGCATGCCCGCAACGCCCGCCGAACGCCAGGAACTGGAGCACCAGGAGCAGGGGGCCGCAGCATGACGGACCAGTTCCTCCACCCCGATGGCCGCCGCATCGGCCTCCTGGACTCTTCCGTAACGCCGACGGCCGCCCCCTGCTCCTGCGAAAGCGCGACCGGGAGCACCAGCCGTGGTCGCTGCCCGGTGGCTGCGCCGTCGGAGGCGAGCCACCGACCCACGCCCTCCGCCGCAAGGTGTTCGAGGAAACCGGCCTGGAAGCCCACCCCGGCCTTGTCCTGGCCCTGTACTACATGCCGGCCAGCCCCGATTCCGTGGAGGGGTACAACCTGGTCGTGGACTGCGGCGAACTCCCCAACAACACCCACTTCCGCCTGAAGGAAGACGAGTTCAGCGCCCACGCGTTCATCCCGGCGGGCCAGCTCGCCGACCACGCCCAGCCCCACACGGCCGCGCGCACCCTGTCCGCCCTGCGGACGCTGAAGGCCAGCGGCGGCATCGAGCTGCTGGAGGCCATTCCCCTACTCGGCTAACGCCGAGACCCACCAGCCCCGTCCGGGTGAAGCGAGCAGCATCCGAACGGGCCCGGCCATGGCCGGGAACCGCTCCACACATCCTTCAGGTGCGGAAGGATCGGAGCGCGGGGTCGCCTGCGAGAACTGGGGAGTCGGGTCAGGCGGCCCCACCACGAACACCGCTCCCTTGCCGGATGCCCAATCACGAGGTCTCTCTTTCAGTGAGACTCCGGCAGGGGAGCGGTCCACGTCCCCCTGCGACGAGTGCGGGGCACCTGTCGTTTCTGTACTGACGTGAGTCCGCCCCTTGACGGCCTCCCCCGGTAGGGCAATCGTCGTGCAACAAGCCGCAACCCGCTCGAACGGGAGAAGACCATGTCACTACTGTTCTTCGGCAAAGACCCCGACTCGGACGACGATCACTGCCCCTCCGCTTGGGTGGACGAGACAACCGCGGACCTTGTCCTCCAAGGCTGGAGGAGCGATGACTCCACCCGGGCGGAGTGCTTGAACTTCGGGTCCATCCCGGACACTGAGGCTGTGATCCGTATCCCGGCACGCATGGTGCCGCAGCTCCGGAAGGCATGCGATGCCGCAGAACGCGCAGCAGGCGAATCCGACATTCGCTGAGATCATCAAGGACACCGAACGCTCCGCCGTGCACCTTGAAGCGCGTGACACGTACTTCGACAACGAGCGATTCGCAGCCTGGCGACAAGGCGAACGCGTCAATTGGGACGACCGCACGTCGTGGTGGCGTCCCTTCCACAGCCACATCGCCGCCGCCGTCGCCCGGGGAGTCGTGATCCGCCGACTCCGGGTCGTGAGCGAACCTGTGTCGGAGTACATCCGCTGGGAGCACTACGTCACCCGCGCCAACGTGGAGGCCGGCGAACTGGTCCGCTGGCTCCCCCGCCGCCGCGCCACAAACCTGGCCGTACCCGCCAACGACTACTGGCTGTTTGACGACCGGCTAGCCCGTGTCCACCACTTCGCCGGAGACGGCTCACTCGTGGAGGACGAATTCAGCTCAGCACCGGCCACCGTCAAGTTCCTGAACGAAGTCTTCGAAGCCTTGTGGGAGCACGGCATCCCGCATGAGGAGTACCAGGTCTAGCCCCCTACGCACCGAGTCAGTCAGAACGTGTCGTCCTCTTCCTCCAGCGCTCAGGCCGCACGCGAATCCGTCGCGGAGCGGCTGAAGGAACTACGCCTGGACGCAGAGCTGACGACCCAAGAACTGGCTGACCGGTGTGGCTGGCACAAGGCGAAAACCTCGCGCATCGAGAACGCCAAGACCATGCCATCCCAGGCCGACATCACCGTCTGGTGTCGGGCCTGCAACGCCGCCGACCACGCCCAGGACCTCATCGCGGCGTCACGCTCGGCTGACTCGATGTACGTCGAATGGCGACGCCGGCAACGCACCGGCCTACGACGCGTCCAAGAAGCCAGCGTTCCCCTGTACCAGCGCACCAGCCTGTTCCGCATCTACTGCTCCCGGCTCATGCCCGGACTCCTGCAAACAGAGGGCTACGCCAGAGCCCTACTCGCCACCATCGCGGACTTCCGGAGCCTCCCCGACGACTCAGCACGCGCCGCAGCAGCCCGCGTTGACCGCTCGAACATCATCCGCGACGGACACCACCGCGTCGTCCTCGTCGTGGAAGAGGACGCCCTCTACCACCGCATCGCCGACGACGCCGAAATGGCTGCCCAACTCGGCTACCTGCTCACCGCCATGTCGTACCCGGCCGTCTCCCTGGGGATCATCACAAGGTCGGCCCGCCGGGACATGTGGGGCACGGAAACGTTCACGGTGTTCGACGACAACCGCGTTCATGTCGAACTCCTGGCGGCCAAGGTCACGGTGACAACGCCCAGCGAAGTGACGCTGTACCTCCGAGCCTTCGAACGCCTACGCGGAATGGCCGTTTACGGAGCCGAAGCAAGAACGCTGATCACTGGCGCCCTTGACTCCCTCGGGTAACTCACCTGCAACAGACTGCAACAAAGTGGCCGGGCTCACAGCACCATCCTTAGCGTGGTCGGCACCCAAACGACGCGAGGAACCCGCGGAGATGGCATGACGACCCCGAGCCGGTACAGCGCCGAACCCATCGAACTGACCCTGGAGCCCTGGCTCCTGGAGGGAACGCCCGCCCCCGGCTGCGCCGCCTGCACCACCCGAGCGACGAACCGAGACCAGGCGGCAAAGGCTGGCGACTGGAAATCCGCCTGCAACGCCGCCCGGGGAATCCGGAACCACCACAACGGACACCGGGAGACGCCGTGACCCGCCCCGACCCGGCCGACCGCGACGACAGGTCAGCCACGGACGTCAGCCCCCTGTGGGGCCGCTCCGGCACCACAGCGATTCCCCAGGGCCAGCCGGTACCTGCATGCTCCTACCCGTGCGCAACCTGCCGCACAAACGGCCGTCAATAGGTGCTCTGCCGACACGGGCACCCAATGACAGAGGAAACACCCGGCCTGTGGGTCTGCCACACCTGCACCCAGATGACCGGCACATGAGACCCCCGCCCCGGCGGCGGAAACCTGGACAGTCGAGCAGCCGGGGCGGGTGACCCAACCGCAGGCACGCCTGCGGACCTTCGGGCCGTGCCTTCGACGGTACGGCGGCACGGCCCCTCACGAAAGAGGAGGTAGACGGATGAGCGCTCTCGCAGTCGAGACGTACGACACGCGCATCCCCGACGCCGACGGCTGGCGCGGAGTCCCGTTCCGGCACCCGGCGGACCTCGTGGTCGTCGCGGAAGCGGACGGCGGGAAGCACGACGGCGGACCCATGCCCCCGGAGGCACCGCGCGACCCCGCACCCCAGCCCAGCGACGGAGACAAGAAGTGAGCCGCTGAAGGCCGAAAACGCATGAACGACTGGCCCCGTTCGCACGCTGCCCTGACAGCGCGTGAACGGGGCCTTGTCGTACCCTCCCCGCCCTCCGCCACTTCCTCGGCGGGCGGGGGGCCGTTTCGGAGCCCATCACCGCCACAGGATCGCCACCCGGCACCTGGAAGCACGCGGAAACAGCCACAAACAGTGAACGGGCGATCACCGGCCGGCGGAGCGTAAAAGGCCCTCTGATCTGGAAATTCGCCAGACCAGAGGGCAAGTAGCTAGCGGGCGGACGAGTCGGCCTGTACGCCGGGTTCTGTCTCCGGGCGACCTTGCGGTCGGCCGGGAGGCGGCCATCCATCTAGGGCTGCCGTTGCCGACAGCCTCGTGCGGTCTACCCGCGGACTCGGGCGGGCAGCCCTCGAACGTCCGCGCAGGGCCATCAGCCGATGGCCCCTCTTGACCTTGCTCCGGGTGGGGTTTACCTAGCTGCCCAGGTCACCCTGGGCACTGGTGGTCTCTTACACCACCGTTTCACCCTTACCTGGGCCGTGCGGCCCGGGCGGTTTGCTTTCTGTGGCACTGTCCCGCGGGTCACCCCGGGTGGCCGTTAGCCACCACCCTGCCCTGTGGAGCCCGGACGTTCCTCGGGGGGATCTGGGATCCCCACGCGGCCGCCCGGCCGGCTCGTCCGCCGTGTCGACCATGCTACCTGGCGGATTCCGGCGGCTTGACCTTGCCGTTGCGGCAACGTTTCTACTGGGTCCATGCGTATCGGGGAACTCGCCGGGCTGGCCGGCGTCAGCACGCGGACCATACGGCACTACCACCACCTGGGGCTGCTGCCGGAGCCGGTCCGGCGGGCCAATGGCTACCGGGAGTACGGGCTGCGGGACGCGGTCGCGTTGGCGCGGGTGCGGCGGCTGACGGAGCTGGGGCTCGGGTTGGAGGAGGTCCGGGACGTGCTGGCCGACGACGCCGGCCGGGAACTGCGGGAGGTGCTGACGGAGCTGGACGCGGATCTGGCGCGGCAGGAGGAGGAGCTGCGGGCCCGGCGGACGCGGTTGGCGGAGGTGCTGCGGCGTTCCGAGGAGCCGGCCGGGCTGCCGGAGGAGGGGCCGGTGTCGGAGCAACTGGCCGAACTGTTCGCGGAGATGGCGCGTGCGTCGGCGACGCTGGCGGAGCCGGAACCGGCGATGGCGGTACGGGAGCGGGAGATGTTGGCCCTGCTGGACGCGTCCGGTGACGGTCGGGCTCAGGGGGCGATGGCGGCGGCGCTGCGGGAGATGTTCGCGGCGCCGGGCTCGATGGAGCGGGCGTACGCGATGTACGGGCTGATGGACGGGTTGGCGGGGGCGGCGGTGGACGATCCGCGGGTGGCGGAGGCGGCGCGGGCGATCGTGGACTGCGTGCCGGCGGAGGCCGTGGCGGCGATCGCTGCGGGGGCCGGGCCCGCGGCGGCGCCGGGAGCGGAGTTCTGGACGGAGCTCATGGTGGCCGAGCTGGCGCCGGCCCAGGCGGCGGCGCTGCGGCTGGTGGCGGAGGGGGCACGGTGAGCGGGTTCGGGGCGCGGGTGCGGCGGCTGGCCGCGTACGAGGGGCGGTGGCTGGCGAGCCTGGTGTGGTGGGTGGCGCGGCGCCGGGTGGGGGTGTCGGAGGGGGCGCGGGCGTTGCCGTACGCGGGGGCGCAGGCGGCCTTTGCGTACGGGCTGACGTTCGTGTGCGTGGTGGAGACCGTCGCGGTGAGTCTGCTGCTCCGGGACCAGCCGGCGCTGCATGCGGTGGCACTGGTCGCCGACGTCTACACGGTGCTGGTGGTGCTGGGGCTCCAGTCCGCGGCGGTGGTCCGGCCGCATGTGCTGGGCGCGGACGGCCTGCTGCTGCGGGACGGTGCCCGGTCGGAGTTGCGGATACCGGTGGAGCTGATCGCGTCGGTCCGCTACGACCTGCGGTCCGGGCCGGGGAACGGCCGAAGCGACGGTCACAAGGACGGCAAGGTGCTGGAGCTGGCCGTGGCGGGGCAGACCTCGGTGACGCTGGAGCTGGTCGAACCGGTGGTCGCGGTGCGGCTGCTGGGGCGGCGGGAGATGGTGCGGACGGTGCGGTTCCACGTGGATGATGCGCGGGGCGCGGTGGCGGCCGTACGGGCAGTGGTGGGGCGCGGGGAGCCGGTCACACCGGGGTGAAGCGGACTGGTTCGCGGCCCGGTTCGGCGCCGGCCAGGCGGACCCGGATGCGGTGGCCGAGGGGCAGCGCGGGGCCGCCGGGGGCGGCCTGGACGGGGCCGATGACGGCCGGTTCGCAGAGGTGGACGGTGCCCTGGGTGGGGTCGTCCTCGTGGCGGTCGACGACCAGGGCTTCGAAGGTCTCGCCGACCCGGTCGCGCAGCAGGGCCGCCTCGACGAGGTCGACGCAGGCCCGCTCGACGCGGTTGGCGCGCTGGGTGCCGGTCTCCATCTGGTGCGGGAGGGCGGGCAGGGCGGCGCGGACCCAGCCGGGTGGGGTGCGGCCGACCGCGGCGGCCAGGCACAGCTCGGAGGTGTAGCGGTCGACGAGCCGGCGCAGCGGCGCGGTGGCGTGGGCGTACGGGGCGGCGACCGCGGCGTGCACGGCGGCGGTGGACGGTGGGGCGGTGCCGTCGAAGACCGTGTAGCCGGCGCCGCGGAGCAGGGCGGTGCACTCCTGGAGGAAGGCTGCGTGGCCGGCGTTGTGCGGGTCCAGGGTGCGGAGCAGCGCCGCGTACGAGGTGTGGTGGGGCCAGTCGACGCCGAGGGCCTGGGCGGTGAGGCGGAGCCAGCCGACCGAACCGGCCTGGGGGTGGGGGTCCCCGGTGCTCGGATGGGGTTGCGGGCTCGGGGGCGGCAGGGTGCGCAGGATGCCGGTGCCGGAGGCGAGCATCAGCTCGGCCGCGGCCATGCCGGTGAGCAGGGAGATCTGGGCGTTCCAGGCGGCGGCCGGGAGCGGGGCGCGGTAGGCGAGGGTGTAGCGGCCGTCGCGTTCGACGATCTCCTGCTCGGGAACGTTGAGGGAGATCGCGCCGCGGGCCGTCGCCAGCTCCTCGCGGTGCAGCCCGATCTCGCGGAGCAGGGCGAGCGGTTCCTCGGCGGTGCCGTCGTCCAGGACGCGTTGGACGCCGGTGTAGTCGAGGCGGGCGCGGGAGCGGACCAGGGCGCGGCGGACGGTGGTGCCGGTCAGCGCGCCGTCGGCGTCGAGGGTGAACTGCCACAGGACGGCCGGGCGGTCCCGGTCGGGCAGCAGGCTGGCCGCGCCCTCGCTGAGCACGGTGGGGTGCAGCGGGATCCGCTCGTCGGGGAAGTACAGGGTGGCCACCCGGTGGTGCGCCTCGGCGTCCAGGGCGCCGCCGGGGGTGACGAAGGCGGCGACGTCGGCGATGGCGTAGTGGACGCGGTAGCCGCCGCCGGGCCGCCGGGAGAGGAACATCGCCTGGTCCAGGTCCTGGGCGCCGGGCGGGTCGAGGGTGAAGAGGGGCAGGTCGGTGGCGTCGTCCAGGGTGTGCTCGGTGGCCACCTCGCCGTCGCCCGCGGGGATGCGCGGGGCGCGGGCGGCGCTCTCCGCCTCGGCCTGCGCGGTGGGCGGGAAGTGGTCGGGGATCTCCAGCCGCACGCGCAGCTCGTGCAGGGCGGCCCGGAGGGGGGCCTCCGCTGCGTCGGTCACATGCATCTGGCGACGGGGCATGAAATCGAGCGTATGGCCGCCGGGCGCTCCCGGCGCGGCGTACGGGAGCCGGGCGGGCACCGCCCCGGGGCGGCCGGGCTTCTAAGCTTTCGACGGGGCCGCACCCCCTGCTCGTACCGCCGTGAAGGAGAAACACCGTGCTCGTGTTGTTGCCGCCGTCCGAGGGGAAGGCCGCGGGAGGGAACGGGAAGCCGCTGGATCTGGGGGCGCTGTCGCTGCCGGGGCTGACCGAGGCGCGGGCCGAGGTCCTGGAGGAGTTGGTCGGGCTGTGCGCGGCCGATGCGGCGAAGGCCCAGGAGGTGCTGGGGCTGAGCGAGGGCCTGAAGGGCGAGGTGGCCAAGAACGCGGGGCTGCGCACCGCGGCCACCCGGCCGGCCGGGGAGATCTATACCGGGGTGCTGTACGACGCCCTCGGGTTGGCCTCCCTGGACGCGGCGGCGCGGAAGCGGGCCGAGCGGTCGCTGCTGGTGTTCTCGGGGCTGTGGGGCGCCGTGCGGATCGGCGACCGGATCCCGTCGTACCGCTGCTCGATGGGGGTGAAGCTGCCGGGGCTGGGCGCCCTGGGGGCGTACTGGCGGGGGCCGATGGCGGAGGTGCTGCCGGCGGCCGCGTCGGAAGGGCGACGGGCCGGCGGCCTCGTGCTGGACCTGCGGTCGGCGGCGTACGCCACGGCGTGGAAGCCCAAGGGGGAACTGGCCGGGCGGACCGCGACGGTGCGGGTGCTCCAGTCGAAGATCGTGAACGGGGTCGAGAAGCGGTCGGTGGTCAGCCACTTCAACAAGGCGACCAAGGGGCGGCTGGTCCGGGACCTGCTGGTGGCGGGGCACGAACCGGCGGACCCGGCGGAGCTGGTGGCGGCGCTGCGCGAGTTGGGGTACGCGGTGGAGGCGCAGGCTCCGGCGAAGGGCGGCAAGCCGTGGGGGCTGGATGTGATCGTCACGGAGCTGTGAGGGACGTGGGGGAGCCGGCGGCCGCCATGGGGTCGGCGGCCGCCCCACTTCCCCCTCCGTTGCAACATGCGCAACGGCCGTTGCGGAGAATAGGAAGCCGGGCGCAGTATGGGCGGCGTGACTGACGCCGCCGCCGCTCCCCTGTCCCCCGCCCCCACCCTCCTCGGCCTCGCCCCCGTCATTCCGGTCGTGGTCCTCCAGGACGCCGCGGATGCCGTACCGCTCGCCCGCGCGCTGGTCGCCGGCGGGCTGTCGGCGATCGAGGTGACCCTGCGTACGCCCGCCGCGCTGGACGCGATCCGGGCCGTCGCCGAGGAGGTCCCGGAGGCCGTGGTCGGCGCCGGGACCCTGCTGAACCCGGAGCAGGTCGCGGCGGCCGGGGCGGCCGGGGCGCGGTTCCTGGTGAGCCCCGGCTGGTCGCCGCGACTGCTGGGCGCGCTGCGGGACTCCGGGCTCCCGTTCCTGCCGGGCGTCTCGACGGCCTCGGAGGTGGTGAGCCTGCTGGACGAGGGCATCACCGAGATGAAGTTCTTCCCGGCCGAGGCGGCGGGCGGTACCGCCTATCTGACGTCGCTGGCCGCTCCGCTGCCGCAGGCCCGCTTCTGCCCGACCGGCGGGATCGGCCTGGCGTCGGCCCCCTCGTATCTGGCACTGCCCAACGTCGGCTGTGTCGGCGGCACTTGGATGCTGCCGGGCGACGCGCTGGCCGCCAAGGACTGGGCGCGGGTCGAGCTGCTGGCTCGGGAGGCGGCGGCGCTGAGCCGCTGACCTCCCGCGCGGACCGCGCCCGGGCGGGAGCGCCCGGCCTCCGGCACGGCACCCCCGCTCCGAGCCGCGCCGCCACGCCCCCGGACGGGCCCCGCCCCGCGCGGCTGCGCAACGGCCCGGCACACCGTGGTGGTGTGCCGGGCCGGGCGCAGCGCGCGGTACCGCGGAGCCGCTAGCGCAGGTGCGACGTGTCGTTCAGCAGCCGCAGGGAGGCGTTGCCGTCGGAGTAGTACGCGACCGCGGAGAGCGAGGCCGCGGAGAGTTCCATCCGGAACAGGGACTCCGGTGGGGCACCGAGGGCCAGGCGGACCAGGGTCTTGATCGGGGTGACGTGGGTGACCAGGAGGACGGTCTTGCCGGCGTAACGGGCGATCAGCTTGTCGCGGGTGACCGCGATCCGGCGGGCGACCGTCGCGAAGGACTCGCCACCGCCGGTGGGCGCCGCCTTGGCCGAGCCGAGCCAGGCATCCAGGTCGTCGGGGTAGCGCTCGCGGACCTCGGCGAAGGTCAGCCCCTCCCAAGCGCCGAAGTCGGTCTCGCGGAGCCCGTCCTCGATGCGGACGTCGACGCCGAGCCGGGCGGCGACCGCTCCGGCGGTCTCCTGACAGCGGCGCAGCGGCGAGCTGACCACGGCCTGGATGGTGCCGCGGGCGGCCAGCGCGGCGGCGGCCGACTCGGCCTGACGGCGGCCCGCCGCGGAGAGTTCGGGGTCCGTGCCGCCGCTGCCGGAGAAGCGCTTCTCGGGCGTCAGGGCGGTCTCGCCGTGCCGGAGCAGGACGAAGGTCGCCGGGGCGCCCAGGTCGGGCGAGCCCCAGCCGACCGGTGGGGCGGCGGGCGCGGCGTCCGCGACCTCCGCCGCTTCGGCGGCCGCGTCGGCGGCCCGGGCCGCGGCGCTGCGGGCGGGGGCCGCGTCGGCCGGGCCGGCGAGCGCCGCCCGGGAGTCGCGCGGCTCCCACTGCTTGCCGTTCTTGCCCGCGTCCATCGCCTCGTTGGCGAGCCGGTCGGCGTGCTTGTTCCGGGCGCGGGGGATCCACTCGTAGGTGACCCGGCCGCGCGGGAGGATCGATGCGGCCTCGGCGGCGAGCGGCTTCATGTCCGGGTGCTTGATCTTCCAGCGGCCGGACATCTGCTCGACGACCAGCTTGGAGTCCATCCGGACGTGGACGGTGGCCTCCGGGTCCAGGGCCCGCGCGGCGCGCAGCCCGGCCAGCAGCCCCTTGTACTCGGCAACGTTGTTGGTCGCCGTCCCGATGAACTCGGCGGCCTCGGCCAGTGCCTCACCGGTCGCCGGGTCGAGGACCACCGCGCCGTAGCCGGCCGGCCCCGGGTTGCCCCGGGACCCGCCGTCCGCCTCGACGATCAGCTCACGCGCCACGGCCTACAGCCCCGAGTCGGGCGTGCGGACCAGGATGCGGCTGCAGTTCTCGCACCGGACGACGGCGTCGGCGGCGGCCGAGCGCACCTCGTTCATCTCGGTGATGTCCAGCTCCAGCCGGCAGCCCTCGCAGCGGCGCTGGTAGAGCCGGGCGGCGCCGACGCCGCCCTGCTTGGTGCGGATCCGGTCGTAGAGCGTGACCAGTGCCTCGGGGATGTCGGCGACGGTGAGTTCGCGCTCCTTGGAGATCGTGGCGACCTCGGCGTCGATCTCGGCGTGCGCGGCGTCCCGGCGGGCGGTGGCGTCATCGACCTTGGCCTGGATGGCGCCGAGCCGGTCGGTCAGCTCGCGGACCCGCTCCTGGGTGGCCTCGCGGCGCTCCATGACCTCCAGGACGACGTCCTCCAGGTCGGCCTGGCGCTTGGCCAGCGAGGCGAGTTCGCGCTGGAGGCTCTCCAGGTCCTTGGGGGAGCTCACGGCGCCGGAGTCGAGACGCTTCTGGTCGCGGGCGGCGCGCTGGCGGACCTGGTCGACGTCCTGCTCCGCCTTGGTCTGCTCGCGGCTGGTGTCGCTCTCCTCGGTCTGTGCGGCGACGAGCAGGTCGCGCTGCTGGGTGAGGTCGGACTCCAGGGCCGTCAGCTCGGCCAGTTCGGGGAGGTTCTTGCGCCGGTGCGCGAGCTGGGTGAGCCGGACGTCGAGGTTCTGGACGTCCAGGAGGCGGATCTGGTCGGCGGGCGCGGCGTTCAGCGGGGGGCTCCTGTGGTGTGCGAATTTTCCGGGGGACGGGTGAGCTGGGTGGACGCCGCGTGGGCGGTCCAGGGGTCGGTGACCGTGTGGGAGACGTGCGTGCGCAGTCCCCAGCCGTGCCGGTCGGAGACCGCGTCGAGTTGGGCCGCGGCCTGCTCGCACCACGGCCATTCGGTGGCCCAGTGGGCTGCGTCCAGCAGCGCCAGCGGGCCGTTCCGTCCGGTGGTCTGGGTGGCCTCGGAGGCCGGGTGGTGGCGCAGGTCGGCGGTGAGGAACGCGTCCACGCCGGCCGCCCGTACGTCGTCGAAGAGACTGTCGCCGGAGCCGCCGGAGACCGCCAGGGTGCGGATCTCGCGGTCCGGGTCGCCGGCCGCCCGGATGCCCTGCGCGGTGGCGGGCAGGTGGGCGGCGGCGTACGCGGTCAGCTCGGCCAGCGTCATCGGGTGCGGGAGTTCGCAGATCCGGCCCAGGCCGCGGCGGCCGTCCGGATCGCTCGGGTCCGGCACCAGGGGGCGGAGGATCCGCAGGTCCAGTGCGCCGGCCAGGGCGTCGGAGACGCCGGGGTCGGCGGTGTCGGCGTTGGTGTGCGCGACGTGCAGGGCGATGTCGTGCTTGATGAGGGTGTGCACCACCTTGCCCTTGAAGGTGGAGGCCGCGACGGTGGTCGTGCCGCGCAGGTAGAGCGGGTGGTGGGTGACCAGGAGGTCGGCGCCGAGCCGCACGGCCTCGTCGGCGATCTCCTGGACCGGGTCGACGGCGAACAGCACCCGGCGGACCTCGGCGTCGGGGTCTCCGCAGACCGTGCCGACGGCGTCCCATCCTTCGGCCCGCTCGGGGGGCCAGAGGACGTCGAGCGCGGCGAGGACTTCAGACAGTGCGGGCACGGGGGGAAGATTACCTCTCCCCCGCGCCCGCGCGCCGGGCCGCGGTCCGCACGGGGACCGCGGGCCCGTAGGGGCAGCAGGGTTCCGGCCATCGGCCCCCGGTGCCGCGGCGGCTGCGTGACGTGGGCCGCTACTTCGCGAGGAAGCCGCGCAGGTCGTCCAGGACGCTGTTGGCCGCGGTGACGCCGAGGCCGAGGTACCAGGTCTCGTCCTTCACGTTCTTGGCATGGCCGTCCTTGACCGCCTTGAGGTTCTTCCACAGCGGGTTCTGCTCGGCGGTGTCGCGCTTGGTGGAGTGGGGGTCGCCGTAGACGCCGGTGAAGATCCAGTCGGCGTCGGCCTGGTTGATGTTCTCCGGGCTGACCTCGGTGGCGAGGTCGTCGACCTGCTGGTTCTTAGGGCGGGGCAGGCCGACGTCCTTCAGGATGGTGCCGATGAAGGAGCGCTGGGCGTAGAGGCGGGTGAACTGCGGCATGTAGCGCAGCATCGTCACGGTGGGCTTCTTCGGGCCGATGTCCGCGCCGAGCTTCTTCGCCTTGGCCTCGTAGGCGGCCAGTTCGCTCTTGGCCTGCGCGGTCTTGTCCAGGGCGGCGGCGTTGAGCAGGTAGTTCTGCTTCCAGGTGAAGCCGGGGCGGATCGAGAAGACGGTCGGCGCGATCTTGCTGAGCTGCTGGTACTGCTTCTCGGCGCGCAGCTTGCTGCCCAGGATGAGGTCGGGCTTGAGGGCGTTGATGGCCTCCAGGTTGAGGCCGTTGATGGTGCCGACGCTCTTGGGGTGGCCGGCGTTCTTGGCGAGGTAGTCCGGGAGGGCGGCGTCGCCCTCGGTGGGCGCGTAGCCGACCGGCTTGATGCCGAGCGAGACGACGTTGTCGAGCTCGCCGACGTCGAGGACGACCACGCGCTTGGGCGCGGAGGGGAGGGTGGCGGTGCCCATGGCGTGCCGGACGGTGCGCGGGAACTGGCCCGGCTTGGCGTCGGTGCCCATCTTCGCGGTCTCGTCGGCGGCCTTGCCGAAGTCCTTGCCGCCCTGGGCCACGGACTTCGAGCCGGTGCCGCGGTCGTTGCCGCCGTCCGCGCCGGACGAACCGCAGCCGGCGAGCGCGAGGGCGCCGGCGGTGGCGAGGGCTAGGGCGGCGCCGCGGCGGCGAAGGGGCATCAGGTCACTCCAGGTCGTATGCGGGCGCCGCCGGGCATGCGGGGAGCCGCCCGGCCACCCGACGGCAACTTAGGTCCACCTAACTTTAAGCATCCTTGAATCTCGAAGCACACCCACCCCTCCCAGTACCGGCGAACCGGACAACAGCCACCCTTATGCGTGAAGACCGGCAACTGCCGTTGATCGGCCGGAAGTGCGAAAACTAACGTCCCTCCACTGGAGGTGGCCCGATGACGATCTGTGCCAGTGAGGACGCCGCAGCGCTCGACAGTCCGCCCCGCGCGGCGCTGACCCTCGCCGCCGACGGCTCGTACGCAGCCCGGCTCACCCGTCATGACGATGCCGCCGGAAGCTGGTACCCGGAGCGCTGGACGATCAGCGGCCCGGAGCCGTACGCGGTCCCCCTGCCGGGCAGTCAGCCCGAGGAGCCGGACAGCGCCCTGCTGCCGCTCGCGGACGGCCGGGTGGTGATCGTCCGCCGGGTCGCCGACCGGTTCACCGTCTCCCTGCTCTCCCCGACCGGTCCGGGGACCCAGGAGGTCCTGGTCGGCGCGGTGGCGGCACAGGCACTGACGCTGCTGCCGCCCGCCCCCGGTGGGCTGCTCGGCTACGCGCTGGTGCCGGGTGCCGGGAGCACCGCGGTGTGGCGGGTGCACGGTGGGACGACCGGGCCCGAGCGGGTCGCCGTGGTGCCGGGCGGCTGTACCGGTGGGGCCTGGCTGGACCATGACGGACGACTGCTGGCGGTGGACCGGGAACTGGACGGTCGCACCAAGACCGTGGTGGTCGACCTGGCACGCGGCGGGGAGATCAGCCCGCTGCTCCAGATCACCGAGGAGAGCAACGACCGGCTGGTGCTCGCCGATCCGGAGAGCGGACTGCTACTGGTCCGGTCGGACGCCCCCGGCCGCGACCGGCTGGGCTGGGGCGTACTGGGCAGCAGCTTGCCGATGCGCTTCCCGGAGTGCCTGCGGGCGCCCGATATGGCGGTGACGCCGTTCGCGGTCCAATCGGGGCGGACCCTGCCGCCGGAGAACTGCGCGGTGGCGTTCCGGCTCGACTGCCTGGCCGGGACCCGGCTGGGCGTGTGGCGGCCCTCGGAGCGGCGGCTGCGGCAGTTCCCGGCCCCGGAGGGCTGGTTGGCGGGCAGCGGCCGGTGGGCGCCGAACGGCGAACTGCTGCTGCCGTACGCGACGGAGGCGGTGCCGTGCGGGGTGGCGCGGATGGCCGTACCGCTGGAGCCGGTTGCCGCGGCCGGAGCGCGGGCGGCGACGCGGGGGAAGACCGGGACGGATACGGCGCCGGAAGCGGGGGCGGAGCCGGAAGCGGAGGCGGGCGTTCCGGCGGCGGCGAACGGACGGACGGGGGCGGGCGTCCCGGCGGGGGTCGGGGGTCCGGCGGAAGCCAAGGTTGCGGCGGACGCCGGGGGTCCGGTCGTGGCGGGGAGTGCCGCGGAGGTCGTCGTGGGGAGTGCCGCGGAGGTCGTCGTTCCGCCAAGTGGCATTGCGGGCGCGAAGCTTGCGGATGCCCTGATTCCGCCTGATCCGGGGGCCGTGGGCGGCGGGAGGATTGTCCTGGATGCGATGGAAAACGGCGCCGACTCCACAGCATCTCCACAACCGAAGCCCCTGGCCGCGGAACCGCTCGGTATTCCCCCGCATCCCCGGATGTGCAGGCCAGTTCCCCTGCAACAGGCACCTCTCGCGACCCAGGAGTCCCTGTGGAGCGCCGATTCCCGCCCCGTTACTATTCCGGCGGGGGCTGTGCAGCCGGTTGACCCGGCCCCCGACGGCACCGCACGGGTCGCGTCCCGGCGGGAGCCGGGGGAGGTCCCGATGCGTACAGCCGTAAGCGATCTGACGGAGTGACTCTTTTCATGTCCGAAGCCCGAACCGACACGACCCAGGCGCGCCCGCAGGAGGCAGCCGCCCAGGCCACAGGCTCCGGCAGGCACCGCGGTCCGGCCGCCGCCAGCACGGAGGAGACGCAGGACGCCGCGCACGGCCGACACCGCCGGGAACACCAGATCCCGACCGGCTGAGCAGACCGGACAGCGCAGGCCGTGGCCCCCCCCCCCCCCCCCCGGGGGGGGGGGGCCACGGCCGTTGTGCGCCCCGCGCCCCGCGGGGACGCAGTCAGTCGTGCTTGAGGCCCAGCACCTCGGCGGCCGCGAAGGTCTCGTGCGCCGGCCGCCCCGCGTAGTACGGGGTGAGCAGACCGTCCAGCTCCTCGTAGCTGAAGACGTCCTTTGCCGTGTCGAACTTCGCGGCGATCCGCGGGCGTTCGGCGACCGCGACCATGCCGCCGTGCACGACGAGCAGCTGGCCGTTGATCCCGGCGGCGGCCGGCGAGGCGAGATAGCCGACGAGCGGCGCGACGTGCTCGGGCGCCAACGGGTCGAGCCGCCCGCCCTCCGGGACCTCGAACCCCGCGAAGACGTCCTCGGTCATCCGGGTGCGGGCGCGCGGGCAGATGGCGTTGGCGGTCACGCCGTACTTGGCCAGCGCCAGCGCCGTGGACGTCGTCAGGCCGACGATGCCGCCCTTGGCCGCGGCGTAGTTGGGCTGGCCCGCCGAGCCGGCCAGGAACGCCTCGGAGGAGGTGTTGACGATCCGCCCGAAGACCGGGCCGCCGGCCTCCTTGGAGCGGGCCCGCCAGTGGGCGGCGGCGAAATGGGTGGTGTTGAAGTGGCCTTTGAGGTGGACCCGGATCACCGAGTCCCACTCGTCCTCGGTCATCGAGAACACCATCCGGTCGCGCAGGATTCCCGCGTTGTTGACCAGGATGTCCAGCTGACCGTAGGTGTCGATCGCCAACTGGACGAGGGCGCCCGCCTGTTGGTGGTCGGCGACGTCGCCGGTGTGGGCGACGGCCTGTCCGCCGGCCGCGCGGATCTCCTCGGCGGCCTCCTCGGCGGGGGCGGCCGAGGCCGTGCCGGACCCGTCCCTGCCCGGCTGGCCGAAGTCGTTGACGACGACCCGGGCGCCGAGCCGGGCGAGTTCCAGGGCCTCGGCCCGGCCCAGTCCGCGGCCGGCACCGGTGACGATCGCGGTCCGGCCCTCCAGTGGCTGTGCCATGCGTGTCCTCTCCTGTGAAGTCCCGTGCGATCCGGTGAAGTCCCGTGCGGTCCCGTGAAGTCCCGTGCGGTCTCGTGCGGTCCCGTGGGGTCCGTCCCGGTGGTCGCCGCTCAGATCTCTATGCAGGTGCGCAGCGCGGTGCCCGAACGCATCTGGTCCAGGGCGTCGTTGATGCCGTCCAGCCGGACCCGGTGGGTGATCAGCCCTTCGAGGTCGATCCGGCCGGCCCGCCATAGGGCGATGGCCCGCTCGTAGGAGCGCAGCACGTCCGCGCCCCCGTAGAGCGACGGCAGGATCCGCTTCTCGTCGAAGAACAGCTCGAACATGTTGACCTGGAAGGTGTCGTCCAGCGCGCCGGCGCCGACCACGCAGAGGGTGCCGCCACGCCGGGTCGTCTCGTAGGCGGTGCGGGCGGTGGCGGACTTGCCGACGACTTCGAAGACGTAGTCGAAGCCCTCTCCCCCGGTGATACGGGCCTTGGCGTCGGCGAGTTCCTCGGGGGCGACGGCCTCGGTGGCGCCGAACCGGAGGGCGGCCTCCCGGCGGGCCGCCACCGGGTCGACGGCGATGATCTGGGCGGCGCCGCAGGCCCGCGCCCCTTGGATGACGGAGATGCCCACGCCGCCGCAGCCGATCACCGCGACCGAGGACCCGGCCTCCACCTTCGCGGTGTTGAAGGCCGCGCCGAGCCCGGTGGTGACCCCGCAGCCGATCAGGGCCGCGATCTCGTAGGGGACGTCGTCCGGGATCGGGACCGCGCAGTTGGCGGCGACCACCACCTCCTCGGCGAAGGTGCCGGTCCCGGCGAAGCCGAAGACCTCACCGCTGGGGCGCTTGAAGTTGGGGGTGCCGGCGTTCATGAATCCGGCCAGGCAGAGGTGTGTCTGACCCCGCTTGCAGGACGGACAGCTGCCGCAGGCGGGCAGCCAGCACATCAGGACCCGGTCGCCCGGCCGGAGGCCGGTGACCCCGTCGCCGACATCGAGGATCTCCCCGGCCCCCTCGTGCCCGGGGACGAACGGTGCGGGCTGCGGCAACACCCCGTTCATCGCGGAGAGATCGGAGTGGCACAGTCCGGTCGCCCGGATCCGGATCTTGACCCGGCCCGGTCCGAACCCCACCGCCTCGACGTCGTCGAGCACCTCCAGCTTGTCCCGTCCCGTCTCGTGCTGTACGGCTGCGCGCATCCGAGCGGCTCCTCTCGTACGTACGACATTCCGACCCCGGCCCGGCCAGCCGTCGGGGCTGTCGCGGCCTGGCGGCCGCTCGTCCTCAATCGCCGGACGGGCCTGTTGTGCTGTGCTCGACCACCGTGTCCGCCAACACCGGTGCGTCGTCCCGCTCGGCCGCGGTGACCGACACCCGGATGCGGCCGCCCTCGCCCTCCTCCGACTGCTCCCGCCACAGGCGGATCCGCAGCGTCTCCCCCGGGAACACCACCCCCGCGAACCGCGTCGTGTACGACCGCACCCGCGAGACGTCCCCGTCCAGGGCTGCGTCCACCACCGCCTTGAGCGTCACCCCGTAGGAGCACAGGCCGTGCAGGATCGGCCGGTCGAACCCGGCGAGCTTGGCGAACTCCGGGTCGGCGTGCAGCGGGTTCCAGTCGCCGGAGAGGCGGTACAGCAGCGCCTGGTCCTCGCGGACGAGGCGTTCGGTGGTCAGATCGGGCGCCCGGTCGGGGAGTTCGCCGCGGACCGAGGGTCCCCGTTCCCCGCCGAAGCCGCCCTCGCCCCGGACGAAGATCTGGGTGTCGCAGGTCCACAACGGGCCGTCCTCGTCGGCCACTTCGGAGCGCAGCACGATGACGGCCGCCTTGCCCTTGTCGTAGACGGCCGGGACGGTGGAGGTCTGGGTGGCGCGGCCGCGCACGGGGAGGGCACGGTGCACGGTGACGGTCTGTCCGCCGTGGAGGACGGCGGCCAGGTCGACGTCGATACCGGGGGCGGAGAGCCCGCCGGCCAGCGCCATCCTGCCGCCCGCGACGGTGGCGAAGCTGGGGAGCACGTGCAGGGCGCTCTCCAGGGTGTACCGGAGTTCGTCCGGGTCGGTGGCGGCGTGCGGATTCTCCGGGGTGGCCGCACCGGCACCGATGCCGAGGTGGTAGAGCTGGACGTCCTTGTGGTCCCAGACGAGTTCGGTGGTCCGAGGCTCGGCGGAGGTGGCCTTGGCGGCGTCGATGGGCATGGGGGTGCTGCTCCTTCACCACGGTGTGAGACCCCGGCCCGACCGTCCGCACCGTCGGCCGCGCCGGGGTCGTATCGGATCGGCGGGCCCGCGCTCGTCGGCGCACTCCGCCGGCGCCCGGCGCACTGCACTTCTAGAACGCGTTCTAGCCGATGGCTGTCATGTATAGCCGATGCGGGCCACGCCCGGAAGACCCCTGACGGTATGTCAGATGAGGGAAGCCCGGGGCGGCCCGGGGCGGCCGACCGCGCCGGCCGGCGCCCCGGGGTCCGCACCTTCCGGCCCGCCGACACATGACATTTGTCAGAGGTCTTTACACACATTCGCACCTGCCGCACGTCGGCAACTCTCCGTAATCTCTGAGACAGCGGGTGAAGACGTCACCGCACACCGCACGGCACGGACCTCACGCGGCCGGTCGGCGACGACGACCGGCGCGGAGAGCCGCGCCGACACAACGGGGAGGCAGTAATGGCAAGGACCACGAGCAGGGTGCGGGCACCCGGCGCGACCGGGGCGGCCGGGCCGGCGGGCACCGCGGTGACGTTCACCGGCGTCACCCACAGTTACGGCGCGGTGCGGGCCGTGGACGGGCTGGAGCTGACGATCGCCCCGGGCGAAACCGTGGCGCTGCTCGGGCGCAACGGCGCGGGCAAGTCCACCACCCTCAACATGCTGCTGGGCCTGCTGCCACCCACCGACGGGGAGGTCAGGCTGTTCGGCGGCACCCCGGAGTCGGCCGTGCGGGCGGGCAGAGTGGGCGCGATGCTCCAGGACGGCAAGCCCATCCCGCGGGTCACCGTCCGCGAGTTGGTCGGCTTCGTCGCCGCCACCTACCCCCGCCCGATGGACGTCGACGAGGCCCTGGAACTGGCCGGCCTCGACGCGTTCGCCGGGCGCCGGATCGACCGGCTCTCCGGGGGCCAGGCACAGCGCGTCCGCTTCGCGGTGGCCCTGGCCGGCAACCCCGAACTCCTGGTGCTGGACGAGCCCACCGCGGCGCTGGACGTGGAGGCGCGGCGCGCCTTCTGGGCCTCGATGCGCAGCTACGCCCGCCGTGGCAACACCGTGCTCTTCTCCACCCACTATCTGGAGGAGGCCGACGAGCACGCCGACCGGATCGTGGTGCTCGACCGCGGCCGGGTGGCGGCCGACGGCAGCGGTGCGGAGATCAGGCGGCGGGCCGGCGGCGCATCGGTCTCCCTCGACCTCGCCGGCGCGAGCAGCGAGCCGCTGACCGGACTGCCCGGGGTGTGCGCGGTGGAGATCCACGGCGACCGCGCCCGGCTGCGCACCACGGACTCCGACGCCACGGTCCGCGCACTGGCCGACCTCGATCTGATCCGCGGCCTCCAGGTCGCCCCGGCCAGCCTGGAGGACGCCTTCCTGGCCCTGACCACCACGACGCCCCCGGCCACCGACGCCCGGCCCACGAAGGAGACGGTGTGATGCTCGACTACGTCCGCCTGGAAGTCCGCCGCACCCTGCGCGACAAGGGCTTCGTGCTCTTCGGGATCGGGATGCCGGTGCTGATGTACGTGCTGTTCACCCATGTCGGCGCCGGGGCCGGCGCGGCGGCCGACGCGTGGAAGGTCTCCTCCATGGTCGGCCTCGCGGCGTACGGCGCGTTGGGGGCGGCGCTCGGCCTCGGCAACGGCGTCGCCGAGGACAAGGGCCTGGGCTGGCTGCGGCAACTGCGGATCACCCCGCTGACCCCGGCGCAGGTGGTGGCGGGCCGCGGGCTGACCGGCGCGGTGACGGTGCTGCCGGCCATCGGCGCGGTGCTCCTGGTGGGCGGGCTGGTCAACGGCGTCCGGATGGCGGCCTGGCAGTGGGCCGCGCTGGTCGTGCTGCTGTGGCTGGGCACCATACCGTTCACCCTGCTCGGCCTCGGCAACGGCTACCGCCTCTCCTCGCAGGCCACCGGGCTGGTCAACACCGGCTGCCTGCTGCTGCTTTCCGTGGTCGGCGGGCTGTGGTTCCCGGTCCAGGCGTTCCCCGGCTGGCTGCGCGCGCTGTCCTCCTGGACACCCGCCAACCGCTTCGCCGACCTCGGCCTGAGCGTCGCGCACGGCGACGCACCGGGACTGACGACAGTGGCGGTACTGGCCGCCTGGCTGGCACTCTTCGGCGGTTACGCGGTGTACGCGTACCGCCGGGCGGCACAGACACTGTGACCAGCGGTACGACGGACTGCGTGACGGCCGGCAGGCGCCTTCCCGCCGGCACGCGCGGCGATGAGTTCGGCACGGGGCAAGGGACGACATGAAGCGGATCAGACAGCAGTGGGACCGGCGCCAAGCGCCCGACGGCGCGGTGGAACGGTCGGCGTGCGGAGCGGCGACGCAGCCGGCCGACGAGAAGGAGAAGGGCCCCGGCCGGTACGCCTTCCTGCCCTGGCTGCTGATGGGGCTGGGCGCGTTCTCCAACGTCATCCAGGGCAAGTCCGGCAACCCCTGGCTGGCCGGCGCCGGCCTCCTCGCCTTCAACTCCCTCTACGTGACCGTCGTCTTCGCCGCCTTCAACCCCCGGCTGCGCGACACCCGCCGCCCGGTCTACGCACTGGCCGCGCTGACCGCCGTCACCTTCGCCATCGCGCTCGGCTTCGGGGGCAACTGGTTCCTGTTCTTCCCGCTGCTGTCGCTGGCCTCCGGTACGGTGCGGGCGCTGCGCGGCAAACCGCTCGGGATCTGGCTCATCGCGCTCAGCGGGACGGCCGGGTTCCTGTCCGGCTGGTGGGACGAGAACGCCTGGGGCTCGTTCGGCATCGGCTACGGCACGTTCCTGTCCGGGATGGTCACGGCCACCGTCCTCAGCCTCTTCGACACCATCCACGAGCTGCGGGCCACCCGCCAGGAGTTGGCCCGCAGCGCCGTGGAGAAGGAGCGGCTGCGATTCTCCCGCGATCTGCACGACCTGCTGGGCCACACCCTGTCGGTGGTGGTGGTGAAGGCCGAGGCGGTCCGCCGGCTGGCGCCCCGCAACCTCGACGCGGCGATGGCGCAGGCCGCCGACATCGAGGCGGTGGGCCGGCAGGCGCTGACCGAGATACGCGAGGCGGTCACCGGCTACCGCGAGGGCAGCCTGGCGACCGAACTGGACCGGGCCCGTTCGGCGCTGGACGGCGCCGGGATCGAGGCAGTGGTGCGGCGCGCCGGACCGCCACTGCCCACACAGGCCGAGGCGCTGCTGGGCTGGGTGGTCCGCGAGGGCGTCACCAACACCGTCCGGCACAGCGGCGCCACCCGCTGCGAGATCGAGGTGCACGCGGACGACGACCGGGTGCGGCTGACGATCACGGACGACGGCCACGGTCCCGTAAGCTCCGGTGCGTCCGACGCGGGCGGGTCCACCGCCTCGTCCGGCGCCGTCCCCGGATCGGTGGGCGGTACGGGCCTGATAGGGCTGACCGAGCGACTGGCCGCGGCGGGCGGCACGCTGCGCAGCGGCCCCGAAGGCCGGCGTGGTTTCCGCGTCACCGCCGAACTTCCGGTGGGCGCGGGCGATCTGGCGGATACGGAGGAGTGGGCCGGGTGATCAGGCTCCTGCTGGCCGAAGACCAGCGGATGATGTTGGGCGCCCTGGCGCTGCTGCTCAACCTTGAGGACGACATGGAGGTGGTGGCCCAGGTCCCGGCCGGTGACCAGATCGTCGACGCCGCGCTGGAGACCCGCCCGGACGTCGCGCTCCTGGACATCGAACTCCCCGGACGCAGCGGCCTGGACGCCGCCGCCGATCTGCGCGACCAACTGCCGTCGTGCAAGGTGCTGATCGTGACGACGTTCGGGCGGCCCGGTTATCTGCGCCGCGCCATGGAGGCCGGGGCGTCCGGTTTCCTGGTGAAGGACGGCCCGGTGGAGGACCTGGCGGCGGCGATCCGCCGGGTGCTGGCCGGTGAGCGGGTGATCGACCCGGGCCTGGCCGCCGCGGCCCTGAGCGCCGGCCCCAACCCGCTGACCCAACGCGAACAGGACGTCCTCACCGCCGCCGTGGACGGCGCGACGGTCTCCGACATCGCCGCCAAGCTGCACCTCTCGCAGGCCACGGTCCGCAACTACCTCTCGGCCGCCATCGGCAAGACCGGCACCCGTAACCGCATGGAGGCGGTCCGAGCGGCCCGCCGCAACGGCTGGCTGTAGCGGCCGGCAGACCCACGGCCGGACCACGGGCCTGCCGGCCGGGCCGTGGTCAGCCGTGGGCGACGTCCGTCCGCCGGCGCGGCAGCGCCAGCAGCATCAGCACGATGCTGACGGCCAGCGCCATCGCGCCGACCGCGAAGGCCGTGCCGTAGCCGCTGGCCAGGGCCGCCCGGCCGTGCCCCGCGGCGACCTGCGAGGCCGCGACGGTGGAGAGCACCGACAGGCCCAGCGCGCCGCCCATCTGCCGCGAGGTGTTGATCAGGCCGGAGACCAGGCCCTGGTCGGCCGGGTCGGCGCCGGAGGTGGCGATGGCGGCGACCGGCGTCGCGGTCAGTCCGGCGCCCAGCGCCATCAGGATGCCGGGGCCGAGGATCGTTCCGAGGTACGTCCCGTCCACCGTCATCGTGCTCTGCCACACCATCCCGGCCAGCGAGATCACCGCACCGCCGATCGCCAGCGTCTTGGCTCCGAGGCGGTTCATCAGCCGGGGCGCGAGCTTCGAACCCAGCACGATGCACAGCGAGTGCGGGAGGAAGGAGAGTCCGGCCCACAGGGGCGGGTAGGAGAGGACGTTCTGCATGTAGAGCGACAGGAAGTACCACATGGAGAACATCGCGGCGCCGGACAGCACCATCGCCGCGTTCGCCGAGGAGACCGACCGCAGCCGGAACAGCCCCAGCGGCATCAGCGGCGCCTTGGTGCGCGCCTCCACGGCGACGAAGACCGCGACCACCACCAGCCCGGCGACCAGCGGAAGCAGCGCGGCCGCCGATCCCCAGCCGTGCGTCTCGGTCTGCACGATGCCGTACGCCACCAGGCCGAGCCCGCCGGTCACCAGCAGCGCACCGGGCACGTCCAGCCGCCGCGCGGCGCCCTGCCGACTCTCGGCGAGCCACAGCACGGAACCGGTCAGCACCGCCGCCCCCACCGGCACGTTGATCAGCAACACCCAACGCCATGACAGGTATTCGGTGAGCACCCCGCCGACCAGGCCGCCCACCGCGCCGCCGCCCGCACCGACCGCCGTCCAGGTCGCGATGGCCCGCGTACGGGCCGGGCCGGCCGGGAACGACGTGGTCAGGATGGTGAGCGTGGCCGGGGAGAGCACCGCGGCCCCCACGCCCTGGATGGTGCGCGCGGCGATCAGTTGCCAGGGCTGCTGGGCGAGCCCGCCGGCCGCGCTCGCGACGGTGAACAGCGCCAGCCCGACGACGAAGATCCGCTTACGGCCGAAGATGTCGGCGGCCCGGCCGCCGAGCAGCATGAAGCCGGCGAAGGTGATCACGTAAGCGTTGACGATCCACTGCAGGCCCAGCTCGGACAGGCCCAGTCCGGAGCGCATGGCGGGCAGTGCCACGTTCACGACGGAGACGTCCAGCACGACCAGGAACTGTCCGGCGCAGACCAGCAGCATCACCAGCCAGGCCGGCGCGGCCGTCCGGCGCGCGGACGCGGACAGCGTGGAGGATGTGGCTATCGGGGGCATGCGCACCATGCTCGCACCGGACGCTCACCTACCGCATCGGGATATCGGTGCATCTGGCAACCACTCGGGTCCTAGGCCGGAGGACGTAGGGCGGGGCGGGGGCCTTAGGGGGTGGGGGCGAAGGTCCCCTAGGGGTCACGCGGGCCCCCGGGGAACCAACTACCCACACTGCACCGGGAGTTAACGTGGACAGCAGGGCCACTCTCCACCGTCTGGCCCTCGCCCCCGCCGCCCGGCCCTAGCCACCCACGGCCCGGCCCTCACCCCCGCGCACCCGTCGCCGTCGCCCCGCGCACCCTCTCCCCTCCCCCCGCCATCGCCCTCACTTCCGTAGCAGTGTGACCACCGCCGCACCGCCCAGGCCGATGTTGTGGGCGAGGCCGACGCGGGCGCCGGGGACCTGGCGGTCGCCGGCCGTGCCGCGGAGCTGCCAGACCAGCTCGGCCGCCTGGGCCAGGCCGGTGGCGCCCAGTGGGTGGCCCTTGGAGATCAGGCCGCCCGACGGGTTGACCACCCAGCGGCCGCCGTAGGTCGTGGCGCCGTCGGCGACCAGCTTCCCCGACTCGCCCACCGCGCACATCCCCAGCGCCTCGTACGTCAGCAGTTCGTTGATCGAGAAGCAGTCGTGCAGTTCGATCACGTCGACGTCCTCGATGCCTAGACCGCTGGCCTCGTAGACCTTCCGGGCCGCGGCCCGGCTCATCGGCGCGCCGACCACGTCGATGCAGGAGCCGGCGGCGAAGCTCTCCTCGGTGTCCGTGGTCATGGCCTGCCCAGCGATCTCCACCGCGCGGTCCGCCAGGCCGTGCTCGCGGACGAAGCGCTCGGAGGCGACCACCGCCGCCGCCGCGCCGTCGGAGGTCGGCGAGCACTGGAGCTTGGTGAGCGGACGGTGCACGGTGCGGGCGGCGAGGATCTCCTCGACGGTGTACACGTCCTGGAACTGGGCGTACGGATTGTGTGCGGAGTGCCGGTGGTTCTTGGCGCCGACCATGGCGAGTTGCTCGGCGGTCGTGCCGTGGCGCTCCATGTGCTCGCGGGCCGCGTTGCCGAAGATCTGGGCGGTGGGCGGGGTCATCTCGAAGCCGTGTGCCGCGGCCATCACCCCGTAGTGGCGGGCGACCGGCGAAGACGCGAAGTCACCGCCGTCCGCGCCGGCCCCCAGCGCGCCGCGCTTCATCTTCTCGAAGCCCAGCGCCAGTACGCAGTCGTTGAGGCCCGAGGCGACGAACTGACGGGCCATCATCAGCGCGGTGGAACCGGTGGCGCAGTTGTTGTTGACGTTGTAGACGGGGACGCCGGTCAGGCCCAGTTCGTACACGGCGCGCTGGCCGGCCGTGGATGCCTGGTAGCAGTAGCCGGCCGGTACCTGCTCGACGGCGTCGTAGTCGATGCCGGCGTCGGCGAGCGCCGCGCCGCCCGCCTCCTTCGCCATGTCCCAGTACTGCCAATCGCGGGTCTCCGGCTTCTCGAACCGGGTCATCCCGACGCCGATGATGTACGCCGTGCCGGCCATGCGAATCCTCCTGGGACCAGGTGACGGGCAGATGCGGAGCGGGGGGAGCGGGTGCGGAGCGGGTAGGGAAAGAGCTGACGGGGGCGGATAGGGAACGGGAACGGGCGGAGGGGGAACGGGCCGGGGTGTCGGCCCGCGGGGTCAGATGAGGGGGCGGGGTTCCGGGTCGCGGGGCAGGCCGAGGAGCCGTTCGGCGACGACGTTCAGCTGCACCTGGGTCGTACCGCCGGCGATGGTCAGGCAGCGCGACATCAGGAAGCCGTGCAGGGCCCGTTCGCCGGGGCCCTCGCGGACCGCGCCGGCCGGGCCGAGCAGTTCCAGGGCCAGGTCGGCGACCTTCTGCTGGTGTGCGGTCTGCACCAGCTTGCGGATGCTGGCGCCGGCACCCGGCTCCCGGCCCGACACCTGCTGGAGCGTGGTGCGCAGCCCGATGCAGCCGAGCGCGTGCGCCTCGGCCAGCAGCGCCCCGACGCGGGCGCGGACGGCGCCGTCCAGTTCGGCGGAGCGGCCCAGCAGCACCTCCAGGCCGGTGTCGAAGGCCATCTGGTCGGCCATGTGGACGCGTTCGTTGCCGAGGGTGGTGCGGGCGACCCGCCAGCCGTCGTCGACCGCGCCGACCACCGCGTCCGCCGGCAGCAGCACGTCGTCGAAGTAGACCTCGTTGAAGAGGGCGTCGCCGGTGATCTCCTTCAGGGGGCGGACGTCGATCCCCGGAGTCGACATATCGATGACGAAGAAGGTCAGGCCGCGGTGCTTGGGCGCGTCCGGGTCGGTGCGGGCGAGCAGGATGCCGTGGCCGGCCGCCTGGGCGGCCGACGTCCACACCTTCTGGCCGTTGACCCGCCAGCCGCCGTCCGCGGTGCGCTCCGCGCGAGTGCGCAGTGAGGCCAGGTCGGAACCGGCCTCCGGCTCGGAGAACAGCTGGCACCACAGGAGGTCACCGCGCAGCGTCGGCGGCAGGTACCGCTCCTGCTGCGCGGCGGTGCCGTGGGCGAGGAGCGCGGGCACCACCCAGGTGGCGATGCCCAGTTCGCCGACCCGGACACCGGCGGCGGCCATTTCCTGCTGGATGGCGAGCTGTTCGACCGGGCCGGCGCCCCGTCCGTACGGGGCGGGCAGATGGGGCGCGGCGTATCCGGTGGGGGCCAGTGCGCGGCGGGCGCCGGCGGGGTCCAGGCCGCACGCCCGGTCGACGGCGGCGCGGGCCCGGTCCCGGAACTCCGCGGCCTCGGCGGGGAGTTCCAGCCGGAGCTCGCGGCGGGCGCCGGCCGCGGCGTGCCGGGCGGCGCGCAGCCGGTGGGTGTCGCCGCCGCCGAGCAGTTGACGGGCGGTGACCGCGCGGCGCAGATGGAGGTGGGCGTCGTGCTCCCAGGTGAAGCCGATACCGCCGAGGACCTGGATGCAGTCCTTGGCGCAGCCGACGGCGGCGTCCAGGGCGGTCGCGGTGGCCAGGGCGGCGACCAGACCGCGCACCTCGGGCGGTGCGTCGCCGGCCCGGGCCGCGTCCCAGACCAGGGCGCGGGCCTGCTCGCAGCGGACGAGCATCTCGGCGCAGAGGTGCTTGACGCCCTGGAACTGGCCGATCGGGCGGCCGAACTGCTCGCGTACCGCGGCGTGCTCGGCGGCAGTGTGCAGCGCCCAGGCGGCGGTTCCGCAGCCTTCCGCGGCGAACAGCACCCCGGCGAGGTCGCGGACCAGGGCGCCGTCGACCGCCAGCCGCCGGTCGGCGGGGACCGTCGCGCCGTCCGCGCGGACCTCGGCGGTCGGCCGGGTCGGGTCGGCGCTGTCCTGGACGCGGACGGCGAGTGCGGCGGCGTCCACCGCCAGCCACACCGTCCCCGTGGCGGCCTCCGCGGCGAGCACGAACAGATCGGCGTCGCCGCCGGCGAGGACGGGCGGGGCGGCGCCGTCGAGGAGGTAGCCGTCGGCACCCTCCACCGCGGTGAACGAGCCGCTGCCGAGGGCGACCGCGGCGATCCGCTCGCCGGTGACCAGCGCCCGCACGAGGTGCCGGGGTGCGCCACCGCGGTGCAGCAGCGTGGCGGCGAGGACGGTGGGCAGGTACGGGCCGGGGAGCGCGGCCCGGCCGAACTCCTCCAGGACGACGGCGAGATCGAGCAAGTCGCCGCCGCCCCCGCCGTCGGCCTCCGGGAGGTGGAGGCCGAGCAGTCCCTGTTTGGCGAGCCCGTCCCAGTGGGCGGGGCGGCCGGTCCGCGCCGGTGCGGCGTCGAGCAGCTTGCGCACGTCTTCGGGCGGTACGGCCCGCGCCGCCCAGCCACGCGCCGCCTCCGCGAGGTCACGATGGTCCTGCGTGATTCCGATGCCCATGCCCGGCAGAGTAGAACACGTTCCAATCTGACGGAAGGTCAGATGAACGTCGGTTGCCCGGCGACCAGCGACCAGCGACCAGCGACCAGCGACCAGCGACCAGCGACCAGCGACCAGCGACCAGCGACCAGCGACCAGCGACCAGCGACCAGCGACCAGCGACCAGCGACCAGCGACCAGCGACCAGCGACCAGCGACCAGCGGAAAACGGTCCTGCCCTGGGCCGGAAACGGTTCGGTGAATTTCGTGCGGGCCGTTCACTATTCCGGCGCGGATCCGCGCGGCGGTTTATCGACCAGCCTTTCCCCGTGTGGTTTCGGGAAGCTTCCGGCATCCGTTCCCGGGTGCTTCGCCACCCGTTCCCGACACCACCACGCGGGACGTTTGAACGAGTGCGCGTTCCCCCCTCCCACTCCTCCTCCCACTCCCCCTCTCGCTGCTCCTCTCCTTCCCTTCTCGTTCCACGGGTGCGGAATGCGGCGAATTCACGGATGCCGGGAAGCGCCGTCCGGTAACCGGAGCATGTCGCGGGCGGGAAGGCCGAGTTCTCCGGCTCTCGGGGTTACCGGGGTTCTCCGGTGCCGTCCCACGGGAACGGCGCCCCGGCCGCCCCGCCGGCGCGCAGTACGGCCGGGAACCCGCCCGGAAGCCGGCCCGGAATCCGGAGATACGAACCCCCGTTCCGTTATCGCGCGGCCCGTACGGCACCATCCATAGGCACGACCCGCACAGCTCACCCAGCTCACCCAGCCCACACCACCCGCAGGATCCACCAGGAGGAAGCCCATGACCGCCCCCACGGCCCCGACCGCACCCCGGCCGGAGATCCTCGCCGCGTTCGAGGAGGCGAAGGGTTTCATGCCGGTGGACGAGGGGCTCGCCCTGTATGCGGTGGCCGGTGAGGCGGCCGCACTGGGGCTGCCGCTGGTGGAGATCGGCACCTACTGCGGCCGCTCCACGCTGCTGCTCGCCGAGGCGGCGCGCGCCGCCGGGGTGATGGCCGTCACCGTGGACCACCACCGGGGCAGCGAGGAGCAGCAGCCCGGCTGGGAGTACCACGATCCGGAGGTCGTCGATCCGGTCGTCGGCCGGATGGACACCCTGACCACCTTCCGCCGCACCCTGCACGCGGCGGGCCTGGAGGACCGGGTGATCGCGCTGGTCGGCCGTTCGCCGCAGATCGCGGCCCTGTGGCAGGCGCCGGCCGGTCTGGTCTTCATCGACGGCGGGCACACCGACGAGCACGCCACCGCCGACTACGAGGGCTGGGCCCCGCACGTCGCGGACGGCGGGCTGCTGGTGATCCACGACGTCTTCCCGGACCCGGCGGACGGCGGCCAGGCCCCGTACCGCATCTACTGCCGGGCCCTGGCGTCCGGCGCGTTCACCGAGGTCGCGGTGCACGGTTCGCTGCGCGTCCTGCGGCGGACCGGGGCCGGAATCTGAGCAGGCTACGATCGCGCAGGTGTCGAACGGCAGTACTTTCCCTCCGCCCCGCCGCTCGCGCGGCATCCTGCTGATCGCGTTGGCCGTGGTGATGGCCGTCGGGGTCGGCGGCTGGCTGGTGTGGCGGTCGCCGGGCGGCGGCCCCTCCCCCGCCGGCGCCACCGCCTCCGGTTCGCCGTCCGCACACGGGGGCGAGGCCGGCAGCGACGCCCCCACGGCCGGTGCGGGCAGCCCGGCCCCCACGGACGGGCCGCACCGCCTCCAGGGCAAGACCGTATTGCTCGACCCCGGCCACAACCCGGGCAACCGCGACCACACGGCGCAGATCGCCCGGCTCGTGGACATCGGCAACGACCGCAAGGAGTGCGACACCACCGGCACCGCCACCAACGGCGGCTACGCCGAGGCGGCGTTCACGCTGGACGTCGTCCGGCGGGCCCGGGCGCTGCTCCAGGAGGAGGGCGCCAAGGTCGTGCTCACCCAGGACGGCGACCGTGCGTACGGGCCGTGCGTGGACGGGCGGGCCGCGGCGGGGAACCGCGCGCACGCCGACGCCGCGGTCTCGGTCCACGCCGACGGGTCGGCCGCCGGCAACCGCGGCTTCCACGTCATCCTGCCGGCGCCGGTCACCGCGGGCACGGCCGACACCTCCCGGATCGTCGGGCCGTCGCGGAAACTGGGCGAGGGACTGGCGGACCGTTTCGCGGCGGCGACCGGAAGCGCCCGTTCCAATTACGTCGGCCACGGGACCGGGCTGGACATCCGCTCCGATCTCGGCGGACTGAACCTCTCCACGGTGCCGAAGGTGTTCATCGAGTGCGGCAATATGCGCGACCCGAAGGACGCCGCGCAATTGACCGACGCGGAGTGGCGGGAAAAGGCGGCCCGCGGGATCACGGAGGGCATTACGGACTTCTTGACGCGCTGAACGAACTTCCGGACGCGCCGAACGGACTTCCGACCGCGGGCCGCATCGATACCCGCGGGCGGCCCACAGGATTCGACGATAGGTTCCCTTTACGATGGGGGGCCATCGCCGTGCCTCGCACCGCGCGCCAGCGACAGCGTCGACGCCCTCACCGAGTCGACCAGGAACACGAAACCGACAAAGGACCTTTACGTGAACATCCGCTCCCTCAGTCGAGGCGACGGCGTGGTGATCGGAGCAGCGGTGCTGCTGTTGATCGCCTCGTTCCTCAGCCTCTACTCGTACGGCGACGTAAACGCCTGGCAATCGCTGCACCTACTGATGAGCGTCTACCTGGCCGGCGTCATCGCGGCCGCGCTGATCGTCACGGCGCGGGCCCTGCCGCAGCCGCGCAAGGTCGCCGGGCTGGAGATCGGGCAGTTCGGCGTGGCGCTGTCCGTGTTCGCCGCCTGGACCTCGTTCTGGGCGATCATCGACAGCCGTGGCGCGGGCATCGGACTGGTCATCGGCCTGATCGCCGCGCTGGCCCAGGCGGGCGCCGCGGTGGCCACCCCGCTCGTCCCGGCACTGAAGGTCGCCCTGGTCGGCGCACCGCGCCCGCAGGTCGCCAGCCCGTACGGCGCCGCCGGCGGCACCCAGGGCTACGGCTACCCCGGCGCCCAGCAGCCGGGCGGCTACGGCTACCCGGGCGGCCAGCAGCAGCCCGGCGGCCCGCAGCAGCCCGGCCAGGGCTACGGCGGCCAGCAGGCTCCCGCCGGGGAGTCCGACGCCACCGTCGCCGGTGCGGCGGGGGCCACCGCGGCGGCCGGTAGCCCGGCGGACTTCTCCCCGTTCTGGTTCGCGGTGCCGGTGGCCCGCCCGCTGTACGGCGAGGAGGGCTCGCCGTCGCCGATCGCCGAACTGGCGCCCGGCACCTGGTACCTCGCGGTGGAGCAGCGCGGCGCCGCGCTGATCGCGCAGACCCAGGACGGCCGGCGCGGCATCCTCCAGGACACCACCGGCATCCAGCGCGGCTGACGCCGCCGGCACCCCGCGGTCCTGTCGCGGCCTTCGGGCCGGTCCGGCCCCTCGCCCTCGCGGGCGGGGGGCCGTTGCCATGTCCGCGGCGGCGCCGTACAGTGCGCGGACCAGCGAACTGACGCACCGTCAGGACGCGGTAGGCAACCGGTCATCGGAAGAGGGGCGGACCCATGCGGCTCGGGCTGGCACTCGGCTACTGGGGCCGCGGCCCCGACCCCCGGCACCTCGAACTCGCCCGCGAGGCCGAGCGCCTGGGCTACGACTCGGTGTGGACCGCGGAAGCCTGGGGCTCCGACGCGTTCACCGCGCTCACCTGGATCGCCGCGCACACCTCCCGGATCAAACTGGGCACCGGCATCGCCCAGATGGCCGCCCGCACCCCCACCGCCACCGCGATGCACGCGCTCACCCTCGACCATCTCTCGGGCGGGCGGGTGATGCTGGGCCTGGGGCTGTCCGGGCCGCAGGTCGTCGAGGGCTGGTACGGCCGGCCGTTCCCCAAGAGCCCGCTGACCGCCACCCGGGAATACGTGACCGTCATCCGCCAAGTGCTGGCCCGCGAGGGCCCGGTGACGGTCGACGGCCGCTTCCACCCCCACCCCTACCAGGGCCCGGACGGCACCGGCCTGGGCAAACCGCTGAAGCCCATCACCCATCCGCTGCGGGCCGACCTGCCCGTCCTGCTGGGCGCGGAAGGGCCCCGCAACATCGCCCAGACCACCCGCATCGCGGACGGCTGGCTGCCGCTGTACTGGTCACCCACCCGCCCCGAGGTCTACCGGGAGTCGCTGGCCGACGCCCCGGACGGCTTCCTGATCGCTCCCATGGTGCGCGCCATGGTCTGCGACGACGTCGCCGAGGGGCTGCTGCCGGTCAAGGCGATGCTCGGCTTCTACATCGGCGGGATGGGACACGCGGCCAAGAACTTCCACGCCGATCTGATGGCGCGGATGGGCTTCGCGGAGGAGGCCCGGCGGGTACAGCGACTCTTCGCCGAAGGCCGCAGGGAAGAAGCGGTACTGGCCGTTCCGGACGCCTTCGCCGATGAGATCTCGCTGATCGGCCCCCGCGAACGGATCGCGGAACGGCTGGCGTCGTGGCACGCGGGACCGATCACCGACCTACTGGTGACCGCCCCCGATCCCCGGACACTGCGGGTACTGGCCGAGCTGGTCGCCTAGGGCGTGGGCTTCCCACCGGGCCGCTGCGCGGGGCCTCGCCGTACGTGGTTGGCGTTCTCGCCGTTGCGCCTGCGGCGGGCGGGGCCGCTGCGCGGGCTGGTCGGCCGCGGTGCCGG
>NZ_JBMPPQ010000005.1:0-345418 GCF_050471125.1 Streptomyces sp. RGM 3693
GTGTGGGGAAAGAGGGTGGGTGGCTAGGCCGAGTGGTTGCCTAACGGTCACCACTCAACAACGGACCTGCACACGCCCACTGCCGGTACTCCAACTCTCCTGGATTCCACCCCCACAGCCCCAGCACCGCGGCCGAACAGCCCGCGCAGCGGCAACGCCCGCCGCAGGCGATACGGCGGGAAAGCCAAAAACGTACGAGGCCCCGCGCCGTCAGGCGCAACGGGTTT
Organism: Streptomyces sp. RGM 3693; assembly: GCF_050471125.1. Taxonomy (NCBI): domain Bacteria; kingdom Bacillati; phylum Actinomycetota; class Actinomycetes; order Kitasatosporales; family Streptomycetaceae; genus Streptomyces; species Streptomyces sp. RGM 3693. The sequence continues at coordinate 228 of NZ_JBMPPQ010000005.1, forward strand.
AAACACCTCGCAACGCGGAGTCGATGAGCTTGGACCACTGGGCGACGACCCGGTCCCGGCGGGCCGAGTCGTCCGTCAGGAGGTTGGCCAGGCCCAGTCCGCGGGCCATATCGAGGAGCCCCTGGACGGTCTCCCGGACGCCGGGGACGGACTCGTCGGCGGCCAGCAGGGCCACCGCCGTGCGGTGCGTCTCGCGGCCCACCCGGGCCTCCAGGGCGGTGACGCGTTCGCGGAGTTGTTCCTCGTCGGAGGCGGCCACCCACAGGTGCAGCGCGGCCCGGAACAGCGGGCCGGTGTAGAGGCCGACCAGTTCCTCGACGATGATCCAGGTGCGGGCGATGGACCCGGCCGGCGGCAGGTCGTGCGCCAGGGCCTTCAGCGCGCCCTGCCGCTTCTCGGCGACGTGCTCGACGGCCGCGGTGAACAGGTCCTCGCGGGTGCGGAAGTGGTGCTGGGCGGCGCCCCGGGAGACGCCCGCCCGTTCGGCGACGACCGAGACCGTGCTGCCGGTCCAGCCGCGTTCGGCCAGGCAGGCGATGGCGGCCTCCAGGAGTTTGAGCCGGGTGGCGCGGCTGCGCTCCTGCTGGGGCTCCTTGGCGCCGCGGGCCGGGGTCAGCGCGCCCATGCCGGGTCCCGTCGTTCGAGGAAGGCGGTCATGCCCTCGCGCGCCTCCACGGAGCCGAAGAGTCGCGCGGACTGTTCGGCGAGCGCGTCGGTGTCCCGGTCGAAGGCGGCCAGTACGTGCGCCGTCACCAGCTTCTTGGACTCGGCGAGCCCTTGGGGGGAGCCCTTGCGGAGTCCGTCCAGGAGGGGGGCCAGTCCGGTGTCGACGTCGTCGGCGGTGAGCGTGACCAGTCCGATCCGGGCCGCCTCGGTCGGCCCGAACTTCTCGCCGGTGAGGTAGTAGCGGGCGGCGGCACGGGCGTCCAACCGGGGCAGCAGCGGCAGCGAGATCACCGCGGGGGCGAGTCCGAGCCGCGCCTCGGTGAAGGCGAAGGTGGCCTCGGGGCCGGCGACGGAGAGGTCGCAGGCGCCGAGCAGCCCAAGCCCGCCGGCCCGGACGTGGCCGGTCACCCGGGCGACGACCGGTTTGGGCAGTTCCACGAGGGTCCGCAGCAGCCGGGCGAGCCCCAGGGGGCCGTCCTTGGCGGCGCCCGAGGTGGCCTCGGAGAGGTCCGCGCCGGCGCAGAACGTGCCGCCGGTGTGGGCGAGCACCACCGCCCGGACGGCGTCGTCGGCGGCCGCGTCCGCGAGGGCCTGGTGCAGTTCGGCCACCAGGCGGGTGGAGAGGGCGTTGCGGTTGTGGGGGGAGTTGAGGGTGAGGGTGGTGATTCCGCGCTCGTGGGCGCGCTCCACGTACGTCATCGGGCCGTCGAATTCCTTTCCCTGGCGCGGAGTTCGCGCCGGAGGATCTTTCCGGTGGTGGCACGCGGCACGCTGTCCAGGAATTCCACGCGGCGCACCTTCTTGTACGGGGCAACTCGCTCTGCAACGTAGGCGATGACCTCGTCCGGGGTGAGTTCGGCCCCCTGCTGGCGCACCACGAATGCCTTGGGGACCTCGTTGCCGTCCTCGTCGGTGACGCCGATGACGGCCGCGTCCGCGATGGCTTCGTGGGCGAGCAGCAGCGCCTCCAGGTCGGCGGGGGCCACTTGGTACCCCTTGTATTTGATCAACTCCTTGACGCGGTCGACGACATACAGCCAGCCGTCGCCGTCGGTCCGCCCGATGTCGCCGGTATGCAGCCAGCCGTCGGGGTCGATCATCGCGTCGGTTTCGGCGGGTCGTCCCAGGTAGCCGCGCATCACCTGCGGCCCCCGGATGACGATCTCGCCGCTCTGCCCCGGTCCGAGGTCCTGCCCGGTCTCCAGGGAGACGATCCGCAGCTCCGTACTGGGCAGGAGGGTGCCGACCGCGCCCGGGGGCGGCAGAGGGCTTTCGGCGCGCAGCACCGGTGTTGAGGGGTGGTGGTCGGGTGCCGGCTGGGCCGCGTCGGGCGGTACGACGTGGGTGGCCGGGGAGAGTTCGGTCATCCCGTACGCCTGGAGGACGGTGGGCAGGCCCAGGCGGCGGGCGCAGGTGGCGGCGAGTTCGGCGTCCAGGGGTGCGGCGGCGCAGAGCACGCGCCGTAGGGAGGAGAGGTCGAACTCCGTCACCATCGGGTGCTTGGCGAGCGCCAGCACGATCGGGGGTGCGGTGTAGACCTCGGTGATCCGGTGCCGTTCGATCGCGGCGAGGAACTGGCGCAGGTCGAAGCGGGGCAGGACGACGACGGTGGCACCGTTGCGCAAGGGGGCGTTCATCAGGGCGGTGAAGCCGTAGATGTGGAAGAACGGAAGCACCGCCAGGATGCGGTCCCCCGGGCCGTTGGCCATCACGGGCGCCAGTTGGGCGAGGTTGGTGGCGATGTTGCGGTGGGTGAGCATCACGCCCTTGGGGGCGCCGGTGGTGCCGGAGGAATACGGGAGCGCGGCCAGGTCGGTCGCGGGGGTGATCTCCGGTTCGGGGTCCGGGTGGTCGTCGTCGAGCAGGTCGAGGACGGACCGGTGGCCCTCGGCGCGGTCGCAAAGAAGGATGTCGGCGATGCCGCCGGCCTGGCGGGCGGCGCCCCGGGCGGTGTCCAGCAGCGCCGCCACGGTGACGATCCGGGACGCCCCGGAGTCGGTCAGCTGCCGGGCGAACTCGGCCTCGGTGGCGAGCGGGTGGACGGTGGTGACCGCCGCCCCGCAGCGCGAAACGGCGTAGCACACCACGGGGAAGAGCACCGAGTTGGGACTGTGCAGGGCCAGTACGTCGCCCTTGCGGAGCCCGGACGCGGCGAGCGCGGCGGCCAGGCGGCGGCTGAGGTGGTCGAGCCGGGCGTAGTCGAGCGTGGTGCCGGTGAGCGCGTCGATGAGGGCGGGGCGCGCGCCGTACGCGGCGGCCCGCCCGAGGACGGCCTCGTGGATCGGCAACTCCACGGGAGCGACGTCGGGGTACGCACTGCGGAAGATGTGGGAGCGGTGGGAGTGGTCGGAGCGGTGGGAGTGGCGGGACGCCGTGGACGCCATCGATGTTTCGGAAGCGCCGAACGCATCGGACGACTTGGGTGCGTCGGGTGTCTTGGGTGCCATAAGGCCCTTCCCCTGGGTGCGGCAGTGGGTGGCGGCGGGGGCGGTGGAACTCCCTCCCGTATGACGGGCGTTGGTGCGCCGCGCCCGGTGGTGCCGGGTCCGGCGCACCGGCCGCTTCCTCAGTACGACTTCGGCAGCCCCAGGGACTGGTGGGAGATGAAGTTGAGGATCATCTCCCGGCTGACCGGTGCGATCCGCGCCACCCGGGCGGCGGTGATCAGCGACGCCAGCCCGTATTCCTGGGTGAGGCCGTTGCCGCCCAGGGTGTGCACGGCCTGGTCGACGGTGTGGACCGCGGCCTCGGCCGCCGCGTACTTGACCATGTTGGCGGCCTCGCCGGCGGCCATGTCGTCGCCCGCGTCGTACAGCAGTGCCGCCTTCCGCATCATCAGCCCGGCCAGTTCCAGTTCGACGTGGCACTGGGCGAGCGGGTGGGCGAGGGCCTGGTGGGCGCCGATCGGCTCCTTCCAGACCTGGCGGGTGCGGGCGTAGTCGACGGCCCTGGCGAGCGCGTAGCGGCCCATGCCGAGGGCGAACGCGGCGGTCATGATGCGTTCCGGGTTGAGGCCGGCGAACAGTTGGAGCAGTCCGGCGTCCTCGTCGCCCACCAGGGCGTCGGCGGACAGCCGTACGTCGTCCAGGGTGAGTTCGAACTGCTTCTCCGGGGCGGCGAGTTCCATCGGGACGGGGCTGCGGCCGAAGCCGGGGGCCTCGCGCGGGACGATGAACAGGCAGGGCTTGAGCTTGCCGGTGCGGGCGTCCTCGGTGCGGCCGACGATCAGCGTCGCCTCGGCGATGTCGACGCCGGAGACGAAGATCTTCCGCCCGTTGAGGATCCAGTCGCCGCCGCTCTCCTTGCGGGCGGTGGTGGTGATGCGGTGGGAGTTGGATCCGGCGTCCGGTTCGGTGATGCCGAAGGCCATCTTGCGGCTGCCGTCGGCCAGTCCGGGCAGCCACGTGCGCTTCTGTTCCTCGGTGCCGAAGCGGGCGATGACCGTGCCGCAGATCGCCGGCGAGACCACCAGCATCAGCAGCGGGCAGCCGGCCGCCCCCAACTCCTCCAGGACCAGGGCGAGTTCGGTGATGCCGGCGCCTCCGCCGCCGTACTCCTCGGGGAGGTTCACGCCGAGGTAGCCGGCCTTGGCGGCGTCCTGCCACAGCTCGTCGGTGTGCTTGCCCTCGGCGACGACGGATGTGAAGTACTCCCGGCCGTAGCGCTTGCCGAGTGCGGCGACGGCGGCGCGCAGGGCGCGGTGTTCCTCGGACTCGATCACGGAATTGCTCAGGGCGTTGCTCATGACGGCTCCTGGGGCGGTGAGTGAGTTCCTACGGACGACAGATGGTGGATGGTGGAGGCGGATGGTGGAGGCGGATGGTGGAGGCGGATGGTGGAGGCGGATGGTGGAGGCGGATGACGGATGGCGAGTAGTCGGTGGCCGGCAACCAGTGGCCGGCGGCCTGCGACCGACAGCCGGTAACCGGTAACCGGTAACCGGCAACCGGCAACCGGTATCCGACAGCCGGATACGAGTAACGGACATGGCACGTAAGCCAGTTACGCGACCAACCCCCGTCAGTCAGTGACGACGGCGAGCAGCGTGCCCACCTCGACCTGCTGTCCCGTGCGGGCGGGCAGGGCGGTCAGGGTGCCGGCCGCCGGTGCGGTGATCTTGTGTTCCATCTTCATGGCCTCCAGCCACAGCAGCGGCTGGCCGGCCGTGACGCGGTCGCCCTCGGCCAGTCCGTCCGCGATCCGGACGACCGTGCCGGGCATCGGGGCGAGCAGCGACCCGGGCTCGGTACGGGCGGTGGGGTCGGGGAACCGGGGCAGCGCGGTGAGGGTGCGGGCGCCCAACGGCGAGTCGACGTGGACCCGGTCGCCGTAGCGGGCTACCGCGAACGTCCGTCGCAGCCCGTCGACGTCCAGCACCACCTGGTCCGCGGCCAGGCGGAGGAGTCGGATGCCGGGGAAGTCCTCGGCGGTGAGCCCGGCGCGCCCGAGTCGGTAGCGGACCTCGTGGGTGGTGCCCGCGCAGGCGTAGCTCTTGACCTGCGGGCCGGCGGGGACGTTGCGGAAGCCTCCGAAGCGGGAGCGGCCGTGCGCGTCGGCCAGGGCGGCGGCCAGCGCGGACAGGCCGTCGCCGGTCGTGGCGGCACCGGCCGCGTCGGTCCCGGTGAGGGTGTCGAGGTTGCGGTCGTAGAAGCCGGTGTCCAGTCCGGTGGCGGCGGCGAATTCGGGGTGCCGCAGCGAGCGGACCAGCAGGTCGCGGTTGGTGACCGGGCCGTGGATCCGGGCCCGTTCCAGGGCGCCGGCCAGTTTGCGCACGGCCTCGGCGCGGGTGGGCGCCCAGGCGATGACCTTGGCGAGCATCGGGTCGTAGTGGATGCTCACGGTGTCGCCGTCGGTGATGCCGGAGTCCAGCCGGACGCCGTCCGGTACGCCGATCCGGTGCACGGTGCCGGTCTGCGGCTGCCAGCCGGCCGCCGGGTCCTCCGCGTAGAGCCGGGCCTCGACGGCGTGGCCGTGCGGTTCGGGCAGCGTGGCGGGCAGCGGCCGGCCCTCGGCGACGCCGATCTGGAGGGCCACCAGGTCGAGCCGGTAGATCTCTTCGGTCACCGGGTGCTCCACCTGGAGGCGGGTGTTCATCTCCAGGAAGTACGCCCGGCCGGAGGTGGGGGTCCCCCCGCCGGAGGCAGGGGGAGAGACCAGGAACTCGACGGTGCCCGCGCCCCGGTAGTCGATGGCTCGCGCGGCCTGCGCGGCGGCCCGGTGCAGGGTGTCCCGGAGCGCGTCGGGCAGTCCGGGGGCCGGGGCCTCCTCGATGACCTTCTGGTGGCGCCGCTGGAGCGAGCAGTCGCGGGTGCCGAGCGTCCAGACCGCGCCGTGGGCGTCGGCGAGGACCTGCACCTCGACGTGCCGCCCGCCCTCCACATAGGGCTCGACGAACACCTCCCCGTCCCCGAACGCGGCCGCCGCCTCCGCCCGCGCCGACGCCAACTCCTCGGCCAGCAAAGCCAGTTCGCGCACGATGCGCATGCCGCGGCCACCGCCGCCGGCCGCCGCCTTCACCAGCAGCGGCAGCTGCCCCGCGGTGGCCGCGGCCGGATCGACCGGTGCCAGCAGCGGCACCCCGGCCGCCGCCATCAGCTCCTTGGCGCGGGTCTTGGAGGCCATCGCCTCGATGGCGGCCGGCGGCGGCCCGATCCACACCAGCCCCGCTTCCGCCACCGCGGCGGCGAACGCGCTGCTCTCGGAGAGGAACCCGTATCCCGGGTGGATCGCGTCCGCCCCGGCCGTCAGCGCCGCCTGCACGATCAGCTCGCCGCGCAGATAGGTGTCCGCGGGCGTCTCTCCCGGCAGGCGGACCGCGCCGTCCGCCTCCCGTACGTGCGCGGCGTCCGTGTCCGCGTCGGAGTAGACGGCGACGGTGGCGATGCCCAGCTCCCGGCAGGTGCGGAAGATGCGGCGGGCGATCTCACCGCGGTTGGCGACGAGGATCGAACGGATCTCGGTACGGCCGGCCGCCCCGAAACCGGCCCCGGCCATGGGCACCGCCCCGGAATCGGTCTCGATCGCCGTCACCGCCCCGGAATCGGTCCCGGTCATGGTCACCGCCGCGGAATCGTTACTGGTCACGGAACCTCACATCCGGAAGACGCCGAAGCCGCCCCGCGCGCCCTCGACCGGCGCGGTGTGGACGGCGGACAGGCACAGGCCGAGGACGGTGCGGGTGTCGCGCGGGTCGATGACGCCGTCGTCGTACAGCCGCCCGGACAGGAACATCGGCAGCGATTCGGCTTCGATCTGCTGCTCCACCATGGCGCGCAGCGCCGCGTCGCCGTCCTCGTCGTACGGCTGCCCCTTCGCGGCCGCGGAGGCGCGCGCCACGATGGAGAGCACCCCGGCGAGTTGCTGCGGCCCCATCACCGCCGATTTGGCGCTCGGCCAGGCGAACAGGAACCGCGGGTCGTAGGCCCGACCGCACATCCCGTAGTGCCCGGCCCCGTACGAGGCGCCCATCAGGACCGAGAGGTGCGGCACCCGCGAATTGGACACCGCGTTGATCATCATCGCGCCGTGCTTGATGATGCCGCCCTGCTCGTATTCCTTGCCGACCATGTAGCCGGTGGTGTTGTGCAGGAAGATCAGGGGGATGTCCCGCTGGTTGGCCAGCTGGATGAACTGCGCCGCCTTCTGCGACTCCGCGCTGAACAGCACGCCCTGCGCATTGGCGAGCACCCCCACCGGATAGCCGTGCAGCTCGGCCCACCCCGTGACCAGGCTCGCCCCGTACAGCGGTTTGAACTCGTCGAAGTCCGACCCGTCCACGATCCGGGCGATCACCTCGCGCGGATCGAACGGCGCCTTGAGGTCGCCCGGGACGATCCCCAGCAGCTCCTCCTCGTCGTACGCCGGCGGCTCGGCCGGGCCCGGATCGCCGTGCGCCTTGCGCCAGTTGAGCCGCGCCACCACCCGCCGCGCCTGCCGCAGCGCATCGGGCTCGTCGACCGCGAAGTAGTCCGCCAGTCCGGACGTCCGGGCGTGCATCTCGGCCCCGCCCAGCGACTCGTCGTCGCTCTCCTCGCCGGTCGCCATCTTCACCAGCGGCGGCCCGCCGAGGAAGACCTTGGCCCGCTCCTTCACCATGATCACGTGGTCCGACATCCCGGGGACGTACGCGCCCCCGGCCGTCGAGTTCCCGAAGACCACCGCCACCGTCGGAATGCCCGCCGCGGACAGCCTCGTCAGGTCCTTGAAGAGCGCCCCGCCCGGAATGAAGATCTCCTTCTGGCTGGGCAGGTCGGCTCCGCCCGATTCCACCAGACTGACCACCGGCAGCCGGTTGCCGAACGCGATCTCGTTGGCCCGCAGCGCCTTCTTCAACGTCCACGGATTGCTCGCCCCGCCGCGCACCGTCGGGTCGTTGGCGGTGATCAGGCACTCCACGCCCTCGATCACCCCGATCCCGGTGACCAGCGACGCCCCCACCGCGTAGTCGCTGCCCCACCCCGCGAGCGGCGACAGTTCCAGGAACGGCGTGTCCGGGTCCACCAGCAGCTCGATCCGCTCCCGGGCCAGCAGCTTGCCGCGCTTGCGGTGCCGGGCGACGTACTTCTCCCCGCCGCCGGCCAGCGCCTTGGCGTGTTCCCCCGCCACCTCGTCGAGCTTCCCCAGCATCACCGCCCGCCGCTCGGCGTACTCGGCACCGCTCGGGTCCAGCGCGCTCCTGAGCACGGTCACAGCAACCCCTCCGGTATCTCCACATGACGGGAGCGCAGCCACTCCCCCAGCGCCTTGGCCTGCGGATCGAACCGGGCCTGCGAAGCGACGCCCTCGCCCAGCAGCCCGTCCACCGTGAAGTTCAGCGCCCGCAGGTTCGGCAACACCTCGCGGCGGACCTCCAACTCACCTGTCTCCGGCAGAAGTTGGCGGAATCTGGCCACCGTCAGCTCGTGCGCGAGCCACCGCCACGCCTGGTCCGTCCGGACCCACACCCCGACGTTCGCCGACCCGCCCTTGTCACCACTACGGGCCCCGGCGACGACCCCCAGGGGCGCCCGCCGGGTCGGCCCCGCCGGCAATGGCACCGGAAGCTCCCCTTCCACGACAGCCGGCGCCCCTGCCGCCACCGGCGCGGGCGCGATCTCCACCCGCCCCCCGTCCGGCAGCACCGCCACCTGCCGCACGTCCCCCACCGGCACGTACGCCGCCTCGAACACCCCGTACGGGGCGCCCTTTCCCGGCGGCGCCGTCACGTGGAAGCCCGGGTAACTGGCCAACGCCAGCTCGACGGCAGCCCCGCTCAGTGCCCGCCCGACGGCCTCCGGATCCGGGTCCCGCACCACCAGCCGCAGCAGCGCGCTCGCCTCCTCCTGCACCCCCGCGTCCGCGTGATCGGTCCGCACCAGCGACCACCTCACCTCGCGCGGACGGCTCGTGGCCCGCCCCAACGCGTCCTCCAACTGCCCGCGCACCAGCGCCGCCTTGGCCTCGATGTCGAGCCCGGTGAGCACGAACACCACCTCGTTGCGCCAGCCGCCCATCCGGGTCAGCCCGACCTTCGCGGTCGCCGGCGGCGCCTCGCCGCGCACCCCGTCGATCCGCACCCGGTCCGACCCGACCTCGGTCAGCCGTACGGTGTCCAGCCGCGCCGTGACGTCCGGCCCCACATAGCGCGCACCGCCCGTCTCGTAGAGCAGCTGGGCGGTCACCGTCCCCGCCGTGACCGCGCCCCCGGTCCCCGGATGCTTGGTGATCACGGCGCTGCCGTCCCGGTGGATCTCGGCCAGCGGAAACCCCGGCCGCCGCACGTCCCCCAACTCCCCGAAGAACGCGTAATTGCCGCCCGTCGCCTGCGTCCCACACTCCAGTACGTGCCCCGCGATCACCGCGCCCGCCAGCCGGTCGTAGTCGTCCGCCGCCCAGCCGAAGTGCGCCGCGGCCGGCCCGCTGACCAGCGCCGCGTCCGTCACCCGCCCGGTGACCACCACATCCGCGCCGCCCCGCAGGCACTCCGCGATCCCCGCACCGCCCAGATAGGCGTTGGCGGTGAGCACTCCCTCGCCCCAGCCCCGCCCCACCAGGTCATCGCCCTCGACGTGCGCGACCCGCACCGGGACCCCGACCCGGACGCTCAACTCCCGTATGGCATCGGCGAGTCCGGCCGGATTCAACCCGCCCGCATTCGTCACGATCCGCACGCCCCGCTCGACGGCGAGCCCCAGCCCCTCCTCCAACTGCCGCAGGAAGGTCTTGGCGTACCCCAGCCGCGGGTCCTTCAGCCGGTCCCGCCCGAGGATCAACATCGTCAACTCGGCGAGGTAGTCCCCGGTGAGCACGTCCAGCGGCCCCCCGGTCAGCATCTCCCGTACGGCCTCGAACCGGTCGCCGTAGAAGCCGGACGCGTTCCCGATCCGCAGCGGCTCCCGCGCGCCGGTCACCGCCGCACCTCACCCGGCGCCCGCCCCGGACCCGCCGGCCCGGCGAAGGACTGCGCAATGCCCAACCACCGCTCGGCGTCCGCCCCCACGGCCACCAGGGAGACATCGTCCCGGTGTACCCGCTGCGTCACCAACAGACAGAAGTCCAGCGCCGCCCCGGTGACCCGCTGCGCGGCCCCCGCCGGTCCGAACGCCCACTCCTCACCGCCGGGCCCGGCCAACTCGACCCGGAACTCCTCCCCCGGCGGCGTCAGCCCACGCACCGCGTACGCGTAGTCCCGGGCCCGCACCCCGATCCGGGCGACGTGCCGCAGCCGCGCGGTCGGCACCCGCCGCACCCCCAGCGCGTCCGCGACGTCCTGCCCGTGCGCCCAGGTCTCCATCAGCCGCCCGGTCGCCACCGACGCCACACTCATCGGCGGCCCGTACCAGGGCAGTTTGCCGCCGGCCGGCTGCGCCGCCAGCACCTCCAGCAGCTCCGCCCGGCTCGCCCGCCACCGCGCCAACAGCTCAGCGGGCGGCATCCGGGCCCCCCGCTCCGCCCCCTCGTCCACGAACGTGTCGGGCGACGCCAGCGCCGCCGCCACCTCCCGCCCGAACCCCTCGGGATCGACCGCGGACTGCACGGCCCGCTCGTCCGTCCACAACAGGTGCGCGATCTGGTGCGCGATGCTCCACCCGGCCGCCGGGGTCGCCCGACCCCACTCGGCTTCGGGCAGCCCCGCCACCAGCCCGTCCAGCTCCTCACCCTCGGCCCGCAGGTCCGCAAGGACCTCCCGAACCTCCTGCGGATCGGCCATCGCGCGCTCTCCTCATCCACACCGGACGCCCATATCCCTTACGGACAGGGCACGTTGACAGCTGCGGTGATGCGAGAACCGAGCGTGGCAGCGCCACCAGAAACAATCAAGCACGCATGCATGATTTTCTGCCATGACGCGCCGAACTCTCTCGACGCGCCCGCCCCCTGCCTGAACTACCGCCGCACGGGCGCGACGTCGGCCGCGTAGCGGAGGAAGGCGGCCCAGGTGGTGGGGGTGAGGGTGAGGTGGGGGCCGGTTGCGTCTTTGGAGTCGCGGACGCGGGTGACGTGAGGCTGGAAGGCCACCTCTACACAATCGGCGGCCTGCGGGCCGCTGTAGCTGGACTTCATCCATACAAGTTCGCTCTTCATGCCTTACCAGCCAACTCCTCGATGAATTGCAAGGATTCGTTGAGGGACAGGGCCTGCGTTCGGATCATGTCATAGCGCTGCGCCATGCGGTTGACCTTCTCGCGGTCGGATACAAGCACTCCATGGGCCTGACCTTCAACGTAGACCACTGTGCGCGGGTCCGGCATATCCAGCAGCGTCATCGCGCCGTCCAGACCGGGGTGCGCCACGCTCGTCGGCATGACCTGGATGGATACATTGTGCAGCTGTACCCACTCCAACAGCTTCTCCATTTGCCCCCGGTGGGTCTCTCGCCCGCCCATCGGACGCTCCAGCGCGGCCTGCTCGACGACAAAATGCGCGGCGGGGCGATCGTCGCGGGTGAGCATTGCTTGGCGATCGAGCCTCGCTCCGACCAGTCGGGCCACCTCGTCCTCCGTGAAGGCCGGGATACACCAACCGATCACCGCCCTTGCGTACTCCTCCGTCTGTAGCAGCCCCGGCACGCAGTGCGGGTCGTACGAGTAGCGCTTTGTGCACCTCTTTTCGAGCTTGGGCAGGTCCCGGAAGAACTTCGGATATTGCACCTCTTCCAGCAACGGAATCGCCGCCCGCAGCACTCCCTTCGCCCCCAGCAGATCATCCAACCGCTCCACCGTCGCCGGTTCCGGGATGCGCTGGGCGAGCTCGTACGACTTGATCGTGTGGGAGGCGTAGCCGAGCCGCCTGCCCAACTCCTCGCGGCTCAGCGAGGCCAGCTCCCGGAAGAGCTTCAATTGCCCGCCGAACACCCGCAGTGCCGCCGGCACCCGCTCCCCATTACCGTCTGCATTCATCGTGGCCCCTCGCGTAGAGCTACGCATACCCTCCGTACACGCGCCATTACTGGTCAGGCTAGGCAGGCGGCCCGACGATCGGAGCCATGAATCAGAAAAAGCCCTCATCCGGGGACAGGGACAGTGCTTTGGCCCAAGGACAGCGGGCCGCAGAGGAGTTGGCGTCGGCGCTGGCCACCGTGGGGTTCGTATTCCCCTCCCTCCGCGGCGGTTTTCCCGTCCTGGAGCGGGGGCGGGTCGAACTGGGCGGAATTTCCGCTTCCGAAGTGTTCCGACTGGCCGCCTGGATTCGTGAGCGTACGGAAATGCAGCGGGGGCGGGCCCGGTGAAGATCAGCCCGCGTCGGATGACGCTCTCGGTGTACCGGGTTTCGGCGGCCGGTGAACGCACTCCGTTACGTACGGTCGTCGTGCGGACCGACGACCCGATGCGGCTCGTCGACGACATGCCGGGGCGCTATCCACCTTGCGCGTGTCCGACGTGCAGGCCCACGGGCGGAAAGTCGGCAACGGCGTAGGCCGGAGGGGATGTCCCGGGGTGCGCCCGCAGGATCTGGAGCAAACGCCGGGGTATTCCTCATCCCACTGACCAGAAGCGCCCGCACCGAGGACGTACCCCGGGGCAGCCCCTCCGGCCCCACCCACCAGGCGGAACCCGCAAGGCGCCCGCCCCCACGGCGGTAGAGCCGACACCGCAGACAGCGCAACTCTCAGCGCCGCGCCCCACTGAGCACAGCCCCCGCACTGGCCACCACCACCAGCCCGATGGCCACCAACTCCACCCACCCCAACGCCTGCCCCAACACCAGGAACCCGGCCGTGGCCGCCGCAGCCGGCTCCAGGCTCATCATCACCGCGAACCCGGACGCCGGCAGCTTCCGCAGCGCCAGCAACTCCAGCGTGTACGGCAGCACCGACGACATCAGCGCCACGGCCGCCCCCAGCCCCACCGTCACCGGATTGAGCAGCGCCGTCCCGGCACTGAACACCCCGAGCGGCAGACTCAGCACCGCCGCCACCGTCATCGCCAGCGCCAACCCGTCCGCCTGCGGGAACCGCTGCCCGGTCCGCGCCGACAGCAGGATGTACGCGGCCCAGAGCCCACCGGCAGCCACCGCGCACCCGGCCCCGACCAGATTCAGCCCGTCGAACCCCGCACGCCCCAGCAGCACCACACCCCCCAGCGCCAGCGCCGCCCACACCACACTCAGCAGCCGCCGCGACGTCGCCACCGACAGGATCAGCGGCCCGAGGAATTCCAGGGTGACCGCGGCCCCCAACGGAATGCGATCAATCGCCTGGTAGAAGAGCGAGTTCATGCCGACGAGCGCCACGCCGAAGGCGACGATCGTCGCCCAGTCCCCCCGCCCGTAGCCCCGTACCTTCGGCCGGCAGGCGATCAGCAGCACCAACGCCGCGACGACCAGCCGCAGCGTGACCACGCCCAGCGCCCCGGCCCGCGGGAACAGCAGCACCGCCACCGACGACCCGAACTGCAACGAGACGATCCCGCCGATGACCAGCCCCACCGACACCAGCCGGCCCCGCGCCCGCGCCGCGCCCGTATCGCCCACGCCCCGGGCCGCGGCCTCCACCTCGGCCGACCGCACCTCGGGCGAGGGCGGCACGGGCTGAGGTATCCCGGAACCGGACGCACCAGACCCAGACGAACCAGCGGTGGACCCCGCAGAGGAACCCGCAGGGGAACTCGCAGAGGAACCCGCAGACGAACCCGCAGGGGAACCCGCAGACGAACCAGCAGACGAACCAGCAGAAGAGCCCGCGGACGACGCGGAGGACGCGGAGGAAGCATTCACACCCCCACGCTACGACCCACATTCCCGCACGTGAAATGTGTTTTCGCCGGTTGTTATGCTCCGCAGGCATGAGCATCGAGCTGCGTCATTTCCGCTGCTTCCTCGCCATCGCCGACACCCTCAGCGTGACCCGCGCCGCCGAACGCCTGCACCTCACCCAGCCCGCCGTCTCCCGCACCCTCCGCCAACTGGAGGACGCGCTGGGCATCCGCCTCGTGGACCGCACCACCCACCACCTGGCGCTCACCCCGGACGGCCTCGCCTTCCGCGACCAGGCCACCCTCGCCCTCTCCGCCTTCGACCGTGCCCTGGCCTACGGGCGCCGCACCGGCTGGCCGCTCCGCCTGGGCCACGCCTGGTCCGCGGCGGGCGCCGACACCACCACCCTGCTCCGCCGGTGGCACGAGGAGCACCCGGAGACCCCGCTCGAACTCCTCCGCATCGACGACCGCACGGCCGGCCTCACCCGCGGCGACGTGGACGCGGCCCTCCTGCGCGGCGAGGTCAGCGCCCCCGGCCTGGTCACCGAGGAGCTGACGACCGAGCCCCGGGTGGCCGGCCTCCCCGCCGACGACCCACTGGCCCGCCGCCCCAGCATCTCCCTCGCCGACCTCGCCACCCGCACCATCGCCCTGAACACGGTCTCCGGGACCACTTTCCTCGGCCTCTGGCCACCCACCGCCCGCCCCTCCTCGACGATCACCATCGGCAACACCGACGACTGGATCGCCGCCATCACCGGTGGCCGCGCGGTCGGGGTCACCACGTCCGCCACCGCCGGTATGCACCCGCACCCGGCGATGGCCTACGTCCCGCTGACCGACGCCCCGCCCGTCCCCGTCGTGATCGCCTGGCGCGACGGCCCCGGCCACCCCCGCATCCCGGACCTGGTGGCCCTGGCCCGCGAGGTCATGGGCTAGTACGGCCGCCGGACCGCGGGCCGCCAGCTAGCTCCCCTCCCGCGGCTCCCCCGCCTCCAGCGCCTCCGCCAGTACCTCCGCCAGGTGGCGCCCCCGGCGCGCCCCCAGCTGGGCGAGCTGGGTGCGGCAGGAGAAGCCGTCGGCGAGGATCTCGGTGTCCGGGCCGGCCTCCCGCACGGCGGGCAGGAGTTGGTCCTCGGCGCAGGCGACCGAGACGTCGTAGTGACCGCGCTCGAAGCCGAAGTTGCCGGCCAGACCGCAGCAGCCACCGCTCAACGTCCCGTCCAGACCGGCCCGTTCGCGGAGTCGGCGGTCGGCGGCGTCGCCGAGGACCGCGTGCTGGTGGCAGTGGGTCTGACCGGCGATCGGTCGGTCGAGGCGGGGTGGGGCCCAGTCGGGGGCGAGTTCCTCCAGCACCTCGGCGAAGGTGCGGACGGCGGCGGCGAGCCGGGCGGCGCGGGGGTCGTCGGCGAGCAGCTCCGGCAGGTCGGTGCGGAGCGCCGCGGCGCAGCTCGGTTCGAGGACGACCAGGGGGCGGCCGGGGCGTACGAGGGGGCTGAGCACGTCCACCGTCCGGCGCATGACGGCCCGGGCCTGAGTGAGCTGGCCGGTGGAGACGTACGTCAGGCCGCAGCAGAGGCCGGAGCGGGGCAGGCGGGGCAGCGGGAGCACCGGGTGGGCCGCCAGGGGTGCGGTGGGCGGGAGCAGGGGCCGCAGTCCGGCGGCCTCCAGAACGCGGACGGCGGCCCGCCCCACCTCCGGGGAGAGGAAGTTGGTGAAGGTGTCCGGCCAGAGGACGACGGTCCGGCCGCCCGCAGGCGCACCCGTCGTCGTGTGCCGGCGCCACCACCACCGACGGAACGTCTCCCCCGCCAGCTCCGGGATCTCCCGCTCCGGCGCGATCCCGCCGAGCCGCTTGGCGACCGCGGCCAGTGGGGTGCGGGCGAGCGCGTTGAGGACCGGCGCCGCGGGGGCGGCGGCGCGCAGCCACTGGGGCAGGCGGCCCATGGCGTAGTGGGCGGCGGGGCGGAGCCGACCCGCGTAGTGGTGGTGCAGGAACTCCGCCTTGTAGGTGGCCATGTCGACCCCTACGGGGCAGTCGCTGCGGCAGCCCTTGCAGGAGAGGCAGAGGTCGAGGGCGTCGCGCACCTCCGGGGAGCGCCAACCGTCGGTGACCACCTCGCCGGCCAGCATCTCGTGCAGCAGCCTGGCGCGCCCGCGGGTGGAGTGCTGCTCCTCGCCGGTAGCCCGGTAGGACGGGCACATGACGTCCGTCGAGCCCGAACCCAGCTGTTCGGTGCGGCACTTGGCGACGCCGACGCAGCGGCGAACGGCGGCGGAGAAGTCGCCGCCGTCGTGTGGGTAGCCGAACTCCACCGGGACCGGCCCCTTGGGCAGCAGGGCGAAGCGGAGGTTGTCATCGAGGCGGGCCGGGCGGACCAGCATGCCGGGGTTGAGGCCCGCGGCCGGGTCCCAGAGGTCCTTGAACCGGCCGAAGAGGCCGACCAGTTCTTCGCCGTACATCGCGGGGAGGAGTTCGGCGCGGGCCTGTCCGTCGCCGTGCTCGCCGGAGAGCGAACCGCCGTGCGCCACCACCAGGGCGGCCAGGTCGGTGGAGAACTCCCGGAAGCGGCGGATGCCGGGCGGGGTGAGCAGGTCGAAGTCGATCCGGACGTGGATGCAGCCGTCGCCGAAGTGGCCGTAGGGGGTGCCACGCAGGCCGTGCTGGGTGAGCAGGGCGCGGAAGTCCCGGAGGTAGGGCCCTAGTTGGGCCGGTGGGACGGCGCAGTCCTCCCAGCCGGGCCATGCCTCTCCCCCACGCTCGGCTCCGCTCGCGCGGGCGGTACCCCCATCGTCGGGCAACCGACTGGCGGCCCCGGAGGCGTCCTCGCGGATCCGCCAGAGGGCGCGTTGGCCGGCGGGGTCGGTGACGAGGGTGTGGCCGGTGGCGCCGTCGGCCCGCGCCGCGCGGCACAGCGCCTCGGCCCGGGCGGCGGCCTCGGCGCGGCTCGCCCCGCCGGTCTCGACGAACAGCCAGGCGCCGCCGTCGGGCAGCCCGGCGGCGCGCTTGCCGACCAGGTCGGCGGCCATGCCCTCGACGGTCAGCGGATGATGCGGGAGGAGGGTGTGGGCGGCCTCGGCGGCGGCGCTCTCGTCGGGGTAGGCGAGGATGGCCAGCGCACGGGCCGCGGGGGCCTCGACGAGCCGGACGGTGGCCTCCGTGACGACGCCGAGGGTGCCCTCGCTGCCGGTGAGGGCACGGGCCAGGTCGGTGCCCGCCTCGGGGAGCAGCGCGTCCAGGGCGTAGCCGGAGATCCGGCGCGGGAGGCCGGTCGGATAGCCGGTGCGCAGCAGCGCCAACTCCCGGTCCACGAGGGCCTTGACGCCGTCGCGCAGGCGTGGCGGGAGGCCAGTGGGGCGGCCTTCGGGGTCGGTGCCGCGGCCGGCCCGGACCGGCTCGCCGCCGTAGGTGAGCAGGTCCAGGGTGTGGACGTTGTCGGCGGTGGTGCCCCAGGCGACCGAGTGCGAGCCGCAGGAGTTGTTGCCGATCATGCCGCCGAGGGTGCAGCGGCTGTGGGTGGAGGGGTCGGGGCCGAAGGCCAGCCCGTGCGGGGCGGCCGCGGCCCGGAGGTCGTCGAGGATCACACCGGGCTGGACGACGGCGGTGCGGGCCGCGGGGTCCAGTGCGACGATCCGGCGCAGGTGGCGGGTGAAGTCCAGGACGACGCCGGTGCCGGTGGCCTGTCCGGCGATGCTGGTGCCGCCGCCGCGCGGCACCACCGGGACGCCGCGTTCGCGACAGACCCGTAGCGCCGCGGCGACGTCCTCGGCGTCCCGGGGCGCGACCACCGCGTCCGGGACCCGCCGGTAGTTGGACGCGTCCATCGTCATCAGGGCCCGGTCGGCGGCGGCGGCCGAGACCTCGCCCCGCACCGCCGCGGTGAGTTCGCGCGCCAGGTCCCGGCGGGCGGCCGCCGCCCGGTCCCTTCCCCGTCCGCTCGTGCCGGGTCCGCCGCCGTTCCGCTTGTCCATCTCCGTGCGCTCAGCCATGTCCCCAGACTGCCCTTGGAGGGAGGGGTCGAGGCAAGGGCTGTGGATAACGGTGTCGCTGCCTACCATGGAACGCATGAGCGACGACACATCCGGTGGCACCTCCCACAACACGTCCCACCACTCCTCCCACCACTCCTCCCACCATGAGTCGGACGCTTCCTCCCCCTGGCAGCCCCACCGGTCGTCCGGCGGTCTGCCGTCGCTCGACACGCTGCGCCGAGCGGCCCGGTGGGAGACCCTCGCCCTCCTCGTGGCGCTGATCGTGCTGGCGGCCGTCTTCAGCTAGCCGTACACGGGCGGCGGCCGTTCAGGCGGACGCCGGACGCGTCGAAGGCGTACGGGCGGAAGACGTACGAGCGGCAGGCGTACGGGCGGCAGAGGTACGAGGGGGAGCTCACGCCTCGTACGGGTGGAAGCGGAAGACGTTCTCCGGGTCGTGCGCGGCCTTGAGGTCCGCCAACCGGGACCGGGCCGCCGTCCCGTGGGTGCTGCGGGCCACCTCCGCCGCGTCCGCCCGCCCCCGCTGCTCGCCGAGGAGGAAGTTGACGCTCCGTCCGATCCGCCAGGGTGCCACCACCGCCAGCGCCGCCGCGTGCACCTCCCGTACGGTCGCCAGGTCGGCCTCGGGGGCGGCGTCGCCCAGCGGCGACAGCATCCGCAGCGCGAACCGGGCGTCCCGGTGGCCCACCGCCCCGGCCCCGGTACCGCCGGTGGGGCCGGTCGTCAGCGCCCCGCCCAGGTGGTTGAGCTGCACCACCACCATCATCGGCGCGGCCGGCCCGGTCAGTGCGGCCACCCGTTGCAGTGCCGCCGCGTCCAACCCGCTGAGCAGCGCGTTGTCGCCGTTGTAGGCGTGCGGGTCACTGGGGTCGCGGTGGATGGTGTGGGACTCCTCGTAGGGCATCTCGCGCAGGTCGTCGCTGACCACCGGGCCGACCGCGCGCAGCGGCGCCACCAGGCGCGCGCCCTCCTCGGCGGGCCCGGTGTACGCGATCCGGATCTGGAGGAGGTGCCGGCCGCGCAGCGGGGCCGGCAGCTGCGGCAGGTCGGGGTAGACGATCAGCGCGAGCGAGGAGGTCAGGGTGTCGGGGACGGTGTCGGTCCAGCGCAGGTACGCGGCGAGTGCGTCGTCGATCTGCTCGGCGCCGAAGACGAGTTGACCGCCGTAGAGCCGGGCCACCGGTACCAGCCCGAACTCCATGCCGGTGACCACGCCGAGGCCGTGTCCGCCGCCGAGCAGCCCCCAGAAGAGGTCGGGGTCGGTGTCGGCGGTGACCCGGACCCGGCGCCCGTCGGCGGTGACCAGGTCGACGGCCCGGACGTGGTCGGCGGCGAACCCGTAGGTGCGGGCCAGCACCCCGACCCCGCCCCCGAGGGTGTACGAGACCACGCCGACGCCGGGCGAGGAGCCGTTGAGCGGGGCCAGTCCGTGCGGGGCGGCCGCCGCGATGACCTGGCCCCAGACGGCGCCCGCGGCGACCCGAGCGGTGCCCGCCACGGGGTCCACGGTCACGTCGGTCATCCGCCGCGTGCTGATCAGCAGTCCGCCGTCGGTGGCGGTGGCGAGGCCGTGCCCGGTGACCTGGACGGCGACCGGCAACCGCCGGGCGCGGGCGAAGCCGACCGCGGCGGCCACGTCGGCGGCGTCCGTCGCGCCGACGATGACGGCAGGGCGGTGCCGGTAGCCAGCCTGGAAACCGGAGCGCTCGGCGTCGTAGCCCTCGTCGCCGGGGCGGAACACCGGCCCGCGGACCTGCCGTACGAGGTCCGCCACCGCCTCCGGTGCGAGCGGGGTGAACGGGGCGGTGGCGGTAGGGCGAGAGGCGGGGGCGAGGGCTTCGGTCGTCGTCATGCGTCGCACTCTCGGGCAATAACTTGACACCGGCCGTCATATTTAAAAAGCAGTTGGGCGGCGGGATATAAACCGGGGGTGAAGGCCGACCGTCTGCTCTCGATCCTGCTGCTCCTCCAGACCCGCGGCCGGGTTCCGGCGAGCGAACTGGCCGCGCGCCTGGAGGTCTCCACCCGCACCGTCTACCGGGACGTCGAGTCGCTGTCGGCGTCCGGAGTACCGGTCTACGCCGAGCGCGGCCGGCACGGCGGGATCGCGCTGCTGCCCGGCTTCCGGACGGACGTCACGGGGCTGACCACCGACGAGGCCCGGGCGCTGTTCATCCTGGCCGCGCAGGGCGCGCACCATGCGCTCGGCCTGGACGACGCGCTGGGCTCGGCGCTGCGCAAGGTGATGGCGGCGCTGCCGGCCCCGCACCGCCCGGCCGCCGAACTGGCCGGCCGGCGCATCCTGGTGGACCCCGACCGCTGGCTCGGCGGCCCCCGCCCGGCGGTGGACCTGGACGAGTTGCAGACCGCCGTCTTCACCGACCGGCGGCTACGGATCCGCTACCGGCACAGCGGCGAGACCCGGCTGCGCACCTACACCGTCGACCCCTACGGGCTGGTCGCCAAGGCCGGGACCTGGTACCTGGTCGCCGACCGGCGCGGCCGGCCGCAGCTGTTCCGGGCGGACCGGGTCGCGTCGGCGGCCGTCACCGACGTCCCGGTGCGACGGCGGCCGGGCGTGGAGCTGGCGGAGGTCTGGGCGCAGTTGCGGCGGCAGGTGGAGGAGCGGCCGGCGCCGGTGCGGGTGACCGCCCGGATCCGCCGGGAGCGGTTGGACCTGGCGGTGCGGATCCTGGGCGGCGCACTGACCGGGCCCCCACGGACGGGTGACGCGGCGGACGGGGAAGAGGGGGGCGGCGGGGAAAGTGGGGAGGGCGAGGAGGAGGCGCCGCGCCACGGGGCGGGGGCGGCGGACGGCTGGGCGGTCCTGGAGCTCGGCTATCCGGTGCTCTCCGCCGTCCGCCAACTGCTCCAGTTCGGCGACTCCCTGGAGGTGCTGGACCCGCCCGAGGCCCGCCGGGTGCTGGCCGACGCCGCGGCGGCGCTCACCGGCCTCTACGCGGCGGACGGCGCGACGGACGGCGGCGCGGACGGCGCGGCCGACGGCGCGTAGCGGCCCGCACCCGGCGGACGTGAGGTGCCCATGAGGCGCCTGTGACGCCCCTTGTCCATACTCCGACCGCAGGTCATCTCACCGGCTGGACGCTCCACCCGGCCCCCGCGCAACCCCTTAGGCTTCCCCCGTGGCTGATATCGAGATCCCCGCTGACCTCAAGCCCGCCGACGGACGCTTCGGCGCGGGCCCCTCCAAGGTGCGTACGGAGGCGCTCGACGCGCTGGCCGCCACCGGTACCTCGCTGCTCGGCACCTCCCACCGCCAGGCCCCGGTCAAGAACCTGGTCGGCAGGGTGCGGCAGGGCGTGCACGATCTCTTCCAGCTCCCCGAGGGCTACGAGGTCGTCCTCGGAAACGGCGGTTCCACCGCGTTCTGGGACGTCGCGACGCACGGCCTGATCGAGAACAAGTCGCAGCACCTCTCGTTCGGCGAGTTCTCCTCGAAGTTCGCCAAGGCCGCCAAGCAGGCGCCGTGGCTGGCGGAGCCCACCGTCATCTCCGCCGACCCGGGCACCCACCCGGAGCCGGTCGCCGAGGCGGGCGTGGACGTCTACGCCTTCACCCACAACGAGACCTCGACCGGTGTCGCGGCCCCGATCCGGCGGGTGGCCGGCGCCGACGAGGGCTCCCTGGTGCTGGTCGACGCCACCTCCGGCGCCGGTGGTCTCCCGGTGGACATCGCCCAGACCGACGTCTACTACTTCGCGCCCCAGAAGTCGTTCGCCTCGGACGGCGGACTGTGGCTCGGCGTCTTCTCCCCGGCCGCCCTGGAGCGCGCCCGCGCCATCCACGCGTCCGGCCGCCACGTCCCGGAGTTCTTCTCGCTCCCCACGGCGATCGACAACTCCCTGAAGAACCAGACGTACAACACCCCCTCCCTCGCCACCCTCTTCCTGCTCAACGAGCAGCTGGAGTGGATCAACGGCCAGGGCGGCCTGGACTGGGCGGTCGGCCGCACCGCCGCCTCCTCGCGCACCCTCTACGGCTGGGCCGAGGACTCCAAGTACGCCACCCCGTTCGTCACCGACCCGGCGAAGCGCTCGCAGGTCATCGGCACGATCGACTTCACCGACGACATCGACGCGGCGGCGATCGCCAAGGTGCTGCGCGCCAACGGCATCGTCGACACCGAGCCGTACCGCAAGCTCGGCCGCAACCAGCTGCGGATCGCGATGTTCCCGGCGATCGACCCGGCGGACGTCGAGGCGCTGACGGCCTGCATCGACCACGTGGTCGGCCAGCTGTAACGGCACCCCACCGACGCGCACACGGAGGGCCCCGGCGGGCAGCAAGACCGCCGGGGCCCTCTGCGTGCCGGATCCGCCGGGGCCTATCCGACCCTGATCCACCGGACCGACCCTAGAACCCCTGGAACCCCTAAAACCCCTGGAACCACACGTCGCCGAGGTTGCCGGCGCCCTCCTCCGACCGGCGCACGCGGAAGCAGGAGACCCGCCGGTGCTCGACGCCACCGCCGGCGACCGGGCGGTGCAGCCCGAGGGCCATCACGCCGAGGTCGGACCAGATGCGGTCGCGGGGCTCCTCGTCGAGGTCGAAGCCCACCTCGGCCGCCTTCTCGCGCTCGATGCCTAGGGCGCGCAGCACCTCCTCCGGGTCGCCGTCGAAGCTCCAGACGTCCTCGTCATCGCAGTCCCACCCGCCGACGAACACCTCCTCGCCGGTGGGCAGGACGACGTGATCCTCCTGGTACGTGTTCCCGTAGTCGAGCTCGACCGATCCGACGATGCGGGCCTCTGGGTGCCGTGCGCGCTGCCGCGCGATCTGTCGGCATCGTCGTCGTGGTGCGTGGCGCCCTCATGGACGTCGGCGTTCGTCATGGGTGCACCGTAACTACGGCCACTGACACCGCAGTTCGGGAACCAGGGCGCCTAGTGGGGGGCCGGGCGGCAGCGACTCGCGGCGGCGGTGTCGCCGAAGGGTTCGTGCAGCGGATCGGCCGCGCCCCGCCCGCCGACCACCGCCGAGGGTGCCGTCGGAGCCCCGACCGCGCCCCCGAACGGGCGCACCGCGACCGGCCGCCGCACGGGACGCACCGCGACGAGACGTGACGAAACGGGCTGGATGTGCCTCCATGGAGGCATGCGGACCCCTCCCAGCCCCGGCCTCGCCCCCTTCGAACGGCAGGGGACGATCCTGCTGACCACCTACAAGAAGGACGGCACCGGCGTCGGCACCCCGGTCAACCTCGCGGTGGACGGCGACCACGCCTACTTCCGCACCTTCGGCAGCGCCTGGAAGGTCAAACGGATGCGGAACTTCCCCGAGGTGGAGTTCTGCGCCTCCACCTGGCGCGGGAAACCCACCGGCTCCACCCTCCGGGCCCGGGCCCGGCTGCTCGACCCGACCACCCGCGAATACCGGCGCGCCGAACGGTCGTTGACGCGGAAGTACCCGCTCATCCACGGGCTGGTGGTGCCGCTCGTCCACCGACTGCGGCGGGAGCGCACGCTCCACTACGAGCTGCGGCCGGTCGAGGACGCGCCAGAGGCGTAGCCGGGGCGGCGGACCCCGGGCCGGGGCGGCGGACCAACGGGACGACAGACCGACAGGCCGGCGGACCGACAGGCCGGCGGACCGGCGAGGACCCTAGCGGCGGCTCCGCCGCAGCAGGCTCCGGAGGGCCAGTATCAGCGCCGTCGCCCCCGCCAGCACCAGCGCCCCCTTGCCGTAGCTGGGCGCCGGGTCGCCGGACCGCTCGCCCGGCCGCCCGGCCGCGGCGTCCCCGCCGGACGCGTCCCCGTGGGCCGCGCCGTCGTCCCGCCGGGCCGTGTCCGGGAGTTGCTCCCCGCTGAGCGCCACCGGCTCGACCTGGCTGCCGCGCCCCTCCGACCCGTACATCAGCGTGCGGCCGTCGGGGGTGAAGCTGACCGACTCGCCCTGTCGTTGCAGCGGCACCGCCACCCCGCCGAGGTCGTCCGGGCGGCCGTCCCGCCAGCGGTACATCCGCGCGCCGAAGTAGCCGCGCAACACCAGCCGGGTGCCGTCCGGGGAGAACGCGCCGTCGGTCACCCACAGGTCCACCGGGGCGACCTTGCGGAAGGTGTTGCTCCCGGAGGTCGACAACCGGGCCGGGCCCTCGTAGAGCGCGGCCCCGCCGCCCTGCTTCTTGCTGGCGAGGTAGACCCGGCCGGTCTTCGGGTGCACCATCAACGCCTCGGCGTCCCGCGGCCCGTCCGCGTACCGGACGGTGAACTGCTCGGCGGTGACGGTGACGTCGCGCAGCTGCTTCGGCTCGGGGAAGCGGTAGATCCAGACGTGGTCCCAGCTGCCGCCGAGGTTGTCGCCGATGTCGCCGACGTAGATCCGGCCGTCCGGGCCGACCGAGATCGCCTCGACGTCGCGCGGCGCCCCGATGCCGCGCAGGGTGACGGTGGCGACCGTGCGGCCGGTGGCGGCGTCGACGGCGTAGAGGTAGGGGCCGTCGTCGCTGTCGTTGTGCGTCCAGTAGATGCCGGGGTGGGCGCGGCTGGCGGCCAGGCCGCTGGACTCGGTGATCCGGGGGTCGGTGAGGGTGAAGCCGTCGGGCTCCGCGGCCGCGGCCGGCCCGCCCGCCGCGGTCAGCAGCGCGAGCGCCGCGGCCGCCACCCCCGTCGCGTACGGGAGCGGACGTCGCGGGCTCCTGGGGCGGCGCACGGCGGCATACATGGGGCACAGCCTGCCATGGCGCCCGGCCGCCCGGGGCGGCGTGGCCAGCGTCACGTACCCGGCGGTAGCGTTGTCGGCCATCATGGCCAGATGAGGATCATGTGCGTCGGGGACTCCATGACGATCGGCAGCTCCGGCGACTTCACGTGGCGCTACCGGATGTGGCAGCACCTCAACGCGACGTACGCCGGCCCGTACCGCATCGTCGGACCGCGCCGCACGCTCCACGACCCGGCCACCGGCGCCGCGGACTCCCCCGCGTACGCCGACCCGGCGTTCCCCGAGAAGGCACAGTGCCACCTCGCCGGCTGGGGCGAGGGCTGGCTGCACATGGCGCCGCTGATCGAGGACGCGGTGCGGGAGCACCGGGCGGACACCCTGCTGGTGTCGCTGGGGCTGATCGACCTCGGGTTCTACACCGACCCGGAGCAGACGGCGCAGAACGTGCGGCGCTTCGTGGACCGCGCCCGGGCGGCCCGGCCGCACATCCGGGCGGTGCTGATGCCGGTGATACCCAATGTGCGGACGCTGATGGACCCGGACTTCGGCGACCAGTGCACGCGCTTCAACGAGCTGCTGGCGAAGGCGGTGGCCGACCTCGACACGCCCGGCTCGCCGCTGCTGCTGGCCTCTGAACCGGAGGGCTGGGAGATCGACACGGCCACCTACGACGGCACCCATCCGTCGGTGCTGGGCGAGCACCTGCTGGCCGGCGCGTTCGCCGACGCGATGCACCAGGCGTGGGACGTCGGCGGCCGTTACGCCCCCTGACCGCTTGCTTCGAGTGGGCTCCAAGGGCTTGGCTGGACAACCATGAAGTACACGCAGCTGGGCCGCACCGGACTCAAGGTCAGTCGCCTCGTCCTCGGGACGATGAACTTCGGGCCGCAGACCGACGAGGCGGGCAGCCACCGCATCATGGACGCCGCGCTGGACGCGGGCATCAACTTCTTCGACACCGCCAACGCCTACGGCTGGGGCGTGAACAAGGGCCGCACCGAGGAGATCATCGGCTCGTGGTTCGCGCAGGGCGGCGGCCGGCGGGACAAGACCGTGCTGGCCACCAAGGTGTACGCCAACATGGGGCCGGACGGCGAGCCGGCCTGGCCCAACCACGACAAGCTCTCCGCGCTCAACATCCGTCGGGCGGTGGACGCCAGCCTGACGCGCCTGGGCACCGACCACATCGACCTGTACCAGTTCCACCACGTCGACCGGGACACGCCGTGGGACGAGATCTGGCAGGCCGTCGACGTCCTCGTCCAGCAGGGGAAGATCCTCTACGCGGGCTCCTCCAACCACGCCGGCTGGCACCTCGCGAAGGCCAACGAGACGGCCGCGCGCCGGGGTTCGTACGGCCTGGTCAGCGAGCAGTGCCTGTACAACCTCGCGGAGCGGCGGGCTGAGATGGAGGTCATCCCGGCCGCCCGGGACTACGGGCTGGGCGTGATCCCCTGGTCGCCGCTGCACGGCGGGCTGCTGGGCGGGGTGCTCCGCAAGGAGAGGGAGGGCACCGGGTCGGCCCGCTCGACCTCCGGCCGGGCCGCGGACTCCCTCGCCGACGCGGCCGTCCGGGCGCAGATCCAGTCCTACGAGGACCTGGTCGACAAGCACGGCCTGGAGCCGGGCGAGGTGGCCCTGGCGTGGCTGCTCAGCCGGCCCGGGGTGACCGGCCCGATCGTGGGTCCGCGCACCGCCGACCAGCTCACCTCGGCATTGCGTGCGGTGGAACTGGAGCTGCCGGCGGAGCTGCTGACGGGTCTGGACGAGGTCTTCCCGGGGCCGGGACCGTCGCCGGAGGCGTTCGCCTGGTGAGCCCGTCGAGCCCGGCGGGCCGGCCGCCCGGCTGGTCAGCGGCCGCGCCCCGGCGGACGGCTCGGGTCAGCGCAGCGCCGCCGCCACGATGACGACGATCAGCAGCACGGCGAACAGACCGGACATGATCCGGTTACGGGTTTTGGGATCCACCCTTTGAGCGTAACCGGGCCCGAACCGGACCCTTCGCCGACCCGGGTGTTCGGCTCAGCCGCCCAGCGGCCACCGCGCCACCGGCTCGTAGTGCGGCTGGCTGCCGGGGACGCCGGGCGCGGGCGGGTGGCTGCGCACCAGGGCGATCTCCTCGACCGTCCAGGGGCTGCCCGCGAAGTCGGCCAGGGCCGCGGCGTACGGGACGAGGTCGAGGCCGCCGGTGCGGTTCCGGGCGAGGGTGAGGTGCGGGGTGTACGGGCGGTGGTCGCCCATCCGCAGGCCCACCCGGCGACCGGCCGCCTCGGTGGCGTCCGCGAGGTGGCGCATGGCGGGCCGGTCGCCGTCCGCCCCGGCCCACACCACCCGGTCGCCGAACCGGCCGCCGCCGGCGATCCGCAGGTCGTAGGGGGCGTGCCGGTGGGCGGCGCGGGCCAGTCGCTCGTGCAGCTCGGGGAGGACGTCCGTGGGCACCTCGCCGTAGAAGGCGAGGGTGAAGTGCCAGCCGTCGTGACCGGTCCAGCGCAGCCGGTCGGCGCCCGGGAGCTTCTTCAACTGGCCCACTTCCGAGGCCAGTTGACCGAGGGAGTGCTCCGGGGGCAGCACGGCGGCGAAGAGTCTCATGGAGCCAGTGTTGCCCCACGATCGCCGCCGTGCCCGACAGACGGCCGGACAGGCCCTAGGGCCTGTCCGGTGGGCCATGGCCGGGTCCGACCCTGACCCACCGGACCGGTCCTACGCCGCCGGCGCCAACTCCTTCTCCGCCGCCTCACCGGCGGCGCCCATCCGCGGGACGAACGCCACGTGCGGGTGCCCGCGCCGCAGATCGATCTTGAGGCGCAGTCCGCCGGACCGGGCCAGGACCAGGCCGACCAGGGCCGCGGCCGCCATGGAGATCACCCCGCCGGCGAGGAAGCCGACCTGGGGACCGTAGGCGTCGGTGACCCAGCCGACCAGCGGCGCACCCAGCGGCGTACCGCCCATGAAGACCATCATGAACAGGCTCATCACCCGGCCGCGCATCGCCGGGTCGGTGGCCATCTGGACGCTGGAGTTGGCGGTGACGTTGATCGTCAGACCGACCAGGCCGATCGGGGCGAGCAGCGCCGCGAAGACCCAGAACCCGGGCGCCAGGGCCGCGACGCACTCCAGCAGTCCGAAGACCAGCGCCGCCCCGACCAGCATCCGCAGCCGGGAGCCGGCGCGGCGGGCCGCGAGCAGCGCACCGATCAGCGAACCGGCCGCCATCAGGCCGTTGAACAGCGCGTACGTGCCGGCCCCGGCGTGGAAGACCTTGTAGGTGAAGGCGGTCAGCCAGATCGGGAAGTTGAAGCCGAAGGTGCCGATGAAGCCGACCAGGACGATGGGCCAGATCAGTTCGGGGTGCTCGCGGACGTAGGCCAGGCCCTCCCGAAGCTGCCCCTTGCTGCGCGGGACCCGGTCCACCTTGTGGAGTTCGGCGGTGCGCATCATCAACAGGCCGGTGAGCGGGGCGAGGAACGACAGGCCGTTGAAGAGGAACGCCCAGCCGCTGCCGAGGGCGGTGATCAGGACACCGGCGACGGCCGGGCCGATCAGCCGGGCGGACTGGAAGTTGGCGGAGTTCAGGCTGACCGCGTTGCGCAGGTCGCGCTGGCCGACCATTTCGGAGACGAACGCCTGCCGGGCCGGGTTGTCGACGACCGTGACCAGGCCGAGGAGGAAGGCGCCCGCGTAGACGTGCCAGACCTGGACCTGGCCGCTGAGCGTGAGGCCGGCCAGCGCCAGACCGGTCAGGCCCATCGCGGACTGGGTGCACAGCAGCAGCTTGCGCTTGGCGAAGCGGTCGGTGAGGACGCCGCCGTAGAGGCCGAAGAGGAGCATCGGCAGGAACTGGAGCGCGGTGGTGATGCCGACCGCGCCGGACGAGCCGGTGAGGCTGAGTACCAGCCAGTCCTGGGCGATGCGCTGCATCCAGGTGCCGGTGTTGGAGACCACCTGACCGGTGGCGAAGAGGCGGTAGTTGCGTATGCGGAGGGAGCTGAACATGCCCGTGCGCGGTGTGGCGGCGTGGCCGGCGGTGGTGCCGGCGGTGGCAGTCCCGGCACCGGCCGGTCCTGCGGCGACACCGGGGGCCTTGGTGGAGCCCGGGGTGGTCGCGGTCGCGTCGTCGGTGACCGTGTCGTCGTGGGAGTTCGGTGCGGGGGCGGAGTGTGCTCCGGATCCCGTACTCAAAGTGGGTTCGCCTCCTTCAAGCCATGGCTCTACAGCTGTGCGAGTTTCTCCAGTACCGGCGCGGCGTCCCGCACCTTGGCCCACTCGTCCTCGTCCAGCCCGGAGGCCAGCTCGGCGAGCCACGCGTTGCGCTTGCGGCGGCTCTCTTCGAGCATCGCCTCGGCCTGTTCGGTCTGGGTGACCACCTTCTGGCGGCGGTCGTCGGGGTGGGCCTCGAGCCGGACCAGTCCCTTGGCCTCCAGCATCGCCACGATGCGGGTCATCGACGGCGGCTGTACGTGCTCCTTGCGGGCCAGCTCGCCGGGCGTGGCCCGGCCGCACCGGGCGAGGGTGCCGAGCACCGACATCTCGGTGGGGCTGAGCGACTCGTCGACCCGCTGGTGCTTCAGGCGGCGCGAGAGGCGCATCACGGCGGACCGCAGGGAATTCACGGCGTCAACGTCGACACCGTTGGACAGTTCCGGCATAGTCTTTAGCATAGCTCATTAGCCTTTCTAAGGAAAGTGGCGGCCCCGGGCCCGTTCCGCGTCACCCGGGCATCACCCATATGAGTGAGGACGTCGCGGAAAGCGACACACCTGACCGCACCGTGCAGGGACCGTGTCGGTATGGGATCGAGAGTGCTCAGCCTGCGCGTCGACGGGGAGCTGCTGGAGCGCCTTCGGCAGCATGCCGCAAAACGCGGAATGAGCGTCCAGGACTATGTCGTCCGGACGCTCATCCGCGAGGACTTCGATGAACGGTTGTCGAGCTCGGTCGACGAGACCGAGCGGCTGCACGGCTGGGGGCCGGCCGGCCCCCAGACCCTCGTGACGGGCCCGACCGGGCCGCCGCCTACCTGACCCCGAGCACCTGCTCGATCGGGTTGAGCAGGAAGTAGACGAGGAAGCAGACCCCGACCGCGTTCAGCAGCCACGGGATCTCCTTGAAGCGGCCGGTCGCCGCCCGCAGCAGGATGAAGGCCAGCACGCCGATGCCGATGCCGTTGGTGATGCTGTAGGTGAACGGCATCGAGACGACGGTCAGGAACGCCGGGATGCCGACAGTGAAGTCGCCCCAGTCGATGTCCCGGACGTTCGAGGCCATGATCAGGAAGCCGACGACCAGCAGCGCGGGCGTGGCGGCCTGCGAGGGGACGACGGTGGCCAGCGGCGTGAAGATCAGCGCCAGCAGGAACAACCCACCGGTGACCAGGTTCGCCAGGCCCGTGCGGGCACCCTCTCCGACGCCGGCGGTGGACTCCACGAAGCAGGTGTTGGCGGAGGCCGAGCCGAAGCCGCCGGCGGCGACCGCGATGCCGTCGACCATCAGGATCCGCCCCATGTTCGGCAGGTTGCCGGTCTCGTTGTCCAGCAGCCCGGCCTCCTCGCCGACGCCGATGATGGTGCCCATCGCGTCGAAGAAGCCGGACAGCAGGACGGTGAAGACGAACAGGCAGCCGGTCAGCACGCCGACTTCCTTGAAGCCGCCGAAGAGGCTGATCTGCCCGATGAGTCCGAAGTCGGGCGCGCCGACGATCTTGTCCGGGACGTTCGGGACGGCCAGCCCCCACGACGCGTCCGGGATGTGCGCCACCGCGTTGATGATGATCGCGACGACGGCCATGGTGACCATGCCGATCAGGATCGCGCCCTTGGTCTTCCGGACGGTCAGCACGAACATCAGCGCCAGACCGAGGACGAACACCAGCACCGGCCAGCCCTTGAGCTGACCGCCCTGGCCCAGGCTCAGCGGGACGGTGGTGTGCGCGGCGTCCGGGTTGCGGGACACGAAGCCCGCGTCGACCAGGCCGACCAGCGAGATGAACAGGCCGATGCCGATCGCGATGGCCCGCCGCAGCCCGCCCGGGATGGCGTCCATCACCCGCTGCCGCAGCCCGGAGGCGACCAGGACCATCAGCACCAGACCGGCGAGCACCACCATGCCCATCGCGTCCGGCCAGCTCATCTTGGGCGCGAGCTGGAGCGAGACCACGGCGTTGATGCCCAGGCCGGCCGCGATGGCGATCGGGACGTTGCCCATCACGCCCATCAGGACCGTGCCCAGACCGGCCATCAGGGCGGTGGCGGTGACCAGCTGGCCGTTGTCCAAGTGGTGGCCGTATTTGTCGACACCGGCGCCGAGGATGATCGGGTTCAGCACCACGATGTAGGCCATCGCGAAGAACGTGGCCAGTCCGCCGCGCAGCTCGCGGCTGACCGTCGAGCCCCGCTCGGAGATCTTGAAGAAGCGGTCGAGACCGTTCTTGGGCGGCTGTGGGCCAGGACTCTTCAGGGCGTCGACCGGCGAGGGGGTCGAGGGCGACATGCGGGACCTCAGTCGTACGGGCCGGAGCAGGCGCGACGGCCTTGGGGTCTGCCCCAAGGCCGGGACACGCACAGGCGGCGGGACAGCAACCAATGGACGGGAACAGTGTGGAGGGATCAGATTGGAGGAATCAACGATCCGAACCAGTCAGTTCCGGAAAGGTTCAGTATGAATAAACAATTCGTTGATCGCTATCTCCGCGCGTAGACCCCTCGGGCGCCTACGCACAGGGCTCGAACCGGCGCCGCTCCCGGCCCCGTAAGCTGACTCCCATGTGGAAGAAGTCCGAACTGCGCGAGGCCCCGGCGCCCCTCGAAGGTCCCGTCGTCGGCACGATCACCGGCGGCACCGTCATCTGGTTCGTGCTCTTCTTCGCCCAGCTGCCCTTCTACGGCTGGTACGCCGACCACCGCCACACCTGGTTCCTGTGGACCTGCCTGGCCGGCGGCGGGCTCGGCCTGCTGGGCATCTGGTACGTGCGCAAGCGGGACGCCGCGATCAAGCGGGCGGCGGCCACCGCCACCCCGGACGCCGCGAACGCCGCCTGACGCTCCCTCATCCGCACCGGGCCGCCACCCCGCCCGGCCCGCCACCGGACGCCGCCCGCCCACCCGGGGTTGCCGCGTAACCGGACAGAACCCCCACACCACTCCTGTCGACCGCCAGCGGGTGAAGCGGTCATTACGCCCGTAACGTCTAGGGCATGACGGACCCGACGCAGACCGAAGTCGAGGAACCGGAGCCCGGCGGCGGCCGGCCCGCCACCGGGAACGGCCGGGAGGTGGCCCGGGGCGGACTGACCACCGCCGAGGTCGCCGAACGGGTGGCCAGGGGCGAGGTCAACGACGTCCCGCTGCGGTCCTCCCGCTCCACCGCGGACATCGTCCGGGGCAACGTCTTCACCCGGTTCAACGCCATCATCGGCGTCCTCTTCGTGATCATCCTGATCGTCGGCCCGATCCAGGACGGCCTGTTCGGCTTCGTCATCGTCGCCAACACCGGCATCGGCATCATCCAGGAGCTGCGCGCCAAGAAGACCCTGGACAGCCTGGCCCTGATCGGCGAGGCCCGGCCGACCGTCCGCCGCGACGGGTCCGCCGTCGCGGTCCCCACCTCCGAGGTGGTCCTCGACGACGTCATCGAACTCGGCCCCGGCGACAAGGTCATCGTCGACGGCGAGGTGCTGGAGAGCGACGGCCTGGAGATCGACGAGTCGCTGCTGACCGGCGAGGCCGACCCGGTGGTGAAGAAGCCCGGCGACCCGGCGATGTCCGGCAGCTTCGTCGTCGCGGGCAACGGCGCGTTCACCGCGACCAAGGTGGGCCGGGCGGCGTACGCGGCGCAACTCGCCGAAGAGGCCAGCCGCTTCACCCTGGTCCACTCCGAGCTGCGCACCGGCATCAGCCAGATCCTCAAGTACGTGACCTGGATGATGATCCCGACCGCGCTCGGCCTGATCCTCAGCCACCTGCTGACCCTGGGACTGCCGGCCGACTCCGCGATCCGCCGGATGGTCGCCGGGATCGTGCCGATGATCCCCGAGGGGCTGGTGCTGCTGACCTCGGTCGCCTTCGCCATCGGCGTCGTCCGGCTCGGCCGCAAACAGTGCCTGGTACAGGAGCTGCCGGCCATCGAGGGCCTGGCCCGGGTCGACGTGGTCTGCCTGGACAAGACCGGCACCCTCACCGAGGGCGGGATGGACGTCAGCGAGCTGCGGACGCTGGGCGACAGTGCCCTGCAGCCGCAAGGCGACCACGACCCGGACCGCGTCCAGCAGGTGCTCGGCGCCTTCGGGGCGTCCGACCCGCGCCCCAACGCCTCCCTCCAGGCCGTCGCCGACGCCTACCCGGCCCCGGACTCCTGGCGGTGCACCGGCACGCTCCCGTTCTCCTCCGCCCGCAAGTACAGCGGCGCCGCCTTCGAGGAGCCCGGCGGGGAGCCCTCCTCCTGGCTGCTCGGCGCACCGGACGTGCTGCTGCCCGACGACGACCCGCTGCTGCCGGAGATCGACCGGCGGGGCGCCCAGGGCCTGCGCGTGCTGCTGCTGGCCCGCGTCGACCGGCCCCTGGACCACCCCGACGTCGCACGCGAGGTCCGGCCCGTCGCCCTGGTCGTCCTGGAGCAGCGGCTCCGCCCGGACGCCCCCGACACCCTGCGGTACTTCGCCGAGCAGGGCGTGCAGGCCAAGGTGATCTCCGGTGACAACGCGGTGTCGGTGGGGGCGGTCGCCGGCAAGCTGGGGCTGCCCGGCGCCGACTCCCCCGTGGACGCCCGGCACCTGCCGCACGACGACCCCGAGGCGATGGCCCAAGCCCTCGAAGGGGGCGCCGTCTTCGGGCGGGTCACGCCCCAGCAGAAGCGGGACATGGTCGGCGTGCTCCAGTCCCGCGGCCATCACGTCGCGATGACCGGTGACGGCGTCAACGACGTACTGGCCCTCAAGGACGCGGACATCGGCGTCGCCATGGGGTCCGGGTCCGAGGCGACCCGGGCGGTGGCCCAGATCGTGCTGCTGAACAACAGCTTCGCGACCCTGCCGTCGGTGGTGGCCGAGGGGCGCCGGGTGATCGGCAACATCACCCGGGTCGCCACCCTCTTCCTCACCAAGACCGTCTACTCGGTGCTGCTGGCCGTCCTGGTGGCCTGCTGCCAGATCCCCTACCCGTACCTGCCCCGGCATCTGACGCTGCTGTCCACGCTGACCATCGGTGTCCCCGCCTTCTTCCTCGCGCTGGCGCCCAACAAGGAGCGGGCCCGCCCGCACTTCGTCCGCCGGGTGATGCGCTACGCCGTCCCCTCCGGCGTCATCACCGGCCTCGCGGCGTTCTCCACCTACCTGCTGGCCCGCGCCTACTACACCGGCCCGGACGCCCTCAGCGCGCAGACCAGCGCCGCCACCCTGACCCTCTTCCTCACCGCCCTGTACGTCCTGGCGATCATCGCCCGCCCGTACACCTGGTGGCGGATCGGTCTGGTCCTCCTCATGGGGCTGGGGTTCCTGATCGTCCTGGTCACGCCGTGGCTCCAGCGCTTCTTCGACCTGCGGCTGGTGGGGACGACGATGCCGTGGACGGCGGTGGCGATCGCGGCGGTGGCGGCGCTGCTGCTGGAGGTGGCCTGGCGGTGGGTGGGGCGGCGCTTCCCGGCGTGACCCGCACCGCGGAAGGTCAGGCGGCCGTGGGGCGGCGCAGCGCCTCGATGACGCTGGCGTAGCTGTCCTGGCCGTGCCCCGCCGCAGCGGTCCGCTCCATCAGGCCCTTGAGGAGTTCCGGCAGCGCGGTGTCGATCCCGCGCGCCGCCGCGGCGTGCAGCAGGTGCCCGATCGCCGCGATCTGGACGTCCACGGTGGCGTCGTCGCCCGGGTAGTGCCCGGCGTCTCCAGGCCGCGACCGGCACCACCCCGCTCCAGTGGCTCCTCAACCAGCGGCTGGTGCACGCCCAATCGCTCCTGGAGTCCACCGGCCTACCGATCGAGAAGGTCGCCGCGCTGAGCGGCCTGGGCACCGCCAACGACCTCCGCCACCACTTCCTGTGGCACCTCGGCGTCTCCCCGGGGAACTACCGCCGTTCCTTCCCCGGCCGCTGAACCCCGGCCAGGCCCGGTGGCCTTGACGCCCTGCGGTCGGGAAGGCCACCGGGCCGGGTGTCGTGCGGGAGCCCGGGGCGCCTCATGACGCCCCGGGGTCCCGGTGTCTTAACGCCGCGTGGTGACGACCACGGCGAACCGCTCGGCTCAGAAGCCGACCGTACGGACCGTCACCAGGCCGCCGAGCGGACCGCCGGGCATCGCGGGGGCGAGGGACTCGGCTGTGCCGAGGACGTCGCCGACGTGCACCACGGCGCCGTGACCGGCGATCTCGCCGCCGAGGGTGGCGAGGCCACCGGATACGGCGTCCAGCTCGCTGTCGGAAATCTCGGTGGCGGCCACAGGGGTGAAGTCGTTACGCATGGCGTGCTTTTCCCTTCGCTTTTTTGAATTTCTCGGCAAGGCGCCGGGACCTGAAAAGGAACCGGTCTGGCTCCTTGCGAACAGGCCGGTATGCAACCACGCCAAGAGATCACCGAGCAACCTACCCATCGGTTTTTTACCGCTCTTGAACTGCGTCTTCACGTTCGAGCAAGATTCCGCGGACGATACTGCGCCGCTTCCCCGAAAAGCCCTGGAAAACCCCCGTAAAAGCGCCGCGTACGCCCTCGTGGGCCATATTTGCACTTACGGAACGGCGAATGCCCAGCGAGCCGACATGAAGGGAGATGTCCGGCCTGAACAACTGTGGCGTACAGCTGTGCAGAAGTCACGGGAAGGGGGTGGGCCCGGTGACACGGGTAGGCATAGCGGGCGTGCCCGGTCTCCAGCGTCGCCCGCGCCGGTGTCACCATGATCCCCAACCCACCTGGAAGGTCTGATAATTGAGAGCCCCTGATCGCTGCGGACTGCCACACCCCGCCCCCCAGCCTGAAGGCCAGGGCCCCCTTGGAGGCATCCGGTGAACCGAGAAGCGCCGGACATCCGAATTCGCCGCGGACCCCTATTCCGCCTATCGCGTGCTGCGCGACGACTTCCCGTTGCTGCACCACGAGGCCACCCAGAGCTACGTCATCTCGCGGTACGAGGACGTCGAACGGGCCTTCAAGGACCCGGTGGCCGACTTCGCCACCCGTTTCCCCGTCAACGTCATCGCGGACATGCTGGGCCTGGACCGGGCCGATCACGGCCGCTTCCACCGCTGGTACACCGCGATCATCGGCTTCCTCGGCAACCTCGCCCAGGACCCGGACGTCGCCGAGGCCGGCCTGCTCACCCGCGACGAATTCGCCGCGTACCTGCTGGCATCCGCAGCTCCGCCGAGAGCTCGACCACGGCCGTCGGGCGACGGCACAGGGTCAGGATCCGGACGTGCTCGGACTGCATGCCCGGGGTCGGATCGCATGCGCTGACGATGAGGGTGACCAGGTCGAGCGTGTGATCGTCGGCGGACCGGCTGCGGCCGCGGGTGACGGTGTAGAGCCGGTCCGGATCGTCGTCAGGACCGAGCCGCTTCATGCCGACGGCCCGCCCTCAGCGCGCGGGGCGGCCTGGAGGTACTCGCCGATCTGCTCCACCAGCTCGTTCATGTGGAAGCCGATCAGGCCGACGTCGGCGTCCTCGACGGCGATCAGCGCCAGGTGGGCGCCGTTGCCCGCCTCGACGATGAACAGCAACCCGCCGTGGAACTCCGTCATCGCCTGCCGCACGCCCCCCGTGCCGTCCCCGAACTCCACGGACATCCCGGAGGCGATCGCGGCGAGCTGGTCGACGGTCAGGTCCTTGGATTGGCCTCCGCCTCCCCGCGCTGAAGCATGGGGATTCTCCGCCTGCCGTGGCCCCTGTCGTACTGAGGCCACGGCTTCGGGTGGGTTCCTGTTTCCTTCCCACGTGGGTGGGGGTTGTGCGCGCTGCCAGGACTTCCCCAGGTCTTATCTGCGCTCCGCAGGCGTTTACCGCTGCCGTTACCGGCGTCGGGCCCCCGGTCCGGGGGTGGGGGGTTCTGTCGTGCTGGCCGCGAGGATGCAGCGGCCTTCGTCTCGGACGTTACGTCCGGCGTTCCAGTCCCGGTCATGCCGGACTTCGCAACCCGAGCAGGTCCAGGTGCGGACGTCGAGCGGCTTGGGGCCGTCGCGGAAGCCACAGGCCGAGCAGACCCGAGAGGACGGGAAGTCCCGGGCGACCTTGGCGAAGCCCCGGCCGCGCCGGGTCGCCTTGTATTCGCAGAACATCACGAACTGTGTCCAGCCCGCGTCGTGCACACTCTTGGCCAGTCGGGTGCGCGCCAGTCCACGCACGTTCAGGGTCTCGGCGAAGACGGCTTGGTTTTCGCTCGTCAGCTTGTGAGACCACTGGTGAGGGAAGTTGCGGCGTGAGTCGGCGACCTTGGCGTGTGCGCGGGCGACCTTGACGCGGGCCTTGTCCCGGTTGTTGCTGCCCTTCTCCTTCCGCGACAGTTCCCGCTGTCGCTTCTTCAGCTTCTTCTCAGCCCTGCGTAGGTACTTCGGCGAGGCGATGTGTGACCCGTCGGCGAGCACGGCGAAGCGGGTCAGCCCCAGGTCGATGCCCTGGTCCCGGTCGACCGGCGGAAGAACGTCGGCGACCGGGTCGGACTCCACGACAAAGGACACGAAGTACCGGCCGGAGCGGTCCTTGATCAGCGTCACACTGGTCGGGTTCGAGGGAAGTTCCCGGGTCCACGTGACCTTGATATCGCCGATCTTGGGCAAGCGAAGCCTGCCGCTGCCGAGGACTGCGAACCGGTCGGAACGGGTGAAGCGTGCGGTCTGCCGGTTGTCCTTGCGGGACTTGAACTTCGGCGGGGCAACCTTCGGACCCTTGCGCTTGCCGGACTTGGAGTCCTCGTGCGCCTTCCATGCCGCGTCCAGGTCCCGGAGGGGCTGCTGCATCACACCGACCGGCGCATCGGACAGGAACGCCCGCTCGGCGGTCTTCTTCGCGGCCGTGATGAGCGTCTTGCCGAGTTCCGGGTTCTTCGGGATCGCCCAGTACGGTCCCTCAGCCGTGCGGGTCTTCGGGTTGCCGAGCGACCTGTTCGACGCCTTGCGCGGCCTGGTGATCGCCAACGCATCGTTCCAGACCACGGGCCTGCACCCGAACACCCTGGCTGCGTCGATACGTTGACTTGGCGTCAAGGTGACGCGGTACTGGTAACGAAGCTGCACACACATGATCGTAGGCCGACAAACTGCGGGCCGGGGCCTACTTCGCCGGATCGGTCAGCGGCACACCGCTACCAGTAGAA
The DNA here is from genome assembly GCF_050471125.1 of Streptomyces sp. RGM 3693. NCBI lineage: Bacteria > Bacillati > Actinomycetota > Actinomycetes > Kitasatosporales > Streptomycetaceae > Streptomyces > Streptomyces sp. RGM 3693. The sequence goes on from NZ_JBMPPQ010000005.1 coordinate 38,020, forward strand.
GCAGCACCGCGCAGATCCCGCCACTCCAGGCGAGGAGCGTGCGCGCGCGGACTCCGGTACGAGCAGGACCACGCCGACGCACAGCCCGCCGGTCACCACCAGAGCGACCGCCAGTGTGCGCAGTGCGACGCCCAGCGGCGTGGGTGCTGCCCCGGGGCGGGAGGATATCCGTGCTGGCATCAAACAGGTCCTCGTGGCGATGGCGACGGCGGGAGGGGCGATCGGCAGGGACGGGGCCCGGGCATCGGGATGCCGATCCGCGGCGGGCACCCTCCAGGAAGGGTCTCGGTGTGCGACGAGAGAATGATCGAAGATCGCTCTGGCACTCTAGCCTGTCGGCGGGATCCGGCAACTTCCGTGCCAGGCTCCGTTCTTGACGCACCGTTTGCCCGGGGCATCCTGCTTTTCCGTATTCGCACGCCCCGGGGCGACGGGGAGGGTCGGGCCGGCCGGGCCGGCGGGACGACCGGAAACACGACGGCGGCCGCCGGACCCGTACGTCCGACGACCGCCTCCGTCATGCCCCGGTCACACCGGGCGCACCGTTCTCAGTCGAACCACCGCGCGCGGGCCAGTTCGTCGACCCGCTCGGGATCCTCCAGCAGCGCCGCGACCTCGAACCGGCGCGGCCACTGCCCACTCGCCCAGGCCAGACCGGCCGCCACGCCCTCCAGGGTCGCGGCGTGCAGAGTGCCGTCCGGGCTCCACCGCCAGTCCAACTCCACACCCCCGTCGGGGCCGTCGGGGCCCTCGGAGCCGTCGACCAGCAGTTCCTCGTGCTCGACGTACGCGTCGGGGGCGGCCGGGCCGAGCAGGGCGCGGACTGCCTCCGGAACGTCGTGCGCCGCCCCGTCGGAGCGGACCTCCGCGGCGACCGCCTCGCTCAGCCGCCGCACCTGGAACAGCTCGGCCAGCTCCGCGGCGCGGGCCGGCCGCACCGGCAGCAGCGCCCGGCCGCCGGCCAGCGGCATCAGGTCCGGGGCGTCGGCGACCAGCGCGTCCGCCGCGTCCACCACCTGGATCTCCCCGTCGACGACCGCCCGCAGCTCGTCGGGGAGCGTCACCTGATCCGGGTCGAGATCGGTCAACAGGCCGTACAGGGCGTGGAGTTGCCCGATGCCCACACCGTGGTCCGGGTCGGCGAGCCGGGTCAGCAGCTCGGCCGCGCCGCCCGGCTCGTCGAGCAGCGCCCCCACCGAGGTACGGACACCGAGGGCGCGCAGCACCTGCGCGTCGACCCGGCCCGCGTCCGCCGCCTCGTACAGCCCGGCCAGCAGCGGATCGCCGCCCGCGGCACGCAGCCCGGCGGGGCGGCGCCCGTCCAGCACCGGGTGGCCGCGCAGCCACCAGGCGGTGTACGGCCGCACCGACTCGGTGGTGCCGTCGGGCAGCAGTACCCGCACCGGCGTGGTCAGGGCGTCCCGCAGCGGCGGTTGGGAGAGCATCTCCAGGACCTGCGGCCAGGCGTCGTCGGCGACCAGGTCGAGGTCGCGGACCGCGACGAGTTCGGTGACGACCGGCGGCACCGGGGTCTCCGGCAGCAGGTCGAGGATGTCCTCGCACCACACGTCCACGGCGTCCAGCAGTCCGGCGTCGTCCGGCTCGGGGAAGTCGCCGTCCCGCGGCTCCAGTTCGTCCGGATCGAGCACCACATCGGTGGCCCAGACCAGCGCGAAGGTGGCCAGCACCCCCACCGCGGTGAGCGGCTGCGCGCCCCACCGCTCCGCCAGCTCCGCTTCGCAGGCAGCGAGTTCGCCCTCGCGGATGACCCGCTCGAAGTCGCTACCGGGGAGGACCAGTTCGCCCGCCGGCGCCAGTTCGCCGTCCTCGTCGGGCAGCGCCAGCGCGGCCAGCCAGGGCTCGTCGCCGGGCGCCAGATCGGCGTCCCGGACCAGCCCGAGGACCGCCTCGGCCAGCTCCTCCGCGCCCAGCGGCACTCCGGCGCCCGGCGCCAGCTCGTCCGCGAAGACGTCGTAGGCGTCCTCGTCGGCGTCCAGCGAGTGCGCGACGGCCGCCCGTACCTGAGGCGTCGTCAGGACGGCCCGGGGTGCGGCGGGGGTCGCGCCGAGCTTCTCCAGCAGCGGGTGGACGGCATCAGGGTGGGCGACCTTGAGCCCCAGCCGGGTGAGCGTGCGGTGCCGGTCCGCGGCCTCGTCCCCGGCGTCCGGACCGCCGTCGGGCAGCGGGAGCAGCACCTGACGCGGCCCGATGGTGGTCCGCCCGGTGCCCGCCAGCGGCACCGGCAGGCCACTGAGCCGGTCCGGGTCGGTGCCGGCCAGCGCGTCGTAGAGCCGCCACCACCACTCCGGCGACCGCTCCACGCCCGCCAGCCTGTCGATCATCTCGGTGAGCGGCACCCGGGCCGCGCCCAGCGCCCGCAGCTCCGCCCGCCGTTCGAGCCCGGCCGGCAGCAGGCTGGGGAACAGCTCGGCCAACACCCCGACGGTCGCCGCCCCGGCGCCCTCCACCAACTCGGCGTCCACCGGCCGCAGGACGTACCGCTCGCCGTTCTCGCCCTCACCCTCGCCCCACGTGGCGGTCTCTGCCGCCGCGCTCGGCAGGAACCGCACCCGGGGCAGCAACTCCAGTACCTGCCGGCGCAGTTCACCGTCCAGCCAGCCCTTGCCCAGCAGCCCCGGCACCAGATCCAGGGTGCCGGCCGACACCGGCTGCCAACCGCCGAGCAGTCCCGCGTACGCGGCGGCCGCCCGGCCCACCAGGAAGTCCGCGAGCGGACCGGGCGCGACATGACGCCGGGTCGGCTCCAACGGGAACGAGGCGATGAGCAGCGCGGGCAGGCCCAGGGGCTCGTCGGTCGGGGTCGGCGCGTGCAGCACCGGCACGGTGCCCGGCCGCACCGGCGCACCCGTCGCGTCCACCGGCACCGCCCAGGTCACCGACCAGGACGGCCGCAGCTTCTCCTCGACCGGACGGTCCGCCAGCAACGCCGCGTCCAACGTGCCGCCGTCGGTCGCCACCCGCCACCGGGTGACCCCCCGCTCACTGTCCTCGATCAGCACGTACCCGTCGTCCTGACGCCGGGTCAGCGTCCGGACGCCCTCCGGCGTCTCCACCACGACCTCGGCCAGCCCCGGCAGGGTCAGCAGCAGCGCCGCGTCGAGACCGGCCAGCAGCCGCTCGGCGAGGTCCTGCGCGGCACCGTCGCGCAACGGCAGCACCACCGCGGTGTCGTACCCCTCGGGCGCGGTGCCCTCCGCGGGCAGCGGCAGCCGCAGCAGCGGTACGTGCCCCTCACGGCGGCGGAGTTCACCTCCCAGGCCGGGGCTGTGCGCGGCCACCGCCTCGGCCAGCTCCCGGGCCTCCGCGAGCGACCAGCGGACGCCGCCGGTACGGCCCACCAGCGCCGGTTCGTCACTGACCGCCAGCACCGCGGCGAACCCGACGCCGAACCGGCCGACCGCACCGGCCGCCACACTGCTCTCCCGCTTGGCGGAGGCGCGCAGCGTGGAGAGCGATTCGACGCCGGTGGCGTCCAGCGGGGCACCGGTGTTGGAGGCGACGAGCACCGCGGGCGCGTCGCCGTCGGCGGCGTGCAGGGTGAGCCGCAACCGGCCGGCGACGCCGGCCCGGGCCGCCGCGTCCGCCGCGTTCTGCGCCAGCTCCACGGCGAGCCGGTCGCGGTAGCCGCCGAGCGCGAGGTCCTCCTCGGCGTTGGCGTCCTCACGGAACCGGGCCGGCGAGGCGGCCCAGGCGTCGAGCACGCCGCGCCGCAACCGGGCCGTACCGAACGGGTCGGCGCCGTCGTCCGCGCCCCGCACCCACGGCATACCTGCCACGTTTCTCGTCTCCCTCGGTCAGACCGTGTCTGTCCCGACGGTACCCCCACGTTGTCGGCTTTCCCGCCGTACGGGTTTCCGCCGGTGGCGGGGGTGTTGTGAGGCGGGCGAACGGGAGGTCAGTGACGCCCCCGCCCAACAAAAACCCCTAGCTGTGACCCAGCTCCTCCGCCGGACCGGCGTCCTCCACGGACCCCCCGTCCGCCACGGGCCGGATCGAGACCGGCTCGACCACCGTCTCGTCCAGCACCGGCTCCGCCGGCTTCGGAGGCTTCGGCATGACGGCCGCCTCCGAATGCGCCCCGCACCCGTACGACAGCGAGACGACGCGGCCGTCGGCCGGCGAGAACTCGTTCGCGCAGACCCCGAACGCCTGCCGCAGGGAACCGGCCATCGGCGTCAGGAAGCCGCAGCTCACACAGGTGGCGGGGGCCGCTTGGGCCATCGGGGTCTTGGGACCGAAGGAATCCTCCCAGCGGTCGGCGGCGGCGTGCAGGCCGTAGCGGGACAGGACCCGGGCGCGGCACATGCCCAGTTCCCCGGCGGCCGCGGCGATGCTGCCGCGGGCGGGCGCCGGCTGGATCGCGGGCGAGCCGGGGACGATGTCCGCCTCTTCGGTGTCGGCGATGTCGGCGGCCATGCCCTCGGCTACCGGGGAGTTCGGCGGCGGGGCGTCCTCACCGCTGAAGCCGGGCTCCAGCCGCAGGTCGTCGGCCTCGGTGGGCAGCAGGTCGCCGGGGCCCATGTCGCCGGGGCGCAGTCGCTCGCTCCAGGGCACCCACTCGGGTGCCAGGAGCGCGTCGGTGCCGGGGAGCAGGACCGACTCGTCGAGGGTGATGACCTTGGCACGGGAGGCGCGGGTGACGGTGACGGCCCAGCGCCAGCCGCGGTAGCCGGGCTCCTTGCAGGCGAAGAGGTGGGTGACGACGCGGTCCGCCTCGGCAATGGCATCGATGTGCTCGCCGACCATGCCGGGCGTGGCGACCTCCTCGGCCGCCGCACGGGCAAGGTCGACCGCCTCGGCGCACAGGCGGTCCGGGGTACGGCTTCGCATCGCAGCACTCACAAGAATCGATTCTCTCTTCCACGCCGTCTCACGAGCGCGCCAGCCGGGGCTGTCCTGGTCCTGTCCGGACGACCGGCGGGACCGGGGCGGGCGGAGCGGACCGGGGGACCGCGTCGACGTCCGCGCCCGGCTGGATCGTTCGGTCGAGCGCACCTCTTACGTCCTATTCTGCGGGATCGCAGGGAAATGAGGTACGCGGCCGGAACGGACCGCCGGTGGCGCTCTGGACACGCTACCCCTTCAACGCTGCACGACCCCTCGGCGGGAGCAGCAAATCTCTCCGACCGTGACCGGGCGGGAGGGCCACGGTGACGGCCGGACGGCCGGTGCGCCCCGCCGGAACGGGGGGAGAAAACGCCACCTCTGGGGCGAGTTGGGGCACTATGACCAGGTGGCTGCCGTCAGGGCGACGAGGGAGTCGAAGGCCCGCCGGGCGGGCCGGGCGGTCGGGCGCGCGCTGCACCGGCCACTGGCCGGCGCGGCCCGGGGGGTACGGCGGGCCACGCATGCGCAGGGCGCGGGGGAATCGGGGCTGGCCCAGCTCATCGAACTGCACGCGGTGAACGCGGCGGGCGACATGATGATCACGGTCGCGCTGGCCTCGACGGTGTTCTTCTCGGTGCCGACGCACCAGGCGCGCGGCCGGGTGGCGCTGTACCTGCTGGTCACCATGGCGCCGTTCGCGCTGCTGGCGCCGGTGGTGGGGCCGCTGCTGGACCGGGTGCCGCACGGCCGGCGGGCGGCGATGGCCGGCTCGATGCTGGCCCGTGCGGTGCTGGCGCTGATGATGTCGGGGATGGTGGCCGGCGGCGGGCTGGGGCTGTATCCGGCCGCGCTGGGGGTGCTGGTGTCGTCGAAGGCGTACGGGGTGGTGCGCAGCGCGGTGGTGCCGCGGCTCCTGCCGCCGCGGGTCTCGTTGGTGCGGGCCAACTCCCGGGTGACGCTGGCGGGGCTGCTGGCGACCGGGGTGGCGGCGCCGGTGGGCGCGGGGCTGCACCTGATCGGGCCGGCCTGGCCGCTGTACGGGGCGTGCGCGGTGTTCCTGGCCGGGGCGTTCCTGTCGTTCTCGCTGCCGCATGCGGTGGATTCGGGCAAGGGCGAGGCGCGGGCCCGACTGGCGTCCCGGGACGGCGCGGCGCACGGCGGGGCGCGCGGGCGGCGGCCGGGACTGCGGACGGTCGGCCCGGCCGTGCTGCACGGTCTCCAGGCGAACGCGGCCCTGCGCTCCCTCTCCGGATTCCTCACCTTTTTCCTGGCGTTCCTGCTGCGCGAGCACCCGCTGGGCAGGCTGGGGCCGGCGGTGTCGCTGGGACTCGTGGCGGTGGCGGCCGGGGTCGGCAACGCCCTGGGCACGGCGGTCGGCGCCTGGCTGAAGGCGCGCGGCCCGGAGCCGATCATCGCGGCGGTGCTGGGGCTGGCGCTGGCCGCCACGGCGCTGGCGGCGCTGTTCTACGAGGTGCTGGCGGTCGTGGTGGTGCCCGTGATGGCGGCCACCGCGGGGCTCTGCCAGGCGCTGGCGAAGCTGTCGCTGGACGCGATGATCCAGCGCGATGTGCCGGAGGCGGTGCGGACCTCGGCGTTCGCCCGGTCCGAGACGGTGCTCCAGCTGTCGTGGGTGGTGGGCGGCGCGCTCGGGATCGCGCTGCCGCTGATCGGCACGCTGGGCATGGTGGTGGCCGCGGGACTGGTGGCACTGGGTGCCGCGCTGGCCGTGCGGGGGCTGCTGGGCGCGGCCCGCCAGGGCGGCCGGCCGGCCCCGCGGGGGGTGTGACGCCGCCGCGCGAGGCACCCCGTGCGGCGGGCTCCGGTGCGGCGCGCCGCACCCGCGCGTGGCGTGCGCCGGGACGCCCGATAGCCTGCCCCGTATGACCGCTGCGTTGATCTCCCGGGGCAAGGGCCGCCGCGCCGCCGCTGCCCTCGGTGCCGTGACCCTGGGCCTGCTCACCCTCTCCGCCTGTCAGCAGCCGACCTCGTTGGCGACGGTGACCGTCGGCACGAAGACGGTGACGGCGGAGGTGACCCCCGGCTGTGACGGCGACGGCAAGTCCCTCGACAAGCAGGCCGTGCAGAGCTGCATCACCAAGAAGGGCGGCGAAACCATCACGGTGCGCCCGGGCGAACGGGTCCGCGTGGGTGTCGACCCGAAGGTGGCCAAGGTCGGCTGGTTCGTCGTCGGCGGCGGACCGGTGATGTCGGCGCCCAGCACCGACACGTACCGCACCTTCAGCACGGACGAGCTGTTCAAGGCGACGAACCCGGCGACCGGCCAGAGCGAGTCCCTGCCCGAGGTCACCCTGATGGTCGCCGAGGCCGGCAAGGCCCAGGGCGCCGGCCCGATGGCCCTGTGGCACTTCAACCTGAAGCTGAAGGACTGAGCGCACTGAGCGCGGGGGCCGGGGACCGGTGGCACGCGGTGCGGGGCGTCTGATGCGGACGCTGGTCGTCACCGCGGTGGCCGCCGAGCGTGACGCGGTATGCGCCGCGCTGGACGCCGGGGACGGCACGGACGGCCATCGGCCCGAGGTGCTGCCCGGCGGCTACGCGCTGCACCGCGCGCCCGCCGGGTCGCCGGCCCCGGACGTGCTGGCCGCCGGCGTCGGCCCGGCCGCCGCGGCCGCCGGCACCGCCACCGCACTGACCGCCGCCGCCCTGGCCGGCGCCCCGTACGACCTGGTGGTCTCGGCCGGCATCGGCGGGGGTTTTCCGCCCGCCGCGCCGCTCGGGTCGGTGGTCGTCGCGGACGCGATCGTCGCCGCCGACCTGGGTGCCGAGACCCCCGACGGCTTCGTCCCGGTCACCCAACTCGGCTTCGGGACCGTGGCGCACCTGCCCGAACCGGCGCTGGTGGCGGCCGTCGCCGCGGCGACCGGCGGGGCGACCGGACCGGTCGTCACGGTCTCCACGGTCACCGGCAGTGCCGCCCGCGCCGCCGAGCTGGCGGAGCGTCACCCCGGGGTGCTGGTCGAGGCGATGGAGGGGTTCGGCGTCGCCGAGGCGGCCGCCGCGCACGGCCTGCCGGTGCTGGAGATCCGCACGGTCTCCAACGCGGTCGGTCCGCGGGACCGCGCCGCCTGGCGGATCGGCCCCGCCCTCGCCGCGCTGACCGGCGCCTTCCGCACGCTCCCCGGAGCCCTGTCGGGCGCCCCCGCGGCGGCGACGCCCTCCGGCGCTCCGGCCGCACCACCCCACACCCCCCGGAGGACCCCGTGACCCGGCCGCTGTCCATCGCCTATTCCCCGTGCCCGAACGACACGTTCGTCTTCGACGCCCTGGCGCACGGCCGGGTCCCGGACGCACCGGAACTGGCGGTCACCTTCGCCGACATCGACGTCACCAACGGCCTGGCCGAGCGCGGTGAGCTGGACGTGCTGAAGGTGTCGTACGCGGTGCTGCCGTGGGTGCTGGAGGAGTACGCGCTGCTGCCCTGCGGCGGGGCGCTGGGGCGCGGCTGCGGCCCACTGGTGCTGACCCGGAAGCCGGGCGCCGCGGCGGACCTGGCGGGGAAGACGATCGCGGTGCCCAGCGAGCGGTCCACCGCGTACCTGCTGTTCCGGCTGTGGGTGGCGGCCGAAGTGCCGGGCGGGGTCGGCGAGGTGGTGGTGCTGCCGTTCCACGAGATCATGCCGGCCGTGCGGGACGGCAAGGTCGATGCCGGCCTGGTGATCCACGAGGCCCGCTTCACGTACCAGGACTACGGGCTGCACTGCCTGGCGGACATGGGCGAGCACTGGGAGTTGACCACCGGTCTGCCGATCCCGCTGGGGGCGATCATCGCCAAGCGGTCGTTGGGCGAACCGGTGTTGCGCGGGCTGGCGGCGGCGATCCGCACGTCGGTCCGGATGGCCTGGGACGACCCGCAGGCATCCCGGCCGTACGTCCTGGAGCACGCCCAGGAGATGGACCCGAAGGTGACCGACCAGCACATCGGGCTGTACGTCAACGAATTCACCGCCGACCTCGGCGAGGACGGCTATGCCGCGGTGCGCGGGCTGCTCACCCGCGCCGCGGCCGAGGGGCTCGTTCCGCCCCTCGGCCGCGATGCGTTGACGTTCCTCTGAGCGGTCCGGCTCAGACGTCGAGTTGGTCGGCGACCGCCCGCAGCATGCCGGCGATCTTGGCGCCGTGCGCCTTGTCGGGGTAACGCCCGCGCTCCAGTTGCTGGGTGACGTTCTCCAGCAGCGTGGTGAGGTCCTGGACGATCGAGGCGAGTTCGTCGGGCTTGCGGCGCTGGGCCGCGGCCACCGAGGGGGTCGGATCGAGGAGGATGACGCTCAGTGCCTGGTCACCGCGCTGGCCTGCGACGACACCGAATTCGACGCGCTGGCCGGGCTTGAGCGCCTCCACGTCGTCGGGCAGCACCGACGAATGGACAAAGACGTCACCGCCGTCGTCGCGGGAGAGGAAGCCGAAGCCCTTCTCGCTGTTGAACCACTTGACCTTGCCGGTAGGCACGTCTGTCCTCGTCCTCGTACTCGTCGGAAAATGCGGGCGGGTCCGCCGCGGGCACGGGGAGGCCGCGGCGGAGAAAATGGGTCTAGATAACAGTGCAGCGGGCCACCGAGCCCGCCTACTCCAAGGCTAATGGTCCGGGGCCCGGTGACAAGACGTCGCCAGGGGGATCCTCGGCGCCTCTGGCCCCGACTTACCCTGGTCAGGTGTCTGATGAAACGCCCCAGGCCGGGGATCTGCTAGTCCGAATCGGCGCGATCGTGTTCCTAGTTGGCGCAGTGGCCACTCTCGTCACGGTGCTCCCACTGTTCCTGGGTACGCACCCGCTGCCGTGGGAGTTCTACTGGGTGTCCATGCTGATGGGCGCCGGTTTCCTGATCGCGGGTGCCGGAGTGGTCCGCTCCGTGTCCGCCCAACGCCGTCAGGCGGAGGCGGCCCTCGCCCCGTCCCCGTCGGCGCCACCCGCTACGTAACGATCCGGATCCGCTACGTAACGATCCAGCCACGACGGGAAAGCGGTCAGATCGTCGAGCACCACCTGGGCGCCGGCCGCGCGGAGTGCGCCGGCGTCGCACGGTCCGGTGGCGACCGCGACGGACAGCGCGCCGGCGGTCCGGGCACCGCGCACGTCACCGGTGTGGTCGCCGACGTAGACCCACGCGCCGTGTGCGCGCAGCGCCTCGGCCTTGGCCTCGGCCCACAGTGAGCCGATCACCGCGTCCGCGGCGATGCCCAGGTGCGTCAGGTGCAGCTTGGCGTTGGGCTCGTACTTGGCGGTGACGACGATGGCCCGACCACCGGCCGCGTGCACCGCGTCGATCGCCTCCCGCGCGCCCGGCATCGCCAGGGTCCCGGTGACCGCGTGCGTCGGGTACAGCTCGCGGTAGACGTCGCTGATCTCCGCCACCCGCTCCGCCGGGAACCACCGGCGGATCTCCTCCTCCAACGGCGGCCCGAGCCGGGTGACCGCGGCGGCGGCGTCGATGTACGTGCCGGTGCGGGCGGCGAGCGCCTCGTAGGCGGCCTTGATTCCGGGGCGGGAGTCGATCAGCGTCATGTCGAGGTCGAACCCGACGGTCAGGGGATGCGCAGCCATGCCTGCCATTGTGCCTGCGCCCCTGCGAACGGAACCGACCAGGACATACCGTTAGCCTTGCCTTACCTAACCCGTGGCTGCCGTGCGGTGACCGCGGGTCCGTACCGACAGCTCCAGACCGCGCGAATGGACCCGACACCCGTGATGCCATGCCCGTGACGCACCGGAAGCGGAGCCGACGGCTCGGCCTGACCGCGCTGGCGGTGCTGGCGTTGCTGCTCGCGGTGGTCTTCTCGCTCGCCGTCGGCAGCCGTGCGTTCGCGCCCTCCGCGGTGTTCGACGCCCTCGTCCACGGCGGCACCGACGACGCCGCGCAGGTCGTGCGGTACCTACGACTGCCGCGCACCCTGATCGGCCTGATGGTCGGCGCCGCGCTGGCGATGGCCGGCACGGTCATGCAGGGCCTCACCCGCAACCCGATCGCCGACCCCGGCATCCTCGGCATCAGCCAGGGCTCCGCGGCCGCCGTGGTGGCCGCCATCGCCTTCGCCGGGGTGCACACCCTGACCGGCTACGTCTGGTTCGCGTTCGCCGGCGCGGGGGTCGCCGCCGTCGTCGTCTATGGCATCGCCACCCGCGGCCGGGGCGGCGCTACCCCCGTCAAGCTGGCGCTCTCCGGCGCCGCGATCAACGCGCTGCTGGTGTCGGTGTCGATGGCGATCCTGACCACCAAGGCCGCGGCACTGGACGAGTTCCGGTTCTGGCAGGTGGGTTCGCTCACCGGTCGGGACGCCGCGGTGGCCGCCCAGATCTGGCCGTTCCTGCTGGTCGGCGCGGTGCTGGTGCTGTCGGTGGCGCGCGGGCTGGATGCCCTGGCGCTCGGCGAGGACGTCGCCCGCGGCCTGGGCCAGAAGGTCGCCACGGTGCGGATCGTGGGCGGGCTCGGGGCGACCGTGCTGACCGGCGCGGGCGTGGCGGCGGCCGGTCCGATCGCCTTCGTCGGCCTCGCCGTCCCGCACCTCGCCCGTGCGCTGGTGGGCGGGGAGCACCGTTGGACGCTGCCGATGGCCGCGCTCCTCGGCCCGGTCGTCGTGCTGGTCTCGGACACCGTCGGACGGGTGCTGTTCCCGCCGTCGGAGGTCCCGGCGGGCGTGATGACCGCACTGATCGGCGTGCCATTCCTGGTCACCCTGGTCCGGCGACGGGCGGTGGCGGCATGACGGCCCCCGAGATCTCCCCCGCCGCCCGCCCGACCGCGGTCCGCCCCGCCGGGTACGCGCTGGTAAGGGCCGGCCGCGGCTCCTTCCTGCTGCACCGCCGCGCCACCGTGGTCGCCGGCGTACTGGCCGTCCTCCTGGCCGTGGTCTGCGTGGCGTACCTGTGTGCCGGCGAGAGCTGGGTGGCGCCCTCCGAAGTGCTCAAGGTGCTGGCGGGCGAACCGTCCGCGCAGGAACTCGTCGTCGGCACGCTACGGCTGCCCCGGATGGTGGTCGGGCTGCTGGTCGGCGCGGCCTTCGGGGTGGCCGGCGGGCTGATCCAGACGGTCGCCCGCAATCCGCTGGCCAGCCCCGACATCATCGGCGTCACCCAGGGCGCGGGGGCGGTGACGGTCGGCGCGATGACCTTCGGCGTCACTCCCCCTGCCTTCGGCGGGGGGACCCCCACGTTCGCGGTCCTGCCGTACGTCTCGGTGGCCGGCGGGCTCCTGGCGGCGCTGCTGGTCTACGTCTTCGCCTGGCGCGGCGGGCTGCACGCCACCCGCTTCGTGCTGATCGGCATCGGCTTCGCGGTGGCGCTGCGCTCGGTCACCCAACTGTTCCTCACCAAGGGCGACTACCTGGTGGCCCAGCAGGCCCAGGTGTGGATGACCGGCTCGCTCAACGGGCGCGGCTGGCCGGAGGCGGCGCCCCTGGGGTGGGCGCTGCTGGCGCTGCTGCCGGCCGTCCTGTGGGCGGCGCGCGCCCAGCGGACCGTCTCCCTGGACGACGACACCGCGACCGCGCTGGGCATCCGGCTGGGCCGCACCCGGCTGGGGCTGGTGGCGGTCGGGGTGGTGCTGGCGTCGATGGCGACCGGTGCGGCCGGGCCGGTGGACTTCGTGGCGCTGCTCGCCCCGCAGATCGCCCGCCGGCTGACCCGGACCGCGCAGATCCCGCTGCTCAGCTCGGCGCTGCTGGGCTCCGTCATCGTCGTCCTCGGCGACCTGCTCGCCCGCAAGCTGCTCGCGCCGACCGAGCTGCCGGTCGGCGTGCTGACCGCCGCGGTCGGCGCCCCGTATCTGATCTGGCTGATCGTCAGGGGCCACCGGGCCCGTGGCCGGGCCACAGGAGGACAAGCGTGACCGGTACCGGCACCCCGCGGCCGGCGGCCGAGGCGGACACCGCCGCCCAGGAGCCCGCCACGGCCCGTCTGACGGCCCGTGACCTCACCCTCTCCTACGAGGAACGCACCGTCGTCGAGGGCCTGGACCTGGACGTACCGGACGGCGCGGTCACCGTCGTCGTCGGCCCCAACGCGTGCGGCAAGTCGACGCTGCTACGGGCCCTGGGGCGGCTGCTGCGACCGCGCCACGGCGCGGTCCTCCTGGACGGGACGGACCTGGCCAAGATCCCCACCCGGAAGATCGCCCAGTCGCTCGGGCTGCTGCCGCAGACCCCGGTCGCGCCCGAGGCGATCACCGTCGCCGACCTGGTGGCCCGCGGCCGGCAGCCACACCAGCGGTGGTGGCAGCAGTGGTCGGCACAGGACGAACGGGCGGTCACCGAGGCGATGGCGCGAACCGACGTGGCCGCGCTGGCGGACCGCCCGGTCGACGAGCTCTCCGGCGGCCAACGGCAGCGGGTCTGGATCGCCATGGCACTGGCCCAGGAGACCGATCTGCTGCTCCTGGACGAGCCGACCACCTACCTGGACATCGCCCACCAGGTGGAGGTCCTGAACCTGGTGCGCCAGCTCAACCACGAACGCGGCCGGACCGTCGTCGCCGTCCTGCACGACCTCAACCAGGCCGCCCGCTACGCCGACCACCTGGTGGCCATGAAGGCCGGCCGGGTCGTCGCCCAGGGACACCCGGAGAAGGTCGTCACGGCCGACCTGGTCCGGGAGGTCTTCGGCCTGGACTCGGTGGTCGTCCCGGACCCGGTGACCGGCTCGCCCCTGGTGGTGCCGGGCCGTCCCTGGGAAGGGGAACCCCGGCAGTGACGACCGCTCCTGGGGGCATCCGCCCCGTCGACTCCCCCGTCGACCTCCCTGCCGCCGAGCCGAAAGGGCTGTGATGACCCGACCCACCCACCCGGCGATGACCCGACCCACCCACCCGGCGAAGACCCGACCCACCCGTCCGGCGAAGACCGACCCCACCCGTCCGGCGAAGACCGCCCGCGCCCGCCCTGCGGTGGCTTCCCCCACCCGCACCACCACCACCCGTGCCGCCGCGGCCGCCGTCGCCGCCGCCGGGGCGCTCCTGCTCACCGCCTGCGGCAGCGGCGACTCGGGCGCCTCCGCCGCCGGCCCCAACGGCACCTTCAAAGCGGCGGAATGCCCCGCACAGCCCACCACCACCTGGCCCGCGCCGGCCCCCAAGGGCAGCCGCGGCCACCCGGTGCGCACCGCGATGGGCGAGGTGACCGTCCCCAACGCCCCGCAGCGGGTCGTCGTGCTGGACACCGCCGAACTGGACTCCGCACTCACCCTCGGCGTCACCCCCGTCGGCGCCACCCGCTCCGACGCCGCCTCCGGCTTCCTCGACTACCTGCCCAAGGACAAGCTCGCCGGCATCAAGGACGTCGGCAAGATCGGCGCCCCCAACCTGGAGGCGATCGCCGCCCTCAAGCCCGATCTGATCCTCACCAACAAGGTCCGCGACGGTCAGCGCTACGCCGAACTCACCAAGATCGCGCCGACCGTCATGACCGAGACCACCGGCTACCCGTGGAAGCAGAACTTCGCCGTCCACGCCGCCGCGCTCAACAAGATCCCCGAGGCCAAACGCGCCGTCGCCGCCTACCGCACGCACGCCGAACGCGTCACCCAGGCCCTCGGCGGCCCGACCAAGGCCCGCGCCCTGCGCACCAACGTCGTCCGCTTCGTCGAGGGCGCCGACACCCGCATCTACGGCTGCCAGAGCTACATCGGCACCGTCCTGGATGACCTCGGCACCGGCCCCACCGCGGTCGTGAACGACGCGCAGAACGGCCTGATGGTCGAGGTCAGCCCCGAGCTGATCACCAAGGCCGACGCCGACGCGGTCTTCTACTCCACCTACGGCAGCCCCGAGAAGTCCAAGGAGGCCCAGATCACCGCCGGCCCCCTCTGGAAGAACCTCCGGGCCGTCAAGAACGGCCAGTCGCTCCGCGTCGACGACCAACTGTGGATCCAGGGCATCGGCTACACCGCGGCCGACAAGATCCTCGACGAGATCCAGCAGCGGCTGGCCAAGAAGTGAGGCGGCGCGAGCGGCGCTCCGGTGCGCCGCCCGCACCTCAACCCGCCGCCCGCCGCATCCGCCAGAGCAGGAACAGCGCCGAGGCGACCGCGGCCACCCGCACCACGCCCGGCAGACCGGCGAGCAGTTCCTGGCCCAGGTGCCCGGGGGCGATCGGTGCGCCCCAGCGGCCGTCGAAGCGGCCCCAGACCCAGACCACCAGGCCGCCGACGACCATCCCGGGCACGCCCAGCGCCGCGAACTTGGTCTCCCTACGGCTGAGCCGGCGCGAGACGTAGGCGATCCCCCAGCCGCCGGCCAGCGCCAGCCAGGACCCGGCCACCGCACCGGCCACCAGCAGCAGCACGGCCAGCGTCAGCACCGGGCTGAGCCACGCCCGCAGGGGAACCGGAACCGATGCCTCCGCGCCGCCCTCCGCGCCGTCCGCACCCTCTGCGCCGTCCGCCCCGGCCGCCGGCTCGGCCGCGGCCTCCTTGGCCGGTCGCCCGAGGGTCCGTCGCAACAGGGCCGGCAGGACCCGCCCACGCCCCTTGCCGCCGCCCTTCTCCACCGACGGCGCACCCTTGCCGTCCTTGCCCGCACCGTCCTTGCCCTCCTCCGCCGGCCGCTCCCAGACCTCCGGGAGCTCGATACCGCCGACGAAACCGGGCACGGAATCCTCCACCCCGCGGGGCCCGGCCGCCGCCCCGAAGGGCATGGCCTCCGCCCCGTAGGGCGCGGCCTCCACCCGCCACCAGTCGGGCGGGTCCTCCTCGTCCCCCAGTTCGTCGGCGCCGGCCAGATGGGGCGGCGCACCGCCCGACGGTGCCTCCGGGACGGCCGGCTGACCGGCCCGCTTCGTGAAGAAACCCGGCCGCCGACCCGCCTCTTCGGCTTGCGCCGCGTCCCCGTCGCGCGGCGCGGGCACCTTGCCGATCAGCCCGCCGAGCTTGCCCCGCGCACCGGCCCACGGTGTGGGGCCGACCGGCTCCGCGGGCCCGGCCACCGGCCCGGCCGCCCGGATGCCGGTCCCGACGGCACCCTCCGCGCCGGGCCCGCCCGCCGCGTCCGCCGCGGCCTTCACCACCGCCTCCGGCGTCCCCAGCCGGGCCAGCATCCGCTTCACCCCGGGCACCGAATCGGCCTTCGGGTCGCCCTTCTGCGCGTCGATCTCGGCCCGCAGCGAGGCCACCAGCCGCATCCGGGTGCCGGACGGCAGCCCCCGCCGCTGGGCCAGGTCGCCCACCCGGCTCAGATAGTCAAAGACGAGCTGCTCGCTCTCGATCCCCACGAAATCCCCTGCGGCGTGCGCTGGTTGCTGCCCCGACGGTACCCCGTGGACCCGCACCGCCACCGCGGACCACCCACGGAACGGCACCCAGCCCGGCGCGCGCCACTACGGACGGGCAGCGCCGCGCAACGGCGGCCGACACGGCGCACGGCGCGGGCACGGCGCGACGGCCGCCGGGGAGCGCCCCACCGTCCCGCCGTCCCTGCCCGCTCACCCCGCCCGCTCCGCGCCCGCCGCCTGCTCCCGTCGTCCCGCCCGCCCGGCTAACGTAAGACGAATGACCACCGCTACCCCCCGCACCCTCGCCGAGGAGCTCAGGACCCGTTCGGACCGCGGGCTCGCCGGCCTGCTGCGGGCCCGGCCCGACCTGCTCAACCCGGTGCCGGGTGACCTGACGCAGCTGGCCACCCGGGCCGGGACCCGGGCATCGGTGGTCCGGGCGGTGGAGCGGCTGGACGCCTTCGCCCTCCAGACCGCCGAGGCACTGGCGGTCGCGCCGGACCCCTGCCCGTACGGGACGCTGGCGGCGTTGATGGCCGGGGACGACGGGGACGAGGCGGTCGCCGCCGCCCTGCCCGGGGCAGTGGCGGCGCTGCGCGCCCAGGCGCTGGTGTGGGGCCCGGACGACCGGCTGCGGCTGGTCCGCACCGCCCGGGAACTGCTCACCCCCAGCCCCACCCGCCCCTCGCCGACCGGTCTGGGCCCGACCGTCGCCGAGGCCACCGCCGGGATGTCGCCGGGCCGGCTCCAGAACATCCTGGCCGCGGTCGGCCTGCCCGCCACCCATGACCCGGTGTCCGCGGTCGCCGCCCTCACCGCCGTCTTCTCCGACCGCGCCCGGACGGCCGCCCTCCTGGACACCGCGCCCGCCGAAGCCGTGGCCGTCCTGGACAAGCTGCTGTGGGGCCCGCCGTACGGGGCGGTCACCGACCGGCCGGCCGCGCATGTGCAGTGGCTGCTGGACCGCGGGCTGCTGCTGCCGGCGGGCGCCCGCAACGTCGTTCTGCCCAGGGAGGCCGCGCTGCACCTGCGCGCCGGGCGCGCGCACCGCGTCCCCGAGCCGGCGCCGCCCGCCCTCGCTCCGACCACCGCGCGCGATCCACAGCTTGTGGACAACGCCGCCGCGAGCCAGGCGTTCACCGCACTGGCCACCGTCGAGGAACTCCTCAAGGAGTGGGACCTCGGCGGCCCGCCCGTCCTGCGCGCCGGCGGCCTGAGCATCCGCGACCTCAAGCGGACCGCGACCGCCCTGGACACCACCGAGCAGCTCGCCGCCCTCTGGCTCGAACTCGCCTACGCCGCCGGGCTGATCGCCACCGACGGCGAGGCCGACGAACGCTACGCCGCAACCCCGGCCGCCGAGGACTGGCTCCAGCTGCCCGACCACGAACGCTGGGCGATCCTGGTCGCCGCCTGGCTGCCCGCCACCCGCACCCCGGGCCTGGTAGGCACCGCCGACACCAAGGGCCGCGCACTGGCCGCCCTCGGCCCGCACCTGGACCGCTCCCCGGCCCCCGAGGTCCGCCACCGCGTACTGACCCTGCTGGCCACGCTCCCGCCCGGCACGTCCGTACCGGAGTCGGCGCTGCTGTCCCGACTGCGCTGGGAGCGGCCGCTGCGCGCCGCCGCGCCGGCCGCCCAGGCCCCCACGCCGGCGCCCGCGGCCCAGGTGCCGGGCCAGGCCCCCTCGCCGGCCACCGCCCCGGACAGCCCGGCCGGCACGGCGACCGGGGACCTGCGCTCCCGCCTCGCCCAAGGGGCGCTCCTCGAAGCCGAGTTGCTGGGCGTGACGGGCCGGGGCGCCCTCGCCACCCACGGCCGCACCCTGATCGGCGCCGACCGGGCCACGGAAACGGCTCCCGGACCGGCCACCGGCCCGCACGAGGAACGCGAGCACCAGGACGGCGCAGCGGGCCCGGGCGCGACCCCCCTCACCCCCACCGAAGCGACCACCGCCGCCACCCGCGCCGCCGCGCTGCTCGCCCCGCTGCTGCCCGAACCGCTCGACCACGTCCTGCTCCAGGCCGACCTGACCGCCGTCGCCCCCGGCCCGCTGCGCCGCCCGCTCGCCGAGGCGCTCGGCGTGCTGGCCGACATCGAGTCCAAGGGCGGCGCCACGGTCTACCGCTTCACCCCGGCATCGGTACGCCGCGCCCTGGACAGCGGCCGGTCCGCCGCCGAACTCCAGGAGTTCCTGACCACCCACTCCCGCACCCCGGTCCCCCAGCCGCTCGCCTACCTCATCAACGACGTGGCCCGTAAGCACGGCCAGTTGCGGGTCGGCGCGGCCACCGCCTACGTCCGCTGCGACGACGACGCGCTGCTCTCGGAGATCCTCGCCGACCGCCGCGCCGCCGCACTGCGCCTGCGTCGACTGGCCCCGACCGTGCTCGCCACCCAGTCCTCCCCGGAGCAACTCCTCGACGGCCTACGGGCGATGGGCTACGCACCGGCCGCCGAATCCGCCGCCGGCGACGTCCTGGTGGCCCGCTCCGACTCCTACCGCACGCCACCCCGGACGGCCCCGACCCCGGTCCCGGACGGCCCGCCGCCGCCCGACCGCACCCTGCTGGAGGCGGCGGTCCGCGCCATCCGCGCCGGCGACCTGGCCGCCACCGCCGAACGCAAGCCCACCGCCGCACCCACCGACGCCCCGGCCCCGGCCCCGGGTGCGCTGCCCCGCACCACCTCCGCCGAGACCCTGGCCACCATGCAGGCCGCGGTGCTCACCAGCTCGCCCGTCTGGATCGGCTACGTCAACGCGGACGGCGCCGCCAGCCAGCGGGTGATCGCCCCCGTCCGCGTCGAGGGCGGCTACGTCACGGCCTACGACCACACCTCCGACGAGGTCCGCACCTACCCCCTCCACCGCATCACCGGCGTCTCGGAACTCGCCGACGACACACTCTGACCTGCGGGAAACCGCCGGAGGTCACGATGACCGGCCTTCCTCGAAACCACCCGCAGCGCGCTCTCCGGCCCCGACCCGACCGACGTCCAGACCCCTGCCCTGCTGGACCCGACCGACGTCCGGACCCCGGCCCTGCTCCCGATGCGCTGCGTGGCCCGCCGCCGGGGCGTCGCAGAAGGGTCCCGACGCCCGACCGGGCCGGCTTGTCGGTGCGATGCGGCACACTGGACGTTTGGCACCCGGGGCCGCCTGGCGGCCCGGGCCGACGGTGCACACCGGAATGCGAAAGGCGAGGCGCGTGAACGGACCTCTCATCGTCCAGAGCGACAAAACGCTGCTGCTGGAGGTGGACCACGAGCTGGCGGACGCCTGTCGGCGGGCCATCGCGCCGTTCGCCGAGTTGGAGCGGGCGCCGGAGCACATCCACACCTACCGGGTGACTCCGCTCGGACTGTGGAACGCGCGGGCCGCCGGCCACGACGCCGAGCAGGTCGTGGACGCACTGGTGCAGTACTCCCGGTATCCGGTCCCGCACGCGCTGCTCGTCGACATCGCCGAGACCATGTCGCGCTACGGCCGGCTGACGCTCACCAAGCACCCCGCGCACGGCCTGGTGCTGTCCACCACCGACCGCCCCGTGCTGGAGGAGATCCTCCGCTCGAAGAAGGTGCAGCCGCTGGTCGGCGCGCGGATCGACCCGGACAGTGTCGTGGTGCACCCGTCCGAGCGCGGGCAGATCAAGCAGACGCTGCTGAAGCTGGGCTGGCCGGCCGAGGACCTGGCCGGTTACGTGGACGGCGAGGCGCATCCGATCGAGCTGGCGGAGGACGGCTGGTCGCTGCGCCCGTACCAGTCGCAGGCCGTGGAGGGCTTCTGGCACGGCGGCTCCGGCGTCGTGGTGCTGCCCTGCGGCGCGGGCAAGACGCTGGTCGGCGCGGGGGCGATGGCGCGGGCCAAGGCGACCACACTGATCCTGGTCACCAACACCGTCTCGGCCCGGCAGTGGAAGCACGAGCTGGTCAAGCGCACATCGCTGACCGAGGACGAGATCGGCGAGTACAGCGGGACGAAGAAGGAGATCCGGCCGGTCACCATCGCCACGTACCAGGTGCTGACGACCAAGCGGAAGGGCGTCTACCCGCACCTGGAACTGTTCGACTCCCGGGACTGGGGCCTGATCGTCTACGACGAGGTGCACCTGCTGCCCGCGCCGGTCTTCAAGTTCACCGCCGACCTCCAGGCGCGGCGGCGGCTGGGGCTCACCGCGACGCTGGTGCGCGAGGACGGGCGGGAGTCGGACGTCTTCTCGCTGATCGGGCCCAAGCGGTTCGACGCCCCGTGGAAGGAGATCGAGGCGCAGGGGTACATCGCGCCGGCGGACTGCGTCGAGGTGCGGGTGGATCTGACCGACTCGGAGCGGTTGGCGTACGCCACCGCCGAGACGGAGGAGAAGTACCGCTTCTGTGCCACCACGGACAGCAAGCGGCGGGTGACCGAGGCGCTGGTGCGTCGGCACGCGGGCGAGCAGACGCTGGTCATCGGGCAGTACATCGACCAGCTGGACGAGTTGGGCGAGCACCTCGACGCCCCGGTGATCAAGGGCGAGACGAGCAACGCGCAGCGCGAGAAGCTCTTCGACGCCTTCCGGGAGGGCGAGATCTCGGTGCTGGTGGTGTCCAAGGTCGCGAACTTCTCCATCGACCTGCCGGAGGCCACCGTCGCGATCCAGGTGTCCGGCACCTTCGGCTCCCGGCAGGAGGAGGCCCAGCGGCTGGGCCGGGTGCTGCGCCCCAAGGCGGACGGTCATGAGGCCCGTTTCTACTCGGTGGTCGCCCGCGACACCGTCGACCAGGACTTCGCCGCCCACCGCCAGCGCTTCCTGGCCGAACAGGGCTACGCGTACCGGATCATGGACGCGCACGAGCTGCTGACGGCGGGCGGGAACGAGCTGCTGACGGCGGGCGAGGACGGCATCACGGCCGGGGAGGACGACCCCGCTTCGGCGTGAGCGGGGACGGCGGTGGCGACTTCGTCAGCCCGCCGGGATCTCGGTGGCGGCTTCGCCGGCCCGCCGGGATCTCAGTGACGGCCGTCGGCTCGCCGGGGCCTAAGTGACGGTCGTCAGCTCGCCGGGGCCTCGGCGGGCCGGCGGCCGGCGGCGCGTGGCGAGGGGACCCGACGTGCGTCCGGGAGACCCCCCGGGGCGCCGGGGGTCCGGCGCGTCCACCAGGCCAGCGCGGCCAGCAGGGCGAGGCCGAGCACCGGGTAGGGGGCCGCGAGCAGCTGCTGCCACCAGGAGAAGTGCAGGGCCAGGGTGCCCTTGTGGTACTGCGCCCACATCGAGCGGGCCGTGAAGGTGACCGCGACGGCGGCCACCAGCGCCCAGCGCCAGGCGTCACGTCGGGCATGGGCGATCAGCACGGCCAGCAGGGGCACGCACCAGACCCAGTGGTGCGACCAGCTGATCGGCGAGACCAGCAGTGCCGTGACGGCCGTGGCCAGGACGCCCCAGAGGTCCAGGCCGCGGTGGACGTGACACCGGCGGGCGATCCAGAGCCCGGCCGCGGCGGCGACCGCGGCCGCCGCCAGCCACCACGCCCCCGGCTCGGTGGTGTGCAGAAGCCGCGCGAGCAGTCCTTGGAGCGACTGGTTGTCGACGATCCACACCTTGCCGACCCGCTGCGTCTCGAACATCCGCTGCGTCCAGAAATCCACGCTCGCCGCGGGCAGTACCAGCGCGCCGAGCAGCACCGACACCACGAATCCGGCGAGGCTGGTGAAGGCGGCCTTCACCCGCCCGGTGATCAGCAGGTAGACCCCGAAGATCGCCGGGGTGAGCTTGATGCCCGCGGCGAGGCCGATGGCGAAGCCCTTGAAGCGAGCGCCGTCCGGACGCGAAAGGTCCCATAGGACCAGGCAGGTCAGGGCGAGGTTGACCTGTCCGAAGACCAGGGTCTGGAAGACCGGTTCGAGCCAGAGGCCGAGGGCGGTGGCGCCGAGGAGCAGCGGCGCGGAGTACGCGGCCCGGCGCAGGCCGGCGGCCTTGCAGGAGAGATGGATCAGCAGTGCCAGCAGGACGGCGTTGACCAGCACGCAGGTGATCTTGAGGGCGGTGAGCGAGATCCAGGTGGTGGGGATGAACAGCAGGGCGGCGAACGGCGGGTACGTCGCCGGCAGCGCCCACTTGGTGACCGTGAAGCCGTAGAGGTCACCGCCGGTCGCGGCGGCCTGGCCCTCGGCGCGGTAGACCTCTATGTCGGACATCGGGAGCTGCACGGCCAGGGAGAGCGCGTACAACCCGGCGCAGGACAGGACGAGCAGCGCCACGCCTATCGCCAGTCGGCCGGGGCTGGCGATGCTCTGCGCCCAGGTGCGTCTCCATGTCCACGTCCCCGTCCCGTCGGCGGCAGACACCCGTTGACTCCTCCTCGTCGCCCTGAGCGCGCTCTCTGCGGCGACGCTAGTCGTTCGAGACCGACCGTCCGTAACGCTTTCCGGTCAACCAGTTGTCCATGCGGAATCGGCTGCCACACGCACGAAAGGTGCGCTATCCGGCCGAACCGCGCAACGTCGGCCGCCGGCACTGCCGACCGCGCCTGCGGTACATGCGGCACCTGCGGCACATGGGGTGCCGCGCAGTGGTCGCAGTGGTCGCAGTGGTGCGTAGTAGTACGCAGCGGCTGATGTGACGGGTGTTGTCGGACGGGGTTGTCGGACTGGGGTTGTCGGACGGGACTCGTGCTTGCTCGGGCTGGTACGTACGCGGACTTGCGCTTGCTCGGACTGGAACGTGCTCAGGCTGGAACGTGCTCGGACTCGCGTTTGCTCGGGCTCGCCGTGCTGCGGGCCTCGGTGCGGGCTCTCCGCGCGCCTAGCCTCACCCCTCGGCGTACTCCCCCATCACCACCACGCTGAACGCGGCCGCGGCGAAGACCTTCACCGCGCGGACGGCGTTGCCCATCGGGTGGCGGTGTTCGTCGCGGGCCGCCGAGCCGGTGGGCGGGGCGGCGCCGAGGGCCGTGGCGCCCTTGGCCGAGCGTCGGGGGACGGCGTGGACAGGGGCTGAGGAAATCGTTGCGCTGCTCATGTCTCCATCATCGTTTTCGCGCGAATGGCGCACATCGACCCACAGGTCCATTTCTCCACGCCCCGGCATCAACCTGTGGGCTCATGCTGTCCCCTACGGGAGACCTAGGGACCTCAGGGTTATCCCTCCCGAGGACGGCGTCGCACGGCCCCGTGCCCCGCACCCCGCACCGGCTCCCCGCCGAAAAATCCGTTGGCGTCCCGAATAGGTGCTGACTACAATCGCGCGCCTGCCTGTCTCCCGTTCAGGGGAGCGCCGCCGTCCGGTCGGAAACCGGTCGGCCCTTCGCATCATGCCGTCGCACGCCGTCGCGCCGTCGCGCCGCGTACCGAGGATTGACCCGTCACCGGAGGCAAGCCGTGCCCTCGCACGCCCACCCGACACCCGACCAGCACCCCGCAACGCCGGTGCCGCCCGCCGACCCGCTCCAGCGGGAGCGCGCACACCTCGCCGCCTCCCGCGCCGCCCTCCGCGCCATGCGCAAGGACGCCGAGGCCCTGAACATCGCGGACGTCGCCGCGAACTGGGTCAACGCCAAGGTCCTCCAGGGCGAGATCGACGCCCGCATCAAGTCCCTCGCCGACCTCTCCGGCACCCCGCTCTTCTTCGGTCGGCTCGACTACCTCCACGCCCCCGGCATCGAACTCGCCGAGGGTGCCGACGGCGAGAACTTCTACGTGGGCCGCCGCCACGTCCACGACGCCGACGGCGACCCCATGGTCATCGACTGGCGCGCCCCCGTCTCCCAGCCGTTCTACCGGGCCTCCAAGAAGGACCCGATGGACCTCAGGCTGCGCCGCCGCTTCGGCTACACGGGCGGCGAGCTGACCGCCTACGAGGACGAGCACCTCACCGACCCGGCCGAGGCCGAGACCACCAGCGCCCTCCTCCAGGCGGAGATCGAGCGCCCGCGCGTCGGTCCGATGCGGGACATCGTCGCCACCATCCAGCCCGAGCAGGACGAGATCGTCCGGGCCGGCATCGGCGGCACGGTCTGCGTCCAGGGGGCGCCCGGTACGGGTAAGACGGCGGTGGGCCTGCACCGGGTCGCGTACCTGCTGTACGCCCACCGGGAGCGGCTGGCCCGTTCCGGCACCCTCGTCATCGGTCCGAACCGCTCCTTCCTCCAGTACATCGAGCAGGTGCTGCCCGCCCTGGGGGAGTTGGAGGTCAAGCAGGCCACGATCGACGACCTGGTGGGCCATGTGGAGGTGCGCGGCACGGACGACGCGGCCGCGGCCATGGTCAAGGGCGATGCGCGGATGGCCGAGGTGCTGCGCCGGGCGGTGCGCTCGCACGTGACGCCGCCGCAGGAGCCCTGCGTGGTGGTCCGTGGCTCCCGCCGCTGGCGCATCCCGGCGTATGAACTCGAAGAGATCGTGCGGGAGTTGCAGGACCGCGACATCCGGTACGGCGCGGCCCGCGAGGCGCTGCCGCAGCGGATCGCGCACGCCGTCCTGGTGCGGATGGAGCAGGCGGGCGAGGCGCCCGACGACCGGGTGCAGGACGCGGTGGCCCGTAATGCCGCGGTGAAGGCGGCGGTCAAGGCGATCTGGCCGCCGGTCGATCCGGCGAAGCTGGTGCTGCGGCTGCTGGTCGACGCCGACTTCCTCGCCGAGCACGCGAACGGGCTCCTCACCGACGAGGAGCAGAAGATCATCCTGTGGGCGCTGCCCGGTTCGGGAAAGCGGGCGCCGCGCAGCGTGAAGAGCGCCAAGTGGTCGTCCGCGGACGCGGTGTTGATCGACGAGGCGACGGATCTGGTGGCCCGGACGCACTCGCTCGGCCATGTGGTGCTGGACGAGGCGCAGGACCTCTCCCCCATGCAGTACCGGGCGGTGGGCCGCCGCTGCTCCACCGGCTCGGCGACGATCCTGGGCGACATCGCCCAGGGCACCACCCCGTGGGCGACCGACACCTGGCAGCAGGCGCTGGCCCACCTGGGCAAGCCCGGTTCCGTCGTCGAGGAGCTGACCCAGGGTTTCCGCGTACCGCGCGAGGTCATCGCCTACGCGTCCCGTCTGCTGCCGGCGATCGCGCCGGACCTGAAGGAGGCCACCTCCATCCGCGAGTCGGCGGGCGACTTCGCCCTCCGTGCGGTGGAGTCCGCGGATCGGGACGCGGCCGTCCTGGCGGCCTGCCGCGACGCGCTGGCCAAGGAGGGATCGATCGGCCTGATCGCGGCGGATGCCCGCATTCCGGTGCTGCGCACGGCCCTTGAGGAGGCCGGCATCAGCTGCCTGCCCCCGGGTGCGGAGACCTCGGCCGAGGCCCGGCTGACGCTGGTGCCGGCGACCCTGGCCAAGGGTCTGGAGTACGACTACGTGGTGCTGGACGAGCCGGCGGCGATCGTGGACGGCGAACCGGACGAACGGACCGGCCTGCGCCGCCTGTACGTGTGCCTGACCCGGCCGGTCTCCGGCCTGACGATCGTCCACGCGACGGACCTGCCGGAGCAGTTGGGGAACGACTGACCGTTGGCGCGCTGGCCGGGCGTCGCCGCCCGAGCGGCGCGCCCCCTGGAGAAAACGGCCTCTCCTCCCGCCCGCCCCATGGCTCCCCACCCCACCCCGCCCTCGGGCCGGAGTCGGGGGCGTGCGTCCACCGGGCGCCCGCCCCCGACTCCCTTGCTCAGGACAGCGTCTGGCCCCGATAGACCGAGATCTCCGTCTGCTCGCGCGGGGCGAACGGCGCCTTCCAGCTGCCGGTGCCGTGGTAGACGTACGAGTCGCCGTCCGACGAGGTGACCAGGAGGTCGGCCTTGCCGTCGGTGTTCGCGTCACCGATGCCGATCAGCTGGGAGTACCCGCCCCAGCCGGCGCCGATCTTCACGCGGCCGTCGAAGGTGCCGTCCCCCTTGCCGAGGTACGACCACAGCACCCCGTCCTTGTCCCGGGCCACCACGTCGCCCGCGGGCCCGCCGGCCACGTCGCCGACCGAGGTGATCTGGTCGTAGATGTTCCAGCCGGCGCCGATCTTCACGCGGGGGGCGAACGGCGCCTTCCAGTTGCCCGTGCCCTTGTAGAGCCAGAGCACCCCGGCGGAATCACGGGCCAGCAGGTCGCCACGGCCGTCGCCGTTGACGTCGCCACCGCCGGTGAGCTGGGTGTAGTCGCCCCAGCCGGCGCCGATCCTCACCCGGCCGTCGAAGGTGCCGTCCCCCTTGCCGAGGTACAGCCACAGCACCCCGTCCTTGTCCCGCGCGACCACGTCGCCGTGGTCCGCGCCGGCGACGTTGCCGACGGCCGTGACCTGGTTGTAGATGTCCCAGCCCCAGCCGATCTTCGCCGCGTCGCGGGTCTTCATCTGCCCGTTCTTCGGGTCGCGGTAGGTGTCCCTGCGTGTCAGGTCACCCCCGTCGCTGATGAGCAGGTCCGGCGAGCCGTTGTCGGTGTAGTCGTGCGGCGCGGGCTTGCGCGCGACCTTGAAGGTGCCGCTCGCGCTCAGGTCCGGGCCGACGCCGTTGGTGGGCTTGGCGGTCAGCCTCCAGGTGTAGTCGCCATTGGGGGCGGCCTGGTCGGGGGCGTAGGAGGGGCCGAGCAGGCCGTCCCAGTCCAGCTCGATCCAGGTGGGCTTTCCGGACGTCGACACGTCGGGGTCGATCGGGATCTCGACCTTGCGCTCGACGCCGGAGGCGGTGTGGCGCAGGGTGACGGCCACCTCGTTGACGTTGGGGCGGGAGAGCCGCCAGCGCGGCTTCCAGCGGCCCTTGTCCAGTTCGGCGACGGCCGGAACCTCGGAGTCGAGCACGGTGACCTTGGTGGGCTCGCCGGTGCCGGCGATCAGCTTGGCGACCGGCTCGGCGAGGGCCCCGATGGAGACCCGGTAGAGACCTTCGCCGTGCTCGGCCGTGCCGCCCATCACCAGCAGGTCGCCGTCCGGTGTGGGCGTGACGGAGGTGGCGTGGTCCATCACCTTGTGGGAGACGTACCCGTCGACCGGCATCGCGTAGAGCCCCTGGGGAAAGTTGGCCCAGCCTTCGTGGACCTTGCTCTTGCTGCCGTACAGCACCCAGTTGCCGACCAGACCCACCATCGGGTCGTACATGTGGCCGGGCGAATGGGTCGTGCGCTGCTGGTTGTCGCCGCGCTTCTCCACTTCCAGCTTCATGTCGTCGCGGTTGTTGTTCTCGTGCCCCATGACGACCACGTGGCTGCCGGACACCGCGACGCGCGAGCGGTCGGCGCCCAGAGTGTGGTGGTCGACCTTGGCCGAGGCCAGGTCGACCACGACGTACTCGCTGAACAGTGTGCCGACGACGTCGTCCGGCTTGTACCGCAGCACGACCGCGCCCGGGCCGCCCGCCACCGCCTCGATGTCCCGTGCCGCGAAGCGCAGGCCGGTGACCGCCCGGTCGGTCACCTTTCCGCCCACGTTCTCCAGGATGTGGGCTTCCCGGGTCTCTCCGGTGTCCTTCAGCGCGATCACCGACGTGCCGACGGTGCCCGCGTACGAGTAGCCGTACGGAGTGAGGTCGATGACGGTGGACGACCCCGTGCCCATGTCACGCAGCGTGATCTTCTTGGAGCTGGGCGCATACGGTTCGTCGCCCAGCGCCACGACGTCGGACGCGGCGCCGTGCACCGTGGAGTCCGTGAACATGCTGGCGTCTTGGGCGAGTTGGGTCGTCTCGCCGTCCGCGTAACGCGTCCACGACACGGTTTTGTCCGCGGCGGCGGAGAGGAAACCGGTGCGTCCCGCGCTCACGATCTCAGAGCCGGGAGCGATCTTCAGCTGCTGCGCGGAGGCGGCAGCGGCCTCGGCGGCAGCCGGAGTGGCCGCGACGGCGGGCGCGACGAGCGGGCCGGCGGTGACCGCGAGGGTCAACGCGACGGCTCCGGTCAGCAGGCGTCGCGAACGCGCGGAGCGGCCCGGTGTCCGAGGCCGCCGGGATATGACGGAGTGGGGCATCTGCCCTCCAGGCGATGGGTCGTGCAGGCCGGAGGGCACCAGGAGGAAGCGAATCCCCCCAAGCGGATGGAATGCACTCCCCCCTTGCCGATTCGCGTAAATCCTAACAAGGGGAGGTCTGCCCGCTTTCAGCCGGTTGGGCGGCGGTTGGGCGGCCGGCCACCCAACGGACCGCCAGGCCGGCCGACCACCCGACCGCCCAGAGGTCGCCCGGCCGACCTCTCCCCCCCCCCGCGAACGACCCCACACCGCCTACGGATTGACGCGCCCTCAGACCCGCGAGACCACCGGCGCGTCCAACGCCGCCCGCCACTCCCGCACGGCCGCCGCATCCACCGGCTCGGCCCATCCGCCGGGCCGGGCGGCGCCCCCGATGTGGAACGCGTCCAGCCCGGCCGCCCGCAGCTTCGCCAGGTGGTCGAGCCGGAGCCCGCCGCCCACCAGGATCCGCGGCGCGTACCCGGGCTCGTCCGCCGCCTTGTGCGCCCGCTCGGCGACCAGCGTCGCCAGCCCCGCGTCGACGCCTTCCGCGGCACCCGCGGTCAGGTACGTGTCGAGCCCGGCCGGGCCGGCGAAGCCCGCCAGCTCCTTGCGGAGCGCGTCCCGGTCGGCGGCCCGGTCGATGGCCCGGTGGAACGTCCACCGGCAGCCGTCGATCACCTCGACCAACGCCCGCACCGCCGCCAGGTCCGGCCGCCCGTCCGGCGTCAGGAACCCCAGGACGAACTCCTCGGCCCCCTCCGCCCGCAGCGCCGCCGCCTCCGCACACAGCGCGTCCACGTCGCCCGCCGCGAAGCCGTCGGCGGCGCGCAGCATCACCCGCAGCGGAATGCCGACGGCGGCGCGGATCGCGGCGAACGTGGCGCGCGGCGGGGTCAGCCCGTCCGCCGCCATGTCCGCGACCAGTTCCAGGCGGTCGGCACCGCCGGCCTGCGCGGCGACCGCGTCCTCGGGACCGAGCGCGATCACCTCCAGGAGCGCGCGCTGATTCATACGACCCAACCTTCCGCTGACGAACGACGTGGTCAGAACCCGCGGGACGGGCGGCGGGGGCGACGCCGCACGCGCTTGCCGCGGCCCGTCACCCTGACCCCACGGTCCTCACAGGTCTAGTCCAATACCCAGCCTAAGCGCTCCTTGACCACGACACCGCCATCCGCCCCGCGACGCGGCCGAAATCCACCCGCCTCCTCCGCCCTCGCCACCCCGAAAACCACCCAATGGCGCGAGTGTGGATCAGCCTTCACTTGGGTAACACGCCTTTCCCATAAGGGCGTTGCGCCGGAACCTTGCTCGCCCCTGGCCTCTAGCACGGAGAACCCAGATGTCCGACCTTGCGTCCGTATCCGCCGAAATAGCCCCCTATCTCGTCTTAGCGGCCAACAGCCTGGGCACCTCCGTCCTCACCGCCGCCCAGGACCGGCTCGCCGAACGCACCGTGACCGCCGGCGAGGGCTTCTTCCGCCGCCTACTGCACCGCCGCGACGGCACCGTCACCCTCGGCGACGACGACACCACCCGGCCGCACCTCGACACCGACCGCGCCGACGCCCTCGACGAACTGCTGGCCACCCTGAACGACCACGACCGCCGACTACTCGCCACCGCCCTCACCAACTGGCTGCACGCCCCCGCCGAGGACCACGACACCGGCGGCTTCCGGCGCCACGTCGCACAGCTCACCGCCGCCACCGGCCCGCGCATCGTCTACAACAACCCCACCGCGACCGGCCAGGGCTCCATCGCCGCCGGGGAGATCCACGGCACCATCAACATGGGAGGCGCCCCCAGCCCCCGGGACGACGCATGACCCCCCGCACACCACCGCGGCCGGACCCGGAGCACATCCACAACGACGCCACCGCCACCGGCGACCACTCCATCGCCGCCGGCAACATCCGGAACGTCTTCATCCGCTGGGCCCTGCAACACCCCAGCGCCCGCTGGCTGCCGCTGCTCCTGGCCTGCGCCGCCCTGATCATCGCGGGCACCACCTGGCCGGACGGCCCGGCCTCCCAGTACGCCCTGTGGGGAGTACTGGCCGCCGTCTCCCTCGGCACCGCAACCGGCCGCGTCCTCATCCAGCGCCCCGCCGTCACCCGCGTCGTCGCCGCGCTCTCCCTGGTCTCTGTCCTGGCCACCGTCGGCGGCTACCTGGCCTTCCGGAACGTCGTCACCCACGGCGAGATCGATGTCACGGGGAGGATCACCCCGCCGGTGCAGCGCGCCCTGTCCAACGGCAGCCACGTCACCCTGAGCCTGGACATCGCCACCCCCGAGGAGTCCCGCAACGCCCTCCGCCTCACCCTGGCCATCAACGATCACGACACCGCCAGCCCGACCTGCCGCCCGGACTCCTCGGCCGACCTCACCCTGCTCGGCTCCGGCCGCACGGCCCAGCCGACGACCGTCCGCCACGGCGGCACCGCCGACTTCCTCCTCGGCGGGCAGGTCCGCACCGTACGGATCGACGTCCAGCTCAGGACGGCCCAGGGCTGCCTCCTGGACATCCGCACCACACAGGCCACGCTCTACGACACGTGACCGCACCACACCCGTCACGACACGTGACCGCACCACGCCCGCCCAGCACCACGCACGGAAGAAACGGGGACCCCATGACGATTCGCCGCACCACGTTGGCTCCCTTATTCGTCCTCGTCGCCCTCGCCGCGACCGCCACCGCCTGCGGCTCCTCGGATTCCCTCTTCAGCTCCGGCAGGGTCGCGGTAGGCGTGAAGGACGACCAACCCGGCACCAGCTCAATCGAGCACTATCACCCCCTCGGATTCGACGTCGAGGTCGCCAATCACGTGCTCAAAACACTCAATGTGGAACCGGATTTCGGCGCAGTCCCCTCGGAACTGCGCGGTACCGTACTCAAAAACAAGAAGAAGGACCTGGTCGTCGCGACCTTCTCCATCACCGCCGACCGCATGCGAGAACTCGACTTCGTCGGCCCGTACGCCTCCACCTTGCAGGGCTTCATGGTCCGCAAGGACGATCACAGCATCCGGAACATCTCCGACCTCGACGGCAAACGCGTCTGCACCTGGACGGGCACCACCTCCCTCGACACCCTCAAGAAATACACCGACAGCAAGTGGTACGAGGCGCCCGACGCCTCCAGCTGCATCGACGACCTCAATACGAAATACGCCAGCGCGGTCTCGACCGACCAAATGATCCTTTATGGATTCACCGAGAGGCACAAGAACCTTCGGGTCATCCCCAAACTCACCATCGGTTCCGCAAACCGCTACGGAATCGCCATGGCAAAAGGACACCGCGCCGACTGCTACAAACTCCGCGACGCGCTGCGCGCCTACGTCATCACCAGCGACTGGGACCAGGATTTCAAATCCTCACTCCCCTCCATCCCCGAAGCCGACGTCGACTGGCAAGCTCACTACAAACCCACCGCGGACGAGATCGAACTCCATTCCTGCCGCGACGAACCCGCCCCCTGACCGGGCACAATGGCCGACATGACCGACCCCCGCCCCGACCTGGCCGCCCGCTGGGCGGCCACCGTGGCCCAGGCCCACGGCACCCAGGCCCACGACGACACCCAGGCCCGCGGCACCCGGCAGCGCCCCGACCCCGCCCCGTACGCGGCCAACCTCCTCGACCGCTGGGCCGAACCGCAGCGCCACTACCACACCACCGACCACCTCACCGCCGTCCTCGACCGGGTCGACGAACTCGCCGCGTACGCCGACGACTTGCCGGCCGTCCAATTGGCAGCGTGGTTCCACGACGCCGTCTACCGGCCCGACCGCTCCGAGAACGAGGAACGCAGCGCCGCCCTCGCCGAGCGCGCCCTCCCCGAACTCGGCATCGCCCCACCCCGCACGGCCGAGGTCGCCCGCCTCGTCCGCCTCACCGTCACCCACGACCCGGCCCCCGACGACCGCAACGGCGCCGTCCTGTGCGACGCCGACCTGGCCGTCCTGGCCGGCTCCCCCGACGCCTACGCCACCTACGCCGCCGCGGTCCGCACCGAGTACGGCTTCGTCCCCGACCCGGACTTCCGGGCCGGCCGCGCCGCCGTCCTCCGCCAACTCCTCGCGCTCCCCCGCCTGTTCAGGACCCCCCAGGGCCACGACCGCTGGGAGCAACCGGCCCGCCACAACCTGTCGACCGAACTCGCCCTCCTGGAGAGCGGCAGCGACAACGGCACCGACTCCGCCTCCGACTCCGACTGACCGGTCCGGTCCGGTCCGGTCGAGCACCCGGCACGGACTCCGCGTGGCGGACACCACCCCTCACCCGGGAATGCCAGCACCCATTCCCCGGTTGATACCTGTCATGCCAGCACCAGCCGCCTCCCCTCCCCGTGCCCGCCTCCCCCTCGCCGTCTACGTCCTCGGCCTGTCCGTATTCGCCCTGGGCACCAGCGAGTTCATGCTCTCCGGCATCCTCCAGCCGCTCGCCCGCGATCTCCGGGTCTCCATCCCACAGGCCGGACTGCTGGTCTCCGCGTTCGCCATCGGCATGGTGGTCGGCGCCCCCGTACTGGCCGCCGCAACGCTCCGCCTCCCCCGCCGCACCACCCTCATCACCCTGCTCGCGCTCTTCGGCCTCGGCCAGGTCGCGGGCGCGCTGGCACCCTCCTACACCGTCCTCTTCGTGTCCCGGGTGGTCAGCGCCCTGGCCTGCGCCGGTTTCTGGGCGGTGGGCGCGGCCGTGGCCGTCTCACTGGTCCCGGTCAACGCCAGGGCCCGCGCCATGGCCGTCATGGTCGGCGGCCTGAGCATCGCCAACATCGCCGGCGTCCCGGCCGGTGCACTGCTCGGCCAGCACGCCGGCTGGCGCTCCGCCTTCTGGGCGGTGGCGGGGCTCTCCGTGATCGGCCTCATCGGCGTCGTCGCCCTCGTACCCCGTACGAAGGTGCCCACCGGCGAGGACCGCCCCCAGCTCCGCCGCGAGCTGACCATCTACAAGGACAAGCAGGTCTGGCTGGCACTGATCGCCACCGCCATGAACGGCGCCGCGGTCTTCGCCCTCTTCTCCTACCTCTCCCCGCTCCTGACCGACACCGCCGGCCTCGCCGAAAGCTGGGTCCCGACGGTGCTCGCCCTCTTCGGCGTCGGCGCGCTGATCGGTACGTTCATCGGCGGCCGGATCGCCGACGCCCACCTCTTCGGCACGCTCTTCGGCGGAATCTCGGCCTCCACCGCCGTCCTCGCCATCCTGGCGCTGACCGCGCACAGCCCGATCGCCGCCGTGGCACTCTCCCTCATGCTCGGCGTCACGGCCTTCACCACGGCCCCGGCCCTCAACGCCCGGATGTTCAACGTGGCGAACGCCGCCCCGACCCTCGCCGGCGCCACCACCACCGCCGCCTTCAACATCGGCAACACCCTCGGCCCCTGGCTGGGCGGCCTGACCATCAGCGCCGGCTGGGGCTACCCGTCCGTCGCCTGGACCGGCTCGGCCCTCGCCGCCGTCGCCGTCCTCACCACGGCCCTCGCCTTCCGCCTCCACCGCGCTTCGGCCCGCTCCCGTGTGGTCGCGTCCTCGGCACCCCGATCCGACGCCGATTCCGGCACGGACCCCGGCACCCGTTCCGGCGGCGCCTCCACCGCGCCGTCCGCCATCCGCTCCTCGGAGACCGCAGAACACCACTGACGGCCGCGCATGCAACCAGCCGGCGGAGGCGAACGTCGGCTGGTCCTGCACCTACTCCGCCCCACACTCCCCCACCCACCTCACCCCCCTCCCCACCCTCACCGCCCCTTCGGCCGCCGCAGCCCCGCCTCCGTGAGGCGACGCACCAGCTCTTTGGAGCCGACCTCCACCGCCCCCGCCCGCACGGCATCGGCGTACCGCTCGGCCGGCAGGTCGTAGTGGTCGCGCTCGAAGGCCCGGCGGGGCGCGCCCAGCGCCGCCGCGAAGCGATGCAGTTCGTCGAACGAGCCGTCACTCACCAGGTGTGACCACATACGACCGTGCCCCGGCCAGATGGGCGGGTCGATGTAGATCACCACCTCAGCCCTCCGTCGGCGCGCGCAGCCGCCCGACCGGGGCGACAGCGACCGCCGTCTTCGGGCACACCCAGTGCGGATCCGGGCCCAACTCCGGCTCCACATCGAGCGCGTGCGGATCTCCCGACTCCGTGCACACCGGGCACAACGGCCAGCGACCGTACCGCTCCAACAATGCGTCCTGTACGTCCTGCGCTATCAGTCCCGCGACGAACGACGCGCCCTCAGGCCACTGCTCCACCCACCATCGACGATGCGTGACCGCATCCTCGACGAGCGAGACGATCTCGGCGTCCGCTACGTCGTCCGCCATCAGGTCGGCGAGCACCAGCGCTCGCGCGGCGTGCAATGCCTGTTCCAGCTCCATGACCTCATTCTCGCGCGAAGCCGCCGGCCGGCTGAAGTTATCCACAGCCGACCCGGACACCATCAGCGGTCCGTCCACAGGCTTCACGGAGGGTATTGACGCGTCACCGATGCTGAAAATACCTTTCAGACATGAGTAGCGGAGTGAAGGAAACTTTCATCGGTGCCGGGCCGGCCTCAACTCCGGCGCCACCGGCCCCCGCGGCACTGGCCGCCAAGGTCCGCACGCTCGCGCCGACGATGACCCGCTCCATGCAGCGGGTCGCAGAGACGGTAGCGAGCGATCCGGCCGGCTGCGCCGCCCTCACCGTCACCGGCCTGGCCGAGCGCACCGGCACCAGCGAAGCCACCGTCGTGCGCACCTCCCGCCTGCTCGGCTACCCGGGCTACCGCGACCTGCGCCTCGCCCTCGCCGCGCTCGCCGCACAGCAGGCGACCGGCAGCGCGCCCGTCGTCACGGCGGACATAGCGGTCGACGATTCCCTGATCGACGTCGTCGCCAAGCTCGCGCAGGAAGAGCAGCAGTGCCTCGCCGACACCGCCGCCGCACTGGACGTCACCCAGTTGGAAGCGGCCGTCGCCGCCCTCGCCTCCGCCCGCCGGATCGACGTCTACGGAATAGGTGCCTCCAACCTCGTCGCCCAGGACCTGGTCCAGAAACTGCTGCGCATCGGACTCATCGCCCATGCCCACTCCGACCCGCACCTCGCCGTGACCAACGCCGTGCAGATGCGGGCCCGTGACGTGGCCATCGCGATCACCCATTCCGGCCGGACGACGGACGTCATAGAGCCGCTGCGGGTCGCCTTCGACCACGGCGCGACGACGATCGCCATCACCGGCCGCCCGGACGGCGAGATCGCCGCCTACGCCGACCACATCCTGACGACGTCCACGGCCCGCGAGAGCGAGCTGCGCCCCGCGGCCATGTCCTCCCGCACCAGCCAACTCCTCGTCATCGACTGCCTCTTCATAGGCGTCGCCCAGCGCACCTACGAAACCGCCGCCCCCGCCCTCTCCGCCTCCTACGAGGCCCTCGCCCACCGCCACAACCCCCGCCACTGACCACACCGCAGCACCCCCGTCACACCGTGGCCGACCCCCACCCGGGGCGGCCGCGCCACACCCCGCTGCGGGCAGTCGCACCGCCGCCACGCCCAGCTGTGGGCCGTCGGGCCGCTGAGGCGCGGGTGGGCACAGCGGCACCCACCGCCGGCGGGCAGCCGGAAGCGAAGCGGCGCACCCCCACCCGACAGCCGCAACCACACCCTCGCCACCCCAAGGCCCCGCACCCCAAGGAGCCCCGCCCCATGCCACCCACCGACCCCAACTACTCAGCCCTCCGCTCCCAGTTGGCCTCCCTCACCACCGAGGCGTACCGCCCCGACCTCGCCGACATCGACCGCCGCCCCACCCTCGACATCGCCCGCCTGATGAACGAGGAGGACACCACCGTCCCCACCGCCGTCGCCGAGCGCCTCCCCGAGATCGCCGCCGCCATCGACGCCGCCGCCGCCCGTATGGCCCGCGGCGGCCGCCTGATCTACGCCGGCGCCGGTACGGCCGGCCGCCTCGGCGTCCTGGACGCCAGCGAGTGCCCGCCGACCTTCAACACCGACCCCTCCGAGGTCCTCGGCCTGATCGCGGGCGGCCCGTCCGCGATGGTCACCGCCGTCGAGGGCGCCGAGGACAGCAAGGAGCTGGCAGCCGCCGACCTGACCGCGCTCGCCATCGCCGACCGCGACGTCGTCGTCGGCATCTCCGCCTCCGGCCGCACGCCATACGCCGTCGGCGCGGTCGAGCACGCCCGAACGATCGGCGCCCTGACCATCGGCCTGTCCTGCAACGCTGATTCCGCCCTCGCCGCGGCCGCCGAGCACGGCATCGAGATCGTCGTCGGCCCCGAGCTGATCACCGGCTCCACCCGCCTCAAGGCAGGCACCGCCCAGAAGCTCGTCCTCAACATGATCTCGACGATCACCATGATCCGCCTGGGCAAGACCTTCGGGAATCTGATGGTCGACGTCCGGGCCTCCAACGACAAACTACGGGCCCGCTCGCGCCGCATCGTCGCGCTCGCCACCGGGGCCTCCGACCTGGAGATCGAGGCCGCCCTCACCGAAACCGACGGCGAGGTGAAGAACGCCATCCTCGTCCTGCTCGGCGGCGTGGACGGCCACGAAGCCACCCGCCTCCTCAACGCCTCCAAGGGCCACCTCCGCACCGCCCTCCAGTCCACCGCCGGTCACGCCCATACGACCTGACCCACCGCCAGTCATCCGACAGCAAGGCGCCACACATGACCGAAGACAAGAACCGCGCCATCGCCGCCGCGCTCCTTCCCCTCGTCGGCGGCGCCGACAACGTCACCTCCATCGCCCACTGCATGACCCGCCTCCGCCTGGGCATCCAGGACCGCACCCTCGTCCAGGACGACGCCCTCAAGGCACTCCCCGCCGTCCTGGGCGTAGTGGAGGACGACACCTACCAGATCGTCCTGGGCCCCGGCACGGTCGCCCGAGTCACCCCCGAGTTCGAACGCCTGACGGCCAAAGCCGGCAACCCCGGTAACGCTCCGCAGGAACAAATCACTCTCCGTAATCGTTGCCGTAAAAAGGAAGAAAGCGGCGCCCCAGCGGCCCCCTCAAAAGCCGCCCCCCACCACCCCCACCCCCACAGCACCACCC
The DNA here is from genome assembly GCF_050471125.1 of Streptomyces sp. RGM 3693. NCBI lineage: Bacteria > Bacillati > Actinomycetota > Actinomycetes > Kitasatosporales > Streptomycetaceae > Streptomyces > Streptomyces sp. RGM 3693. The sequence continues at coordinate 75,034 of NZ_JBMPPQ010000005.1, forward strand.
CCACAGACGCTGCCACCCCTACAGACGCCGCCACCCCGACAGACACCACCGCAGACGCCCCGCCCCCGACAGAGATCACCGCCCCCACAGACACCACCGCCACCGACCTGGCCTCCCAAGGCGCCGCCCTCAAGGCCCGCCAGAAGGCCCGCAACACCACCCCCGTCAAACTCTTCCTCCGCCGCATCGCCAACATCTTCGTGCCGCTCATCCCCGCCCTGATCGGCTGCGGCATCATCGCCGGTCTCAACGGCCTGCTCACCAACGCCGGTTGGCTCCCCGCCCTGGTCCCCGCCCTGACCGCCATCGCCTCCGGCTTCATGTCCCTGATCGCGGTCTTCGTCGGCTACAACACCGCGAAGGAATTCGGCGGCACCCCCGTCCTCGGCGGCGCGGTCGCCGCGGTGATCGTCTTCCCCGGCATCGCCAACGTCACCGCCTTCGGCCAGAAGCTCGCCCCCGGCCAAGGCGGCGTCCTCGGCGCCCTCGCCGCCGCCCTCCTCGCCGCCCAGTTGGAGAAACAGCTCCGCAGACGTATCCCCGAGGCCCTGGACGTCCTCCTCACGCCCACCCTCACCGTTCTACTCACCGGCCTGGTCACCGTCTTCGGCCTGATGTACGTCGCCGGTGAGGTCTCCACCGCCATCGGCACCACCGCCGACTGGCTACTCGCCCACGGCGGCGCCCTCGCCGGTTTCCTCCTCGGCGGTCTCTTCCTTCCCCTCGTCATGCTGGGCCTCCACCAGGCCCTCATCCCCATCCACACCACCCTGATCCAACAGCAGGGCTATACGACCCTCCTCCCAATCCTCGCCATGGCCGGCGCGGGCCAGGTGGGCGCCGCCCTCGCCGTCTACCTCCGCCTCCCCCGCAACCGCTCGATCCGCACGACGATCCGTTCCGCCCTCCCCGCGGGCTTCCTGGGTGTCGGTGAGCCCCTGATCTACGGCGTCTCCCTCCCCCTCGGCCGCCCCTTCGTCACCGCCTGCATCGGCGGCGCGGTCGGCGGGGGCTTCGTCGGCCTGTTCAACCAACTCGGCGACGCCGTCGGCTCCACCGCCATCGGCCCCTCCGGCTGGGCCCTCTTCCCCCTGGTCAAGGGCAACCACTCACTCGGCACGACGGTCACCGTCTACGCCCTCGGCCTCCTCATCGGCTACGCGGTCGGCTTCGCCGCCACCTACCTCTTCGGCCTCAGCAAGCAGCAACGCGCGGTTCTGAACACGGCCCCCGAGACACCGCACGCGGAACAAGAAGGCGAAGCCGACGCAACGCCCTCCGACACCCCCCGACGAACGGACCCAGACACCCCGGACCCAGACACCCGGAGCACCGCTCTCGAAGGAGTCGGGTAGCCGCTCCGCTCGAAGGAGTCGGGCAGCCGCTCCGCGCCCGGTCCTTGAGGAGTCGGTTAGCCACTCAGCGGGCGGTCCTTGACGAGGTGGCATGGCGACTACCCCGACAACCACCCCCGGCATCGCCCCCGTTCGCGGCTCCAAGGCCCCCCACGGCCCGGCGCTCGCGTTTCGGACGGCGGCATGGTCTGCGTTGTTCGGACGCCGACATAGTCCACGTTGTTCGGACGCCGACATGGCCCGCCTTGTTCGGACGCCGGCATGGCCCGCGTTCATCGACGGCATCAAGGCGAGCGGACCGACTCCAGCCGACCGCGGCGCCCCGGGCCAACCCCCGGGGCTCAAGCCTCGTAATCCGAGCCCTCTTTTCAAGGAACGGGTGGACGGGCCAGTACCCCACCCACCCTCCCCCGCGCCCCAACTCCCGCGCGCACCAGGCCGGATGACGTTCCGTAGCGGGCTTGCCACGCGGCGTCCCGCCCGTCTAGCGTGCGCAGCAACAAAACAACCCCGGCAGGTGCTACCAACACCACGCCGGGGTCTCACCATCAAGATCGATGAACTTAGGAAACCGATCTCGTGGCTTATGAAGACTCTAGCTTTCCCGCCCTCGCGCCCGCAGCCCCCCACCCCCTCGCCAAACCAGGTTTTGGCAAACGCAGCGCCCCGGACCAACGCCCCCGCCGCGCCACCGACTTCGCTCACCTCCCCCGCCGCGAGGCGTCCATCGCCGCGTACCTCGACCGGCTCCCCGAAGGGGCCGACGTCTCGGTGAAGACACTGGCCAAGGTGTTGCCGGACTACGGGCAGTGCGCCCTCCGCACCGCCCTGCGCCGGTTGTCGGAGGCCGGTCACCTGCGGCGGTTCACCGAGCCGTGCATCGTCGGCAGTGGCAGCCCGCGGTGGGTGACGCGGACGTACTTCTCCCGTACGGCACGGGACGACTCCTGGTGGGCGGCCTTACCCACCGGGAACGTGCCGCAGGCCGAAACGGACGAGCACCGACCGGCAAACCTCGTTCCCTCCCGCCCGCACAGCCCCGCCTACGCCCTCCTCGCGGGCCTCGGCCGGACCGAACCCCGCCTGACGCTCTCGGCGGCCGACTGCACCTCGCTGGCACCGCACGCGGCGGAATGGCTGGCCAGGGGCGCGTCGCCGGACCAGGTCCTGGCCGCGTTGACTGCTGGACTGCCCACGCCCGTCCACCACCCAGCCCGGTTCGTCCTGTCCCGACTGTCGGCCAAGTTGCCACCCGTCACCCAGGCCCCCACCGCACCGGTCGCCACGCCCACCACGCAGGCCGCCGCGCCCACCACACCGCTCCGCATCATGGAGTGCACGGTCTGCCGCGCGCCGGGACGCCCGGCGGCGCTCCCCGGCGGCATCTGCCGCGACTGCCGGGACGAAACCGGCGGTGCCGGCGGGATCGACGGGATCGGCGGGATCGGCGGGATCGGCGGGCCCCCATCGAACCACCGTCCGGCCCCACCCACTCCGCACCGGCTCACTCCGGACCGGCTCACTCCGAACCGGCTCACTCCGGCTCCACTCACTCCGGACCGGCCCGTTCCGGACCAGCTCGCTCCGGGCCGCCTTGCTCCGGACCGGGTCCGTTCCCGCGCCCGGCAGGTTCGGTCCGCCATACACGCCTGAGTCCTTCCACGTACCGCTCCCACGGGCCGTCCCAGTGGCCGGCCCAACGTCGCCGCCGGCGGGCCGAGCGGCCCAACTCCCAAGCCAACAGGGCGAACCACACGCCCACCAGTGTCAGGTGCACGCGCTGCGGGACGCCGTGCCAGCCGGGGTGGCCGATGAGCGGGCCGATGGTCAGGATCGCGGCGGGCATGGCCACGGCCAGGACGCGCGGGCCCCAGCGGCGGACCAGCGGCATGGGGGGACGCTGTACGGCGGCGGCGCGGCTGAGGGTCGCCATCGAGGCGAACAGGAAGAAGTGGGCGAAGGCGCTGGTGGCGGTGTGCCAGGGATGGACCTCCACGCAGCCGGGCTCCACCGAGGGGGCGCAGGACATGGGGAGGATGACGTCGGCCAGCGAGGAGAGGCCGAGGCCGACCAGCGCGAGCCAGCCGGTGCGGGCCCAGCGCCCGTGGCCGGCGGGTGTACTGCGTGCCAGTAGGGCGCCGGTGACGACCAGGAGTGCGCAGCCGCCCTCCAGGCCGCCGAAGAGGTGGCGCAGCGGCTGGTCGGCGGCGTAGAGCTCGCTGACGTAGGAGTGGCGGGGGTCGAGGCCGGTGCGGAGGCGGAATTCCAGCAGCCACCAGTTGTAGAGCAGGGCGGCGACGGCGAAGAGGAAGGCCGCCGTCGCCTCCCGGCCGGCGTAGCGGGTGGTGGGGGTGACCACGGGCTCGTAGACGGTGCGGGCACCGGTCCGCGTGGGGTTCGGGACGTTCGGCACGGGCGGGTCCTGTTCCGGGTGGGGGCGGGGGCCTAGTGCGAAGGTTCTCCCTGGCAAAGCCCTCCCCATTGGCGCGCCGGTCGGAGGCGCGCCGAGCCTTCACTCGTCAGGCCCAGCCAATCCCCTGATCACATGATCCAGCCAATTACGGCATCGGGTTTGAGGCTCGGTCGGGGTGCCGGACGATCGCCGGGCGACCGCTTTCCGACCGGCCTTGATCGAGGGAACACGCGTTCGCGCGAGCAATTCATCATTCCCGATCGATCAACGATCACGCTTCCGCATAGCAGCGATCATGACTGTCCACATACGACCTGGTGCGGAGAGTGACGAACCCGTTGTCATTGCCTCGCCGGGATACGGATGCGAACCACAACGGCTTCGCCCCGGCACCTGACCCGCGGGGACAAGCCGGGCCCCAGCCCGCTGCGCACCGACTTCCTCGACAAGCTCCAGGAGGTCGGCAACTGGCCCCGGCTGCCCCGTCTCCTCGCCGTCGCCAACGGGCCGGGCGACGGCTCCGGCAACGGCATCCGGCCGGGTGTCGAGGCCGTCATCGGCAAGGGCCACGCCATCTACGGGACGGAACTGCGCACCCAGTCCGAGGGCGACGACCAGCTGGTGGCCAAGCTCCGGGTGGTCACCGTCCCGACCCGTGAGATCCGCACCAGCGGGCTGCCCGACATCGACGGCGCCCCCGGTGGCACCCTCGACGGCTTCGGCATCCTCGCCTACGTGCTCAACAAGCTGGCGCCCATCTTGGGGTTCGCCGTGGAGAACCCGGTCCGGGGGCGCTGTTTCGTCCCGGCGGTCAGCGCGGTCGCCGTACGGGAGCCGAGCAACCACGCCGACCTCTATCTCCCGATCGATGAACTCGCCCCGGACGAGAGCCCGCTGGACGACTTCGTCCTGGCCTCGCAGAACGAGGAGCACACCCTGATCACCGAAGAGCTGTCCACCTGGCTCCTCGACCGCCTGCCGTAACGCCGGCCCTGACACCCACCGCAATACCGGCCGTAGCCCCACGGCCCGTAGCTCCGCAGCTCCGTAGCCTCACAGCCTCGTAGGGCGAGGGGCCCGGAGAAAACGCCGCCGGGGCGGTACCCCCTGGGAGAGGAGGTACCGCCCCGGCGAACGAGCGGACGTTGATCAACCAGCGGCCGGAGCCGCGGCGGATCAGAAGTCCATGTCACCGCCCGGCATGCCGCCCGGAGCGGCCGCAGCGGCCTTCTCCGGCTTGTCGGCGATGACGGCCTCGGTGGTGAGGAACAGCGCCGCGATGGAGGCGGCGTTCTGCAGCGCGGAGCGCGTGACCTTGGCGGGGTCGATGATGCCCTCGCCGATCATGTCGACGTACTCGCCGGTCGCGGCGTTCAGGCCGTGACCCGGAGTCAGGTTGCGCACCTTCTCCACGATGACGCCACCCTCAAGGCCGGCGTTCACGGAGATCTGCTTGAGCGGGGCCTCCAGGGCCAGCTTCACGGCGGCGGCACCGGTGGCCTCGTCGCCGTCCAGCTCCAGCTTCTCGAAGACCGAGGAAGCCTGCAGCAGGGCCACGCCACCACCGGCGACGATGCCCTCCTCGACGGCCGCCTTCGCGTTGCGAACGGCGTCCTCGATGCGGTGCTTGCGCTCCTTGAGCTCGACCTCGGTCGCGGCGCCGGCCTTGATGACGGCCACGCCGCCGGCCAGCTTCGCGAGGCGCTCCTGGAGCTTCTCGCGGTCGTAGTCCGAGTCGCTGTTCTCGATCTCGGCGCGGATCTGGTTGACCCGGCCCTGGACCTGCTCGCTGTCGCCGGCACCGTCGACGATGGTGGTCTCGTCCTTGGTGATGACGACCTTGCGGGCGCGGCCGAGCAGGTCGAGACCGGCGCTCTCCAGCTTGAGGCCGACCTCCTCGGAGATGACGGTGCCACCGGTGAGGATGGCGATGTCGCCGAGCATGGCCTTGCGGCGGTCACCGAAGCCGGGCGCCTTGACCGCGACGGACTTGAAGGTGCCGCGGATCTTGTTGACGACCAGGGTCGACAGGGCCTCGCCCTCGACGTCCTCGGCGATGATCAGCAGCGGCTTGCCGGACTGCATGACCTTCTCCAGGAGAGGCAGCAGGTCCTTCACGTTGCCGATCTTGGAGTTGACGATGAGGATGTACGGGTCCTCAAGCGCCGCCTCCATGCGCTCCATGTCGGTCGCGAAGTACGCCGAGATGTAGCCCTTGTCGAAGCGCATGCCCTCGGTGAGTTCCAGCTCCAGACCGAAGGTCTGGGACTCCTCGACGGTGATGACGCCTTCCTTGCCGACCTTGTCCATCGCCTCGGCGATCAGCTCGCCGATCTGCGGGTCAGCGGCGGAGATGGACGCGGTGGAGGCGATCTGCTCCTTGGTCTCGATCTCCTTGGCCTGGTCCAGCAGCGCACCGGAGACGGCCTCGACGGCCTTCTCGATGCCGCGCTTCAGGGCCATCGGGTTGGCGCCGGCGGCGACGTTGCGCAGGCCCTCGCGGACCAGTGCCTGGGCCAGGACGGTCGCGGTCGTCGTGCCGTCACCGGCGACGTCGTCCGTCTTCTTCGCGACCTCCTTGACCAGCTCGGCGCCGATCTTCTCGTACGGGTCCTCCAGCTCGATCTCCTTGGCGATGGAAACACCATCGTTGGTGATCGTGGGGGCGCCCCACTTCTTCTCAAGGACGACGTTGCGGCCCTTGGGGCCGAGGGTGACCTTGACGGCATCGGCGAGCTGGTTCATACCGCGCTCAAGGCCGCGCCGCGCCTCCTCGTCGAACGCGATGATCTTGGCCATGTGAAGTGGTCCCTCCGGACTGATGGGGTCCCCGTGCTCGAACGAAGCCGAGAGCTTGGGGGCGGAAATACCGGACCGTGTTGGCGCCCGCGACGGACGGCCTGCATACCGTGTGGTTCCTTGCCCCACCTGGCGTGCGGGCCTCACCGACCCAGTCCACATTCAGCACTCTCACGGGGAGAGTGCTAACGCAATGATTAGCACTCGCACCCATCGAGTGCAAGCGCTTGGCGGTCGGACCCCTCGTCCGTGAGACGGCCGGGCCCCCGTCCGCGAGGCGACCGGACCCCGTCCCCGAGACAGCTACACACCGCCCGCGCGCGCCCGCGTACCACCCCGCGAGGCGCGCCCGTGACGCCCGGGAACGGCAAGGCGCCCGCGACGCCCGGAAGCGGCGGGCGCCCATGACGTCCGGGAACGACAGAAGGCCCGCAACCCCGTACTCGGGGATGCGGGCCTTCTTCCAACGATGCAGTCGGCCGCCGCCTCAGGCGGCGACCCGGACCATGTCCGCCTGTGGCCCCTTCTGGCCCTGCGAGATCTCGAACTCGACTCGCTGACCCTCCTCAAGGGTGCGGTACCCGTCCATCTGGATCGCGCTGTAGTGGACGAAAACATCCGCACCACCGTCGACCGCGATGAAGCCGTACCCCTTCTCCGCGTTGAACCACTTGACGGTGCCCTGAGCCATGCCTAACTCCCCTATTACTGGCCCTTGCGCAGGACCGCACTCCGCGGACCCGGGTCAGACCTCACCCCACCGGAAATGGCCCGTGGGATGTGCGCCGGAACGCGTCGACCGCCGCTGAATGTATCTGGACCAATGCCCAGCGCAACAGGTCAATCGGACGAGAATTCTGGCGCCAGGGAATCGGCCGTATGCGCTCAAATGCCGTTATCCCAGGCCAAGTCGGGCCGGGAATAAGCCGCGCAAACGACAAAACGCGCACACAACTTGCGCACAAGTCCCCGCGATCTCATATGCGTTCGGCATGCACGCGGAGATAACCGGAGGGGGATCGCCCCAATGGTATCCCCTTTCACAACACGGAATTGCCCCGTCCGTTTCGTACGGACGGGGCAATTTCCGGTCACTACCGGCAAAGAGTTGGCGCAAATTCGATCGGCGCGTTCCACACCGGCGCCGGCGGGCGCGTCAGCGTCGGCTACCGAGTCAGCAACCGCCCGCCACTGCCGGAATGATCGAGACGCCCGCACCGTCCGGGGTCGGCGTCTGGAGGCCCTGCTCGAAGCGGACGTCGTCGTCGTTGACGTAGACGTTCACGAAGCGGCGCAGCTTGCCCGCGTCGTCGAGCACCCGGGCCGCGATGCCCTGGTGGTTCTTCTCCAGGTCGGCGATGACCTCGGAGAGGGTCGCGCCCTCGGCGGTCACCTCGGCCTCGCCTCCGGTGTACGTGCGCAGGATGGTGGGGATGCGGACCTTGACGCTCATGGTTCTGCCTTCCAGGGAAGTACGAGTGCGGAATCGGGGCGGGCGACGGACCGGCTCAGCCGGCCAGGCCGGCCGCGCGGAACGCGTCCAGGTTCGGCCGGATGGTGGCGGAGGGCCCGGCGGCGACGGCGTCGAGGGTCTTCAGACCGTCACCGGTGTTCAGCACGACGGTGGTCAGCGACGGGTCCAGGATGCCGTTCTCGATGAGCTTCTTGGTCACACCGACGGTCACGCCGCCCGCGGTCTCCGCGAAGATTCCCTCCGTACGGGCCAGCAGCTTGATCGCGTCCACGATCTGCGGGTCGGTGACGTCCTCGACCGCACCGCCGGTGCGGCGCGCGATGTCGAGCACGTACGGGCCGTCCGCCGGGTTGCCGATCGCCAGCGACTTGGCGATGGTGTTCGGCTTCTGCGGCTTGACGACCTCGTGTCCGGCCTTGAAGGCCACGGACACCGGAGAGCAGCCCTCGGCCTGGGCGCCGAAGATCTTGTACGGCTTGTCCTCGACCAGACCGAGGGCGATCAGCTCCTTCAGCCCCTTGTCGATCTTGGTGAGCTGGGAGCCGGACGCGATCGGGATGACGAGCTGGTCCGGCAGCTGCCAGCCCAGCTGCTCGCAGATCTCGTACGCCAGCGTCTTGGAGCCCTCGCCGTAGTAGGGGCGGAGGTTGACGTTGACGAAGCCCCAGCCCTCGCCCAGCGGGTCGCCGATGAGCTCGGAGCAGAAGCGGTTCACGTCGTCGTAGTTGCCCTCGATGGCGACCAGGTCACCGCCGTAGACCGCGGCCATCACGACCTTGCCGGGCTCCAGGTCGTGCGGGATGAAGACGCAGGACTTCAGGCCCGCGCGGCGCGCCGCGGCGCCGACCGCACCGGCCAGGTTGCCGGTCGAGGAGCAGGACAGGGTGGTGAAGCCGAAGGCGCGGGCGGCCTCGACGGCGATCGCGACGACCCGGTCCTTGAAGGAGTGGGTGGGGTTGCCGGAGTCGTCCTTGACGTACAGGCCGCCGGTGACGCCCAGCTCGGCGGCGAGCCGGTCGGCCTTGACGAGCTTGGTGAAGCCGGGGTTGAGGTTGGGCTTGTCGGCCACGTCGGCGGGGACGGGCAGCAGCGGGGCGTAGCGCCAGATGTTGGCGGGTCCGGCCTCGATCCGCTTCTTCAATTCTGCTGCTTGACCGGGCCCGCCGCCGGGGAGCTCGTAGGCGACTTCCAGCGGGCCGAAACACTCCTGGCACGCGAAGATCGGGCCGAGCGGAAAGCGCTGTCCGCATTCGCGACAGGACAGCGCGACGGCGGGGCCGAGGGAGACAGCGGGAGCGGATTCGGTGACTTGCACAGCCATGGAGGCGAGGCCCTTTCTCCTCATCTTCCTCACGACGCATCTCGCCGTGAGACGGATTTGGCACCTTCCCTAGCCGGGAGCCTCGCGCGCGCACTGTGCTGGCTTGCGGCGGAGACCGGCTGGAGGGTTGCCGGGGCTTCAACGGGCCGTATCCCTCTGCCCCTCTGGATGAGCGGTATGGCGCTGGGTCGAAACCCAGGCGTTTGTTGCGCGGCGACCCCGACATGCGAGGGTCATCCGCGTTGTTCAAGACTGTAACCGAAGGCACTCGCCGTTGAGATAGTCGTCCGGTCCGCGAGATGGATCACATAACGGGCTTCCGTTCGGGGGCCACCGAGGAGAGTCGTAGACGTGCTGGAAGAAGTGGAGCGCTGGCTGGCCGGCCGCTCCTGGTCCGCCGCGGACCGCCCGCTGGAGCGGCTGGTGGAGGCCAAGCGCCAAACGGGTCGGACGGTCAGCGTGGTGCTGCCCGCGCTCGACGAGGAGGCGACGGTCGGTGCGATCGTCGCGGCGATCCGTGCCGACCTCATGACCGAGGAGGTGCCGCTGGTCGACGAGCTGGTGGTGCTGGACTCGGGCTCCACCGACCGTACCGCCGAGGTCGCCGCGGCGGCCGGTGCCCGGGTCGTCCACCGGGACAGTGTGCTGCCCCGGATTCCGGCGCTGCCCGGCAAGGGCGAGGTGCTGTGGCGCTCGCTGCTGGTGACCAGCGGCGACATCATCTGTTTCGTCGACGCCGACCTGTGGGAATTCTCGTCCACCTTCGTCTCGGGGATCGTCGGGCCGCTGCTGACCGACCCGGAGATCCACTTCGTCAAGGCGATGTACGACCGGCCGCTGGAGACCGCGGAGGGCCGGGTGCCCGCGGCCGGCCGGGGCGAGCAGGGCGGCCGGGTCACCGAGCTGGTCGCCCGGCCGCTGCTCAACCTCCACTGGCCGCAGCTGGCCGGGTTCGTGCAGCCGCTCGGCGGGGAGTACGCGGCCCGTCGCGCGCTGCTGGAGCGGCTGCCGTTCCCGGTCGGTTACGGGGTGGAACTGGGCCTGCTGGTGGACGCCCTGCACACGGTCGGCCTGGACGCGCTCGCCCAGGTGGACGTAGGGGTGCGCAAGCATCGCCACCAGGGCGGCCAGGCGCTCGGCCGGATGGCCGCCGCGATCTACCGTACCGCTCAACTCCGGCTGGCCCGCGGGCACTTGGTGCGGCCCCGGCTGACCCAGTTCGACCGTGGGGAGAACGGCTTCGTGCCGCGGACGACGGAGGTGGACACCGAGGAGCGGCCGCCGATGGCCGGAATACCGGAGTACGCGGAACGGCGGGCGGCCTGAGGGGCGATCCGTACGTTTGCGCGGATCCCCTGCGGGTTAATGTCGCGACATGGTCTCCGAGCGCAGTGCGGTGCAGCCAGGTGCCGAGGTCCTCGTCGCGTCCAACCGCGGGCCGGTTTCGTACGCCGTGGGAGCGGGCGGTGAGCTGACCGCCAAACGCGGCGGCGGGGGGCTCGTGTCCGGGCTCTCGGCGATCGGGCCCGAGACGGATGCGGTGTGGGTGTGTGCGGCGCTCGGTGACGGTGACCGGGAGGCGGTGCGGCGGACCGGCGGCCTGCTGGACACCGCGGACACCGGTGGACAGCGCGTCCGGATGTTGGACATCCCGGCGGATGTGCACGCCGCGGCCTACAACGGCGTCGCCAACTCCGTGCTGTGGTTCGTCCACCACATGCTGTACCAGACGCCGCTGGAGCCGGTCTTCGACGCGGATTTCCGGGGCCAGTGGGCGGCCTACGAGGCATACAACGCGGCGTTCGCCAGCGCGCTGGCGGACTCCGCGAGTCCCGGCGCGGCGGTGCTGGTGCAGGACTACCACCTGGCGTTGGTGCCGGGGATGCTGCGCGAGGTGCGGCCGGACGTCCGGATCGCGCACTTCTCGCACACCCCGTGGGCGCCGCCGGAGTACTTCGCGATGCTGCCCGACGACATCCAACAGCAGCTGGTGCTGGGCATCCTCGGCGCCGACCGGGCGAATTTCCTGACCCAGCGGTGGGCCCGGGCGTTCGCGGCGTGTTGCGAGCGGGCGCTGGGGCCGGACTGCACGGCGCACTGGCCGCGGCACGAGACGCCCAGCGTGGTCGCGGTGCCGCCGGACCGGAAGGCGCACCGGACCCGGATCGGGGTCCACGGGCTGGGGGCGGACGCGGAGTTCCTGCGGGAGCGGTCGCGGCGGCCCGACGTGGTGGAGCGGATGGCGGCGCTGCGCGAGCAGATCGGCGGCACCGACCGGAAGACCGTCGTCCGGGTGGACCGGACGGAGCTGTCCAAGAACATCGTGCGCGGGCTGCTGGCCTTCCGGCGGCTGCTGGCCGACCGGCCGGAGTGGCGCGAGCGGGTGGTGCACCTGGCGTTCGCCTACCCCTCGCGGCAGGACCTGGCCGTCTACCGCGACTACACCGCGCAGGTCGGCAAGGTCGCCGAGGAGATCAACGCGGAATACGGGACGGCCACCTGGCGGCCGGTCGTGCTGCACGTCAAGGACGACTTCGCGCGGTCGCTGGCCGCGTACCGGCTCGCTGACGTGGCGCTGGTCAACCCGATCCGGGACGGGATGAACCTCGTCGCGAAGGAAGTGCCGGTGGTCTCCGACGCGGGGTGCGCGCTGGTCCTCTCCCGGGAGGCCGGCGCGTGGGAGGAGCTCGGCGCGGACGCGCTGACGGTCAATCCCTACGACGTCGGGCAGACCGCCGAGGCGTTGCACACCGCGCTGACCATGCCGGCCGAGGAGCGGGCCGCCCGGACCGCCCGGCTGGCCGCGGCGGCGACCGCGCTGCCGCCCGCGCGGTGGTTCCTGGAGCAGCTGCGGGCCCTGCGCGAATGACCGGCCGCGAGCGGTCCCGCTGCTCCTTGAGAGCGTGCGGAAGGGTGCCCCGCCGGTAGATCGTCTGCGGGCGGGGCTAGCGTGGTGGGCCGTGACAGTGACAACGCTTGCTTCGACGACCGTCGCGTCCGGTCTGCCGGAGCTGACCGCCGCGCGCCTCCTCGACAGCTGGCGGCTCGACCCGTACGCGCTGGTCCTGATCCTCGTCCTGGGTGGTCTCTACGCCTGGGGCGTGGTGCGGCTGGCGCGGCGCGGGGAGCGCTGGCCGGTGGCCCGGGCGGTGGCGTTCGCCGGCCTGGGGCTGGGCGCCGTCGTGGTGGCGACGATGTCGGGCCTGGCGGTCTACGACCACGAGCTGTTCTGGCCGGCCGCGGTGCAGAACATCGTGCTGGACCTGATCGCGCCGCTGGGGCTGGCGCTGGGCGACCCGCTAGCGCTGGCGCTCAAGGCGCTGCCGGCGGAGCGGCGGGCGGCCCGTTGGGTGCGCGCGACGGTCTCCGGCCGGCTCGTTCGCTTCCTGACGTTCCCGCTGGTCAGTACGGTGCTGGTGCTTTCCTCGGAGTTGGCGATCTACTTCACGCCGTACTTCCCGACGGCGCTGCGGCACGGTCCGCTGCACGAGCTGATGTATCTGCAACTGCTGGTCGTCGGCAGTCTTTTCGTGCTGCCGATGCTTACCCGGGAGGAGTTGCTGCCGTCGTGGTGCAGCCATCCGGTGCGGGCGCTGCTGGTCCTGTTGGACGGGTTGGTGGACGCGGTGCCCGGGATCGTGGTGATGACCAGCGGGACGCTGATCGCGGGCGGCTGGTACGCGTCCCAGCACCGGCCGTGGGGCCCGAGCCTCCAGCAGGACCAGATGATCGGCGGCGGGCTGATGCTGACCATCGCCGAGCTGGTCGGACTGCCGTTCCTGATCGCGGTGTTCGCGGAGTGGGTGCGGGACGAGCGGCAGAAGACGCGGGCGCTGGACGCCCGGCTGGACCGGGAGATGGCGGTGGCCGCGGCGGCACCGGCACAGTCGTCGGCGTCGGCGTCGATGGCACCGGCTGCGACGACAGCACCGGCGGCGACGACACCTGCGGCGGCGGTTCCGGAGCCGGAGGTGACGCGTCCCTGGTGGGAGACCGACCAGGGCGAGGTCGGCGAGCGGTTCCGACGGGGGCGCTAGGGCCCGTCCGATCCTGATCCACCGGACCGGCCCCGGTCCGGCCCCGGTCCGGCCGTCGCCCTCCCGGCGTCCTCCCGGTGGGCGGGCCGGTGGGCGGGCCGACGGGCTGGCCAGCGGACGGGCCGGCCCCTCGTCCGCCCCTTCGGCGCTCCCCGATGCTCCCCCGCGCTACGGTGTCGTGGCTGCGGCGGGCCGGAGTGGGGTAGTCCTTTTCCATGCCAATCAGCGCACGGTCACATTCCGCACGGTGGGCCGCGGTTGCGGCCGCCACCGTCCTGGCGACCACGGTCGCCGGCTGTTCGTCGGGGAAGGGCGGCGCCGACCCCAAGAGCGGTGCGTCATCGCCCGGTTCGGCGTCCGCCTCCGCGTCCGCGCCGTCCGGCCCGTCCGGGTCGATACCCGTCGGTCCCGGCCCGCAGTCGGCGTACACGGTGCAGCAGCAGCCCGCCCCCGGCTCCTGCCACGTCCACTACACCGCGGACAAACAGCCACTGCCCGACCCCAAGTGCACCCCCGGGGCCACCAACCCCAAGGTCACCCCGCAGACGCTGAAGACCACGATCTGCCAGAGCGGGTACACCAAGGGCATCCGGCCGCCGGTGAGCATCACCGGCCGGGAGAAGACCGCCAACGCCAAGTCGTACGGCTACACCGGCCCGTTGCACGACGCCGAGTACGACCACCTCATCAGCCTCCAGCTGGGCGGCGACCCCAACGACCCGCGCAACCTCTGGGTCGAGCCGCCGTCCCCGGGACACAAGCCGGGCGCCGGGCCCAACAACCCCAAGGACGGCGTGGAGAACAAACTCAAGGCCGCCATCTGCTCCGGCAAGACCGACCTGGCGAAGGCGCAGCAGGCCATCGCGCACGACTGGACGACGGCGCTGTCCTCACTGGGCCTCAAGGAGTAGCCGGGCCGTCTCCGGGCGGGCCGTCCCCGGGCGGGGCCTCCGCGGTTCCGCCCGCGGCGTTCCGCTCCGCCGCCTCCGGTCGGTGCTCGATCCGGTCCGCGAGGGCGTTGAGCAGCGCGACCACGCCCGTCGGGCCGTCGACGACCAGGTCGGCGCGGTCGGCGAGTTCGGTGACCTCGCTGCTGCCGCTGCACACCAGGACGCCGCCGGTCCCGTCGGAGCGCAGCTTCTCGACGGCGGCGAAGGCGGCGAGGTCACCGAGGTCGTCGCCGGCGTAGAGGACGGCGGCGGCCCCGGTCTCCTCGACCCATTCGGCGAGCGCGACGCCCTTGTCCATACCGGGCGGGCGCAGCTCCAGCACCAGCCGGCCCGGTTCGACGATCAGGCCGTGGCGTTCGGCGAGTTCGGTGAGCGGTTCCCGCAGCAGCTCGAAGGCGCGCTGCGGGTCGGCGGCGCGGCGGGTGTGCACGGCGATGGCGCGGCCGCCCTTGCGCTCGATGGCGGTCTCGACCCAGGTGCCGCGCCAGACCCCGGAGCGGTCCAGTACGCCGGGGAGTTCGGCCTGTATGGCGGCGATGCCCGGGTGCGGGGCGGGCGCGTGCAGGGCGCCGGTCGCGGCGTCCCAGCGCTCGGCGCCGTAGTGGCCGAGGACGACGAGGTGGGAAAGGCCCGGCAGGGCGTCGAAGCCGCCGAGGCGGACCGCGACCCCGGCCGGGCGGCCGGTGATCACCGCGAGGGCGCGCAGGTGCGGGGCGAGGCGGGCGAGGGCCGCGCGGGCGCCGGGGTGGGCGCGGGCCTTGGTGGGGTCGGGGACGATGTCGGCGAGTGTGCCGTCGAAGTCGAGGGCGACGACGGCGCGTTCGGGGTGGGCCAGCAGGGCGGCGAGGCCCTCGCGGCCGGCGGGGGTGTCCGGAATCGGGACGGCGGGCGGCGCCGGCACGGGGTCCGGTGCCGGTTCGGGATGTGGCGCGGCGTTCGGGGTGCCCATGACGCCGACCCTACCGGCGGGACACGGGCGCATGCCGGGTGTACGGGCGCATCGGAACGGCGGGGTGGCGCGCGGCACCGTCGTCCGGGGGCGGAGGTCGGGTGACGGGCGGGTGGTCGGGGCGCCGCGGGGCGGCGGGGTGCGGGCCGGGGAGGTGGGGCGCGGGCCCCGGGCGGGCGGGCCGGTTCGGCTCAGCGCCGGGCCCGCCGCGCGTCCCGTACGCGGCGCAGCCGGTTGACGGTTCCCGGGTCGTGCGCGAGCGCGCGGGGGTCGTCGAGCAGGGCGTTGAGGAGTTGGTAGTAGCGGGTCGGGGAGATGCCGAGCTGTTCGCGGATGGCGCGTTCCTTGGCGCCGGGGCCGGACCAGGAGCGGCGTTCGACGGCGAGCACCGCCTCGTCGCGGGCGGAGAGCCCGCGCGGTGTGCCCTCACCGGTGCCGTCCGTCATTCCACTCCGCCGTCCGTCGTCACGTTCCCACGATAAGCCCACTGCGCAGGGCGTTGCCGGGGCGGGCCCGGGGTGGTCCACCGGGCCCGCGGGCGACGCTATTCGCCGGTGTTGTCGGCGGTGTCGGCGGTGTTCTGGATGTCGGTGAGGGTCGCGGAGGGGTTGCCCTGCGGGCCGACCGTGGCGCCCATCCGTGACTTGATGGTCTTGGAGACCAGCGGCCAGGACGTCTTGTCGGACGGATAGAAGTGGGCGTTGGGCAGCTGGGTGAGGAAGCCGTGCAGCTTGCTGAACTTGTCGTCGGCGAGCATCGCCTGGGAGGCGGAGGTGGTGACCGGCAGCAGGTTGTAGTCGGCGGAGAACTTCAGGACGTTCTTCTTGCTGTAGACGAAGTCCAGGAACTTGCCGACCTCGGTGCGGTGGCCGTTCTGCTTGAACGCCATCATCCAGTCGGCGACGCCCATGGTGGCCTTGGCCTTGCCGGTGGTGCCGGGGAGTTCGACGGTGCCGTAGTCGATGCCCTTGGCCTCGGCCTGCTTCATCAGCGTGGGGTGGCCGTTGAGCATGCCGACGTCGCCGTTTGCGAAGTCGGCGAAGGCGTCCTCGCGGTTGAGCTTGGCGGGGTCGGTGCCGGTGAGGCCCTTGCCGACGAGGTCCTTCTGGAGCCACTCGAAGGTCTTGACGTTCTCGGGCGCATTGATGGTGTATTTACCGATGTTGTCGGTGTAGTCGCCGCCCCCGGCGAGCAGCCACTCCAGCGTCTCGGCCTGGGTCTCCTCCGGGCCGAGCGGCAGCGCGAAGGGGATCTTCACGCCGTGTGCCTTGAGCGCCTGGGCGTCGCTGACGATGTCGGCCCAGTTCTGCGGCGGGGCGGTGATGCCCGCCTCGGTGAACAGCTTCTTGTTGTAGAAGAGGCGCCGGGTGCTGGCCCCGAAGGGCATCCCGTACTGCCTCCGCTGGTATTCGCCGGCCGCCGCGAGGGAGGGGGTGAAGTCGGCCTGGACCGGGATGGAGAGCAGGTCGTCGGCGCTGTAGAGCTTGCCGTGGGCGGCGTAGTCGGCGTACGCGCCGATCTGCGCCATGTCGGGGGCCTTGCCGGCGTTGACGAGGTCCTCGACCTTCTTGTCGACGTCGGTCCAGCTGTAGACCTTGACGTCGACCTTGATGCCCGGGTTCTGCTCCTCGAAGGCGTGGACGAGTTCGTCCCAGTAGTGCTGGGAGCTGTTGGCCTTGCTGTCGCCGTAGTCCGCGGCGATCAGCGTGAGGGCGACGCCGTTGCCCCCGGAGCCGCTGCCGCAGCCGGTAAGAGTCAGTGTCATGGTGGCGGCGAGTCCCGCCGCCGCCAGGCTCACGTACCGCCGTCGCACCGCTGATACCGCCCCTTTTATCCCGAAAATTCCGTGCTTGCGGGTATTCCCTCCGCCGTCGTGGGGATCGCCCGCGATCGACGTAGAACAGCGAGTCTCCCCACTGTCCCCCACAAGGTCTACACCACCCCCTATTCACTTTCCGTATCGCCCCGCCTCTTGCGCAGGTCAGGGGCCCTGTGGGATGGCGGCCGAGGGAGGCTACCGACGCGTACGCGCTGCCCGGATCCGGGCAGCGACACCGGTTGACGATCATCACGTGGCGTTCAGCACGGTGAGTGGACTAGACCTTTCTTGGCAGGTCGCGCGACACTGTTCCCCGTGAAACACGTCATCGCCCTTGATGTGGGCGGCACCGGAATGAAGGCCGCCCTCGCCGGAGCGGACGGCACCCTCCTGTACGAGGCGCGGCTCCCCACCGGGCGGGACCGCGGCCCCGAGGCGGTCGTCAAGACGATCCTCGGCTTCGCCACCGAGCTGCGCGACATCGGCCGGGAGCGGTTCGGCAGCACCGCGCTGGCCGCCGGCGTCGCCGTCCCCGGCATCGTCGACGAGGCCACCGGCACCGCCGTCTACGCCGCCAACCTCGGCTGGCGGGACGTTCCCCTGCGGGCCCTGCTCTCCGAACGGCTCGACGGGGTCCCGGTCGCACTCGGCCACGACGTCCGCACCGGCGGGCTGGCCGAGGGCCGGATCGGCGCCGGCCGGGACACCGACCGGTTCCTGTTCGTGCCCCTGGGCACCGGCATCGCCGGCGCCATCGGCATCGGCGGCCGCATCGAGGCCGGCGCCCACGGGAGCGCCGGCGAAATCGGCCACATCGTCGTCCGGCCCGGCGGCCCCGCCTGCGGCTGCGGACAGCGCGGCTGCCTGGAGACGCTGGCCTCGGCCGCCGCGGTGGGCCGCGACTGGGCAGCGGTCTGCGGCGATCCGCAGGCCGGCGCCGCCGACTGCGCCAAGGCCGTGGAGTCCGGCGACCCGCGCGCCCGGGAGGTCTGGCAGGGCGCCGTGGACGCGCTCGCCGACGGCCTGGTCACCGGGCTGACCCTGCTCGACCCGCGGACGCTGATCATCGGCGGCGGGCTCGCGGAGGCCGGCGACACGCTGTTCGCACCGCTGCGGGAGGCGGTCCGCCGGCGCGTTACCTTCCAGCAACTCCCCACGATCGTCCCGGCGGCCCTCGGGGACGCCGCCGGCTGCCTGGGCGCAGGACTGCTCGCCTGGGATCTTCTCTCCACGGAGGTAACCGCCTGATGGCACAGCAACAGTCCGCGGGACGGCCCTCGGACGCCGGGCGCACCATCCTGGCCGGCGCCCGGATCGCCCGGCCCTCCGGCGTGACGGACAACGGCCGGATCACCATCGAGGGCACCTCGATCACCGCGGTCCGCAGCCGGGACAAGGACCGCGGCCGGTCGCCCGACACGGCACAGGACCCGGGCCTCGACGAGGCCACCGCGACCGTCCTCGACCTGAGCGGGCACCTGATCGTCCCCGGCTTCGTCGACCTGCACGTCCACGGCGGGGGCGGCGGCTCCTTCTCGTCCGCCGACCCCGAGGAGTGCCTGACCGTCATCGGCACCCACCGCCGGCACGGCACGACCTCGATGGTGGCCTCCACCGTCACCGGCGACCTGGACGACCTGACCCGGCAGGCCGCCGTCCTGGCCGAGTTGGTGCAGCAGGGCGATCTGGCCGGCATCCACTTCGAGGGCCCGTTCATCTCCCCGCACCGCTGCGGCGCCCACCAGCCCGAGCTGCTGCGCGACCCCGACCCCGCCGAGGTCCGCCGACTGGTCGACGCCGCCCGCGGCACCGCCGCGATGATGACTCTCGCCCCCGAACTGCCCGGCGGCCTGGACTCCGTACGGCTGCTCGCCGACGCCGGGGTGATCGCCGCGATCGGCCACACCGACTCCTCCTACGACGCCACCCGCCAGGCCATCGACGCCGGCGCGACCGTCGCCACCCACCTCTTCAACGCGATGCCGGCGCTCGGCCACCGCGCCCCCGGCCCGGTCGCCGCGCTCCTGGAGGACGAGCGGATCACCGTCGAGCTGATCAACGACGGCACCCACCTGCACCCGGCGATCCTCCAGATGGCGTTCCGCCAGGCGGGCGCCGGACGGGTCGCCTTCATCACCGACGCGATGGGCGCGGCCGGGATGAACGACGGGATGTATCCGCTCGGCCCCATGCGCGTCGAGGTCAAGGACGGCGTCGCCCGGATCAGCGACGGCCCCACCGCCGGCTCCATCGCGGGCTCCACGCTCACCCTGGACCGGGCCTTCAAGCGGGCCGTCACGCTCGACGGCCTCACCGTCGAACAGGCCGTGCAAGCGCTCTCCACCAACCCCGCCCGGCTGCTGGGCATCGCCGACCGGACCGGCTCCCTGGAGCCCGGCAAGGACGCCGACCTGGTGGTACTGGACGCCGGATACGACGTCGTGGGCGTCCTCCGGCAGGGTGCCTGGCTGCTCCGCCCGCCGGGCGTCTGACCGCCCGGACCGGTGCCCGCCCGGCCGCCGCACCGGCGGCCGGGCCCCACAGGGTGGCCGACCCGGGTCTGGGCCTACGGCCGTTCGCGATGGCATGATCGCTCGCGCACTTGTCCGTATGTCACCGCGGAACGCGGTGCCTTCACCCACGGCCGTCCGGCCGGCCTCCTCCTGGAGGGGAGTCCATGATCCTCACGGTCACGCTGAACGCCGCCCTGGACATCACCTACCGCGTCCCCCGGCTCCACCCGCACACCACCCACCGCGTCACCGAGGTCACCGAACGCGCCGGCGGCAAGGGCCTCAACGTCGCCCGCGTACTGGCCGCGCTCGGCCACCGCACGGTCGCCACCGGCTTCGCGGGCGGCGGCACCGGCGAGGCGCTGCGCAACCTGCTCGCCCAGGAGACCCTCGTCACCGACGCTTTGGTCCCGGTCGGCGGCGCCACCCGCCGCACCGTCGCCGTGGTGGACGGGAACACCGGCGACACCACCCAGCTCAACGAGCCCGGCCCGACCGTCTCCCCCACCGAATGGGCCGCCTTCCTCGGCACCTACCGCGAACTGCTGGGCGAGGCACAGGCGGTGGCGCTCTGCGGCAGCCTGCCGCCCGGCGTCCCGGTGGACGTCTACGCCCGGCTCATCCGCGCCGCCCGCACCGCCGGCGTCCCCGTCCTGCTCGACACCAGCGGCGAACCGCTGCGCCGCGGCCTGGCCGCCCGCCCCGATCTCGCCAAGCCCAACGCCGACGAACTGGCCGCCCTCACTGGCAGCACCGAACCGCTGCGCGCCGCCCGCGACGCCCGCCGTCGCGGCGCCCACGCGGTGGTCGCCTCGCTCGGTCCGGACGGGATGCTCGCGGTGACCGCCGACGGCGCCTGGCAGGCCGCCCCGCCCCGCCGGTACGCCGGGAACCCGACCGGGGCCGGCGACTCCGCGGTGGCCGGTCTCTTGTCCGGTCTGGTCGAGGAGTTGCCCTGGCCGGACCGGCTGAGCCGCGCGGTGGCACTCTCCGCCGCGACCGTACGGGCCACCACGGCCGGCGAGTTCGACGCGGCGACCTACGAGGACCTGCTGCCGCGCGTGGTGGTGACGGACCGTCCCACGGCGGCCTGAACGTCCCTCGGGCGGCGCCCCTCAGGCCGGTCGGCTCACGCCCCGCCCCTCAGGCCGGTCGGCTCAGGCCCGCCGGCTCAGGGCTGGGCGAGCCAGACCTGGTCGAGGTTGACCTCGCACTGGTTGCCGTTCTCGCAGGACAGCTTGATGGTGTTGGTGCCCTTGTTGAGCTGGACGTACGACCAGGACTTGGTCCAGCCCTTGTCCCAGGCGCCCTCGGGGGCGCCGGCGAAGTTCTTGAGGCTTATCGGCCGGGTCAGCGCCTGGCCGTTCACGTTGAGCGTGAGGTTGGCGTCCTTGCCGGGCACGCCGTAACCGACCCAGAGCTTGTACTGGCCGGCGGCCTGCACATCGAGCGTCCAAGTGGCCGCCGCGCCCTGGTTGTTCAGGTTGGTGACGTACGAACCGCTGGCGGTCCGGGCGCCGGGGACGTCCTTGGCGGTGGTGGCGCCGCCGTCCAAGCGCAGCGCGCCCGCGTCGTCCTTGGGGAGGTTGACCGCGGTGGGCTTGGTGGACGGCTGGTTGCTGGGCTGGACCGACTCGGCGGCGGTGGGGCCCGGATTGCCGCCGGCGTCGTTCTTCGTGTTGCCGGAGTTGGTCAGCATGGCCGCGCCGATGCCTATGCAGACCACCGCGACCACCGCGACCGCGCCGATCAGCAGGCCGTTGCGGCCCTTCCGGGGCTCCGGGGCGGATATCGGGCGGGTGCGCTCGCCGGCGCCACCGCCCGGCAGCGTCTCGGGGGCCGCGTAGTGCGGGCTCGGGTTCTGCCGGCCGTACGCCTGCTGACCCTGCTGGTTGCCGTACTGCCGCTCGCCGACCGCGCGCACCTGGTTGTAGGAGGTCCGCGGGACGCCTGGCTGCCGCGCGGCACCGACGCCCGACGCGCCCGGACCGCCCTCGCCGCCCTCCGAGCGGTACAGGTGGGCGAAGGGGTCGTCGTTCTCCGGCGTGTCCGCGCCGTTGTTGCCGGCCGTCATTCCGTGTCACTCCCAAGCGGTCTCTACGCGTCTGTGCGCGTCCGTACGCGTTCGCGGGGCTGCGTGCGCATTGCCTTTTCCGGGCCACCCGACGCCGCCGCGCCGCATCGGCGCAGCCTACCCCGTCGGAACCCGGCCACGCCGGTCCCCGACGTTCACAAGATCACTACGGATCGGTGAACGGGCGGTGCCCAGGCAGGACACCGCGGATGTGAGATGCGCGGCACCGGGTCGGGTTCCGGCGCCGCGACCGTTCGGGGCGGCTCAGCCGGCCGCCCGCCGGTTGCTCTTCGACCGTCGCTTCTCGATGTACATCCGCTGGTCGGCCGACTCCAGCACCTCTTCGGCGGTCATCCCGCAGCTCGCCCAGCCGATGCCGAAGCTGGCGCCGACCCGGACGGCCCGACCCTCGACCCGGATCGGCGGGATGATCGCGTTTCGCAGCCGGACCGCGAGGTCCTGGGCGTCGGCCGTGCCGAGCCCGTCGGCGAGCACCACGAACTCGTCACCGCCGAGCCGGGCCACGGTGTCGCCGTCCCGGACGCCGCTGGTCAGCCGGCGGGCGACCTCGATCAGTACCGCGTCGCCGGTGTTGTGCCCGAACCGGTCGTTGATCGACTTGAAGCCGTCCAGGTCGCAGAAGAGCACCGCGAGCCCCTTCGCACCGTCGTCCTCGACCCCGTCGGCGGGCGCCGAGAGGTGGACGTGGTGGTCGAAGGGCAGGGCGCCGGACGGCACCGCCCGCGGCTTCTCCCCCTCGAAGCCGTCGAGCCCGTCGAACGGCTCCGGCCCGTCCCCCGCGAAGCCGTGCGGGGCGCGCGGATCGGTCCCGGCGCCCGAGGAGGCGTAGGCGTCGGCGAGCGCGCTCGGCGGGCGGGAGCACAGCCGGGCCGAGAGCCGGGCCCGCAGCTCGGAGCTGTTGGGCAGGCCGGTCAGCGAGTCGTGGCTGGCCCGGTGCGCGAGCTGGAGCTCGTGCCGCTTGCGCTCCTCGATGTCCTCGACGTGGGTGAGGAGGAAGCGGGGGCCGTCGGTGGTGTCGGCGACCACCGAGTTGCGCAGCGAGACCCACAGGTAGGTGCCGTCCCGGCGCAGCAGCCGGAGTTCGGCCCGGCCGCCCTCGGCGGAGGTGCGCAGCAGCGTGCCGATGTCCTCGGGGTGGCAGATGTCGGAGAACGACAGCCGCCGCATCCCGGAGGCCGGGCGGCCCAGCAGCCGGCACAGCGCGTCGTTGGTGCGCAACAGCCGGCCGTGCTGGTCACCGCCCATCTCGGCGACGGCCATCCCGCTCGGCGCGTACTCGAACGCCTGCCGGAAGCTCTCCTCGCTCGCCCGCAGCGCCTGCTGCTCGCGCTCCAGGCGGACCAGCGCCCGCTGCATGTTGGCCCGCAGTCGGGCGTTGCTGATCGCGATGGCGGACTGGAACGCGTACATCTGGAGCGCTTCCTGGCCCCAGGCGCCGGGGCGCCGGCCGTTGCGCGGCCGGTCCACGGAGAGCACGCCGAGCAGTTCACCGTTGCCGTGGGCGGCGGTGTACATGGGCGCGAAGAGGCGGTCCATCGGGTGCCACTCGTCGGGGAAGCGGGGCGCGGGTCCGGCGGTGTGCCACTGCGGCACGTCGTCGTCGTCCAGCACCCAGCCCTCGGTGTACGGGATGAAGCACAGATCGCCCCAGCGCTCCCCCATGGACAGCCGGCGCTCCCACGAGGCGCGCGAGCCCACCCGCCCGGCCATCAGCGCCTCCGCGCCCGCACTGCCGGCCACCGCGGCGACCACGAGATCGCCGTCCGGCCGTACGAGGTTGACCGCGGCGAGCTCGAAGCCGAGCCCGACGATCGCCCCGTCGGCGACGGACTGCAAGGTGTCCGCAAGGCTGCGTGCGGTGTTCAGTTCGGCGACCACTTGATGCAGCTGCCGCAGGGTCGCAAGACGGACATAGGGCTCCGACTCGGTCTCCATCGCTCGCTCTCCCTGAGACCTCGACAGCAACTCCACCGATTTCTTTGTCGTCCGATTCCACGCTCACTGAATCACAGTGAGCTGTTCACCCGGTACACAGGGTCAACAATTAGCGGCCCATGTGACTCAAGTCACAAACAGTGACGGGTCGTTACGTATCGCCGACCAGGGACTCATCCGCGCGCGCGAACGCCGCCCGGTCACTTCCTGAAAACTTCCTGAACGCAAATTCCAGCCATCTTCGGAGCCAGGTCCGGACCATTGCCGCGCCCCTTGCCGGCCCTCGCCTCCGCCGCGGGACCTAGGACGCGGGTGGTCCCGGGGCCCGATGCACACGGGGACCCGGCGACGTTAGCGTTCATGGCGTGTTCACGAAGACTCCTGCCGCCACCTCGGCCACCGGCTCCACCGCCACCGCCGCGCCCACCGTCACCCTCGCCTCCACGCCGGGCGACGGGCCGATCGCGCATGCTGTGGGGGTGAGTGACGACGAGTTCCGCGCCGCCCTGTCCCGCCTCGCCGCCGGCGTGGTGCTGATCACCGCCCACGATCCGGACGCCGGGCCGCGCGGCGAGGACGCCGGCATGACCGCCACGGCGTTCCTCTCCGTGTCCCTCGACCCACCGTTGGTAATGGTGAGCGTTCGCAACGACTCGCGGATGGACGACCTGCTGGCGCAGCAGCCGCTGTGGGCGGTTTCGGTGCTGTCGGGTCACCAGCGGCACGTAGCGGGGCGATTTGCCATGAAGGGCCGGATCAGCGACCGATTGCTCTTTCAGGACATCCCCTCCGTTCGGGGCGAAGCATCCGGTGCGCCGCTCATCGGGGGCGCGCTGGCGACGCTGGAGTGCCGGACCGAGCAGCGGGTGGTGGCCGGGGATCACACCCTCGTCATCGGCCGCGTCCTGGCCGCGACCGCGTCGGCCGACGACGACGGGCCGCTGACGTACTTCCGGGGGAAGTACCGGCAGCTGGGGTGAACGGGGCCGGGCGCGGCCCGGGGCAGGGGCGGACGCGGCCCGAGGCGGGGGCGGATGTGGGCACGACCCGAGGCGGACGTGGGCACGGCCCGGGCAGGGGCGGCCCTCAGCCCCAATCGCGGCCGGAGCGGCCGCGCTTGGTGTCGCCGCGCTGCTTCTTCTCACGCAGCCGCCGCTCGTTGATGCCGCGCGGGATCCGTGACTTCTTGCGCGGCTTGGGCGGCGGTGCGGTGGCCTCGGCGAGCAGCGCGGCGAGCCGGACGGCCGCGGTCTCGCGGTTGCGCCACTGGGAGCGGTGGTCGGAGGCCCGTACGGTCAGCACGCCGTCGACCAGTCGGTCGGCCAGCCGCTCCAGCGCCCGCTCCTGCCAGACCGGGGGCAGCGCCTTGGTCCGCGCCAGGTCGAAGCGCAACTCGACCTGGCTGTCGCTGGTGTTGACGTGCTGGCCGCCCGGGCCGGAGGAGCGCGAGAACCGCCACATCAGCTCGGCCTCCGGGAGGGCGACCGAACCTCGGATGACATGGGGCCCGGACATGCCCCCCATAATCCCGCTCTCACGGCCGCCCGTCACCTCGGTTTTCCCGGCCGGCACGGCCCTCCGCCTTCAGGAGCGCGGCCCGGGCCGGCCATCAGGATTGGGCAAAGAAAGTAAAGAGGGCTGGAACCACCTGGCCTCCCCGCCACGTTGAGGTGGGTGACGGCGGCTCCGCTCCCGGGCAGGTCCGCCGTGGTATCACCGACACCACTCGCACCAACGGCATCACCGACCTCAGGTCGACGTGACTCCACGAGGAAAGGGACTTCCCATGGCTGTAAGCCTGTCCAAGGGCGGCAACGTCTCGCTCACCAAGGAGGCACCGGGCCTGGCCGCCGTCACGGTCGGCCTCGGCTGGGACGTCCGCACGACCACGGGCACGGACTTCGACCTCGACGCCAGCGCCATCGCGGTCAACCCGACCGGCAAGGTCTACTCCGACCAGCACTTCATCTTCTTCAACAACAAGGCGACGCCGGACCAGTCCATCGTCCACACCGGTGACAACACCACCGGCCAGGGCGAGGGCGACGACGAGTCGATCAACGTCAACCTCGCCGCGCTGCCGGCCGACATCGACAAGATCGTCTTCCCGGTCTCGATCTACGACGCCGAGAACCGCAGCCAGAACTTCGGCCAGGTGCGGAACGCCTTCATCCGCATCGTTAACCAGGCCGGCGGCGCCGAGATCGCGCGCTACGACCTGAGCGAGGACGCCGCCACCGAGACCGCCATGGTCTTCGGCGAGCTGTACCGCAACGGCGCGGAGTGGAAGTTCCGCGCGGTGGGCCAGGGTTACGCGTCCGGCCTGCGCGGCATCGCCCAGGACTTCGGCGTCAACGTCTGAGCCACGACAGCGACGAGGCACCGCCGGACGCACCCGGCAGCGAGGGCCGGCTCCCGAGAGGGGGCCGGCCCTCGGCCTTTGCGCTACGCCGCCGCACTGCCGTGTGCGGCGGCCCCGGGCTCCGCCGCCGGCGGCGCGGCCAGCGAGGCCACCTCGTCCAGCGAGAGCCCGAGCGTCCCGGCGAGCGCGGCGACCGTGAAGAACGCCGGGGTCGGCGCCCGGCCGGTCTCGATCTTCCGCAGCGTCTCCGCGGACAGTCCGGCCGCCGCGGCGACCTCGACCATGCTCCGCTCGCCGCGCGCCACACGCAGCAGCGCGCCCAGCCGCTCACCGCGTTCGCGTTCCCAAGGGGTCAGTGGAGTCCGCACCATGCCCGTGATACTAATACCGGTAAACAAATACCGGTATACAAATACCGGCCCGGCACGACGGAACGCTGCGTTCCGGCGCCGGTGACGAAACACCACACCGCTCGCGCACCGCACACCACAACGCGCCGGGCGGCGGATTGGGGAGGCATACCGATGGTGGAGATCAAGACCGACGCGTCGCTGGACGCGATGCGGGTGGCCGGCCGGGTCGTCGGGGACGCACTGGCCGCGGCCCGCGCCGCGGCCGCCCCCGGGGTGCGCCTGACCGACCTGGACGAGGTGGCCCGCGCGGTGCTGCGCGAGGCCGGCGCCACCTCGCCGTTCCTCGGCTATCGCCCCTCCTACGCCCCCACCCCCTTCCCCGCGGTGATCTGCGCGTCCGTCAACGACGCGATCGTGCACGGCATCCCGGACGGCTATCGGCTGCGCGACGGCGACCTGGTCAGCATCGACTGCGGCGCGGTCGTCGACGGCTGGGCCGGTGACGCGGCCACCAGCTTCACCGTCGGCACGGAACGCCCCGAGGACCGCCGGCTGATGGAGACCACCCAGCGGGCCTTGGAGGCGGGCATCGCGGCCGCCGTGGTCGGCGCCCGGATGGGCGACGTCTCGCACGCCATCGGCAGCGTCGGCCGCGCGGCCGGCTACGGCATCCCCGAGGACTTCGGCGGCCACGGCATCGGCCGGGCGATGCACGAGGAACCGGAGGTCCCCAACGACGGCCGGCCGGGCCGCGGTTTCGTGCTCCGGCCCGGCCTGGTCATCGCCATCGAGCCGATGTTCCTGGCCGGCGGCAGCCACCACTACCTGACCGATCCCGACGGCTGGACGCTGCGCACCGCCGACGGCAGCCGCGCGGCCCACTTCGAACACACCGTCGCGGTGACGGACGAGGGCCCGCGCATCCTCACCCTGCCGTGAGGACATGAGGCGGACCGGGCCGGGCGGGACGCGCGGAGCCGTACATACGGAGCGGGGCGGGGCCGGGCGGGGCGCGCGGAGCCGTACATGCGGAGCGGTGCGCTGCCCGGGGCCCGGGCGCGACGCTCGGAGCGGCACAGGCAGCGAAGCTCGGCGCGGGCAGCGGCACTTGGCGTGGCCCGCGCCGGCAGGCCCCCGTCTCAGATCGCGTCGAGGTCGATCGCCTCGGCCATCGCGCGGTAGCCGGCGTCGTTCGGGTGCAGATGGTCCCCGCCGTCGTACGCGGCAGCCAGTCGCCCGTGGTCGGCGGGGTCGGACAGCACCCGGTCCAGGTCGACCACCCCGTCGAACTCGCCGGAGGTCCGTATCCAGCGGTTGAGCGCCACCCGCTTGGTCTCGCCGCGCTCGGTGTAGTAGCCCGCCCCCTTGAACGGCGTCAGCGTCGCCCCGATCACCTTGACGCCCTTGCGGTGCGCCTGACGGATCAACTCACGCTGGGCGGATATGAGTTGGCGGACCGAGACGTCGGGGGTCGGCTTGTTCGCCCCGCCCGTCGGCACGCTCATTCCGATGTCGTTGATGCCCTCCAGCAGGATCACGGTGCGCACGTTCGGCTCGTGCAGCGCGTCCTTCGGGAAGCGCACCACCGCCTTCTCCCCGAAGTCGGCGGTGCTGTTGGTCAGTTGGTTGCCGCTGATGCCTTCGTTGAGGATGCTGCGTGGCCGCCCCGCGGCGGCGAACCGCTCGGCCAGGGCGTCCGGGTAGCGGTGGTTGGCGTCGATCGTGGAGCCGTACCCGTCGGTTATGGAGTCCCCGAAGGTGACGATGCCGTCCCGTCGGGCGGCCGCGCCGCCGGCGACCTCGACGCCCGAGAGGTAGTACCAGGACTGCGTGGTCTCGGCGAACGCCGCCGCCCCGGCATCGGCCCGGTGATCACCGGCCGCGCGATAGCTGGTGGCGGTGGCCTTCGCGTGGAAGGTGGTCGGGCCGGTCGGCGCGTCGAAGTACAGCGTCACGGTGACCGATTCCAGGGCCCGCACCGTCAGTCCCGCCCCGTCGCTGAGCAGCTCGCCGCCGGCCGGTACGGTCGCCGACTTCCGCTTCCCGAAGGTCAGTTGGCGCACCGAACCGGCCTGTACCGCGGCGCCCCGGTCGGTCCGCGCGACGGTGGCCCCGGCGACCGTCAGTGGCGCCGTGCCGTAGCGGTTCGACAGCTTGATCCGGAGTTGTGAGCCGCCCGTGCTGACCTTGACGACCTGCCGGACGGTCTGCCGCGCGAACCCGCGGACGGACCAGTTCTTCCCGAACACCTCGGTCGGCTGCTGCGGTGCGGCGGCCCAGCCACCGCGCCAGTGCCCGCCGCCCTGCACGGTCGCCGCGTGCCCCGCGCCGCCCGCCCGACCCACCGCGTACGCAGCGGCCGGCGCGCCCGGGCCGTCCGGCAGCACCGGCGCCGCCGCCCCGGTCGCCAGCGCCATCAACGTGGCCGCCGACACCAGCGCGACCCCTGAACGTCTCACCAAGGAACCAGACACGATCATTACCCCACCCTCTGACTGTCTGCCGTTGTGTGACTCCCGTGCACCGCCCGCCGCCCGGGCCCGACCGTCCGGACCCTCCGCCGCGCCGGTGCGACTTCGCGCGTGACACCATCAAGAGGTGATCGACCTCGGCTATTCCCTCTCCCGTCGCTTCCCGGACCCTCCGCAGACCGACTACCGGACCGCGGATGTGCACACCCTGCGCCACGACCTCTTCTGCGGCGACGTCTACCTCGCGGACACCGAGTCCGACCGCGAGGTGTCCACGGCCTGGGGCTGGGTGCCGGTGCTCGACTTCGCCTGGGCGCTGTGCGACATCGTCGAGCAGCTCGACACCGACCCCCGGGGCAGCCGCGCCGCCCGCCCCGTCCACGCCGAGCTGGACTTCACCGAATCCACCGACCGGATGCTCTTCGAGCGGCGCTTCGGCTGGGTCGACGTCGCCGCCGACTGGATGCCGGTCGAGGAAGCCCCCCTCACCTTCAACCACGCCGCGCTGCGCCGCGAGGCCCGCGACTTCCTGCACGACCTGATCGCCGACCTCGCCGATATGCACGACGGCCTCGCCGACAACCCCGCCGTCTGGGCACTCCAGGCCCGCTTCCCCCGCATCTGAATCATCCCCCGCCCTCCCCTGCCTCACTCCACCCGCACGCCCACCTGGGCCGCGAACGCCGGTGCCAGATCCATCAGTTGGGCCGTACGGATCACCGCACCGCCCAGGCAGTCGATGCCCCGCGCGATGTCCAGCCCGGCCGCACCGCGCAGATCGACGTCCTTCATCCGTACCGCCGAGAAGTCCACCCGCGCCAGGGTGCAGTCGTCGAACGACACCCGCTCCAGCTCCGCACCCCCGAAGTCCGCCTCGACCAGCACGCACCCCTCGAAGGCGACGTCCCGCAGCTTGGCCCGGCGCAGATTGGCGAAGTCGATCTTCCCGCCACGCACCACCACCCGCTCCAGCACCGCCCCGTGGAGCTGGAGCCCGCCGAGCCGGCCATCCACCACCTCCACGTCGCGCAACGACGCCTGCGACAGATCCGTACCCACCCCGCGCGCCCCGCTCAACACGCTGTCGATGATGCGCGCCCGGCTCAGCACCGTCTCGTCCAGCGCGCACCGGCGCAGCGCACAGTCCATGAACCGGGCGCCCCGCGCCGACTGCCCCGCGCAGTCCACCTCGGTGAACTCCAGCCCGTCGTAGTCCCCTTCGGGCTCCAGCTCCCCGCCGTCGTACGCCTGAAGCTCCGGCAGCCGCACCTCCGGGCGCCGCACCGCCCGCACCGTGTCCTTGCCGCGCCCTGCCATGCGCTCACCGCCCATGCGCTCACCGCCTCCGTCCGTCCGGGCCCCGGGCCCGGTCCCTTGTCCTGCCGCGGACCGGCCCGGCCCCCGCACCCGGCGGACCGCTCCACGCCCACACCCCATGCTGACCCACCCCACTGACAATCCCCGTTGACCTGCGAAAACCCTCGTTCCCGCGCTGCCATGTCACCTCTCCGGCACCGTCGCCCGTCCCCTCGGTGAACGCCCGCCGACACCGCCTACACAGCCCGCGCCACCGCCTCCCCGCGGGCCACGACCACCACCCCGCCCCCTGCGCCCGCCAGCGAAATCTTGACCTCAACTCGACTTGAGGTACCAGAGTGGCGGCAGTTGACCATCCCCACCGGCAGGGGCGGTCGCCCGTCACCGGCGCCCCCTGCCGACCCTCCCCAGAGGAGACCACTCCGCCATGCGCGCAATACGGCTGCACACCTTCGGTCCCGCGGAAAACCTCGTCCACGAGACGGTCGACGACCCCACACCGGGGCCGGGCGAGGTCCGTATCGCCGTGGCCGCGGCGGGCGTCCACCTCCTGGACACCGCCCTCCGCGCGGGCCAGGAGGGCGGCCCCGTACCGCTGCCCGACCTGCCCACCGTGCCGGGCCGCGAGGTCGCCGGCACCGTGGACGCCATCGGCCCGGGCACCGACCCCAGTTGGCTCGGCCGGCCCGTCGTCGCCCACCTCGGCATGGTCCCGGGCGGCTACGCCGAACTGGCCGTCACCACCACCGACCGACTGCACGCCGTCCCCGACGGCCTGGACCCGGCCCAGGCCGTCGCCATGATCGGCACCGGCCGCACCACCATGGGCATCCTGCTCTTCGCCGCCCTCACCGCCGACGACATCGCGATCGTCCCGGCGGCCGCCGGCGGCATCGGCTCACTGCTCGTCCAGTACGCCAGGAACACCGGCGCCACGGTCATCGGTCTGGCCGGCGGCCCGCACAAGGTGGCCCACGTCCGCGAGCTGGGTGCCGACCTCGCCCTCGACTACACCGACGCCAACTGGCCGGTCCTCGCCCGCAGTTTCCTCGACGAGCGCGGCGCCTCCGGGGCCACCCTCGTCTTCGACTCGGTCGGCGGCGCCCCGGGCCGTGCGGCCGTGGACCTCCTCGCCCACGGCGGCCGCCACCTGGTCTTCGGCTGGTCCTCCGGCGGCCCGCTCACCGGCGGCCCGCTGGAGTTCACGGACGCCGAACTCGCGGAGCGCGGCATCACCTCGGAATCCGTCCTCGGCCCCCCGATGCTGGCCCGGGTCGGCGGCATCAACCCGCTCCGCACCCTAGAGATCGCCGCCCTCACCGAAGCCGCCGCCGGCCACCTCGTCCCCACCGTCCAGCGCTTCCCCCTCTCCGAGGCCGCGACCGCCCACCGCGCCCTGGAATCCCGCGGCACGATGGGCAAGGTCGTCCTGGTGCCGTAGGGGCGGCCCGGTGGTTCACGGCCGGGGTCCACGGTGCCCGGCACGGCACCTCCCGGCCGCGCCTGCCCGGCCGTCCGGGGCGACGGCCCACGCCATCCGCCCCAGGTCACCCCCGCCCGGGACCAAAGTCACCCGCACCTACGCCACCACCGCCAACTCCCGCCCCGTCGCGTTCAGCCGCCGCCCGCCGGACTCCGTACAGACCACGATGTCCTCGATCCGCACCCCGAACCGCCCCGGCAGATAGATCCCCGGCTCGATCGAGAAGCACATCCCCGGCACCAGCGGCAGATGCTCGCCCTCCACCATGTACGGCGGCTCGTGCGTGGTGACCCCGATGCCGTGTCCGGTCCGGTGGATGAAGTACTCGCCGTAGCCCGCCGCCTTGATCACCCGCCGAGCCACCCGGTCGATCTCCTGGCACGCGACGCCGGGCCGCACCGCCTCGAACGCCGCCTGCTGGGCCTCCCGCACGATCTCGTGCACCGTCCGCTCCTCGGCACCCGGCTCCCCGACGTGCACGGTCCGCGTGGTGTCCGACCCGTACCCGTCCTTCAACCCACCGAAGTCGAGCACGACCATGTCGCCGTCCTGGATGACCCGCTCCCCCGCCTCATGGTGCGGATTGGCGCCGTTGGGACCGGACCCGACGACCGTGAAGTCCACCTGGCTGTGCCCGTGCTCGGTCAGCAGCCGCGCCAGATCCGCCGCCACGTCACACTCCCGCCGCCCGGCGAACCGCGCCCCCAGGATGTCCTGGTACGTCGCGTCCGCGGCCGCCCCCGCCGCCGCCAGCCGCTCCACCTCGTAGGCGTCCTTGACGGCCCGCAGCATCGGCAGCGCCTCGGTCAGCGCCGCGTAGCCACCCCCCGGGACCGACCGCTGCAACCCGAGCAGATGCAGCGCCCACATCCCGTCCGACACCCCGTAACGCCGCTGTGGCGCCAGCCACTTGCCCAGCTCGGCGTAGGGATCCGACCCGTCGGACCACCCCACAACCTCCAGCGCCCCGGCCCCCGCGGCGCGCTCCGCGTCCGGCCGCTCCAGTACGGGCACCAGCAGCCGCGCCGCTCGCCCCGGCTCGATCACCAGCGCCGTCAGCCGCTCGGTGACGGCCGTCGGCTGGTACCCGCACAGCCACACCAGATCCGGCCCCGGCGTGACGACCAGCCCGGCCAACCCGGCGTCCACGGCGGCCCGCCCGGCCCGCGCCATCCGCCGCTCGTACTCGTCCCGCGTCATCGAAGTCACCATGTCGCGAATGTACGCCGCCACCCCCTCACCCCACCCGCCAAATCCCGCCCCCCACAGGCCCGTACCCGGCCCGAGCCGGCCGATCTGCCCCAAGCGCCTCAAGCGCCCGAAGCGCCCGAAGCGCCCGAAGCCACCTAAGAAACCGGATCAGCCGAATCCGCCAGATCAGTCAGATCAACCAGATCAGCCAGATCAACCGGATCGATCGGAGCGAGCACGCCCAACCGCTCCTCGATCCGCTGTGCCGCGTCCAGGCACAGGTCCTCGCGGTACATCCCCGCCATGACCTGAACGCCCTGCGGCAGCCCGGCCGTGACCCCGGTGGGGACGGCCACGGCCGGCACGCCCACGTAGGTCGACGCGGTCAGCAGCCGCATCGGCGCCATCATCGCGTCGTGCTCCTCCACGGTCCTCGGCACCACGGGCGCCGGCGTCGGCTGCGT
Source organism: Streptomyces sp. RGM 3693 (assembly GCF_050471125.1). NCBI lineage: Bacteria > Bacillati > Actinomycetota > Actinomycetes > Kitasatosporales > Streptomycetaceae > Streptomyces > Streptomyces sp. RGM 3693. The sequence goes on from NZ_JBMPPQ010000005.1 coordinate 108,335, forward strand.
GAACACCGGCCCGAGCACCAGCGGACAGCGCTCGAAGAGGCCGGCCCACGCCCGCTGAACGCCGAGCCGCACACCGGCCTGTCGGACGTACCCCGCCAGGTCGACGGCCGGGTGGCGTTGCGTGTCGAGCTCGATGTGGCGGGCGCTGTCGTCGGTGAGCAGCCGCCTGAGCATGGGCCAGGCCAGGGAGAACTCGGTCCGTAGGAGCGCGCCGTAGCCGTCCAGAGCGTCCTGGAGCCGCGGCACCTCCACCTCCTCGACGGGGTGCCCGGCGTCCTGAAGTGCGGCGGCCGCCGCCTCGATCGCCGCGCGCACGTGCGGGTGGACGTCGCCCCGGCCGCCGGGGTCGGTCACCACGCCGACCCGCACCGGCGTGTCCGGCCGCGGCCCGTACAACGGCACCGGCACCGCCCGCGGGTCCTGCGGGTCGGCCCCCGCCAACACCTCGTAGGCCGCGCGCAGGTCCGCCACCCTACGGGCCAACGGTCCGTCCACGGGGAAGAGTTGATGCCCGAGGACGGGGTCCTGGTCGCTCATCCGGTGGTCGGCCGGGAACCGCCCGTAGCTCGGCTTCAGCGCCGCGACGCCGTTGAAGGTCGCCGGATTGCGCACCGACCCGCCGGAGTCGTTGCCCAGGCCCAGCGGCGCCATACCGGTCGCCACCGCGACCGCGTCGCCGCCGCTGGTGCCCCCGGGGGTACGCCGCGGGTCCCACGGGTTGACGGTGTCCCCGAACAGCTGGCTGACCGTGTGCACCCCGGCGATCGCCAGGTCCGGCATGTTGGTGCGGCCGATCGGGATCGCCCCGGCCGCCCGCAGCCGCCGCACCGGGGGCGCGTCCGCCTCCGCCACCCAGTCACGGAAGTACGGCACACCGTGGGTGGTCGCCGATCTGGCGACGTGGATGTTCTCCTTCACCGTGAACGGCACCCCGGCCAACGGGCCCAGCCGCTCACCGGCGGCCCGGCGCCGGTCGACCTCCCGCGCGGCCTGCCGAGCGCTGTCTTCCAGCAGCCTGGTCACCGCGTTCACCTGCGGGTTCACCACGGCGATCCGCTCCAGCTGCGCCGCCACGACCTCCGCCGCCGACACCTCGCCGGACGCCACCAGCCCCGCCAGCTCCGACGCCCCCAACGCCCACAACGCCCCCACTTCACCGGCCCCCATCGACCCTCCCGCCATCCCGATCACGTCGATCACGTCGATCGCTCCGATCGCCCTGATCACTTCGATTACTTCGATCACTTCGACACGGAAGATACACACTCGTATCTGAATGCAGAACTGAATATTCCTTCCGAGCCGCGCCGTAGGATGCCGCCGTGACACCCCAACGCAAGCGCCTGACCCGCGAAGAGAGCCGGCAGCAGACCCGCAGCCGCCTCCTGACCGCCGCCGCCGAACTGTTCACCGAACGCGGCGTCAACGGCACCTCCGTCGAGCAGATCGCCGAACGCGCCGGCTACAGCCGCGGCGCCTTCTACGGAAACTTCGAGGACAAGAACGCCCTGGTCGCCGAGCTGCTCCAGCACCGCACCGACCGCGAACTGGACGAGGTCCGCGCCCTCACCCAGGACGCCACCTCCGGCGCCGACGCCCTCGACAAGCTCCGCGCCTGGAACCGCGCCCGCGCCCCCCACCTGCCCGAATGGCTCGCCCTACGCATGGAACTCGTCCTGCACGCCCTACGGAACGAGGATCTGCGCCCACTGCTCGGCGCACGCGAACGCCTCGCCCGGGACGCCCACACCGCCGGCCTGCAGCAGGCGTTCGCCGCCCACGACGTCACCCCGCCCGCGGACCCCGCGTTCCTCGGCCTGATCGCCCACGCCCTGGAGGACGGGCTGCTCATCCAGCGCCTCCTGGCCCCGGACGCCCTCCCGGACGACGTCGTCGTCGACGCCTACGCCCTGCTCCTGCGCTCCTGGACCGCCCTCGCCCAGCACCCACCCCGGGCCGACGACGACCAGCCCCGACCGCCCCAGCCCTCCTGAAACGCGCCGTACAAACCCAACAAACCCAACAACCCCACCCCGCAAGAAAGAAACTTCGCGATGCCGGGGCGGTCCCTCAACTTCACCGCAAAATACCTGCGGACCAGAGGAAGCCACATTCATTAGCTCCCGCTGGTCCACAGGGATTTCCATGATTCACGTTTCACTGCACCCTGGACGCGCCCGGCGCATACCGGCCAGGGAAGTGATCAGTTCCGACGGCGCCGGCGTTGGCCGTAAGGACCACGACTATCGTGGGCGCGCCATTCCTCGTCGTAGAGGTCCCGTTCCCCGCTCTCTCGCATTCCTCCGGGCGTGACGATCTTCTCGCTCCGTCCGACTTTCCTCAGCAACGAGTCGAGCGGATCGGGCTGTTCATCGTCGCCGGGCCGGCGCCCGCCCTCGGGGAGAGGCCCGGGGGCAGGCGGCTTGAGCGCAATCCGCTGCACTGCGGAACGATTCGGTGCGCAACTGCGCGGCCCTGTCGGCGCGTTCGCCTCCGTCGCCCGGAGCCGTGAACCCGCCGTCTCGCGGCCCTTCGGAGGCTGGCTCGACCGAGCCTGCCGCCGCGCCTCGGAATCAGGAATCCCCTCCGCTGCGCTCTTCGGATGCGGCGATGACGTACCACTCACCTGCTGGCCCCCACCTCGTCGAGTCGACTCAACGCACGGAAGAATTCTACCGGATTCAGCCGTAAACTGGGGGCGTTCGCAGGGAGTTGACGTTGACGATTCAGGCTCGCTCGAAGACTATTTCGGCCGCGCTGGAAAGTACGTCTTGGCTGACGAATCGCCAGCCCTCCTGCTCGATTGCCGCAACGAGCGCGTTGATGTGACGTCGCCAATCCCGCTTGGACACCTTGAGGCCCAAAGGGGGCTGAACTCTGACCCGAAACCCTGGGGCGCCTTCCCTGTGCGCGCTTCTGGCATCGAGGACGAGGCTGTCGAAGTTGGGACGACGAGACACGCTTCCCTCCTGACTGCGACAACCGGGCGAATGGTCGTGGCGATGGCCCGCCGAGAAGCCATGCCGCGCTGGGCCCGGCTCGTGGGTCGAGTGTGGACCGCCGCCCGCGGCTGAACACCCCTGCTCCACAAGCAGTTTCAACACCCACACTTCCGGAATATCCCCTCCCCAGGGACGCGGCAGGCCCGCACCGGCTCCGCCGCCTGGACGGCCACCGCCACCACCACGTCCCGGAACACCCCGGCCAGCACCGCTCGACCCTGCCTACTGGGCCGGCTCGGCCGCGTCAGCCGACCCCGCGTGCCCGCCGCCGAACACCTCCTCGACGAGCCGTTGCGCCGCCTTCTGGAATGCCACCGCCATGGACAGCGCGGCGTCGTCGACGTAGTTCAGCGCGGCGGTCAGGGTCTTGCTGCCGTCGGGCGTGCTGTACATCAGCGCGGCGTGGCCGGCCATGCCGCCGTTGTGGGTGATGACGGTGCCGCCGTTTTCGCCCGTGGCCTGTACGAACACCCCCAGGCCGTAGCCGGCCTTGGAGTGCGGCTTGCACATTTCGGCGAGCAGCGGGGCCGGCAGGAGCTTGCCGCCCATCAGCGCGGAGATGAACGTGTGGAGGTCCTGGGTGGTCGAGATCATGTCGCCCCCGGTGGAGATCCAGGAGGGGTTCTGGCGGGTGACGTCGACCGTCTTCTGCTGGCCGGCGTCCTCGTACCGGTAGTAGGCGTGGGTGTGCGGCTCGGGGATCTCCGGACTGGTGTCCGGGACCACGGTGTCCGACAGCCCGAGCGGCCCCAGGATCAGCCGCTGCATCTCCTCGGCGAGCGAGTGGCCGGTGACCTTCTCGATCAGCAGCCTGGCCAGCACGTAGTTGGTGTTGGAGTAGCTCCAGTCCGTCCCCGGCTCGAACCGCGCCGGCTTGGACAACGCCAGCCGTACCAGCTCTTCCGGCCGGTAGGTCTTGAACCGGTTGTCCACCCACTCCTTGCCCGTGTTCGTGGCGGGGATCCCCGGCGCGAACGTCCCGTCGCTGTAGTACTCGCCGGTGAAGTTGAACACCCCGCTGGTGTGCTGCAGCAGCATCCGCACCGTGATCTTCGGGTCCGGCCCGAACTCGGGCAGGTAATCGACCGCCGGGACGTCCAATCCGATCGCGCCCTCGGCCACCAGTTGCAGCACCACGGTCGCGGTGAAGGTCTTGGTGTTGCTGCCGATCCGCACATACCCGTTCGTCGGCGGCTTCGCGGTCTCGCCCAGCTTGCGCACCCCGGCGCTGCCGACCCATTCGCCCCGCTCGTCGTGCACGCGCATCGTCACCCCGGTGAAACCGGATTCGACCATCTCCTCGATGGCCTTCTGCAGCTCCGGGCGGTCCTGGTCGGTAAGAGTGAGGGACATGGTGGTGTGCTCCTTGAGAACTGTTGCGGAATTCGACTGAGCTGACGGGATCGCCGTGCCTGAGGGGTGCCGCTCTTACAGGCTGCGGGCGGTGATGTCGCCGTAGGCGGTGGTCGCGTGGATGTTCAGGCCGGCGGTGGCGCCGTCGGCGTTCTGGAGGGAGTTGTGGATCCGGCCGTAGGCGGTGCCGGCGTCCAGCGAGGCGGAGACTCCGCGGGCAGCGCCGACGGAGATGCCGCCGTGCTCGGTGCGCAGCGTGACCGTGCCGCGCACGGCCTCGGTGATGCGGAGGTCGCCCTTTTGGGTGCGGATCTCGCCGGGGCCGCCCAGGCGGCCGACCGAGACGTCGCCGGCCTGGAGGGTCAGGTGGGCGCTTGCGGTCTCGTCGAGCTTGATCGAGCCCTGTGCGCCCTCGAACGAGACGTCGCCGAGCTGTCCGACGCCCCGCAGTTCGGCGAGAGCCGCCTTCGCCTCGATCCGGGAGCCGGCGGGCAGTTGGACGGTCACCTCGATGGATCCGGACGGGCTGAGGGCCCGGTTGGTCGCCGCCGGGTTCTCGATCCGCAGGACGCCGTCGCCGTATGCGACCTCGGTCTGCTCCGCCGCCTTCACGTCGCGGCTCTTGGAGGGGTCCGCGGGCCGGATCTCGACCGTGGTGTCGGCCCGGTCGGCGGCGATGAACCGGATGTGTCCCGCGGGGATGTCGAGGACGGCCGAGACCGGGGCGGGGGTGTCGAACTTCTGCGTCGTGCTCTGGTTCTTCTGCATCGTGCGCTCCTCGTGTCCGTTGTTTCCGACAATAGAAACGCTACGTTGCGTTCATGAAGCTGGCAACGACATCGTTGCGCACAATCGGCATTGTCGCAGGTCGATGCCCGTAAATCATTGCAACGACCTTAAATCTAACGCAACAACTCCGAACCCATTCGTTGCACTAGATTGAGAATGAACGCTACGCTTGGGGGCACCTAAGGACCACGAAGGAGACCGCGATGCCGGGAGGCAGACTCACCCAGCCCGAACGTCAGCAGATCGCGCTGGGACTGGCCGACAGCCTCACCTACGCGGAGATCGCCCGGCGTCTCGACCGCCCGACCTCGACCATCACGCGCGAGGTCATGCGCAACGGCGGCCCCACCGCCTACCGCGCCGAGCTCGCCCACCGCGCCACCGAACGCCGCGCCCGCCGGCGCAGGCAGACCGCGCCCCGAGGACCGCAGGCGCCCCCGCAGGCCCACGGACGCGACGTGGAGGCGGTGCGCGAGTACGAGGAGACGTTCACGGACGTCTTCATGCAATCGGGCCTGCCCAAGATGACGGCCCGGGTGCTGGTCGCCCTCTACACCACCGACGCCGGCAGCCTCACCGCCTCCGAACTCGCCCAGCGCCTCCAGGTCAGCCCGGCGTCCGTCTCCAAGGCGGTCACGTTCCTCGATAGCCAGGGCCTCATCCGCCGGGAACGCGACGAACGCCGCCGCGAACGCTACGTCGTCGACGACGACGTCATGTACCAGTCCACGATGGCCAGCGCCCGCGGCACCGCCCACCTCGGCGAGATCGCCCGGCAGGGCGTGGGCGTCCTCGGCCCCGACACCCCGGCCGCCGCCCGCCTGGAGAACATCGCCCGCTTCGTCGACTTCGTCTCCGAGAGCATCGCCCGCGCCGCGGACCAGGCCCGCGAGATCCTCCACACCAAACCCGAAACGACTCCGGACAAGACCACCTGAGCCACCCTCAGTTCACCCGGCGACCACCACCAGGACGTCGGCTGAGGTGCGGTCACGCACGGGTTGGGGTGCGCAGGGCGAGGATGGCCATATCGTCGTGGCCATCGCCGGGGTGTTGGTCGGCCAGGGTCTGACAGAGCTCGTCCAGGGGCAGCTCGGCGTGAGCGGTGGCGATGCGGGCGAGGACGTTCAGACCGGCGTCGAGGGAGTGCTGGGGATGTTCGACCAGCCCGTCCGTGAAGAGGATCACGGTGGCGCCGGCGGGCAGCGGGTGGGTGTGGTCGGGGCGGGGCTGGGCGATGTCGACGCCGAGGGGGACGCCGGGGTCGGCGTGCAGGTACTGGGTCCGGGCGTCGGGGGTGATCAACAGTGGGGGGAGGTGACCCGCGGTGCTCCAGCGCAGCGTCCAGTCGTCCTCCTCGGGTTCGATGCGGGCCAGGCAGGCGGTGGTGACGGGGTTGTCGGTGATCGCGCACAGGGTGCGGTCGAGCTGGGCGAGGACGACGCTGGGCGGGGTGCACCGCTCATAGAGCAGGGCGCGCAGCATGTTGCGGGTCTGTGCCATGGCGGCAGCAGCGTGCATGTCGTGGCCGACGACGTCGCCGATGACGGCCGCGCAGGCGTGGTCGGGCAGCAGGACGGCGTCGTACCAGTCCCCGCCCAGGAGCCCGGGGGCGGTGGCCGGTCGGTAGATCGCGGACGCCGTGAAGGGCCGCAGGTCGGGCAGGTGGGGTAGGAGCAGGCGCTGGAACTGTTCGGCTCCGGCGCGGACCTGCTCGAAGAGGCGGGCGTTGTCGATGGCCACGCCCGCGGCGCCGGCCAGGGCGAGCAGCACACTCTCGTCGTGGACGTCGAAGGGTTGCTCGTCCAGCCTCTCGGCCAGGTACAGGTCCCCGTAGATCTCGCCGCGCACGGTGATCGGCACACCTAGCAGGGTGCGCATCTGCGGATGTCCGGGCGGGAAGCCGGCGGCGTGGGGGTGGGCGGGGATGTTGTCGGTCCGCAGCGGTTCGGGGTGGTGGATCAGATGGCCCAGCAGCCCCCGGCCCTGTGGCTGCCCGACACCGGCCAGGCCGGCCACCTCGCGGTCGGTGAGGCCGACCGGGACGAACTCCGACAAGCCCGTGTGCTGCTCATTCAGTACGCCCAGGGCGCCGTAGCGTGTGCCGACCAGGTCCATCGCGGTGGTGACGATGCGGCGCAACACCACGGGCAGCTCCAGCTCCCGGCTGATGGTGAGCGCGGCGTCCAGCAGCCCCTGGAACTCTTCCTGGGCGTCGGCCAGGGTGCGGAGCTGTCCGGTGACGCGGTCCCACTCGGCGTCCAGGCGCAGCCGCAGCGCGGGCGGCAGCGGGTCCTCTCCCTGCTCCATGTGCGGCTCTTTCCTGCCACTGCCCTGCCAGACCATGGTCTGGACGGCGCATGCCTCGGTGCCGGCGGCGTGGACGCCTTCGTGTCCACCATAAGGAACGCGATCGCCTACCGCCGCCGCTGCGCAGATCAGACGTTCGGCTCGTCGGCCACCAGGCGTGTGCCGGTGCCGACCGGCCGCCCGCGCCCGTCGCGTGCAGTCCGCTGGTGAAGCACGGTCCGCTCACCGTCGCGCAGTGCGCCGCGGGGCGGCCTCGGATCGCCTGGAGGGCGTCCCGGCCGCTCCCTCCTTGCCTGCCTGATGGACACCCGTTTCACGAGGTGCGGAAGAAAACGCCAGGGGTGCCGGGCACGCCGTCGAATATCGCCAGAAGTACCAGGTCAGCTGGCTACGGAAAGGGGCAGTCGTCAGGGTTGGCGACTGCCACACCGACTCTCACCAGGGAAGGAACCCGCGCTATGACGACCGCCTTTGACCCCATCACCGTGGGCTCGTTGACACTGCCCAACCGCATCGCCATGGCACCACTGACCCGTCGCCGCGCCTACGGCGAGGGCCTGTCCGCCACGGCGTTGATGGCCGAGTACTACGCGCAGCGCAGCACGGCGGGCCTGATCGTCGCCGAAGCGCTACAGCCCAGCCGTGTGGGCCAGGGATACACCGACGCCCCCGGCCTGCACGACGAGCGACAGGTGCGGTCCTGGCGCCCGGTCACCGACGCGGTGCACGCGGCGGGCGGCCGGATTTACGCCCAGCTCATGCACGCCGGGCGCAACAGTCACCCCCAACTCCTCGGCGACGGGCTGCACCCCGTCGCTCCCTCACCCGTGGAAGCCGAGGGTGTCGTGCGCGTCAGCGGCGCCGAGCCCGCCGTCCGCAAGCCCTACCCCGTGCCACACGAACTGAGCGTCACCGGGATCCAGGAGACGATCGAAGACTTCGCGCAGGCCGCGCACAACGCCATACGAGCCGGCTTCGACGGCGTCGAACTGCACGGCGCCTACGGTTACTTGATCCAGCAGTTCCTGTCCGACAACGCCAACCGCCGCACCGACCGCTACGGCGGCTCCCTCACGGGCCGCATCCGCTTCGTGCTGGAACTGGTGGACGCCGTGGCTGCCCGGATCGGCCCGCAGCGCCTGGCCCTGCGGATCTCGCCCGGCTGCCCCGCCTTCGGTCTCACCGAGACCGACGTCGACGACCTGTACACGGCCCTGGTGTCCGAACTGCGGGGCGACCTGGCCTACCTCCACGTCTTCGAGTTCCCCGGTCACCGCGCGCTCACCAGCCGCCTGCGCACCGCCTGGCCCTCCACCTTCATGCTCAACCCGCACGAGACACCGGACTCCTGGCCCTCGGGGCCGGACGACCTGCACCTGATCGACGACGGCCTGGCCGACATCCTGGCCTTCGGCACCCTGTACATCTCCAACCCCGACCTGGTGGCACGACTCCGGAGCGGCAGCGCCGTCGCCCCCGCCGACCACGAGACCTTCTACGGTGGCGACCACCGCGGCTACACGGACTACCCGGCACTGGCCGAAGCCGGTGTCCGTACGACGCCCTGAAGCCCCCATCCACCCCGTCCACCCCATCCACCCCGCCCATCAGGGCCGACCGGAACGACACCGTGGAAATGCCGGACAGGCCAGCGGATAAAGAATGTGGTCTCCGCTTCCCACGGGCCAAAACCTGAGAGCGCCAAGTGCTTCGCGGGGATAGACGCGATCACGCACCTGCCCGTCGGGGCCGGGATCGTGAAATTCCCCGAGGAGATCGACCGTACGGTTGCGGCGATCAGGGACATCGCGAAGGGGAGGTGAGGGGGGCCCGAGCCGGTTCGGTCCCGGCCGTTAAGCTCTCTGCCCCATGAAGATCGGAACGCTTTCCCTCCGCACCGGCGTCAGCACCCGGCTGCTGCGCTACTACGAACAGCAGGGCCTGCTCCACCCGCACCGGGAAGCCAATGGTTACCGCAGCTACCCCGAGGGCTCCGTCGAGCGGGTCGAGCAGGTGCGCGATCTGCTCAAGGCGGGGCTCTCCACCCAGATCATCCGCGACATCGTGCCCTGTTTCACGGGCTCGGGCGAAACGCTCCGCCCGATCGCCGACCCTGTCCTGGCCGCGAATCTGGCACATGAACTCACCGATATCCAGCGCCGTATCGACGCGTTGACGGATAAACGCGATGCCATTCGCTCGTACTTCGAGGCGGCGGCGATGCCCGGGGCCGCGTCCGACGGCGGGTGCACGGCCGCGAGTTGACCTTGACATTGATGTCAAGGTCTATGGTCCTACACGTGCGTGACGAGCACGACGAATGCGGGAATTGCAGGAGTGCGCGAGTGCCACTAATTGCCTGCCGCATCCCGTGTAATTCCCCATGCAAGTCGAAGGGCCATCCACCATGAAACGCAGCCTTCCCGGCTGGCTGTTCCTGCTGTTCCTCACACTCCTGGCCACCGCCACCGATGAATTCATCATCGCCGGTGTACTCAAGGCGATCGCCGCCGACCTGGATGTCAGCGTCTCGGCCGCCGGTCAGCTGGTGACCGTCTTCGCCGTCGTCTACGCGCTCGGCGCACCCACCCTCGCGGTCGTCTTCGAACGTTTCCCCAAGCGGATCGTGATGGTCCTGGGCCTGCTGGTCTTCGTCCTCGGTAACGTCGGTGCTGCCGTCTCACCCAACTACTGGGCCCTGATGGCGGCCCGTATCGTCGCCGCCCTCGCCGCGGCCATCGTGACCTCGGTCGCTTTCACCATGGCGGCGATGGGCGCGCCCGAGGGTAAGCGGGGGCGGTACATCGGCATCGTCACGGCCGGTATGACGACCGCGCTGTTCACCAGCGTGCCGCTCGGCTCGTGGCTCGGCGGCGAACTCGGCTGGCGCGCGACGTTCTGGCTGATCGCCGCGGTGGGCGCGGTCGCCGCGCTCGGGCTGCTGTGCTCCGCGCCGAAGCTCGTCGGTAGCGCGCCCGCGCCGCTGCGGGAACGGCTCGGCCCGCTGCGCGACCCCGCCGTGCTCCGCCTGATCACGGTCACCTTCCTGCTCGCGGGCGGCGGCCTGATGTTCTACACGTACCTCGGCGAGTTCACCGCCGAGATCGCCGGCGGCTCCTACGCGCTGCTCTCCGTGATGCTGCTCATCGTCGGTGTGACGGGGCTTGTGGGCGCGCTGATGGCGGGCCGGGTGGCCGATGTCATCGGGCCGCGGCGCAGCCTGCGGATCGTGGCCGGAGGCCATGCGGTCGCACTGGTCCTGGCGGCGACGCTCGCGTTCAGCGGTGCCGGCGGGTCCGTCGCGCTGGGGGTCGTGGTCGCCCTGTACTCGGTCTTCGCGTGGGGCTTCCCGCCGCCCATCCAGGGCAGCATCCTGGCGACGGTCGGCCCCCAGGTCGGCATGACCGCGCTCGCGCTCAACATCTCCGGGCTCTACCTCGGTACCGGGGCAGCGGGAGCGATCGGGGGCGCGATCATCGGGCTGGCCGACGTGCGATGGGTGCCGGTGGCGGCCGCGGCGATGGTGGCGCTGTCGTTCCTGATCGCGCCGCGGGGGCGGCGGGGCGGGGGATCGGTGGTCGTCGGGGGGTCCGTGTCCTCGGACGGCGTGAAGGAGTCCCGGCATACGGGGGTGTGAGGCGGGGGCCGCCCTCTCCCGACTGCGCCTCTCGGCGGCTCCGCCCCAGACCCCGGTCCCTCTGATCGCCTGTCCGAGTCGAGCCGGGTGAGCTGATGCCATGCATCGCTGGTCCCCCCTGAATGATCGGCAACGAGCACCTCTCGCTCGCCTGGACACGGGCGAGGAGCAAGCGGGCAGGATCCGCGCGACAGGCGGTCTGCCTACGCACTGCGTGACCGCGGGCTGCCGGCGGTACGACGTAGCCGTGGAGTTCTGTCCGCTGAGGTAGACCGAGGAACCTTGCCCAGGCCCCCCTGGAAGGGGCGCGAACACCGCTCCCACCGCAAGGTGTTGAAGGCCGCCACCGCCGAGCCGGCCCCCTTCCGCCGCGTCGTCACCCCGGCCACGCGCCAGCGCATCCGCTCCACACTGCGAGCCGCCCGGAGCCGAAGCCGTAGCCGTAGCCGTAGCCGTAGCGGACGGTGCCGGAAAATCCGCAGCCGAGCCCGGCCCTGGTGTCTCATCCGCCCACGCACCACACACGCAAACGGCCCCGGACAAGGAGTCCGAGGCCGAATAAGACGCCTCCCGGGAGAGAACTCCCAGGTCAGCGCCCCGTACGCAGAGCCCCCTGTCGGATTCGAACCGACGACCTTCGCTTTACAAGAGCGGTGCTCTGGCCAGCTGAGCTAAGGAGGCGTGCCGGATGAAGTGTACCTAGGCGCGCCCGATGCCCGTTGCCTTATTCGGCGACCGCTCCGTCGTCGCCCCCCCGTAAGCCCCTCGCCTCACCCTCCCCGCCGCAGGTACGCCGCAGACACGCCATAGCCATCCCACAGCCCCGGCATCGCGCCGCGCCCCGCCGAACGACCGCATTTCGTGACCGCGCGCCTACTGACACCCGGCTCCGGCGCAGGTAGCGTCACCAGCGGTTTGCCGCTGTGGACTACACCACTTCGCGTGGTGCGCCTCCCCGGCGGCGGGCCGCCCACTCCTTTACTCGGATCGTCCGGCACGTTCCTGCCGGTGAAGGGACACACCATGGCAACGGTCACGTACGACCAGGCAACCCGGATCTACCCGGGTTCCGACAAGCCCGCCGTCGACAAGCTCGACATCACCATCGAGGACGGCGAGTTCCTCGTTCTCGTCGGGCCCTCCGGATGCGGCAAATCCACCTCGCTGCGGATGCTCGCGGGGCTGGAGGACGTCGACGAGGGCGCCATCCGCATCGGTGACCGGGACGTCACCCACCTGCCGCCCAAGGACCGGGACATCGCCATGGTGTTCCAGAACTACGCGCTGTACCCGCACATGTCGGTCGCCGACAACATGGGCTTCGCCCTCAAGATCGCCGGCGTGCCGAAGGCCGAGATCCGGCAGAAGGTCGAGGACGCGGCGAGGATCCTGGACCTGACGGAATACCTGGGGCGCAAGCCGAAGGCGCTCTCCGGCGGCCAGCGGCAGCGGGTCGCGATGGGCCGCGCCATCGTCCGCGAGCCCCAGGTGTTCCTCATGGACGAGCCGCTGTCCAACCTGGACGCCAAACTGCGGGTGCAGACCCGTACGCAGATCGCCGGGCTCCAGCGCCGCCTCGGCATCACCACCGTCTACGTCACCCACGACCAGGTAGAGGCCATGACCATGGGCGACCGGGTCGCGGTCCTCAAGGACGGGCTGCTCCAGCAGGTCGACTCGCCGCGCAACATGTACGACCGCCCGGCCAACCTCTTCGTGGCCGGCTTCATCGGCTCGCCCGCCATGAACCTCATCGAGGTGCCGATCACCGACGGCGGGGTGAAGTTCGGCAACAGCGTGGTGCCGGTCAGCCGGGACGCACTGGCCGGCGCCGAGGGCGACCAGACCGTGACGGTCGGCATCCGGCCCGAGCACTTCGACGTCGTCGAGCAGAACGGCGCGGCCGCCAAGTCGCTGTCCAAGGAGGCCACGGACGCCCCGGCCGGCCTGCCAGTGACGGTCAACGTCGTCGAGGAACTAGGCGCCGACGGCTACGTCTACGGAACGGCCGAGGTCGGCGGGACGGTCAAGGACCTGGTCGTACGGGTCAACGGCCGCCAGGTCCCGGCCAAGGGCGCCCGGCTGCACGTGGTCCCGCAGCCGGGCGAGACCCACGTCTTCTCCACCTCGACGGGAAAGCGACTGACCGGCTGACCCTGCCGGCCGGCTGACGGTCGACGGGCCGGGCGGGGCCACCGGGCCCCGCCCCGGGCGGGTTTACCGCGGCGGCGGTGTGGGGTATTGCGCGCCCCCACATCGCCGCCGCGGCGCGTCCGGACCACGGCGGACCCGCGCCAGCAAGCCCGGAGGGTCATGCCGCAGACCCCGCCACACCCCGCAAAATCCGCCCCGGAGGCGGTTTTTCGTACCAGTGCGTCAACCCAACAACCGCACCGACGAGCCATTCCGTCCCCCAATAAGGTGACCGAATGTCGCCAAATCATCACCTCTCGCTACCATCGCGACCGTGAACTCCGCAGCCCGCCGTATCGGCCGAACTCTCGCCCTCGTCCTGCCCGTCGTCCTCGTGCTCTCCGGGACCCTCGCGGTCACCCGCGTCCCGTGGGCGTCGAAGACCTCCGAGTCGCAGGTACTCGCCGCCTCCTCCGGGAAGGTCTCCACCCAGGCCGGCCCCCGCGCCGCCCAGGACGTCCTCCGGGACCGCCTCCTGGTGGAACTCCAGGAGAAGGACCCCGGCGTCGCCCTGACGCACCTCCAGGAGGCCACCACCGCCCGGCCCTCGCTGGCCAAGCACTGCGCCTCCATCGCCCGTGCCCTCGGCCGCGCCGCGGTCGCCAAGTACGGCGCCGCACACCGCGCCCAGGCGTTCTCCCGCCCGGTCTGCGACACCTCCTTCGCCACCGGCGTGGCCGCCGCCCAGTGACCGTCGCTCGCACCGCATAGGGTGCGAACCATGACCGGCGCCCCGCATTCGTACCCCACGCAGGCCGTGGTCCTGGCCGGCGGCCAGGGCTCCCGTCTCCGCCCGTACACCGACGACCGACCCAAGCCGATGGTCGAGATTCCCGGCACCGGGACCCCGATCATCGGCCATCAGCTGAACTGGCTCGCCGAGGAGGGCGTCACCGACGCCGTCATCTCCTGCGGGCACCTCGCCGAGGTCCTCCAGGACTGGCTGGACCGGACCCAACTCCCCTTGCGCGTCACGACCGTTGTGGAGCCCGAGCCGCTGGGCCGCGGCGGCGGTCTGAAGCACGCCGCCGGTTCCCTGCCCTGCCCGGACGAGCCCTGGTACGCCACCAACGGCGACGTCTGGACCCGCTTCCCGCTCCGCGAGATGGCCGCCTTCCACCACGAGCGCGACGCCGCGGCCACCCTGGCGCTGGCCCGCCCGCGCATCCCCTGGGGCGCCGTCGAGACGGACGCCTTCGGGCACGTCCTGGACTTCATCGAGGCCCCGCCCTCCCCGTATCTGATCAACGCGGGCGTCTACGTCTTCTCCTCGGTCTTCTCCGAGTTGCTGCCCACCCAGGGCGACCACGAGCGCACCACCTTCCCGCGCCTCGCCCGGGAACGCCGACTGGCCGGCTATCCGCTCCCCCAGGGCGCCTACTGGCGCGCCATCGACACCGCCAAGGACCTCACCGAGGCCGCCAGGGAGTTCGCCGCACAGGCCCGTTGAGCCCCAGGGCCGCGCACGCTCCCCGCGGCCCTTGAGCCGCCCCCTGCGCCCGCGACGCTCCCGGGCACCCACCGACGCCGCACCTCTCCCCAACGCGCCGCACCCCCACCCGGACGCGCCCCCAACGCGACGCGCCGCACCGCCGCCAGCGGCCGCTCGACGCAGGCGCCACGCAGTCCTCCCGATCAACGCAGTCGTCCCCGACCGCCCACCACCCCCGGCCCTGGGGCCGTGAGGGATCGGAGCGATCGGGGACGGGTCGTACGGACCGGGTGCCGGTCCCGTAAGGGGTCAGCCCAGCAGTCCGCCGAGGGTGCCGCCGCGGCCGGAGTCGCCGCCGGGGGTGCCGCTGCTGGAGCTGCCCGTCGTACCGCCGCCGGTGCCCGGCGTCTGGGTGCGGGCCGGGGCGTGGGCCGGGGCCGAGTGCTGCGGGGCACTGGTGGTCGCGCCGGGCCGGCGGGCCGAGCCGCTGGTGCGGCCACCGGCCGAGGGGGTGCCGGGGGCCGAGGCCGACGGCAGGCCCGGCTGGTGGGTCTGGTGGGAGGCGCCGGTGGCGGGCGTGCCGGGGTGGTGGGGGGTGTGGTGGCCTGGGCGGGAGGCGCCGTGGCCGGGGCTGGGCAGGGGCGAGCCGGGAAGGTTGTTGATCGCGGGCTCGCCGGGCCGCGGCACGGTCGGGACCCGCGCGGTCCGTACGGCACCGCCCAACAGGGAGCCGATGAGCAGGGTCAGGCCGGCCACCACCGCGGTCATCACGGCGCCGCGGCGCAGCACCCGGCGGCGCAGCGCCCCGACCTCGACGCGCGGGCCGAGCCGCCGCCACGCCTCACCGGCGAGCCGGGCGTCCATGGAGTAGACCGGGGCACCCGCGATGATCAGCGGGCTCCAGGCGGCGAGGTAAATGATGTCGGGGGCGTCGTAGGCGGGGAGGGTGCGCCAGCTGACGGTCATCAGCAACGCCGCGGAGAGCAGCGCGCCGAACGAGGCGGCGACCCGCTGCCACAGTCCGCAGATGGTCAGCACGCCCACCACGACCTGGAGGAAGGCCACCGTCAGCCCGGCGCCGATCGGGTGCGCGACCGCGAAGTCCCGCAGCGGAACGGCCAGTTCCCAGGGGTGGAGGGAGAGCAGCCAGGTGACCATCGAGCCGCGCTGGCCGCCGTCGAAGTAGACGGGGTCGCAGAGCTTGCCCATGCCGGCGTAGACGGAGATCAGGCCGAGGAAGATCCGCAGCGGCAGCAGGACGACGCCGAGGTTCATCCGGCGGCCGGGGTAGTACGCGTGCCGCACGCTGTCGCCGCCGCGCCGTCTGGCCCCGGTGTCATGGAGCTCGCGCGCCTCGAACCGCTCGTCGTCGGCACCGTCCGCGCCGTCGTCGTACCGCGGGCCGGGGAACGGTCCGGGCAGGGCGCGGGTGCCGCGCGGCAGGGTGTCCTCGCCGTCGACGGGGCCGCGCTGGCCGATGACGGTGGAGGCGGGGCTGTCGCCGAGCCGGACCCGGGGCAGGACCTGGGTCGTGCCGATGTCCTCGGCCGGGCCGGAGTCCAGGCCGACGCCCGCGTCGCGCACCGCGTGCAGGAGCTGGGTGGTGGCGCCGGCCGCGCTGCCCGGTTCGGTGCGGCCGCTCCAGACCACGGGCGTGCGGCGTCTGGGCGGCGATCCCCGGAGGGCGGGGACGCGCGCGGTCTCGGCCAGGGCGCCGGCGACCACGGGAGCGGCGAGCTGTACGCGGAAGCTGGCGTGGTTGACGATGACCTGCGCGGGATCGCACGGCACCTTGACCGAGCTCAGGACCGGCTCGTCTTCGAAACTCGACGAGCGTCCCCCCGTAGGCGTGCGGGGTGTTCTGGTGTCCACGCTCATCTAACCGAGTGACCCGCGGTTAAGACACTGCCTTGACCGGCCCGATCTGTCCGAGACCCGTCAAAAGATCACGTGATACGGCGAGGACACACGGAGCGTCATGTTGTGCCCCGGGCCGGGCGGCGGTGTGGCGCCACCCGGCCCGGGCACGGCCGGGAACACCCGGCGACGGCCACGGTCAGCCGCGGCGGCGCGCCGCCTCCCAGAGCACCACACCGGCCGCGACACCGGCGTTCAGCGACTCCGCGCCACCCGGCATCGGAATCCGCACGCGCAGGTCACAGGTCTCGCTGACGAGCCGCGACAGGCCCTTGCCCTCGCTGCCGACGACGATGACGACCGGGCCGTCCAGGACCTCCAGGTCCTGGAGCTCCACGTCCCCGTCAGCGGCCAGACCGACCACCGTCAGTCCGGCCTTCTGGTACGACTCCAGGGCCCGGGTCAGGTTGGTGGCCCGGGCCACCGGCGTACGGGCCGCGGTGCCCGCCGACGTCTTCCAGGCACCGGCCGTCATCCCGGCCGCCCGACGCTCCGGGACGACCACGCCGTGGCCGCCGAAGGCCGACACGGACCGGACCACCGCGCCCAGGTTGCGCGGGTCGGTGACGCCGTCCAGCGCGACGATCAGCGGGTCCGCACCCTCGTCGAAGGCGGCCGCGGACAGGTCCTCGGGGTGCGCGTACTCGTACGGCGGGATCTGCGCGACCAGGCCCTGGTGGTTGAGGCCGTTCGTCATCCGGTCGAGCTCGGCCCGCGGCGCCTCCAGGAGGTTCAGCCCCAGCTCGTTGGCGAGCTGGAGCGCCTCGCGCACCCGCTCGTCGTTGTCGATGAACTGCTGCACGTACAGGATGGTCGCGGGCACGCCCTCGCGCAGCGCCTCGACGACCGGGTTGCGGCCGACAACCAGCTCCGCGGTGCCCTTGGCGCCACCACGCCGCGGGGCCGGGCGGCGGCTCGCGGCCTGCTTCGCCTTGGCGTTGGCGACGCGGTTCTTCACATGCCCCTTGCGGGCGGACGCGGGCGGGGTCGGGCCCTTGCCCTCCAGGGACCGGCGCCGCTTACCGCCACTGCCGACCTGAGCGCCCTTCTTGTTCGACATGCGGCGGTTCCTGCGCTGGCTGTTGCCGGCCATGGGTCACCTGTTTCTTCACTGCTCTCGACGTCTCGCGACGTGGAGTGGATACGTACGTATGGATTGAGTGTCGCCCGCAGCCACCGGGAAGGGCGAATCCGGCTGGTGGCCGGGGGTGCGGCCGGCCCCCGGGACGGTCCCCGGGGCCCGGCTCAGGACAGCGACCAGCGCGGACCCGACGGGGTGTCCTCGATGGTCAGACCGGACTGCTGGAGCTGGTCGCGGATGGCGTCGGCGGTGGCGTAGTCCTTGCGGACCCGGGCGCTCTGCCGCTGTTCCAGAACGAGCCGGACGAGGGAGTCCACGACCCCGTGCAGGTCCTCGCCGCGGTCCGCACCGCCGCCCGACCAGCGCTCGTCGAGCGGGTCCAGGCCGAGCACCCCGAGCATCGCCCGCACCTCGGCGAGCCGGGCCACCGCGGACTCCTTGTCGTCGGCGGTCAGCGCGGAATTGCCCTGCCGGACGGTGGTGTGCACGATGGCCAGCGCCTGCGGGACGCCCAGGTCGTCGTCCATCGCCTCGGCGAACGCCGGCGGCACCTCGGCCGCGGGCTCAATGACCTTCCCGGCCTTCTCCACGACGCGCTGGACGAACCCCTCGATCCGGGCGAACGCCGACTCGGCCTCGCGCAGCGCCTCCTCGCTGTACTCGATCATCGAGCGGTAGTGCGGGGTGCCGAGGTAGTAGCGCAGCACGATCGGCCGCCAGCGCTTGACCATCTCCGAGACCAGCACGGAGTTGCCCAGCGACTTGGACATCTTCTCGCCGCTCATGGTCACCCAGGCGTTGTGCGACCAGTACGCGGCGAAGTCGTCCCCGTACGCCTTGGCCTGTGCGATCTCGTTCTCGTGGTGCGGGAAGACCAGGTCGACGCCGCCGCCGTGGATGTCGAAGGCCGTGCCGAGGTACTTGTGGGCCATCGCCGAGCACTCCAGGTGCCAGCCCGGACGGCCGCGGCCCCAGGGGGTGTCCCAGCTGGGCTCGCCCTCCTTGGCGGCCTTCCACATGGCGAAGTCGCGCGGATCCCGCTTGCCGGTCTCGCCCTCGCCGGACGGCTGGAGGAGGTTGGCCAACTCCTGGTTGGAGAGCTGGAGGTACTCCGGGAAGGACCGCACGTCGAAGTAGACGTTGCCGTCGGCGGCGTAGGCGTGGCCGCGTTCGATCAGGCCCCGCATCATCTCGATCATCTCGGGGATGTGGCCGGTGGCGCGCGGCTCGTAGGTGGGGCGCAGGCAGCCGAGGGTGTCGTAGGCCGTGTTGAAGGCGACCTCGTTCTCGTACCCGATCGCCCACCACGGGCGGCCCTGCTCGGCCGACTTCTGGATGATCTTGTCGTCGATGTCCGTGACGTTGCGGACGAACGTCACGTCGTAGCCGCGGTAGGCGAACCAGCGGCGCATGATGTCGAAGTTGAGCCCGGACCGGATGTGCCCGATGTGCGGTGCAGCCTGCACGGTCGCACCACAGAGGTAGATCGAGACACAGCCCGGCCGAAGCGGGGTGAAATCGCGAATCTGCCGGGCGCTGGTGTCGTATAGGCGAATCGTCACGGGACCAGGGTAGTCGGAATGCGGGAGTGCCCCGTGCCCTATTGAGCACGGGGACACGGAAGCATCGCAGCTGTCCGATTCGCCGGTTATTCCGTACGGAGTTCGTCCGGGCGGCGACGCTCCGCCGCCCGGGGGAAAAGGCTCAGATGCGCCCGACCACCTTCCGCGGGGTGATCCGGACCACGACCCGCTGGTCGTCGTCGGCCGAGGCCGGGTTGAACTCCGCGTACGGCTTGCCGGTGTACTTCAACGACAGCTCGTCGATCAGCTCCTGCCCGCCCTCGGTACTGAGGCTGGCCTCGCCGCGGATCTCGGCGTAGCTGTACGGCGCCTCGAAGGGCTGGAGCACGACCGAGACCCGCGGGTCGCGGCGGAGGTTCCGCTCCTTCCGGCGCCCGACGGTCGTCGAGATCAGCAGGTCGTCGCCGTCCCGCTTCACCCAGACCGGGGAGAGCTGGGGGCTGCCGTCCGGCTGGATCGTCCCCACCGTCACGAAGACCGGGGAGTCGAGCAGCTCCTTGAGGTTGTCGGAGAGCGTTGCAGTCACGAAGGATCCTTCCCGCGGGCCGAACCATGGGCTTCCGATGGACACCACTACCCCGGATTCTTCCTCAACGCCCTTTGCGGCGCCGGACATTCCCGCAGGGTGCGGCCCGATCGGCGGAACGCCCCGGTTCGCCCCACAGGCAGCCTCAGCCGGTGCGCACCACCAGGGCGGTGGCGATCGCGGCCAGCCCCTCGGCGCGACCGGTCAGCCCCAGCCCGTCCGTCGTGGTGCCGGAGATCGAGACCGGTGCCCCGACCGCCGCCGACAGCGCCCGCTGCGCCTCGTCCCGGCGCTTGCCGACCTTCGGCCGGACGCCGATGACCTGCACCGCGACGTTGCCGATGGCGAACCCCTCGGCCCGCACGATCCGCGCCGCCTCGGCCAGCAGCGTCACCCCGGAGGCACCGGACCACTCCGGGCGGGAGGTGCCGAAGTGCGCGCCGAGGTCACCGATGCCGGCCGCGGAGAACAGCGCGTCGCACGCGGCGTGCGCGGCCACGTCGCCGTCGCTGTGCCCGGCCAGGCCGAAGCCGTCGCTCTCCGCGGCGTCCCAGAGCAGCCCGGCGCACCACAGCGGGCGCCCCTGCTCGAAGGCGTGCACATCGGTACCGACCCCGACGAGGGGCAGGCCGGGCAGTACGGGAATCTGCGCGGACGTGTCAGCTGACGCATCAGACGTAGCCATCGGTGGCCCTCCTCCGGGCGAGTACGGCCTCGGCCAGGACGAGGTCCAGCGGCCGGGTCACCTTGAACGCTTCCTCGTGGCCCGGGACGAGCACCACCGGCTCCCCGAGCCGCTCCACCAGCCCGGCGTCGTCGGTGGCCCCCTCGCCCTCCACGACGGCCTCGTGCGCCTTGTGCAGCGTCGACAGGTCGAAGCCCTGCGGGGTCTGCACGGCGCGCAGCAGCGACCGCTCCGGGGTGCCGACCACCGGCTCCGGGGTGCCCTGGGGGCGCGGCTCGACCTGCTTGACGGTGTCGGCCAGCGGAAGCGCGGGAACCACGGCCGGGGCGCCGGCGCGGACCGCCTCGATCACCGCGTCCACGGTCTCGACCGGCACCAGCGGACGCGCCGCGTCATGGACCAGCACCACGTCGATACCGTCCGGCAGCGCGGCCAGCCCGAGCCGGACGGATTCCTGGCGGGTGGCACCGCCGGGGACCACGGTCAGTTCGGTGCGGTCGGCGAGCGGATGGGCGTCCAGCAGGCGGCGGACCTCGTCGGGGCCGTCCGGCGGGGCGACCACGACGATGTGCGTGACGGCCCGCGAGGCGGCCATCGCACGGACCGCGTGGACCAGCATCGGGGTGCCGCCGAGGGTGCGCAGCGCCTTGGGGGTGCCGGGACCGAGCCGGACACCGCGGCCGGCGGCGGGGATAACCGCGGCGGTACGGGCCGGGCGGGAGGAATCTGACATCGATGGCTCCGGAGTCCGGGCGAACCCGGAATTGGGGCAGACAGGTTTGTTTCCTCGGGCGAGGTGGGTATGGCCTGGGAGTGCCGGGCGTTATGCCTTGACCGGAACCCTTCCGTGACAGCGGTCGGGGCAGCAGCCCGAGCCCGGCACGCCACTGGACGCACCCCCTGCTCGCAGAGCTTGGGGGAGGGTCCGGCGGGCTTCACCGAGGAAGCCGCCGCCGGCTCGGCGTCCGGCCTTCCCACGCACCGCCCGCAGATATGCCGCAGCGCCCGGCAACAGACCCTCCGTTCGGGGGTCGTCACTCGGGCACCGCGGCATTGCTACGTTGCTGCTGTGTCGTCACACTGCGCCGTCGTCACATCGTGTCGTCGTCACACTGCGTCGCCACAGTCAGCCGTGCGCGTCGTCAGGACGCGAGGACCTCGTCGAGCAGGGCCTCGGCCTTGTCTTCGTTGGTGTTCTCCGCGAGGGCCAGCTCGCTCACCAGAATCTGGCGGGCCTTGGCGAGCATCCTCTTCTCACCGGCGGAGAGTCCGCGCTCGCGCTCACGTCGCCACAGGTCACGGACGACCTCGGCGACCTTGATCACGTCGCCAGAAGCGAGCTTCTCAAGATTTGCCTTGTAGCGACGGGACCAGTTCGTCGGCTCTTCGGCATACGGTGCACGCAGCACCTCGAAGACCCGATCCAGTCCGTCCTGACCAACCACATCGCGTACGCCGACGAACTCCGCGTTGTCCGCTGGCACACGAACAGTCAAGTCGCCCTGGGCGACCTTCAGCACCAAGTAGGTCTTGTCCACGCCTTTGATCTGGCGAGTTTCGATGGCCTCGATCAGCGCGGCCCCGTGATGGGGATAGACCACGGTGTCGCCAACCTTGAACGTCATGTGACAGGTACCCCTTCCGTGGCTATCCATGCTAACACGGGAACGGGCCGTTCTGAATGGCGTTTTCGCAGGTCAGGGCATATCTCGGGGCTTGACAACAGCGACCGGAACGTGCTTCGAGGGGGCTCTTGGTGCAGGTATTCGCAGGTCGGAGGGGCTTCCCGGGGGCACTGAATGCCGCCCACGGCACACCGGAAACACAATGATCAACGGGTTGAACGTCCCGATTTGCACCGATCCACATGAGCGAGTTCCGCTACTCCGTTCGGATGCTTGCCGGCGACTCGGGCGCGATTCCCGAAATTGATCAACGGCCCCACACGGCGGTGTGTGATCAATTTCTGGCGGCATGTGCATTCCTTGTGAATACCGCTTTTCACCGGGGGAAACACCACGGCCGCCACTCGAACAGCCGCCTGCCGAATATGCCACCCAGTTCTCCGGAGATCGCCACCGAGATCCGCCCGAGATCGCGTTACGGAAATCCCGTCCGGGGGGTCTTCGGACCGCTCGGTCGGCACCGCCGCGGTGGGCGGACCGGGCCGGCCGGGAGGTGCGTGATCGCGTAGGAGGCGGGTCGGGTGCGGCACCGCGAGGACGGCTCGGTAACCTAGCGGCGCTGACCCACCCTTAGGGCGGCTTTACGTGCCCGTCGCCATGACGCGTGCGCAACGTCGCCCCAGCCGTCCATCCGCGACCGGGCACGAACGTTCGGCCGCCGTAGCTCGTCAAGGAGATGCCGCCGCCGTGAGCCGCAGCCTTCGACGCGGCGTCCTCGCCGCCACCGTCCTCTCGCTCTCCATCGCCACCCTTTCCGCGTGCGGTGCCGGGAACGACGCCCAGACGCTGGAGGTCAAGCCGGACAACGCCGAGACCAGCGTCGGCGACATCAAGATCCAGAACGTCAGCGTCGTCACCCAGCCCGACGTCAACGCCACGGGCCCGGCTGCGATCACCGCCACGGTGTTCAACAGCGGCACCAAGGACCAGCAGTTGACCGGGATCGTGGTCGACGGCACCGGCCAGTCGGCCAAGCTGTCGTCCGCCAAGATCGACGTGCCGGCCGGTGGCTCCGCCGTGATCGGCGGCAAGGGCAACGCCAGCGCCGTACTGGAGAGCGGCCGGGAGGCCGTCCAGGACGGCAACCTCCAGCCGCTGACGTTCAGCTTCAGCGCCGCCGGCAAGGTGAAGATCGGGGCCTACGTCGTCCCGGCGAAGAACATCTTCGAGAGCTACGGCCCGTCGGTGACGCCGCAGCCGTCCACCTCCGCGAGCGGTAAGCCCTCGCAGTCGGGCACGCCGAGCAACTCGGCCAGCCCAAGCGGCTCCGGTAAGCCCTCGGAGTCGGCGCACGCCGGTCACTGAGGCCCGCACCGCGTAAGCCACGTGAAGGGGCGCCCCTCCCGTCCGGAGGAGCGCCCCTTCACGTGCGTCGATCGCCGGTGCGGCTTACGGCTCGAACTTGTAGCCCAGGCCGCGGACCGTCACCAGATAGCGCGGGGCCCCCGGGTCGGGCTCGATCTTGGCGCGCAGCCGCTTCACGTGGACGTCGAGGGTCTTGGTGTCGCCCACGTAGTCGGCGCCCCAGACGCGGTCGATCAACTGCATCCGGGTCAGCACCCGGCCGGCGTTGCGCAGCAGCATCTCCAGGAGGTCGAACTCCTTGAGCGGCAGGTCGACCTTGCCGCCGGAGACCGTGACGACGTGCCGGTCCACGTCCATCCGGACCGGGCCGGCCTCCAGCGCCTGCGGGGCGACCTCCTCCGGCTCGCCACGGCGGCGCAGCACCGCGCGGATCCGGGCGACCAGTTCGCGGGACGAGAACGGCTTGGTGACGTAGTCGTCGGCCCCTATTTCGAGACCGACGACCTTGTCGATCTCGCTGTCCTTGGCGGTCACCATGATGACCGGGACGTTGGAGCGGCCGCGCAGCTGGCGGCAGACCTCGGTGCCGGGCAGCCCCGGCAGCATCAGGTCCAGCAGGACGAGATCGGCGCCGTTGCGCTCGAACTCGTCCAGGCCGTCGGGGCCGGTGGCCGCCACAGCGACCTCGAAGCCCTCCTTGCGGAGCATGTAAGACAGTGCATCGCTGAACGATTCCTCGTCCTCGACGACAAGCACTCGGGTCACGGAAGGACCTCCGGGGCTGGGTGAGCTGGGAGCGGATCGTTGAAGGTCTCGTACGGGCGGTCCTCGTCGTCGAGGCCCTCCGCAGTCAGGTCCGAGGGCCGTTCGCGATCGCGGACGGCGCCGGCTTCCGGGAGACGCAAGGTGAAGGTGGAGCCCTGTCCCTCAGCGCTCCAGACCGTGACCTCCCCGCCGTGCGAGGCGGCCACGTGTTTGACGATGGCGAGGCCGAGGCCGGTCCCGCCGGTGGCGCGCGAGCGCGCCGGGTCCACGCGGTAGAACCGCTCGAAGATGCGGTCCCGGTCCTTCTCGGATATCCCGATGCCCTGGTCGGTCACCGCGATCTCGATCAGGTCGCCACCGGGTGCGGAGACCCGGCGGCCCGCGATCCCGACGCGGGTGCGCGCCGGGGAGTAGTTGACGGCGTTCTCTACGAGGTTGCCCAGGGCGGCGGCGAGCTGGCCGCGGCTGCCCCAGACCTGTAGGTCGGCGGTGCCGCCGGCGGCAATGGTGATCTGTTTGGTGCCGGCCTGCTGGCGGCAGCGGTCGACCGCCTCGGCGACCAGCTCGTCGACCGGAACGGACTCGGAGTCCTCCAGCGGGTCGTCGTTCTGCACCCGGGAGAGGTCGATCAGTTCCTGGACGAGGTTGGTCAGGCGGGTGGCCTCGTTCTGCATCCGGCCGGCGAAGCGGGTGACCGCCTCCGGGTCGTCGCTGGCGTCCATCACGGCCTCGGAGAGGAGCGAGAGGGCGCCGACGGGCGTCTTGAGCTCATGGCTGACGTTGGCCACGAAGTCGCGGCGGACCGCCTCGATGCGGCGGGCCTCCGTGAGGTCCTCGACCAGCAGCAGGACCAGCCGGGAGCCGAGCGGGGCGACCCGGGCGGAGACCGCGAGGGCGTCCCCGCGGCCGGTGCCGCGGCGCGGCAGGTCCAGCTCCACCTGACGTATCTCCCCGTCCCGGCGGGTGTCGCGAGCCATCTGGAGCATCGGCTCGACGGCGAGCCGACCACCGCGGACCAACCCGAGCGCGTACGCCGCGGAGCTGGCCTTGACCACCGTGTCGGCCTCGTCGAGGACGACGGCGGAGGAGCGCAGCACCGACAGGACGGTGTCGACACCGGGCGGCAGGACCGCCTCGGTGTGCAGGGACGTACGGGTGGGCTTGGCCTGGTCCCGCTCACTCCAGCGGAACGCCAGCATGGCGAAGACGCCGGTGCAGAGCCCGGCTATCGCTGCCATCGCGGCGACGGCCGCGTCCACGTTCATGAATCCAGAGTATGTGCCGGGACCGACACTCCCCCAGCGCTCGGAGCTGCTGCTCGGGCACCCTTCGCCCAGAGTTCACCGAGGCGTCGGGGTCGGTTCACCCACCGCGACGGCGGGACCGCCGGGGCGCCCTCGCGGCCGCAGCGGCGTCTCCCAGAGTTCACCTTCAGGTCGGTGGTGGTTCACCCCCGATGGCCCCGCACGTCGTGATCCGGCCGCACATTGAAGGTGCGGGGACCCGTCGGCGGCCGGTCCGTGGGAGCGTAGGCGCAACGGCCACCCCCCACTCATCACCACGCACCATCCCCCACACTCCCCGGAATCCCCCGAAGCACTCGGAATCCTCGAAGCGAGAGAAGGTCACTGATGCGGGACGCGTACCACGAGGAGCTGGACTCGATCAGCGAGGGCCTGGTCGAGATGGCCCGGCTCGTCGGCTCCGCGATCGGGCGCGCCACCACGGCGATACTCGATGCGGACCTGAAGCTGGCCGAAAACGTCATCGCCGCCGACGAGAAGGTCGACGACCTCCAGCGCGACCTGGAGGCGCGGGCCATCGCCCTGCTGGCCCGCCAGCAGCCGGTCGCCACCGACCTGCGGATCGTCGTCACCTCCCTGCGGATGAGCGCCGATCTGGAGCGCTCCGGCGATCTGGCCCAGCACGTCGCCAAGCTGGCCCGGCTGCGCTTCCCGCAGCGGGCCGTGCCGCGCGATCTGCACGCCACCATCCTGGAGATGGGGCAGTTGGCGCAGCGCCTGATGGCCAAGGCCGGCGAGGTCATCATCACCAAGGACGTCGACCTGGCGCTCCAGCTGGAGCAGGACGACGACGCCATGGACCTGCTGCACCGCGCCCTGTTCCAGCACCTGATGGACGACCGCTGGAAGCACGGCATCGAGACGGCCGTGGACGTGACCCTGCTGGGCCGCTACTACGAGCGCTTCGCGGACCACGCGGTCTCCGTGGCCAAGCGCGTCGTCTACCTGGTGACCGGCGAGCACGCCGACGAGCTCTCCCCGCAGACGGCGGTGGAGGGCGCGTAACGTGCGCCCACGCGCCGTTGACGCGCCTGCGCACCCGGGCTTGCAATAGGCACCAGGTGACCCCAAGGAGGCGAATACATGGCACTCACGGCGGACTCCCCGACCCCCGCGTCCCAGGACGAGCCGACGGCCGTCGACCGGCCGCTGCTCCCGCTCCTCGGCGCGTGCGGTTGCGGCCCCGGTTGCAGTTGCGGCTGCCAGTCCGGCGGGCCGTGCCAATGCGGTGGCAGCTGCTGACGAGCGGCTGCCGCCACGGCACGACAACGGCACGACAACGGCACGGTGACATCGCGGCCCCGGTCCGCCCGATCAGAGCGATCGGGCGGACCGGGGCCGCGACCGTATTTCTGCGGTGCGGCGTCGCTGCGTCCCGCTACTGCTGAGCTGCTGCGTTGCCGTGGGGCTGGGTTTGGGGGGTTCCTGGGTTTCCGGGCGGCGGGTCAGACGCTGAGCGGTACGGGATGGATCTCGTCCGCCGTGTGTCCGGCCCGTTCGTGGACCCGCTGGACGGCGTCCGCCGAGGGGGCCTCGGACAGACGCCGGTTGCGCCTCTCTCATGGTTCCACTCCCGTTCGGGACCGCATCCGGGCCGCGGGACGCAAAACCCCCGCCGGCGGCCGGGGCCGCGGGCGGGGGTGAGCAGGCGAGGGCTTACTTCTTCTTGCCCTGGTTCTTCACGGCCTCGATGGCGGCCTTGGCGGCCTCCGGGTCGAGGTAGGTGCCGCCGGGGGTGAGCGGGCGGAAGTCGGCGTCGAGCTCGTAGGCGAGCGGGATGCCGGTGGGGATGTTCAGGCCGGCGATGTCGGCGTCGGAGACCTGGTCGAGGTGCTTGACCAGGGCGCGGAGGCTGTTGCCGTGGGCGGCGACCAGCACCGTGCGGCCGGCGAGCAGGTCCGGGACGATGCCGTCGTACCAGTACGGCAGCATGCGGGTGACGACGTCCTTGAGGCACTCCGTCTTCGGGCGGAGCTCCGGCGGGATCGACGCGTAGCGCGGGTCGTCCGACTGGGAGAACTCGGTGCCGTCCGCCAGCGGGGGCGGCGGGGTGTCGTACGAGCGGCGCCAGAGCATGAACTGCTCCTCGCCGAACTCGGCCAGGGTCTGCGCCTTGTCCTTGCCCTGCAGCGCGCCGTAGTGGCGCTCGTTCAGCCGCCAGCTGCGGTGGACCGGAATCCAGTGCCGGTCGGCGGACTCCAGGGCCATCTGCGCGGTGCGGATGGCGCGCTTCTGGAGGGAGGTGTGCACGACGTCGGGGAGCAGGCCGGCCTCCTTGAGCAGCTCTCCGCCGCGGACCGCCTCCTTCTCACCCTTCTCGTTGAGGTTGACGTCCACCCAGCCGGTGAACAGGTTCTTCGCGTTCCACTCACTCTCGCCGTGGCGGAGCAGGATCAGCTTGTACGGTGCGGTGGCCATGCGGTCGAGCGTAATCGACGCCGGAGGGTGGGCCGGCGCGCGGCTGTCACCTGCGCGGACAGGGGGGCGGGGGCCCGGTGACGTTTGACGCTTCCGGTCAATTGAGTGGCTGACTGACCGTCCGGTTTGTAGTGTGCGCATGGCGACTGCGCCACTTACCGCATCGCCTCCAGAAGGCCATCGCACCAGGGGGAAATGTCATGTCCGCGCCCATCATCGAGCCTCGGCCCCGGGGTCTGTCCCGGGTCCGGCGGGCCGCCGTGGAGAGCGTCTCCGGCCTGCCCCGGCAGTTCTGGTGGCTCTGGACCAGCACGCTGGTCAACCGGCTGGGTTCGTTCGTCGCCACGTTCTTGGCGCTCTACCTCACCGTCGAGCGCGGCTACTCGGCCTCGTACGCGGGGCTGGTCGGCGCGCTGTACGGGCTGGGTGGGGTGATCTCGTCGGTGGGCGCCGGGGTGCTCGCCGACCGGCTCGGGCGGCGGCCGACGATGCTGGTCGCGCAGGTGGCCACGGCGGCTTCGGTGGCGCTGCTGGGGTTCATGACCGATCCGGTGGCGATCGCCGTGGTGGCTGGCCTGGTCGGCATGGCGTCCAACGCCTCCCGGCCCGCGGTGCAGGCGATGATGGCGGACATCGTCGCCCCGGAGGACCGGGTCCGCGCGTTCTCCCTCAACTACTGGGCGATCAACCTCGGTTTCGCGGTCTCCTCCACCGCCGCCGGACTGATCGCCAAACACGGCTACCTGGCCCTCTTCCTGGGCGAGGCCACCCTCGTGCTGGCCTGCGCGCTGGTGGTCTTCTGCAAGCTGCCGGAGTCCCGCCCGGAGGTGGGCGGGGCCGCGGGCGCACCGGCGTCCACCGGGGCGTCGGCCGCCGGCGCCGAGCGCGTCTCGATGCTGACCGTGCTGCGCGACGGCCGTTTCATGACCGTCGTCGGGCTGAACCTCCTCCTGGCGCTGCTGTTCCAGCAGGCGTACGTCTCGATGCCGGTGTCGATGGGTCAGGCGGGCTTCTCCAGCTCCGACTTCGGGCTGGTCATCGCGGTGAACGGGGTGCTGATCGTGTTGTTGCAGATCCCGGTCACCCGCTTCATCGAGCATCGCAGCCCGGCGATGTTGCTCATCGGTTCGGCGCTGCTCGCCGGCTACGGATTCGGACTGACGGCGCTGGCCGGCTCGGTGGCCATGTACGCGGTCGCGGTCGCCGTCTGGACCCTCGGCGAGATCATCAACTCGCCCACCCAGATGGGCCTGGTGGTCCGCCTCTCGCCGCTCCACGGGCGCGGCCGCTACCAGGGCATGTACTCACTGTCCTGGTCCGTCGCCTCGCTGACCGCCCCGCTGCTGGGCGGCACGGTCATCGACCACTACGGCGCCGACGTGCTCTGGGCCGGCTGCGCGGTCGTCGGCACGGTGGCCGCGCTGGGATACGGGCTGCTGCTGCGCAATCTGCCGGGGCGGGCGGCCGGTGCCGGTGCCGCGAACACGGGTGCCGTTACGGCCGGCGCCGCGGACGCAGATGCCGTGGCGGCCGGTGTCACGGACCGAGGCGCTGGGGACGAGCGCGTCGGGACCGGGCGGGCCGACATCCCGTCGAACTCCTAGCCCGGCCCGGCCAGGACGCATCCGATCCTGATCCACCGGGCCGGCGGCGGGGCCCGCCGGGCCTCGTAGCGGCTGCCGGGGCCAGCCCGCCGGGGCGGCCGCGAGCGGCGCGGCGGGGCGGCGGGGCCCGGCGTCGGGTCTTCGTGGTGGCCACACCCCGAAGACGGGTGGCGGCACGGTCGATCGGGGCGGCCGGGGACGGGATTCTGCTGCACACGGGCGGTGAACCGCGCGTCGGGCGCGCATCGCGCCCGGGGATCGAGTGCACGGGGAGAAGCGATGGGCAGCAGGTTGCGAGGGGGGTCCCTCCGCGCCGTTCCGGTGTGGGGGAGGGCCGCGGGCGCCGGGGCGCTGGTGGCGGTCGCGGTGGCCGTCGCGGTGGCGACCGGGCCCGGGGCGGAAGGAGCGGCGGCGCCGGGGAAGGCGCCCGGGGGCGGGGCCGCGCGGGCCGCGGTCACTGCGCAGCCGCTGGCCCTGCCGGCGCCCACCGGGCGGTATCCCGTCGGCACCGCCACCCTTCACCTGACGGACCGTCAACGAAGCGACCCCTGGGTCGCGGGGCGGTCGCACCGGGAGTTGATGGTGAGCGTCCGGTACCCGGCCACGCGGGACGCCGGGCGGTTCCCGCGGGCGCCGCAGCTGACGAAGGACGAGGCGGCCGCGTTCGACGCGTTGAACTCCTTCTCCGACCACGTGCCGGCCGGGCAGGTGCCCTGGGGTGCCACCCTCACCCACGCCCACCAGGGCGCCCCGGTGGCCCGGCCGCGTGGGCACCGGCTGCCGGTGGTCCTCTACTCCCCCGGCGCCGGCGACCCCCGTTCGCTCGGCAGCACGCTCTGCGACGAACTAGCCTCCCGCGGCTATGTCGTGGTGACCGTCGACCACACCTACGAGGCGCCCGCGGTGCAGTTCCCGGACGGCCGGGTCGCGCACAGCGTGCTGCGCGCGGAGCTGGCGAAGGCGCAGCGGGCCGGCCGGATCACCGAACTACTGGAGAAGGTCAGCGCGGTACGGGTGGCCGACACCCGGTTCGTCCTCGACGAGCTGGCCAGGACCGGGCGCGGGTCGGTGCTGCCGCCGGGGCTGCGCGGGGTGCTGGACCTGGACGCGGTGGGGATGTTCGGGCAGTCGGCGGGCGGGTTCACCGCCGTGCAGACGATGCACGACGACCGGCGGATCAAGGCGGCGGTGAACATGGACGGGGTGATGGGCTACACCCAGCGCGATGACGATCCGTCACATCCGTCCACCGCGGGGCGGGACGGGGTGGACCGGCCGCTGCTGCTGATGGGCATGGCCGGGGACGATCACCACTCGGTCGCGTCCTGGGGCGCGGTGTGGCGACACAGTGCGGCGCGCGGGACCTGGCTGCGGGACCTGACACTGCGCGGCGGCCGGCACGCCAGCTACACCGATGCGGAAGCACTGATTCCGCAGATTGGCCGGCAGTTGGGGCTGCCGCACAAGGACGTGACGGAGATGATCGGGGCGGTCCGGCCGGAGCGCGCGATCGCCGCCGAGCGCGCGTACGTCACCGCGTTCTTCGACCGGTGGCTGCGCGGCGGGGACGGCGCGCTGCTGGACGGGCCGTCCGCCCGCTACCCGGAGGTGCGGTTCGTGCCGTGAACCGCCGGCGGGGCGGCTACCCCTCCGCGTCGCCCCGCGTCAGCCGCTCGAAGGCCGCCAGATTGCGGGTGGACTCGCCGCGCGCCACCCGCCAGGCGTACTCCTTGCGGATCGCCGAGGCGAAGCCCATCTCCAAGAGGGTGTTGAAGCTGCCGTCGGCGTTCTCCAGGACGGTGCCGAGGATCCGGTCGAGCTCGGCGGGGGTGACGGCGGCCAGCGGGAACTTGCCGACGAGGTAGATGTCGCCGAGCTGGTCGATCGCGTAACTGACGCCGTAGAGGCGGGTGTTGCGTTCGAGGAGCCAGCGGTGGACCGCCTCGTGGTTCTCGTCCGGCCGGCGGACGACGAAGGCGTTGAGGGAGAGCGAGTGGCGGCCCACGATCAGCGAACAGGTCGTGGCGAGCTTGCGGGTGCCGGGCAGCTTGACCACGTAGGTGCCCGCGGCGGGCGAATCCCACTCCAGGTCGGCGTCCTTGAGGGTGCGCTCGATCACCGCACCCGCATCCGTCATCTGCCGCTGGCCCGCGGAGGGCTCCCGTTCCTCACCCATGCAGCGATCGTAGGTGACGGCGGCGCTCCTGCATCGCGGCGGTGTAGACGTCGGCGGTCGCGGCGGCGGCGGTGTCCCAGCCGAAGGACTGGGCGTGCCGGGCCGCGGCGCTGCCCATCCGGGCGGCCAGCGACGGGTCATCGAGGAAGCGGCGCAGCGCCCGGGCGTACTCCGCCGGGTCGTGGCCGGCGACCAGGAAGCCGCTGACGCCGTCCCGCACCGCCACCGGCAACCCGCCGACCGCGGCCGCCACCACCGGGGTGCCGCACGCCTGGGCCTCGATCGCCACCAGCCCGAACGATTCGCTGTACGAGGGCATGACCAGCACGGACGCGGCGCGGTACCAGTCGGCGAGCTGCTCCTGGCCGACCGGCGGACGGAACCGCACCAGATCGGCGATGCCCAGCCGGGCCGCCAGCTTCTGCAGGCCCTCGGGCTTGGCCAAGCCGCTGCCGCTGGGCCCGCCGACCACCGGGACCACCAGCCGGGAACGCAGCGAGGGGTCCTCGTCGACCAGGACCGCGGCGGCGCGCAGCAGGATGTCGGGGGCCTTCAGCGGCTGTATGCGGCCGGCGAAGAGCGGGATGACCGCGTCCTGCGGCAGCCCGAGGCGGGCCCGGGCGGCGGCCCGGCTGGCCGCGACGTCACCGACGTCACCGACGCCGCCGACGCCGCCGTCCACCAGTGGCCGGAAGCGGTCGAGGTTGACGCCGGGGTGGACCACCGCGACCTTGCCGGGATCGGCGTCGTAGTGCCGGACCAGCTCGGCCGCCTCCTCGGCGGTGTTGGCTATCAGGCGGTCGGCGGCCTCGACGATCTGGGTCTCGCCGATCACCCGGGCGGGCGGCTCGGGGGCGTCGCCGACGGCCAGCGCGGCGTTCTTGACCTTCGCCATGGTGTGCATGGCGTGCACGAGGGGGACCCGCCAGCGGTCCGCGGCCAACCAGCCGACGTGGCCGGAGAGCCAGTAGTGGGAGTGCACCAGGTCGTAGTAGCCGGGGCGGTGGCCCGCCCATGCCTGCATCACGCCGTGCGTGAAGGCGCACAGCTGGGCCGGCAGCTCCTCCTTGGCCAGCCCCTCGTACGGGCCCGCGTCGACGTGCCGGACCAGCACGCCGGGCGCCAGCTCGACGGCGGGCGGCAGGGCCGCGGTGGTGGCCCGGGTGAAGATCTCCACCTCGATGCCGTGCGCGGCGAGCTTCCGGGCCAGCTCGACGATGTAGACGTTCATCCCGCCGGCGTCGCCGGTGCCCGGTTGGTGGAGCGGGGAGGTGTGCACGCTGAGCATCGCCACTCGGCGGGGGCGCCGGGCCCCTCCGGGCAGGCGCAGTCGCGACGGGCCCGCGAACTGGCTGTGGGGACGGCTGCGGAGCCTGGACACATATTGGCTCACTGCGAGCTACCTCCTAGACGAGGCGGGTGGCGCGCCTTCGCCCCCCTGCAACAACGCCGGACCACCATCCATTTCCGTCCGGCCCGTCGTCTTCGAACTTTCTTCGTACTTTGCCAAAGCGTGACTGCGGATCGGGACGCGGCCCTGGTCAGGGCACCTGGCCGGCCGTCCCGCCGCGACCCCATACCCTCGTTGCATGGCCCGCCGCTCCCCCGTTTCCGCCTCCCGCACCGCCGCCGTACCGGCCCCCGCGCCGTCCCGGCCGGTCGGAAACGCCACCCGCGGCACCACCAACCCCAACCGGCTGCGCCGCATGGACCGCTGGATCGCCGCCGAGCACGGCGCGGAACTGCGCCGCACCGCCGATCCGGTCGCGGTCGACCTAGGCTACGGCGCCGCCCCTTGGACCGCGCTGGAGCTGCTCGGGAGGTTGCGTACGGTCCGGCCGGACGCCCAGGTCGTCGGCATCGAGATCGACCCGGCCCGGGTCACCGCCGCCCTGCCGTACGCCCGCGCCGGGCTGGACTTCGTCCACGGCGGCTTCGAGGTGCCGCTGCCCGGCGGGCCCGGCCGCGCCCCGGTCCTCATCCGGGCCGCGAACGTGCTGCGCCAGTACGACGAGGACGAGGTCGCCGCGGTCTGGGCGCGGCTGTGCGCCCGGCTGGCGCCCGACGGGCTCCTGGTCGAGGGCACCTGCGACGAGATCGGGCGGCGCCACGTCTGGGTCTCGCTGGGCCCCGAGGGTCCCCGCACGGTCACCTTCGCCACCCGGCTCGGCTCCCTCGACACCCCCTCCGACCTGGCCGAACGTCTCCCCAAGGCGCTGATCCACCGCAATGTGCCGGGCGAGCCGGTGCACGCCTTCCTGCGCGACTTCGACCGCGCCTGGGCGAGCGCCGCGCCGCTCGGCGCGCTCGGCGCCCGGCAGCGGTGGCGCGCCGCGGTCGCCTCCCTGGCGACGGACTGGCCGCTGGCCGGGGACCCCCGCCGGCGGCGCCAGGGCGAGATCACGGTGCGGTGGGAGGCGTTGGCCCCGCGCGGCGGCTGACCGGTGCGGCCGGCCGGAGGGCACGCCACAGTCACCGCCGCCGACCCGGCCATGACCCACCGGGCAGGCCCTAGGACGCGCTCCCCACCGGGACCTCCGTGCCGGCCGCCAGGCCGCGCAGCCGGGCCTCGGACTCCGACCCGGGCGACGCGGTGTACGTCACCAGCACCTGGTCCGGGTCCGCGCCCAGCCGGAAGCTCTCGAAGGTGACGGTCAGCTCCCCGGCCTCCGGGTGCCGGATCCGCTTGGTGCCGCGCAGGCACTCGTACACCCCTTGTGCCGCCCACATCCGGCGGAACTCCGGGCTGCGGTCGAGGAGTTCGCTCACCACTTCGCAGATCCGCGGATCGTCCGGGTACCGGCCGCTGTCGGCGCGCAGATTGCCGACGACCTCCTCGGCCTTGTTGTCCCAGTCCGGGTACCGCTCCCGGGCGGCCGGTTCGAGGAAGACCAGCAGTGCGGTGTTCCGCCGGTCGGGGTCCAGGCTCGCCAGGTCGAAGGAGAGCCGGCCGCCGGATTCGTTCCACGCCAGGATGTCCAGGCCGCGGCCCAGTACGACGGCGGCGACCGTGCGGTCCATGGCCGCCAGCAGCTGCTGGATCTCCGGCCGCACGGTCTGTGCCGGTCCGGGCACGCAGCCGGCGGCCCCGTCGGCGGGGCGGCGGCGCGGCATCGCGACGTTCCGCAGATACGTCACTTCGCCGTCCGAGAGTCGCAGCGCCCGCGCGATGGCGTCCAGGACGGAGTCGGAGACGGCGGGCGCCCGGCCCTGCTCGATCCGGATGTAGTAGTCCACGCTGATCCCGGCGAGCTGGGCGACCTCCTCGCGCCGCAGCCCGCGCACCCGGCGCCGGCCGAACCCGTCGGGCAGACCTACCTCGGCCGGGTCGAGCTCGGCACGGCGCGCCTTGAGGAAGGCGCTGATCTCGATTTCCCCGTGCAGCATCACTCCAGTATGCGCCGGTCGGCGCGAGGGCTTACGCCGCGGCGCCGCTCAGCCGTTCCCGCCCGGCGCCTCACCCGGTGCCTCACCCGGCACGTGCAGCGCCGCCAGCAGGGCCGCCACCAGGTCCTTGTCGCGGTCCTGGGTGAGCACGTCACGGGCCACGTCCGGCGGCACCCACAGCAGGCGGTCCACCTCGTTGTTGGGGATGAACCCGCCGCCGGTGGCCTCGGCCGCCCAGTACCGGACCTCCTTGGGGCGGCCGCCGACCCGATAGCGGACGGTGGGGAGTTCCGGGCCGGGCGCACAGGTCGCCCCGGTCTCCTCCAGCACCTCGCGCAGCGCGCCCCGCAGCGGGTCCTCCCGCGGCTTCAGCTTGCCCTTGGGGTACGACCAGTCGTCCCACTTCGGCCGGTGCACCAGGGCCAGCACGATCCCGTCACCCCCCGGCGCCCGGCGCCACAGCACACAGCCCGCCGCCCGGATCGGCCCGGCCACCGGTGTCCGCGCGCCGGCCGCTCCGCCTCCCTTATGGCCCGCCGTCCTGCCCATCGGTCCCCTCTTCCGGTTCCGGTTTCCGGCCCGCTCAGGCGGTGCGCTCGACGGTCGGGCCGGGCAGCCACACCAGGCCGAAGGCATACCGCGCCGCCTCGACCTCGTGGCGCTGGGCGGCGTGGAGCACGCCCAGCGCGTACGCGGTGGCCGGCGCGATCCGCGGGGTACGGGCCGCGGTGGCGGCCGCGCCGGCGGCCTCGGCGGCGTCGCGGTGGTGCTCCAGGGCCCGGCCGGACTCGGTCAGCCGGGGGTCGATCGTCTCGGGGGCGACCACCTCCTGGGCGTAGTTGCTCAGCCGGACCAGCAACCGCACCTGGTGCCAGGGCGCGTCCTGGTGGTGGTCGGCGGCGAGCGCGGCGGCGTTGTACGGGTGGCCGGCGCGGGCCAGCGGCAGGGTGGCGACCGCCTCGGCGAGCCGCCGGTGTGCCTGCTCGGCGAGCGGTGGCAGGGCCTCCGCGGCGGACACCTCACCGGCCCGGCGGGCCAGCGGCGCCTCCGAGGCGAGCACCGCGACCGCGTCCGCGACCGCGTGGAAGCGGGACGAGC
Source organism: Streptomyces sp. RGM 3693 (assembly GCF_050471125.1). Classification (NCBI taxonomy): domain Bacteria; kingdom Bacillati; phylum Actinomycetota; class Actinomycetes; order Kitasatosporales; family Streptomycetaceae; genus Streptomyces; species Streptomyces sp. RGM 3693. The sequence goes on from NZ_JBMPPQ010000005.1 coordinate 144,585, forward strand.
CGAGCGCCTGGAGGGCCGCGGAGTGGGCCCGCGTACGGGCCAGGGTGAGTTGCCGGTCGAGCAGTGCCCCGGCCCGGGCGGCCCCGGCGGCGAGCGCGCTCTCCCGGTCCGGTTCGGTGGCGGCGGCCGGGACGGTGGCCGTGGCGGCGCTGCCGGACGCGGCCGGGCGGCCGTCCCGGGCGCTCCGGCTCCCCCGTCCGCCCCGCTCCGCCGGCCGTTCGATCCGTTCGGCGCGCCCGGTGAGCCGCTGCAACGCCCCCATGAGCCGGTCGCGGCGCGCCGTGCACGCCTGCTCACGGGCCAGCGTGCCGCTCAACCATCCCAGTTCGGCGCGGAGTTGATCGGCCCAGAGCTCTTCGGTCAGCGGTCGGAAGGTGTGCAGGGTGGCGCTGATCCGGCGGGCAGCGCGGCGCAGTTGCCGGGCCGCCTCGTCGGCGCCCGCCGCGTCCGGGCCGGCCTCCCGGTGGAGCCGCAGACTGCGCAGGAATTCCGCGGCGTGCCGGTGCAGGTAGCCGGCCAGCACCTCCTCGGCCGTCCGCCCGGCGAGCCCGGGCCCGGCTCCGGGGTCGTCATCGGGCCCGTACGGCACCCCGGCGGCGTGGCTCCCGCCTTCCCCCCGGTAGTTCCCGCCCGTCGTGGCGTAATTGCCGCCCGCCGCCCCGTACGGACCGTCGTCCGCCCCGTGCCTCAGCATCTCCCCGTACGCCCTGTCCCCGTACACACCGTCCCCCGGCCCGTCCACTACCGCCGCACGGGCCCCCGGCGTCCGGCCGGGCTCGTATCCGATTCCGCTTCCGATTCCGTTACTGGTCCCCGTGCCGGTACCGAGGAGACCGGGCCACGGCCCCCCGGCCGGCTGGTCATGTCGCTGGGCCACGCCGGCGCCTCCGGGCGTCGATGAGCATTTCCTGTACGTTCCGCAGCGGAGTGCCGTCCGCGTCCACCGCGTGCCGGGTCCAGTTGCCGTCCGGGCCCAGGTGCCAGGACGAGGTCGAGTCCGACGTCCCGGTTTCCAGCAGCCGGTTCAGGGCCGCCCGGTGGGCCGGGTCGGCGACCCGCACCAGTGCCTCGATCCGCCGGTCGAGGTTGCGGTGCATCATGTCGGCGCTGCCCAACCACACCTCGGGCTCGCCGCCGTTGCCGAAGGCGAAGACCCGGGAGTGCTCCAGGAAGCGGCCGAGGATGCTGCGGACCCGGATGTTCTCGCTCAGCCCGGCGACCCCGGGGCGCAGCGCACAGATGCCGCGCACCCAGACTTCGACGGGCACCCCGGCCTGCGAGGCCCGGTAGAGCGCGTCGATGACCGCCTCGTCGACCATCGAGTTGACCTTGATGCGGACGTAGGCGGGACGGCCCGCCCGGTGGTGCGCGGCCTCCTTGTTGATCCGCTGGATCAGCCCGTCGCGCAGCGAGGTGGGCGCCACCAGCAGTCGGCGGTAGGTCTCCCGCCGGGAGTAGCCGCTGAGCCGGTTGAAGAGGTCGGAGAGGTCGGCTCCTACCTGGGGGTCCGCGGTCAGCAGCCCCAGGTCCTCGTACAACCTGGCCGTCTTGGGGTGGTAGTTGCCGGTCCCCACGTGGGAGTACCGGCGCAGGGTCTCGCCCTCCTGGCGGACCACAAGGGACAGCTTGCAGTGCGTCTTCAGCCCGACCAGGCCGTAGACGACGTGGCAGCCGGACTCCTCCAGTTTCCGTGCCCACTTGATGTTGGCCTGCTCGTCGAAGCGCGCCTTGATCTCCACGAGGACCAGCACCTGCTTGCCGGACTCGGCGGCGTCTATCAGGGCGTCCACGATCGGGGAGTGGTCGGAGGTGCGGTAGAGGGTCTGCTTGATGGCGAGCACGTTCGGGTCGGCCGCGGCCTGCTCCAGGAACGCCTGCGCGGAGGTGGAGAACGAGTCGTAGGGGTGGTGCAGCAGCACGTCGCGGGCGCGCAGCGCGGCGAAGACGTCGGGCGCGGACGCCGACTCCACCTCCGCCAGGTCGCGGTGGGTGCCCGCCACGAACTTGGGGTACTTCAGCTCCGGCCGGTCCAGCGCCCCGATGCCGAACAGTCCGGTCAGGTCGAGCGGGCCGGGCAGCGGGTAGACCTCGGCCTCGGAGACCTTCAGCTCCTGGACCAGCAGGTCCAGGACGGCCGGGTCGATGGACTCCTCGACCTCCAGGCGGACGGGCGGCCCGAAGCGCCGCCGCATCAGCTCCTTCTCCAGGGCCTGGAGGAGGTTCTCGGCGTCGTCCTCCTCCACCTCCAGGTCCTCGTTGCGGGTCACCCGGAACATGTGGTGCGCCCGCACCTCCATCCCCGGGAACAGCTCCTCCAGGTGGGCGGCGATCACGTCCTCGATGGGCACGTACCGCTGCGGCGACGCCTCCAGGAAGCGCGAGAGCAACGGCGGAACCTTCACTCGCGCAAAGTGATCGTGCCCGCTGACCGGATTGCGGACGACCACGGCCAGATTCAGCGACAGCCCGGAGATGTACGGGAAGGGGTGCGCCGGGTCGACCGCCAGCGGCGTGAGCACCGGGAAGATCTGCTGCCGGAACAGCGTGAACAGCCGGGCTTGCTCCTTCTCGGTCAGATCGGGCCAGCGGATCAGGTGAATGCCCTGGTCAGCGAGTTCCGGTGCGATGTCCTGCTGGAAGCAGGCGGCGTGCCGCGCCATCAGCTCCCGGGACCGGGTCCAGATCTGGTCCAGCACCTCCCGGGGCTGGAGCCCGGAGGCGGAGCGGGTGGCGACTCCGGTCGCGATCCGCCGCTTGAGGCCGGCGACCCGGACCATGAAGAACTCGTCCAGGTTGCTGGCGAAAATCGCAAGGAAGTTCGCCCGTTCGAGGAGCGGGGTGGCCGGATCCTCGGCCAGCTCCAGCACTCGCTCGTTGAACGCCAGCCAGCTGCGCTCCCGGTCCAGGAAGCGCCCGCTGGGCAGTTCCTCACCGTTCGCACCCGGGACGCCGCGGTCCTCGTAGGCATCCGGATCGGCGTCGAGGTCGGGCTCCAGCCCGGAAAGGGCACGTCGGACCGCGTTCGGGCGGTGCGCAGCGATCGAGCCCACCGACGGCTGCACCGAGGGCTGCTGCACCGAGGAGTCTGCCCCCCTCGGCGATTCCTGGGACGGCATCTCGGGCTGGGCCGGGGCCTGAGCACCGCGCTGCTGGTTCATGTCCTTATTCTTCCGCGCTCGGGCACTTCCAGGCGCGCCAGAAGGCGGCGGCACGACTTCGAGCCGCGGGTTCGGGACGTTCGGCACAGCGGGCTGCATTCAGTGATGCTTGCAAGCGATATTGAATCGCCGGTAACGGGGACATGGCGACCAGGCAAGCGGGAAACTACTCCCGGGTATTTCCCGGTCGACCGACCGCCCCGCGATCTTCACACCCGCCAATCCGGGCGAAGCACCGGAAGCCGGGCCACCACCGCACGCGCATCCGGAAAACTCCCCGGCGCCGCCCGCCCCCGCTGCCTACGCTGAGCGCGTGCTCAGACCTTCCGCACCACCCATACCGCCGCTGCCCCCGCTCCCGTACACCCCCGACTACCCGCTGCGGACCGAGCGGCTGGACCTCCGCCCGGTGCGCCACGACGACTTCGACGCCGTCTACGCCTACCAGCGTCGCCCGGAGGTCTGCCGTTACCTCTACTGGGGCCCGCACGACGAGGCCGGCTCCCGCGCCTCCGTCGCCGCCAAGGTGACCCGCACGACGCTGCGGGAGTCCGGCGACATCCTCCAGCTCGCCGTCGTCGTCCACGAGACCGGCACCCTGGTCGGCGACGTCACCTTCGTCTACACCCACCGCGAGCACCGCCAGGGCGGCATCGGCTACGTCTTCAACCCCGACCACGCCGGCCACGGCTACGCCACCGAAGCCTCCCGCGCCCTGCTGAAGCTGGGCTTCGAGGAGCTCGGACTGCACCGCATCCAGGCCGAGTTGGACGGCCGCAACACCGCCTCCGCCAAGCTGCTGGAGCGTGTGGGCATGCGCCGCGAGGGCCAGCTGCGGGAGAACGAGTTCCTCGACGGCGAATGGAGCGACGAGGTGATCTACGCGATCCTGGCGCGCGAGTGGCGCGAGCAGCAGGAGCAGCGCCCGAAGGCGTGACGACGACGACGGCGGGGCGGGCACTCCGGCCCGCCCCGCCGCACACCACTCACCGGCCACCCGCCGCTCACCGGCCGCCGGCCGCTCCCGTCACGACGGTCACACCGGTCACACCGGTCACGTCTCCGACCGGTACATCAGGTCCGTCTCGTGCGTGACGAAGCCCAGCCGCTCGTACACCGTCACCGCGGCCACGTTGTCCGCGTCCACGTAGAGCATCGCGGTCGCCAGGCCCTGCGCGGCCAGGTGCCGCAGCCCGATCGCGGTGAGCGCCTTGCCCAGGCCGCCGCCCTGTACGCCCGGCCGCACCCCGAGGACGTAGACCTCGCCCAGGCCCTCCTCGGCGTGCACCTTCGTCCAGTGGAAACCGACCAGCCGGTCGTCCTTCTCCGCGAGGAAGAAGCCCTTGGGGTCGAACCACGGCTCGCCCTTGCGGTCGTCCAGGTCGCGCTGGGTCAGCGAGCCCTGCTCGGGGTGGTGCGCGAAGGCCGCCGCGTTGATCTCCAACCAGGCCGCGTCGTCGGTGTCCGGCTGGAAGGTCCGCACCGTCACCCCGTCCGCGAGCACCGGCTCCGGCAGGTCCAGGTCGGCCAGCGCCCGCCGCATCTGCCGCAGCTCCCGGAACATCGTCAGCCCCAGCGTCTGCGCCAGGTGCCGGGCCGCCGGGTGCCCGCCGTGCGCCCACACCCGCAGCCGGCGCCCGGACTGGACGAGGAGTTCACCGCCCAGCGCCCGGCCGTGGCCACGCCCGCGGTAGCCCGGGTGGACGACCAGCTCGGCGGCCGGCGCCTCCACCGGGTCGGTGTCCTCCAGTTGCCCGTACCCGACCAGGTCCTCGCCAGCCTCCCCCGGCGCGAACACCAGCACATGCCGTACGCCGTCCCGTCGGCCGCCCCGCAGCTGGAGCCGCCCCTGCTCGGACACGGCCGGCTGCCCGTCCGTCCGCGCGGCCCGTTCGATCAGCTCAAGGACGGCCGCGGCCCCTTCCGGCGCGAGCTCGTCGACCACCTGGATCCTGCGGCCGGTCCGGCCCATCTCCTGTGCAGCGTCAGTCATGTCTGAAGCGTACGACGCTGCCGCGACGTCACGCGGGTGCCGCGGACGCCGCCGCGATCCGCCCGGCCATCGACCGGCCACCGACGCGTAAGCCGCCGACCCCTATCCCTCTACGCGCGTCGACAATATGCTGCCGTCCGCTCAGCACCATCCATGGAGGGGAACCATGCCACCGACACCTCAACGGCGCCGTCTCGCCCGCAGATTGGCCGCCGGCGCCGCCGTGCTCGCCACCGCCGCGGGCGTCACCCTGACCGCCACCGCGCCGCCCGCCGGCGCCGACAGCGGCCGCGCCCACCGCCCCGCCGGCACGGTCGACGTCCAGCTGCTCTCCTTCAACGACTTCCACGGCAACCTCGAACCGCCGCAGGGCTCCTCCGGCACCGTCGAGGAGCTCCAGGCCGACGGCACCAAGAAGACCGTCCCGGCCGGCGGCGTCGAGTACCTGGCGCAGTCCCTCCGCACCGCCCGCAAGGGCCACCCGTACTCCGTCACCGCGGCGGCCGGCGACATGATCGGCGCCAGCCCGCTGCTCTCCGGCCTCTTCCACGACGAGCCGACCATCGAGGCGATGAACAAGCTCGGCCTGGACGTCACCTCCGTCGGCAACCACGAATTCGACGAGGGCCGCACCGAGTTGACGCGGATGCAGCGCGGCGGCTGCCACCCCAAGGACGGCTGCTACGAGAAGGGCAAGACCTTCCAGGGCGCCGCCTTCCCCTACCTGGCCGCCAACGTCACCGACGACAAGACCGGCAAGCCGATCCTCAAGCCGTACACGGTCTGGCAGCACAAGGGCGTCAAGATCGGCTTCATCGGTGTGACGCTCAAGGGCACCCCCGACATCGTCAACGCCGACGGCGTCAAGGGCCTGACGTTCCACGACGAGGTCGCCACGATCAACAAGTACGCCAAGGTCCTCGACCGCCAGGGCGTCAAGGCGATCGTCGCGCTCATCCACGAGGGCGGCCTGCCCGCCTCCACCTCGTACAACTACGACTGCGACAGCCCCGGCCCGGGATGGGGGTCCCCCCGGTCGAGCGAAGCCGAGACTGGGGGAGGCATCTCCGGCCCGATTGTCGACATCGCCAGGCATGTCAGCCCCGCCGTGGACGCCCTGGTCACCGGCCACACCCACCAGTCCTACACCTGCACCATCCCCGACCCGGCCGGCCACCCCCGCACGGTCACCTCGGCCGCGTCCTACGGCCGCCTCTACACCGACACCACCCTCACCTACGACCGCCGGACCCACGACATCGTCCGCACCGCGGTCCACGGCCCGCACGCCACCAACCACGTCGTCAACCGCACCCAGCCGAAGGCGCCGGACATGACGTCCCTGATCGCCCGCTGGAACAAGCTCGCCGCCCCCGTCGCCAACAAGCCCGTCGGCTACATCTCCGCCGACATCAACGGCCGCGGCGCCGGCACCCCCGAAGAACCCCTGGGCGATCTGATCGCCGACGCCCAGTTGGCGGCCACCCAGGATGCCGGCAAGGGCGGCGCCCAGCTCGCGCTGATGAACCCGGGCGGTATCCGCTCCGACCTCGCCTACAAGGCGTCCGGCAGCGAGGGCGACGGCGTCGTCACCTACGCCGAGGCGTTCACCGTCCAGCCGTTCACCAACATGACCAACGTCGTGGACCTGACCGGCGCCCAGCTCCTGGCCGCCCTCCAACAGCAGGTCAGCGGCCCCAACGAGGCGTCCCCCAAGGTCCTCCAGATCTCCCGGGGCCTGACCTACACCCTCGACATGACCAAGCAGGGCGCCGCCCGCGTCGTCACCGACTCGATCAAGGTGGCCGGCGCCCCGCTCGACCCCGCCAAGACCTACCGCGTCGCCATGAACGAGTTCCTGGCCGGCGGCGGCGACGGCTTCCCCGCCCTCAAGCAGGGCACCAACAAGTACGTCGGCCCGTCGGACCTGGACGCCCTCACCGCCTACCTGACGGCACACTCGTCACCGACCAGCCCGCTGACCCCGCCGACGGCGGACCGGATCACGGTGGTGAAGTGACACCGACCGGCTGACGCCCCGCCTCGAACACGCCCGCCCCCTGTACTGGCCGTACAGGGGGCGTCGCCATTGCCGGCCGCGCCTACCGCGCCCCGTATGACCCTGCGCGTCTACACGGTGGATCGACGTGGTGTCGTCACGGCGGCGAGCGGCGAAGTGCGGGTCGTGATCGCCGAGATGGCCGTCCGCGACGCCCGCGGCCTGACGTATCCGCCGTGCCGGTGCCGACGCTGTGGTGGCGCACCGGCGGAGCGGGCGCCGCCGTCGTAGTCGACACCGGGCGCGGGCGTCGCTGTCAGGAGAAGTCCCCCGCGTGATCCCGGGCCCACTGGGCGAAGGTGCGGGCCGGGTGGCCGGTGACGCGTTCGACGGTGTCCGTCCCCGCGAAGATCGGGGCGTCCACCGACTCGCCGAAGAGGCGGATGAGTTGGCGGGCGGCATCAACGGAGAGGTGCGGGCCGGCCATCGCCTCGGCGGCCTCGTCCTCCGAGATCTGCTCGATGCGCGCCGGGCGGCCGATGGCCTCGCCGATGGCGGCGACCTGCTGGGCGTTGGTCAGCGTCTCCGGGCCGGTGAGTCGGTAGACCTGTCCGACGTGGGTGCCGGTGCGGTCCAGGAGCGCGAGAGCGGCGACGTCCGCGAGGTCGGCCTCGTGGATGGGTACGCCCTGGGCATCCGGGTGCGGGTCGCGGACCACACCGCTCTCGCGGATCGACGGGGCCCAATTGAACGCATTGGTGGCGTAGTTGCCGCCGCGGAGGAAGGTCCACTCCAGGCCGGAGTCGCGGACCGCGCGCTCCAGGAGGGCGTGCGAGCGGGCGATGAAGTTGGTCTCGTCGGCGGGCGTACCGGTCACCGCGAGGGAGGAGTTGAGGACGATCCGGGAGACGTTGGCCTTCACGGCGGCGTCGATCAACCGTTCCACGGACTCGCCGCCGCCGGCCGCGAGGTTGAGGAAGAGGGCGTCGGCTTCGGCGAGCAGTGGGGCGAGGTCGGTGTCCTCGGTGAGGTCCGCGCGCACCACCTCGACCTGGGCGGGGAGTCCGGCGCGGGCCGGGTCACGGGTCAACGCACGAACCGGAACGCCCTCTTCCACAAGGCGATCGACAAGACGGCGGCCGATATTGCCGGTTGCTCCGGTTACCACGATCATGGGGGTTCCTCCCGAGGGACGCGGCGGCGGAATCGCGCCGGGGAAGATGACGGTAGTTCAGAGCGCCCCACGGACGCGGCAAGATTTCGCCAAGGACGGCCGGACAACTTTCGCGTATCTCACATTCCGCGAGCACGACTTGCGCTCCCGGGTCCCGCTCGTGGTGGGATGTGCGGATGCGAACCCCCACACGCATAGTTTCACCCTCGCCCCCACCTTCCCACCGGGCCGCCGCTTCCGGTTCCGCTTCCGAGGCCGGCGACCAGCCCCACATAGCCGGGCGCCCGGACGATCCGCAGGGTGACACCAGAGAACTCCAACCGGTCAATCCGTACGCGGACCTGGCCGATCTCGCCGACCCGGAACCGAGCCCGGAAGCGGGAGCCCCGTCCGGAGCCCGGTCGGGAGCGCAGTTCGGACCGCAGTCCGGAGCGCACTTCGGAGCACAGTCCGGAGCGCAGTCGAGCGGCCACGGGGACGGCCTGGAGCTCGGGGCGGAGTACGCCCCCTCGCCCCGGCAGCGCGGCTACCTCAACGAGCGGGACGACGACCGCGACGATCCGCTGGGCCTGGGCCTGCGCTCGGACGACGAGGACGACGCGGACGCCTGGTCGCCCCCGAACCACCGGAAGCTGAAACGGGGCATCAGCCGCTTCGCGGCCGTTCCGCGCACGCTGAAGCTGCTGGTCGCGCTGGCGGCCTGCGCGGGGACGCTGGCCCTCGCCGACCGGTTCGCCGTGCTGTACGCGCAGAACAAGGCCGAGGAGCAGGTGAAGGCCGCCCTGCACCTGCACGCCCGGCCCGAGGTGGACATCCACGGCTTCCCCTTCCTCACCCAGGTCTTCGACAAGCAGCTCGAACAGGTCGACGTGGTGATCCCGGACGTCGCCGCGGACCGGGTCTCGCTGGCGAAGGTGGAGGCGACCGCCCGGAACATCCGGCTCGACGGCGATCTGCCGACCGCCATCAAGGGCGCGACCATCGGCGAGATGCACGGCAGCGTGCTGCTCGCCTTCGACGATATGAACCGCGAACTGGGCGCCTCCCAGGTGAAGTTCAGCGGGGTGGGGCGCAATGGGGTGCGCGCCGTCGGCGAACTTCCGATCGCCGGACACACCTTGCGCGTACAGGCCGAAGCCCGCATCCAGCGCAACGGCGAGCGGGGGATCTCCACGGACATCGGGCAGATGCGGCTGGACATCGGCGACATGGCGGTCTACCGCCCGGGCACCGGCAAGGAGGAGGGCCTGCGGCTGACCCAGAAGGGCGCCGCCGAACTCAGCCGGCAGGCCGCCAAGGTCAAGGCGATGCTCAGCATTCCGGCCATCGCCGAGCGGATCGGCATTCCCCGCGAGTACATCGACGCCGCCCTGCGCAGCGACGACAAGCTGCACGACCTGATCGGCTCGCCGCGCTTCGTCCATCAGCTGATGAACGTCAACCTCGTCGACGTGGTGATGGAACACCCCTGGCTGCTCCAGAAGGTCGGCATCGACGCGAAGATGCTCGGCGCCCTGACCGAGCTGACGAAGCCTCAGCTTGCCGACCGTCTGTCGCTCTCCTTCCAGCTCCCCAAGACTCCGGGCGATGTGCGGCTGCGCAACATCACCGTGGAGAGCGACGGCATCCACGCCGATCTCACCGGCTCGAACCTGCCGTTCGGCGACGCCGCGAAGGGGAAGTAGGGCCCGGGGAGGGGCAGCAGGGCCCGGAGGCCCGGGAGGGGAAGCAGCGCCCGGGAGGCCCGGGAAGGGAAGTAGCGCCCGGGGTGGGGCACCGGGCCTATGCCTCCGACGCCCCCTTCTTCCCCGGAGCGGCCTGCTCCCTCGGATCCGCCTGCTCCCGCGGAGCGGTCCACTCCCCGGGGGCGGCCTTCTCCCCCGGGCCGGTCTCCTGCCGCGACGCCGCCGCCCGACCCGGCGCGGCGCCCGTGCCCCCCGGTATGTCCGGGGGCGGGGTGGGCGCGCCCGGCAGGGTCAGCAGGGCCTCCGTGCCGCCGCCGAGGGCGTTCCGCAGGCGTACGCCGCCGCCGGACTGCTCCGCCGTGCGGGCCACGATGGACAGGCCCAGACCGCTGCCGGGGAGGCTGCGGGCGGAGGGGGAGCGCCAGAAGCGTTCGAAGACGTGGGGGAGTTCGTCGGGCGGGATGCCGGGGCCGTGGTCGCGGACGGTCAGCGCACCGCCGGCCAGCCGGACCTCGACCGTGCCGCCGGACGGGCTGAACTTCACCGCGTTGTCCAAGAGGTTGACCACCGCGCGTTCCAACGTGGCCGGCTCGGCGCGGACGTACCAGGGGGCGAGGTCGGCGGTGATGGTGAGCGACGGGCCGCGCAACCGGGCCCGTTCGAGTGCGGTGCCGACGATGTCGTGGAGGGCGACCACACGGAGCGCCGACGCACCGCCGGAGCCCGTCTCCGGTGTGCGGGAGAGCACCTGGAGGTCGCCGATCAGCGCCGCCAGCTCTCCCATCTGGGCCTTCACCGACACGAGCAGGGCCTCCTTGTCCGCGGGCGGGATCTGCCGGCCGGAGCGCTCGCTGCGCTCCAGGAGGTCGATGTTGGTCCGCAGGGACGTCAGGGGCGTGCGGAGCTCGTGGCCAGCGTCGGCGATCAGCTGCTGCTGGAGGTCGCGGGAGGCGGCCAGCGCGGCGGTCATCGCGTTGAACGACCGGGACAGCCGGGCGATTTCGTCCTCGCCGTCGGTGGGAATCCGGATGGTGAGGTCCTGGGTACGGGCGACGTGCTCGACGGCGGCGGTCAACCGGTCGACCGGTTTGAGGGCCGCCCGGGCCACCCACAGGCCGGCGGTCGCCGCGCCCAGCACCCCGACCCCGGCGACGACCAGCAGCACCAGCGCGAGCTGGTTGAGCGGGTCGGTGACCTGGTCCATCGGCGCGGCCACCGAGATCGCCAGGCGGTTGCCCTGGGCGTCGGCGATCGGACCGCGGTAGGGGACGGTCGAGACCCGCATCTCGGCGCCGTTCTCGTCCTTGGCGGTGTGGACGGCGCTGGCCAGCCGCCCGTCGGCAACCTCCTGGTCCACGCGCTGCGCGCGGATGGGCGCCTTGTTGGGCGAGGTGCAGACGTAGCCGCCCGGGGAGACCAGCTGGATGGTGTACGGCGTGGGCTGGAAGCGGACGTTCAGCGGGCTGCCGGCGCAACGGGCGCTGATCGCCTGGACGTAGTCGGAGTTCACCTCGACGGTGCTCAGGCTGGTGTCGAGCTGCTCGGTGAGCCGGTCCCGGGTGATCAGCCAGCAGGCGGCGGCCGACAGCGCCACCGCGACGGCCACCGCGACCGCGATGAGCAGTGCCAGCCGGGAGCGGAGCGGCAACTGGTGGAACCTGGTCAGGCCGAAGGAGCCGCCGGACGGGCCTGCTCCGCCCGGGCCCTGGGCGTCCGCGCTGCCGTCGCCGACGGGGCCGCCGCCGAAGCGAGCCGCGCCGCCCTGCGGGCCGGCCGCGCCGTGCGCCTCACGGGCGTGCGTCTCATGGGCGTGCGTCTCGTGGGCGTCGTCGGTGCCGCTCATTCCGCGCCGCCCTCCAGCCGCAGCACATAGCCCACCCCGCGCACGGTGTGGACCAGCCGCGGTTCGCCGCCCGCCTCGGTTTTGCGGCGCAGGTACATCACGTAAACGTCCAGGGAGTTGGAGGTGGGCTCGAAGTCGAAGCCCCAGACGGCCTTGAGGATCTGCTCGCGGGTGAGGACCTGCCGCGGATGGGCCAGGAACATCTCCAGGAGCGTGAACTCCGTGCGGGTCAGCTCGACGGGGCGGTTGCCGCGGGTGACCTCGCGGGTGGCGAGATTCATCCGCAGGTCGGCGAAGGTCAGCAGCTCGCTCTCGTCGGGCCGGGGGGTGCCGGCCGCCGTGGCGTAGGAGCTGCGGCGGAGCAGGGCGCGGATCCGGGCCAGCAGTTCGTCCAGCTCGAAGGGCTTGACGAGGTAGTCGTCGGCGCCGGCGTCCAGGCCGGTGACCCGGTCGCCGACGGTGTCCCGGGCGGTCAGCATCAGGATCGGGACGGTCACCCCGCCCGCCCGCAGTCGGCGGGCGGCGGTCAGGCCGTCCATCCGGGGCATCAGCACGTCCAGCACGATCAGTTCGGGGTCGTAGGCGGCGACCTTCTCCACCGCGTCCAGACCGTCGACGGCCTGCTCGGTCCCGTACCCCTCGAAGGCGAGCGAACGCTGGAGCGCCTCGCGGACCGCGGGCTCGTCGTCGACGATCAGGATGCGGGCGGGGTGATCACCGTGCTCGGCGGGGCTCATGTGCGTGACTACCTCGGATTGCGTGACGAACGACCGACTGGACCTTTCCTGGCTTCAGACTGACACGGATACCGCACCGACGGACGCCCTGTGGACAACCGCCTGTGGACAACCGCCGCCCGGCGACGGCCCCGCCCGGAGGCCGCCCGGGAGACAGCCCGGGGCCCCGCGTCCGCAGACCAGCCGCAGACCAGTCAAAGACCCGCCGAATTCCGCTCGGACCCCGCTCGGACCCCGCTCGGCCCCTGCGCGAACCCCGCTCAGACCCCGCTGTTCCCGCCGCCGCTGCCCCCGCCGCGCAGCGCGTCGAGGTCGGCCTTGACGGTGTTGATCGGTATCGCGAAGCCGAGGCCGACACTGCCCGCCTGACTGCTGTCCGACGAACTCGGCGAGTACATGGCCGAGTTGATGCCGATGATCTGTCCCTGCATGTTGATCAGGGCGCCGCCGGAGTTGCCCGGGTTGAGCGCGGCGTCGGTCTGTATCGCCTTGTAGGTGGTCTTGGACGAGCCGGTGTCGCCGTTGTACTGGTTGCCGCCGAACTCGAACGGCCAGCCGCCGCCACCGAAGGGGCCGCGGCCCTGCCCCTGGTCCTGGCCCTGCCCCTGGCTCTGACCGTCCTCCTTGGGGACCGAGACATCGCGGTTGAGCGCCGAGACGATGCCGCTGGTCACCGAGCCGGTGAGACCCTCCGGCGAGCCGATCGCGACGACCGGGTCGCCGACCACGAGCTTGCTGGAGTCACCGAGCACCGCGTGCGTCAGCCCCTTGCCGCCGTCGACCTTGATCAGCGCCAGGTCCTTGCCCGGGTCGGTGCCGACGACCGTCGCGTTCTTCTTGCTGCCGTCACTGAAGGTGACACTCACCTTGCGCGCACCGGCCACCACGTGGTTGTTGGTGACGATCTCGCCGCTGCTGGTGATCACCACACCCGAGCCGGTGGACTGGCCGCCCGACGTTCGCGCCTGGATCTCCACGATGGCCGGGCTGACCGCCTTGGCCACCCCGGCGACCCCGGTGCCGCCGCCGGTGTTCTGTCCGGCGTTGACCAGCGGAGTGGAGACGCCACCGGAGGTGGTGTTCTGCTGCGTGGCGCTGGCGATCAGCGCCGCGCTGCCGCCGCCGATCAGGCCCGAGGCCAGGGCCACCGCCGCGATCAGCGCGATCGGCCGCCGGGCCCGGCGCCGCGGCTCCGGCGCGCCGGCTCCGCCCGCGTCCGGCATGCCCGGCGTGTACGGGGGCGGCGGCGGTACGTCGCCGCGCGCCCGGTCCGCGCCGTGGTCGCTGCTGTGGCCGGTGCCGTAGGAGTACGGCCGGTCCTGGGGCATGTCATCGCCGCTGCGGCGGTAGCTCTCGGTCATAACCATGACTCTGCGGCCCCTGCATGAGAACCGTCTGAGAACGCCCTGAGAGACCCGGCAGAAGTGGGTATGCCCGGTATAAGGACGCCCCGTTCCGCCCCCCGGTCCGGCCTCGTTCCCACCCCCGGTCCGGCGCCGTTCAGCGGCTGGGCCCGCTCAGCCCCCGCACCCGCACGACCGCCGCACCACCAGCCGCGACGGGAACTGCCGCAGCCGCTCACGGCGCGAGCCGACCACCCGCAGCCCGTCGTCCAACACCAGGTCGACCGCCGCCCGGGCCATCGCCTGCCGGTCCGACGCCACCGTCGTCAGCGGCGGATCGGTGAGCCCGGCCTCCTTCACGTCGTCGAAGCCGGCCACCGCCAGCTCGCCCGGGACGTCGATCCGCAGCTCGCGGGCGGCCCGCAGCACGCCGATCGCCTGGTCGTCGGTGGCGCACATGATGGCCGGCGGCCGGTCCGGCCCGGCCAGCACGCCCAGCGCGACCTGGTAGGCGTCGTAGCGGTTGTAGGGCGACTGGAAGTAGCGCCCCTCCGGCGACCGCCCGGACTCCTGCATGGCCCGCCGCCAGCCCTCCACGTGGTCGGTGACCGGGTCGCCGGACTTCGGGGTCTCCTCGGTGCCGCCCAGGAAGGCGACGTACTCGTGGCCGTGCTCAAGGAGGTGCCGGGTCGCCAGCTGGGCGCCCCAGATGTCGTCGGTCATCACCGCGACGTCGTCGATGGCGTCCGGCCGGCGGTGCAGCAGCACCACCCGGGCGTCCCAGGCGTCGATCTCCGCGGCGGCGTGCTCGCTGGGGCCCTGGCTGATCAGGATCAGCCCGGCCACCCGCATCCCGAGGAACGCGCGGAGGTAGTGGACCTCGCGCTCGTCGAGGTAGTTGGCGTTGCCGACCAGCACCATCTTGCCGCGCTCGGAGGCGGCCTGTTCGACGGCGTGCGCCATCTCCGCGAAGAACGGCTGCCGGGTGTCCGGGACGATCAGACCTATGAGGTCGGTACGGCGGGACGCCATCGCCTGCGCGACCCGGTCGGGCCGGTAGCCGAGCTCCTTGATAGCGGCGAGCACCCGCTCGCGCGTGGCCGGGGCAACCGGCCTCGGTCCGTTGTTGATGACGTAACTGACGACGGCGGTGGATGTCCCCGCCAGTTTTGCCACATCATCCCGCGTCACCTTGGCCACGCGCGGCAGTCTACGCGGGTGGTCCTACCGGCGGGCAGGCTGTGTAGCGGTGGATCCGGCGCCCGACGAGGACGAACGCGTGGGCGCCCGCCCGTCGGCCGGCTCACCCCCGTCACCGTCCTTCGCCGCCTTCGCGGTGCCGCCCTGGACCTTGGCCTCCGCGGCCGCCCGCTCCACCTTCTCCGGCACCACGAAGCGGTAGCCGACGTTCCGGACCGTGCCGATCAGCGACTCGTGCTCGGGGCCGAGCTTGGCGCGCAGCCGCCGGACGTGCACGTCCACCGTCCGCGTACCGCCGAAGTAGTCGTAGCCCCACACCTCCTGGAGGAGCTGGGCGCGGGTGAAGACCCGGCCCGGGTGCTGCGCCAGGTACTTCAGCAGCTCGAACTCCTTGAAGGTCAGGTCCAGGACCCGGCCCTTCAGCTTGGCGCTGTAGGTGGCCTCGTCCACCGAGAGATCACCGGTGCGGATCTCCGTGGGGCCGTTGTCGGTGGTGATCTGCTGGCGGCCCATCGCCAGCCGCAGCCGCGCCTCCACCTCGGCCGGCCCGGCGGTGTCCAGCATGACGTCGTCGATGCCCCAGTCGGCGGTGACCGCGGCCAGCCCGCCCTCGGTGACCACCAGCACCAGCGGACAGCCGGGCCCGGTGGACCGCAGCAGCTGGCACAAGGACCGCACGTGCGGAAGGTCGCGGCGGCCGTCGATCAGTATGACGTCGGCCCCGGGGGTGTCGATCAGGGCCGGGCCCTCGGCGGGGGCCACCCGGACACTGTGCAGCAGCAAGCCGAGCGCCGGAAGCACCTCCGTCGATGGCTGGAGAGCATTGGTCAGCAGCAGAAGTGAACTCACTTCCGACCACCTACCCGGTTTCCGGCGAGCTTCGTCCTGTGCGGCTCGCTGTCCTGCACGCTTCGCTTGCCCATGACGTCTGGTTCCTCCTCGGTCCCTGCGACGGGGGCACCACCCGGCTAGGCCGGGGGAGTCTGCGGCACTGCTTCGTACGGGGTGCTTCCGCTCACACTCTCTGCGTGCGTGAAAGCACAAAAGGACCCGGGGGCGACGCTGCCCGGATCCTTCTTGCCCAGCAGAATAGCTCACATGAGTTGCGGACCCGAGGCCGATTTTGCACGTTCTTGTGTTCCGTCGATCACTTCGAGTGGTCACCGGGCGATCCTGTTGACGGACGACGGCGTCCGTATCGAGGCCGCCCACACCCCCCGGAATCCGCTTCCCGAAGCGCTTTCCGCGCCCTCGCCCGGGCCCTTCCCCGCCCCCTCGACCGACCTCGCCATCGTCCTCGCGCACGGCTTCACCGGCTCCCTCGAACGGCCCGCGCTCCGCCGCGCAGCCGCCGCGTTGTCCCAGCATGCGGACGTGATCACGTTCTCCTTCCGGGGGCACGGCGGCTCCGGCGGCCGCTCCACGGTCGGCGACCGCGAGATCCACGACCTGACCGCCGCCGTCCGCTGGGCCCGCTCCCTGGGGCACCGCCGGATCGCCACCGTCGGCTTCTCCATGGGCGGCTCGGTGGTCCTCCGCCAGGCCGCCCTGCACGGCCGGCAGCGGGCGGATCACGGGCGGGGGGAGCACGGGGAGCGCACCGATGCGTCCCCCGATGTCGTCGTCGCGGTCAGTGCGCCCGCCCGGTGGTACTACCGGGGCACGGCGTCGATGCGGCGCCTGCACTGGGCCGTCACGCGCCCCGCCGGACGCCTGGTCTCCCGCGTCGGCCTCCGCACCCGCATCCACCCCGACGACTGGGACCCGGTGCCCCTCTCCCCCACCGAGGCGGTCCCCCTGATCGCCCCGACCCCGCTCCTCCTCGTCCACGGCGACCGCGATCCCTACTTCCCGCTCGACCACCCGCGCATGCTGATGTCCGCCGCCGACCCCGCCACCACCGCACTCTGGATCGAACCGGGCTTCGGGCACGCGGAGAACGCCGCGGGGCCGGAGCTGCTGCGGCGGATCGGGGCGTGGGTGGTGGCGCGGGCGGCCTGACGTCACCCGGCCTCGGCGTCCCCGGCGTCCCCGGCGGGCTCGTCCTCCTCGTCGTCCACCGGCGGTTTGTGGGCATGGATCCGGTTCTGGACGCGGATGGCGGTTTCCCGCAGCTCCTGCCACTGGTCGAGGTCGTCGAACACCGGGGAGGTGATGCCCTGGCCCAGCTCGTCCAGCTTGATCAGCGCGCTCTCCGCCCCCGCCAGGGCCCGGGCCAGCTCCCGGATCTGCTCGGCGATCCGCGTGCCGAGCGGCACCTCGGCCGCCGATCCGGAGCCCGCCGGCGAGCCGCCCTGCCCGGCGCCGGCGCCCGAACCTCCGGACGGCCGCCCCGCCCCCTGCCCCGCCGCCGACCCGCCGGACGCGAGCGCCGGAGCGGACGGCCGGGCCGCCTCGATCGTGCGCGTGGCCCGCGCCACGTCCGACGCGTGGACCACGTCCCACTCCAGCAGGGGCTCCTCGTCGTCGCCGACCCGGCTGATCCGGTCCGGGGCGCCCAGGTCCACCTTGACGTGCTGGTACCGCGCCGCTCCCGGGTCCTCCTCCGGCAGGCCGAGATCGTGCCGGGAGCTGGCGTTGCGGGGCATCCGCCCTGACTCGAACCGCTGGGCGGCGAGCGCCAGCGTCCAGAGCCCGAGCTCGTTGCCCTCCCTGGCCAGCCCGCCGACGACGACATGGGCATCGGCGCGGAACGGCACCTTGCCCGGTTCCCGCTCGGTCCCCAGGGACGATCCGACGTTGCTGGTCAGCAGCTTGTCCGCGATCAGGGCGGTGCCGCCCGCCAGGGCCAGCGTGCAGCGGGCGTCGAGGTCGCCGGCGAGCGCGGGCCCGACCAGACTGGTGAAGTCGTCGGTCGGCACCGGGACCCAGTTGCCCTTCAGGACGTCGGCACACAGCACACCGCCGTTGGTCCACGCCTTGCGCGCCTGGGTGAGCGCGGTCTTCTTCTTCGAGCGCCAGGGCTGGTCCACGACGGGACCCAGCAGACCGGCGTAGCCCTTCGTGGACATCCGGCGCTCGTTCTTGATCTCTTTTGCCCGGCTGTGGAGTTCGGCGAAGAGATCGGGCCTGGTCAGGACGTGCAGCAGGGAGACGGCCCGCCACAGGGGGGTCTGCGGGATCCGGGGGTCCTTGAAGACCACGGGGGTGTCCGCGGCCGGACGGCGCCCCACCGCGAGCGCGTAGACCTCGCCCAACTCCTCCTCCTTGCCCCACTCGCGGGCCCGGGTCTGGACGACGAGTTTCAGGGCGCGGCTGGCCACTTCGAGGTTCTGCGCCGTGGCGTCCCACGGTTTGAACTCCACGTGCACCGAGGCCAGGATCGAGCGCAGCGCGTCGTCGAAGACGTCAGCGGCCGGGAGCGCGCCGCTGGTGTGCGCCCGCACCCCCACCGCGATGTGCGCCGGCACGACGAAGGTCTGGGCGATCTGGATCGCCCGCCGCGAGGGCTGCTCGCCGGCCGCCTCCTTCGTGAACTCCTCCCGCAGCAGCTCCCGTTTCCGCTCCCGGCCCAGCCCCCAGCGCTGGGTGCGCGGCTTCAGCGGCGCGTTGGCCGGCTGCGGGAGCTCGGCGACCAGCGTCTCCATGGCCAGCGTGGCCGCCTCGTCCTTGACCGCGCCCGGGCCGGCGAGCACCTTCCAGGCGCTGGCCAGCCGCGTGATGCCGTCCCGGGCGACCAGGACGTGCACCGACTCCGTGTCGTCCGCGAAGTCGAGGACGACGGGGTGGACGATCAGCGCCCGGGTCACCCGGCGGGCCAGGATGGACTCCTCGTAGGAGTTCATCTGCAGCGTGGCGTGGACGGTCTGGTGGATGTGCTTCCGCAGGTGGTCCAGATCGCGGTAGCGGTAGCGCAGGAACGCCTGCGGGCGGCCGTCCTCCGCCGTGCCGGAGACCTGTGGGTCGTCCACGTCCAGCACCTGCTGCCCGGTCCGCGGCTGGATGCCGGGGAACAGTTCGGAGAGCCAGACCCGGGTGTGCACGGACCGGAGCGTGGCCCCGTCGACGTGTTCCTCCAGCAGCAGGCTGCCGTCCGAGTCGCCGGCGCCGCGGAGTTGCAGGGCGACCAGCTCCGGGGCGACCGAGGCCCGGGCCACCGCGTACCAGGCGTCCTCGGGGAGCGTGGCGAGGCCGCTCTCCCGCCCGTGTTTGACGAGTTTGGCCCGGGCGTCGGTGTCCGAGCCTTCGGGCAGTTCCCCCGCCACGTCGGAGACCAGGACCTGCTCCCTGCCCCACTCCACCGTGATCGGCTGCTGGACCTCTGACTTCGGCATGGACCCTCCGTCGTGATGGGCTGATCGGGCGTTCTGGGGTGATCGGGGGACGGGACCGCTCGTCACAGCGCGCCGGGCCCGTCCGCGGTCGGCAGCGCGGTGCCGAACCAGTCGTGCATGAAGGCGCGTTCCGGGCGCTTGGCGACGCTCTGGTACGCGGCGAACGCGAGCACGTCGGCGGCCTGGAGGAAGTAGTTGAGCCGGGCGGACAGGAACACCGGGTCGCCCTGGATGCGCCGGTCGGCGTCCGGCAGTTCGCGGTGGGCTCGGATCAGGGCGCGCTCGCTGCCGTCGCCGTCGAGGACGACCACCGCGTGTTCGCCCGATGCGGCGAGCCGGGCGTTGGTGCGCGCCAGCCAGGCCCGGTACAGGGCGGGGCGGTCGCGTCCGTAGTCGTCGGTCGCGCGGTGGACGGCGGTCACCTGGGCCCCGGGCAGCTCGGCGATGACCTGGAGTTGACGGTGGATCACCGCGCGGCAGTTCGTGAGGTGGGCGGCGCGGGCCGCCGGACCGGGCAGGTCGGGGCGGTAGACGTGCCGGCCGCGTCCGGCGACGAGGTCCTGGGCGTGCAGGGAGGCGTCGACCGGAATACCCAGGTCCGTCTCCAGGGTGGCCCGGAAGGACATCAGTGCGCGCTTGGCGGCTTCGAGCTCGTCCAGCCGGAGGGACAGCGCGGCGAAGGCCGTGAGCGTGCGGGCGTCGCCGCCGTCGTCGACGTAGACCAGCCGCACCGGTGCGGCGGAGTCGCTGGTGGCCATGGAGGCCCACTCCATACGGGCGCGCTTGCCGGGACCGCCGTCCGGACGCCATCGTCCGGACTCCCTCTCCCGCTGCCGCGAGGCGTGGCAGGCACCCTCTCATCACCACGCACAGGCTCCGCCCGGCGGTCGTACGGGAAATGCCGCACTGCGGAGGATCAGCCCTCGTACGAGGCGCACACTCACCGCAAGCGACCTGCCGCTTCAACTCCCTTACGGGCAGCGGCTTCCAGGCGATCCTGAAACCCCCACGTCACGGTGCCGTCGGAGGGCACGGTGCCGTCGTGCGTCACATGCGCCACACACCCTAGTGGCACGGCGGTGTGATCTTCACAGCATTCTCCGCGTCGCGGGGAATCCCGCAACGGGGCGGCGGGCGGCGGGAGTTGTGGCCCGGCCCGCCGCCCGTGCCCTACTCGGCCTCCACCACCGCCTCCGCGAACTGGGCGGCGTACAGGCGGGCGTAGGCGCCATCGGCGGCCAGGAGCGTGTCGTGGGTGCCCTGTTCGACGATCGAGCCGTTCTCCATCACCAGGATGACGTCGGCGTCGCGGATGGTGGAGAGGCGGTGAGCGATGACGAAGCTGGTGCGGCCGGTGCGGAGTTGGGCCATGGCGTGCTGGATGAGGACCTCGGTGCGGGTGTCCACCGAGCTGGTGGCCTCGTCCAGGACCAGGATGGCCGGTTCCGCGAGGAAGGCCCGGGCGATGGTGATGAGCTGCTTCTCGCCCACCGAGACGTTGTCGCCCTCCTCGTCGATGACGGTGTCGTAGCCGTCGGGGAGGGTGCGGACGAAGCGGTCGACGTGGGTGGCCTTGGCCGCCGCGACGACCTTGTCGAGGGAGGTGCCCTCGGGGGCGCCGTAGGCGATGTTCTCGGCGATGGTGCCGCCGAAGAGCCAGGTGTCCTGGAGGACCATGCCGATGTTGCCGCGCAGCTCCTCGCGGGACATCTGGGCGATGTCCACGCCGTCGAGGGTGATCCGGCCCCCGCGCACCTCGTAGAACCGCATCAGGAGGTTGACCAGGGTGGTCTTGCCGGCGCCGGTGGGGCCGACGATGGCGACGGTCTGACCGGGGCGGACGGCGAGCGAGAGGCCGTCGATGAGCGGCTTGTTCTCGTCGTAGCGGAAGGAGACGTCCTCGAAGGCGACCCGGCCGGTGACCTGCTCCGGGCGGGCGGGGCGCGCGGGGTCCGGGTCCTGCTCCGAGGCGTCGAGGAGTTCGAAGACCCGCTCGGCGGAGGCGACGCCGGACTGGACGAGGTTGGCCATCGAGGCGACCTGGGTCAGCGGCTGGCTGAACTGGCGGCTGTACTGGATGAACGCCTGGACGTCGCCGATGGACAGCGCGCCGGAGGCGACGCGCAGGCCACCGACCACGGCCACCAGGACGTAGTTGAGGTTGCCGATGAACATCATCGCGGGCTGGATGATGCCGGAGATGAACTGGGCCTTGAAGCCGGCGGAGTAGAGCGCCTCGTTCTGCTCGCGGAAGAGCTCGGCGGACTCCTTCTGCCGGCCGAAGACCTTGACCAGGGAGTGGCCGGTGTACATCTCCTCGATGTGCGCGTTGAGCTTGCCGGTGGTCTTCCACTGCTGGACGAACTGCGGCTGGGCGCGCTTGCCGACCTTGGTGGCGACCACGACCGAGACCGGCACGGTGATCAGCGCGACCAGCGCCAGCAGCGGCGAGATCCAGAACATCATGGCCAGCACGCCGACGATGGTCAGCAGCGAGGACACGATCTGGCTGAGGGTCTGCTGGAGCGTCTGCTGGATGTTGTCGATGTCGTTGGTGGCGCGGGAGAGCACCTCACCGCGCTGCTGCTTGTCGAAGTAGCTCAGCGGCAGCCGCGCCAGCTTCTCCTCGACCTGCTCGCGCAGCCGGAAGACGGTGCGCTGGACCACCCGGGTGGCGATCCGGGCCTGGACGAAGCCGAAGACGGCGGACCCTGCGTAGATCAGGGTGACCCAGAGCAGGACCGTGCCGACCGCGCCGAAGTCGATGTGGGGGCTGGGGGCCACCGGCATGCTGGCGACCAGGTCCGCGAGCCCGCCCTGGCCGTGCGCCCGCAGTTGCTCGGCGGCCTGCGCCTTGGTCAGGCCCGCGGGCAGATGGCGGCCGACGATGCCGGCCATGATCAGGTCGGTGGCCCGGCCCAGCACCTTGGGTCCGACGACGGTCAGCGCCACGCTCAGCACGCCCAGCAGCAGCGCGGCCGCGATGATGCCGCGCTCCGGCCGCATCTGGGCCAGCAGCCGCTTGCCGGAGCCCTTGAAGTTCAGGGACTTGTCGATCGGGCCGCCCATCATGCGGGCCATCGGGCCGGCACTGGGGGCCGGGCCGCGGCGGGGCGCCGAGGCGGGGGCGTTCTCGGCGGTGCCGGCGGGCGCCCCCTCCGGGGCCCGGTCGGCGGCCGGACCCTGCTTGTCCGCGGTGGTCATGCCGCCTCCTGCTCGGTGAGCTGGGAGAGCACGATCTCCCGGTAGGTCTCGTTGCCGGCCATCAGCTCGTGGTGGGTGCCGGTGCCCACGATCCGGCCCTCGTCGAGGACCACAATCCGGTCGGCGCCACGGATCGTGGAGACCCGCTGGGCGACGATCACCACGGTGGCCCGGTCGGTCTCGTCGGCCAGCGCGGCGCGCAGGGCCGCGTCGGTGGCGTAGTCCAGGGCGGAGAAGGAGTCGTCGAAGAGGTAGATCTCCGGTTTGCGGACCAGGGCGCGGGCGATCGCCAGCCGCTGCCGCTGGCCGCCGGAGACGTTGGCGCCGCCCTGCGCGATCGACGCCTCCAAGCCGCCCTCCATCCGCGCCACGAAGTCCTGGGCCTGGGCGGTCCGCAGCGCCTGCCACAGTTCCTCGTCGGTGGCGTCCGGATTGCCGTAGCGCAGGTTGCTGGCGACCGTCCCGGAGAAGAGGTACGGCTTCTGCGGCACCAGGCCGATGACGGAGGCCAGGGTCTTTGGGGCGAGGGTGCGCACGTCCACGCCGTTGACCAGGACGGTGCCGCCGGTGGCGTCGAAGAGCCGTGGCACCAGCCCGAGGAGGGTGGACTTGCCGGCGCCGGTGGAGCCGATGACGGCGGTGGTCTCGCCGGGGCGGGCGAGCAGGGAGATGTCCTTGAGGACCGGCTGCTCGGCACCAGGGAAGCGGAACTCCACGTTCCGGAGCTCCAGTTCACCGTGTCGGTGCAGCACGGTGACCGGCTCGGCCGGCGGGGTGACGCTGGACTCGGTCGTCAGCACCTCCTGGATGCGCTCGGCGCAGACCTCGGCGCGCGGCAGCATCATCACCATGAACGTCGCCATCATGATCGACATCAGGATGTACATCAGGTAGCTGAGGAAGGCCGTCAACGCCCCGATCTGCATCTGCTCGCTGTCGATGCGCAGCCCGCCGAACCACACCACGGCCACGCTGGAGAGGTTCACGATCAGCATGACCAGCGGGAACATCATCGTCATCAGCCGGCCGGCGCGCATCGAGATGTCGTACAGATCGGTGTTGGCCCCGGCGAACCGCTCGCGCTCGTAGCCGTCCCGGACGAAGGCGCGGATGACGCGGATACCGGTGATCTGCTCGCGCAGCACGCGGTTGACGGTGTCGATGCGCTTCTGCACCCCGCGGAACAGCGGACGCATCCGGCGCACGATCAGTGCGACGAGGATCCCGAGGACCGGGACGATGACCAGGAGGAGCGCCGACAGCGGCACGTCCTGATTGAGCGCCATGATGACGCCGCCGACGCACATGATCGGCGCCGAGACCATCATCGTGAACGTCATCAGGACCAGCATCTGGACCTGCTGGACGTCATTGGTGGTCCGGGTGATCAGCGAGGGCGCGCCGAAGCCGCCCATCTCCCGGGCGGAGAAGGACTGCACCCGGTCGAAGACCGCGGCCCGGACGTCCCGGCCGAGCGCCATGGCCGTGCGGGCGCCGAAGTAGACCGCGCCGATCGCGCAGACGATCTGCAACAGCGTCACCGCGACCATGAAGCCGCCGACGCGGAAGATGTAGCCCGTGTCCCCCGGCACGACACCGCCGTCGATGATGTCCGCGTTGAGGTTCGGCAGATAGAGCGTCGCCAGCGTCTGGATCAGCTGGAGCAGGACGATCAGGGATATGGAGCGCCTATAGGGCCGCAGATGCGCCCGCGCGAGTCGGACCAACACACGCCGGAGCCTATGCGAACACTTGCCTTCGGCAATCGAATTTCTCCGAACCGTGTAGGAATCGGCCCGGACCGCCACAAGTCTTTACCCGAACTTGCCCGGATTCGGGCCGGCCGTCGCGTACGCCATCATGGAGGCGGCAAGAGCCCCCGACATGAAGAGGCCGCCGTGACAACAACTGGCACCGTGCGCTACTGGGCCGCGGCCAAGGCCGCCGCCGGTGCGGCAGAGGAGCCGTACGCGGCGGCCACGCTCGCCGAGGCGCTGGACGCGGCGCGCACCACGCACGCCGCGAACCCGGAGTTCGCCCGCGTCCTGCTGCGCTGCTCCTTCCTGGTGGACGGCGTCCAGGTCGGCTCCCGCGATCATGCGCAGGTGCCGCTGTCCCAGGGCGGCACCGTCGAGGTCCTGCCGCCGTTCGCCGGAGGATGAGCAGAGGGTCATGAGCGACAACCAGCCACAGCACCCCCACCAGAACCCGTACGACCCGTACGCCCACCCGTCACCCGACCACCACCCCCCAACGGCGCCGCTACACGGCGACACCTCCCGCTACGCTCCCGCGTCACCCGACCACCCCTCGCACCCCGGGTACGACCCGCACCCCGGGTACGACCCGCAGACGGCCTACGGCACCCCGTACGGGCAGCAGCCCTACGACCCCTATACGCAGCAACCACACCAGCAGCCCGCGCAGCCCCAGCAGCCCTACGGGTACGAGGCGTACGGGCAGCCGCAGCACCAGCCCGCCGCCGCCTACGGGCAGGACGGCTACGGGCAGGACGGCGGCTACGGCCAGGACTCCTTCGGGCAGGACGGTTACGCCGCCCCGGTCCCGGCCCCGCACCAGGACGCCCACCACGGAGCCCACCAGGGCGCCTACGGGACCGCGCACGGCACCACCGCCACCGCCGAGCCGGTGCCGGCCGACCCCCCGGCCGCCGACGCCACTGCGTCCGGGCCGGCCACTGCGTCCGGACCGACCGCCGCGCCGGCCCCCGCCGCGCCGCTCAAGCCCCACCAGATCGCCCGCGCCGAGGGCCGCTCGCCGATCATCCCGCCCGGGATCCAGCCGGCCGCCCTGACCGCGCTGCTCGCCCTGCTGCTGGCGCTGGCCGCGCCGGTCGCCCACTCGGTCCTGGCGGTCCCGGTGGTGCTCCTCCAGGCCGTCACCGCCGCCGGCTGGTTCCGGCTGAACGGCATGTGGCCGGCCCGTCAGGGCATCGCGCTGGCCTTCCTGGGCGGTCTGGCCACCGACGCCGGGCTGCTCGCCACCGCGCGCGAGGACGCGCCCCTGGTCGCCATCGGCACGCTCGGCGTGTGGTGCCTGCTCGTCCTCGTCCTCCAACTGCGCAACCGCGGCAGCGCGGACGAGCGGATGTACGCGCTCACCGCGGGCCTGACCTCGTCCGCGCTGGCGGTGCTCGCCTCCGGCCACCTGGCCGCCGACCCGGACGCGGTGGTGGTCGGCGCCGCCGCGGTCGCCCTGGCGACCCTGGCCCGGGCGCTGCCGCTGCCCGGCCCGGTCTCCCTGGTGCTCGGCCTCCTGGCGGGCGCCGGTGGCGGTATCGCGGCCGGACAGCTGACCGGCATGGGGACCACCGGCGCGCTGCTGGGCCTGGCCGCCGGCGGCTGCGCCCTGATCGGCCTGCGGGTGGCCAGCTACGACTACCCCTCCCGCTTCGTGCACATGACCGCGGGCGTCGCCCTGCCGCTGGCCCTCGCCGGCCCGGCGGTCTACGTCCTGGGCCGGGCCCTGGGGTAGCCCCGGACCCGGGCTCGCCACTCAACGCCGCGGCGGCCGTACGGAGCGCAGGGTTCTGCGCTCCGTACGGCCGCCGCTCCCGTTCTGCCGACCGGGTCGTCTAGGGTTCCCGGAACGCGGGCTGGGGGCTCGCGGGTACCGGATGGAACGAAACCGGTCGGGGCGGACCCCGGCCGGCGGTGACAAGTGGGGGTAGTTGTTCGATGCGCGCACTCAAGGTGCTGCTGGTGCTCGTCGTCATATTCGGCGGGCTGTTCGTGGCAGCGGACCGCGTGGCGGTCAATCTCGCCGAGAGCAAGGCCGCGGACAAGCTCCGCAGCATGCAAGGGATCACCTCGACGCCCGAGGTCTCCATCAAGGGCTTCCCGTTCCTGACCCAGGTCGCCGGGCGGAACCTCGACGAGGTCGACGCCGACCTCGACCACGTGGCGGCCCGTTCCGAGGGCCGCACGCTGACCCTCAAGCACCTCTCGGCGCAGTTCCGCGACGTCGCGCTGACCAGCGACTTCACCTCCATCGAAAGCGCCGCCTCGGCCAGCGCCACCGCCGAGATCAGCTATGCGGACATGACCAACGCGGCCGGCGGCGGCGTCAAGATCTCCTACGGCGGCGAGAAGAACGGCCACCCCCAGGTCAAGATCTCCCCGAACGTCCCGCTGCTCAGCTCGTTCGACGTCACCGGCACGATCAACATCGTCCACGGCGACACCGTCCAGGTGCGGGCCGACACCATCCCCGCGATGTGCCGGGCGCTCCCCGGCTGCGAGAGCAAGGTGCGGAGCCAGACCGACCACGGCTGGAAGCTGGACCAGCTGCCGGGCAGCCTGAAGCTGGAGAAGGTCACCACGACCGCGCAGGGCATCACGGTCACCGCGTCCGGCACCAACGTGAAGCTCACCGGCTGACCTGCCCCGACGGGTGGCGGACCGCCCCACCGGACCACCACCCGTCCACACCCTGAGACACCCCGGTCCGCACACCAGACCCCCCACCTGCGCCGGCGCCCCGACGGGCGGCGCGCACCCATGTTCCTGGGCCACGTATCCCACATCGCGGACAATCACATCTCGGTATTTGACACACCGGTGACATGCCGCGCTCTCCGTCCCTACGATCGGAGCCATGCAGAGCGCATTGAGCGGTCTCCTTCCTCGGGGACAGGCGGTACTGACGAAGCGGCGGGCAGTCGACCTGTGCCGCGTCGCCGCCATGCTCTGTCGCCCTGCCTGACGGGCTGTTCGCTCCCGTCGCCCCGGCCGGCCGCCCCCTTAAGGCCGCCCCTCACGAGTCCCCGTACAGCGCCGCGCTCCCTCACCGCGCCGCGCCGTCCGGCGTACCCGTGGGACCCCTCGAAACCGCCCCCCGCAACTGCCCCGGAGGAGAGAAGAAAATGAGCCGTAGCGACGTCCTGGTAGACGCCGACTGGGTCGAGGCCAACCTGGACGACCCGAAGGTCGTCCTCGTCGAGGTCGACGAGGACACCTCGGCCTACGACAAGAACCACATCAAGAACGCCGTCCGGATCGACTGGAAGCAGGACCTCCAGGACCCGGTCCGCCGCGACTTCGTCGACCAGGAGGGCTTCGAGAAGCTGCTCTCCGCGAAGGGCATCGCCAACGACGACACCGTCGTCCTCTACGGCGGCAACAACAACTGGTTCGCGTCCTACGCCTACTGGTACTTCAAGCTCTACGGCCACGACAGCGTCAAGCTGCTCGACGGCGGCCGCAAGAAGTGGGAGCTGGACTCCCGCGACCTGGTCGACGGCTCCGAGGTCCCGGCCCGCCCGGCCACCGAGTACCAGGCCAAGGCCCAGGACACCTCGATCCGCGCCTTCCGTGACGACGTCGTCGCCGCGATCGGCACCAAGAACCTGGTCGACGTCCGCTCCCCCGACGAGTTCAGCGGCAAGCTGCTGGCCCCCGCCCACCTCCCGCAGGAGCAGTCGCAGCGCCCCGGCCACGTGCCCAGCGCCCGCAACATCCCGTGGTCGAAGAACGCCAACGACGACGGCACGTTCAAGTCGGACGACGAGCTCACCGCCCTCTACGAGCAGGAGGCCGTCGACCTGGCGAAGGACACCATCGCCTACTGCCGGATCGGTGAGCGCTCCGCGCTGACCTGGTTCGTGCTGCACGAGCTGCTCGGCCAGACCAACGTCAGGAACTACGACGGCTCCTGGACCGAGTACGGCTCGCTGGTCGGCGTCCCGATCGAGCTCGGCGCCAACAAGTAACCCCGAGAGCCCCCTTCTCTACCCCTCAAGGAAGTACCCCTATGTGTGGAGCACAGGCCGGCGGCCCGGACGCCTCGACCATCAAGCCCGGTGAGACCACCATCCAGGGCAGCGTGACCCGCGACGGCCAGCCCGTCACCGGTTACGTCCGCCTGCTGGACAGCACCGGCGAATTCACCGCCGAGGTTCCCACCTCCGCGACCGGACAGTTCCGCTTCTACGCGGCCGAGGGCACCTGGACCGTGCGTGCGCTCGTGCCGGGCGGCACCGCGGACCGTAAGGTCGTCGCCCAGAAGGGCGGGCTGGCGGAGGTCGCCATCGCCGTCTGACGGCACGCGTGACACGGACCCGCGACCCGGGTCCGTCCGGCCGGAGGGCCGCACCCCAGGGGTTTGGACGCCTTGGCTGAGGGGTGCGGCCCTCCGCGCCGTCCCGGCGCCCGGGGCCGCCCGTAAGGGCCGCCCCGCCGGGCTTCTTTCCGGGGCGCCACGGACTTACCGTGGACTTATGTACGCGCATGCGCATCGTCGGCCCACCCCGCCGCAGCGCCGCCACCGCCGCTACTTCGTCCTGATGGGCGTGTGCCTGGTGCTGTTCGTGCTGGCGTGGAGCCTGGTGCGGCTGTGGTCCGTGCCGGCCGCGGTCGCGATGTGCGTCGTCGCCATGGTCATCCCGCCCGTCGCGGCGATCGTCGGCAATCACCGGGAACCGGGCGAGCGCTGGTGGGACGAGTCCGGCGACCCGGAGTCCGACCGCTGGTGGCGCGAGCTGGACGACCGCGACGACGAGGACCGCCGCCGGAGCTAGGGCGCTTCTGACCCTGATCCGCCGGACGGGCCCTCAGGCCCCAGGGCCCGTCCGCTCGTCCCGGCCCGCGCCCCGGGCCCATCCGCTCAGTAGACGAGCGCCTGCACGCCGTCCGGCATGATCTCGCTGACGAACAGCTGGGAACCGGCGATGCCAGCCCCCTCGATCAGGTCCTTCTCCTCGATGCCGCGCCGTGCCGCGCACTGCGTGCAGACCGTGATCGCCCCGCCGCCCGCGCGGATCCCGTCGATCAGATCCGGCAGCGGCGCCGCGTGCGGCAACTCGAACTCCGCCGCCCGCCCCGGCAGCGCGAACCACACCGACTCCCCGGTCAGCCAGAGCGACACCTCGACGCCGCTGGCCACCGCCACCGCCGCCACCGTGAACGCCTGGGAACACCGCTCGGGCGCGTCGGCGCCCGCCGTCACCTTGATCACCAGCTTCTTCGCCATGGGCCAAGCCTAGGGGCGAGGGGGCCGCCCGGCCGCGCACGCCCTGCGGGAGTCCGACGACCGGACGCAGCCCGCGGCGGACCTCACAGCGCCGCCGCCGAAGGCGCCGACTAGACTCGCATGCGGTCCGTAACACCTCACCCTCCGCCCAAGGAGCGCGCTCGTGCTTGAGGCATTCTTCACCACCCTGCTGGTCCTGGTCGCCGTCGGCGTGATCGCGTTCGCCGGGCTGACCTGGAAGAAGCTGTACCAGGGCCAGCGCTGACCGCCCACCCGTCGCCTTCGTAGGAGCGCTTCGCGCCCCCTCCGGAGCACTACAGATCGCCTGAGCTCATGATCGAGATTCCGTCCGACCTGAACCCGTCCCTGGTGCCGCTCGCCTTCCTCCTCGGCCGCTGGGAGGGCGCGGGCGTCTTCGACTTCCCCGGCGCCGAGAAGTGCAACTTCGGCCAGGAAGTCATCTTCAGCCACGACGGCCGCGACTTCCTCGAATACACCTCGCACACCTGGGTGCTCGACAGTGAGGGCAAGCAGGTCCGCCCGCTGGAAACGGAGACCGGCTTCTGGCGGGTCGACGGGGACCGCAAGGTCGAGGTCGTGATGACCCGCGACCAGGGCGTCGTCGAGATCTGGTACGGCGAGCTGGCCGACAAGAAGCCGCAGATCGACCTGGCCACCGACGCCATCGCGCGGACCGCCGCGGCCGGCCCGTACAGCGGCGGCAAGCGGCTCTACGGCTACGTCAACGGCGACCTGATGTGGGTTGGCGAGAAGTCCACCCCGGAGATTCCGTTGCGCCCGTACATGTCCGCGCAGCTGAAGAAGGTCGCCGACCTCAAGGAGTGGGCCGAGAGCCTGCCCGACGACATGCCGGACGGCGTCTCCTTCTTCCGCCCGGACGGCACGCCGTACGAGGGCTGAGCCCCCGGCCACCGCTGGGGGCCCCGGCCCGCACCACAACTCCATGACGCGCCCCGCGGGGGAAGTCCGGTGAGAGTCCGGCGCTGACCCGCAACGGTAAGCGGACGCCCCCAGGGGGCCCGTTCCGCAAGCCCGATCACCCGCGGCGGCGCCGGATCCTCACCAACTCGCCGTGGACTGCGAGGGGACGCCGCCAGGGGCACCTGGGCCGCCGCTCCTTTCCGTACGCACGCGGCCCGAGCCGAAGGCTTGACCACCCTTGGCACGTCCCGCCCGCCCCCTCCCCCTGGCCGTCACGCTCGCCACCGTCCTGCTCGGCTCCCTGCTGTGCGGGACCGCCCTCGGCGCCGCCGGGATCGGCTGGCCGCAGGTGCTGCGCTATCTGGGCGCCGGACTGACCGGCGGCACCATCCGGCCCGACGAGGTCGCCGCGTACACCATCGTCTGGGAACTGCGGTTCCCCCGCGCGGTGCTCGCCGCCGTCGTCGGCGCCGGGCTCTCCGCCATCGGCGTTGCCGTCCAGGCCCTGGTCCGCAACGCCCTCGCCGACCCCTTCGTGCTCGGCATATCCTCCGGCGCGGCGGTCGGCGCCAATGCCGTCCTGCTCTTCGGGGCGCTCGGCGCGCTCGGCGTCTGGGCGCTGTCCGTCTCGGCGTTCCTCTCCGCGCTGCTCGCCATGGCCCTGGTCTACGCGGCCGCCCGGACCGCCCACGGGCTCACCCCGATGCGGCTGGTGCTGACCGGCACCGCGATGTACTACGGCTTCTCCGCGGTCACCACCCTGATGGTGTTCACCGCCGACCGCGGCGAGGCGGCCCGCTCGGCGATGATGTGGCTGCTCGGCAGCCTCAGCGGGGCCGGCTGGGGCTCGGTCCCGATCGCCGCGTGCGCCGTCGCCGCGGCCCTCGCCCATCTCCTGCTCTCCGCCGGCCGGTTGAACGCCCTGGCCATGGGCGACGAGACCGCCGCCGCGCTGGGCGTGGACCCCGAGCGGCTGCGCCGCGAACTGTTCGTGGTCGCCGCCGCGGCCACCGGCGCGGTGGTCGCGGTCAGCGGCGCGATCGGCTTCGTCGGACTGATGGTGCCGCACGCCACCCGGATGCTGGTCGGCGCCGACCACCGCCGGGTGCTGGCCGTCGCCCCGCTGCTGGGCGCGGTGTTGCTGGTCTGGGTCGACCTGCTCTCCCGGGTGCTGCTGGCGCCCGTGGAACTGCCCGTCGGGGTGCTCACCGCGGTGCTCGGCGTCCCCTGCTTCGTGCTGCTGATGCGGCGGCGCGGCTACACCTTCGGAGGCGGTGCCTGATGCGACTGGACATCACCGGACTGTCGGTGGCGGTGGCCGGGCGGCGGCTCGTCCACGACGTCACCCTGACCGCCGGCAGCGGACGGCTCATCGGGCTGGTCGGCCCCAACGGCAGCGGCAAGTCGACCCTGCTGCGCTGCGTCTACCGCGCCCTGCGGCCGGCCGCCGGCGCCGTCCATCTGGACGGCACCGACCTGCACGCACTGACCGCCCGGGAGGCCGCCCGGCTGCTGGCCGCACTGCCCCAAGAGGCCGGTACCGACTTCGACTTCACCGCCGCCGAGGTCGTCGCGATGGGACGGCTGCCGCACCAGCGCGGCTCCGGGCGGCCCAGCGCCGCGGACCGCGAGATCTGCGACCGGGCACTGGCCCGGGTCGGCGCCGCCCACCTGGCCGAGCGGGGCTTCCTGCGCCTCTCCGGCGGCGAGAAGCAGCGGGTCCTGATCGCCCGCGCACTGGCCCAGGAACCGCAGGTGCTGGTCCTCGACGAACCCACCAACCACCTCGACATCGCCCAGCAGTTGGAGGTCCTGGCACTGGTCCGGGACAGTCGCCTGACCGTCCTGGCCGCGCTGCACGACCTCAACCTGGCCGCCGTGCACTGCGACGAGCTGCACGTCATCGCCGACGGCCGGATCGTCGCCTCCGGCCCGCCGCACGACGTCCTCACCGCCGAACTGCTCGCCGAGGTCTTCGGCGTCCGCGCGCACCGCGTACGCCACCCCGAAACCGGCGCCGTCCAGCTGCTGTTCGACCGCCTGCCCGCCTCCTGAGGACCCCGAGGGACCCATGACGAACGCTCCGCGCGCCGCCCGCCGCCGCACCCGCCCCGCCGCCCTGCTCACCGCCCTGGCCCTCGCCCTCACCGGCTGCGGCGCCCAGGTGGCCAAGGAACCGGCCGGCACCGACGACCGCGCCTTGGGCCACCGGCCCGTCACCGTCACCAACTGCGGTACCCGGACCACCTATCCGCAGGCCCCGCGCCGCGTGGTCACCAACGACGTCGGCATCACCGAGATCATGTTCGCGCTGGGCCTGGAGGACCGGATGGCCGGTTACGTCATGCCCGACGACAAGGGCGACCTCACCAAGGTCCCCTGGAAGGCCGCCTACGACAAGGTCCCCTGGCTGTCCAAGAAGGCCATCACCAAGGAGATCGCCCTGGACGCCAAGGCCGATCTGGTCTTCGCCGGCTGGAACTACGGCTTCGGCGAGGGCAGCGGCGTCACCCCCGCCTCCCTCAAGAAGCTCGGCATCGACTCCTACGTCCTGACCGAGTCCTGCCACAACGGCACCGGCACCGGCGGCCGCGGCGTGATGCCGCCGCTGGACGCGCTCTACACCGACCTCGCCACCCTCGGGAAGATCTTCCACGTCGAGGACCGCGCCCAAGCCCTGATCCGCACCTACAAGAAGCAGGTCGCCGACGCCGCCGACCGGGCCCCGGCCCGCCGCCCCACCGTCTTCCTCTACGACGACGGCCGCGACAAGCCGCTGACCGCCGGCAGGTACGCCGGCCCGCACGACATCATCACCAAGGCCGGCGGCGACCACGTCATGAAGGACCTCAAGGACTCGTGGACCACCGTCGGCTGGGAGACCGTCGTCGCCCGCGACCCCGAGGTCATCGTCATCAACAACTACGGCGACACCTCCGCCGCCCAGAAGAAGGCGTTCCTGGAGTCCTACGCCCCGCTCGCGGGCGTCTCCGCGATCAAACACCACCGCATCTACGTCATGGACTACGCCGAACTCGTCGAAAGCCCCCGCAACCCGACGGCCATCAGCGACCTCGCCCGCTACCTGCGGGGCGTGCACTCCGCCTGACCGCCCTCCTACACTGGCCTCGTGGTGACCACCGACTGGCAGAGCGACCTCCGCAGGCGCGGGTACCGCCTGACCCCGCAGCGGCAACTGGTGCTGGAGGCGGTGGACAGGCTGGAGCACGCCACCCCGGACGACATCCTCACCGAGGTGCGGAAGACCGCCGGCGGCATCAACATCTCCACCGTCTACCGCACCCTTGAGCTGCTCGAAGAGCTGGACCTGGTCAGCCACGCCCACCTCGGCCACGGCGCGCCCACCTACCACCTGGCCGACCGCCACCACCACATCCACCTGGTGTGCCGGGACTGCACCGACGTCATCGAGGCGGACCTGTCGGTCGCCGAACCGTTCGTGGCCACCCTCCGCGAGAAGTTCGGCTTCGACACCGACATGAAGCACTTCGCGATCTTCGGCCGGTGCACCTCCTGCACGGACCGCGCCGCGCAGGGCGACGGGCCCGCCAAGGGGCACGGGTAGCTCCACCGCCCCTGGTCGTAGGCTGGCCCCATGCTGCGACATTCATCCGCCAGCCCCCTGCTGTCGCTGCCCGGCGCCGTCCCCGCCGAGGCCCCCGACGAAGGCGTCGCCGCGCACTACGGCGACCTGTTCAGGGAGCAACGCGCCCTCGCCAACGGCTCCGGCTTCGTGGACCTCTCGCACCGCGGCGTGGTCAGCGTCAGCGGCGCCGAACGGCTGAGCTGGCTCCACCTGCTGCTCACCCAACACGTCAGCGAACTCCCGCCCGGCCGGGCCACCGAGGCGCTGATCCTCTCCGCGCACGGCCACGTCGAGCACGCGGTCTACCTGGTCGACGACGGCGAGACGACCTGGATGCACACCGAGCCCGGCAAACAGGAGGCGCTGATCGCCTACCTGGAGAGCATGAAGTTCTTCTACCGGGTCGAGGTCGCCGACCGCACCGGCGACTTCGCCGTCGTCCACCTCCCGGCCGGCTCCATCACCGAGGCGCCCGAGGGCACCGTCGTACGGGAGACCCCGCACGGCCGCGACCTCTTCCTGCCCCGCGCCGAGCTCATGTCCTTCGCCACGGCCCACGGCCCCGCGATCGGCGTCCTCGCCCTGGAGGCGCTGCGCGTCGAGGCGCACCGCCCGCGGCTGGGCCTGGAGACCGACCACCGCACCATCCCGCACGAGGTCGGTTGGATCGGCGGCGCGGTCCACCTCCAGAAGGGCTGTTACCGCGGCCAGGAGACCGTCGCCCGGGTCCAGAACCTCGGCAAGCCGCCGCGCCGCCTGGTCTTCCTCCACCTCGACGGCAGCGAGGTCCACCTCCCGCCGCACGGGACGCCGGTCCGACTGGCCGCGGACGGCGAGGAGGGCCGCCAGCTGGGCTTCATCACCACCTCGGCCCGCCATCACGAGCTCGGCCCGATCGCCCTGGCCCTGGTCAAGCGCAACGTACCGACCGACGCCCCACTGATCGCGGGCGGCACCGCGGCGGCCCAGGAGGTCGTCGTCGAGCCGTAGCGGGTGCGAGAGGCGCGCCTTGTGGGGTGGGCGCGCCTCTTGCCTCGCGCCTTGTGGGGCGGGCGCGCCTCGTGCCTTGTGGGGTGGGCGCGCCTCGTGCCTTGTGGGGTGGGCGCGCCTCGTGCCTTGTGGGGTGGGCGCGCCTCGTGCCTTGTGGGGTGGGCGCGCCTCGTAGGAAGGGCGCGCCTCGGGGGAAATATCCGCCGCCCCCACCACGTTGTGGCCCCGCAGGGGGCGTCCGCATCCCCTAGGGAATCCGTTCGCCTCCCCCTAGGGCCTATCCGCCCCCGGCCCACCGGACAGGCCCTGAGGTCGTTCAGACCTCCAGCAGCACCGTGAACGGCCCGTCGTTCGTCAGCGACACCTTCATGTCCGCGCCGAACCGCCCGGTCTCCACCTGCGCGCCCAACGCCCGCAGCTGGGCGACCACCTCGTCGACCAACGGTTCGGCGACCGGACCCGGCGCAGCGGCGTTCCAGGTGGGACGGCGGCCCTTGCGCGCGTCACCGTAGAGGGTGAACTGGCTGATCACCAGGAGCGGCGCTCCATTGTCCGAACAGGACTTCTCGCCCTGGAGGATCCGCACCGACCACAGCTTCCGGGCGAGCTGCGCGGCCTTCTCCGGGGTGTCGTCGTGCGTGACGCCGACCAGCGCGCACAGCCCTTCCCCAACGATCTCCCCGACCGTTTCGCCCGCCACCTCGACGCGTGCGCCGTTCACCCTCTGCACCACAGCTCGCATATCCGCCATCATGCCGCCCGCCCCGCCGCCTCGCCGTGGGTACCCCCACAAGGGCCGTTCGAGTGCCATGGCCCTGCACACGGACCGCACAGAGTGGCACGATGCGTGCACGCGGTGCGTTTCACGGACAACATGCCCTGGATGCGGCACCGGACGAGGGGACGGAACGATTCATGACGACACTCGGCGCCGGCAAGACACCCGGCCCCGTGCCAACCGCCCGCACGGCACCGGCCGGCAGCCCACCGCCGGCCCACCCCACCCCGCCGTCCGGCCGTACGAGACCGGCCGCCCCGGAGACCCCGACCGCCCCGGAGGCCCCGCACGCCCTGACGACCATCACCCCGGCGCCGGCTCCCGAAGAGCCCGCCCGTACCGAGGACGACCCCATGCTCCAGGCAGGCCAGGCACCGACCGTCCGCCCCCCTCAGCAGCGCGACCGCTTCCGCCCCGCCGGGCCCCCCGAGGTGTCCGGCCTGAGCCTGCCCGAGCTGCGCGTGGTGCGCCGCGACTGCCAGCAGGAAGAGGCTGACCTCAGCTATCTGCGGCGGCTGCTCCAAGGCCGGATCGACATCCTCCGCGCCGAGGTCGCCCGCCGCACCGGGTCGCACTCGCCGCTGCTGGACCGGCTTCCCGAAATCCTCACCGACCTGCCGTCGCGCCAACGCTCGTCCGCCCGGCATGTGACGCTCGGCACCCCGCACAGCGAGGAGTACCGCCGGCTCGCCGACGAGATGCTCGGCGAGGTCGAGCTCTCGGACCTCACGGCCCGTACGGACGAGGAGCTGCACGACGGGATGGGCCGGCTGATCCGCTACGAGCGGCAGATCTCGCAGCGCCGCCAGTCCCTCCAGCGCACGACCGACGATTGCAGTGCGGAAATCGCCCGCAGGTACCGTGAAGGCGAAGCACAAGTAGACGACCTGCTGTCCTGAACGGCCACAAGCCGCCTCCGGGGCGCGGGTCCCGTCCCCCGGAAGGCCGGCCGTGACCTCGCCGAAGACCTCGTCCTCGTCCTCGTCCACCCCGATACCCGAGCAGTCGTCGTCCGCGGCGGCCGCGCCGTCGAGCCCGTCGACGCCGTCGCCGGTGCTGGCCGAGGTCGTCCGCTCCGGCTTCGTCGAGGGGCGGCACCGCGGCTCGCTGGTGGTGCTGGCGGCCGACGGGAGCGTCGAGCAGGCCCTGGGCGACATCACCGCGCCGGTCTTCCCGCGCTCGACGAACAAGCCGATGCAGGCCGCGGCGATCCTGCGGGCGGGGCTGGACCTCTCCGAGGAGCGGCTGGCGCTGGCCGCGGCGAGCCACTCCGGCGAGGCGTTCCACCTCGACCTAGTGCGGACCATGCTCGCCGAGCACGGGCTCGCCGCCGAGCAGCTCCAGACGCCGCCGGACCTGCCGCTGGACCCGGAGGAGGCGGAGCACTACCTCGCCGCCGGCAACGTCCGGGACCGCCTCACCATGAACTGCTCCGGCAAGCACACCGCGATGCTCGCGGCCTGCGCGCTCAACGGCTGGCCGCTGGAGACGTACCTGGAGCAGAGCCACCCGCTCCAGCAGCTGATCCTGGACGTCGTCCGCACGGCGGGCGGCGAGGAGGTCGCCCACATCGGCACCGACGGCTGTGGGGCGCCGCTGATGTCGCTGTCGCTGACGGGGCTGGCGCGGGCCTACCGGCACTTCGTCCTCGCGGAGCCGGGGACGCCCGAGCGGCGGGTGGCCGACGCGATGCGGGCGCACCCCGAGTACGTCGCGGGCACCCGGCGGCCGGACACCTGGCTGATGCGGGCCCTGCCGGGCACGCTTTCCAAGATGGGCGCCGAGGCGGTGCAGGCCCTGGCCCTGCCCGATGGCCGGGCCCTGGCCTTCAAGATCGATGACGGCGCGACCCGCACTCTGGGGCCCATCCTGGCCCGGGTCCTGCGGGGGCTCGGTGTCGACGACCCGGTTCTCGCGCGCATCGAGGATGTGCCGCTGCACGGGGGTGCGAGTCGGGTGGGGGCGATCCGCGCGGCGTTCTGAGGGCGCTACGGGGCCGTCTGGGCCCGCTCTGAGGGTGCGCCGGGGCCGGCTGGCCGTCTCGCCCGGGTCCGTTGGCGGACGTCCGTCGGCGGGGTGTCCGGCGGTGGGGCACCCGGCGGTCCGGCGGTCCGGCATGCGCACGTGAGCGGTATTCCTCGGTTCGGCGGAATCCGTGCCCCCGCGTCCGCAACGTGGGAGGCCGGGGAAATCTAAAGTGGCGGTGCACCCGGAACACATACTCACCACCACAGCAGGAGGCCGGCGACCATGAGCGACGCGAATTCCGAGCCGCAGGGACCCGAGGCGATCGAGCACGCGCACGACCCCGAGGTGCTACAGCTCGCGGCCAAGGTGTTCGACCTGGCGCGGCATGGTGACACCGACACCGTCGCCGCCTACGTGGACGCGGGCGTGCCCGCCAACCTGACGAACGACAAGGGCGACTCCCTCGTGATGCTCGCCGCCTATCACGGCCACCCGACCACCGTGGAGGCCCTGTTGCAGCGCGGCGGCGACGCCGACCGCCCCAACGACCGGGGGCAGACCCCCATCGCCGGGGCGGTGTTCAAGGGCGAGGACGAGGTGGTGAAGGTCCTCCTGGCGCACGGTGCCGATCCGGCGGCCGGGTCACCGTCGGCGATCGAGACGGCCCGGATGTTCCAGAAGGCGGAGTTGCTGAAGCTGTTCGGCGCGGAGTGACGTCCCGCGGCGCGTAACGGCCGGTGTCGGGGGGCGAGTCACCCCTCCTCGCCCCCGCCCGCTTGACCTCAAGTTTAATTGAGGTTCTAGGCTCAGGGCCGTTGCACTCACTTCGCCACGAAGGGCTTCACATGTCCGCAGAGCGCTACACCCTCGCCGTCATCGTCGGCAGCACCCGGGAGGGCCGGTTCGCCCCGGTCATCACCGAGTGGTTCACCCGGCACCTCAGCGCCTCCCACCCGCACATTACCGTTGACGTGATCGACCTGGACGTCATCCGTCCGTACGAACTCCGCTACGGCAGCGAGGAGTTCATCGGGTACGCCAAGCGCGTCGAGCAGGCGGACGCATTCGTGGTGATCACGCCGGAGTACAACCACTCCTTCCCGGCCCCGCTCAAGCACGCGGTCGACCTGCTGCGCGCCGAGTGGCAGGCCAAGCCGGTCGGCTTCGTCTCGTACGGCGGAATCTCCGGCGGCCTCCGCGCGGTCGAGCAACTGCGGCTGGTTTTCGCCGAGTTGCACGCCACGACGGTCCGCGAGACGGTCAGCTTCGCGCTCACCACCGGCCCGTTCGACGAGGAGGGTCAGCTGCACGACCCGGCCCCGCCCGCGCAGGCCGCGGACGCCCTGCTGAACCAGTTGGAGTGGTGGGCCGTGGCCCTGCGGGAGGCCCGCACGGCCCGCCCGTACGGCAACTGATCCGGCCTCGTTGCGCCGGGCGTCCGTACGGGCGTCCGGCCCCGGCTCCCGACCCGACCCCGACTCCGACCCGGACCCCGATCGTCGATACTTGATGTGAAGAGGTGCATCCGGGCGCGCCCGGGTGGCCCGTTTGCGGGGTGCGTGGAGGGGGTTGGTGTGAACGAGTGGAAGGGCCCCTACGAATGCGGGCTGGACGCCGCCGTGGACGTCATCGGCGGCAAGTGGAAGGTCCTGCTCCTGTGGGCGCTCAGCCAGGGACCCCGGCGGTTCGGCCAGTTGCGTCGGGAACTGCCGAAGATCAGTGAGAAGGTGCTCGCCCAGCAGCTCCGTGAGCTGGAGGCCGATGGCATCGTCCACCGCGAGGTGTTCGACCAGATTCCGCCGAAGGTCGAGTACTCGTTCACCGAGCTCGGCGCCTCCCTCAACGAGGCCCTGGCCCCGCTGGGCGCCTGGGGTCGTCTGCACCTGGCCTATCTAGAGGCCACGTATGCGCAGCGCCATCCGGATGCACAGGATCATCCCGATGCGCAGCACGCTCCGGATGCGGTGTGATCCGGGGCGGAGTGGCTGGGGACAGGTCGGTCGAGGGCAGGGCGGTCGGGGACAGGTCGGTCGGGGACGGAGCGGTCGGGGGCCCGGTTATCCCTTGGCTGCGGGGGCCGTTGGGCCCTGCTGGACGGCCCAGCCGTTTCCGTCCGGGTCGTTGAAGTAGACGAACGAGTTCCAGGCCCCGCCGGGGCCGTCGGCCAGTGCCCCGTTCTCCACGTGCTGCACGGGGCCGACCGGTACGCCGCGGGCGAGCAACTCGCCGCGGGCCGCAACCACATCGGGCACCACCAGCTGCACCCCCTGCACCGAGCCGGGCCGCACCGGCGTCACGCCGCCGCCCGCGCCCAGGACGATCGAGCAGCCCGAGCCGGGCGGGGTCAGCTGGACGATGCGCCCGCCGTCGTCGAGTCGGATGTCGAGATCGATGGCGAAGCCCACCTGCTCGCTGTAGAAGCGCTTCGCGCGTTCCACGTCGCTCACCGGAATCGGCACCAGTTCGAGCTTCCATTCCATGGTGCGCCGCCCCTCGGGGTCTCACCGGCCTCGTGTCCCGCTCGCCTCTGAAGAAGTCCGTCCCGCTCGTCTCTGAAGAAGTCTAGGGACGGCTCTTCGGGTGCGCCTCCTGCGCGGAATCCATTGACGGAGTGAGTACTCACTCCGTAGCGTGGGGCCATGTCATCGCCAGCAGCTTCCGCAGCGAACCGACCTCCCCGCCGCCGGGCCCCCGGCATGAGCGTCGAGCAGCGCCGGGCCATGATCGTCGCAGCCGCCCTGCCGCTGGTCGCGGAGCACGGGGCGGCCGTCACCACCAGCCGGATCGCCCGCGCCGCCGGGATCGGCGAGGCCACGATCTTCCGCGCGTTCAAGGACAAGGAAGAGTTGCTGGACGCCTGTGTGGCCGAGGCGGTGGGCGTCGATCACGTGCTGCGCGAACTCGCCTCCGTCCCCCTCGACGAACCACTGACCGCGCGACTCACCGAGGCCGCCGAGGCCCTCTGCGCCCACCTGGAGCGCATGGGCACCGTCGTCGGCAGCCTCTACGCCTCCGGGCACCGCCGCGACCGTCCGCGCTCCCCGGAGGCGCGGGCGGACGGCGAGCCCCCCGAGGACGGGCGGACCCGATCCTTCCGCGCCCTCCAGGAGGCCGTGATCGAACTGGTCGAACCGGACCGGGAGCGGCTGCGGCTGAGCCCCGAGCGGGTCGCCGCCGCCTTCCTGGGCCTGCTCTTCAGCCGGCTGCCCGCACCGGGCGGCCCGGCCCACGCACCGCTCACCCCCGAGGAACTCATCTCCGTGCTGCTCCACGGCACCCTCACCGACCCCGGGAGCGCCTGATGCCCGTCAGCCTCAACCACACCATCGTCCCGGCCGTCGACCACCGCGCGGCGGCGCACTTCTTCGCCTCGGTGATGGGCCTGGCGGAACTCCCGCCGGCCGGCCGCAACGGGCACTTCGCCCCGGTCCGGGTGAACCAGACGCTCACCCTCGACTTCATGGCCGTCCCGGACCCCCCGGGGCCATCACCTGGCCTTCGACGTCGATCCCGAGACCTTCGACGAGATCCTCACCCGCCTCCGATCGGCCGGCACCCCCTACGGCAACGGGCCGGGCCACCCGGACAACGGCCGGACCGATCACCCCCTGTGCGCCCGCGGTCTGTTCTTCAGCGACGCCGACCGCAATCTGTACGAGGTGATGTCGCCGGCGTGAGCCCGGGAACGGTGGCCGCCGGCCGGCGGGGGCTCGCGCTCCCACCAGCCGACGCCCACGCGGACCTTCATCGGGTGTGCTCACTTGTTGACGAAGGCCATGCTCGACGCGTCGTAGCGGGTGCCGGCGACCTGGCCGACGGGGGCCGCGGCATCGATCGCGGCGAGTTCCTGCGCGGAGAGCTGCACCGCGAGCGCCCCGAGGTTCTCCTCCAGGTACTTCTGGCGGCGGGTGCCCGGGATCGGCACGACGTCGTCGCCCCGGTGCTGCACCCAGGCCAGCGCCAACTGGCCGGCGGTGACGCCCTTTTCGGCGGCGAGTTCGTCGAGCTTCGCCACGATGGTGAGGTTCTGCTCCAGGTTGCCGTCCGCGAAGCGCGGCTGGGTGCGTCGCAGATCGGTCTCCGGCAGGCCCTCGACGGAGGTATAACACCCCGTCAGGAAGCCGCGGCCGAGCGGGGAGAACGGCACCAAGCCGATGCCGAGTTCGCGGCAGACCGGCGCGATCTCCTGTTCAAGGTCGCGGGTCCACAGCGACCACTCGCTCTGCAACGCGGCGATCGGGTGGACCGCGTGGGCGCGCCGGAGGGTCTCCGCGCTCGCCTCGGACAGGCCGAGGTGGCGCACCTTGCCCGCCGCGACCAGCTCCGCCATCGCGCCGACGGTCTCCTCGATCGGTACGTCGGGGTCGACACGGTGCTGGTAGTAGAGGTCGATGTGGTCGACGCCGAGTCGGCGCAGCGAGGCGTCGCACGCCTCGTGGACGTAGGCGGCGTCGCCGCGGATCGCGGTCGGCTCGCCGAGTTGGTTGGCGAAGCCGAACTTGGTGGCCAGCACCACCTCGTCGCGCCGGCCGGCGATCGCCCGGCCGATCAACTCCTCGTTGTGGCCCGCCCCGTAGAAATCGGAGGTGTCCAGCAGGCTGACGCCGAGGTCGAGTGCGCGGTGGATGGTCGCGATCGACTGATCGTCGTCCGAGGCGCCGTAACCGTGGCTCATCCCCATGCACCCGAGCCCCTGCGCGGACACCGCGAGTCCCCCAAGGCGGCGGGTGGGAATCTCCGTCATGCTGCTACCTCCTGGCACGTACTGCGAACCGGAACGGGCACCCCTGAGCCGGGGCATCCCCCTGGTCCGGGGCTGCTATCCGCCGCCCCTCGACCGTTCACGACAGTAGGAGTTGGAGCGCGCTCCAAGTCAACCGATCACCGTGGACGGCGTCCGTGCGTCACCGCCCCCCACCCAATGCGGCACCGCATCCACCCCCCAATGCGGCGGCGGTTGCCGTCACCGCGCCGGGGTCGCGCGTGCGGCCGGGGTCAGGCGTCGTCGCCGCCCGCTATGGCCCGCAGGGCCCGGCAGTGTGCGGCGAAGGCGGCCCGGCCGTCCGGCGTGAGGGTAAGCCAGGTGCGCGGCCGCCTGCCGACGTACCCCTTGATGACGGCGACATAGCCCGCCTTCTCCAGGGTGGCGATCTGCCGCGACAGGACCGAGTCGCTCACCTCGACGGTGTCCCGGACGAACCCGAACTCGGCCTTCTCCGCGGCCGACAGGGTCGCCACGATGGAGAACCTGACCGGGGCGTGGATGACGTCGTCCAGCCCGTGGCGCGGATGACTTCCGGCGCGCGGGGCGACTCCGTCCCCCGGAACGGGATCCACGGTCTCCGAAGCCACCGAAGCCACCGAGGTCGCCGACGTTGGCGAAGTCGCCGAGGTCGCCGAGGTCGCCGAAGTCCCCGTGCTCGCCGTGGTCTTCTCGTGCGGCTCCATCACTGCCGGGCCTCCAGGTATCCGCCTATCAGGCCGGGCAGCGCGACCACCACGGCACCGGGCACCCACCAGGCCGCGACACCCTGGAAGAACATCATCCCGGGCACCAGCACCGCCGCGTAGAGCAGCCCCCAGGTGACGATCAGGATGTCGCGGTGCACTCCGAAGCCTCGCCGGGCTACGCGCTGTCGGGCCGCGTAGATCGACAGCCCGGAGACCGCGGCGACCCAGAGCACACTGCCGATCGCCACCCCGTACGGGGCCTTCACCAGCCCGATGAAAAGCACCAACAGCCCGGCCGCGAAGCCGTAGAGGACTTGGTACCGCACGTACCACTTGGTGCTCTTGCGGACCCTCGACCCCAGTGCCTCCGCCTGGGCCAGCGCGGCCGCCGCATCGCTGGCTGCGAACTCTCCCATGCCATCCCCCTCATCGCTCATGCTTTCGGCACTCACCATCCTGACAACAACTTTCCAAACTGACAAGTAGTTTCCGGACATCAGTCCGACATTCGTCCGAGCGGCGGGGAGCGCGGCGCGGGAGGGGCATCCCGTCCTCCGGGCCGGCGGCTGCGGGCCGGTTC
Source organism: Streptomyces sp. RGM 3693 (assembly GCF_050471125.1). Lineage (NCBI taxonomy): Bacteria > Bacillati > Actinomycetota > Actinomycetes > Kitasatosporales > Streptomycetaceae > Streptomyces > Streptomyces sp. RGM 3693. Next base: position 188,501 of record NZ_JBMPPQ010000005.1, read on the forward strand.
CACGAGGGCAGCCTGCGAAAGGACTCCTCCTGACTGCTGATCACCAGGTCGGGTACTGTGGCCCCGGCCGTCGGCGCGTACCGTGCGCCGGCCCGCACTCGTCCGTGCACGCACCCGCCCCAAGGAGGTGAGACCGATTCCCCGCCAGACCAGGCAGGTGCTCCCGTCTCACGTCCGTGCGTCCACCCGTTCCAGGTGACCGCCCGACATCCGTGACCCGGGAAGCGCCCCTCGGCATCCCGAAAGGCTCACCAGCATGTCGTCGTCCCACTCAGCACCGTCGTCGTCACCCTCATCGTCACCGGCGCCGTCGTCCCGCCCCTCCCCCGCATCCGATGCCGCCGTCCCGCACCCGGCGGCACAGCTGTCCCGGCCCACCGTCGTCAGCAGACTCCGCGCCGCCGGCTGCGTCTTCGCCGAGGACGAGGCCGCGCTCCTCATCGCCGCGTCCCGCACCCCGGACGGCCTCGCCGCCATGGTGGAGCGGCGGGCGGCCGGCCACCCCCTGGAACACGTCCTCGGCTGGGCCGAGTTCGGCGGTCTGCGGGTCTCCGTGGCCCCGGGGGTCTTCGTGCCACGGCGGCGTACCGAGTTCCTGCTCGGCCGGGCCGTCGCCCTCGGCCGCCGGGCCGCCGAGCGGACCGGCCGGCGCACCGTGGCGGTCGATCTGTGCTGCGGCTCGGGCGCGGTGGGGGCGGCCCTGGCCGCGGCACTGGACGCGGTCGAACTGCACGCCTCCGACATCGAACCGGCCGCGGTGCGCTGCGCCCGCCGCAATGTGGCCGCCGTCGACGGCCGGGTCTACGAGGGCGACCTGTTCGCCCCGCTGCCCGACCACCTGCGGGGGCGGATCGACGTCCTGACGGCCAACGTGCCCTACGTCCCCACCGAAGAGGTCGGCCTGTTGCCGCCGGAGGCCCGCGAGTTCGAACCGCTGGTGGCGCTGGACGGCGGGGCGGACGGGCTCGACGTGCTGCGGCGGGTGACGGCGGCGGCGCCGCAGTGGCTGGCACCGGGCGGCCACCTCCTCGTCGAGACCGGTGAGCGCCAGGCGTCCCGGGCCATCGAGACCTTCCGGCGCAGCGGACTGCGTCCCGAGGTGGCCACCTCCGACGAGCTCTACGCCACCGTCGTGATCGGCACCCTGCCCGGCGACCCGGTCGCGGCTCCCTCAGCGGTCTACTGCTGCTCGACGCCTGGCTGAATGCCGTGAGCTTCCGCCTCGGGGCGGGGCGCCCGGCTCAGGGCGGGGCGCCCGGCTCAAGGCAGGTCGCGCCCGACCACGGCGTCGAAGAGCGGCCAACCGTCGAGCTCCAGTACACCGGTGGTCGTGGGCAGCTGCCCCCTGGCCACCGCGGCGTCCAGCAACTGCCGTACCACGCCCGGCTCGCAGAGGTTGAGCACCCGGCGCCGGTCGTCCATGACCGCCCCGGAGTGCAGCAGGCCGTCCGGGACGAAGCGCCCCGGGCCGGGGCGGAAGACGATCCGCAGCGTTCCCCGGGTGCCCGCGCGGTGCAGGGAGAGCACCTCCCGGCATTCCGGGTGCCGGTGGCGCACGGTCCACAGCCAGCACTGCTCGCCCACCACTAGCCGGCGGGGCCGGTGTTCCTTCCGCATCCGTCCGACAGTAGCCGGGGCCCGACGGCCCTGGCGGGCCTCACCCGGGTCAGGTGGCCGGCCACAGCGCATGGCCGCGTCCGGTCACCACCGCCGCGATGCGGGCCAGCGCCTCGGCGGCGGGGAGCGGCGCCGGGCGGTGGCCGTCGCGCAGCCGGAGGGCGACGAGGTCCGCGGGGACCTCACGGGGACCGATGACGGCCTGGTAGGGGACGTGCCGGGCGGCGCGGATCCGGGCGCCGAGGGTGCCTTGTGCGGGGTCGGCTAGTGCCGCGCGCAGCCCCTGGTCGATGCAGCGCCGCACGAGGTCGGCGGCGTGCGGGAGTTCGGCCTCGGAGACCGGGAGCACCGCGAGTTGGACGGGGGCGAGCCAGGCGGGGAAGGCTCCGCCGTGCTCCTCGATGAGGTGGGCGACGGCGCGTTCGACGCTGCCGATGACGGCGCGGTGGACCATCACGGGCCGGTGCCGGGTGCCGTCGGGGCCCACGTAGGACAGCTCGAAGCGGCGCGGCTGGTGGAGGTCGATCTGCACGGTGGACAGGGTGGATTCGCGTCCGGCGCGGTCGGCGATCTGCACATCGATCTTGGGCCCGTAGAAGGCCGCCTCACCCTCGGCGGCCTCGTAGGCCACGCCGGAGTCGTTGAGGACCTCGGTCAGCAGGGCCGCGGCGCGGCGCCACATCGCGGGGTCGGCGACGTACTTGCCGCCCTCTCCCGGGAGCGAGAGCCGGTAGCGGGCGGCGCGGATGCCGAGGTCGGCGTAGGCGCGGCGGGTCAGGTCGAGGGCGGCGCGGGCCTCGTCCGCGACCTGGTCGAGGGTGCAGAAGATGTGCGCGTCGTTGAGCTGGATGGCCCGTACGCGGGTGAGGCCGCCGAGCACCCCGGAGAGTTCCGAGCGGTACATCGCTCCCAACTCGGCCAATCGGAGCGGGAGTTCGCGGTAGCTGTGGGAGCGGGAGCGGTAGATGAGGGCGTGGTGGGGGCACAGGCTGGGGCGCAGTACGACCTGTTCGCCACCGAGGTCCATCGGCGGGAACATGTCCTCGCTGTAGTGGTCCCAGTGCCCGGAGATCTCGTACAGCTCGCGTTTGCCGAGTACCGGCGAGTAGACGTGCCGGTAGCCGGCGCGGCGCTCGGTCTCGCGGATGTACTCCTCCAGGGCGTGCCGCACCGCCGCGCCGTCCGGTAGCCAGTAGGGCAGCCCGGCGCCCATCAGCGGGTCGGTGTCGAACAGGTCCAGCTCGCGGCCGAGCCGGCGGTGGTCGTGGACCGGGGTGGCGTTCATCGTGGTCTCCTCACAGGTCGCCCGGAGCGGCGAGTGACCACACGGCGAAGCCCCGGGGCACTCACCCCGGGGCTTGATGACTCACAGGTCAGCAGTCAGCGCGCCGGGACTCTCTCCGGCGTCGTCGTGACGAACGGTTCGGCGCGCTGCATGCGGCCGACCGTAGCAAGGCGCCCCGGCATCCGCACCGGATTTCTCAGGCGATCAGGTGCGGCAGGAACCGCGCGTACTCGTCGGTGACCAGGCCGGTCGACTCGCGGATGCCGAGCCCGGCCGCCTCGTCCGCCACGACCCAGGCGCCGAGCACCACCCGGTTGCCGTCGAAGTCCGGCAGGGGTGCCAACTCCTGGTAGCAGCACGGTTCGTCGCGCCGGACGGCGGCGGATCCCGGTGGGTGGATGGTGACGCCCTCGCCCTCCCTGCCCAGCAGCGGCTTGGCGACGTAACCGGGGCCGGCGGGCAAGTCGCGGGGGCCGTCCAGGTAGGCGGGGAGGAGGTTGGGGTGGCCGGGGTAGAGCTCCCAGAGGACCGCCAGCAGCGCCTTGTTGGAGAGCAGCATCTTCCAGGCGGGCTCGATCCACAGGGTGGTGCCGGTGGCGCCGCCGTTGTCGAGGGTGTCCAGGACGTGCGGGCCGAAGGCGTCGGTGGCCAGCCACTCCCAGGGATAGAGCTTGAAGCAGGCCCGGATGAAGCGCAGCCGCTGGTCGACGAAGCGGCCGGAGAGCCGGTCCCAGCCGATCTCCTCCACGGCGATCGCCTCGGTCGTCAGGCCGGCCTGCTCGGCCGTTTCGCGCAGGTAGGCGACGGTCATCAGGTCCTCGCCGAGCTCGTCGGCGGACGAGTGCGCGAAGTGCAGCGGGGCGCCCGGCGGCAGCAGGGCCGCCTGCCGCTTCCAGACGTCCACCAGCCGCTCGTGCAGCGAGTTCCACTGGTCGGCGGCCGGGAACCGGTCCTCCATCCAGAACCACTGCGGGCTGGCGGCCTCCACCAGGGAGGTGGGGGTGTCGGCGTTGTACTCCAGCATCTTGGCCGGGCCGGTGCCGTCGTAGCGGAGGTCGAACCGGCCGTAGACGGAGGGCAGTTCGGCGCGGCGGCGCCACGCCTCGGAGACCCGGGCGACCAGGTGCGGATCGGTGATGCCGAGGTCGGCGAACCGGTCGTGGGTGACGATGTGCTCGGCGGCGGCCAGGCACATGCCGTGCAGCTCCTCGACGGCCTCCTCCAACTCCTCGATCTCGTCCGCCGAGAAGGAGTAGTACGCGCTCTCGTCCCAGTAGGGGCGCAGCGAATCGTCGGGGTACCGGGTGAGCGGGTAGATCAGGCCCTGGGCCTCGACGAGGGTCTGCCAGTCGGGGCGGGGCTCGATGGTGTGGCGGCGCATCTCGCGGTCAGCCGCCCGAGGAGCCGTGCCGGGAGCCGGGGCCGGAGCAGCCGAAGCCGCCGCGGTCCACGGCCTGACTCCTGCTGAAGGTGCCGCCCTCGACGCGGCTGCCGGAGCCGCCGGAGCCGTAGTACCAGCGGCCGGTCGTGGTGGCGCCGGACGTCCCCTTCGTCGACGCGCACTGCGCCGCGCTGAGCACCCGGTACCCCAGGGCGCTGTCGTAGCTCTTGGGATCCACGCAGCGTTTGTCCGGCTCCGACCCGCAGGAGGTGAGGGCCGCGGCGAGCGCGCCCATACCGCCGAGGATGACGGTGCTGGAGCGCAGCCGTCGCCGTACCTGATCCGCTTGTGCCTTTCGTGCCATGGTGGCCACCCCCGTATGTCCGTACTCGAACAAGCTGTATTGCCCGCCCACCCTAGGTGGGCGCACCGTCCGGGCTATACGGCGGGCGGGTACCGGCCCATCGCCGCCCGCCGCCGTCGACTGCCCTCCACCCGGTGCTATCCGAGGGCGGCGCCGGGATCGACGCCGGTCAGCTCGCGGCTGGCCGCCCACAGCCGGCCGGCGACGGCGGCATCGGCCAGGTGGTGCCAGACCGGCTCCCGGCGCGGTGTGCCGCGCAGCCCGAAGACGCGGGGCCCCCACAACTGCCCACCGGCCACGGCCGGGTCGAGCACCGCGCGCACCGCGGGCCACGCCCCGGCGTCCTTGCCCTGGAGGACGACGGCGGCGGGCAGACCGCGCAGCCACCCGCCGGCGGTCCGTACGTGCACCGGCGGGCGGGCCGGGGTGCGGGAGTCCAGGGCTCCGCCGGGATGGACGACCACACTGGTCACCGCACTGCCGGCCGCGCGCAGGCGGCGGTCGAGTTCGAGCCCGAAGTACATCTGCGCCAGCTTGGACCGGCCGTAGGCGCGGCTGGGCCGGTAGTCGTGCCGGGACTCCAGGTCGGCGAGGTCCAGCCGCTCGGACTTCGCCGCGAAGCTCCCCATGGTGACCACGTGGCCCGACGGCGCGGCGGCCAGCAGCGGCAGCAGCCACCGGGTCAGCGCGAAGTGCCCGAGGTGGTTGGTGCCGAACATCAGCTCGTGGCCGTCCGCGGTCTCCCGGCGCGGCGGGTCGTCGAGGGCGACGCCGGCGTTGTGGACCACCGCGTCGAGGCGCGGCCCCAGGGACGCCACCGCGGCCTTGAGGGACACGAGGTCGGCGAGGTCCAGCCTTAGGGCGCGCACCCGCGCACCGGGGATCCGGGAGCGGAGCACGGCCAGGGCGGCCGCGGCCTTCGCCGGGTCCCGGCTGCCCAGCACGACGGTGGCCCCGGTCGTAGCGAGCTGCTCGGCGATGAAGTACCCGATGCCCGCGTTGCCACCGGTGACCAGGACGGTACGCCCCTCGGCACACGGCAGCCGACGAACATCCCAGGGCGGGGCGGACGGCACGGACGTCATGGGCGGGCTCCCTTACGACTGGACGGACCGGACGGCCCACCCTCAAGGTCGCAGCGGCCACCGACACCACGCCTACGGATCCCCTACCGATCCCCTTCCGATCGCCTACGGATCACCGACAACCCGGCCGACGCCCCCCACACTCCGCCACTCCGCCGACCACCTCCAGAGGGCTACGACCCTCCAGGACCGTCAACTCCCCACCGAACTCCATGTGTTGAGGTGGTGGCGTACGTCGCGGCGGCCGCGGGCGCGTACCGCGCACGTTGCGGGTGCGGCGCCGGAAGTGGTTGACCCTGACCCTGCGTCAGGGTTGGAGCCTGGTCGCATGACGAACGACAGCACTTCCCCGACTCGGCCCGCCCCGCCGATCGGAGGGTTCCAGGAGATCGACGGCCGCCGCATTTACGTGCATCGGACGGGCAGCGGCGGACCGGCCGTGGTGTTCCTGCCCGGCGCCAGCGCGGTCGGCCTGGACTATTTCGGTGTGCAGCAGGGGGTTTCACAGTTCACCACCGCCGTGGTGTACGACCGCGGCGGCACGGGCTACAGCGATCCCCTCCCGCTGCCGCGCACCGCCGCCGCGGTCGCCACGGAACTGCGCGAGCTGCTGCGCGCCCAGCACATCGCCGCCCCCTACGTTCTGGTGCCGCACTCCCTCGGCGGCCTCTACGCGCATCGGTTCGCGCAGCTGTACCCGCAGGACGTGGCCGGACTGGTCTGGTTGGACGCCTTGCACCGCGACTGGGACGACTTCATGCCGCCCGCGGCGAATCTGGCCGCGGTCGAGCAGATGGCACCTGACCGGGAGCAGTGGGAACAGATGCGCCCCGCCCTGCGCACGATGAACGCCGAGTTGCTCGCGGACTACCCGGAGCACATCCGGCAATCACTGATCGACGCCAAGCTGAGTGACGAATGGATCCACTCCGGCACCGCCGAGCGCACCAAGTTGACCGAAATCGCCACCGAACTACAGGCCGGGCCGAACCTTCCCGACGTCCCGGTGATTGCGCTCACCGTGGTCGGCACCGACCCCGCCCAGCAGGCGCTGACGTCGGAGCGGACGCTGCGAGAGATGTACGACGGCCACACGAGAATGGACGCGGCCCTGGTAGGCGCGGTCTCGCACGGGGAACAGCGCATCCTCTCCGACACCGTCCACCACCGACTCTGCTTCGACCGCCCCGACGCCGTGGTCCAGGCGATCCGCGACGTCGTCGACCGAGCTCGCCCCTAGTAGGGCCGGTCCGGTGGATCAGGGCCGGGTCCGCCTGACCCGCCGGACACTCCCTAGACTCGGCACGACCACGCCGCACGAAGACCTGGGGAGGACAGTGCTCACGATCGGCCAGCTCGCGGCGACCGCCGGCGTGACCGTGCGCACCGTTCGCCACTACCACCACGTCGGCCTGTTGTCCGAGCCCGAGCGCGACGCCTCCGGCTACCGCCGCTACAGCGCGCAAGCGGCGGTGGATCTCATCCGGATCAGGACCCTCGCCGACGCCGGGGTGCCGCTGGCCCGTATCGACGCGCTGCTGCACGCGCAGCCGGCCGAATTCGCCGCGGCCATCACCGATATCGACGCCGCGTTGCAGCGCAAAATCGACCAACTCACCGAATACCGCCGCAGGATCGCCGATCTGGCCGGCGGCGAAAGCCTCGTCCTGCCCCCCGAGGTGGTCGCCATCCTGAACCGGATGCGCGCTCTCGGGGTCAGCGACCTGCGGGTACGGCTGGAGCGCGACTCGTGGATCCTGATGCAGGCGCTGGACCCGCACGCCATGCCGCAGCGGATACGGGAGAAGAACGCCAGCTTCGACGACCCCGAGACGATGCGCCTGTATCTCGCCTGCGATCAGTCGGTCGACTGGGATCCGTACGATCCACGCCTGGACCAGCTCATCGACGACCTGGACGCGTGGGAGATCGCACACGAACGGGACAGCAACCAGGCAGGGTCCCTGAAGCTGGTCTCTTCCCGGATCTCCGAGGCGTCACCGGCCTGGCAACGCATCCTCGATGCGCTCGCCCACCGCGCCAAGCAGCGCCGAACCTCCGGACACGACAGCTGAAGCCAGCGCCCTGACCAGGTCCGACAGCGCAATGGGCTACCTACCGGAGCCGGTCACCGCGGTACGCCCCTCTTTCCTCCCTCGCCGCCCAACCGGCGTGTCCCGTCTCAATGGAAGTGGACCATCGTGAGGCGGTGACCTGGGGTGGCTCAGGTTGAGTGAGACGGCAATGGCTGGCCTGTCTCACTCAACCTGAGCAGCTGTCCGTTGACATCGAACCCAGTCGCTCTGCCGTCGAGCGGAGTCGTGCCGTGTCTGGTGCGCCCAAACCACGACACGAGAGAGAACCAATGACAAGCCCGTCGGCCTCTGCACTTGGCCGGGGTCCGCAGAAGGGGGCCCGGTCGGCGAACCCGATGACCACGCCATCGGTCGGTCCCGCGGCGGACTGACTGCGGCGTCACGTCCAGCCCCAGTGAGCTGTTGCACCCTCTTCTCCGAAGTCGTGGCGTGTCCTCAAATCGGCCTTCTCGGAGAATGACTGTCGGGCCGATTAGTCGAGGTTTGTCTCCGGGCTTGAGCCGCGCCAGCCGCCGCTGACATACCACTTGTCGGCCGCCAGCGCCTTGAACAGGGCATAGCCCATCGTGTTGGGGTTACCCCGGTAGCGCCAGCCCTCGGCCTTGTGCTCAAGCCAGGGGGCGACGGAGTTAGTGGGCATCATCGTGAGGTCGTGGTTGGTGGATGCGATGTGGCTACTAACCAGAAGGCTGTACCGGTAGTCCAGGTCGAACACCTTCAGGTGTTTCTGGAGGCGTTCTGTGAGTGTGTCGCTCCAATCAGGGTGGGGGGAAACGAAGAACTTCATCGACGGCTGCTCATTGCCGCGTGGCCTCCTGAGACGAGCTCGAAGCCAGGGGTGGTGGGAGAAGTCATCGAAGTAGGGGTGCAGGGTCTGGTCACCCGCATTGACGGGGACTGTCGCGCGCTTGCCGGTGTTGCAGTCGCGGCAAGCCGGGATGAGGTTAACCGGTACCACGCTGAGCAGCGGGTACGTGTTCTTGGGTAGGTGGTGATCGAGCGTGGTTACCAGGCCCTCCCCGCACAGGGGACACCGGTTATCCCGTCGACGGCCTTCTTGGTCGGTCGTACCTTTGAGCGCCTCGTAGATGCGGCGGCCCGGAGCACGGTCCTTGGCCAACCGGTCGGTGTAGACCCCCTCCAGTGCCTTGCGGTCGCGACGGGTGCCAGGCGTGGCGGCGAGGCCGGTGAGGGTGTGAAGAGCCTGGCCCTGAGCGGCTGCCTCGTACGCACTTGCTGCATCGGCCACCGCGTCGGTGAACGACTCCAGCCGTTTTCGGCTATTTGGGCGGGCGTTGGCGATGCAGGTGGTGTAGACGTCGCGTGCGTCGAAGGTCGGAGGATCTATGTGCTGCATCAGCCGTGTCCCTCCACGTCGTCGCGCTGGCCGAGCAAGGCGCTGAGCACCAACTGTGCCTCGCTGCCAAGCCGTCCACTGAAGTGTTCCAGGACAGCGTCGTAGGAGTAGCCGACGTCGACCAGACGTCGTAGTTCGTGCAGAAAGCCGGCTTCGGTGAGTTCCAGACCGAAGACCTCGTGAGTCAGCACGCCGACGTTCTCGCCGTACGTTTCGATGCGGGGCTGCGCGGCTCCGAGTTGCCCGCCGTAGCGCCAGAGCTTCCAGACGCAGTGGGCAGGAATCTCTTGGAGTACAACCGGAGAGTGTGTGGCGACGATGGCCAGCCCGTTGCGCTCGGCGAGCAGGTCGGACAGCGCCCGCATGAACGCGGACAGTAGGGGCGGATGGAGGTGGGTTTCCGGCTCATCGATGATGACGAGGGTCCGCTCACTCACGTGCTCGATGAGCCGGGTCATGGTGAGCAGAACGAGCCGGTGGCCGGCGCTGAGATGGCGGAAGAGCCGCCGGGCCTTATTCTCGCGGCTGTTCAGGCTTGCGGTGTTCTCGAAGTTCTCCAGCCATCCCTCCTCCAGGAGCCCGCTCCCGGGATAGTCGAGGGTGCGCAATGCCCTGATCCATTGTGGGCTGCGCTCGCGCGTCAGACATGCCTTCATGGCCTGCGCGAAGTCCTTCCTGAGCCCGCCAGGGGTCTTGAACCTGGGGGATCGTGAACCCTGAACACGCAGGCCCACGTAGGAAGCGATGAACATTTCGTCGCCCTCGACGAGCGGGAAGTCGTCAAAGGCGCTGAACGAGACAGTCACCAGGTTGTTGAAGGATCGGCCCTCGCGGCCGTACTCGATGATCCGCCCGAGCTCATATATCTGCGGCTCGACCGCAGCGACGGCGCGGGCCAAGTGGGAAAGCACATATGACTTCCCCACGCCGTTCCGTCCGGTCAGGGCGTGCACGTTGCTGGCCGGCCGGGAGCCTGGTTCGACCTTGAATTCGAACCGCACGGAACCCATTGCCGGTGGCAGCGGCGGCTCGTAGGCGATATCGAAACTTACCCGGCGCGCTCCACCGCGTGCGATGCGCCGCAGCTGCCCGCGCACGGTCGACATCTTGACGAAGCGCAGTAGCGAAGTGCGGGTCACATCTTGGTTCCGCGCGAGGCGGAAGGAGTCCTCGTCATAGGCGATATCCCGGAGCGCGGTGAGTACTTCCTCCCGGATGGCGCTGGGTATCTCGCTCAGCGTGTAGTAATAGCTTTCATCCTGGCCCACCGAGAAATAGCGCGAGCTGTCCAGGCGGCTGAAGCGCTCCGGGAGCAGATAGTTGGCGGGAACGTTCTCGCCATCCGTCGCCACGTGGCCAATCTTCACCGTGCCGACCTCGATCCAGCCCTCCCTGGTCAGAACGCGCAACGTGAACATGGTGCGGTATCCGTCGTCGTCCCAGGTGTCGTGGACGAGGAGCGCATCGAAAAGATCCTCCGCCATGGCGCCCCCTTCGGCCAAGCGACGGTCGTCATAAAATACGCCGAATCGCACGGTTTTCCTCGCCCTCCCCCTGCTTACTGTGCTCCGTCGTGATGTGCGATTTTAGGCGGCGGCGCGCACGGGTGTGCGGGGGCGGACGTCGCGAACTCAGCGGCCCGGCTGGAGTGCGACGCTGGAGTCTGGAGTAGGGCCGCCGTTGCTTTGCCGCGGGCCGGTGCGGCTATGTGTTGTCGCTGCGGTGGTGGGCGTGCCAGAGGCGTCTGAGGGCTTCGAGCTCGGTTCGTGGGAAGTGTTCGCCCCACTTGCCTCGATAGCCGCTCTCGCCGTAAGTCTGCGCGACCTCGTCGAAGCAGCGGATCACGGTGCGGGCGAGCTGGTCGATGCCGAGCTGGCTGGACCAGATTTCGGTTCCCCTGTTGTCGTGATCGCTGCCGTCGCGCAGTTCCAGCACGCGGATCCAGATGTCCTCGCCTTCGCGGTAGAAGATCCACCGGTAGGCAGTCGGCTCGGCCTCGAACTGGGCACGGGTCTCTGTCTCGCCGGCGACGAGCCGGCCCACCGCGGTCAGGAGCTCCTCGGGCGCATTGGTGATGTAGGACGCGGTGAGCTCGACTTTCACCAGGCGATCTTCAAGGGTGCAGTCGGCCCACCCGGATCCTGCAACCGTCCAGGTGATGCGCATGTCGGATGTCACTGGTTCTCCTCGGCGAGAAAGGCCCGGACATCGGCGGCGAGGGAAGTCATCTGCTCGCCGGCCTCCAGCCAGGTGGTCACCGAGGCGCCCCAGCCGCCTGCGGCCTGCGTCCACGGCCGCAAGGCCCAGGTCAGCCCGACGTAGCCGCCGGACCGGAAGGCCGCCGACACCGTCAGGTCGCGGTCGTTGGCATGCCAGCTCCGTTCGCCGTCCCACCCCCGGTAGTCGGTGGCGAGCTCTTCCAGAAACGTGGTGAGGTCGCTGTCCCAGATCCAGGCGACGACCTCGTCGACGCGAGCGGTCAGCCCGGGAGCGCGCAGTTCGACGGCATAGTGCACGGAGTCGGCGTCGAAGCTGAACCGGTCGCAGAACGTCACGCTGACGGACGCGTTGTCCTGGCAGCGGATGGTCACACTGGCCTCATCGTCAGTGCTGACGTCTGGTGTGGTCATGGGTGGAACGCTAGGTCAGCAGCTCGTTCGACGTCACTTGGATTCGCTGTCGGTGGGGTGGAGAACGGCTTCGGCGATTGCACAGACGCGCTCCATAGCGATGCCAGGTGTGAGTGCCCGGCGCCCTCTGCCGAGGTGACTGTACGAACGGCTGGTTAGGCATTGAATCGCGACGGACTGTTACGTAGCGGTGCTGGAGTGTGATACGGGTAGGGATCTTCAATTCCGATGTCGGGATAGAAGCGGCAGGGGGACGTGCCCTAGTGCAGGGCCGGATCGGGGGCGTAGATGGTCGATGCGGCAGGTGTGGGCGTAGGGGCTGAAGGTGTCAGAGCGCCCGCTGAGCTGGATGATCCGGACGGTTCAGGGCACGCAATCTTCGAACTGAATCCGGAGGAAGACAGCGGCTCGGACACGCTGGGCCGTTACCGGTACCAGGCGGAGGTAGCCGCGCGAGAGTGTCTCGCCATGCTCACGGAGGACGCAATCGACTTCGTCGTCTGCGAGTGGCACGAGGACTTCGTCGTGGCGTGGGCCGATGGGTCAGTGGAACTGGTATCGGTTAAGCATCGAGAAGAGAATCAGGGCACTTGGTCGCTTACGGAGTTGTGCAAGAGCGGCGGCCTGACCCATCTCTTCGACCGCTGGTGTGCATGCGAGTGTGCTGCCAATGTCCGTCTCCGACTGGCGACGAACGCGGCGCTGAGCCCGATCAAGGGTGGTACTGGCACGCTGGCTCGGATGTGCGGCCCAGAGCCGGAACTCACGGATGGGCTGTCCTCTATGGCGGAGACAGTCGCCCGCCAGATGCTCAAAGTACGTTGGAAACAGCCCTATCCCAACATCCCGGATACACCCCAGGTGCGCAAGCTCGCGAACATCCAGGTGCCAACGGGGTTCGTGGAGAAGGTCCTTCGTTTCCTCGCAGTCCTGGAGATCTCCTGCGATCCACCGCAGCGCGCACACATCACCGACGTCAACATCCAACGGCTTCTGGTGCCTGCCGTCGAGCAACTGAAGCTGGCGCACGTCGACCTTGAAAGCACCTACCGGGCCGTCGTGGATCGGATCGAGCGTGCCAACCGTGATGAGAGCGACCGCAGCCAACTGGCCGTTTACATCGCCGACCCGAGCCGTGTCCGTCACAGCACGAGGATGCAGCAGCGCATCGGCCGGCGCAGAATCACCCGCGAAATCGTTCGCCAGGCGATCGCGTACACGACGGTTCAGCTGCCCACGTTCCCACGAGGCCAGGCACCCGTGGTGGCGCCGGGAGGGGTAAAGCTCGGCCGCAAGCTGCGCCGGGGCCTGGTGCCCTCCGACGAGGCGGCGTTCGCCGAACGGCTCCGCTCCGCGTGGTACACGACCTGGTCCGAGCGCCGTTCCGGTCTGGCCGGGGATGAAACCGACCTTATGAACCTGTCGATGGACGTTCTGGAGATGGCCTTTGAGTGCCGACGCCATGCGCGCGCTCAGCTGGCCGAGGGCAGCGAGTTCGGCAACAAGATGAACGACCTGCTGGCCGAGAAGCTGAAGGTCGAAGCTCTGCCGTCGCCGCCGCCGATTCTGCTCAGCAACTTGCATCTGCGCGGTCTGGCCTACCAGTTGTGCGACGAGTGCCTCTTCTTCTTCTCCGAAAATTTCGACACGGATGAGGAAGCCTCATGACCCCCAGCGCCGACTTCGAGACCGCCGTAGCGCGCATGCGGACTCAGCGGCGACAGGCAGAGCAGCGTGAGGTCCATTACCACGAGGCGCGCATCCTTCTGCTCATCTCGCAGTTCACCACCGCCAAAGGAGGGCTCGACGGGCTGACCAAGCTCGCCAAACTCGACTTCCTGCTGCGCTATCCAGCAATGCTGGAACGTCTCCTGCCCGGTGGCGAGGCGTCGTGGCCGGTAGGAACCGCCCCCACACCACCCGAGCGCCTCGCGGTCGAAAGCCGTATGACCCGCTACAAGTACGGGCCCTGGGACCAGCGCTACTACAGCGTCCTTGGCTCACTCGCCGCCCGTGGTCTGATCGTCTACAGCAACAGCGCGAGAGCGGAATTCCGTGCCACGCCGCAGGGCGTCTCCGCCGCGGCCTCTCTTGCCGCAACGCCGGAATGGGCCGTTGTCGCCAGCCGCATCAAGCTGCTCAAGCGGCATTTCAACAAGTCAGGATCGGCCTTGAAAAACCTCATCTACGACCGTCTGCCCGACGCCGTCGACCGGCCCTGGCGGACGGAGATCTGACGTGGCTGTCCACCTGCGCATCGTTGCTTTGACCGTCACGACGGCCGACGCGGAACAGACCTACCGCTTCGACCGTCCGGCCACCGTGATCACCGGCCCCATCGGCACGGGTAAGTCCAGTCTGCTGATGCTCTTCAAGCACGCCCTCGGCGGCAGCGCCATGCTCACCCCGGCGGTTCGCGATCACGTCCTGTCGGTCCAGGCCGAGGTCGTGGCCGGCGGCGAACGTGTCGTGCTCAGACGGACCATCGAGGGAGACACCGCCGACACCGTGGATCTCCTCGATCCACACTCTCTCGCTCTGGAACGCACCCTGCCTCTGCGGGCCTCGGAAGGCGTCACCACGCTCTCCGACCACCTCCTGGACGCGCTCGGCTTCCCGCGCGAACAGATCGCAGCACGACGAGAAGGAGCAGCGCGGCCGCAGAACCTCACCTTCAACGACCTGTACGCGTATGTCTACCTCCAAGCGCGCGAGATCGATCGTCAGGTCGTCGGTCACCTGGATAGCTGGTTTGAGACAAAGCGCAGAGAGCTCTTCCGCCTGATGTTCGGGCTCACCGACAGCGCGCTCATGGAGCTCAAGCGCACCAGGAACCAGCTCTTGGACACACTGAAGGCCAGAACTGCCGAGCACGACAATGTCAGCTCCTTCCTGGCAGCCTCCGACCCCCGCAGCGACGACGAACTGCGGGCCGAGCTAGCTCAGCTGCGCGACACCCTGGGGCGGGCATCGTCCGCCCTGGCTAGCCTTCGCACCGAACTTGAGGAGCAGACCGCCGCCGACACCGCGCTGCGTGACGAGCTGCAGATCGCCATACGCACCGCCCGGCGGACCGAAGAAGAAGTGTCTGCGGCTGCCGACCTCGTGGAGGCCCGGCATGCCGTCGTAGCTCAGGTACAGCTCGACCTCTCCCGTCTCTCACGGTCGGTCACGGCCATCGACCAGCTTTCCCCCTTCGAGTTCGTCGTCTGCCCGCGGTGCATGCAGTCGCTGGCGGCCCGGGCTGTCGAGGACGGTCACTGCCTCGTCTGTCTCCAACCCGACCCAGTCGAGGCCGACATCGACCCGGCTGCCATCGAAGAGACACGCACGGCCCTGCAGCAGCAGCTTGAGGATGCACAGCGCATCCAGCAGGCGGACGAAGCGCACCTGCAGACCGTCCAGGAGCGGTCGCAGCAACTCAGCTTCGCCGTCACGAGTCTGCGCCGGGAGCTAGACGCCCAGACCCGTGATGCGGTCGCCCCGCGTTTCGATGCCATCGCCGAGGCCAGCTCCCGCGTCGCCTCGCTCAAGGCCAGCATTGATGCCATTACCCAACTGCGCGAGTCCTGGGCACGGGTGCGCACCATCGACGCGGACATTCGCTCACTCAAGGCCAACCGTCGGCAGGTCAACAAGGACATCAAGGAGAAGTCCGAGCAGCTCAAGGCCAGCCAGACTCTGGTCGGTGACCTCAGCACTGAGTTCAGCCGACTGCTTACCAGCTGGAACCTGCCCTGGGTCGACACGGCGGTCATCGACCGCGACACCTACCTGCCGGTGATCAACGGACGGCCCTTTGAGTCCTTGCAAGCCTCCGGCGGGGGCATCGCTACCTCTGTCAACCTCGCTTACAGCCTCGCACTCCTTGCTTTTGGACTCGACCACCCGGACGTACTCGTTCCGTCGCTCCTCGTGATCGATTCACCGCGCAAGGCCTTCGGTAACAACGCCTCCGACCGCCAACGCGCAGCCGAGATCTACAGCCGCTTCAGAACTCTGGCTGACGCGTACGGCGAACGCCTGCAACTGATCATTGCCGACAACGACCCCCCGCCCATCACGAGCGACTCCTTCGGGAAGGTGGAGTTCGATTACGAGAACCCTATGGTGCCCGGCGTGGATCACCCCGGCCCTGACCAGGTCACTCGTATAGAGAACCAAGAAGAGGGTTCGTGATTGATCCCGATGCCTTGGCCGAAGCTCCCGAAGTCCAGCGCTCTGGGGGCAACCGCGACGATCTTGGGCGACGATGATTGGCCGGATTGGGAGACGCTCCACTACGTGGCTTCCCATGTCTACGAACGGTTGGTCGGCCGCGATGACGACTGTGGTGATGCGTTCTATCACGCAGTCGAGGCGGAAGCAGGCGATGGAGTGCCGAGCCGCGAGGTGAGCGGTGGGACGTGGACCGCTCGGACGGCAGCGAAGATCCTGCCGAGGATGTCGATAATGTTCCCGCTGCGGCCCATCGCGGAGAAGCGATCAGTCCAGAGTTGAGGGCAGAGGCAGTTCACCGTGCGTGTGCTGGGGAACGCTTCAAGATCCTTCGGATGAGCAGGGGAGGGAACTGGTCGTGCGGGTGGGCGGTTACGAGCCCGTCGAGGCTGGCCTCATGGTGGCGGACGGCCTCGTCGACCCGTTGGGCAAGCCGCACGATCTCTTCTTGGAGCCATGGGATGGCGGTTGTCCTCAGCTTCCGCTCTGCGGGTAGTCGCCTGTCGAACTCTCGGCGGAAGCGCTGAACCTCTCCCTGGCTTCCGAGGGCTTGTTTTCGCCAGTAGAAGGAAGCGAAGAGAGCGGCGACCTGGACGACGTCGGGGAAGTCGGCGGCCTCGGCGTATGGGTATGGCCGGTGCCGACTGGTCTCGTCCGGATGGATCAAGCGGAGTCTGCGCTCCGTGCGGTCTGCTGCGTAGCCGTGTCTGGTCAGGTCGCGCCAGAACTTGGAGCATTCTTCGTAGGCGGGCAGGATCCTGCGGTATCTGCTGTGACGGCAGAGCCGGTGGAGGCGCCGTTGAGCTTCAACGATCTCGGGCGCTTGCGCAACGCTGCACTGACCGGTTGAAGGGATCTCGACGCTTCGCTCAAAGTACGAGTCGTAGGCGGTGCCACTGCCTGTCCACCGGCGGTGCTTGACGCAGAGCTGGTTGAGGTCTCGGAGCCCCCAGATCTCGATCCGCCAGCTGGTCTTTCCAGTATGTGCGGCCGCGCAGAAGTCGCAGGCCCAGGTCCGGTTGATCAACGGGTAGCCCGGATGGTGCCATGCCGTGGCGGTGGTCAGCTCGGGCAGTGCCTTCCTCAGGGATTTCGGTGTCTGACCGCTGCGAACGGCGAGGAGATCCAGCCTGTCCAGGGGCCTCTCCGCCGAGTAGAAGCGGCGGAGCACGTGCTTCGGGGGAACCCCGTTGAGCAGCGCGAGCCGCGTGGCATAGGACCGAACAGTCTCATTCGGAAAGGGCGGGGAGGTCAGAGGCAGAGGCCGTGCCCGCCCGGCCGGGGCCTTGACCCCGATCATGCGGATGTCCGGTAGGCGCTCTCGCTGGCGTGATCCACGTGGATGGCGTGCAGTTGTCGCCGGGTGATGCTTTCGCTGCCGTCCAGGATCGCGGAGATGGCTGCGGCACGGACAAGATGGGAGAGGCTGCCGATCATGCCGCCGGTCCGCTGGTAGAGGTATTTGTGCAACTTGGTCAATGTGTTGGGGGCGTGCCTGTGCAGGCGAAGGGTGCCCTCCATGGTCGCGACCAGCCCTTCCCATTCGCGGCCCAGGGGAAAGGGGCCGGTGTGCAGGAGGGTGCAGCGACCTGCGATCTGGCCGCCGCGGATGCCGGTGAACAGTCCGGAGTGTTCGACGTCGATGCCGGCGTAGATGAACGTGGCCGGCAGGTGCTCGGTGAAGTACTTCAGGTGGTCGGAGAGCTCCTCTCCGGCGATCGTGCCCAAGTTCATGAGGTGGATTTCGTCGACCAGCACCAGGTCCGTGCGGGCCTCTGTCAGCACCTGACAGACGGAATGCGTGATGTCGGCTGTGTTGTGGCGAGGGGTGATGGTCGGGATGTTGAGGAAGCGGGCAAACTCCAAGGCGAGCTTCCGGGGTGATCCTTTCGGCGGTGCGGTGACATAGACCACCGGGATGCGTTGGCCTTCGCCGGATCTCTGCCGAACACGCAGTTCATGAAGGCGCCCGAGCTGCCGGAGTGCAGTGGTCTTGCCCGTGGTGCGGTCGCCAGAGATGATCAGGCCGCGGCGAGCTCCGTGCTCGCGTCGGTTGAGCAGGGTCAGAAGGCGTCCCTGATGAGCGACTTCCTTCACTGTGGACGTGCGTACCACTTGGAGTTCTGAGTGGTAGTCGATGCGAGCTTCGTCGTAGTCGGTGCGTTCCTCGTCGCTCATCGACTCCCATCGAGGGTGGGGAAGCAGGTCGAAGGGGTGCGGGTCCTTCTCCACGAACCGCCGCCAGCCAGTGAGAGTGGTGGGCGGCTCCACACGTTCGTCTTTGTCGGCCCCAGAGCGATCATTTCCGGAGGGGCTCACCACCATCTTTTCGCCTCCTCACGAGCGTCGAAGATCCCCAGCGGCACCACTTTCGCCAACTCCTCGTCCTCATCGGCGGCATCGGAGACCTGAGCTGGTTCGGCCGGAAGCGCTTGCGAGGCGGCGGGCGTCTCGGGACGAGGCCAGGCCGACTGGCTGGTGGCACGGGTGCGGCCGACGACCTTGCGGTCACGCCGCTCGGCCGCTCGGCCCGAGCTCTTCCGCCGCCGGACAGGGCGTTCCTCGGGACCGTCAGCGGCCCGGTCAAGCAGCTCGACCGCAGCCTCAGCGACCGCTTCCTCGTCCGGCTTGCGCTGTTCACGTTCGGCCAGCACCTGACGGGCCCGGTCGAAGACCAGTTCACCCATGGGGACGGGCGAAGTGCGTAGATGGCGCCAGGTCGCGGTGATCCAGCCCGTGCCACGGTGGTTGCGTACCCAGACGCAGGAGATGTCATAAGGGTCGTAGTGGACCTCCCAGAGCCTCCCGTCCGGACCCGCCCCGGAGGGCTGGCGCCGAAAGGGGACAAGGTCGCGGGAATCGTAAGTACGGTTGTTGATCCGCACCCCTCCGGGACCGATGACCCTCCATTCGCGGGGCATGAGCTGGATGTACTCCTCCGGGCTCAGCGCGACCGACACGTATCCGGCCGCCGCCACCAGCGCGGCGTACTTCTCGTTCGGACTCAACGGGTGATCCGGCATCAACGGGTCTCGCAGCCCGCCGTGCGGCCTGACCTGCCACGTCGAAACGACCCATTCCTGGAGCAGTTCCTGGAGCTCGTGGATGGACCAAACCGCTCGTGCGGACGGATCCCTGCCTCGCATCTCGGCACTCCGGCCTGTGTAGCCGGGCAGATCCTGGGCGAACATCGTTGCCACGGAGCCCAAGGTTCTTTCAATATGCGGCTTGTCGGTCGGGGTGTCCGGATGCGCGGGCTGGAACGAGATCCCCAAGTGGCGGCAGGCATTACGGAAGTTGTCCGAGACGAACGCCTTCCCGCGGTCGCTGACCACCATCTCCGGGACGATCACCGGCTTCGCGGCGGCCTTGGCCATCCGTTCGTCCAGCGTCAGCAGCGAGGCATAGGGCAGCACCGACCGGGACATGCGCAACGCGTCCGACCAGCCCGGCCGCACCACCTCGGGCGTCATCGCCCGCGCCAGCAGCAGGGCGGCGTCCACCGCCTTCGTCGAGGGCCGCAACACCACCGCGGCCAGCGTCCTCGTCGCCAGATCGACCAGTCCGGTCAGCTCGCAGCGGTCCACTGTCCCGTCGTCGTGGACGACCATTACGTCCAGTGGCGTGGAGTCGATCTCCATCACTTCACCTGGTCGTGCTGTCGTCAGCTGCCCAAACATCCGCTTCGGCTGTTTGCCCAGCGAGCGGCGGGTGCGGGCCGAGCCCAGCAGATGTTGCCCGGTCGAGACTGCCTCCAACAGGCGGTAGAACGTCGCCCTGGAGGGCATCGAAACCGCTCCCTTGCCGTGCTCAGCAGCCAGCAGGCGTTCGACCTTGCGCCGCAGCACCTGTGCGGACACGGTCGGCTCGTCGGTCCGGCTGCTGACGATCCTCTCGATGGCCTCGACCACCCGCGGATCGGCCCGGCTCGTGCCGGTGGCGGGCTTGCGCTGCCGACCGTCCACTAAACCCGCCACCCCTTCGCGCTCGAAGCGAGAGCGCATCCGGCGCAGCGTGCTCAGCCCCACCTCCTCGCCTACTTCGCGTAGTTCGGCGAGCTTGGCCAGCTCCCGCTGCCGCAACGAGTTCACGGCCGGGTCGTACTCGGCCTTCACTGGGGTGCGCGCATCGACGTCTGGACGGCCCGTAAGCAGTTCGGTCAGGTGCCTTCGCCACCACTCGGCCCGCTCTGCGGCGTCTTCGGACAGTCCCTCCAGGACCCCCGCATCGGGCAACGACGGGCGACTCGGCGCGCTGCTGAGTACGGTGAATCCCTCAGAGGCCAGCAAGTTCCCCAGCAGCACCACACTGGCGGCCAGGGCGTCATCCACCAGCCGCACCGAAGTGCCGTGCAAGGCAGCCACGGTGTGTTCGCGCCCATCGTAGCGAACCCGATCACCCAGCGACAGCAGCTGCGGACGCCCCGGCATCCCCGCCCACCTCCTTCGCCACCGCAGGAACGAGGTGCACGCGCGTGGCCCCCGCCAGCAACTCGCCCCCCAAGTCAGCGGCCAACACACGGCGCCACAACAGGTGGAAGAGCACCGGCAGCGTGGCGATCGGATCCCCGACTTCCCGGGCCCCCGCAAGCAGTCCCTGCGGCTCTGCGAACACCGCTTGCAGGGCATCGGCGACCGGCTCGCGCCGCACCCGCGGGTGCCTGTAGCCCGATAGCCAGCGCAGATTCGCCGCCAGCACGGGATCGAGCATCCCGACTCGCTCGAAGCCCCAGCCAACCCGGGCGCAGGCCGCGGCCGTGGCCGCGAACTTCTTCGCGTCGTCCGGCTCGATCCGATCGTCCGGACGTACGTCCAGCACCACAGCGGTGCCGTCCCGACGGCGTACGAAGTAGTCCGGCGTATGGCGGGTCCGCCGGGTCCGGTCGCTGTACCGCCACGACAGCCGGAACGGCTGCGAGGCCACCGCCACCACATCCGGATCGGCGTCCAGCCTCATCAGGTGCCCGAGCTCCACCCACGACTCATAGCCCACCAGGTCACCACCTGTAGCCGCCCAGTACCAGCCCGGGAAGTTCCGCTGCCCCCGGTACGAAGGGAACCCGCGTACCTGCCCGGCTGCCTCGAAACGGGTCGGCCACATCACCTCAAGCGGCCCGCCGTGCGGTTCGCCGCGGGCGTCTAGGTACTCCAGCCAGAAGTCTTCCTCAGCCATCAGCCACCCCGTTCGGCACCCGCCCGATACGAAGACCGTAGGGACCCCGGTGCGGCAGTGGGTCAAGAAGAGCGAGACAGATCGACAGATGGTCACGGTTGACTGAGACGAGCGACCAGATGGTTCAGATCGACCGAGACTGGCTCATCTTCAGCGGGACACGTCACCAACCGGCGCGCTCAGCCACCCATGACACACGCCACTATTGCTAGCACTTGCTTGCAATAGTTAGCACTGCCGTGCAGTATCGAGGCATGGCATCTCTCAATGTCGGCAATCTCGGCGACTTCCTGCGGGAGCAGCGGCGCACCGCGCAGCTGAGCCTGCGGCAGCTGGCGGATGCCGCGGGGGTGTCCAACCCGTACCTCAGCCAGATCGAGCGCGGTCTGCGCAAGCCGAGCGCGGAGATCCTCCAGCAGCTGGCCAAGGCGCTGCGGATATCCGCCGAGACGCTGTACGTCCAGGCCGGGATCCTGGACGAGCGGCGCGGCCCGGACGGCGCCGGGGTGCAGACCGCGATACTCACCGACCCGTCGCTGAACGAGCGGCAGAAGCAGGTCCTGCTGCAGATCTACGAGTCCTTCCGCAAGGAGAACGGGCTCGGCGCCAGCGACGCGGACGACGGCACGGCGCACCGGTCCGGCACCGGACCCGAGGACGGGGGCCACCCCCATGAGGCAGAGGCCGACGGCGGCCCGCACGCCACCTGAGCAACCCCATCGTTTCCAGGAGGAACCACGTCATGGCCATCACCACCGATGACCTCCGCAAGGCCCTGACCGACACGACCCCGCTGTACGCCCTGGCCGGTACCGCCGACCTGGCCGCCGAGAAGCTGAGCGAGGTGCCGCAGCTGGTCGAGAAGATCAAGGCCGAGGCACCCAAGCGCTTCGAGTCGGTCCGCAGCACCGACCCCAAGGACATCCAGGCCCTGGTCACCAAGCAGGCCAAGGAGGCCCAGGAAAAGCTGACCGACCTGCTGGGCTCGCTGGACGGGGACCTGAAGAAGTTCCGCGACCAGGCGCAGGAGCTGGCGCTGCGCGGCGTCGGCCGGGCCGCCGAGGTCGCCGTGCAGGCCCGTGAGACCTACGACGAGCTGGCCGAGCGCGGCCGCGGCGCGGTGCAGAACTGGCGCGGCGGCGCCGCCGAGCAGGTCGAGGAGCTGGCGGTGGCGATCGAGCCGGAGTCGGCGCCGAAGACCGAGACCAAGAACGGCACGGAGACCGGCAGCCGCGCCAAGACCGTGCCGGCCAACGGAACCCGTACCGAGGCGAAGGCCACCGCCTCGACCGAGCCGAGGACCGCCACGGCCAAGAAGCCGGCCGCGCAGCGCAAGCCCGCGGCGGGCCCGGCGAAGAAGAGCACCCCGCCGTCGTCCGCGACGTGAGCCGCCGGTGAGCGGTAGTCATCGCACGGGCCGGGCACTCCACACGTGTCCGGCCCGTTGTCCGGGTACGGTGGGGCTCACAGGAGCCACACAGACCGAGATGACAGACCGAATTTCCTGGCGAACGGCTAACGGGCGGTGGACGGCGTGCTGATTTACGGATTCCAGAGCGTTCTGAGCTGGGTTCAGCTCGCCCTAGGCGTCTATTCCGCCGTGATGCTGATCGACGCGGCCGTCCGCCGCGACGACGCCTACCGCGCGGCCGACAAGCACAACAAGGCCATGTGGCTGATCTTCCTCGGCGCCGCCACGGCGCTGCTGTTCCTGCTGCCGCTGCTGTCGTTCCTGCCGATCATCGGCTTGATCGCGGTGATCGTCTACACCGTCGACGTCCGGCCGGCGCTGCGCGCGGTGGCCGGCGGCGGACGCGGTCCCCGCCGGGGCTCCAGCTCGGACGGGCCCTACGGGCCGTACAACGGCGGCCGCTAAGCCCGGGCGGGGCCGTCACCGCTCCGGGGCCTGTCACTGCTCCGGGGCCTGCTCAGCGCTGCGGACCCCGGCCATGATCCACCGGACCGGCCGTGATCCGCTGGATCCGGCCATGGTTCACCGGCCCGGCCGTGATCCGCTGGACCGGCCCTAGCGCCGGTCCAGCAGCAGGACCGCCACGTCGTCCGTGAGTTCCCCGCCGTTCAGGGCGCGGACCTCCCGCACCGATGCCTCCAGGAGTTCCTCGCCCGTCAGGCCGCTCGCCATCTGGCGGGTGACCAGCTCGGTCATTCCCTCCTGGCCCAGCCGCTGGGTGCCCTCGCCGATGCGGCCCTCGATGAGCCCGTCGGTGTACATCAGCAGGCTCCAGGCCGCGCCCAGCTCGACCTGGCGGCGCGGCCAGCGGGCCTCCGGCAGCAGACCGAGCGCCGGGCCGCCGAATTCGTACGGCAGCAGTTCCGGCCGCTCGCCGGCGCGGGCCAGCAGCGGCGCGGGGTGGCCGGCCAGGCACACCCCGGCGCGGTGGCCGTCCTCGGAGAAGTCGACGGTGCACAGCGTCGCGAAGATCTCGTCGTCGGAGCGCTCGTTCTCCAGCACCTTCTGGAGGGTGGCCAGCAGTTCGTCGCCGTACAGTCCGGCGAAGGTCAACGCGCGCCAGGCGATGCGGAGTTCGACGCCGAGCGCGGCCTCGTCGGGGCCGTGGCCGCAGACGTCGCCGATCATGGCGTGCACGGTGCCGTCCGGGGTGCGGACGGTGTCGTAGAAGTCGCCGCCCAACAGGGCCCGGCTGCGGCCGGGCCGGTAGCAGGCCGCGAAGCGCAGTTCCGAACCGTCGAGCAGCGGCGTGGGCAGCAGGCCGCGCTCCAGGCGGGCGTTCTCCTGGGCACGCAGCCGGGACTCGGTGAGCTGGCGCTGGGCGAGGTCGGCGCGCTTGCGTTCCACGGCGTAGCGCACCGCACGGCTGAGCACCTTGCCGTCCAGCTCGTCGCGGAAGAGGTAGTCCTGGGCCCCCACCCGCACCGCGTCGGCGGCCCGCTCGGCGTCCGTCTCGCAGGTGAGGACGAGGACGGCCTGCGACGGCGCCATGCGCAGCACGGCGCGCAGGGCGGCCAACTCGTCACGGGGGGTGCCGTCGGCGTCGGCCCGGGCGGGAACGGGGGTCCCCCCTGGAGCGAAGCGCGTCGAAGGTCCTTGGGGGAGCTCCTCGCGGCCGGCCCGCTCGGCCGGGGTGAGGTCGAGCAGGATGCAGTGCACGTCGTCGGTGAGCAGCCGCTCGGCCTCGGTGAGGTTGCGGGCGGTGCGCAGCCGGACCTTGCGGCCGGCCCAGTCCCACATCTCCGGGACGTGGTTGTTCGGGTCCTCGCCGATGAGGAGCAGGGTCAGTCCCTGGGCGGGCGGCTCCGGCGCCGGCTCGGCGGCGGAGGCGGCGGCGGCCGAACGGTCCTCGACCGCGGGCGCCTCGGGCGTGACGGAGGACACCGGCTCGGCCGTGAGGGCGGGCGCATGGGCGGCCGCCGGGCGGGCAGCAGTCCGTCCGGCCGGAAGTCGCCGGTCCGCGGCCGGCCGCGGCAGTTCGGCCTCCGGCAGGTCCCGGGGCAGCGGGGCGGGGCCGAGGGAAGCCTCCAGCGCACCCTGCGGCGTACGGGAAGCCTCGGAGCAGCCCCCGTGCGCGGGCACGCCGACGGCGGCGGCGCGGGCGGTTTCCGCGCAGCCGGGGTCCACCGGTCCTACCTGGTGCGGCAGCACGGCCGTCCGCTGGTGCGGTACGGGTACGGGCATGGGTCTGCTTCCTTCCCTCCCCCCGAGGGGTACGGCGGTGCACCGACCGGCACACCACCGCGCCCGGTTCGACCCTTGCTCGTCGGTCAGCGGAGCGGGGTACTACCGGGCATCGAATGGCGACCATAGCGCCCGGACCACTGCACACGGAATGCCCTTTGGCACGCGGCCTTCGTCATATGCCAGGGCTGATAAGCCATTTCACCTGCGGCGGCCGGGAAGGGGAATGACGAACATCACCCCGGACGGGCGCATTCAGCTACCGGATCGCTACGGAAGGACGGCCGTCGATCATCCTCGGCTCGTCGCGCGAGCGGAAACAATGAAGTCGCGGCAGTGCCGTCCGACACCACCGACATTCCGCCCGCACGGTATGGAATGAGCACCCGGAAAATGTCCGGAATCACTCCGTACCGGCATTGACGTCGCCCGCGCGGCCGCTCAGCTGGAAGGGTCCCCGTCCGGCCGGACGACGCCCAGGATCGGCATCGAGCCGGCGCCCGTGATCGTCACCTGCCGGCCCGGGCGCGGTGCGTGCACGATCGCCCCGTCGCCGAGGTACATCCCGACGTGGCTGGCGTCCGAGAAGTAGATGACGAGGTCGCCCGGGCGCATATCCTTGAGCGCCACCCGGGGCAGCTGCCGCCACTGCTCCTGCGAGGTGCGCGGAATCGTCCGGCCGGCGGCCTGCCAGGACCGCAGGGTCAGCCCGGAGCAGTCGAAGGTGTCCGGCCCCACCGCACCCCAGACGTAATTCTTACCGATCTGCGAAGTGGCGTACGAAATCGCCTTCTTGCCCCGGTCGGACGCTTTGTTGCTGATGTCTTTGAGCACGCCGGAGTCGAGCCATTTCTGCTGAGCCAGCAGCGCCTGGTCGTCCTCCAGTTTCCGCAGTCGTTCCTTTTCCTTGGCGGCCAGTCGGGATTCCAGTTCTTTCGCCGCGTCGATCCTGTCGTTGATCTTCTTCCGGGCGGCGTCCTTCTTCTGGCGATTGGTTTCCAGTTGCTCCCAGCGGCGGCTGGCGTCCTGGGCGTAATCCTCCAAGTCGCTTTTGAGGTGCGTGAGTTGACTGATCACACCCTTGACGGCCTGCTGTCCCTTACGGGCCAGATCGGCATTGGCGAGAAAGACCTCCGGATCGGCACTGAGCATCAGCTTCGCCTCGGGGGGAATTCCGCCGGTGCGGTACTGGGCGCTGGCCAGCGCCCCGGCCCGACGCTTGAGGGTGGCCAGCCGGCGCTGTGCGGCGTCGATGGTGCGGGCCAGCTCGACGATCTTCTTCTGCTGGAGCTGGACCTGTTCCTCGGCGGCGTTGTAGTCCTCGGTGGCCTGCTCCGCCGTGCGGTAGAGGCCCTCGATCTCCTTGCGCACCTCGTCGAGGTGGCGGGCGTCGCCACCGGGCGACGGCGTCGGGGCCGGAGTGCGCTGCGCCGCCGTCGCCGTCCCGCCGAGCAGTCCCGTCGCGCAGAGCACGACCGCGGTGCACACCGCCAGCCGCCCGCCCCTTACGCCCCGCCCCGCACCCGCGCCCCGAACGCCCTGTTGTGCCCCCTGGCTCCCCACCAGTCACCTCCGGTCGTTCCGCACCGATTCGTGCGCTCTCCTTCGGCGCGGATGCTGCCATACCGGCCGGTAATTCAACAGAGCGACGGGCCGTTTCGTGGAGGGAAACGGGCTCACGGTCCCGGAATCCCGCGCTCCACGGCGGCGCCGCGCACCGGAACCGGGCGCTGTCCGGCGGCGCTCCCCGACCGCGCCCGCTGACCTGGGCCGCGCCCCGGAGGCGGCCGTCCGCACCCCTCCGCACCGCACGCAGCCGACGGCCGAGGTTCACCGTGCGTTCACTCCGCTCCATCGGCCGCTTCACCTGATCTGCCTAATTTCGGCCGTACCGAGTGCGCGGCTCGCCGGAAGGCAACGCGACACCGCCCCGTCCCGTCACCACCCCGCACGCCGCGGAAACGGCGCGCACCAGGAAGGAACTCTCGACAGTGAAGCTTCAGCGCAAGAACCGGGTTCGCGCCCTCGCCGTTGGCGCTCTCGCCGTCTCCGGTGCCCTGGCCCTGACCGCGTGCGGCTCCGACAACACCAGCGGCGGCAGTGGCGGCAGCGGTGGCAGCTCCGCCAAGGCGGCCAACATCAAGTGCGACGGCAAGGGCAAGCTGCTCGCCTCCGGCTCGTCGGCACAGAAGAACGCCATGGACGTCTGGGTGCAGAACTACTCGGGCGCCTGCCAGGGCACCGAGATCAACTACCAGCCCACCGGCTCCGGCGCCGGCGTCACCACCTTCCTCCAGGGCCAGACCGCCTTCGCCGGCTCCGACTCGCCGCTCAAGCCCGAAGAGATCACCAGGTCGAAGACGCTCTGCAAGGGCGGCCAGGCGATCGACCTGCCGATGGTCGGCGGCCCGATCGCGGTCGGCTACAACGTCCCCGGCGTCGACAACCTCGTCCTGGACGCGCCGACCCTGGCGAAGATCTTCGACTCGCAGATCAGCAACTGGAACGACCCCGCGATCAAGAAGCTCAACCCGGGCGCCAAGCTCCCGGACCTCAAGATCCAGGCGTTCCACCGCTCCGACGACTCGGGCACCACCGACAACTTCACCAAGTACCTCAAGGCCGCCTCCGGCGGTGCCTGGAAGCACGAGCCGGCGAAGAAGTGGGAGGGCACCGGCGGCCAGGCGGCGTCCGGCTCGGCCGGCGTCTCCTCGCAGGTCAAGCAGACCAGCGGCGCGATCTCCTACTTCGAGCTGTCCTACGCCACGGCCAGCAAGATCCCGACGGTCAAGATCAACACCGGCGCCAAGGCCCCGGTCGAGGCCACCGTCGACAACGCCTCCAAGGCGATCGCCGAGGCCAAGCCGGCCGGCCAGGGCAACGACTTGGCGCTGAAGCTGAACTACACCACCAAGGCCGAGGGCGCGTACCCGATCACCCTCGTGACCTACGAGATCGCCTGCGACAAGGGCAACAAGGCCGAGACCCTGCCGGCCACCAAGTCCTTCCTCACCTACGTCTCCGGCACGGACGGCCAGGCCGCCCTCAAGGCCCTCGGCTACGCCCCGCTCCCGACCGAGATCGCCGACAAGGTCCGCAAGACCGTCGCCACGCTCTCCTGACCCGCCGGGCGGCGGTCCCGGTGAACCACCCGGGACCGCCGCCCATCCGGTGCATCGCCGCGCAGGAGCCCCCACAAGGCTCCGCAGACCGGAGAAACCCATGGATTACTCACCACACCCGACCACCGCAACGCCCCCACCGCCACCGGCCGCCGGATCGGTCTCCGGCAAGGCGGTCCGCCCCGGCGACCGGATCTTCCTCGGCCTCTCCCGGGGCTCCGGCATCGCCCTCCTGGTGATCATGGCCGCCATCGCGGCCTTCCTCACCTACCGCTCGGTCCTCGCCATCTCCGGGGACAAGAGCAACTTCTTCACCACCCTCGACTGGAACGCCGTCGGCACCGAGCCCAAGTTCGGCATCGCGGTGCTCGCCTTCGGCACGCTCGCCAGCTCGGTGATCGCGATGCTCATCGCGGTACCGGTCGCGGTCGGCATCGCGCTGTTCATCTCGCACTACGCGCCCCGCAAACTGGCCTCGCCGCTCGGCTACGTCATCGACCTGCTCGCCGCGGTCCCCAGCATCGTCTACGGCCTGTGGGGCGCGCTCTTCCTCGTCCCGCAGCTGAGCGGCCTCTACGGCTGGCTGAACGACTACCTCGGCTGGACCGGGATCTTCAGCTACAGCGACGGGGCCGCCCGTTCGCTGTTCACCGTCGGCATCCTGCTCGCCATCATGATCCTGCCGATCGTGACCAGCGTCAGCCGGGAGGTCTTCCTCCAGGTCCCGCGGATGCACGAGGAGGCCGCGCTGGCCCTCGGCGCCACCCGCTGGGAAGTCATCCGGATGTCGGTGCTCCCCTTCGGCCGCTCCGGCGTCATCAGCGCCTCCATGCTCGGCCTGGGCCGGGCGCTGGGCGAGACGATGGCGGTCGCCACGGTCCTCTCCCCGAGCTTCCTGATCAACGCCAGCCTGCTGGACCCGGGCGGCGGCACCTTCGCCCAGAACATCGCCAGCAAGTTTAGCGAGGCCGACACCTTCGGCCAGGACGCCCTGATCGCCTCCGGCCTCGTCCTCTTCGTGATCACCCTGCTCGTCAACGGCGCGGCCCGGCTGATCATCGCCCGCCGCAAGGAGTACTCGGGGGCCGCAGCATGAGCGACCCGCGCGAGGCCGCCGAACCGCAGACGAGCACGAAAGCCGCACCTCCATGCCGAGTGGGCGAAGAAGCGCAGAAAGAGGGCGCAGCATGACCGTCGCCACCAGCCACCGCCACCGCAAGGTCGCCGAGTCGCGCCCCCCGCTCGCCCTCAAGCAGTCCCGGCTGCCCCGTTGGGCCCTGCCGGTCCTCGCCCTGGTCGCCGTCGCCGCCGGCTGCGGCGTAGGGCTGGCCGCCGGCCTGGACTCCGCCGTCCAGTGGGGCCTGATCGCCGCACTGGTCTTCATCCTCGGGACGTATCTGCTGACCGCGGTCGTCGAGGGCCGCCGCCAGGCCAAGGACCGGCTGGCCACCACCGTCGTGTGGACCGCCTTCCTGCTCGCCGTGGTCCCGCTCGCCTCGCTGCTGTGGGAGACCGTCGCCCGCGGCTCCAAGGTCCTGGACGGCTACTTCCTGTCCCACTCGATGGGCACGCTGCCCGACGCGATGCCCGGCGGCGGCGTCTACCACGCGATCATCGGCACCCTGGAGCAGGTCGGCCTGGCGACCCTGATCGCCGCCCCGCTCGGCCTGCTGACCGCGATCTACCTCGTCGAGTACGGCCGCGGCACGCTCGCCAAGGTCGTCACCTTCTTCGTCGACGTGATGACCGGCATCCCCTCGATCGTCGCCGGCCTGTTCGTCCTGTCCGTGTGGATCCTGATCCTCGGCTTCGGCCCGTCCGGCTTCGCCGGCTCGATGGCGCTGGCGATCCTGATGATGCCGGTCGTGGTCCGCTCCACCGAGGAGATGCTCAAGCTCGTCCCGAACGAGCTGCGCGAGGCGTCGTTGGCCCTCGGCGTCCCGAAGTGGCGCACGATCCTGAAGGTCGTCCTGCCCACCTCGATCGGCGGCATCACCACCGGCGTGGTGCTCGCCATCGCCCGCATCACCGGCGAGACCGCCCCGGTGCTGCTGCTGGTGTGGGGCGCCAAGACGATCAACAACAACCCCTTCGACGGCGCCCAGCAGTCCCTGCCGCTCTACGTCTTCCAGCAGTGGCAGCAGGGCTCCGACGCCTCCTACGACCGGGCCTGGGCCGCGGCACTCGTGCTGATCGCCTTCGTCATGGTCCTGAACCTGGTGGCCCGCGGCATCGCCCGCTGGAAGGCTCCCAAGGCCGGCCGCTGACCAGCCCCACCACGAAAGAAGCAGTGATTTCCATGGCCAAGCGAATCGACGTCAGCGGCCTGAACGCGTACTACGGTGCCCACAAGGCCATCGACGACATCTCCATGACCGTCGAGCCGCGCTCGGTGACCGCCTTCATCGGCCCCTCCGGCTGCGGCAAGTCGACCTTCCTGCGCACCCTGAACCGGATGCACGAGGTCACCCCCGGCGGCCGCGTCGAGGGCAAGGTGCTGCTGGACGACGAGAACCTCTACGGCTCCGGGGTCGACCCGGTCGCCGTCCGCCGCACCGTCGGCATGGTCTTCCAGCGCCCCAACCCGTTCCCCACGATGTCGATCTTCGACAACGTCGCGGCCGGCCTCCGGCTCAACGGCACGTACCGCAAGAGCGAGCTCAAGGACATCGTCGAGCGCTCCCTCAAGGGCGCCAACCTCTGGAACGAGGTCAAGGACCGCCTGAACAAGCCCGGCTCGGGCCTCTCCGGCGGCCAGCAGCAGCGGCTGTGCATCGCCCGCGCCATCGCGGTCGAGCCGCAGGTGCTGCTGATGGACGAGCCCTGCTCGGCGCTCGACCCGATCTCCACCCTCGCCATCGAGGACCTGATCGGCGAGCTGAAGGAGCGCTTCACGATCGTCATCGTGACGCACAACATGCAGCAGGCCGCCCGGGTCTCGGACCGCACGGCGTTCTTCAACCTGGCGGCCGTCGGCAAGCCCGGCAAGCTGATCGAGATCGACGAGACCGAGCGGATCTTCTCCAACCCGTCGGTCCAGGCCACGGAGGACTACATCTCCGGACGGTTCGGCTAGGCCGTCGTGCTCCCGGCGGCCTCCCCCGGTGTCCTGTGGTGCTGCATGGCGGTGCCACCACAGGACGAAGGGCCCGCCCCTCCTACCGGGGGGCGGGCCCTTTTGGTCGACGCGTACCGTCCGCGGGACGGCACCGCAATGTCAGCCGAACGCCAGCTTGATCAGCCAGAACGCCAGGGCGGCGACCAGCGCCGCGGCCGGCATGGTGATGAACCAGCCCATCACGATGTTCTTGGCCACGCCCCAGCGCACCGCACGCGAGCCCTTGGTCGAGCCGACGCCCATGATCGAGGCGGTGATGACGTGCGTGGTGGAGATCGGCGCGTGGAACATGAACGACGCCACGTACATCACCGAGGCGGACGTGGTCTCCGCGGCGAAGCCCTGCGGCGGGTCCAGCTCGATGATCCGCCGACCCAGCGTCCGCATGATCCGCCAGCCGCCCGCGTACGTACCGAGCGACATGGTGATCGCGCAGGCCAGCTTGACCCACAGCGGAATGGCGTCGTTGGCCTTCTCGACGTCGGCGATGACCAGGGCCATCACCACGATGCCCATGGTCTTCTGGGCGTCCTGGAGGCCGTGCCCGAGGGCCATGCCCGCCGCCGAGACGGTCTGCGCTATGCGGAAACCGCGCTTGGCCTTGTGCGGATTGGCCTTACGGAACAGCCAGAGGATCAGCACCATCACGAAGTAGCCGAGCACCAGGCCGATCACCGGCGAGATGAACATCGGCAGGACGACCTTCGAGATCACCCCGGACCAGATCACCGTCGTACCGCCGGCGAGCGCGGCACCGACCATGCCGCCGAACAGTGCGTGCGAGGACGACGACGGTAGGCCGAAGTACCAGGTGACGAGGTTCCAGACGACCGCACCGAGCAGCGCGGCGAAGAGGATGCCCATCCCCTTGTCACCGTGGGGAGTGGAGATCAGCCCTTCGCTGACCGTCTTGGCGACGCCGCTGCCCAGGAAGGCACCGGCCAGGTTCATCACGGCCGCCATCGCCAACGCGGCCCGCGGGGTCAGCGCCCGCGTCGACACCGAGGTCGCGATGGCGTTCGCGGAGTCGTGGAAGCCGTTGGTGTATGTGAAACCGAGCGCGACCGCAATGGTCACGACAAGCGCGAAGGTGTCCATGGCCGGGGCTCAGGACTCCTTGACCGCGATGGTCTCGACCGTGTTGGCGACATGCTCGAAAGCGTCCGCCGCCTCCTCCAGGATGTCCACGATCTGCTTGAGCTTGAGCACCTCGATGGCGTCGTACTTGCCGTTGAAGAGGTGGGCCAGCAGCTTGCGGTGGATCTGGTCGGCCTGGTTCTCCAGACGGTTGACCTCGATCCAGTACTCGGTGAGGTTCGACATCGTGCGGAGGTTCGGCATCGCCTCGGCGGTCAGCTCGGCCGCCCGCGCCAACACCTCGATCTGCTGCTCGACTCCCTTGGGGAGTTCCTCGACCTTGTAGAGGACGACCAGATCGACGGCCTCCTCCATGAAGTCCATGATGTCGTCGAGCGACGAGGCGAGGGCGTAGATGTCCTCGCGGTCGAACGGCGTGATGAACGAGGAGTTCAGCTGGTGGAAGATCGCGTGCGTCGCGTCGTCCCCCGCGTGCTCGGCCGCCCGCATGCGTTCGGCAATCTCAGCCCGTGCGGAGGCGTCCGCCCCGAGCATTTCCATCAGGAGTTTGGAGCCGGTGACGATGTTGTCCGCGGAAGCGGCGAACATGTCGTAGAAGCTCGTCTCCCTGGGGGTCAGACGAAAGCGCACGTGAAATCCTCGGGGTGCATCGGATTCGGTCGAGTTGATGCTAGGCGCATCATCCAGCCACAGCTAACCGGCATTCCTTCAGTGTCGCCCATCGGGCAGCATGCTCTGCACGGGGTACCGCGGGTGCCCGCAAACTTCGGTACGATATACCCGCCGGGGGTATACGGATCGCCTCATTACCACGGGAGATGGCCATGACGACCACGGACGCGGGCACCAGCGGCGGCACCGCAGCCGCCGCGGCCTGCCACGGCCCCCAGCCGGAATCCGACCCCCGCACCGGGCCCGGAGCTGTGACCGATACCGCTGTGGAAAATCCGGCGCCGGGCGGTCACGGCTACGCCAAGCAAAAGGACGCGCACATCAAGCGACTGCGCCGCATCGAGGGCCAGATCCGCGGTCTCCAGCGCATGCTCGAAGAAGACGTCTACTGCATCGACATACTCACTCAGGTCTCGGCGAGCACGAAGGGCCTGCAGTCCTTCGGCCTCCAACTGCTGGAGGAGCACCTGCGGCACTGCGTCGCCGACGCCGCCACCAAGGGACCGGACGCCATCGAGGCCAAGGTCCAGGAGGCGACCAAGGCGATCGAGCGGATGCTGCGGAGCTGACCGCCGCGGAGCCGGGCGCGTCAGGGCGTGTCCGGCGCCCCCCGGTCGGCCCCGTCCCGGCACGGGGCCCCGGCCACGTGCAGGAGTTCGTCGATCCGGTCGTTGCTGAGCCGGTCCTCGCTCGCGGCCGCCGCCGCGATCATCAACTCACCGGTGAGGTCGATCTCGGCCAGGGCCACCTGGTCCTGAACGGTCGGATGGCGATGGGCGGGCACGTCCGACACCTCCTCCCTTCGAGCGCCTTCCCACGCCTCGGTGGTTACCGTCAGCGTAGGGAGCACCGCCCGTCCCGCGCATGACACGGAAGGACCATTTCCGCTCCCGCCGACCGCCGAGGGCTCAGCCCACGAGGCCGCGGCCCCTGAGGCCCCCGAGGTCGCGGTCCACTAGGACGCGGTCCACGAGGCCCCGATCCACCACGCCGCCCGCTACGACGACGCCGAAGCGATCTTCCCGGTGAAGATGTCGCGCCGGTCCGGCAGCCGCACCGCGACCACGGTGCCGAACCCGTACAGCTCGGTCGTGGAGGTCACCGACGCCCCCGCCGGCGCACCATTGGCGAACCGGAACCGCTGGCGGACCTTGCGCAGCCGCCCGGCGTCGTCCAGGTACGCGTCGAACGGCACCACGACGGTGGTGAACCCTTTTTCCGCCGCCACCAACGCCGGCCTGGTCCGCGCCGACGCCCTCCCGGCGGCCGCGGCCAGATCGGTCGTCCCGCGGTAGTGCCGCACCACCACCCCGCCCAGCCGCTCCTCCCCCTGGAACGTCACCTCCCGCGCGCCGCGCAGCAGTTCGGCGGCGGCCAGCGGGTCGGTCACCCCGCCGGTGACCAGATTCCCGTCGGACAGCGTCGCGGTGTCCACCCGCACCCACTTGTCGACCGGCACCCCCGCCCCCCGGTTCTTCATGAACAGCGCGCCGGGCGCCAAAATCTCGGTGATCGGCTGGTGGCCGCCGCTGGGCTTGCCCTTCAGGTCCGGCAACACCACCCGCAGCTGACCGCTGGCGGCCGCGAAGTCATAGCCTCCGCCCCCCCGGATCGCCACCCGCGTCCCACCGCTGACCGTCTCCATCGCCGTCCGCACCTTGGCGGTGCCGGCCCGTACCAGCGCCTCGACGCTGCGCCGCAGCTCCACCGCGGCCGCCGTCCGCCCAGGCGGCACCTGGTCGTCCGCCGCGGCACCGTCCGGCGAACAGCCCGTCGTCGCCAGCAGCCCCGCCATCAATCCCGTCCCGCACGCCACGGCCGCGGCGACCGCGCCGCCTCGCCTGTCCTGTACCACCATGCGTACGAGCCCCCTCGGCCGCTGCGTTCGGGACCGCCTGGGCCGGCCGGTCCGCTCGGGACGGTCGGACGTCCCGCCCCCGGCCCGTCTGACGGTGCGTCGACCGATCCGTTCAACGACCGTTTCGGGGCCTCGTCACGCAACGGCACCCGGGGCGTGGCCCCGGCCGGGGCACTCCCGGCGTCCGCCCGCCGGACGGGAATTCGCCGGCAGGGGCTAGCGTGGCCGGGTGCCCGAACCCCTCCCGCACCACACCTTCACCACCGAGCGCGGTTCCTTCTGCCTGGCCCGCTGCGACTGCGGTTGGACCGGGATGGCCCGCCGCGCCCGCTCCCAGGCGCGGACCGATGCCGAGCGTCACCTGGCCGCTGCGCAGGGCAGCCACGGCGCCGCCCCCGGACGCCCCGTGGAATGACCCGGTCCGTTCCGGGAACCCACCACCCCCGGCGCCGCATCTGGGTAGTGAGGGACACAACAGCACCGCGCGGCAACAGACTTCACTCGCGTACCGGACGGAACGGCACAACGGGGACGTGTCCGGTCGCCCCCGCCCGGTGCGGTGTCCCGGCACACGCCCCGCGACCACCTGCCGGACGACCGGCGGGCCGGGGCCGGACCGTACGACAACCAAGGGGGATTCATCCCAGTGAAGCGGCGCACACTCCTGACGGCCGGCGGCGGACTCGCGGCCACCTCCCTCGCCCTGGCCACCGGCTGCGACGCCCCGGGCGGACCCGCCGCGGCGGCCTCCGGCAGCGGGACCACAGGCGCCATGAGCACCGCGGCCGCCGCCAAGAGCCCGGCCACCCAGACGGCCTGGTCCGCACTCGGCAAAAGCCTCGACGGCGACCTGATACGCGCGTCCGACGCCTCCTACCCCTCCGCCCGACGCCTCTACAACACCCGTTTCGACACCCTCAAGCCGTCCGCCATCGCCTACGTCAAGCACCCCGGCGACATAGCCGAATGCCTGACCTTCGCCCGCCGCTACAACGCCCCGATAGCCATCCGCAGCGGCGGCCACTCCTACGCCGGCTTCTCCAGCGGCGACGGCAAGCTCATCATCGACGTCTCGGCGCTCAACAAGGTCGGCGCGCCGTCCGGCGGCACCACCCGGATCGGTGCCGGCGCCAAACTCATCGACGTCTACGAGGGCCTGGCCCCGCACGGCGTCACGGTCCCCGGCGGCTCCTGCCCCACCGTCGGCATATCCGGCCTCACCCTCGGCGGCGGTCACGGCGTGGTCTCCCGCGCGTACGGCCTGACCTGCGACAGCCTGGTCGGCGCCACCGTCGTCACGGCCGACGGCAAGACCGTCGACTGCGACCAGGACCACCACCCCGACCTCTTCTGGGCCCTGCGCGGCGCCGGCAACGGCAACTTCGGAGTGGTCACCGAACTCCGCTTCCGCACCCACCCGGCACCCCGCGCGGTGATGGCGTACATGACCTGGCCGTGGTCGAAGGCCGCGGCGGTGCTGGGCTCCTGGCAGAAGTGGGGCCCGGACCAGCCCGACGAGATATGGTCCGCCGCCCACTTCGACGCCCGCCCCGGCGGCACCCCCGCCGTCTCCGTCGCGGCCTTCTCCCTCGGCGGCTACCGGGACCTCCAGAACGCCGTCGACAAGCTCGCCGACCAGCCCGGCGGCCCCGGCCCGGCCACCCACGTCAGCCTCACCCCGATCGGCTACCTGGACGCGATGGAGGCATACGCGGGCTGCTCGTCGAAGTCCACCGCCCAGTGCCACATGCCGGGCACCCTCCCCGGCCACACCGGTGCCGGGATGCTGGGCCGGGAGACCTACGCGGCCCGCTCGCACTTCTTCGACCGCTCACTGTCCGCGGCGGGCGTCCAGGCCCTGCTGACGCAGATCGAGAGCGGCGGCCGCAAGGGCGTCACCGGCAACGTCGCGCTGACCGCGCTGGGCGGTGCGATCAACCGCGTGGGCGCCGGCGACACCGCCTTCGTCCACCGCCGCTCCCGCTTCCTCGCCCAGTACCTGGCGTCCTGGCCGGCGGGGGGCACCTCCCAGGGCCGTCCAGGCACTGGGGGAGGCTCCGGCGCCACCAGCACCGCCTGGCTGAACAGCTTCCACGGCGCGATGCAGCGCCACTCCTCGGGCGCGGCGTACCAGAACTACACCGACCCCGGCCTGTCCGACTGGAAGTCCGCCTACTACGGGACGGCCGCCGCCCGCCTCGACAAGGTCAAGCAGAGCTACGACCCGCAGCGGCTGTTCAGCACCTTCGCCCAGTCCCTCTGACCCGCCCCGGACACCTACGGAACGCCGATGGCCCGGCCCCTCTTCCGTGAGGGGCCGGGCCATCGCCCTACGCTCCGTCAGACGCCCGGGCTCCGGGCGCCCGGACCGTCAGGCCGTATCGGGGGTGTCACGCCGCCAGGTCCTTGTCCCGCTCGTCCTGATGGCGCAGCGCCGGCTCCGCGGCCACCACCGGGCCGGGCTCCGCGCCCCGGCCGGCCGCCACCGGCTCCGTCGAGCGACCTCCGGCCCGGACCAGCCAGGCCAGCGGCGACCGTTCGACCGCCGTCATCATCGGCACCAGCACCGCCTGCGCGAGCGGTGCCAGCAGCAGTGCGACGGCCGTGCCGAGGGCGAACCCGCCGACCACGTCAGTCGGGTAGTGGACGCCCATGTAGACCCGGCAGAACCCTTCGAGCAGCGCCAGCCCGATCCCGATCAGACCGAAGCGGCGGTGCGCGATGAAGAGGCCGACGCCGACGGCCATGGTGAGCGTGGCGTGATCGCTGACGAACGAGAAGTCGCTCTTGCCGGGGATCAGCACCGTCAGGCCGGCGTGGTCCTTGAACGGCCGCGGCCGCTCGACGAATCCGCGGATCGGGATGTTGGCCAGCAGCGCCAACCCGGCGGCCAGCGGCGCCCAGACCAATCCGGCGATCGCGGCCGGCCTCTCCGGCCGGCGGCGGGCGGCCCACCAGGCGACCAGACACAGCACCCCAAGGGCGGCGATGATGCCGTACTCACCGAGGAACTCCATCGCGCGGTTCACCCACTGTGGAGCGTGCTTCGCGAGGCCGTTGATGCCGTCGAGCACGTCGACATCGGGGTTCGGCCCCTCGAATGCGAGTCCAGCCATCTACCGTGGCCCCTTATCTTCCGCGCGCCGTGCGAGCGCCGCCCAGTGCTACCAACCCCCGTTGCCGATCCGTGTGACCGTCGAGCCTGTACTGCCGCGAGCGTTGCCGTGTCCCCACGCCAAGGGAACGCGCCGCTCACCCCCGGCGTTCCACTCTCCACGGGATGATCACCAGGACGTTATCGAAGCTTGATGCGTCACCGCAGTTCAGGACTTATGTTCACCCGCCGTTCCCGGTGGGGAGCGCTTTCGCGCCATCCGACGTCACGCGGGTGGCGCCGATGTAGTCCGGCGTATCGATCTTGTCGAACCGGATCACCGCGCCGGTGTAGGGCGCATTGATCATGTATCCGCCGCCCACGTACATGCCCACGTGGTGGATGGACCGCGGGTCGTTCAGGTCGTACGCGAAGAACACCAGGTCGCCCGGGAGCAACTCGTTCCGCTTCGGGTGCGGGCCGGCGTTCCACTGGTCGTTCGCCACCCGCGGCAGTTCGATGCCCACCGACTGGTAGGCGGCCTTGGTCAACCCCGAGCAGTCGAACCGCCCGCCCTGGTCGGCCGTTCCGTTGCCGCCCCACAGATAGGGCGTGCCGAGCTTGCCCTGGGCGTAGTAGATGGCGCCCGCGGCCTGCCGGGAGGCCGCCACCGGGCCGACCGGGGCCTCGAAGCTCTTGGCCAGGGTCGTGATCGTCTTCACGTAGTTCTGCGTCTCGCTGTACGGCGGCACCCCGTTGTACTGGATGACCCGGTAGGCGCCGGCGTTGTAGGCGGCGAGCATGTTCGCGGTGGCGTTCCCCGCCGCGTCCTTCACGTAGCCGGCCAGTTCACAGTCGTACGAGGCGGCCGACGGAATGGCGTCCTCCGGATCCCAGATGTCCTTCTTGCCGTCGCCGTTGCCGTCGATGCCGTGGGTGGCCCACGTCCCCGGGATGAACTGCGCTATGCCGCGGGCGTCCGCCGGGCTCTGCGCATGCGCGTTCCAGCCACTCTCCTGATAGAGCTGCGCCGCCAACAGGGCCGGATTGATGGCCGGGCAGAGCGTCCCCCACTTCTGCACCAACGACTGGTACGCGGCCGGCACCGCACCCTTGGCCAGCCCGACCGCCCGGCCCGCGGCCCCCGCCAGCCCGGCCGCCGCCCCATACGTACCGATCACGAGCAGGCCGACCAGGCAGAGCATCAGCCCCACCCCGAGCCCACTGGCCATCCAGAATTTCCGCACCCCACAACCCTCCCCCATTCAGGCCCGGTTCACAGCCCTTTCGCCGGCCACCGCGCGCCCTGCCGCCGCACCACGGTGCACGGGCCGGCGCACGGGGCGCTTCGAACGGTGTGCGATTCGCGTCACATCCGCCCACCACCACGGACCCGCCGAACCACCCTCCCCGACCCGCCCCTTGGGACGCACCTCAGTAGACACCGCCCCACCCTCACCCCACTCCCCTCCCCACCCCACCCCGACAGTCATTGCTCAGCGTTATCCCCCGTGATACACACGGTGAGACAAAGGGCGGCGGCGGACGGCGGGCGGGGCCACCCACACGACACCCCCACCGGATCCGTCAAAGAAAGCCGCCAAGTCGACATCTGATGGCGTCTTCGTCAGCGAAGATGGAGACTGGATCCGTGCCGAACGGCACGGCCTGGCAACTACCCATAAAGGGGCGGTGAGTTCACACATGTTCATTGCGGCCGAAAAGGGCGACATCACCACCATCATCGGCGGAATCGCCCCGGACTGGGGACCGTTCGGCACACTGGGCAACGAGGCCCGCGTGATGGTGGAAGTCATCATGGCGGTAGCGATCCTGATCTGCCTCGGCATCGCCATCTGGGGCGCCGCCAAGCAGCGCATCGGCGCCACCGCACTCCGCGACACCTTCAGCGCCGAGCAGGGCAAGGGCCTGATCGTGGCCGGGCTCACCGGTGTCTTCATCATCGGTTCACTCGGCACCCTGTTCACCATCGTCTACGGCATGGCCGTCTAGCCGCCGCGCACCGGCGGCCCGACGGCCGGCCGCCGGACAGCCCGGGCCCCCCGACGGGACGGGCACCACCCTTCGCCCTGCCCGCCACCACCGGCCACCACACCGCGCACCTCGGCACGCACCCGTCCCGGCGCCGCCCCCCGTGCGCCCCCGCCCGACCCCCCTCCGCCGTCCCGTGCCCCCACATGTCCCACCCCCCTGCCCGAGGCCCCATGCTGACGCTCACTCACCCCGGACCGCGGGGCCCTGAGCCACGCCGTGACCACACCCGCCACCAGCGGGCCGATTGGGCTGCCCGTGTCGCGGGGACAGGTGGTTCCGGAGACAAGCAGGCCGCGGCGGGCGTTCGGCGGACGAAGGGCACAAACGCCCCAGAGTCCCCCATTCGCCTCTGCCGCCCAGCAACTGAGGAACCGTCACGGTGAGATGTACTCGTACCACTTCACCCGAGCCGCCGCCCGCGCAGCTACGGTCATATGAAGGCGGCACACCAACGGCACGGACGGCGAGGGCGGCAGCGGCGATGGCGGCAGAGGGGGCACAGGCGCGATGAGTATCGGCGACGACGGAGGCTACGGCGGCGACCGCGGCTCCGGTACGGGCCAGACCAGGACCAGACTTCCCGACGGCGAGACCGACACGTACGGCACACCCCGCCGCGGGCGGGCGGGCCTCTCCAGCCGCAACCTCATCACGGTCGTCGGCGTGGTCGTCCTGCTGCTCGCGGCCATCGCCTTCGCGAACCGGGGCGGCAGCGGCAACAGCGAGACCGACGCCGGCTCCACCGGCCCCGCCAAGGACCAGGCCGCGGCCCAACCGACCGCCCCCACCGGCACCAAGCCGGTCACCGGCAAGACCGGCGGCATCGCCTCCGGCTTCCCAAAGACGGAACAGGGGGCGCAGTCGGCTGCGGCGAATTATGTGGTGGCGCTGGGCAGCGACGGCATGTACAACGCCGCCCGACGGCAGGAGATCGTCCAGACCGTCTACGCGCCATCCGTGGCAGCGGCGCGCCAGGGCGAACTCGACAAGACCTATGCGAACCCCACCCATCTCAAGCAGTTCGGCCTCAAGCCGGACGGCACGGCGCCAGCGGGCATGACGTTCATCTCGCGTGCTAACCCGGTCGGCACGAAGACCGAATGGTTCAAGGGCGACACGGCCAAGGTCTCGGTCTGGTACTCGGCCCTCTTCGGCCTCGCCGGCGCGCAGTCCCAGAAGCCGGTCACGGAGAGTTGGTACACCACCACCTACGACCTTCAGTGGGCCAACGGGAACTGGAAGGTCGTCGACTTCGCGCAGAAGAACGGCCCCGCCCCGATCGGGCGCGACCAAGCCGTCGCGTCGGCCGACGATCTGACCAAGGCAGTGCAAGGCTACGGAGGTTTCACCTATGCCCGGTAAGCCCAAGCACCGCCGTGTGTTCTCGGTCGCCGCCGGGCTGGCGGGCGCGCAAACCCTTGTCCTGATGCTTGCGACACATGCCGTTGCTGCGCCACCGAACCCCTGCGCCGGCTTCAGCGGCCCCGCCTTGCAGGACTGCCAGCAGCAGAACCAGGGCGGAGGCGGCTCCCTCCCGAGCAACCCCCTCGACAACAACCCCCTGGACCCCCTCGGTTCGCTTGCGCAGGGTTGCGCCAAAGCTGCGGCCTGGATTGTCGATAAATTGTCGGAGGCGGTGAAGGCCACCTCGCAGGTGGACTTCACGAATGCGGCGTTCCTGCGGCAGTACGCGGTGGTCTTCGCCGCGTCCACCGTGCTCACGCTCGTGCTGTGGCTGCTGGCCGTCGCCAAGCGGGCCGTGCGGGGGGTGCGGCTGACGGAGGCGATCAGCGAGGCGGTCGGGTTCCTCTGGCTGACGGTGCTGGCGTCCGCGTTCACGCCGTTGATCCTCTACACGGTGGTGTCGGCGACCGACGGCGTCACCGAGATCATCGCGAAGGGGACGGGGGCGCAGACCGACACGTTCTTCGGGTCGTTCTCGCAGGCGTTGACCAAGGGGACGGACATCGGCGGCGGCCCGATCATGCTGATCGTGGTGTCGTTGGTGTCGGTGCTGGCCGCCGGTGTGCTGTGGCTGGAGCTGGTGATCCGGGCGGCGCTGCTGTACGTCGGGGCGCTGCTGGGGACCGTGGTGTACGCCGGGCTGGTCGACAAGAACATGTGGGGTCACGTC
This sequence comes from Streptomyces sp. RGM 3693, assembly GCF_050471125.1. Taxonomy (NCBI): domain Bacteria; kingdom Bacillati; phylum Actinomycetota; class Actinomycetes; order Kitasatosporales; family Streptomycetaceae; genus Streptomyces; species Streptomyces sp. RGM 3693. The sequence goes on from NZ_JBMPPQ010000005.1 coordinate 230,512, forward strand.
CGCCGCTGGGCGGGGATCATGATCGCGGTGATCATGGTGAAACCGGTGATCGTGATCGTGTTGGGGATCGCCGGTGCGCTGTCCGGGGACAAGGGGCCGAACGCCTTCTCGGCCGTGGTGTCCGGGTTGGCCATCATCGTCCTGGCGATCTTCGCGAGTGCGGTGATCTACCGGTTCGTGCCGGGCTTCGGCGACGAGATGGTCTCGGCGCGGTCCAGCAAGGGGCGGGCCACCGACGGCAGTCAGGCGGCCGCCATGATCTCCTCGCCCGCGGCGCTGGTGTCGCAGGGCATCAAGACGCACAGTTCCCGCCGGTCGGGCGGGGACGGCGGCGGCGCGCAGGGCGGGCAGTCCCGGCCGGCCGACGCGGTGTCCGGCGGGGTCGCCGCGCACGGCTCCCGTTCGGCGTCGACGGCGCCGGCCCCCCGGACGACCCCCGGCACCGGCGGCCCCCGCACCGGCAAGACACCTGGAGGTGAGGGGCGTTGAGCACGCCGTCCCAGCCGATCGCGCCGCGGCGCACGTACTTGATCGGCCGCGCCCGGCCCAACGCCGTCGTCGGCAAGAACCGGGAGACCGGCGAGATCACCCTGATCATCGCCGGTGCGTTCCTCGGGATGATGTGCGGGCTGCTGGTGCCCTCGCTGCCGCTGCGGATCGCCAGCCTGACCGGCTTCCCGATGCTGGGGCTGGCCCTGGTCTACGTCCCGTACAAGGGGCGCACGTACTACAAGTGGTTCGAGATCCGGCGGAGTTTCCGCCGTACCGTGCGCAAGGGTGGGGCGGTGTACCGCTCCGCGGCCGCGGAAGCCGGCGTACGGCTGGACGGGAGAGAAGTGGAGATCGGGCCGCCGCCCGGGATCGGGCGGATCAGTTGGCTGTCGGCGCCGTTCGGGCCGGACGAGATCGCGGTGCTGCTGCACGCCGATCGGCGGACGGTGACCGCGGCGATCGAGATCGAGGGGCCGGGCGTCGGCCTACGGGACAGCGAGGACCAGGAGGCCCTGGTCGACCGGTTCGGGACGCTGCTGAAGCATGTGGCCAACGGGGACGGGTTCGTGACCCGGTTGCAGATGCTGGCGCGGACGCTGCCCGCCGATCCGGACGCGCACGCCAAGGACGTCGCCCAGCGGGGGGACACCGACTCCCCGCACTGGTTGCGTGAGTCCTACGAACAGTTGCAGTCGATGGTGTCCACCTCGTCCGAGCAGCACCGGGCCTATCTGGTGGCCTGTATGCACTTCAACCGGGAGTTGGCCGCCGAGGCGGTCACCATGGCCCGGGCCGCGGCCACCCAGCGCAGCGGTCTGCTGCGCCGGAAGCTGGACCGGGACGCCGGGCTGGCGGTGGTGATGGCCCGTGAGCTGACGGACATCTGCGCCCGGTTGACGGAGGCGGACATCCGGGTGCGCCAGCCCCTCGGGCAGGCGCGCCTGGCGTCCCTGGTGCACTCCATGTACGACCCGGACCATCCGATCGACCACATCCAGGCGATGAGCAAGCGCAACACCTGGCCGGCCGAGCTGGACGCGACCGAGCCGACGTACCTCCAGGCCAAGACCCGGGAGTCGTCGACGCGGGCGCCCTGGTGTCACGCCACCGCCTGGGTCAAGGAGTGGCCGCTGACCCCGGTGGGCGTCAACTTCCTGGCGCCGCTGCTCGTCCACACTCCGGACGTGATCCGGACGGTCGCGGTCTGCATGGACCTGGAGCCCACCGAGGTGGCCATCGAGCGGATGCTGACGGAGAAGACCAACGACGACGCCGAGGCGAGCCGGGCGGCGAAGATGAACCGGGTGGTGGACCCGCGGGACGTGGCGCACCACGGGCGGGTGGACCAGCGGGGCGAGGATCTGGCGTCCGGTGCGGCCGGGGTCAACCTCGTCGGCTACCTCACCGTCTCGTCCCGTTCGCCCGAGGCGCTGGCCCGCGACAAGCGGACCATCCGCGCTTCGGCCGGAAAGTCCTACCTCAAGCTGGAGTGGTGCGACCGTGAGCACCACCGGGCCTTCGTGAACACCCTGCCGTTCGCGACCGGTATCCGCCGTTAACGCCGCCAACGCCACTTAAGCCCTGGGAGGCGCGTACGCCATGGCCATGTTCGATCCGCTCGGTGCCCTCACCGAAGCCTTCACCAGCTTCCTGTTCGGGAAGGTGGAGACGACACGGCTGCCGGTACGCACCTCCACCGGCCAGGCGCAGGCGGTCTACCTGCCGACGGCGGCGCCCGGGCTCGGCGACTCGGGCGTGATCATCGGACGCGAGGTGTACTCCGGCAAGGGGTACATCTACGACCCGTTCCAGCTGTACGGGCAGCAGCTGCCGGCGCCGCACTGGCTGGTGCTCGGGGAGTCCGGCAACGGCAAGTCCGCGCTGGAGAAGACCTACGTGCTGCGGCAACTGCGGTTCCGCGACCGGCAGGTCGTGGTGTTGGACGCGCAGGGCGAGGACGGCGTCGGCGAGTGGAACCTCATCGCCCAGGAGCTGGGGATAACCCCCATCCGCCTGGACCCGACCGCCGCCCTCAACGGCGGCATCCGCCTCAACCCGCTCGACCCCTCGATCACCACCACCGGCCAGCTGGCCCTGCTGCGGACGATCATCGAGGTCGCCATGGGGCACGGTCTGGACGAACGTTCCGGCTTCGCCTTGAAGGTCGCGCACGCGGCGGTGCTCAGCGGACACGAGGACGAGGCGGACGGGGCTGACGGGGCGGAGAGGGCGCCCCGCGCCGTCCGGCAGCCGGTGCTCTCCGACATCGTCGAGCAGTTGCGGCACCCCGAACCGTCGTCCGCGGAGGCGATGAACGTCGACATAGACGACGTCCGCGCCTGGGGCCTGGACGTGGCGCTGGTGCTGGACCGGTTGGTCGACGGTGACCTGCGGGGCATGTTCGACGGCCCGACGACGGCGGGCATCGACCTGGACGCGCCGCTGATCGTCTTCGACCTCTCGCACATCGACCGGAACTCGATCGCGATGCCGATCCTGATGGCGATCGTGGGGGTGTGGCTGGAGCACACCTGGATCCGCCCGGACCGCAAGAAGCGGATCTTCCTGGTCGAGGAAGCCTGGCACATCATCAACTCGCCGTTCGTGGCCCAGCTCTTCCAGCGCCTGCTGAAGTTCGGCCGCCGGCTGGGTCTGTCGTTCGTGGCCGTCGTCCACCACCTCAGCGATGTGGTGGACGGGGCGGCGGCGCGGGAGGCCGCGGCGATCCTCAAGATGGCGTCCACCCGCACCATCTACGCCCAGAAGGCCGACGAGGCGCGGGCCACCGGGCGGGTGCTCGGACTGCCGCGCTGGGCGGTGGAGATCATTCCGACCCTGACCCCCGGCATCGCGGTCTGGGACGTCAACGGCAATGTGCAGGTCGTCAAGCACCTCATCACCGAGGCCGAGCGGCCGCTGGTCTACACCGACCGGGCGATGACCGAGTCGGCCCCGCTGCCGACCGACGAGGCCCGCGCGCTGGCGCTGGCCGCGGACGCCGAGGCGGAGGCGCGCGCCGAGGCCATCGCGATGGAACGGCAGTTGCGGAACGAGTCGAGCGAGACGGTGGCGTGAGGCGCGGATACGACGCGGACGGCCGGGGCGACGGTCGTGGCTACGACAGCCGTGGCTACGACGGTCATGGCGCCGACGGCCGCTACGACCGCGGGGACGGCCGGGGCGACGGCCGTTCCAGGAACCGCGGTGTGCCCGACACGCTGCTGGTGGGGCTGATCGGTTTCCTGCTCGGGCTGACCCTGGTGGTGTGGACGGCGACCGGCCTGGCCGGGCTGTTCGCGCACGGCGGCTGGCCGTCGGGGGTGACGTACACCGGTACGCCGATCGCGCTGCGGCACCTGATCGCCGCGCCGCACGACATCGCGGCGGCCTGGCCGGACACCCCCAAGGGCCAGCTGTCGGGTTACGGCCTGTTCTGGGGGCTGTTCGTCGGTGAGCTGATGGTGCTGCTGGTGCTGGCGATCTTCGTGCTGGGGACGGTCACCCGGTACCGGGCCGTCCGGGCGACGCAGCGGGCCCAGCAGCGGGCGCAGGCCGCACGGGGGCGGCACACCGAGCCGGTCGTGCCCGCGGGGGCGGAGACGGCCGTACCGGCCGCTCCACAGCCCCCGGCGGCCCCGGCGGCCCCGGCGCCCGCCGTCCCACAGGTGCCGGCCGCGGCCTCGGAGCCACCCCCGGCCCCCGGCCCGCTCCCCGAGCAGCGCAGCACCGCCCCGGCCCCCGCGCCCGCCCCGGTCGCCACACCGGAACCGACGCTGCCGCGCGTCGAGTTCGGCAGCGACCGGGCCGTCCTCCGGGCCGCGGCGCTGGCCGCCGCCGCTTCCGCCGCCGGGCCGCTGGTCGTCGCCACCACCGACCCCACCCTCTGGGCCGAGACCAAGGACGCCCGCGCCAAACTGGGCCCGCTGCTGGCCTACGACCCCACGCACCGCCTCGACACCCCGGCCCGGCTGCGCTGGTCGCCCACCGCGGGCTGCGAGGAGATCGGCACCGCCGCCGCCCGCGCCACCGCGCTGCTGGCCCCGGTCCGCCCGGCCAGCGCCCTGGACTCGGCCGTCGCGGACGCCGCGCAGACCCTGCTGCGCTGCTGGCTGCACGCCGCCGCGCTGGACGGCCGCCCGTTCCGTCAGCTGCACCGCTGGGCGCACGCCGCGGGCGGCGCCCAGGAGCCGGTCCGCATCCTGCGCACCAACGCCAAGGCGTCCCCTGGGCAGGCCGGCGAACTGGAATCGGTACTCACCGCGCACGCCGAACGCCGCGAGATGGCAAAGGAGTTGCTCGGCCGGGCGCTGGCCGCGCTCTCCTCGGTCCACATCCGCGACGCCAGCAATCCGCTGCGATCGGATGCGCTGGTTCTCGAATCTTTCGTCGCCGAGGGGGGAACGCTGTACCTGGTGGGCGAGTCCATCGAGGACCCGCGCACCGATCCGGGTGCGATGCCGCTGATCACCGCACTCCTCTCGCACGTGGTCGAGCACGGCCGCCGCATGGCCGAACGGTCATCCGCCGGTCGGCTCGACCCACCACTCACCCTGGTCCTGGACGACATCGCGGCGCTCGCCCCGCTGCCCGCCCTGCCGGGCCTGCTGGAGACCGGCCGGGAGCGTGGCCTGCTGACGCTGGCCACCATGCGCTCCCGGGAGCAGGCCCGGGCCCGTTGGCCGCAGGGCTTCGCGCCGGCCTGACGCACCCCGCCCGGCCGGCGCGAAGTCCTGCGGACGGGCCTACCCGACCGCCGCCACCACCTGCCGCGGCGGCGCGGAGACCAGGTGGTCCGCCAGCTCCGCCCAGTGCCCGGACAGGTAGAAGTGGTCGCCGCCGGGGAAGACCCGCAGCCGGAAGCCGCCGGTGGTGTGCTCCTCCCAGGCGGCCGCCTCCTCGACGGTGACCAGCGGGTCCCGGTCGCCGGTCAGCGCGGTGATCGGGGTGGTCAGCGGCGGACCGGGCCGGTGCCGGTAGGTCTCCACGGCCTGGTAGTCGCTGCGGACCACCGGCAGGGCCATCGCCAGGACGTCCCGGTTGTCCAGCAGCCGCGGGTCAGTGCCCTGGGTCCGCCGGATCTCGTCGATCAGCCCGTCGTCGTCCCGGAGGTGGACCGTGCCGCCGCGGACCTTGGACGGCGCCCAGGCGCTGGAGACGATCAGGTGCGCCGGGGCGACCCCGTCGCGCTCCAGGAGGCGGGCCACCTCGTACGCCACCAGGGCGCCCATGCTGTGGCCCAACAGGACCAGCGGGCGGTCGGTCAGGGGTGCCAGCGCCCGGTACGCGCCGGCCGCCAGCGCCCGCAGGTCCTCGACGCGGGCCTCCCGGATCCGGTCGTTGCGGCCCGGGTACTGGACCGCCAGCACCTCGTACGGGCGCCCGCCGACGGTGCGGGCGGCGACGGCGGTGGCCAGCGGCCGGTAGGTGCCGGCGCCGCCGCCCGCGTGCGGGAAGCAGACGACCCGGGCGGCCCCGGCGGCGGACTGCGCCGGCCCCGGGCGCAGTCGCCGCAGCCACGGGTCAGCGGCGGGGGCCGACCGGGGCCGCGGGAGGGTGAGCGCGCGGGCGTCACATGCCACGGGTGTAGCCCCCGTCGACCGTGAGGGACTGCGCGGTGACGGCGGCCGCCCGGTCGGACACCAGGAAGCCGATGAGTTCGGCGGCCTCCCGCGCCTCGACCAGCCGCCGCAGCGGGATGGATTTGCGCGCCTGGCGCAGCATCCGCGCCGGGTCGGCGCCGATCTCCTCCGCCGAGGCGGCGATCTCGCGGCGCAGCATCGGGGTGTCGATCCAGCCCGGCAGCACCGCGTTGACGGTGATGCCGCGGGACGCCAGGTCCAGGGCGAGGCCCTTGGTGTAGCCGATCAGGCCGTGTTTGGAGGCGCAGTAGGCGGTGTTGCGCATCTTGCCGGCCTTGCCGAGGATCGACGAGACGTTGACGATCCGGCCCTTGTCGACGAGGTACTCCAGGCAGGCGGCGGTGACCGCGAAGGTGCCGTGCAGGTTGATGTCCAGCACCCGCAGCCAGGTTTCCTCGTCGTCCGGGCCGTTCTCGTCGGCGACGCCGGCGTTGTTGACCAGGATGTGCAGGTGGCCGGCGGCGCGGAGCGCGGTGCGCAGTTGGCTGCGGACCGCCTCCCGCTCGCGCAGGTCCGCGACGAGCGTGGTGGCCTCCGCGCCCAGGGCGCGCACTTCCTTGGCGACGGTCTCCAGTGGGGCGGCGTCCCGGTCGAGGAGGATCAGGTGGGCGGCGCCGGACTCAGCCAGCAGCAGGGCCACTTCGCGGCCGATGCCCTGGGCGGCGCCGGTGACCACGGCGGTCCGGCCGGCCAGTTCGCCCGGTACAGGGCCGGGTACGGGGGTGTCGAGTGCGCTCATGGCCGGCCCCTCACGCCATCTTCAGGCCGCCGTCGACGTGCAGTACCTCGCCCGTGGTGTACGTGTTGCGCGGGCTGGCGAGGTACGTCACGGCGTCGGCGATCGTCTCGGGTTCGGCGTACTTCTTCAGCAGCAGCCGGCTCATGATCTCGTCCGCGCCGTGGGCGCGGATGGTGTCGGTCATGTCGGTGTTGATGACGCCCGGGGCGACCGCGTTGACGAGGATGCCCCGGGAGGCCAGCTCCACCGCCATCGCCTTGGTGAAGGACTCCAGACCGCCCTTGGCCGCCGCGTAGTTCGACTGGCCGCGGCCCGGCTTGGAGGCGGCGGCGGAGGAGATGTTGACGATCCGGCCGTAGCGCTGGCGCAGCATCGCGGGCGCCACCGCCTGGACGGTGAGCATCGGGGCGACGAGGTTGGTGCGCAGTACGTCCTCGATGTCCGCGAGGCTCTGGTTGACGAGCAGTTCGTCGCGGGTGATCCCGGCGTTGTTCACCAGGACGTCGATCCGTCCGAAGGAGGCGCGGACGCCGGAGACGATGGTGTGCGGAACCTCGGGGTCGGAGATGTCCCCCTGGAACAGCTCGACCTTGCGGCCCAGCTTGGCGATCTGCTCGGCGACCTGCTCCGCCTCCGCCGTCGCGCTGCGGTAGTTGAGGGCGATATCGCAGCCCTCCTCCGCCAGCCGGACGGCGATGGCGCGGCCGATGCCCCGGCTACCGCCGGTCACCAGTGCCACCTGACCTGCGAATTCCATGAGCTGACGGGTCCTCTCGAATGAAGTGGGTTGGCGGGTCGGGCCGTTGGGGCCGGGCGCCGCACGCGGGGATGCCTGCGACGGGTCGCGTGCGGCGCCCGGGGGTACCCCCAGCTACCGCTGGGGGTGGCTCACACCGAGTGCGCGCTCTTGTAGTCGGCCAGCCGCAGCCCGTGCGCGTCGGCCAGTGCGGCGATGTCGATGACCTGCTGGCGGCTGATGTTCCCGTAGGAGTAGTGCCGGTCGATGCCGGCCAGGCCCATCAGCGCGGTCTCGGCCATGCAGGCGAAGAGCTGGCCGGCCTCCAGGAAGGCCCGCGCCGAGGGGTGCAGGCTCTCGCCGTGGGGCGTGGCGACGATGCCGCCGAGCATGTACGCCAGGTCCGGCCGCTGTGTGGCCAGGTCCGGCACCGCGTTGTTGGGCACCGCGATGTCGCAGACCACCGCGTCCGGCGCGAAGTGCTCCCCGGTTAGGAACGGCTCGGGGCTGTTGGAGGCGCACAGCACCAGCTGCGCCTCGCGGAGCGCGTCGCTGTCCTGGGTGACGGTCAGGAACGGGTCCTGGCCGTAGCGCTCCTCCAGGTACGCGGCGATCGCCTTGCCGCGCTCGGTGTCGTCCGCGGACGGGCCGTCGGCCAGCCACTTGGCGATCAGCGGCTCCTCGGCCAGCCGGGCCGGGATGCCGGTCAGCTCGCCGCCGTCCGCGATCCGCGCCCAGCACTCCTGGTAGATGCCGTGCACGGTGTTGCGCAGGCGCCGCGCGGAGCCGTCCCGGCGGCTGCCGACCAGCACGATCTTGCTGAGCTGCTCGGCGAACAGCTGGCTGTAGACGGAGGCGATGTTGCCGGCCGCGCCGACCACCGCCAGCGTGGCGTCGGCGACCGCGAAGCCGCGGTCGCGGGCGCCGCGCTCCATGGCCCGTACGCCCATCGCGACGGTCAGCGCGTTCCCGGAGGTCAGCGCGATGCCGGGGACGTTCAGCGAGGTGCAGTTGTGGGTGACGATGGAGGTGTACATGCCGAGCCCGGCGACCTCGCAGCCGTCCTCGCGGGCCGCCTGCACCCGCTCCTCGACGTCCGCCCGGATCCCGGCGACGTCCCCGGAGGCCAGGTAGCGGCCCATCTGCTCGGAGCCGACCATCAGCGGGTAGAGCGCGAACTCCACGGCGCTGCCCAGCGGCGAGTCGATCCGCACGCCCGGGTAGGGCGCCGCCTTCTTCACCGGGTCCATGCCGAGGACGAAGGCGCGCAGCGCGGCGTCGTTGAGGTCGGCCAGCGCCGGGTCGACCTGCCGCAGGTGGGCCGGGGTGATCAGGTGGTTGACGAACGCCACCTTGCGGACCGGGCCGGTCACCGGGCGCGGTTCGCCCTGCTCGTAGCCCTCGATGGCGCCGCGGAAGTCGCGGATCTCCGCCCGCGGCTTGGGGATCGTCCGGTCGCTGGCCGGGTGGACCAGGTGCAGGGTGTCCTCGTAGCGCAGGATGCGGCAGAGCCGGTCCAGGGCGCCGCGCAGCCGCTCGATCTCCTCGTCGGTGAGGAGCGCGGACGGCTGGATGCGCAGGACGTTGCCGGCGCTGCCGGTCGGCGCCATCCGGATCCGCTCCTGGCGCAGCAGGTAGCCGGAGAGGAGGTAGCCCAGCGCCCCGGTGTAGGCGCTGCTGCGCAGCACCATGGAGCGGGCCTCGCCCTGGTCGCGCAGCTGGACGCCGATGAACAGGCCCTTGCCGCGGATGTCCTCGATGACGTCCGGGTAGGCCGACTTGAGGTCGGCCAGCATCTCGACCACCCGCTCGCCGCGCTCGGTGACCTGGCGGTACGCCTGTCCGTCGGCGTCCTCCAGCATCGCGACGACCTTGCGGGCGATGGACGAGGAGAAGTCGTCCATGGCGAACGTCGAGCTGTGGATCAGGTCGAACTCGCCCTGGTACAGCGACCGGCGGACCAGCATCGCGGAGACCTTGGCCAGGCCGCCGCCCAGCGACTTGGACAGCGTGTAGTAGTCGCCGCGCAGCCCGATCAGCGAGCTGGCCAGGAAGGCGCCGCAGCGGCCCATGCCGCTCTGCACCTCGTCGATGATCAGCGCGGTGCCGACCTTGTTGCAGAACAGCCGGATGGCGCGGCCCTGTTCGGTGGTGAGCGCGTGGATGCCGCCCTCGCCCTGCACCGGCTCGACCATGAAGGCGGTGATGGCCGGGAAGTCCCGTTCGACGACCCGCACCCGGCCGTCGGCCAGTTCGGTGTCGAGCAGCACCACCCGCTCGTCCTCGGCGATCCGGTCCAGCAGCTCCGGCTGGTCCATGGGGACGAAGCGGACCCGCGTGCCCAGGTTCTGGAATGGGGCGCGGAAGCCGGCGTTGTAGGTGAGCTGGACGCTGCCGACGAGCTTGCCGTGGAAGGAGCGCTCCAGCGCCAGGAAGAGCGGTTTGGTGGCCAGCGCCGCCGCGTTGTGCGCGCCGATCGCGGCCAGCAGCCCCTCGATGCCGGCGGCCGGGGCGACCTGCCCCTGGAGGGCGGGCAGCTGGTAGGCGTCCGGGTCGACGGTGGCCGCGCCACGGCGGACCGTGTCCCGGGCCGCCTCCAGATGCGCGGCGGTCTCCTCGGCCAGCGCCGCCACCTTGGTCACCCGGACCAGCTCGGCGTGCTTGACGGCCGCCTCGATGGCCTCGGCGCCGCTGTTGCCGAAGGTGGCCAGGTACGGCTCCTTGATGCCGGTCTCCCGGCGGACGACGTCGCTGAGCTCGGCGCCGAGCCGGCCGGCCTCGCCGCGCAGCGAGAACTGGGCGTGCACGGGACGGTTCTGCTCCAGCAGCTCCTTGGCGTGCGCGACGATCTCCGGGTGGTTGTGCCCGAAGATCAGCGAGCCGTAGCCGCCCATCAGGTCCAGGACCGGCACCAGTTCGCCCTGGTCGTCGCGGTGGTAGAGGGTGTTGCCCTCGGCCCGCTCGTACTCGACGTCCAGCCCCAGGGCGGTGAACACCCGGCCCATCTGGGGCTGCACGAATTCGGTGAACGCTGACGTAGCTGACATGGGTTGGTGGTCTCCTAGACGAGGTGCGGCCGCTTGGCGAGCAGTGCTCCGGCGAACCCGTTGAAACTGCTGTGCAGGCTGAGGACGGAGTCGATCCGCCGCTTCCGGGCCGACCCGGTGACGAAGTCGGTGCCGTCGTCCGGCGGGGTCGCCAGGTGTGCGATCGGCGGCAGCTCACCGGTGGCGAACAGGCTTGGCGCCAGGGCCAGTTCGGCCAGCGGTCCGGCGGCCCCCAGGGTGCCGATGACCGGTCGTACGGAGCTGACCGGGACGCCGCTGTCCTTGAGCAGCGCGCGCAGCAGCTCGGCCTCGGCGGCGTCGTGCTGAACGGTGCCCTTACCGTCGGCCAGGACGGCGCCGAGGCTGTCCGGTGTCACCCCGTGCGCGGCCATCAGGCCGCGGGCGCTCTCGGCCAGCGCGGCCGGGCCGACGCCGCTGTCCACGGCGGGCCGCAGCGCCGCGCCCAGCACCTCCACCAGCGGGCGGGCGCCGCGCGCCGCGGCGTCCCCGGCGCGCTCCAGGATCAGCGCCACCGCGCCCTCAGCCAGCACCGTGCCGTCCCGCTCGGCGTCGAAGCTGCGCAGCGAGGCGGTGCCGCGGCCGCCGGCGGTGAGGTTGCCGGCACGGTACTGCGCGGCCAGCTTCAGCGGCTCGTTGTAGCTGCCGGCGCCGACCACCAGCGCGGTGTCGCAGTCTCCCTGGCGGAGGCTGAACGCGGCCCGCTGGAGGGCGCCCAGCGCGGCCCCGGCGTCCTGGACGAAGGCCGCGCAGTCGCCGCGGAACCGCTGGGCGATGCTGACCAGCGCCAGGGTGTTGTTGTTCAGCGCCCGGATGACGGTGAACGGGTTGAAGGTCGCGGCGTTGCCGAACGCCTCCGCCACCACCCGCGTGAGGTCCGCGCCGACCTGCGGCGAGGTGTCGGTACGGGCCTGGTCGAGCGCCTTGTGGAAGGCGGCCACGCTCAGTTCGGTGGAGTCGTCCTGGGCGACGTAGAGCCCGCGCCGCTCCTCGGGGATGGTCTGCCAGCTGTCGCCGGCCTGCCGCATGGCGTCCTCGGCGGCCAGCACCGCGTTGAAGGTGAAGGCGGTGCCGAACTTCCGCAGCTTGTGCGGGACGCTGTCCCGGCTGGCCTGCTGGAGGTCGGCGGGGACGTGCCCGAAGTGGGTGATCTTCTTCGTCCGGACGTAGGGGTCCTGGTAGGGCGCGAGCGCGGGCCGTGCCTCGCGCCAGGCCGTCCACAGGGCCTCGGGCCCGCGCCCGGTGGGCAGCACGGCGCCGATGCCGGTGACGACGATCGCGTCGGGGTCGAAGGAGGGGTCGGCGGCCGGGTCGTGTCCGGCGCTCTCCGCACCGGACACGACGTCGTAGCCCACCGCGATGTCCGTGCTCGAAACGATGTCAGTGCTCATAACCACGCACCACCAGACTGGCGTTGAGTCCGCCGAAGCCGAAGGAATTGCTCACAGCCACCGACACCTCCTGGTACCGCGCCTTGTCCGGCACGTAGTCCAGGTCGCAGGCCGGATCCGGGTTCTCCAGATTCAGCGTCGGGGGCACGATGCCGTCCCGTACGGACAGCACGGTGGCGATCAGCTCGGGCGCACCGGCGGCGGCGATCAGGTGTCCGAGCATGGTCTTGTTGGCGGTGACCGCCAGCTTCCGGTAGTGCTCGCCGGCCGCGAACACGTCCTTGATCGCCCGGGTCTCGATCGGGTCGTTGAGCGGGGTGGAGGTGCCGTGCGCGTTGATGGAATCCACCGCGTCCGGCGCCACCTGGCCGTCGGCCAGCGCCCGGCTCATCGCCAGCGCGGCGCCGTGCCCCTCCGGGTGCGGGGCCGTGACCTGGTAGGCATCCAACGAGCTGCCGAAACCGGCCAGTTCGGCGTAGATGGTCGCGCCGCGCCGCCGGGCGCTCTCCTCGCTCTCCAGCACCACCATGGCCGCGCCCTCGGCGGCCACCAGCCCACTGCGGTCCCGGTCGAAGGCCCGGCACAGCCGGTCCCCGAACAGCTCGGACGTGGACGGCGCCCCCAGCAGGTGCAGCCCGGTCATGGTCGGCAGGTTGAGCACCGAATCGGCACCGCCCACCACCATCGCGTCCACCTCCCCGCGCCGGATCATCTTCAAGCCGTGACCGATGGCGTGGGTGGCCCCGGCACAGGCGGTGGAGAAGTTCAGCGCCGGGCCGCGCAGCCGGTGGCGGGCCGCGATCCCGGCGGCCAGCGCGTCGTTGGTGCAGAACAGGCCGCTGGCCCGGTCCAGTTGGTCGCGCCGCCCGAAGAGCGTCTGCCAGCTGGGCTGCCCGTCCTCGCCGATCGCGTGCAGCAGCTCATAGGGGTCCCGCTCCGGCACGCCCGAGCCGACGGCGGTGCCGATCCGGCCCACCGGGCCCGGCCCGTCGATCCCGGCGTCGGCCAGCGCCTGCGCGGCGGCCGCCAGCCCGAACCGGGTGCGCCGCTCCAGCGGCCGGTCCGGGTCCGCCTCGGCACCGTGGCGCGCGGCGAACGCGGTGTCATCGACCGGTGCCGCGTAACGCACCGGGAAGTCCTCCACACCGGGCAGCTGCCAGGCGCGGATCGCCGACCGGCCCGCGGTCAGGCCCTCCCACATGGTCTGCCAGTCGAGCCCCAGTCCGCAGACGGCGCCCAGTCCGGTCACCACGACCCGGCGGCTCATTTCTCGGCTCCTTCCAGTACGACGGCGCACACCTGGCCGCGTGCGCCGCAGGCCAGCACCAGGGCCCGCGGGGCGGGCAGCGCCTCCTCGCGCACCGCGTCACCGTCGGCGGCCAGCCGCCGCCCGGACGCCAGGCCGTGCAGCGCCAGCAGCGTGTGCGCCAGTGGGTGGGCGGGGCCCAGTACCCCGGTGGCCCGTTCGCTGGTGAACTGGGCGGGCCGGTCCGCGGTGCCCGCGAAGACCCGGTCCAGCGCGGCGCTCTGGGCCCGTGCGCCGTCGGTCGTCCAGGCGGCGTCGGGCAGCACCCAGCCGATCCCGCCGGCGTCCGTACCGGCCGTCTCCAGGGCCGCGTGGACGGCCTCGGCGATCGCCTCGGTACGGTCCTCGGCCCCGGCACCGAAGGCCCGGCCGTAACCGGCCAGCCGCGCACCGGGAGTCCCGGAACCGGCCGCGGAACCACCGGAACCGGCAGCACCGCCGGGACCGCCGTCGGCCCGCTCGGCGAGCAGGAAGGCCGCGCCCTCCCCCGGCACCGCGCCGTTCCACCCCAGCTCCTCGTACTGCGCGAAGAGCAGCGGATGCACCTTGGGGCTCACCGCCCCGACCAGCGCCGCCTCGTTCTCCCCCTCCGCGACCGACAGCGCCCCGTCGATCAGGGCGGTGAGGCCCGCTTCGGAGAACGGCGAGTACGCGGCCATGGCCCCGGTCAGCCCGAAGACCGCCGAGATGTGCGCCGCCGCGGTGCTGTTGAGGTGGGACAGTCCGCTGAACGGCGGGACCTCCCGCCCGTAGAGCGCGGCGACCTCGCCCGGCGACCCGGCGGCCTTGTGCAGCCGGTCCAGGGCGCCGAACCGCAGTAACTCCTCGTCCACCGTGGGCAGTCCGAGGTAGAGCCCCCAGCCGGGGCCGCCCACCGGGCCGCGCTCCGCCGGGCCGGCCAGGGCCAGCCGCGCCCCGTAGAGCGCCATCCGGGCCTGCTTCTCCGAGGTGCGCAGCACCCTGCGGTGCACCCCGAGGGTGGCCGCGTCCGGGTCGTCCACCAGGAAGGCGGTGTCGAAATCCGGCCATGGCCCGGCCAGTGCCTCGGTCGGCCGGCGGGTGTCCTTCCCGGCGACCAGGGTCTCCCACAGGACGCCCGGATCGGTGCCGGCCGCGGTGTACAGGCCGGGCGCGCTCAGTCGTACGTGATGCGTCGTCATCGCCCCGTTCACCCCGCCTCGGCCAGGATCAGCGAGCAGTTCTGCCCCCCGAAGCCGAAGGAGTTGGACAGCACCGCGGTCACCCGCGCCGGGCGCCGCTCGGTGACGATGTCCAGTCCGCTGGTGACCTCGTCCGGTTCGGCGAAGTTCAGCGTCGGCAGCAGCGTCTGCCGCTCCAGGCTGAGCACCGACAGCACCGCCTCGGCCGCCCCGCTGTTCGCCAACGAGTGCCCCATGGCGGACTTGTTGCCGGTGACCGGGAGCGTGGCGGCCCGCGCCCCGAAGACGGTGTGCAGCGCCGCCGCCTCGCAGGTGTCGTTGGCCTCGGTCGAGGTGCCGTGCGCGTTGATGTGGTCGATGTCCTCCGGGGCGAGCCCGGCATCGCCGAGCGCGGCCCGTATGCACTCCGCGTAGTCCGAGCCGTCCCGCGTACTGGACGTCATCTTCACCGCCTCGGTCACCCCGGCGTACCCGGCGACCTTGGCCAGGATGCGGGCGCCGCGCGCCTCGGCGTGCGCCCGGGACTCCAGGACGAGGAAGGCCGCGCCGTCGCCGATGACGAAACCGGAGCGGTCCTTGTCGAACGGGCGGCTGATCTGCGCCGGTTCCCGCCCCTGGGCCGGGGCGAGCGCGCCCACCCCGTAGAAGGCGGTGACCGCGGTCAGCGTGGTCAGGCTCTCGGCGCCCCCGGCGAGCGCCACGTCGAGCGTGCCGCTGCGGATGTAGCGGTAGGCGCTGCCGATCGCCATGCCGCCCGCGGCGCAGGCGTCCGCATGGGTCTCCAGCACGCCGGCCGCGCCGAAGTAGTCGGCGAGCGCGGCGGTGGCGGAGTCCGGCTGGATCTTTTCGTACCGCTGCGGGTCGAGCCCGCCGGCCGCGCCGGCCGCGTCGGGCGCTGCCGGGCCGTCGAGGTGCTCCAGGTAGCCGTCCAGGTCCAGGGCCCCGGCCTCGTGGTCCACGTGGGCGGCCAGCGAGGTGAGTTCGGCCGGCTCCATGACCATGCGGTTGCAGGCGAGGAAGACGCCACCGCGCTCGGTGTCCAGCCGCCTCGGCAGTCCGCTGCGCTCCCATGCCTGGGCGGCGGCGTGCCAGGCGAGGACGCCGGCCGACCCCAGCGGCCCGGCCTCTTCGGGCGCCGCGTCGGCGAGCGCCTGCCGCACCTGGGGGTCGATGTGCGCCGAGACGGCACAGGGGACGCCCCACTCCTTGTGGAGGGGGTGCTCGGTGATGAGCGTGCCTCCTTCCGCGATGTGGTCGAACAGCGCCTCCGGGTCGGTCAGTTGCCCGGCGACCAGACCGATCCCGGTCACCACGACCTCGTGTTCGGCCCCGTTGGGTATGAGGGGTGTCACTTGCTTTCCTTTCGCACGACTCGCACGACGAGCGACGCCTTCCGCACCGGCCGCGGGACGGTCAGCCGACGGGCTGGGCGTGCCCGATGGCGGCGAGCGTCGCCCGGACGCCCTCGGCCATCACCTCGTCGCCGGTGGCCGCCTCCAGCGCGGCACCGCAGCCGGCGCAGATCGCCTTGCCGGACGCGGCCAGTTCGGCCTTGTCGGCGCCGCACTCGGTGCAGGTCTCGGGCAGGTAGTCGAAGATGGCGTGGGTGAAGGCGGCCCAGTGCGCGCTGGTGGCCGCCGCGGCGACCTCGTAGGGCCGCTGACCGGCGTACACCTGCTCCGCGGAGTAGCCGAACGCGCTGCGGCGCAGTACCTCGGCGGCCAGTTCCGTGATGCCGCCGCGCTCGTCGTACAGCTGCTCGGAGCTGCCGAGGGCGGTGGCGAGCTGGTCCAGGACGTTCGACTTCGGCAGCGCCACGCCGAGCTTGGTCTCCATCTCGAAGCGGAATTCGACCAGGTCCAGGGATTCCGCGCCCAGGTCGGCGACCAGGGTGGCGTCCGCGGTGATCTCGTCTGCACCGGTGCCGAGGACCTGGGCCAGGCCCTCCCGCACGATGTCCTGGATCTGCTCGGCCTCGTAGGGGTTCTGCATTCTTCTCTCCTCGTTTCTGAGCACTCTGAACACCACCGTCGACCAGCCATGACAATTCGCGGAAAACGGCAGGGGAAATTACCCGGCGACACATTGCCGACCCGCCCACCATCGGCCCTGAAAGAACGCAGGGCACCATGAATACGCGATGCCGAAAGTCCGCTTCGCGAGCCCTTTGTGAAGTCGTTCAGAATTTCAGATGACGACTGCCACAACCGGCTGCCACTCGGTGAAAGTTGTTGATGGATTGCCCGCCCAGGGCATGACACCTCGTCGCGAAAACGACTGGTTCATCCTGCGGGCACAAGAGAACGGGAACGCTTCCAGAATTCAGGAAGCCCCAATTTCAGACGCCAATGTAGGCGCTACACATGGCCATCCCCCGTAGCAAATGATCCCCCGACACCTGCTTGCACAAGAGCAGGCTGTCATCGATGGCGATCACCTCATCGTGACGCACTCGCAAAGCCCGCCCCGCCTCTACTGGAGGCGCGATAAAAACGTTACCAGAGCTGCCCAGAACCGTCACTCGTTTGTGCGATAGGTCACGCGACCCAGAGCGCCCAAGGAGAGGTAAACCATAAATGTTCCGTGGTAATGGAAAACTTAACGCGCCATTCACGCAGGTCGGTTTTACTGCTCGACCCGGCGATCTGGCGGGTTACCGGACGTAAACTTACTCGGCATCCAATCGCTTTCCGGCCACGACGCTGAATTCCGGCCATTGGCCGGACACCGCCTCACCCGACGGGCCCACCCCCGGCCGACACCCCACCGGCCACCCCGGTCTCCCCGGCCACCCCGGACACCGGCCCCGTCACCGCCCCCGGTCCCTCCTCCTGGAGCCGCCGCGCGTACCCCGCCAGCCGCTTCCCCAGATTCACACTCACCGCACCGACCAACCGGCCCTCCCGGTAGTGCGCCTCCAGCACCTTCTCCGTACCCGGCGCCCCCTCCTCGACGACCACCCGGTCCCCGGTCCCCGGCAACCCCACCGACCTGATCCGCAACCCGAACGCCGACGTCCAGAACGACGGCAGGTGCACATACGACTCGGCCGCCGCCGGCCCCGCCAGCAGATTCCGCGCCGCCAACTCCCCCTGCGCCGCCGCATTGCTCCAGTGCTCCAACGGAACCGGCCCGTCCGCATCCCGCACCGCATCGCACCGCGCCACGTCCCCGGCCACCACGATCCGCGGATCGACCACCCCGGCCACCCCCGCGGTCCGCGCGAACAACCGCTCGTCACAGTGGACCCGCCCGGCCGGCAACGCCAACCCGGACCCCACCAACCACCCGGTCGCCGGCACCATCCCGATCGCCACCACCGCCACCTCGGCCGGCAGCACGCTCCCGTCAGCCAGCTCGACCCCGCCGACCCGCTCCCCCGTCACGCGAAAGCCCGTCACCCCGGTGCCCAACCGCAGCGCGACCCCGGCCCGACGCGCCGCCTCCGCCACCACATCCGGCACCGTCCCGCCCAGCACCCGCAACGGCCGCCCGAACGGCTCCACCAACGTCACCCGCACCCCGAGCCCCAGCCCAACCAGCGACGACGCCAACTCCACCCCGACGAAACCCGCACCGACGACGACCACCTCACGGGCCCCGCCGTCAATCTCCGCCCGCAGCGCCCGGACGTCGTCCAGTCCCCGCACGGTCAGCACCCCGGCCGGCACCTCCCCGGGCCAGACCCGCGCCTGCGCCCCGGTCGCCACCACCAGCCCGTCGTACGGCACCTCCGCACCATCGGCCAGCCGCACCCGACGCCGCTCCCGGTCCAACCCCACGGCCGCGGTCCCCCGGACCCAGCGGGCACCGAAGTCCTCGGCGCCCGCCAGCCGGATGTCGTCCGCGGTGAGCGTCCCGGCCACCACCTGCTTGGTCAACGGCGGCCGGTCATACGGGAGTTCCGCCTCGTCCGACACCATGGTCAGCGCCCCGGAAAACCCCCGCGCCCGCAGCGCCTCACCGGCCCGGACTCCCGCCAGGCCCGCGCCCACCACGACGACCTCGCGCAAGGTTCAGGCCCCCTCGACCGAGATCGCCCGCACCGGGCACGCCCGCGCCGCGGCCACCACCCTGTCCGCGAGCTCCGGCGCCGGGTCCGGCGCGACCTCCAACCGCTCATCGTCGTCCAACGCGAAGACCTCGGGCGCCACCAGGGCACACTGCCCCAACCCGTCACACAGCTCGTAATCGACCGTGATCCGCATACGTGCCTCCCCCAACTCCACAACAACTCAAGCCACTTGACCGGCGAGGAGGCGTCCCCGCCAGGCCCGCCCGCGGCCGGCGGCACCACCCCACGGGATCCGCGCCGCCGACCGCCACCACGTCCCTACACCGTCTCCCGCGCATACCGCAGCGGCAGTTCCTCCAGCCCCCGGATCGCGTCCGAGGCCAGCCACCGCACCTCCCCCGCCGGCACACCCAACTCCAGCGTCGGGAACCGGTCCAGGATCTCGGTCAGCGCGATCGTCGCCTCCTGACGGGCCAGCCGCTGCCCCAGGCAGAAGTGCGGCCCCATCCCGAACGCGACGTGCTGCGCGGTGGCCCGCCCGATGTCGAACACCTGGCCGTCCTCCCGCACCTCCGCGTCCCGATTGGCCGCGTTCAGCAGGAACCGCACCAGCTCGCCCTTGCGGATGGTGACCCCACCGGCCTCGATGTCCGTGAGCGCCACCCGGTTGACCGTGGTCATCGCCGACCCGCGGAACCGCAGCGCCTCCTCCACCGCCCGACCCACCAGCGACCGGTCGGCACGCAGCGCGGCCAACTGCTCCGGATGCGTCAACAGCTCGTGCAACGCGTTGGCCAGCAGATTCGTCACCGTGTCATGACCAGCGATCAGCAACACCGCGGCGAACGACGACAGTTCCTCGTCCGACAACCCGGTCCCGTCCTCGAACCGCGCCGCGATCAACTCGCTGAGCAGATCCTCCGTCGGCTGCTCCCGCTTGGCCCCGATCAACCCGATGCAGTACGCGAACAGTTCGCCCGCCGACGTCTGCATCGCCTCCAGCGACGGCGCCGCGGAGATGTCCATCGCCCACTTCCGGAACGGGTCCCGGTCCTCGCCCGGCACCCCCAGCAGATCGCAGATCACCTCCAACGGCATCGGATAGGTGAACGCGTCGATGAAGTCCACCGTCCCGCGCTCGCCCAGCTTGTCCAGCAGCTGCCGGGTGATCTCCACGATCCGCGGCTCCAGCTGCCGCACCGCCTTCGACGCGAACGCCGCGGTCACGAGCCGGCGGTAACGGGCGTGCCCCGGGTCGTCCTGCTCCAGCAGCATCACCCGCAACCCCGGGACCAACGCCCCGTGCGGCGCATGCGCATGCACATCGTTCGACAGCCGCGGATCGCTCAGCAGCTCCCGGGTCAGCGCCGCGCCCAGCACCGTCCAGGTCTCCTGCTGGTTCAGCTGCCGCGTACGGATGATGCCATGGCGCGCGGCGAGCCCCGCCAGCTCCCGCTCCAGATCCGCCGTAGCCGCCAGTTCGGCCAGATCGATTACCTCGGACATGACGAACTCCCCCCTGTGCCACGAATGACGGGCCGCCGACCCACGCCGCGGCCCGCACGCCACGCCGTGGGCCGACCGACCCCAAGAAACCCCGCCCCGGACATCAACGGCCGGCGACCGGTACGCCCCGGACTCAGTCCCGGAGCAACTGCACTGCCTGCCGGGCGAGTTGGGTATCCATCGCGCCCGACCGGCTCCCGGCGATCCCCGACCTCATCAGGGCCGCCCCCTCGACCAACGCCACGAACGTCTCGGCCCGCGCCCGACAGAACTCGGCGGACCACTCCGGCCGCCCCTGCTGCACGAACGCCTCTACATGGGCCACGTACTTCTGGTAGAACTCCCGGACCACCGCGGCGATCTCGTCATCCCGCGCCGCCAGCGCCCACACCTCGACGTACAGCCGAACCAGCTGCGGGTCATCCTGCTCGGCCAGCACCACCGCCACCACCCGGGCGGGTTCCGCCTGACCACCCTCCGGCACCTCGATGACCGACGGGTCCTCCCGGCTCAGCCGCAGCCCCGTCGTCTCCGCCAGCCGCGTGAGCGAACGGTCCAACGCCCGCTCCAACACGGCCTTGATCAGGTCCGCCCGGGTCGGGAAGTAGTGCTGCAAATGCCCGACCCGCACGCCCGCCTCACCGGCGATGGCCCGCAGCGACGCATCCGCGTTGCCCTTGGCGACCAGTACGGACTCGGCGGCATCCAGCAGACTCGTCCGCCGCAGGCTCCCCTGCCGCGTCAGCTGCGGCTTGCCGCCGCCCTTCTCCTCGCTCATGACACCGTGACCTCGACCCCTGCCTTCTCCAGAGCGGAGATGACGTCCTGCGGCACCGGCGTCATCTCGGGGAACACCACCCCGGTGGGCGCCTCGGCGCCATCCGCACCCAACACCCGACGCAGCCCCAACAGCCCGCCCAGCGCGGTGAGATGGGCCTGCCCGGCGGCATCCTTGACCACCGCGCTACGACGCTCCCCGCCCCGCCCACGGACATCGATCCGCAGCAGCGCGCTACCACCCTCACCGGGCGAGTACAGCATCGACCGACGGGTCTTCTCGAACGAGTCGCCCCGCCCCCACCGGAAGAACCCGGTCTTCTTCAACGCCAGCAGCGTCGACGTCGACGAGTTCGCGCTGAACCCGATCCGCGTGATCGCGGTGTCCAGCCCCAGCACCAGCGGCAGCGTGAACTGCTCCGGCGTGTCGATCCGCGCCACCTTCGTCCGGTGCTCGCCGATCTGAACGAACCCGGCGTCGCTCAACGGCATGATCATCCGCCGCTCGCCGTTCTCGGTGACCTCGTAGTCCAGCCCCAGCCGGTCCATGAACTCCACCGAGTCCGTACCGGCCCGGTCCTTCAGGTCGTACCGGATGGCGATCTGCACCCCGGCCGCACCGCCCAACTCGGCCGACAGCGCCGCGGTGACCAGCGCACTGACCCCGCCCATCCAACTCGACGAGAGTAGTACCGGCGCCTTCGGCGGGTTGACCGCCGCAACCGCCGTGGCCCGCTGCAACCGCGCCGTCCACCGCGTGATGTCCACATACGGCACCCCGCCCCGGATGGCGGCCAGCATCACCCGGTCATCCGGGTCGTTCACCGTACTGATCACGGCCCGGACCTTCGCCGAGAACGGCTCCGGATCACCCAGGTCCCAGCGCCGGACCTCCGCCCCCACCTCCTTCGCCAACGCCTGCCCCTTCTCGGGCGTACGCCCGGTGAGCAGTAACGGCCAAGAGGGGGCGGCGAGCCGGGTCAAATCGCCACCGACGGTCCCATAACCGCCGACCACGAGCACCGGACCATTCACATCAAGCTGGAGGTCATCGTCCACAGTGCCGACATTAGGTCACGCGACCTAGGAACTCAACGTCCGCCATTGTCGCCCCCGTCACATAGAGTCGACACCCGACAAGCCGTCACCTACCGCCCACCCCCGAGGAGTTGAGCCCCCACATGCTCATCGAGCACGTCCTCCCCCCACACGCGGTGGGCGAGGACGCCCTCGGTGACCCGCCCGCCACCGCCCCCACCGGCCTCTTCCCGATCGAGGAACGCGAGATCGCCCACGCCGGCGAGAAGCGCCGCCGCGAATTCACCACCGCCCGCCAGTGCGCCCACCGCGCCCTGACCCGCCTGGGCCTCCCCCCGACCCCACTACCCCCCGGCCCCACCGGCGCCCCCACCTGGCCCCCCGGCATCACCGGCAGCATCACCCACTGCGACGGCTACCGCGCCGCCGCCGTGGCCCGCACCGCCGACCTCCCCCACCTCGGCATCGACGCCGAACCCCACGCCCCCTTGCCGCCCTTGGTCCGCGACGGCATCACCACCCCCACCGAACGCACCCACCTCCAGGACCTCGCCACCACCCACCCGGACATCCCCTGGGACCGCCTCCTCTTCAGCGCCAAGGAATCCGTCTACAAGACCTGCGCCCCGCTCTCCCCCCGCCCCCTCCAATTCGACGACGCCGAAATCACCTTCACCCCCACCACCGGCACCTTCACCGCCCGCCTCCTGCTCCCCTGGCCGGCCGACGTCCCCGCCCCCGTCCTCCCCGGCCGCTGGCACACCGCACACGGCATCCTCCTCACCGCCACCGCCCTCCCCCGCCCCTCCTGACGCCCCTGCCGCACCGCATTTCCAGCACAACGCAAAAAAGCCTCGTTCCCCGAGTCGAAACTCGGGGAACGAGGCTTTATCAAAATTTGTTCGGCGGCGTCCTACTCTCCCACAGGGTCCCCCCTGCAGTACCATCGGCGCTGAAAGGCTTAGCTTCCGGGTTCGAAATGTAACCGGGCGTTTCCCTAACGCTAAAACCACCGAAACACTATGAAGATAACCAACCGGAGCATGACTCAACAGTCGTTACTTCAGAACCTACACAGTGGACGCGAGCAACTGAGGACAAGCCCTCGGCCTATTAGTACCAGTCAACTCCACACCTTACGGCGCTTCCATATCTGGCCTATCAACCCAGTCATCTACTGGGAGCCTTACCCCATCAAGTGGGAGGGAGCCCTCATCTCGAAGCAGGCTTCCCGCTTAGATGCTTTCAGCGGTTATCCTTTCCGAACGTAGCCAACCAGCCATGCCCTTGGCAGAACAACTGGCACACCAGAGGTCCGTCCGTCCCGGTCCTCTCGTACTAGGGACAGCCCTTCTCAAGACTCCTACGCGCGCAGCGGATAGGGACCGAACTGTCTCACGACGTTCTAAACCCAGCTCGCGTACCGCTTTAATGGGCGAACAGCCCAACCCTTGGGACCGACTCCAGCCCCAGGATGCGACGAGCCGACATCGAGGTGCCAAACCATCCCGTCGATATGGACTCTTGGGGAAGATCAGCCTGTTATCCCCGGGGTACCTTTTATCCGTTGAGCGACGGCGCTTCCACAAGCCACCGCCGGATCACTAGTCCCTACTTTCGTACCTGCTCGACCCGTCAGTCTCACAGTCAAGCTCCCTTGTGCACTTACACTCAACACCTGATTACCAACCAGGCTGAGGGAACCTTTGGGCGCCTCCGTTACTCTTTAGGAGGCAACCGCCCCAGTTAAACTACCCACCAGACACTGTCCCTGATCCGGATCACGGACCCAGGTTAGACATCCAGCACGACCAGAGTGGTATTTCAACAACGACTCCACACCAACTGGCGTTGGCGCTTCAAAGTCTCCCACCTATCCTACACAAGCCGAACCGAACACCAATATCAAGCTATAGTAAAGGTCCCGGGGTCTTTCCGTCCTGCTGCGCGAAACGAGCATCTTTACTCGTAATGCAATTTCACCGGGCCTATGGTTGAGACAGTCGAGAAGTCGTTACGCCATTCGTGCAGGTCGGAACTTACCCGACAAGGAATTTCGCTACCTTAGGATGGTTATAGTTACCACCGCCGTTTACTGGCGCTTAAGTTCTCAGCTTCGCCCCACCGAAATGGAGCTAACCGGTCCCCTTAACGTTCCAGCACCGGGCAGGCGTCAGTCCGTATACATCGCCTTACGGCTTCGCACGGACCTGTGTTTTTAGTAAACAGTCGCTTCTCGCTGGTCTCTGCGGCCACCCCCAGCTCAGGAAGCAAGTTCCCTCACCAGAAATGGCCCCCCTTCTCCCGAAGTTACGGGGGCATTTTGCCGAGTTCCTTAACCATAGTTCACCCGAACGCCTCGGTATTCTCTACCTGACCACCTGAGTCGGTTTAGGGTACGGGCCGCCATGAAACTCGCTAGAGGCTTTTCTCGACAGCATAGGATCATCCACTTCACCACAATCGGCTCGGCATCAGGTCTCAGCCTTAACGTGTGACGGATTTACCTACCACACGGCCTACACCCTTACCCCGGGACAACCACCGCCCGGGCTGGACTACCTTCCTGCGTCACCCCATCGCTTACCTACTACCACCTTGGGTCAACGGCTCCACCACGTCCCTTTGTCCGAAGACTCCAGGCCGGCTTCACGGCTTTAGCATTAATGGATTCGATATTGGGCGTTTCAAAGCGGGTACCGGAATATCAACCGGTTGTCCATCGACTACGCCTGTCGGCCTCGCCTTAGGTCCCGACTTACCCTGGGCAGATCAGCTTGACCCAGGAACCCTTAGTCAATCGGCGCAAGAGTTTCCCACTCTTGTATCGCTACTCATGCCTGCATTCTCACTCGTGAACCGTCCACAACTCGTTTCCACGGCTGCTTCACCCGGCACACGACGCTCCCCTACCCATCACGATCCCCGTTGGGGGTAATATCGCAATGACACGACTTCGGCGGTGTACTTGAGCCCCGCTACATTGTCGGCGCGGAATCACTTGACCAGTGAGCTATTACGCACTCTTTCAAGGGTGGCTGCTTCTAAGCCAACCTCCTGGTTGTCTCTGCGACTCCACATCCTTTCCCACTTAGCACACGCTTAGGGGCCTTAGTCGATGCTCTGGGCTGTTTCCCTCTCGACCATGGAGCTTATCCCCCACAGTCTCACTGCCGCGCTCTCACTTACCGGCATTCGGAGTTTGGCTAAGGTCAGTAACCCGGTAGGGCCCATCGCCTATCCAGTGCTCTACCTCCGGCAAGAAACACACGACGCTGCACCTAAATGCATTTCGGGGAGAACCAGCTATCACGGAGTTTGATTGGCCTTTCACCCCTAACCACAGGTCATCCCCCAGGTTTTCAACCCTGGTGGGTTCGGTCCTCCACGAAGTCTTACCTCCGCTTCAACCTGCCCATGGCTAGATCACTCCGCTTCGGGTCTTGAGCATGCTACTCCACGCCCTATTCGGACTCGCTTTCGCTACGGCTTCCCCACACGGGTTAACCTCGCAACATACCGCAAACTCGCAGGCTCATTCTTCAAAAGGCACGCAGTCACGACGCACCAAGCAAGCTTGATGCGCGACGCTCCCACGGCTTGTAGGCACACGGTTTCAGGTACTATTTCACTCCGCTCCCGCGGTACTTTTCACCATTCCCTCACGGTACTATCCGCTATCGGTCACCAGGGAATATTTAGGCTTAACGGGTGGTCCCGCCAGATTCACACGGGATTTCTCGGGCCCCGTGCTACTTGGGTGGTTCTTAAGCAAGCCGCTAATGTTTCAGCTACGGGGGTCTTACCCTCTACGCCGGACCTTTCGCATGTCCTTCGCCTACATCAACGGTTTCTGACTCGCCGACCGGCCGGCAGACCGATCAAAAGAACTCCCACAACCCCAACCACGCAACCCCTGCCGGGTATCACACGTGACTGGTTTGGCCTCATCCAGTTTCGCTCGCCACTACTCCCGGAATCACGGTTGTTTTCTCTTCCTGCGGGTACTGAGATGTTTCACTTCCCCGCGTTCCCTCCACACTGCCTATGTGTTCAGCAGCGGGTGACAGCCCATGACGACTGCCGGGTTTCCCCATTCGGACACCCCCGGATCAAAGCTTGGTTGACAGCTCCCCGGGGCCTATCGTGGCCTCCCACGTCCTTCATCGGTTCCTGGTGCCAAGGCATCCACCGTGCGCCCTTAAAAACTTGGCCACAGATGCTCGCGTCCACTGTGCAGTTCTCAAGCAACGACCAGCCACCCGTCACACACCCACAAAGGATGCTTCACCGAGGCCGGCATCGCGAAGGTCCAGACCACAGTCCGTACCCTCAGACACCCAACAGCGCGCCCAACACGACCAGTCGAAAACTTGCGTTCCACGCCGAAGCAGTACTAACAAACCCAACCCATCGCGCCGAATAGTCAACGTTCCACCCATGAGCAACCAGCATCAGACACTCGCCGATGTACTGGCCTCTGACCAAGACAAGCTCGGTAAGAAGTGCTCCTTAGAAAGGAGGTGATCCAGCCGCACCTTCCGGTACGGCTACCTTGTTACGACTTCGTCCCAATCGCCAGTCCCACCTTCGACGATTCCCTCCCACAAGGGGTTGGGCCACCGGCTTCGGGTGTTACCGACTTTCGTGACGTGACGGGCGGTGTGTACAAGGCCCGGGAACGTATTCACCGCAGCAATGCTGATCTGCGATTACTAGCAACTCCGACTTCATGGGGTCGAGTTGCAGACCCCAATCCGAACTGAGACCGGCTTTTTGAGATTCGCTCCACCTCGCGGTATCGCAGCTCATTGTACCGGCCATTGTAGCACGTGTGCAGCCCAAGACATAAGGGGCATGATGACTTGACGTCGTCCCCACCTTCCTCCGAGTTGACCCCGGCAGTCTCCTGTGAGTCCCCATCACCCCGAAAGGCATGCTGGCAACACAGAACAAGGGTTGCGCTCGTTGCGGGACTTAACCCAACATCTCACGACACGAGCTGACGACAGCCATGCACCACCTGTACACCGACCACAAGGGGGGCACTATCTCTAGCGCTTTCCGGCGTATGTCAAGCCTTGGTAAGGTTCTTCGCGTTGCGTCGAATTAAGCCACATGCTCCGCTGCTTGTGCGGGCCCCCGTCAATTCCTTTGAGTTTTAGCCTTGCGGCCGTACTCCCCAGGCGGGGAACTTAATGCGTTAGCTGCGGCACGGACGACGTGGAATGTCGCCCACACCTAGTTCCCAACGTTTACGGCGTGGACTACCAGGGTATCTAATCCTGTTCGCTCCCCACGCTTTCGCTCCTCAGCGTCAGTATCGGCCCAGAGATCCGCCTTCGCCACCGGTGTTCCTCCTGATATCTGCGCATTTCACCGCTACACCAGGAATTCCGATCTCCCCTACCGAACTCTAGCCTGCCCGTATCGAATGCAGACCCGGGGTTAAGCCCCGGGCTTTCACATCCGACGTGACAAGCCGCCTACGAGCTCTTTACGCCCAATAATTCCGGACAACGCTCGCGCCCTACGTATTACCGCGGCTGCTGGCACGTAGTTAGCCGGCGCTTCTTCTGCAGGTACCGTCACTCTCGCTTCTTCCCTGCTGAAAGAGGTTTACAACCCGAAGGCCGTCATCCCTCACGCGGCGTCGCTGCATCAGGCTTTCGCCCATTGTGCAATATTCCCCACTGCTGCCTCCCGTAGGAGTCTGGGCCGTGTCTCAGTCCCAGTGTGGCCGGTCGCCCTCTCAGGCCGGCTACCCGTCGTCGCCTTGGTGAGCCATTACCTCACCAACAAGCTGATAGGCCGCGGGCTCATCCTTCACCGCCGGAGCTTTCCACACACAGAAGATGCCTCCGTGTGTCATATCCGGTATTAGACCCCGTTTCCAGGGCTTGTCCCAGAGTGAAGGGCAGATTGCCCACGTGTTACTCACCCGTTCGCCACTAATCCCCTCCCGAAAGAGGTTCATCGTTCGACTTGCATGTGTTAAGCACGCCGCCAGCGTTCGTCCTGAGCCAGGATCAAACTCTCCGTGAATGTTTACCGGTAATCCGGTGTGACACTCGCGTTGAGCGGAACCACGAGGAGGAATAATCCTCACGGTTCACAGCGTCCTCGCTGTGTGCCTCCCAAAAACTTGGAAGGACTTTCAAAGGAACCTCATCTCCATGATGGAGACGGGGTATCAACATATCTGGCGTTGACTTTTGGCACGCTGTTGAGTTCTCAAGGAACGGACGCTTCCTTTGCGCCTGTTTCACCAGGCTCTCCGGGCGCTTCCCTTCGGTCTTGCGTTTCCGACTCTATCAGATCCTTTCGGCCCTGACTTTCGCCGGCGCGATTCGGCCTTTCGGCTTCTTCGCGGTTCCAACCTTACCAGATCCGTTTCCGTCTCTGGCCCCCTGCTGGAGCGGGGTCCAGCCGCTTCGCTTTCGCTTTTCGGCCTTTCCGACTTTATCAGATCTGTTTTCCGTTCCGGCCCGCATCTCGGTGAGTTGCGGTCGGTTCGAATTTCGATCCGATTCCCCGTCGGCGGGGTGTTCACTACGTTAGCGGAATTCCTCGGTGACGCCTAATCAGACACCCGGAATGAATTTCGACATGCGGAATTCAGTCCCGTTGAGGGCCGTGCAGTAGTGAGTTGCCGCGAAGCGGCGGGATGGCTGTCCGGGGCCGTCGGCTCCGTGACAACTCGGAGAACACTACACGAGCGGATGGGGTGCTTCAAACCCGTGCGGCTTCAGGGGCTGACGGGTACTTTGGGGGCATGACCGCGCATGTGCTCGTACAGCTGTGGTGGCCCGCCTGACGGCGGCCGCATCAGCAGCGCATGCATGACCACGGCCGCCGCTTCGGCGGCCGTTTGCGTTTCTCCCTTCGTCACCGGCCGGTGCAGGCGGCGGTCCCGGTGCGAGTGAGGGACGGATGAGCGAGAAGGTCGGGACGGCGGAGACCGCGGCGCGGGTGTTCAGCGGGGTGCAGCCGACGGGGCACCTGACGCTGGGGAACTACCTCGGGGCGGTGCGGCGGTGGGTCGTGGAGGACCAGCACCGGGCGGATGCACTGTTCTGTGTGGTGGATCTGCACGCGCTGACCGTGGAGCACGATCCGGCGCGGGTGCGCAGGCTCAGTCGGCAGGCGGCGACCTTGTTGTTGGCGGCGGGGCTGGATCCGGAGCGGTGCACGGTGTTCGTGCAGAGCCATGTGGATGAGCATGCGCGGCTGGCGTATCTGATGGAGTGCACCGCCGGCGTCGGTGAGGTGCAGCGGATGGTGCAGTTCAAGGAGAAGGCCGCGCGGGAGGAGGCGGCCGGGGTACGGCTGTCGTTGCTGACGTATCCGACGCTGATGGCGGCGGACATCCTGGCGTACGGGACGGATGAGGTGCCCGTGGGTGAGGACCAGACGCAGCATGTGGAGCTGACCCGGGACCTGGCGGTGCGGTTCAACCGGCGGTACGGGCGGGTGTTCGTGGTGCCGCGGGCGTCGCTTCCGGCGGTGGCGGCGCGGGTGATGGACCTTCAGGATCCGCGGTCGAAGATGGGCAAGGGGTCGGCCGGGCGGAACGGCGGCGCCGGGGTGATCCATCTGTTGGACGAGCCGGATGTGGTGCGGCGGAAGGTGCTGCGGGCCGTGACGGACGGGGGGACGGACGTGGTGTACGACCGGGACGAGCGGCCGGGGGTGGCGAATCTGCTGGAGGTGCTGGCGTCCTGCCGGGAGGGTGCCGATCCGGCCTCGCTGGCGGCGGCGTACGGGTCGTACGGGGCGCTGAAGCGGGACGTCGCGGAGGCCGTGGTGGAGCTGTTGCGGCCGGTGCGGGAGCGGCACGCGGAGCTGGCGGCCGATCCGGGTTACGTGGACGGCGTGCTGCGGGCCGGGGCAGAGCGGGCGCGGGCGATGGCCAGGCCGCGGGTGGATGCGGCGTATGAGGCTGTGGGGTTGTTGCCGGCAGGTCGGTAGCCCGTAAGTCAGTAGCCCGTAGGCCCGTAGGGGGGAGGGGAACAGATCCCGTAGGGGGTGGGAGGGCCCCCTACGGGACCCACAACGGTGTGGGGCGGGGTGGTATTCCCGGCGGGTTGTGGGCGGTGTTCGTTGCTGAGTTCGTGGCGGTGTCCGCTGCGGTGTCCGCTGTGGTGTTCGTGGCTGAGTTCGTTGCGGTGTCAGTTGCTGTTGCCGGTGGCCAGTTCGCGGCTGCGGTCGCGGGCGGCCTCCAGGGCGGCGATCAGGGCGGCGCGGACGCCGTGGTTCTCCAGTTCGCGGATGGCGTTGATGGTGGTGCCCGCGGGGGAGGTGACGTTCTCACGAAGCTTGACGGGGTGTTCGCCGCTGTCGCGGAGCATCACCGCGGCGCCGATGGCGGCCTGGACGATCAGGTCGTGGGCCTTGTCGCGGGGCAGCCCGAGCAGGATGCCGGCGTCGGTCATCGCCTCGACGAGGAAGTAGAAGTAGGCCGGGCCGGAGCCGGAGAGGGCGGTGGCGGCGTCCTGCTGAGACTCCGGGACGCGGAGGGTCTTGCCGACCGTGGAGAAGATCTCCTCGGTGAGGGTGAGGTGGGCGGCGGTGGCGTGGGTGCCGGCGGAGATGACGGACATCGCCTCGTCGACGAGGGCCGGGGTGTTCGTCATGACCCGGATGACCGGGGTGTCGGGGGCCAGCCGCTCCTCGAAGTAGGAGGTCGGGATGCCGGCGGCGCCGCTGATCACCAGGCGGTCGGCGGGGACGTGCGGGGCCAGCTCGGTGAGCAGGGTGCCCATGTCCTGGGGCTTGACGGTGAGGATCAGCGTGTCGGCGGCCTTGGCGGCCTCGGCGTTGCTGACCGCTTCGACGCCGTAGCGGGTGCGGAGCTGTTCGGCGCGCTCCGGGCGGCGGGCGGTGACCAGCAGGTCGGACGGCGCCCAACCGCCGCGGATCATGCCGCTGAGCAGGGCCTCGCCGATTTTTCCGGTGCCGAGTACGGCGACCTTCTGGGTCATGCGTTCACCTCGCCGGTGGTGCGTGGTCAGGTCGGTGCCATCCTCGCACCGGTGGGTGGCGGTGTGCCGGGGTGTCCACGGAGCGGGCGGCGGGCGGCAGCGGGGGCGAACAGCCGGGCCCGGTGTTCCCGGGCGGGCGCGGACCGGAGTACGGAACAGAGTGCGGCGCAGAGTGCGGCGCAGTCGTAATCGGAACGGGACGGTCGAAGCGGCAGAAATGCCCGTATGGTCGGGGAACTTGTGTTCACCATCCGTCCCCGGTCCGAGGAGTGCCGTGCCACGCCGCCCCCTCCGTAGATGCGGTGCCGTCGCGGCGCTGTCCGTCGCCCTGCTGCTGTCCTCCTGTACGTCCGGGGGTACGGCCGTCAAGGGGGCCGCGGGCGGCGGCGGGCTGGGCGACCCGCTCTTCCCGGCGCTCGGCAACGGCGGCTACCGCGTCAGCCACTACGGGCTCGACCTCAGCTACGACGTGGCCGAGCAGCATCTGGACGGCACCGCAGCGATCACCGCCGAGGCCGGTGCGGACCTGCGGTCCTTCCAGCTCGACCTCCAGGGGATGACGGTGACCGGCGTACGGGTCGAGGGCCGGGACGCGGAGTTCAGCCGCAAGGGGCACAAGCTGGTGGTCCGGCCGGCCGGACGGATAGCCAAGGGCGACACCTTCCGGACGACCGTCCGGTACCGCGGGACGCCACAGGAGATGCGGGACGCGGACGGGGCAGTGGAGGGCTGGGTCAAGACCGCCGACGGCGCGTTCGTGGCCGGGGAGCCGGCGGGGTCGATGACGTGGTTCCCCGGCAACAACCACCCGGGCGACAAGGCCAGCTACGACTTCCGGATCACCGTGCCGCAGCGCTACACCGCGGTCGCCAACGGGGAACTGAAGTCGAAGCGGACCGCCGGCGGGCGGACCACCTACGAGTGGCACAGCGCGGAGCCGATGGCCAGTTACCTCGCGACCGCGACGATCGGGACGTTCGACGTCCAGGAGTCCCGTACGCCGCAGGGCCTGCCGGTCTACGTCGCGGTGGACCCGCGGGAGGCCGCGGCCAGCCGGAAGCCGTTGTCCCGGCTGCCGGAGATCCTGGCGTGGGGGGCCGAGCTGTTCGGCCCGTACCCGTTCGCGTCGGCGGGCGCGATAGTGGACCGCACACCGGACCGGGTCGACTGGGGGGCGCTGGAGACCCAGACCAAGCCGGTCTACGCCGGGGCGCCGGACACCTCGACGGTGGTGCACGAGACCGCCCACCAGTGGTTCGGCGACTCGGTGACGCCGAAGACCTGGCAGGACACGTGGCTCAACGAGGGCTTCGCGACCTACGCCGAGTGGCTGTGGGAGGAGCGTGAGGGCGGCCGGACCCCGCAGGAGCAGTTCGACGCGCTCTACGACGGGGACGAGGACCACGAGCGCTGGGACTTCCCGCCCGGCGAGCCGGCGACCGCGGCGGACGTGACCGGGACGCCGGTCTACGAGCGCGGTGCGATGGTGCTCCAGCAGCTGCGGAACGCGGTCGGCGACGAGACGTTCTTCTCGATCCTCAAGGAGTGGCCCGCCGAGTTCCGGCACGCCAACGCCAATACCGAGGACTTCATCTCGTTCTGCCGGGACCGTACGGACGAGGACCTGACCGACCTATTCGACGACTGGCTGTACGGGGAGGGGCAGCCGGACTGGGAGTACGACGCCGCCTGAGCCCGGCGGGACGGGCGCCCGCCGGGCGCACGGCGTTCACAGGTCCGCGAAGTCCAGGTGCCCGAGCTTGTCGGGATTGAGCACCGCGTCCACTTCGACGATCCGCCCGTCGTGCACCGTGAAGGCGAAGACCCCGGACGGGTACTCCCCCGACGCGTCGGCGAAGACCACGCCCAGGGCGCCGTTGACGTCCCGGACCGCCAGCCGCATGGTCGCCGGGGCGAAGTTGCGGGTGATCAGGCCCCAGACGTAGCGGGCGACCTTGTCCCGGCCCAGCACCGGCCGGCGGGCCGCGGAGACCTTGCCGCCGCCGTCCGAGCGCCACACCACCTCGGGGTCGAGCACGGTCAGCAGCGCCTCGAAGTCCCCGCCCGTGACGGCCGCCAGGAACGCCTCGACGGTGCGCCGGTGCTCGACCCGGTCGACGGTCCGGCGCGGCGCCTCGGCCCGGACCCGGCGGCGGGCGCGCGAGGCCAACTGCCGCACCGATTCCGGGGTGCGGCCGACCGCTTCGGCGATCTCCGGGAACGGCACCGCGAAGACGTCGTAGAGGACGAACGCGGTGCGCTCGGCCGGGGTGAGCCGCTCCAGGACGGTGAGCAGCGCCATGCCCACCGACTCGTCCAGGGTCACCCGCTCCTCGGGGCCATCCGGGACGCCGGCGCGGGCGACGCCGACCGGCCCGCCGGTGGCGGCGTCGAGCACCGGCTCCGGCAGCCACGGCCCCACGTACGTCTCGCGCCGGGCCCGGGCCGACCCCAACAGGTCGTAGCAGATCCGGCTGACCACCGTGGTGAGGAAGGCGCGCGGGCACTCCACCGGCGGCTCGTCGGGGAGCGCCTGCCAGCGCAGCCAGCTCTCCTGCACCGCGTCATCGGCGTCGCTGACCGTCCCCATGATCCGGTACGCCACGCCCCACAGCCGGCCCCGCAACTCCTCGAACTGCGCCAGTCGTTCGGCCCGGACCTGCCCGTCCGGCGTCCCGTGTCCCCGCTCCGCCATCGTGTGCTCCCGCCTCCCTGGTCCCGGCCGCGGCGCGGTCACCGGCGGTCACCGGGGCAGGGACGACGCTACGGGGTGGGGGGTGACGGGGCGGGATGCGGGGTGACGGGGGCTCAGGGGGCGGGGCGCCGGGCGACCGTGAGGTCGAGGGCGTATGCCTCCTCGACCTGGCCGTCCGGGAAGTCCTCCAGGAGGGCGGCCCGTTCGTCGGCGGGGACGGGGGCGGCGGCCACCGGGCCGAGGGCGGCGAAGTACGAGCGGCTGCCGAGCATCGCGAGGTGGGTGGCGAGCGGGACGGTGCGGGTCCAGTGCAGCACCCGGCATGGGGGTCCCCTCTGCTCCTTAAGAGCTTGGGGGAGGGCGCAGGCCCAGCCCCAGGCCGCGGATCAGGTCGGCGGCCTCCGGTGCGACGCTGTGGGCGTGGTAGCCGGGCAGCCGGCGGGCGAGCCGGGCCTCTTGGGCGGCGGCCCACGGGGTGTCCGGGTCGGGCACGTTCCACCAGAGCGCCAGCGCGCCGCCCGGCCGCAGCACCTTCATCGCTTCCGGAACCGAGCGGGCCGGGTCAGTCCAGTGCCACGCCTGCGCGTAGCTGACGAGGTCGAAGGCGGCCCGGCCGGCGAACGGCAGGGCGTCGCCACTGGCCCGGACGAGCGGGATGTCGGGGTGTCCGGCGCGGAGTTGGGCGGCCATCGCCGCCCCCGGCTCCACGGCCGTGACCTGCGCGCCGCGCGCCCGCAGCAGCCCGCTGGCGATGCCGGTCCCGGCGCCGACGTCCAGCACCCTCCCCCAAGCTCATATGGAGCAGGGCGACCCCCATCCCGGCCAGCGACCGCGTCGAAGGCCCGGGCGAGGGTGGCGTGGTCCGGTGTCTGCAGTGGCTGCGGTGGCTCGGGGGGCACCGATGACTCCAACGGCTCGGGTCGTTGTGATGGTTGTGATGGTTGTGGGGGCTGCGGTGACTGTGATGACTGCGGTGTCGTCATGGCAGGCATCCTGCCCAGGGCCCGCCGGAATCGCGGCCTCCTCCTGAAAAATGGCCCGGCGGCCGGAACGAACGGCCCGACGGCCGGCAAGAATGGCCCGGCGGCCGGCGTGGAGCCGACCGCACGGCCGGAGCCGCCCCGACCAGGGCAACGGCCGGACGACGGGGGAAAAGAGGACACCATGCGCGCACGCGGCATCAACTACGACACCGGATTCCTGCCCGGGGACGAGATCTCGCGGAAGGACTTCAACGAGGCGGTGGTGCGCCGGGACATGGCCGTGATCGCCCGGGAGCTGCACTGCGACGCGGTGCGGATCTCCGGTGGGCGGCCGGAGCGGCTGAGCACCGCGGCACGGTGCGCGGTGGAGGCCGGACTGGAGGTGTGGTTCGCGCCGTTCCCCGTGGACCTCACGCCCGACGAGTTGCTGCCGTTCTTCGCGGAGTGCGCGCGGCGGGCGGAGGAGGTCCGGCGGTCCGGGGCCGAGGTGGTCTTCGTCGCCGGGTGCGAGCTCAGCGCGTTCTGCAAGGGCTTCATCCCCGGGGACGGCTACGGCGAGCGGCTCCGGGCGATGGCCACCGCCGACCTGGACTGGTGGATGTCGCTCGGCCCGGTGGCGGAGCGGCTGAACGCCGTCCTCGCCGAGGTGGCCGCGGTCGTCCGGGCCCACTTCGGGGGCCGGGTCACCTACGCCTCCGGGCCCTGGGAGGAGATCGACTGGACGCCGTTCGACCTGGTCGGGGTGGACGCCTACCGGGCCGCGTACAACGCCGACACCTTCCGGGAGGAGCTGCGCGGGCACGCCGCGCACGGCAAGCCGGTCGCGGTGACCGAGTTCGGCACCTGCCCCTACGAGGGCGCCGGCGAGCTGGGCGGCTTGGCCTGGCAGCCGCCGGCCGGCGCGGTGCCGGACGAGGGCGAGCAGGTGCGGTACTTCACCGAACTCCTCGACGCCTTCGAGGCGGAGGGGGTGGACACCGCGCTGTGGTTCACCTTCGCCGGCTTCGGCAGGGTGACCCGGGACGCGGACCTCTCCTCCTACGGCGTGGTGCGGATGACCGACGCGGAGGCGCACTGGGAGCCGCGGGAGGTGTTCCGGGCGATGGCCGAGCGGTACGCCGCCGGCAGGGGCATCAGCCGTACCACCGGCCGTGCCACCGGCCGGGACTGACCAGGGCGCGGTGGGGCGGGGAACCGCCTAGCCGCGCTTCTTCCCGGACCCCGACCCCGGCCCCGGCCCCGACCCGTTCGACTTCGGCTTCGCCTTCGACGTCACCTTCGCCTTCGACTTCGACGTCACCTTCGACTTCGGCTTGCGCTCCGCCGGGTTCCCGGCACGGGATCCCCGGCGGCGGGCGTGGCGGTCGAGTGCCGCGTCGTACTCGGCGCGGCGCAGCTTCTCCCCGGGCGCCTCGACCAGGCTGCGGCAGAAGTACGCGAGCAGCGAGCCGATGAAGCCGATGAACATCAGGCTCTGCATCGACCGCTCGGCGCCGCTGTCGGCGACCGGGCCCGGGCGGCGCACGAAGCCGTCCCAGGTGCGGCGGAAGGCCAGCGCGCTACAGATCGCGAAGCCAGCCACCACCAGGACGTTGACGAACGAGCCGACCGCGGCGATCTCCAGCCCCTGGACGGCGAACCGCAGCACCAGCGCGCCGGCCGCGGCGAGCACCAGTGAGCCCACCGCGACACCGGCCCGGCGCAGCGCGTAGCCGCCGTCGTGCTCGACCCAGGTGGTGCCGAAGAAACGGATCTCCTCCGGCGCCGGGCCGCTCGGGGCCGCCGTTCGCTGCGCGTCGCTCATGGCGTC
This sequence comes from Streptomyces sp. RGM 3693, assembly GCF_050471125.1. Lineage (NCBI taxonomy): Bacteria > Bacillati > Actinomycetota > Actinomycetes > Kitasatosporales > Streptomycetaceae > Streptomyces > Streptomyces sp. RGM 3693. The sequence goes on from NZ_JBMPPQ010000005.1 coordinate 266,848, forward strand.
GATTATCCCCGGGGGGCCGCCGGCCGTGCCGTGCGGCCGCCGCAGGGTCAGTTCATGCAGCTGGGCGCGACCATGCCGCTACTACCCGTGTGAACGTAGGAGTCGGAGACGTACTCGCCGGGCGCGATGTTGTCCCAGAGGTTGGAGGTGCCGTAGGGGCCGACGACCCACTGGCCGCGCGTCTGGCAGCGGATCTGCACCTGGGCGCCGGCCGGCAGCTGGCGGACCAGCGGGGTGTTGGTGCCGGGGCCCTGGCGGACGTTGACGCGGTAGCCGGGCGCGATGGGGTAGGCCGTCCGGCCGGCGAAGGCCGCGCCGAGCGCTGCCGGCGCCGCGTCGGTCACCGCGTCCGCCGCCCCGCTCGGGTCCGGCTCCGCCCCGGTGTCCGGCCCGGTGCTCCCCTGAAATTCCTGCGTGGTCATTTTCGTGTCCCCCCGTGTACTGGACGTGTTGCCAGGCGTACTGGATGGTTGCCCGCCGTGAGCGGGCCGTGCGAACTCCGGGCGTGCGTTCGACGCCCACGACGCGCACGCTAGCAAGCCTCACCCGTCCCGGACGTGCCATGGACTAGGCTCCGCGCGTCGCACCTGTGACCGAATGGCAGGGCGCTTCGCACGGGGAAGACACCGGGAAGACACCGGGGAAGACACGGGGGTGGAACGATGCCGCCGCTGCGCGATTCCGGGCTCGGCCCGGAAGCGGAGCGTCCGGAGTACGCCGGGCAATACCGCTTGGAAGCGCGGCTGGGCTCCGGGGGAATGGGCGTGGTCCATCTGGCCCGGTCCTCCTCCGGGCTGGTGCTCGCGGTCAAGGTCATCCACGCCGAATTCGCCCAGGACCCGGAGTTCCGGGGGCGGTTCCGGCAGGAGGTGGCCGCCGCCCGGCGGGTCAGCGGCGCCTTCACGGCCCCCGTCGTCGATGCCGATCCGGATGCCGAGCGGCCCTGGATGGCGACGCTCCACATCGCCGGTCCGACCCTTTCCGAGCATGTGAAGCGGAACGGCCCGCTGACCCCCGCCGAGGTGCGTCAGCTGGGCGCGGGCCTGGCCGAGGCGCTGCGCGACATCCACCGGGCCGGCGTGGTGCACCGCGACCTCAAGCCCAGCAACGTGCTGCTCGCCGCCGACGGCCCGAAGGTCATCGACTTCGGCATCTCCCGGCCGTCCGACAGCGAGATGCGCACCGAGACCGGGAAGTTGATCGGCACCCCACCGTTCATGGCCCCCGAGCAGTTCCAGCGGCCGCGCGAGGTCGGCCCGGCGGCGGACGTCTTCGCCCTGGGGTCGGTGCTGGTCCACGCCGCCACCGGGCGCGGCCCGTTCGACTCCGAGAGCCCGTACCTCGTCGCGTACCAGGTGGTGCACGACGACGCGGATCTGTCGGGCGTGCCGGACGAGCTCGCACCGCTCATCGAGAGCTGCCTGGCCAAGGATCCGGCGGACCGCCCGACGCCGGACGGGCTGCGGCAACTGCTGCGCACAGACGCGCCGATGACGCTGCCCGCCACCCGTCCGACCCGCGGTGAGGCGCTGCCGGAGACGGTCCCCGGCGCCCGGATACCCGCCCAACGGCAGCCGGTCCGCACCGAGCCCACGCCGCCGCGCGCCGAGACCACCCACGTCCGCGCCCGCACCCCGGACGTGTCGCGCACCCCGGACGTGTCGCGTACGCCGGATGCGTCCCGCGCCCCGGACGTGTCCCGTTCCGCCGCCGACCCGCCGGCTCCGCCGTCCGCTCCCGAGGACACCCCCGGAACCACCCCCGCGCCTCGAAGGGGCCGCCGCCGTCTCCTCTGGGCCGCCGCGGCCCTCGCCGTGGTCACCGGTGCCGTCGGCGGCACCTGGGCCCTCACCGGGGACTCCGACGCCCCGGCCCTCCAGACCCACGCCTCGCGCACCCCGCGTGTCGCCTTCCACCCCTGGCGCACCACGATCATCGAGCGCCCCGCCGGTCACGACGCCGAGATGCCGTACTGCACGGCCGGCGCCGATGCCGTCTTCTGCGGCCAGTCCGGCCTCCCGGCCGCCCGTCTCACCCCCGACGCCGGCAAGGTGACATGGCGTCACAAGGGTGCCCCCGCCGGCCGCGAGGCCGTCTCCCCCACCGCCCCCGTCCTCTCCGGCGGCCTCCTCTACGTCTTCACCGCCGACGGCAAGCGCTTGCAGGCCCTCGACCCGTCGCCGCACGGCAACGGCGCCCTCCGCTGGAGCCTGGACGTCTCCCCCTACGAGGGCGGCGCCGCCGTGCTCGCCGACCGCATCCTCCTCACCGCCGCCGACGGCACGGTCACCGCCCTGGACACCACCACGCACCAACAACGCTGGCGCAAGCGCTTCCCCGGCCACCGCCTCCCCCGCTTCACCACCTACGGCGACGCGCACACCGCCTACGCCGCCGAAACCCTCACCACCGATCCCACCCCCACCACCCAACTCACCGCCATCAACCCGGCCGACGGCTCGGTCCACTGGTCCCACCAGCTCCCCGGCACGCTCACCCTGGCCGGCCCCACCACGTCCGGCGCCCTCTTCCTCACCGTCGGCGAACCCACCTACGACGGCTTCGTCTCCGGCGTCCTCCGCTACGACCCGGCCACCCACCGGACCCGGAAACTCCGGCTGGCCGCACCGCTGCCCGGGGTGGCCGCCACCGTCCAGGGCGAAACCGTCTACCTCCTCGCCGAGGGCGGCGCCCTCCAGGCCGTCGGCGAACGCACCTGGGACACCGAGACCTCGGTCAGCCGCGGCTCGGCCCCCGTCGTCAGCGGCAACCGCCTCTACTTCACCGCCGCCGACGGCCGCCTCATCGCCGTCGACACCACCACCGGCGCCCTCCTCGGCCAGACCCCGCCGCGCCTGGCCGCCACCCGCCACAACGGCTTCCTCCAGGCCGTCCCCGCCCCCACCCTGGACACCGCCCACGGCCGCATCTACGCCGCCTCCCCCGACGGCACGGTCTTCGGCGTGGCGACGACCGACCCGGGCCGGTGGTGAGGGCGCCGCGCCCCGGCGCGGTCAGACGGGCCGCGCGCTGTGCCGGTTGAGTTCCGCGACGTGGTCGCTCAGGGCGGCGGACACCGCGACCGGCTCGATGTCCTCGGGAGCCACGTCCCACTCCACCCCGCCGCCCAGCGGCCGGAGTTGGAAACACGCTCCCTCGTGGTCCATGACCCGTCCGACCCGGTCCCGCAGCCGGTCCCGCACGATCTCGCCCTTCGCCGGGTCGTGGGCGCTCATGACCGCGCACCCCCGTCCCCGATGACAGCGGCCAACTCCCGCGCGGTCTGCGGGTTGCAGCGCCCCAACTCGATGAGCGGGCGCCGCGCTTGACCGCAGTACGTCACCAGGTCGAGCCCGAGCGACGGCAACACGATGCCGTTCCGCTTCAACGCGGCGACCAACTCGTCGAGCGCCGCTTCGGCCTCGGCGACGTTCTCCTTCGTCATGGGGTGCTCCCTCTGCCGTTTCCGTACCTGACGTACCGGAACGCAACTACTGTGTGTATTCCGGCCATTACAAGAATGGGCCTGGAGTTGGGCGCGGATGCCGATTGCGGACTGTAGTTCCGCGCCCGGGTCGTTAGTTCCACACCTTCCACGCAGGAGGTCGCCATGCCGCCGAGAAGGGTCGTCACCGGACGGAGTTCGGAACCGCGCCGCCGGTTCGCGGAGGAACTGCGATTACTGCGCACACAGAAGGGCGACAGCCTGCGAAAGCTGGGCGAAGTCCTCGGCTGGGACGCATCCCTCTTCGGCAAGATGGAGAGCGGCAAGACGCTGGGGAGCCCGGAGGTCGTCGAGGCTCTGGGCCAGCACTATGGAGCGGGGCGCTGGCTCCTGACGCTCTGGGAGTTGGCGGTCGGAGACCCGACGCAATTCAAGGAGCAATACCGGCGGTACATGACCTTGGAGGCCGAGGCAGTGAGTCTGTGGCAGTACTCCGTGAGCGCCCCGCCGGGGCTGCTGCAGACGTCGGGGTACGCACGCGAAGCGCTCATGGCGGGCGGGAGCAAAGGCCAGGAGCTGAACCAGCAGGTCGAAGCGCGCGTCGGGCGGCGGGAGCTGCTGGAGGGCGAGGAGGCACCGCCGTTCCGGGTCATTCTTTCCGAGGCCGTGCTGCGCACGTCGCTACGCGACGCCTACGAGTGGCGGGCGCAGTTGGAGCACCTAGCGGAGGCGGCGGAATGTCCGAACATCACGCTCCACGTCCTGCCGTTCAGGGCCGGCCCCCATGGCCTGATGAGCACGGACACGATGTTCCTGCGGTTGCTGAACGGCAGCACCGTGGCGTACACGGAGACCGACGTACGTGGTGAACTGATCGAGGAACCAAGCCGGGTTGAGCGGCTGCAACGCACCTATGATGCGGTACGCGACCTGGCGTTGCCCCCGGCCGAGTCGCGGAAGTTCATCATGCAGATGTTGGAGGAAGTGCCGTGCGATCCATCGATCTGAGCACTGTCACGTGGCGCAAGTCCAGCTACAGCAACACAGACGGCGGCAACTGCATCGAGGTCTCCCACGACCTCCTGGCCAACGCCACCTGGCGCAAGTCCAGCTACAGCAACCAAGACGGCGGCCAGTGCATCGAGGTGGCCGACAACGTCCCCGCCCTCATCCCCGTCCGCGACAGCAAGACCCCCCACGCCCCCGCCCTCACCTTCGAAGTCGCCGCCTGGGGTGCGTTCGTCGCCGCCGTCAAGAACGAGCGGCTGCCCGGCGCCTGACGACCGGCCCGCGCAGCGCAAACGCACTGGCCGCCCCCGACGCGAGCGCGGGGGCGGCCGGTGCGTTGTGACTGGGGGGCTCAGCCCAGCTTGCTCACGTCTCGCACGGCGCCCTTGTCCGCGCTGGTCGCCATCGCGGCGTAGGCGCGCAGGGCCGCCGAGACCTTCCGTTCGCGCTGCTTCGGGGCGTAGACGCCGCCCAGGGCCTCCCGGCGGGCGGCCAACTCCTCGTCGCTGACCAGGAGTTCGATCGTGCGGTGGGGGATGTCGATGCGGATGCGGTCGCCGTCCTCGACGAGGGCGATGGCGCCGCCGGAGGCCGCCTCGGGGGAGGCGTGGCCGATGGAGAGGCCCGAGGTGCCGCCGGAGAAGCGGCCGTCGGTGACCAGGGCGCATGCCTTGCCCAGGCCGCGGCCCTTCAGGAACGACGTCGGGTAGAGCATTTCCTGCATGCCGGGGCCGCCCTTGGGGCCCTCGTAGCGGATGACGACGACGTCGCCTTCCTTGATCTGCTTGGCGAGGATCTTGTCGACGGCCTCGTCCTGCGATTCGCAGACGACGGCCGGGCCCTCGAAGGTCCAGATGGACTCGTCGACGCCGGCGGTCTTCACCACGCAGCCGTCGACGGCCAGGTTGCCCTTGAGGACGGCCAGGCCGCCGTCCTTGGAGTAGGCGTGCTCGACGGAGTGGATGCAGCCGCCCTCGGCGTCCACGTCCAGGGTCTCCCAGCGCTCGGACTGGGAGAAGGCGGTGGCCGAGCGCTGGCAGCCGGGGGCGGCGTGCCACAGCTCGACGGCCTCGGCGGACGGTGAACCGCCGCGCACGTCCCAGGTCTTGATCCACTCGGCGAGGGTGGCGGAGTGGACCGAGTGGACGTCCTCGTTGAGCATGCCGCCGCGGTACAGCTCGCCGAGGATGGCGGGGATGCCGCCGGCGCGGTGCACGTCCTCCATGTAGTACGTGCCGCCGGGGGCGACGTTCGGGGCGACCTTGGCGAGGCACGGGACGCGGCGGGAGACCGCGTCGATGTCCTTGAGGTCGTAGTCGAGGTCGGCTTCCTGGGCGGCGGCCAGCAGGTGCAGGATCGTGTTGGTCGAGCCGCCCATGGCGATGTCGAGGGCCATGGCGTTCTCGAAGGCGGCGCGGGTGGCGATGTTGCGCGGCAGGACGGACTCGTCGCCGTCCTCGTAGTAGCGCTTGGTGATCTCGACGACCGTGCGGCCGGCGCTCTCGTAGAGGTCGCGGCGAGCGGTGTGAGTGGCGAGGACCGTGCCGTTGCCCGGCAGGGAGAGGCCGATCGCCTCGGTCAGGCAGTTCATGGAGTTGGCGGTGAACATGCCCGAACAGGAACCGCAGGTCGGGCAGGCGTTCTCCTCGATCCGCAGCACGTCCGCGTCGGAGACGCTCTCGTTGGCGGCGTCCACCATCGCGTCGATCAGGTCGAGCTTGCGGACCGTGCCGTCGACGAGGGTGGCCTGGCCGGCCTCCATGGGGCCGCCGGAGACGAAGACCACCGGGATGTTGAGGCGCATCGCGGCCATCAGCATGCCGGGGGTGATCTTGTCGCAGTTGGAGATGCAGATCAGCGCGTCGGCGCAGTGCGCCTCGACCATGTACTCGACCGAGTCCGCGATCAGGTCGCGGGACGGGAGGGAGTACAGCATGCCGCCGTGGCCCATCGCGATGCCGTCGTCGACGGCGATGGTGTTGAACTCGCGGGGGACGGCGCCGGCGGCGCGGATGGCGTCGGAGACGATCCGGCCGACCGGGGCGAGGTGGGTGTGGCCGGGCACGAACTCCGTGAAGGAGTTGGCGACCGCGATGATCGGCTTACCGATGTCCTCGCTCGCTACGCCCGAGGCCCGCATAAGGGCGCGGGCGCCCGCCATGTTGCGGCCATGGGTAACGGTGCGGGACCTCAGCTCGGGCACGATGGTCACTCCCTCGGGAAACGGATGTCGGCGCGACGCCGTACGGCGGGTACGGCGGGCCATACAGCAGCTGATCCCGAGATTACGCTCTTGATCCAAGATCCGGACACTGTCTCCGGTATGTGAGATGGCTGACCGGAGTGCGGACGGGCCGGGCCCGGCACGGGAGCGGGGTGCCGCGGGTACCGGGTCGGCTACTTGCCGGGGACCCAGGTCGGGGACGCCAGGTGGAGGCGGGTGAAGGCCAGCGCCTCGGCCAGGTCGGCCTCGCGTTCGGCGGCGGACATCGCCCGGCGGGTGTTGACCTCGACGACCACGTGACCGTCGAAGCCGCTGGCGGCCAGCCGCTCCAGCAGCTCGCCGCAGGGCTGGCTGCCGCGGCCCGGCACCAGGTGCTCGTCCTTGGCGGAGCCGTTGCCGTCGGCGAGGTGGATGTGAGCCAGGCGGTCGCCCATCCGCGCGACCATGGCCATCGCGTCGTGGCGGGCGGTGGCGGTGTGCGAGAGGTCGACGGTGAAGTGCCGGTAGTCGTCGTTGGTGGGGTCCCAGTCGGGGGCGTAGGCGAGCATCTCGCGGTCGCGGTAGCGCCAGGGGTACATGTTCTCCACCGCGAACCGGACGTCGGTCTCGCTCTCCATCCGCCAGATGCCGCGGACGAACTCCCGGGCATAGCCGCGCTGCCAGCGGAACGGCGGGTGGACCACGACCGTCGAGGCGCCCAGCTTCTCGGCCGCGGTGCGGGCGCGCTGGAGCTTGACCCACGGGTCGGTGGACCAGACCCGCTGGGTGATCAGGAGGCAGGGCGCGTGGATGGCCAGCACCGGCACGCCGTGGTAGTCGGAGAGCCGGCGCAGCGCCTCTATGTCCTGGCTGACCGGGTCGGTCCACACCATGACCTCGACGCCGTCGTAGCCCAGGCGCGCGGCGATCTCGAAGGCCGTCGCCGTCGACTCCGGATACACCGAAGCCGTGGACAGCGCGACCTTCGCATCGGGGATGCGCACCACTGGCTCTGTCACGAGGGACAGCGTACGGGCCGGGGCACTGCACGCGGCAGGAGATCGGGGGCGCCGCGGCCGCCCGATGGGATGGCTGTGACGGGGGAGGACCGCTAGGACCTGTGGGGTGCGGCCGTTCCCGGGGGCGCGGTGTGATCTCCGCCGCATTCCGGGAGCGGGCCACGGTGCGGGCCACCGGACCGGACGCCGGACGCCGGCCGTGGCCCGCCCCGTGACCGGGCCTACGCGCCGCCGCCCTCCCGCGCCGGCAGGTGGTCCAGCCGCCGCAGGATGACGCCCTCGCGCAGCGCCCACGGGCAGATCTCCAGGGTCTCCACCCCGAACAGGTCCATCGCCGCCTCGGCCACCAGCGCCCCGGCCAGTAGCTGCCGCGAGCGCCCCTCGGACACCCCGGGCAGCGCGGCCCGTTCCCGGGAGCTCATCTGGGCCAGCCGCGGCACCCACTCCTCCAGCTTCTTGCGGTCCAGCTCGCGCTGGACGTACAGCCCCTCGGCGGAGCGCGCCGCGCCCGCGATCCGGGCCAGCGCCTTGAAGGTCTTGGAGGTCCCGACGATCTGGTCGGGGGTGCCGTAGCGGGCGAAGTCGCTCACCACGCGGGCGATCCCGGCGCGCACCTGGCGGCGCAGCGCCCGGACGTCCTCCGGGGCCGGCGGGTCGGCCCGCAGCCCGCTGCCGGTCAGCCGGCCCGCGCCGTACGGCAGGGAGACCCCCACGTCCGGGTCCTCGTCCAGGCCGTAGGCGATCTCCAGCGAGCCGCCGCCGATGTCCAGGACCAGCAGCCGGCCGGCCGACCAGCCCAGCCAGCGGCGGGCGGCGAGGAACGTCAGTCGCGCCTCGTCCTCACCGGAGAGCACCTGGAGGGTGACCCCGGTCTCCTCGGTGAGGTGGCGCAGCACCTCCTCGCCGTTGGTGGCCTCGCGGATCGCGGAGGTGGCGAACGGGACCACGTCCTCGACGCCCTTGTCCTCGGCGACCTGCATCGCTTCCCGGATGGTGACGACCAGGCGGTGGACACCGGCCTCGCTTATGGCGCCGTCGTCGTCGAGGAGTTCGGCCAGGCGCAGTTCCGCCTTGTGCGAGTAGGCGGGCAACGGGCGCGCGCCGGGGTGTGCGTCCACCACCAGGAGGTGGACGGTATTCGAACCCACATCGAGGACACCGAGTCTCATACGTGGAAACCTACTGCCGCGACGGGAGACACTCGGCGCCGGCCGTACGCTGGACCCGTGGCAAAGACGAAACAGGCGAAGCACGAAAAAGCCCTGAAGAAGGAAGAAAAGCGGCGCGCCAAGGCCGCTGCGGCCGCGCAGCCCGGTGCGCAGTCCGGCGACGGGGCCACGGCCGACGAGGTCGGCCTCGACTTCGCCCGCGCCTGGGTCACCTTCCCCGACCCCGGCGACGACGAGCAGCTCTTCCGCTGCGACCTGACCTGGCTGACCTCCCGTTGGACGTGCATCTTCGGCAGCGGCTGCCAGGGCATCCAGGCCGGCCGCGCGGACGACGGCTGCTGCACGCTCGGCGCGCACTTCTCCGACGAGGAGGACGAGGAGCGGGTCGCCGAGCACGTGGAGCGGCTCACCCCCGACCTGTGGCAGTTCCACGACGTCGGCACCAACACCGGGTGGATCGAGGAGGACGAGGACGGCGATCGGCAGACCCGCCGCTGGCAGGGCTCCTGCATCTTCCAGAACCGCCCGGGCTTCAAGGGCGGCGCCGGCTGCTCGCTGCACATCCTCGCGCTCCGCGAGGGCCGCGAGCCGCTGGAGACCAAGCCGGACGTCTGCTGGCAGCTGCCGGTCCGGCGCACCTACGACTGGATCGACCGGCCGGACGACACCCAGATCCTCCAGGTCACCATCGGCGAGTACGACCGCCGCGGCTGGGGCTCCGGCGGTCACGACCTGCACTGGTGGTGCACCTCCGCGACCTCCGCGCACGGCTCCGGCGACCCGGTCTACGTGACGTACCGGCCGGAGCTGACCGAGCTGATGGGCAAGGCCGGCTACGCCAAGCTCGTCGAGCTGTGCGAGCAGCGGCTGGCGTCACTGCTGCCGTTGGCGCCGCACCCGGCCGACCCGAAGCCGCCGGCCGCCGGCCCGAAGTAGCCGGCGGCGGCCCGGCCCGCCGACTCAGCGCGGCGGGCGGGTGGTGTGTGACGGGCGGGGCGCGGGTGACGGCGTCGGCGGCGGGGTGGGCTCCGTGGTCGGCGCCGGGCTCCCGGTGGGGCTGGTGGGAGTGGGCGTCGGGGACGGCGCCGGATGCGTCGGGGCGGGCCGGGTCGGACGCGGCGACGGGTGCGTGGGCGCCGGGCTCGGACCGTCGGACGACGGGACGCCCGGCCCCGGAGCGGGCGCGGTCGCACCGTGCCCCTTCAGGGCGACGACGGTGCCGCCGGGCTCGATGGCAATCTTGGACCGCCAGTAGCCCTCAGGTTCCCGGTCGCGGTCCACGTAGACCGTGATCCGCGCGGTCTGGCCTGGTTGCAGCTCGCCCGCGGTGTGGCTCATCTGGAGCCAGGGCGCGCCGGCCGACGCCCGCCAGCGCACCGGCGTGCCGCCGGAGGCGCGGATCGTGATGACCGTGGTGTCCTCGGCCGGCTGCGCGTCGACCGTCAGCCGGCCCGGCCCCTTCTCCTCCCGGCCGCCGGGCGGCGTCGGGCCGGCCTCCGGGCCCTGCACCGCGACCGAGACGTCTGACGCGCCATCACCCACCGGGATCTTGGGGCGCGGGGACGTCGGTCGGGCGTTGCCCGCGTTCTCGTACGGGCGGCCGTCGAGCCGGGCGCCGGTCAGCCCCCCCTCGGCCTCGTGGGCCGCCACCGTCGGCAGGACGTCCGTCGCGCTGGTCTCCGGGGCGCTGCGGTACGCCGCCCACAGGGCGAGCACCGGGGCCACCAGCACGGTCGCCACGACGGTGGTGGTCAGCGCCCGGTGGCGCCGCCGCCGGCGGCGCGCGGACCGGTCGGTGGGGGCGACCGGGAATCCCCTGCGGTCATAGCGTGGAGAACCGTTTGCTCCACCGCTCCGGCCGGCCGGAGCGGCAGTGGCCCCCGGCATCCCCGCGGCCCGCCCCGACCGAGACGTCCGGGCCGCCGCCAGCGCCGCGCACACCGCCGCCCGATCCGCGGTGACCAGCGGCAACGCGCCCTGGTCGGCGGGTGCGGTGCCCGGCCACGGGCCCGCGGCGGTGGCCCGCTCGGCGGTCCGCCGGCACTCCGCGCAGTCGTCGACGTGCCGCACCAGCTCCCGGCGGAGCGCCGCCCCCAGCAGCATCTGGCTGTCCCCGGCCAGCCGGGCGACGTCCGGACATCGCCCGAACTCGACCACCGCCAGCGCCGCCCGGGTCCGCTCCACCTCGCAGCACGCGACGGCCAGCAGGGTGCGGGTGGCGGCCGGCTCGGCGCCGGTCACCGCGGCGATCTCCTCCGGCGCGAGCCGGTGGCGCACCGACAGCTCCAGCACCTCGCGCTGTTCGGGAGTGGTGCCGGCCGCCTCCGGCCAGGCCAGCGCGGCGAGTTCGCGTTGCCGGGCCGGCGTCCGCCCGGAGTCGGGCGGGCCGACGGCGTCCGGGGCGGCCTGCTCGGCGAGCCGGCGCAGGCACGCCCAGCGGACCAGGGCGTAGAGCCAGGGGCGGAAGAGGTCGGGGTCGCCGGGGCGGCGGCCGTGCTGGCGCTCGGCGAGCGCGAGGGTCTCGCCGAGGACCACGGCCGCCGCGTCGTGCTCGCACAGCACGGACAGGCAGTAGGTGAACAACCCGTCCAGATGGGGCTCGTAGCGGTCCTGGTGGTCGGGGCGGCCGGGCCGCCCGTCGGTCTGCGGCCGGTGCCCACGCGGCGCGGCGGTGCGCGACCGGAGTGCGCCGGTGGTGTGCCTAGGGTGCTCGGGCCTGCTGCTCATCACCCCGGCGACGGTAGGCGGATGATGCAGCCGCTCCTGTGCAGCAGGGTCACTTTTAACCCGTACGGGTGACCATCTCCCTCAAAAGGGGACACAAATCTGCTAGATGCCCGTCATCTGCGCGCAGCGCACGCCACCCGGTCGGCGCAACTACCGCCACGGGGGTCCCCTGCTCGTCGAGAAGCCGCGGGACGCCCGACTGTCACACCCCGCCGCTACGGTGGCGTCATGGCAACTCGTAAAACGTCGGCCAAGGAGCGCCCCTCATACCGCTGCACGGAGTGCGGCTGGACCACCGCCAAGTGGCTCGGCCGCTGCCCGGAGTGCCAGGCGTGGGGCACAGTCGAGGAGTTCGGCGGCGCCCCCGCGGTGCGCACCACCGCGCCCGGCCGGGTCACCACCGCCGCGGTGCCCATCGGCCAGGTCGACGGCAAGCAGGCCACCGCCCGCACCACCGGCGTGCCCGAGCTGGACCGCGTCCTGGGCGGCGGGCTGGTCCCCGGCGCGGTGGTGCTGCTGGCCGGCGAGCCCGGCGTCGGCAAGTCCACCCTCCTCCTGGACGTCGCCGCCAAGGCCGCCTCCGCCGAGCACCGCACGCTCTACGTGACCGGCGAGGAGTCCGCCAGCCAGGTCCGGCTGCGCGCCGACCGCATCGGCGCCCTCGACGAGGACCTCTATCTGGCCGCCGAGACCGACCTCTCCGCCGTCCTCGGCCATCTGGACAGCGTCAAGCCCTCGCTGCTGATCCTGGACTCCGTGCAGACCGTCGCCTCCCCCGAGATCGACGGCGCCCCCGGCGGCATGGCCCAGGTCCGCGAGGTCGCCGGCGCCCTGATCCGGGCCTCCAAGGAGCGCGGCATGTCCACCCTCCTGGTCGGCCACGTCACCAAGGACGGCGCCATCGCCGGCCCCCGCCTGCTGGAGCACCTGGTCGACGTCGTCCTCCACTTCGAGGGCGACCGGCACGCCCGCCTCCGCCTGGTCCGCGGCGTGAAGAACCGCTACGGCACCACCGACGAGGTCGGCTGCTTCGAGCTGCACGACGAGGGCATCACCGGCCTCGCCGACCCCTCCGGCCTCTTCCTGACCCGCCGCGCCGAGCCGGTGCCCGGTACGTGCCTGACGGTCACCCTGGAGGGCCGCCGCCCCCTGGTCGCCGAGGTCCAGGCGCTGACCGTCGACTCCCAGATCCCCTCCCCCCGGCGCACCACCTCCGGCCTGGAGACCTCCCGGGTCTCGATGATGCTCGCCGTCCTGGAGCAACGCGGCCGGATCAGCGCCCTCGGCAAGCGCGACATCTACAGCGCCACGGTCGGCGGGGTGAAGCTCAGCGAGCCGGCCGCCGACCTCGCGGTCGCCCTCGCCCTGGCCAGCGCCGCCAGCGACACCCCGCTGCCCAAGAACCTCGTCGCCATCGGCGAGGTCGGGCTGGCCGGCGAGGTCCGGCGGGTCACCGGCGTCCAGCGCCGCCTGTCGGAGGCCGCCCGGCTCGGCTTCACACACGCCCTGGTCCCCTCCGACCCCGGCAAGATCCCCGACGGGATGCGGGTCCTGGAGGTCGCCGACATCGGCCAGGCACTCTCAGTGCTGCCCAAGCGGGTCCGCCGGGAGGCCCCGCGGGAGGAGGAAGCGCGCCGGTAGACTTTGCCCCGGTCTCGCCCGTCACCGCCGTCCCACCGCCGGCTGCGTAGCTCCCGGATACCCTCCTCTGGTACGCACCGCGGCACCGGCCGGGCGGCCCGGACCGACAGACCATGCGACGGAGGAGTGCAGTGGCAGCGAACGACCGGGCGTCGTCTCCCGGCAGGTCCGGAGGAAGCTCCGGCACCGAGAGCCTGATGCGCGCCACGCTGAGCGCCGTCGCGCCCGGTACGGCCCTGCGCGACGGTCTGGAGCGCATCCTTCGGGGCAACACGGGCGGCCTGATCGTCCTCGGCTTCGACAAGACCGTCGAGTCGATGTGCACCGGCGGCTTCGTGCTGGACGTCGAGTTCACCGCCACCCGCCTGCGCGAGCTGTGCAAGCTCGACGGCGCGCTGGTCCTCGACAAGGACATCACCAAGATCCTGCGGGCCGGTGTCCAGCTGGTGCCGGACGCCTCCATCCCCACCGAGGAGACCGGCACCCGCCACCGCACCGCCCAGCGGGTCTCCATCCAGACCAGCTTCCCGGTGGTCTCGGTCAGCCAGTCCATGCGCCTGATCGCGCTCTACGTGGACGGCGAGCGGCGCGTACTGGAGGAGTCCGCGGCGATCCTCTCCCGCGCCAACCAGGCGCTGGCCACCCTGGAGCGCTACAAGCTCCGCCTCGACGAGGTCGCCGGCACCCTCTCCGCCCTGGAGATCGAGGACCTGGTCACGGTCCGCGATGTGTCCGCGGTCGCCCAGCGCCTGGAGATGGTCCGCCGGATCGCCACCGAGATCGCCGAGTACGTCGTCGAACTGGGCACCGACGGCCGCCTGCTGGCCCTCCAGCTCGAAGAGCTGATCGCCGGCGTGGAGCCGGAGCGCGAGTTGGTCGCCCGGGACTACGTCCCCGAGCCCACCGCCAAGCGCTCCCGCACGGTCGCCGAGGCGCTGGCCGAGCTGGACGCCCTCAGCCATACCGAGCTACTCGAACTCCCCATAGTGGCCCGCGCGTTGGGCTACAGCGGCGCCCCCGAGACGCTGGACTCGGCGGTCTCGCCGCGCGGCTTCCGCCTGCTGGCCAAGGTCCCCCGCCTCCCCGGCGCGGTCATCGACCGCCTGGTCGACCACTTCGGCGGTCTCCAGAAGCTCCTCGCCGCCAGCGTCGACGACCTCCAGGCCGTCGAGGGCGTCGGCGAGGCCCGCGCCCGCTCGGTCCGCGAGGGCCTCTCCCGCCTGGCGGAGTCGTCGATCCTGGAACGGTACGTCTGAGGGGCTTAGGTCTGCGGGGACTTAGGTCTGCGGGGCGTACGTCCGGGGGGCGTACGCCTTCAGGCCGCCCGCCGCCAGGCCGCCACCGCCAGACTGCCTACCGCAGCAACACCGCCGCCTCCTTCTCCGCCGGCAGCCCCAGCGCCGGCCGGTCCGGGCGCTGCGGGGCCACCCCGCCGATGCGGCCGAGCCACTCCCAGGTGTCCGCCACCGTCTCGCCGACCGGCCGGCAGCGCAGCCCGGCCGCCACCGCCTTGGTGACGTCGCCGCCGTGCATCACGTCGTGTACCTCGCCCGGCGGCAGCCAGATCGGCAGCTCCATCCACGGCTCGATGTCCGCCGCGAGCACGTCCGCCGGCTCCGTCCACCGCAGTTCCGCCGACGAACCGGTGACCCGCACGCAGCTCTCCAGCAGCTCGCCCATCGTGGTGTGCCCCGGCTCGCTCACCAGGTTGTACGCGCCGGACCGGCCGTCCCGTACGGCGTCCAGGGTCCACTCCGCGAGGTCGCGGGCGTCGATGTACTGCAACGGCAGGTCGTGCGGCCCCGGCGCGAGGACCGGTCCGCCGCGGGCGATCCGGGTCAGCCACCACGGCAGCCGCCCGATGTTCTCGTACGGGCCGAGGATCAGGCCGGCGCGGACCAGCAGCGTGCGGTCGTCCCCGAACGCGTCGAGCGCGGCGAGTTCGCCGCCCCGTTTGGCCCGCGCGTAGTCGTCGGCGTCGGTGGCGGCCGGGTCGGCGCCCGTCACCAGCGGCGCCGTCTCGCTGATCCGCTGGGTGGGCGGGTAGGCGTACACCGAACCGGTGGAGACGTACGCGTACGTCTCCACCCGGTCGGCCAGCAGTCGGGCCGCGTCCCGGACCGCGACCGGCGCGGCGCTCCAGGTGTCCACGACGGCGTCCCACCCGCCGTCCTCCAGGGCGGCCAGTCCGCCCGCCGCCAGCCGGTCGCCGTGGAGCACGGTGACCCCCTCGGGTGCCGCGTGCCGTCCCCGGTGGAAGACCGTGACGTCCCAGTCCCGGGCCAGCGCCGCCTCGGCCACCGCCCGCCCTACGAACTCCGTACCGCCCAGAATCAGAAGCTTCATGGCGGGGACTGTGCCCGAGCGGCCCGGCCGCCACCACCGGTGCACGCTCTGAGCGGATCCCCTACGGGCGGAACTTCCGGAGGCGCATCTTCCGGAGGCGACTCCTCTGGAGCGCCGTCACCACAGGAGCACCGTCACCCCAGGCGGGTCACCTCCCCGCCCGGCCTCGGTCCCCGGCCCCAGCTCCGGGCCGCCCCGACCTCAGTCCTTGGCCAGCTCGAACGACGTGTGGACCGCCGCCAGTCCCGGCACCTTCGCCTCGATCAGATACGTGCCGGCCGGCACCGTCGCCGCGCTCGGCGTGGCGCACTGGGGGCCGCTGGCCCGCCGGTCCCACTCGACGGTGCGGGTCACCGCGCCCTTGGCGGGGACCTGGAGCAGCGCCGGGCCGGCGCCGGTCGAGCAGTCGTCGGAGGCCCACACCCGGTCGTCGCCGGCGGTGTCGGTGATGGTGAGCACCGTCGCCTTGCGCCCGAGGTCCACCTTGCACGCCGCGCCACCGGAGTTCTGCACGGTCAGCTCGAACTTCGGCTTGTCATTGGGCGCGTAGGAGTCCTTGCCGCTCTTGAGCGTCAACTTCACCGTGCCGGCACCGCAGTTGGGGAGCGACGGACCCGCCGCGACCGTGTCGCCGCCCGCGGCCTGGCCGATCGGCGTCCCGCCGGAGCCGGCACCGCCCGCCCCAGAACCGCCGCCGGAACCCCCACTGCCACCGTCCGAGCCGGTGCCGCCCCCGGATCCAGACCCCGAACCGCCACCCGATCCCGACGCCCCGCCGGCACCCGACTCATCGCGGCCACCGGGCTTTTGGCTGATCGCCGGGCCACTGGGCGCGGGCCCGGGCGTGATGGAGGCCGCGGGTCCGGATCCCTGCGGGCCCTTGCCCTCGTTGGCCGTCTTCTCGTCGCTCCCGCCCATGGTGAGCACCCACACCACCAGGACGACGAGGAGGACGACGACGGCCAGCGCAACGGCCCTCCGCCGCCAGTAGATGGAGGAGGGAAGCGGCCCGATCGGATTGCGCAGTGATCCCACGCGAAAACTCTACGAGAGATCCGGACCCGCACCGGCCAGTACCCGCCGCATCGGGCTGCAACTTTTCCCATCATCAGCCCGGTGACCGTCCGCAGTCGCCCACACCGGCACTTTCCGGCCTTCCTGACATTCCTGACCTTTCATCAGATGCCGAGCCCGGTCCCCGATTCCGCACCGCGCCCGGAATTCCGTACCGTCATCGGCCACGAACAGCACCGCTCTCCATCTCGACGTGACCGGCCTCGCCCACCGGTCCCCGGACTGGCTCCGCTCGCTGGCCGATATCGGTACCTCCGGCGGGCTGCTGCTTCTGATGGCCGTCGCCGTGCTGGCGTGGTGGCGGGCCCGCGGCATCGACGCGCACCGGGTCGCCCGGGCGCTCCTGGTGCCGGTGGCCACCCTGCTCGCCTACGTCCTGAGCCAGGTCGTCAAGAGCCTGGTGACCGAGGAACGGCCGTGCCGCGCCGCACGACGTCCTGGTCGGCCTCGGCCTGGGCACCTTGATCGCGGCCCTGAGCGTGGCGCTCCTCACCGGTCCGGTGACCGGCCTGGTCCTCCGGCTACGGGACGGCCGCTGACGCGTCCTGGTGGCCGGCGTAACGGGCGCCCGACCCGGAGGGGACGTAACCGGTATCCCGCCCCGGAGGGGGCGTAGTCGGCGCCCGTCCCCGAGAGCCGTCGCCGCCATCCCGTCCCGGAGTGGCGCTACGCCCGCCACTCCTCCTTGTGGCCAAAACCCTGCGCGTTGTCGATCAGGCGCAGCCAGTCGGCACGCAGTTCCCACAGCGCGGTCCGCTCCAGGGCCGCGCGCAGCCGGTCATCGGCCTCGACGAAGGGGAAGCGCGCGGTGTAGGCGTGCCATCCGGCGTCCCGCTCGGCGCCGCTCAACGGGCGGCAGCCACCGCGCCCCTGAATCCCGGTCAGCCCGCTCCACTCCTGGCCGTCCCGCTGCACCGTGAACGCCACCCGCGCACCGGGCTCGCCCAGGGCCCGGCCGTGCCGGGTGCGTGCCGCGGTGACGAAGTACAGCACCGGCGCCCCGTCGGCGGCGGTCCCGGCCGCGTAGAGCACCGCGCACGCCTGCGGCCCGTCCTCGTCCGCGTACGCCAGCGTCACCGTGGTGTGCCCGGCCAGCGCCCGCCGGATACCGCCCGGACACGCCGCTCCCCCGACCGCTTCCCCAACCGCTTCCCCAACCGTTTCCCGGGCGGCGTCCCCCGCCGCACCGCCCGCCGCTCCCCCGGCCGCTTCCGCCCGGCCCTCGACGCCCCGTGTACCGCTCGTACCGCTCTTCTCCTCCATATCTGCATCCTCGTACGCCCCCACCACCCCACGCGCACCGGCCCGCGGCCCGGTGGCCGGTGCGACCCCGGTGGCCCTCGCCCACCGTCGGCCGCCCTTCGTGCGAGTGGGTGGGCGCGCGGCGGGGCGGGGCCGGTGCGTTTCTCGGGGGCGGGCGGGCGTGCCAGGATCGGCAGTGCCATGACTTCCACGCATGCCATTCCCAGTGCCCTGACTTCCGCCGCCGAGAACGCCTCCGCCGCCGCTTCGGCCGCGGAGGCCACGGACGGGACCGGGCTGCACGGCCCGGTCACCGACTGGTTCGCCGAGCACGCCCGCGACCTGCCCTGGCGCCGCCCCGAGGCGGGCGCCTGGGGCGTGATGGTGAGCGAGTTCATGCTGCAGCAGACGCCGGTCAGTCGCGTGCTGCCGGTGTACGAGCAGTGGCTGGCCCGCTGGCCTCGGCCGGCCGACCTCGCCGCGGAGCCGCCCGGCGAGGCGGTGCGCGCCTGGGGCCGGCTCGGCTATCCGCGGCGCGCGCTACGGCTGCACGCCGCGGCCTCCGCCATACAGGAGCGCCACGGCGGCGACGTCCCCCGTGAACACGCCCAGCTGCTGGCGCTGCCCGGCGTCGGTGAGTACACCGCGGCGGCCGTCGCCTCCTTCGCCTACGGGCAGCGGCACGCGGTGCTGGACACCAACGTGCGGCGGGTCTTCGCCCGCGCCGTCACCGGCCGCCAGTACCCGCCGAACGCCACCACCGCCGCCGAACGCAAGCTCGCCCGCGCCCTGCTCCCCGAGGACGAGAACCTCGCGGCGCGCTGGGCGGCGGCCACGATGGAGCTGGGCGCCCTGGTGTGCACGGCGCGCGGCCCGGAGTGCCACCGCTGCCCGATCGCCGCGCAGTGCGCCTGGCAGCAGGCCGGATCGCCGGCCCACGAGGGTCCACCGCGCCGCACCCAGGCGTACGCCGGGACCGACCGCCAGGTGCGCGGCAAGCTGCTCGCCGTCCTGCGCGAGGCGGTCACGCCGGTGCCGCAGGGCGCTCTGGACGCGGTGTGGGACGAGCCGGTGCAGCGGGCCCGCGCGCTGGACGGCCTGGTGTCGGACGGCCTGGTGGAGCCGCTGGGCGGCGGCCGCTACCGGTTGCCCCACTCCTGACCGACGGACCCGGTAGGCCCGGCGGACGCGGCAGACCCCGCAGTCCGACCCGGCCGACCCGGCCGCCCTGACGGCCCTGACGGCCCTGACGGCCCCGAGGATCTGCCCGACCGGCGTCGTCTTCGTCACGGGCCCGTCATGTAACGCCATCGCCGTTCGCCACGTCTTATATGGGCGCGGTCCCTCCTCGGGGCCGCGCCCATCGACGTACGCCCACCGGGACACCGGGACACACCGCCGACAGCCGGGCCACCGCCCGAAACCGACCACCCGAGGAGGCGGCCGAAAAGCGCCCCGATAAGGCGCGTTTTGCCCCTCGCCGTTCGTCACAGGCGCCCCACGCGGCTCCCGCGGGACCTTCGTCCCTCTTGCCGGGGGCCTCTCATCCGTCGCGAGTATGACGCCGTCGAAGCCCCGGTACGTCCGAGGTATGACCCCCAGCGGGCTGTTACACAACCGACGGTTTTCCGTGCACTCGCTGAGGGTCCGACGCACATTACGTCGCAACACCCCCTCCGTAGCGTCATCCCCGTGCTGGAGATGACCGCCGGCACGGACAACGCGGGGACACGAAAGCGGATCGGAGGCGTCGGGATGGCGACCAGCGGCGGCAAGGTACTGGACTTCGAAGAGTACGTGCGGACCCGGCAGGATGCCCTGCTGCGTAGCGCCCGGCGCCTGGTGCCGGACCCCGTCGACGCCCAGGACCTCCTGCAGACGGCCCTCGTGCGTACGTACGGCCGCTGGGACGGCATCGCGGACAAGTCGCTGGCGGACGCCTACCTCCGCCGCGTCATGATCAACACCCGCACCGAGTGGTGGCGCGCCCGCAAGCTGGAGGAGGTGCCCACCGAGCAGCTCCCGGACGCCAGCGTCGATGACGGCACCGAGCAGCGCGCCGACCGGGCCCTGCTGATGGACATCCTCGGCGTGCTCGCCCCCAAGCAGCGCAGCGTCGTCGTGCTGCGCCACTGGGAGCAGATGAGCACCGAGGAGACCGCGGCCGCGCTCGGCATGTCCACCGGCACCGTCAAGAGCACCCTGCACCGGGCCCTCGCCCGGCTCCGCCAGGAGCTGGAGAGCCGCGACATAGACGCGCGGATCCTGGAGCGCGGGGAGCAGGAGCGGGAGCGTTGCGCGGCCTGACCGCCGGCACGACGGGAACGGCGAGAACGGCGAGAACGACGGAAATACTGCCGACGACACGCCGCGGAAGGCGTCAGCCGGCACGACGGGGGACGCGTCACGCGACACGGCTCGGAACACGTCACACGGCACGTCGGGGACCATGTCGCCCGGCACGATGGGGACCGCGCACCGCGGCCCGGCCGGTGGCGTAACCAAGCCCACAGCCCGGCTCACAGCTTGGCGCGCGACAATCTCAGGTAGAGCAGCGGCCGGGCAGCCGGCGGAAACAAGATCGGCGACTGTGCGAGCGGCACGGTGAGCAGGAGCGGATTGTCCAGATACAGGCCGACCAGGAGCCTGACCAGAAGCGGCTTGACCAAGGGCGGCGCGGCCACAGCAGGTGTGGCCGCCGTCGGCCTTTTGCTTGCCGGCTGCAATCCCGGGGGCGAGGGGATCCGCAAGGAGGGCTCCGCCAGCAACACTCCCGCGCCCCGGGGCGCGGTGAGCTCCGCGCCGGCGCCCACGCCCAGCGCGCACTACAAGAAGGTCAACGCGGTCAAGCTGCTCGCCGCCGACCCGAAGGTCAGCGCGGACGTGAAGCGGGCGGTCGCCAAACCGTGCGCGGCGGACGAGTACCCGATAGAGGTGACCTACGCCTCGCTGACCGGCAGCAAGTCCCCCGACATCATCGTCAACGTCATGACCTGCGCGGATTCCGTCGGTCTCGGCTCGTACGTCTACCGCGAGCAGGCCGGCTCCCCCGATGGGTATGACAACGTGTATGCGAACGAGCAGCCGTCGGTCTACGCCGGCGTGGACAAGGGTGAGCTGGAGGTTTCCCGGCAGACCTATGCCTCGGGTGACCAGGTGTGCTGCCCCTCGGGGGAAGATGTGATGACGTACCGCTGGGCGAACGACCACTTCACCGAGTACGACCGCTATCACACCGACTACAGCAAGACCGCCGTCGACGACACCCCGGACGGCATCGCCGGCACCGCCGTCGGCACCACGGGATCGGAGGGCTGAGACAACGCATGGCCGACACCCACGTTCTTTTCGTCGAGGACGACGACGTCATCCGCGAGGCCACCCAACTCGCGCTGGAGCGCGACGGCTTCGTCGTCACCGCGATGCCCGACGGGCTCGCGGGCCTGGAGGCGTTCCGCGCCAATCGTCCCGATATCGCCCTGCTCGACGTCATGGTCCCCGGACTCGACGGCGTCAGCCTCTGCCGGCGCATCCGGGACGAGTCCACGGTCCCCGTGATCATGCTGTCCGCCCGCGCCGACTCGATCGATGTGGTGCTCGGCCTGGAGGCCGGCGCCGACGACTACGTCACCAAGCCGTTCGACGGCGCGGTGCTGGTCGCCCGGATCCGCGCCGTGCTCCGCCGCTTCGGCCACGCCAGCGGCCCGGACGACCGCGCGGGGGGCGGTAACGCGGACCCGGACGGCCTCGTCGTCGAGACCGTGCTGCGCTTCGGCGACCTGGAGGTCGACACCGAGGGCATGGAGGTCCGCAAGGGCGGCGAGACGGTCGCGCTGACGCCGACCGAGATGCGGCTGTTGCTGGAGTTCTCCACCGCACCGAACACCGTCCTCTCCCGGGACCGGCTGCTGGAGCGGGTGTGGGACTACGGCTGGGGCGGTGACACCCGGGTCGTGGACGTCCACGTCCAGCGGCTGCGCGGCAAGATCGGCCAGGACC
Organism: Streptomyces sp. RGM 3693; assembly: GCF_050471125.1. Classification (NCBI taxonomy): domain Bacteria; kingdom Bacillati; phylum Actinomycetota; class Actinomycetes; order Kitasatosporales; family Streptomycetaceae; genus Streptomyces; species Streptomyces sp. RGM 3693. The sequence continues at coordinate 288,721 of NZ_JBMPPQ010000005.1, forward strand.
GGATCGAGACGGTCCGCGGCTTCGGATACAAGCTGAGAGGCTGACACCTCCGGTGGTCAGGCTGGCCCTACGAACGGGCCTGAGATGGAAACTCAGCGCCGCGATCGCGCTCGTCGGGGCGCTGGTCGCGGTGGCGTTGAGCCTTGTCGTGCACAACGCCGCGCGGGTCTCCATGCTCGACAACAGCCGCGACGTCCAGATAGAACGCCTCAACTTCACGCAGAAGATCTTCGAGTCCACCAACCGCCTCCAGTTCGGCGCGAAGATCGACGACCCGGCGCTGCCCAAGGCCCTCCGCAAGGAGGCCAGCGAGGGTGAACGGGCCACCTACCTGGAGGACACCGGCCAGACCGCCCCCGAGGTCTGGGCCGCCTCCCCCCTCGGCAACGGCCGCGTGCTGTCCCTCCACGACCGTTTCCCCGACCGTTTCGCCGTCCTCGACGACCTCGACCAGGCGCTGCTGATCGGCTCCACGGCCGTGGTGGTCGGCGGCTGCGCACTGGGTGTCCTGGTGGGCGGCCGGCTCTCCAAGCGGCTCCGGAAGGCGGCCGCGGCGGCCGGGAAGCTCGCCGACGGCGACACCTCCGTCCGGATCCGGGACGAGGTGGGCGGCGGCCGGGTCCGCGACGAGACGGACGACCTGGCCTGGGCCGTGGACGCCATGTCCGACGCGCTCCAGCAGCGCATCGAGGCCGAGCGCCGGGTGACCGCCGACATCGCCCACGAGCTGCGCACCCCGGTGACGGGCCTGCTGACCGCCGCCGAACTCCTGCCCCCCGGCCGCCCCTCGGAGCTGGTCCGCGACCGGGCGCAGGCCATGCGCACCCTCGTCGAGGACGTGCTGGAGGTGGCCCGCCTCGACGGCCACGCCGAGCGCGCCGAGCTCCAGGACGTCGCCCTGGGCGAGTTCGTCACCCGACGGGTCCGCGCCCTCGACTCCGGCGTCACCGTCGAGGTGCTCCGCGACGCCGAGGTCTCCACCGACCCCCGCCGCCTGGAACGCATCCTGGGCAACCTGATCGCGAACGCCTCCCGGCACGGCAAGCCGCCCATCGAGGTCACCGTCGAGGGCCGCGTCATCCGGGTCCGCGACCACGGCACCGGCTTCCCCGAAGCCCTGCTCCGCGAGGGCCCGAGCCGCTTCCGCACCGGCAGCAGCGACCGGGCCGGCGTCGGCCACGGCCTGGGCCTGACCATCGCCGTCGGCCAGGCCCGCGTCCTGGGCGCCCGCCTCACCTTCCGCAACGCCGACGAGCTGACGGACGGTTCGACGGGCGCGGTCTCGGTCCTCTGGCTCCCGGAGAACGCCCCGACCGCCACCGGCAGCTTCCCGGTGATCCAGCTGCCGGACCGCTGACGGACCGCCGACGGACCGCCGACGGACCGGGCAGATCGCCCCATCTCCCCTTTCCTACCGGTCAGTTGGAAAGAACCGATCCCCCGAACCACGCGTCCTACTCTCGGCAGACATACAGGCGGCAGTTCCGGGGGGCCACACCACCATGAGCAGCGGCAGCGCCGACGACCAGGGCGACGACATCGAGGGCGTCCAACCCCTCAAGGCGAGCGACCCGCCGCGGATCGGCCCGTATCTGCTGCTCGGCAGGCTCGGCGCCGGCGGTATGGGCCGGGTCTACCTCGCCCGCTCCGAGGGCGGACGCACCGTGGCCGTCAAGGTCGTCCACGAAGAACACGTCGCGGACGCGCAGTTCCGCGCCCGCTTCCGGCGGGAGATCGATGCCGCACGGCGGGTCGGCGAACGCCACACCGCGCCGGTGCTCGACGCGGACCCGGACGCCGACCAGCCCTGGGTCGCCACCGGCTACGTTCCCGGCCTCTCCCTCGAACAGATCGTCCGCCACTACGGCCCGCTCCCCGTGGCCTCCGTCACCGCCCTCGCCGACGGCCTGTTACGGGCGCTGAAGGACATCCACGCGGCGGGCATCATCCACCGCGACCTCAAGCCCTCCAACGTCATGCTCACCGTCAAGGGCCCCCGCGTCATCGACTTCGGCATCGCCCGCGCCCTGGAGACCTCCGTCGAGTCGCTGCTGACCAGCACCGGCCTGATCGTCGGCTCCCCCGGCTTCATGTCGCCCGAACAGATCCTGGGCGGCGACCTGGGCCCGCGCAGCGACGTCTTCGCACTCGGCTGCGTCCTGGGGTACGCGGCGACGGGCCAGCTGGCCTTCGGCAACGGCGTGACCAACCCGCACGCCGTGAACTACCACTGCGTGGAGAGCGAACCGGACCTGGACCGGGTGCCGGACGCGTCCCTGCGGGCCCTGATCGCCCGCTGCCTCACCAAGGACGTGGCCGACCGCCCGGACGTGGACGCCCTGCTGGACGACCCGGACCGCGCCCGCCCCGCGCCCGTGGGCGGCTCCTGGCTCCCCCCGGAAATCGTCGCCCACCTCGCCGAACGCGCGGCCCATCTCCTGGACGTGGACGCGGTGCCCTTACGGGAGCAGCCCACCGACCTGGCCACGGTCGATCTCCGGCCGAAGGACGCCCCCGACCCCACCCCACAGCCGGACCCGCCCAAGGGCAAGCGGAAGGGAAAAGGGAAGGGAAAGGGCAAGGCCGGGGACCCCGGACAGGAGCGACGCGCCGGCAAGCGCCCCTGGCCCCTGGTGGTGCCCATGGTCGCCGTCGTGGTGGTCGGCGGCGGCACCGCGGTCCTGCTGCTGCCCGGCGACGGCGGACACCGGGCGGACGCCTCACCGCCCGGCGCGAGCAGCAGCAACCCGCCGCACGTGAACCACAACCCCCGCACGCCGCCCAGCAGTTCACCGCCCCCGGGCACGCAGAGCCCGTCCCCCTCGCCCTCCCCCAGCGCAGGGACGAACGGCGGCGGCGCACCCCTGAACGGCGGCTCGGGTGGCGGATCCGGCGGCGGCCCGGGCGGCGGCTCCGGTAGCGGCTCCGGCGCTTCCGGCGGGACGACCACCGGCGGCGGCTCCGGCTCCTCGGGCGGCAGCAGCGGGGGCGGTACGTCCGGCGGCTCCGGCAGCTCCGGCAGCTCCGGTTCCACCAGCAGCGGCGGCACCTCAGGCGGCGGCGCGGTCCCGTCGTACTTCCTCGGCAGCTGGTCCTACCCGGCGATGACCAACCAGCCGCAGAAGATCACCGTCTACCGGGCCGCCGTCGGCCAACAGGCCGCCCGGTTCGTCTCCGACATGCCGTACACCGGCCACTGCGAGACGGTGGCCCGCCTCGAAGGGGTCAAGAACGGCGGCAGCCGCATCGAACTCACCTCCGCCGCCGTGGACACGGCGCACTCCAAGGGCATCTGCCAAGCGGGGAAGGCGTCCATCCTCTACGTGGCCGCGGAGGGCGGTCTCTACCACCTCGACGACCCCTCCGAGGGGCAGGGTTACCACTACACCCGCTGACCCGGACACGGACCGGGCCCGACCTCGCACCAGACGGTCTTGCTCGCCTCCTCCTGCCGCACGCCCCACCGCAGCGCAACGGCGTCCAGCAGCGCTATCCCGCGCCCGCCCTCGTCGTCCACGGCGGCCCGGAGCAGCACGGGCAGGGCACGCGGATCCGGGTCGGTCACCTCGACGCGGATCCGCCCGTCCGCGGTCCTGCCGACGTACACGGTGACGGGCGCGCCCTCCCCGACATGCCGGATCACGTTCCCGACCAACTCGCTGACGCACAACTCCACTTCGCAGCACGACGCCCCGAGGTGGTCCCGCACCGCCCGCCGCAGCAGCGGCACCTCCTTCGGTACGGCCAGCAGCCGCACCGTCATCACCGCGCCGCCGCCTTGTGCAGCACCTCGGCCAGCTTCCGTGCCGTGGCCATGTTGCAGTTACCGAGCGCGACGAGCGGGGGCGGGTACTCCCCCGCGAACGAGGGGAGATCGACGCCGAGCGAGGGCAGCGTGATCCCGTTGGCCTTCAGCGCGGACCGCAGCCCTTCGGCGCATTCGTGCACGTCATCCATGGTCGTTCACCTTCCTGTGCGCATTGTGATGAATCGCTCACAGACTGGCGTCACGCGCCGTACTTTGGAAGGGAATCTGGCCTTCGTGCCCAACTGGCAAGTGGTGGTGGTGAGTCATGTCCCCGCGCAAGGATCCTGACCCGTCGGCGAGCGTCCCGTCCTTCTACGGCGCCGAGTTGCGCTTCTTGCGGGAAAGCGCGGGCCTCACCCTCGACCAGTTAGTGGAGGGCAGCTTCCGCGGCGCACCACTGCTCAGCCGGATCGAGCGCGGCGAACTCGGCATGCCGATGGACCTTGCGGTTCACATCGACAAGAAGCTGAAGACCAACGGTTTCTTCGAGCGCCACTACGAGGCGGTTCACAAGGCTCGCCTGGCCGGACATCCCCCGTACTTCGCGAAGATCCCGGACTTGGAGAAGTCCGCTACGACGATCGAGGACTGGGCGCCGTTCCTCATCCCGGGCCTGTTCCAGACAGAGGCGTACGCCCGGAAGACCGCGCAGACATCGCGCTCGCTAACACCGCCCGAGACCGTCGAGAAGCGTGTCCGCGCCAGGTTGGCGCGCGCCGAATTCTGGGAGCGAGAGGATCGCGGCACGTACTGGGGGATCCTGCCCGAGTCGCTGATCCGTCGACGGATGCTCCCGCCGGAGGAGATGGCCGAGCAATTGGAGCGCATCGCCGAACTGGCTCGCGCCACTCAGAGCGTTGTGCAGATCCTCCCGGAGTCGGAGGTCGATCACTCGCTCATGATGGGGCTGCTCAAGATCCTCACCTTCCCGGACGCCCCGCCCCTGGTCTACACAGAGGGCGTCTACAGCGGCCAAATCATCGACTATCCACCGCTCGTGACGAACTATCGAAGGTCGTACGATCTGGCCAGGGCCGCCGCACTCTCACCCAAGGCGTCCCTAGCCATGATCGAGGAAGCGGCAAGGGGCTACAGAAATGAAGCGCAGCAAGGGGATTGACCTGACTTCTGGCACCTGGCGCAAGAGCAGCTACAGCAACCACGAGGGCGGCGAATGCATCGAGGTATCGGACGCCCTCCCCGACCTCGTCCCCGTCCGCGACAGCAAGGACCCGCACGGGCCGGCGCTCGTGTTCCCGGCCGTCGGCTGGTCGGCGTTCGTCGGGGCCGTCAAGAACGGCCAACTGCCCGGCGCCTGAGCACGAAAACGGCCCCTGGTGTACGTAACCGCACGTACACCAGGGGCCGTTCGCCGTCTCGCGAGGGTCAGACGGCCTCGACGACCATCGGCCGCTCAGCAGCGGCATCCGCGTCGGCCTCACCCGACTTCGCGGCCGGACCGCCCCGCAGCGGGACCTCCTTGAGGAACCACGCCGCGACGAAACCGATGACGCTGACGAGCGCGCCCCACAGGAACACCTGGTGCGCGCCGGACGCCACCGCGTGCGCGTACGCGTCCTTCACCGGTGCCGGCAGGCTCGGCAGGGTCTTCGGGTCCATCTGGGCCCCGCCGCCGGTCATCTTCGCGCCGGCCGCGGCACCGAGCCTCTCGATCATCGTGTCCTTCACCTGGGTGGTGAAGAGCGCGCCCAGGATCGCGACGCCGAACGAGCCGCCGATCGTACGGAACAGGGTCGCGGACGAGGAGCCGACACCCATGTCCTTCATCTCGACGCTGTTCTGCGCGATCAGCATCGTGATCTGCATCAGGAAGCCCATACCGGCGCCGAGCACGGCCATGTAGAGGCCGGACGTGAAGCGCGTGGTGCCGACGTCCATCAGGGACAGCAGGGCCAGGCCGATGGTGATCAGCGCACCGCCACCGGTGACGAAGATCTTGTACTTGCCGGACTGGGTGGTGACCCGGCCCGCGATCAGCGAGACCACCATCATCGCCAGCAGCATCGGCAGCAGCAGCAGACCGGAGTTGGTGGCCGAGGCGCCCTGCACGGTCTGCTGGAACAGCGGCAGGAAGGTCATCGAGCCGAACATCACGAAGCCGACCAGGAAACCGACGACCGTGACGAGCGAGAAGTTGGCGTTCCGGAAGATCCGCAGCGGGATGATCGGGTCGCTGACCTTGGTCTCGACGAAGACGAAGGCGACGAGCGCGACCACGGCCAGGATGCCCAGGCCCACGATCTGCTTCGACAGCCAGTCGTACTCGGTGCCGCCCCAGGTGGTGAGCAGCACCAGCGAGGTGATGCCGATGGTCAGCAGGGCCGCGCCCGCGTAGTCGATCCGGGTCTGCGACCGCTTCTTCGGCAGGTGCAGTACGGCGGTGACCATGATCAGGGCGATCGCGCCGAGCGGCAGGTTGATGTAGAAGCTCCAGCGCCAACCGAGGTGGTCGGTGATGGTGCCGCCGACCAGCGGTCCGCCGATCATCGCGACGGCCATGACGCCGGCCATCATGCCCTGGTACTTGCCGCGCTCCCGCGGCGGGATCAGGTCGCCGATGATGGCCATGACGCCCACCATCAGACCGCCCGCGCCCAGGCCCTGCACGGCGCGGAAGCCGATCAGCTGGCCCATGTCCTGCGCCATACCGGACAGCGCGGAGCCGATCAGGAAGATCACGATGGACGTCAGGAAGACGCCCTTCCGGCCGTACATGTCGCCGAGCTTGCCCCAGATCGGCGTGGACGCCGCGGTGGCCAGCGTGTAGGCCGTGACGACCCAGGACAGGTGCGACAGCCCGCCCAGTTCACCGACGATGGTCGGCATGGCGGTGCCGACGATCATGTTGTCGAGCATCGCGAGGAGCATCGCGATCATGAGTGCGAAGAGCACCATCCGTACGCTGGCGGGCTGTTTGCCCGTGCCCTGCGCCGACTCCTGTATTTCCCCCGCTGGGGTCGCTGTTCGCGACATCCCCATCACTTCCCCATCGATTCTTACTTACTTGCCGCCCGGCTAGTTCTGTACAGTGCAGAAGGTAGAAGGGTTACTAGCCGGGCGTCAAGTAAGTTTTTTGATGCCGGGGTGGGTACGTCCGTGACCAGCGGGGCAGCAGATGATTGCTGGGGAAGCGGGCCGCGCCCGGACCCCGCACCGACACCGCCGTCACGCAGGAGAGCAGCATGAGCAGCGCATCACAGCCGCGCCGCGGGAACACCCGCCAGCGCATCCAGGACGTCGCCCTGGAGCTGTTCTCCGAACACGGCTACGAGAAGACCTCGCTGCGCGAGATCGCCGAGCGGTTGGACGTCACCAAGGCCGCGCTCTACTACCACTTCAAGACCAAAGAAGACATCGTCATCAGCCTCTTCGAGGACCTGTGCCGGCCCATCGACGAGCTGATCACCTGGGCGCAGGAGCAGCCGCGCACCCTGGAGACCAAGCAGGAAGTGATCCGGCGCTACCACGAGTCGCTGCGCTCCTCCGAGGACCTCTTCCGCTTCATGCAGGAAAACCAGGCCACGGTCCGGGACCTGACCATCGGCCTGCGTTTCAAGGAGCGGATGCTGACCCTCTACGGCCTGCTCAAGGAGGACGACGCCGAGCTGGTCGACCAGGTGCGCTGCATCACGGCGCTGTTCGCGATGCACGCGGGGATGTTCGCGATGCACGACGTGACGGGCGACCCCGAGGACAAGCGCGAAGCCATCCTCAGGGTCGCCACGGAACTGGTCACGGCGGCGAACCCGCCGGGCCGCCGGCCAGTCCGGCCGGATTCAGCTCAGACGGCGTCGCCGTGAGCCCGCAGGAATCCGGTCGGCTCGATGCCCGACCCGTAGTTGGGGCCGGTGCGGACCTCGAAGTGCAGGTGCGGGCCGGTGGAGTTGCCGGTGCTGCCGGACAGACCGATCTGCTGGCCCGTGGACACCTGCTGCCCGACCTGGACCTGGATCTGTGACAGGTGGGCGTACTGGGTGTACATGCCGTCGGCGTGCTTGATCACGATCGCGTTGCCGTAGGCCGGACCGTCACCGCCACCGTTCGGACCGGCCTTGACGACCGTGCCCGCGTGGACGGCGTGGACCTGCGTGCCGGTCGGCACGACGAAGTCCTGACCGCTGTGCTTGTGCGCCCAGTGGCTGCCGGGGATGCCGAAGGGCTCACCGAGGACGTAGCTCTCGACCGGCTTCACCCAGGCGTTGGCCTTCTTCGCCACGTCCACCTTCGCCTTCGCCGCGGCCGTCTTGGCGTCCGTGGCGGCCTTGGCCTGTGCGTCGGCCTGCGCGGCGACGGCCTTGCCGACGCCCGCGGTCAGGTGCAGCAGCCCGGCGTCGGCGGCAGTGGCGACCCCGGCGCCCAGCGCGGCGGTGATACCGGCACCGGCGGCCACGACAGCCACCCGATGCCGCAGCGCGAACTTGCCGTTCTTCGCGGACTTCTTGGAATTACGTATCGCGGCAAACTTCGACATGCGGGTTTTTCCTCCGGGGAGAAGTGAATGGTTTTCCCGGCTGCGGTCCGGGATTGCCATTCCTTGGTAACCCGCTTACGCCCTGACGCCAAGGCCCCCTTCCTACTACCGGGACCCGTAATAGTCAGGACGCTCAGGAACGACCGCGAGCCCACCCCAAGCCACCCGCGAGACCTGCCCTGACCTGCACTTTCACCTCCCCCTCCCTCCTTCCCCTCACCTCCCAGAATTCCCCTACTCCCGCTAGTAGGACCCAAATCCCTGTGCGCCATGTCACGAGATCCCAGAGCCTTCACGTGACCCGCATTACACAATCCAAGAAGGCAATGTGACCCGCGTTACGAGAAAGGCTGTGACCCGCGTTACGCAATTCCTCATCCTGGGCACCGGGAAATCCCAAAACGCCTGACCGGCCCCCGCCTGGCCCTCTAGCCTGATCCGGACAACACCACAGGCAGCAGCCAGCAGGCAGCACCGGCCAGGGGGAACGGACCGCATATGGACCCGTCAGCACTGGGCGCCCGGCTCGCGTCCAGCGTCGTCGCACCACTCGTCAAGAAGCTCTTCGTCCAGGAAGGCCCGGGCGCCGGCCTCGTCGACGCCCCGGTCCGCATCTCCGCCCTCGTCTCCTTCAAGGGCGAGCGGCGCACCCTCAGCGACAAGGACCTGCGCAAACTGGCAGCGGAACTGGTGCGGCGCGCCGTACGGTCCGCCGGCCCCGGCGAGCGCCCGATCCCCGAGGACGAGGAGACGGCCGTCGCCGACGCCCTGGCCGCCACCCTCGCCGGCCTCGGCACCCTCGACATGGACGACGTCCAGGCCGTCGCCCTCGGCCCGACCGCCCTGGCGGAGCAGCTGACGGCCGCCGCCCCACAGGCCGCCCGCGCGCTGTCCCAGGACGCCGAGCTGCTCCATCAGACCCTCACGGGCACCGCCTGCCTGCACATCGTCCACTTCTTCACCCAGCGCTCGACCTTCATCGCCCGCACGCTGGTCCAGCAGAGCCGCAGCCTGGACGCCCTGATCGCGATCGTCGACGAGTTCATCGAGCGGCATCCCTCGCCCCGTGCCGCCGACGCCGCCTTCGAGCGCACGTACCTCTCCCACCTCGCCCGCAAGCACGGCCGCCTCACCATCTACGGCATCGACCTGCACAACTCCCCGGACCGCTGGCCCCTGGACGCCGCGTACATGAGCCTCCAGGCGACCGGCCCGAGCCGCGCCGAGGACCCGTTCGAGGACCTGCCGCCCCGCGCCCCCGTCCCCGCCGACCAGGCCCTCACCGGCCGCGACCGGGTCCTGCTCCGCGGCGTCGCCGGCTCCGGCAAGAGCACCCTCGTCCAGTGGCTGGCCGTCTCCTGCACCAAACCCCCCGGCGAAACCGACCTCCCCCACCTCTACGGCCGGATCCCCTTCGTCCTCCCCCTGCGCACCCTCACCCGCGCCGGCGCCGCCCTCCCCACCCCCGACCGCTTCCTGGCCGCCGTCGGCTGCCCGGTGTCCGGCGCCCAGCCCGACGGCTGGGCCCACCGCACCCTCACCTCCGGCCGCGCCCTCCTCCTCGTCGACGGCCTCGACGAAATCCCCGAACCCGAACGCGAGGCCACCCGCCGCTGGCTGCGCGACCTCCTCGACGCCTTCCCCGGCAACCTCTGGCTGGTCACCACCCGCCCGTCCGCCGTCCGCGACGACTGGCTCACCCCCGACGGCTTCGACGAACTGACCCTCTCCCCCATGAGCCGCGACGAGGTCGCCGCCTTCATCGCCCGCTGGCACCGCGCCGCCGCCCCGACCCCGACGCGCCCGACCTCCTCGACGCCTACGAGCAGTCGCTCCTGACCGCCGTCCGCACCAAACCCGACCTCGGCCGCCTCGCCACCAACCCCCTGATGTGCGGCCTGATTTGCGCCCTCCACCGCGACCGCCGCGGCTACCTCCCGCACGGCCGCAAGGAGCTCTACGACGCCGCCCTGAGCATGCTGCTCTCCCGCCGCGACCGGGAACGCGACATGCGCGGCCCGGACGGCATCGAGCTGGCCGACGAGCCGCAGATCCAGCTCCTCCAGCGCCTCGCCTACTGGCTGATCCGCAACGGCCGCACCGAACTCGACCGCGACCGCGCCGAACGCATCCTGGCCGACATCCTCCCGGCCGTCCCCGCCGCGGCCTCCCAGGGGCCCGCCCCGGCCGTCTTCCGCCACCTCCTCCACCGCAGCGGCCTGCTCCGCGAACCGGCCCCCGACACCGTGGACTTCGTCCACCGCACCTTCCAGGACTACCTGGGCGCCAAGGCCGCCGTGGAAGAGGGCGACTTCGGCCTGCTGGTGCGGCACGCCGACGACTCGCAGTGGGAGGACGTGATCCGGATGGCCGTCGCACACGCCCGGCCGCGCGAACGGGGGGAATTACTGCGGGGGTTGCTCGCCGAGGACGACCGGCGCACCGACCTGCTCGCCATGGCCTGCCTGGAGCACGCGACCGAACTGGACCCCGCCGTGCGGGAGGCGATCACCTCCCGTGCAGCGCGGATCCTGCCGCCCCGCAACCGCGAGGAGTCGCAACTGCTCATCGACGCCGGCCCGCTCGTCCTGGGGCTGCTACCCGGCCCGGACGGCCTGGAGGACGACGAAGCCCAGGAAGTGATCTACACCGCCGCCGCCATAGGCACCGACGCGGCCCTGGAATGCATCAAGCCCTTCCGGGATCATCCGTCACCCACGGTCCGCGTCCATCTCGGCTCACGCTGGCACCAGTTCGACACCGGCCGATACGCGGAAGAGGTCATCCAGAGCCTCGGCACGGACACCCCTGTCACCGTTTCCTCCGACGAGGAACTGCATCTGCTGAATTCCCTCGGCGGACGCCCTCGTACAACCGTCAGCGGCGCCTTCACCGCCGCGGAGCTCCTGGAGCGCCTGCACCCCCAGCAGGTCACACATCTCGCGCTGCTGAGCAATCCGGCCCTCGACGACCTGGTATTCCTGCGGGAGTTCCCGGCCCTGAAGTCGCTGACGCTCCAGGACTGCCCCTCGATCGAATCCGTCGCCCCACTCGCCGATCTGCCCCTGCGCTCCCTCGGAGTATGCAGGATCGATGACGAACGGACAGGCACTCCGTCAGGACTCGACTGCATGGACCAGCTGGAATCCCTGACGCTCATGGCCCCGCTCCCACCCGAGGGCCTCCACGCCCTCCCGTCGAATGCCCCCTTGGCCCATCTCGTCGTCGGCCCGCGAATTCCCGACCTCGCCCGCCTCACTACCTGGCCGGGCCTGAAAAACCTCCAGCTACGGCACCTCCCAGGCGACTTCACCGCCGATCAGTGGCACGTGCTTTCCCGCCTCGACGGCCTGGAGGACTTCTCCTTCGGCTTGGCAGAAGGAGAAACCTCCTTCCGCATTCCCCCGGACGTCCGCCTCCCCCAGGTAAGGACGCTCAGCCTCATCAATACGGAGAAGCACCCCCTACCGGAATTCGGCGCCCTGCTGCCCGCCTCCCTCCCGGCCTTCCCCGGCGTCAATACTCTCCAGCTCTACGGCCTGGTCGGCGGTCTCCTCGACCTCTCCCCCATCGAGACCCTCCCCGCCCTACGCAACCTCTTCCTCTCCTACCTCACCCCGTCCCCCGACCACCCCCTCCCGCCCCACCTCAACGTCACCCTCTTCCCCCGCCCGCGCACCTGACCGGGCAACACAAAACCGCCCCGGAACCGTCGATCGAACGGTTCCGGGGCGGCTTGGCGTATCTCAGATAAGGACTACGCGTCCTTGCTCAGGTTGGGACCCGAGCCACCCGTCGCGGACTCCACCGGCGGCGCGCTCGGCACCGCCGACTTCTCCTCGCCGCGGAAGGTGAACTTGGCGGACTCGCCCTCGCCCTCCACGTCGACGACCACGATGTGGCCCGGACGCAGCTCGTTGAAGAGGATCTTCTCCGAGAGGGCGTCCTCGATCTCGCGCTGGATCGTGCGGCGCAGCGGACGGGCGCCGAGCACCGGGTCGTACCCGCGCTTGGCCAGCAGCGACTTGGCCTCGCCACTGAGCTCGATGCCCATGTCGCGGTCCTTCAGCCGCTCGTCCACCTTGTTGATCATGAGGTCGACGATCTGGATGATGTCTTCCTCGGTGAGCTGGTGGAAGACGACGGTGTCGTCGACACGGTTGAGGAACTCGGGCCGGAAGTGCTGCTTGAGCTCTTCGTTGACCTTGTTCTTCATCCGCTCGTAGCCGGTCTTGACGTCGCCCTGGGCGGCGAAGCCCAGGTTGAAGCCCTTGGAGATGTCCCGGGTGCCGAGGTTGGTGGTCATGATGATGACCGTGTTCTTGAAGTCCACGACCCGGCCCTGGGAGTCGGTCAGGCGACCGTCCTCCAGGATCTGCAGCAGCGAGTTGAAGATGTCCGGGTGGGCCTTCTCGACCTCGTCGAAGAGGACAACGGAGAACGGCTTGCGGCGGACCTTCTCGGTCAGCTGGCCGCCCTCTTCGTAGCCCACGTAGCCGGGAGGCGAACCGAAGAGCCGCGAGACCGTGTGCTTCTCGCTGAACTCCGACATGTCGAGGGAGATCAGCGCGTCCTCGTCGCCGAAGAGGAACTCGGCGAGCGTCTTGGACAGCTCGGTCTTACCGACACCGGACGGGCCGGCGAAGATGAACGAGCCACCGGGACGCTTGGGGTCCTTCAGGCCGGCACGGGTGCGGCGGATCGCCTGGGAGAGCGCCCTGATGGCGTCCTTCTGGCCGATGACGCGCTTGTGCAGCTCGTCTTCCATCCGCAGGAGCCGTGAGGACTCCTCCTCGGTGAGCTTGAAGACCGGGATGCCCGTGGCCGTGGCCAGGACCTCGGCGATCAGCTCCTCGTCGACCTCGGCGACGACATCCATGTCGCCGGCCTTCCACTCCTTCTCCCGCTTCGCCTTCGCGGCCAGGAGCTGCTTCTCCTTGTCGCGCAGGCCGGCGGCCATCTCGAAGTCCTGCGAGTCGATCGCGGACTCCTTCTCGCGACGGACGTCGGCGATCTTCTCGTCGAACTCGCGCAGGTCCGGCGGCGCGGTCATCCGGCGGATCCGCATCCGGGAGCCGGCCTCGTCGATCAGGTCGATCGCCTTGTCCGGCAGGAAGCGGTCGGAGATGTAGCGGTCGGCGAGGGTGGCCGCGGCGACCAGCGCGGAGTCCGTGATGGACACGCGGTGGTGCGCCTCGTAGCGGTCCCGCAGGCCCTTGAGGATCTCGATGGTGTGCGGCAGCGACGGCTCGGCGACCTGGATGGGCTGGAAGCGGCGCTCCAGGGCCGCGTCCTTCTCCAGGTGCTTGCGGTACTCGTCCAGCGTCGTCGCACCGATGGTCTGCAGCTCGCCACGCGCCAGCATCGGCTTGAGGATGCTCGCGGCGTCGATGGCGCCCTCGGCGGCGCCCGCGCCGACCAGGGTGTGCAGCTCGTCGATGAACAGGATGATGTCGCCGCGGGTGCGGATCTCCTTGAGCACCTTCTTCAGGCGCTCTTCGAAGTCACCGCGGTAACGGGAGCCGGCGACCAGGGCACCCAGGTCGAGGGTGTAGAGGTGCTTGTCCTTGAGGGTCTCGGGCACCTCGCCCTTGACGATGGCCTGCGCCAGGCCCTCGACGACCGCCGTCTTGCCGACGCCGGGCTCGCCGATGAGGACCGGGTTGTTCTTAGTGCGGCGGGACAGCACCTGCATGACCCGCTCGATTTCCTTCTCGCGCCCGATGACCGGGTCGAGCTTGGTTTCCCGGGCGGCCTGCGTGAGGTTGCGGCCGAACTGGTCCAGGACGAGGGAGGTCGAGGGCGTGCCCTCGGCGGGACCGCCGGCGGTGGCGGCCTCCTTGCCCTGGTAACCGGAGAGCAGCTGGATGACCTGCTGCCGCACTCGGTTCAGGTCAGCGCCCAGCTTCACGAGGACCTGGGCGGCGACGCCCTCGCCCTCGCGGATCAGGCCGAGCAGGATGTGCTCGGTACCGATGTAGTTGTGGCCGAGCTGGAGGGCCTCGCGGAGCGACAGCTCCAGGACCTTCTTGGCACGGGGCGTGAAGGGGATGTGGCCGGACGGGGCCTGCTGGCCCTGACCGATGATCTCCTCCACCTGCTGGCGGACCGCCTCGAGCGAAATGCCGAGGCTCTCCAGGGCCTTAGCGGCGACACCCTCACCCTCGTGGATCAGACCCAGGAGGATGTGTTCGGTGCCGATGTAGTTGTGGTTGAGCATCCGGGCTTCTTCCTGAGCCAGGACGACAACCCGCCGCGCACGGTCGGTGAACCTCTCGAACATCGTTAATCGCTCCTCAGAGCGGTCAGGCAGTTAGGGGTCGGTCCCCTCCCTGTCCTTCCGCATGCTAGTCCCGCAGGGCGGGACAGCTCATTCCAACTGCCGACACCCGTCCGGATCACCCCGCTCCGACGGGGAAATTTACTGCCGAACAGCTGACATCTGCTCCAACTCGATGGTGCGAGACGATGTTCCCGCAGGCCAGGCATATACGCATGCCGCCACTACGCCCGTGGCGAACGCACCCCTCGCCGACACACCGTCCACCGCCGGCCAAAGATGACGACAAACTGCTGAGCCCGCCGGTCACAGCGTCTCTTCCCACTGAGACTTTCTTACCCGCTGCCACTGACACTCCATGCGGCGTGGGTGTTTCCCCTCCGCTACGGGCGAACACCCACACACCCCACAGCGCTTCCGCACTCCCCTCGGCATTACACGCAACGCGACTATCCGCATACGCAACGTAACCTTCGCCGATGCCGGCAGTTGCACCGGACATGGCCCGCGCGCTTCCGCGACCCCGCTCCCCCCGCCCCACCGTCCGCCGGTGGTACGAGGAAGAGCTGGGCTGGCCGACGACCGGCACGGAGCCGCTGGAACTGCTCACGGGACTGCGCTTCGACGTCCTGGAAATGCCCGCCGACGCGGGCGGCGCCGTACTGAAGCGGGTGGCGCACACCGGCCCGGTCGCGCTGCTGCGGCCCGGACGGGGCGGGAAGACAGCGCAGGATCGACCGAAACTGCTCCTGCTCATCGCGGCCGGCGGCGCGGAGGAGCTTCCGGGAATCCTGGAATGGCTGGAGTGGGGCACCCTCGCGGCGGATCTCACCGCACGTGGAGCCGGGGGGCGGATGCCCGCGCCGGCGCTCCCCTCACAGGGCCGCGGGTCAGGCGGCTGCGGCGCGCGGGAGGCCGCGGGGTGGGTGCGGCCTCCCCGGCCCGGATACGAGGCGGAGGATTCCCTGCCCACCACGGGGATCGGGACAGGAATCGGGGACGTTGGGGGCGCCCCCGACCTCGTACGGCTCGTGAGCGCGGCGGCAACGGAGTGCCACCGGGCCCGGTTGGTGCGTGCTTGTAATGGCCAATCGGATCGCCCGTACGGCGATCAGCCGTTGGCCTTCTCGAATGCCTCACGAATGTCGGCGGGGACGCGGCCACGGTCATTCACGTTGTAGCCGTTCTCCTTCGCCCAGGCGCGGATCTTCGCGGTGTCCGGAGAGCCGGCAGACGCCGCACGGGCCTTGCCTCGACCGGCAGAACGGCCACCGGTCTTGCGGCCGGCCTTCACGAAGTCGGCAAGCGACTCGCGCAGCTTGTCCGCGTTGGCGTCGGAGAGGTCGATCTCGTAGGACTTACCGTCGAGAGCGAACGTCACGGTCTCGTTGGCTTCGCCACCGTCGAGGTCGTCGACAAGAAGAACCTGAACCTTCTGTGCCACCAGGATTCCCTTTCATCGAATGTGGATTACGACGGAAAGCAAACCGCTTTTCCGGGAAAAACACAAACCCTTGGGTAGGGTTCACTTGCCCACCGACCGGGGAACGCATGCTTCCGTAGCCATGAGATAGGGGAGCGATTCGGACATAGAACGCTGATCACAGGTGCAGAAGCATGCGACTGTTGCCCAGGGTGTTGGGCTTCACTCGTTCGAGGCCGAGGAACTCCGCAACGCCCTCGTCATAGGAACGCAGCAGTTCGCTGTAGACATCCCCGTCTACGGGAGTCTCGCCGATCTCCACGAAGCCGTGCTTGGCGAAGAAGTCGACTTCGAAGGTGAGGCAGAAAATTCGCCGCACTCCCAGCCACCGGGCGGTAGCGAGCAACTTGTCCAGGACTTGATGGCCGACCCCGGTACCCCGCTGTGTCCGGTCCACCGCCAGGGTGCGGACCTCTGCCAGGTCTTCCCACATGACGTGCAGTGCGCCACAGCCGACGACCTCGGCGTCTTCGTCCCGCTCGGCCACCCAGAACTCCTGGATGTCCTCGTAAAGCGTGACGGTGGCTTTGTCGAGCAGGATCCCGTCGCGCGAGTAGGCGTCGATGAGGCGGCGCACGGCCGGTACATCGCTGGTCCGGGCACGGCGGACGGTGAGCCCTTTTGAATGCGCTGGCATGCCCGGACGCTATCGCCCCTTGCTGCCGGACCCCGCTCCGGGTTCATCTCCTTCGCCGGCCGGCGCTTCATCCGCGGCTTGCGGCTCTTCTTCCCGGGCCTGTTCCCCCGAGTGTTCCGGGGCCGCCACCTGTTCTTCCGCGGCTTCGGGCGGATCGTCGACCTGCACCATCCGTACGGCATCGCGGAGTGCGTGCCGTTGTTCCGGCGACATCATGCCGAAGAAGGCCACTAGTGCGGCCGCGGGGTTGTCGCTGGCGGACCACGCTTCGTTCATCAGTGCGGCCGAGTAGGCGGCGCGAGTGGAGACCGCCTCATATCGATAGGCGCGGCCTTCGGCTTCGCGGCGTACCCAGCCCTTCTGATGAAGGTTGTCCAATACGGTCATGACCGTGGTGTAGGCGATCGACCGTTCCTTCTGGAGATCCTCCAGAACTTCTCGAACGGTGACTGGGCGGTTCCACTCCCAGACCCGTGTCATCACCGCGTCTTCCAGATCACCCAAGCGTCTCGGCACACAAGAAGAATAGTGGGAGATGTCGCGAATGCCGGTTGATCTCGTTGCGTTTGGTCCGGAAAAAGGAAGTACGGCCCGGGACGGTCAATCCCGGGCCGTACTGAGCGAGCGGTCCGCCGGAAATGGCGGCAGTTCAGGCGCTGAACGCCTTGGGCTCCTGCCCGGCGGCTTCGGCGCGGGCGAACGCCTCGTCGACGGCTGCGTCCTCCTTCGACTTGTTCTGACCACCCTGGCTCTTGACCATCGTGACGATCAGACAGGTGAAGGCGACGGCCATCACTACGGGCGGGAGCAGCGCAGCGACGTAATCCATGGCATGGGCCTCCTTCAAGGCGTAAGCCCGCGACAGTACCCAGCCAGAGTACGCAGCGCTCAAGCGGTGCGGGTCTCCGGGGGCGGGGCGGGCTTGCGGCGGGGCGGGAACACCTCACCAGGAGTCGGGATGGGGCGGTCGGGCCGCGGCGCCTTGGGGTCCGGCGCGGGCTGGGGCGGTTCCCGGCGGGGCGCCGGGCGCGGCTCCTGTTGGGGATCCTGCTTCGGGTCCGCCCCGGAGTCCAGCCGGGAGGCCGCCCCCCTCCGGGACACCAGGCCGGAAGGGCGCGAACGACCGCCCGTGCGGCCGCTCGGCAGGGCGTCCGGGGAAGCGCCCGAGCGCCCGCCCGGCAGCGCGCGCAGCCGCGCCCGTACGGATTGTTCGGCCAGCCGCTCGCAGTGCCGGAGCAGGGCGCTGCGGCGTTTGCGCTCGGCCTCGGCGGCGGGCCGGACAAGCAGCGAGCGCAGTGCGGCGAGGTCGTCGGGGCCGGGGACATGGCCGGCCGTCAGCACCTCCTGGAGCCGCGTGAGGTAGCCGGTGGCGGCACCGGGCAGGGCGTCGCGGTAGCGGGCGAGGTCGGCGAGCAGGAAGGCGCGCAGGCGGGCACCTTCGCGGACCGCTTCGTCCACCGCCTCGGCCAGCCGGAGGTATTCCTGGACGTCCTGCGACCGGTCCGAGCCGGGGGCGCCCAGGGGCACGGCGGGAGAGGTCGTCTGGAGGGCATGGGCGAGGGCGCGACGGAGTACACGCAACTCATCGGCGCCGAAGGCCATGCCGCCGCGGGATCCGTATGGCATTGGCATGCCGCGACTTTACGGCCAATTCGGACAAAAACCTCTTAATTTGCATTCGGTGGCGCGGCAGCGGGGCGCGCGTCACACGGCCGCGCCAATGCGGAACCGGCCGCGCCCCTGCCGCCCGCCGCCCTCGTTAAAGCCGCCCGACGTTGCGCTCGTACACCAGCCGCAGGCCGATGAGGGTCAGCCAGGGCTCGTGCTCGTCGATCACCGAGGACTCGCCGAGCACCATCGGCGCCAGCCCGCCGGTGGCGATCACCGTCACGTCGTCCGGGTCGGCGGCCAGCTCTCGGGCCATCCGCTGCACCACGCCGTCCACCTGGCCCGCGAAGCCGTAGAGGATGCCGGACTGCATCGCCTCGACGGTGTTCTTCCCGATGACGCTGCGCGGCCGGGCCAGCTCGATCTTGCGGAGCTGGGCACCCTTGACGCCCAGCGCGTCCACGGAGATCTCGATGCCGGGGGCGATCACACCGCCCACGTACTCGCCGCGCGCGCTGACCGCGTCGAAGGTGGTGGCCGTACCGAAGTCGACGACCACCGCGGGGCCGCCGTACAGCTCAACGGCCGCCAGCGCGTTGATGATCCGGTCGGCGCCGACCTCCTTGGGGTTGTCCATGAGGATCGGGACGCCCGTCTTGACGCCCGGTTCCACCAGGACGGCGGGGACGTCCCCGTAATAGCGGCGGGTCACCTCGCGCAGCTCGTGGAGCACCGAGGGGACCGTGGAGCAGATGGAGATGCCCTCGATGTTGTCGCCCAGGTCTTCCCCGAGCAGCGGGTGCATGCCCATCAGGCCCTGGAGGAGCACCGCCAGTTCATCGGCGGTGCGCCGGGCGTCGGTGGAGATCCGCCAGTGCTCGACGATCTCCTCGCCGTCGAACAGGCCCAGCACGGTATGGGTGTTGCCTACGTCGATGGTCAGCAGCATGGTCCGCACCGCCTCCGGTTCACGTCACGCACGAAGGGCTCGCCTGGGGTGGTGGGTGGGGTGACGGGTGCGCGGGTGTTGCCTGCGTCGATGGTCAGCAGCATGGCGGTCAGCGGCTCTCGTCGTCGTGCGCACCGGCGGTCGCGGCCTCGGTCGCGTCGTCGCCCTCCCGCAGGTCCAGGCCGATGTCGAGGACCCGGGCGGAGTGGGTGAGCGCCCCCACCGCCAGGTAGTCGATGCCGGTCTCCGCGTACCCGCGGGCGTTGTCGAGGGTGAGTCGGCCCGAGGACTCCAGGACCGCGCGGCCGGCCACCAGCTCCACGGCCTCCCGGGTCTGCTCCGGCGTGAAGTTGTCCAGCAGGATCAGGTCGGCGCCCTCGGCGAGGATCGGCGGGATCTGGTCGAGCCGGTCAACCTCCACCTCGATCGGCACCCCGGGGAACTCGTCCCGTACGGCCGTGAACGCCGCCGCGACGCCGCCCGCCGCCACGACGTGGTTGTCCTTGATGAGCGCCGCGTCGGACAGCGACATCCGGTGGTTGACGCCACCGCCACAGCGCACCGCGTACTTCTCCAGTGCGCGCAGGCCCGGCGTCGTCTTACGGGTGTCGCGGACCTTGGCCTCGGTGCCTTCGAGGACGTCCGCCCAGGCGCGGGTCAGGGTGGCAATGCCGGACAGTCGGCCCAGGAGGTTCAGCGCGCTGCGCTCGGCGGTGAGCAGGTCACGGGTCCGCGTGGTGACCGACAGCAGCTTCTGTCCGGCCACCACCCGCGCGCCGTCCTCCACGTGCCGCTCGACCGCGAACTCGTCGGTGCACACGACGGACAGCACCGCCTCGGCGATCCGCAGTCCGGCGATCGTGCCGTCCTCACGGGCCGTGAAGTCCCCGGTGGCGACGGCGTCTTCGGGGACGGTCGCCACGGTGGTCACGTCCACGCCCTGGTCGAGGTCCTCCTCGATGGCCATGTGCGCGATGTCCTCCACCTGGACGGGGTCGAGCCCGGCGGCCACCAGGAGCGCGGCCAGGTCCGGGTCCAGCCCGCAGGTCAGCGGGTCCAGCTCGTAGGCGTCGTCGCCGCCGGCGCACCCGCAGGCGTCGCCGCAGCCGCCGCCGGCGGGGGTGGCGCCGGGCCGACCGATCTGGAGGAGGGGGAGGTCACCGGGGGTGCCGGGGGTGCTGCTCACGGGGTGGGCTCCGTATCGGGAGTGAGGGCGGACTGAGGGGTGGGACCGACGGTCGACGGGAAGCCGGCGGTCTGTGTCGTATGGATGCTCAGGGTGCGGTCGGCGCCGAGGGTGATGCGGAAGTGCCGGCGCCAGGAGGCATCGTCGCGGTCCGGGTGGTCCTCGCGCCAATGGCAGCCGCGGGTCTCCTCGCGGCGCCGCGCGGCGGCGACCAGGACCCTGGCGACGCACAGCAGGTTGGTGACCTCCCATGCCTCCACACCGGGCTCGGGGGCCTTGACGGAGGCGGCGACGGGCTCCACGGCCGCCTCGGCGGCCTCCCGCTGCAGGTGGTCGAGGTCGTCGGCGGCCCGGGCGAGGCTGGCCGCGCTGCGCAGCACACCAGCACCAGCGGTCATGATCCGTTGGACGGCGGTGCGGGCCTCGGGCACCAGGAGGGGCAGCGGGGCGCGGGCCTCCACGGGGGCGGCGGCCGAGGCCGTCGTCCCGTTGGCGACGATGTCCGCGGCGATCCGCTCCGCGAACACCAGGCCCTCCAACAGGGAGTTGGAGGCCAGCCGGTTGGCGCCGTGCACGCCGGTACAGGCCACCTCGCCGCACGCGTACAGGCCGGGCACGGTGGTCCGGCCGTACAGGTCGGTGCGGACGCCGCCGGAGGCGTAGTGGGCGGCCGGGGCGACCGGTATCGGCTCGGTGACCGGGTCGATGCCGTGCGCGCGGCAGGCGGCCAGGATGGTCGGGAAGCGGTGCTCCCACATCTCGGCGCCGAAGTGGCGGGCGTCCAGGTACATGTGCTCGGCGCCCTGCTCCTGGGCCCGGCGCGTGATCGCCTTGGCCACGATGTCGCGCGGGGCCAGCTCGGCGAGTTCGTGCTGTCCGACCATGAAGCGGGTGCCGTCGGCGTCGACCAGATGGGCGCCCTCGCCCCGTACCGCCTCGGAGATCAGCGGCTGTTGGCCCTCCGCTTCCGACCCCAGGTAGAGCACGGTCGGGTGGAACTGGACGAATTCGAGGTCCGAGACCTCGGCGCCGGCGCGCAGCGCCAGGGCCACCCCGTCGCCGGTGGAGACAGCCGGGTTGGTGGTCGCGGAGAACACCTGGCCCATGCCTCCGGTGGCGAGCACCACCGCCGGCGCGTGTACGGCACCGACCCCGTCGTGCTGGCCCTCCCCCATGACGTGCAGGGTGACGCCGGCGGTCCGGCCCTCGGCGTCCGTGAGGAGGTCGAGGACCAGCGCGTTCTCGATGGTGCGCAGTCCCGCGGCGCGGACCGCGGCGACCAGCGCGCGGGAGATCTCCGCCCCGGTGGCGTCGCCGCCGGCGTGCGCGATCCGGCGGCGGTGGTGGCCGCCCTCCCTGGTGAGCGCGATCTCGTCGCTCCCGGGGGCGGTGTCGAAACGGGCGCCGGCCGCGATCAGCCGGTGGACGGCGTCCGGCCCCTCGGTCACCAGCATCCGCACGGCCTCCTCGTCACACAGGCCGGCGCCCGCGACGAGGGTGTCGGCCAAGTGCTGCTCGGGGCTGTCGCCGTCCCCCAGGGCCGCGGCGATCCCACCCTGCGCCCAACGGGTGGAGCCGTCGTCGAGCTGGGCTTTGGTGACGACGACGGTCCGGCGGCCGGCGGCGGCACAGCGCAGCGCGGCGGTCAGCCCGGCGACGCCGGAGCCCACCACGACGACGTCCGCCGTGATGGACCACCCGGGGGCGGGGGCGGTGAGACGTATGCCAGTGGGGGCGGTGGCGGTTCCGGTAGCGGTCATCGGGTCGCTCCGAGGGGGCCTTGGGGTGGAGTGGACTTCCTGGATTTCCTTGGGACTCCGGAGGCCGGCCCGGGTGCGGGCTCCTCCTGGGAGCCAGCGTGCCGCTCTGGGGCGGCGGGCGGATACGGGGCCCCGCTCGCGGTGAAGACGAGCCGGATGTTGTCGATGAGCCGGGTGGTGCCCACCTTGGCGGCCACCGCGAGGATCGCCTCGCCCTCGTACCCGTCGGGGACCTCGGTGAAGTCGCGGGGGTCGATCAGGGCCAGGTAATCCAGGTGCAGCGGCGGGTCCAGGTGGGCGGCGTCCGCCAGCACCATGCCGGCCGCGGCGCAGGCCACGGACGGGCCGTGCAGCGGGCCCGCGGCGTAGGCGACAGCGTGCGCGTCGGCGGCCGCCCGGTCCTCCCCGAGGGCGGCCAGCGCCGCGGAACGGTCCTGCCCGGGGTACCCGGCGGAGGCGGCACGGGCGCGCAGCGCCTCCTCGGCGGTGAGCCGGTCGCGGGCGGCGAAGAGCGCCGCGGACAGCGCGAGCGCGGTGCGCCGTTCCGGGCCGGACAGGTAGCGGTTGCGGCTGGAGCGGGCCAGCCCGTCGGCCTCCCGGACCGTCGGGACGCCGACGATCTCGACCGGGAAATTCAGGTCGGCGGCCATCCGCCGGATGACGGCGAGCTGTTGGGCGTCCTTCTCCCCGAAGAACGCCAGGTCCGGCGCGGTCAGATGGAGCAGCTTGGCGACGACGGTGAGCACCCCGTCGAAGTGCCCGGGGCGGCTGGCGCCCTCCAGGACGGTGCCCATCGGGCCGGCGGAAATACGGATCTGCGGTTCTCCGCCCGGGTAGACCTCGTCGGCCGACGGTGCGAAGACGGCGTCCGCGCCCGCCCGGGCGGCCAGCAGCACGTCGTCGTCCAGGGTCCGCGGGTAGCGGTCGAGGTCTTCGCCGGCCCCGAACTGCAGCGGGTTGACGAACACCGTGACCACCACCTGACCCTGCGGCCCCACCCGTTCCCGAGCGGCCCGGATCAGGGCGGCGTGGCCCTCGTGCAACGCGCCCATGGTCATGACAACGGCCCGTACGCCGCTGCGCCGCGGCAGCGCGCGCAGCGCCGCGGCGGTGTGCACGAGCTGGGGTCCCGGCGCCGGTCGGGCGGCGTCCGGGGGCGGGCTGACGGGCGAGGAGGTCATGAGTCGCCTCCGTGGGGGCCGGGCTCGGGGGATCCAGAATCGGGGGACTCAGAACCAGGGGAACCAGGGGAACCAGAGGAAGGGGGGCGGGGCGGTCCGGTGTCGGTCGGTTCGGGGCCGGTGGGCTCGTCGCCGTTGTGGCCGGTGGGTCGGTCGCCGTCCCGCTCGCTCTCTGGCCCGTCGGAGGGCGCCTGCCCTCCGGAGGACGCGGCCGGGCCGGTGGCGCCACCGTCGGCGGCCGGCCCCGCGAGCACATCCAGCAACTCCTCAGCCAGCTCCGGCTTGAGCAGGCCGTGCGCCAGCGCCCGGTCGGCGGTCGTACGGGCCATGGCCAGATAGCCGGCGACGGCCTGCGGGGCGTGCTTGCGCAACTCCGCCACGTGGGCCGCCACGGTCCCGGCGTCCCCTCGGGCAACCGGGCCCGTCAGGGCGGCGTCACCGGACCGCAGCGCGTTGTCCAGGGCCGCGCCGAGCAGCGGGCCGAGCATCCGGTCCGGGGCCCGCACCCCGGCCTTCTCCAGTAGCTCCATGGCCTGCGCCACCAGGGTGACCAGGTAGTTCGCTCCGATGGCGAGCGCCGCGTGGTAGAGCGGGCGGGCGGATTCCACGATCCACTCGGGCTCCCCGCCCATCTCGATGACCAGTGCCTCCGCGGCCATCCGCAGCTCCTCCGGCGCGGTCACCCCGAACGGGCAGCCGGCCAGGCGCTGCACGTCCACGGACGTCCCGGTGAACGTCATGGCCGGGTGCAGCGCCAGTGGCAGCGCACCGGCCCGGGTGGCCGGGTCCAGCACCGCCGTCCCGAAACGCCCGGAGGTGTGCACCAGCAGTTGGCCCGGCCGTACGGCACCGGTCTCGGCGAGGCCGCTCACCAGGTCGGCCAGGGCGTCATCGGGGACGGTCAGCAGCACGAGGTCCGCACGGGCGAGCACCTCCGCCGGGGTGACCAGCGGGACACCGGGCAGCAGTTCGGCGGCGCGTCGCACGGAGGTGTCGGAGACCCCCGAGACGGCCACCGGACGATGCCCTGCGAGCTGGAGCGACGCGGCGAGCGCGGGCCCGACGCGACCTGCCCCGACGACTCCGACGGTGAGCCGGGCGGGCCGGTCCTGGGCCTCGATGGATGGGTGTGGGTTCACGGGGCGATGGCCTTCCGTTCCAGTCCGCGAGGGGTACCGGACGATTCGTCGCCATGCTACGCGAGTACCTCCCGCCGGCCTGAGAGCCGTACAGAGGGTGAGACGAGGGTCTCGGAGCACCCTCGGGGCAGAACCGGAATCCCCCGGTCCGCACCGGTTCGGAGAGTTATCCACAGGGCTCGCGGCGTCGCCGGCGGCTGCGCGATGATCGGTTTCGACACCACGCGCGGACGGCGCGGGACGAAGTGGAGGCGGGGGCCATGACCGAGGGCGGGAAGCACACGACGGAGACCGGGAAGCCGCCGGTCGAGGACGGGAAGCACACCGGCGGGGACGATGAGCGGACGGCGACCGGGAGCGCGGGAGCGGCTGCGGCAGGCGGGGCCGGGGCCGCGACGGAGGCGGCCGTCGACGACAGGGGGAGCAGCCCCGCGGCGGCCACGACGACGGACGACCCGGTGGAGACCGCGACGGATGACGGCCCGGTGGAGACGGCAACGGATGACGACCCGGACGGCGCGGTGGACGAGCGGGCCCGGCGGTTGGCCGCGTACCGCGGCTCGGTGCGGACGCTGTCCGGCGCCCGCCCACCGGAGACGATCGCCGAGCGGTTGGCCCGCCTGACGGCCGACGCCCCCGGCGTATACGACCTGGACGACTGGACGGACTTCTACGGCGACGACGACAGCATCATCGGCGAGCTGGAGCGCCGGACCGCCGACGCTCTGGGCACCGCGGCCGCCGTGTTCTTCCCGACCGGAACGATGGCGCAGCAGGTGGCGCTCCGCTGCTGGGCAGGCCGCACCGGCAATGCGACGGTCGCCGGCCACCCGCTGTCCCACCTGGAGGTCCATGAGCGCGATGCCTATGCGGTGGTCAGCGGGCTGCGCATGGTGCATCCGACGACCGCCCCGCGTCTGGCGACCGCCGACGAGATCTACGACCTCCAGGAGCCGTTCGGCACCCTCACCCTCGAACTCCCGCTGCGGGACGCCGGATACGTCCTCCCCAGCTGGGAGGAGCTGGAGTCGGTGGTCGCCGCGGCGCGGGACCTGGACGCGGTGGTGCACTTCGACGGCGCCCGGCTGTGGGAGTCCGCTCCGCACTTCGGCAGGTCGCTCCCGGAGATCGCCGCCCTCGCGGACAGCGTCTACGTCTCCTTCTACAAGTCGCTGGACGGCATAGCGGGCGCCGCCCTGGCGGGCACCGAGGAGTTCGTCGCAGAGGCCCGCGCCTGGCGGCACCGCTACGGCGGCCAGTTGTTCCAGCAGTGGCCGACCGCACTCGCCGCCCTGGCCGGACTCGACCACGAACTGCCCCGACTGCCGGCGTACGTCGCGCAGGCCAAGGTCGTCGCCCGGGCCTTGCGGGAGGGCCTGGCGGAGGCCGGCGTGCCCTGGTTCCGGGTGCATCCCGAAGAGCCGTACACCCATGAATTCCAGGTATGGCTGCCGCACCCACCGGAGGTCTTGACCGAAGCGGGCACCCGCCAGGCGGAGGAAACCAGGACGACGCTGTTCCGCAAGTGGTACGAGCCCGGCTCGGCCGGACCGCCCGGCGTGGCAATGACGGAGGTGACGGTCGCATCCCCCGCACTGGAGTGGACAGCGGAGGAGATACGCACGGCGGTGGGCGACTTCATCCGACGCATCGACGGGTGACCGGGGGTGACGGGTGACGGGTGACGGGTGACGGGTAACGGGTGACGGGTAACGGGTGACGGGTGACGGGTAACGGGTGACAGGTAACGGGTGACGGGTGACGGGTGACGGGTAACGGCAACAGCTCATCGTTGCCGTGGCGGCTACGGCTCATCGAAACCGTGACGGCTACGGCTCACCGATCCCGGCGACAGCGACAGCGACAGCGCATCGTTCCCGCTATCGCATGGCCGCTCCCTCATAGCCCGCTCCCGCATGGTCCGCTCAGGTGTCGCTCGGACCCGCGTTGCACGGTTCCGCGAGGGCGGTTGCGGCACGGTTCGAGCCCACGTGGTGGCTGCCCGCGCGCTCGGCGGGCGGCTGCCCGGGGCCGGACCAGGTCGGTGTGGCGGTGTGGCCGTGCAGGGGCCGGGTGCGGCGGGCCAGCAGTGCCGCGGCCCCTCGTAGGAGCCGCCCGTCGCGCCCCCACCAGCGCTCCGCGGGATCCGTGACCACGGCCTGGAAGCGGTGCCACTGCTGGATCTCCCGGGCGGTGCGGACGGTGGCCTCGCCCGGTGCGGGCGGGACGGCCTCGCCTCGCTGGGCGGCACGGTAGCTGTCGAGGAGGTGCTGCTGCGTGGTGTCCATGGCCCTCACTGTGGGACGGCCGGGCGTCCCCTGGCGCGTCGATTGACGAGAGCCGTCAATCGACGACGTTGCAGGTCACGGCCTCACGCATGATGGACACATGTCCAACGTCATCGACATCACCGGGCTACCGCTGGAACGCATCGTCTTCGCGCCCTCTCCGCTGGCCGAATTGGGCGCGGCGCTGCACGCGCTGTCCGAGCCGGGTCACCACCCCGGGCTGCACGGCTGGGTCACCGCGACCAACGCCGGGCTGAAGACCGACCTGGCGGACCGGCTGTGCGAGGCGGACTTCCTGTGGCGGTCCGCCCGCTCCGACATCCTGCTGCCCACCCGCCCCGGAGCAACGCTGGCCGAGGAACTGGACGAGCTGGACAAGATCGACGACGAGCGGTTCGTGGCCGCCGCCTTCGAGATCAGTTGCTCGCCCAAGTACACCCGGCCCACGCCGTCGCCCCTGGTCGACGAGGGCGAGCGGGCGCGCGTACGGGAGATGGCGGCGGCTCGCGGCCCGCGGCAGGCGGCGTTCACGGACCGGATGCTGACCGACCCCGACGGCCTGCGGGTGTGGCTGCGCCGTCTCTTCGAGGACTGCGAGGATGCGTTTTTCGGGGACATCTGGCGGCGGGTGAGCATCCAACTGGCCGCCGACGCCCGACACAAGACCGAGCTGCTGCGCCGCAAGGGCCTCGCCGAAACGCTGACCGCGACCTCGCTGGCGCTGCGGCTGGACGAGGCCCAGGACGGCAGCGGCACCACCCGCATCCTGGTCGACAAGCTGGCCAGTGGCCGTACGACGGGGTTCGCCGACCCCGCCGATCCCGGCGTCACCTTCCTTCCGACGTCGTTCGGCTGGCCGCATCTGCTGTTCAGCCACGCTCCCGGCTGGCGCCCGGTGCTCCAATACCCGGTTGCCAGCCCGGAGTTGCCGGCCCCCGCCACGCTGGAACTCGTCCAGCAGCGGCTGGAGGCGCTCGGTCACCCGATGCGGATGCGGCTGTGCCGCACCCTGTCGCGGGGTCCGCACACGACGGGGGAGCTGGCGACCACGTTCGGCATCACGGCACCGGAGGTGTCACGGCACATCGCGGTACTGAAGAAGGCGGGACTGCTACAGACCCGGCGCCGCGGGCGTTACGTCCTGCATCAGTTGGACCTCCAGGTGGTGGCCCGGCTGGGCAGCGACTTCCTTGAGGGCGTACTGCGCTAGGAGCGCGTACCGCGCCGAGCAGACGCCGTTGGACGGCCGGACGGACGGGGGCGCGGAGCGGACAACCGTTCCGGCTCACCGCCCATCCGCGCCCTCCCCAGACCCCAAACCCAGCCGCCCCTACCCCCACCGTCTCCCCTCACCACCGCGCCCCTCGCCCCTCCCCCCGTCAGTTCTCCTGTAGGAACTTCTTCGCCAGGGCGTCGCCGCGGCTGACCGCGTCGGCGTGGCTCTCGATGGGCGAAGCCTGGGAGTTCTTGAACAACACGTAGGTGACGCCCGAATCCGCGCCGCCGGTCTCCGGGTTGGGGTCGATGCCCAGCCCTTTCGCGGCCGCGTAGGACGCCTCCCCAATGATCTTGTTGGGGCCGGTGTCACCGACGACGGCGTACTCGACCTGGTTGTTGTAGAGGATGGCGACCACGCCGCCGCCCTTGATGCCCGCGGACTGGTAGTTCCAGATGTTGCTGACGCTGGGGACCACGACGTAGGGCAGCTTCGCGGCGTTGAGGGGCTTGCCGTCGGACTGGGGGAACGCGGTGTCGTCCTGGAACCAGGGGTCGGTGTCGGCGTTGCACTGCGCGGTGATCTGCCCGTCGCAGTCGACGTCCATGTCGGCCTTCCAGAAGACGGCGCCGTTCTTACCGCAGACCGGGACGGTGGCCGGGGTCCCCTCGTCGGTGCTGTATTTGCCGTTCGACAGCTGCGTACAGTCCTTGAGCTTGGCGAGCAGTTGGGCCGCGGAGACCGAGCCTTCCTGAAGGGCGGCGCGCGGCGCGGCGCGGTGCGCGGCCGGCTGGGCGGTGGCGGGAAGCGCCGCGGCGGCGAGGAGTGCGGCGCCGGAGGCGGTGGCGAGGGCGAGCATGCTTCTGCGCACGGGGAACCCTTCTGTTAGGAAAGTTTCCTTACCGCGCGCCAATCTGGTCTTGTTTACGTGTCCGCGTCAATGCCCGTACCGGCCATCGCTCCGGCCACCGCTCCCGGCGCACGGACCGGGCCGATCCCGTGGCACAACCGACCCGGTCGACCCGGTCGACCCGGCTGACCCGGTCGCCCCCGCTACGCTCCGGCGCCCCCGGCCCGGACCAGCCCCGTCTCATACGCCAGCACCACCGCCTGCACCCGGTCCCGCAGACTCAACTTCGTCAGGATCCGGCCCACATGGGTCTTGACCGTGGCCTCGGACAGCACCAGCCGCGCCGCGATCTCACCGTTCGAGAGCCCCTGCGCGACCAACAGCAGCACCTCCCGCTCACGGTCGGTCAGCCGCTCCAACTCGGGTCGCGCGGGCTCACCGGAGGTGGCGGGCAGCATCGGCGTGAAGCGGTCCAGGAGGCGGCGGGTGGTGGACGGCGCGACGACCGCGTCCCCGCTGTGCACCGCGCGGATCGCGGCGAGGAGTTCGTTCGGCGGCACGTCCTTGAGCATGAAGCCGCTGGCCCCGGCCTTCAGCGCGGAGAAGGCGTACTCGTCCAGGTCGAAGGTGGTCAGGATGAGGACCTTCGGGGCGCCCTCCGGTTGTCCGCCCCCGCAGATCCGGCGGGTGGCCTCGACGCCGTCGAGGTGCGGCATCCGGACGTCCATGAGGATCACGTCCACCTCGGCGGACCGCAGCACCTCCAGGGCCTCCGCCCCGTTGCCCGCCTCGGCGACGACTTCCATGTCGGGTTGTGCGGCCAGCACCATCCGGAAGCCGGTGCGCAGCAGCACCTGGTCGTCGACGAGCATCACGCGGATGGTCATGGCAGGGAGATCCCTTCACGGGTCAGCTGGGGCGGACGAGACGGAAGTACACAAGGCACAAGGCCGCAACGAACAAGGTGGAGACGAACCGGGTGGAGACGAACGAGGCCGGAGCGCATGGCGTGACACCGTACGGGACCGGGGCGAACCGGATCGGTCCGCGCGGCGCCGAGCCCTCCGGAAGAGCCGGCCCCTAGGCCACCGCGGAATGGCGAAACCGGCCATGTGACAACCGGCCGAGCGGCAACCGGCGAGGTGGCAACCGGCCGCACGGCAGCCAGCGAGGTAGCAACCGGCCGAGCGGCAATCGACCGAGCGGACCTGCGCCGCCCGAAAGAAGTGGAGGAACCGAAAGAAGCGGAAGAACCATAAGAACCGGACCACAGCGCGCCGCCCCAGCCGGCAGCCGTCCGCCCGGCAGCCGGCCGCCGACCCAGCCGACCGTCCGCTGGCGCGATCCGGCGGCTCACCGCTCCGCCTTGAGCGGCAGCACGGCATTGACCCGGAAGCCACCGCCCGGCCGTGGCCCGGCGTCGAGGATCCCGCCGACCATGCCGACCCGCTCGCGCATACCGATCAGGCCGTGGCCGAGCCCGTCCGCACCGCCCGACTCGTAGAGCTCGTGCTGCGCGCCCCGGCCGTCGTCCTCGATGAGCAGATCGAGGTCGCCGTCCCGGTAGGTGAGGCGGACGGTGGCGCTGACGTCGGGGCCGCCGTGCTTGCGGGTGTTGGTCAGTGCTTCCTGGACGATGCGGTACGCGGTCAGTTCGACGCTGCTGGGCAGCGGACGCGGCTCGCCGACCACCCGGAAGTCGACCGGCAACCCCGCGCCCCGGACCTGGTCGATGAGGTCGGCGAGCTGCTCGACGCCGGGCTGGGGCACGTACTCCCCGCCCTCGGCCTGCTCGCCGGTGCGCAGCACACCCAGCAGCCGGCGCATCTCGGCCAGCGCCTGCCGGCCGGTGCCGGAGATCGTCTCCAGCGCCTGGCGGGCCTGCTCGGGCGCGGCGTCGAGGACGTAGGCGGCGCCGTCGGCCTGGACGACCATCACCGAGACGTTGTGCGCAACGACGTCGTGCAGCTCACGGGCGATCCGGGCACGCTCGGCCGCGACCGCGATCCGCGACTGGGCCTCGCGCTCCTTCTCCAGGCGGGTGGCCTTCTCCTCCAGCTGGGCCCAGTAGGCGCGGCGGGTGCGTATCGAGTCGCCGAGCACCCAGGCCAGCACGAACGGCACGGTGAGCAACACCATGAAGAAGACCACCGCCCACACCGGCAATGCGAGGGGGCCCTCCCGGAAGCGCAACTGGGACAGGCCGGGGCCGATCAGCGCGCCGGCCAGTGCGAAGCGTGAGGCCCAGCGGCGGGCCGAGGTCTCGGAGGCGACGGTGTAAATGATCACCATCAGCGCGAAGTCGCCTATGTTGGGCGGAACGTTCAAGATCAGCTGGCCGACGCCGAGGGCGGCGGCCAGCAGCAACATCTTGACCGGGTACTTCCGGCGCAGGGCGATGACCAGGCACAGGCCGGTACTGAAGACCAGACCGATGACCTTGCCCTCGATGCCCGACCGGGAGATGACCCACAACCCGGTGAACCCGAAGAGGAGGAAAGCCCAGAAGCTGTCCACTCCCGTCGGGTGCCTGCGGAAGAAGTCATAGAGGCGCTGCACGTAACCCAGCGTAGGCAGCCCGGACGGGCTGCGGAGTCAACCGGAGGGGCGATCCTCTTCAGTGGGGCCTACTCCCCTAGGTGGAGGCCGCGTGCGCCAATTGTGTCGCCCTCGGGGTTGACCCATGATCACGCGATGCGGAAGCCCACGTACCGATCCCTGAAAAACGTCCCTGAACAGGGCTTTTCGTTCCCGCACCGCCTCATACCGTAGGCCGACCACCACACCACGGGTCGACCCCTCGCCCCGCGAACCGTCCCCCGTACCGTGGTGCACGTGACGAGAGAGGGACGTGGGTACGTGGCAAACGAGCACCGGCACGCCCGACGGGCTGCGGCCGAAAACCACCGCCCCGCCGCCGACCCGGCCGCGCCCGGCACTCCCAGCCCCGGCCACCCCGCCCACCCCGAGCCCCCCGCCGACGCTTCCCACGAAGCGCCCGACGACACCTGGCGCGGCTGGCAGGAGGCGACCGAGCGGGCGCTCTACGGCCCCGACGGCTTCTACACCCGCCCCGGCGGCCCCGGCCCCGCCGGCCACTTCCGCACCTCCGTCCACGCCTCCCCGCTGTACGCCGACGCCGTCGCCACCCTCCTCCGCCGGGTCGACACCGCGCTCGGGCACCCCGACGAACTGGCGCTGATCGACGTCGGCGCCGGCCGCGGCGAGCTGCTGAGCGGCGTGCTGGCCGCACTGCCCGAGGAAGTGAGCGCGCGGACCCGCCCGTACGCCGTTGAACGCGCCGCACGCCCCCAGGACCTCGACCCCCGCATCACCTGGCTCGCCGAACTCCCCGCACCGGCCTCGCTCACCGGCCTGCTCTTCGCCAACGAATGGCTGGACAACGTCCCGGTGGACGTCGTCGAGACGGACGCCGACGGGGTGCCACGCCGCGTCGAGGTACGGGCCGACGGCACGGAACGACTGGGCGCACCGGTTGACGGCCCGGACGCGGAGTGGCTCGCCCGCTGGTGGCCGCGGCCCGCACCGGAGGCCGCCGACGCCGACCCCGCCCCCGGGCTGCGCGCCGAGATCGGCCGCCCCCGGGACGCCGCGTGGGCGCGCGCCGTCCGCACCCTCCGCACCGGGCTCGCGGTCGCCGTCGACTACGCGCACGGCCGCGCCGACCGCCCGCCCTTCGGCACCCTCACCGGCTTCCGGGCGGGCCGCGAGGTCCGCCCCGTCCCGGACGGCAGCTGCGACCTCACCGCACACGTCGCGCTGGACGCCTGCGCCGGCCCCGCCGCCGAGCGGCTGACCCAGCGCGCCGCCCTGCACGCCCTCGGTGTGGCCGGCCGGCGCCCGCCGCTGTCCCTGGCCACCACCGACCCGGCCGGCTACCTACGGGCGCTCGGCGCGGCCGGTGCCGCCGCGGAACTGACCGACCCGGCCGGCCTGGGCGGTTTCGGCTGGCTGCTGGAGCCGGTCGGCGGCACCGCCTGCGCCGGTCTGCTCACCTCCGACGGCACCGCCTGACCGCCCTGGCCCGCCCCTTGAGCGGGCCCGTTCCACACCACGGACCGCCCTCCTCCGCACCGTCCCGCCCTGCGACACTGTCCCCATGACGGAGACGACGGTCGGCATCGGCGGCGCGGCGGAGAGCACCGACATGGTGCTGAACATCGGCCCGCAGCACCCCTCCACGCACGGCGTGCTGCGGCTGCGCCTCATCCTGGACGGCGAGCGCATCCGGCACGCCGAGCCGGTGATCGGCTACATGCACCGCGGCGCCGAGAAGCTCTTCGAGGCCCGCGACTACCGCCAGATCATCATGCTCGCCAACCGCCACGACTGGCTGTCGGCGTTCTCCAACGAGCTGGGCGTGGTGCTCGGCGTCGAGCGGATGCTCGGCATGGAGGTCCCCGAGCGCGCGGTGTGGACCCGGACGCTGCTCGCCGAGCTGAACCGCGTCCTGAACCACCTGATGTTCCTCGGCTCGTACCCACTGGAGCTCGGCGGCATCACCCCCGTCTTCTACGCCTTCCGGGAGCGCGAGGAGCTCCAGACCGTCATGGAGGAGATCTCCGGCGGCCGGATGCACTACATGTTCAACCGCGTCGGCGGCCTCAAGGAGGACCTGCCCGCCGGTTGGCTCGGCCGGGCCCGGCAGGCCGTCGCCGACGTCCGCTCCCGTATGGACGTCTTCGACGACCTGGTCCTCGGTAACGAGATCTTCCGCGGCCGCACCCGCGGCATCGGCGTGCTGACCCGCGAGGCGGTCCACGCCTACGGCGTCTCCGGGCCGATCGCCCGCGCGTCCGGCGTCGACTTCGACCTGCGGCGCGACGAGCCCTACCTCGCGTACGGCGATCTCCAGAACGTCCTCAAGGTGGTCACCCGGGAGGAGGGCGACTGCCTGGCCCGCTTCGAGTGCCTGCTGGCGCAGACCCACGTCTCCCTCGACCTCGCCGACGCCTGCCTGGACCGGATCGCGGAGCTGCCGCCCGGCCCGATCAACCAGCGGCTGCCCAAGGTCCTCAAGGCCCCCGAGGGCACCACCTACTCCTGGACCGAGAACCCGCTCGGCATCAACGGCTACTACCTGGTCTCCAAGGGCGAGAAGACCCCGTACCGCCTGAAGTTGCGCTCCGCGTCGTACAACAACATCCAGGCGCTGATGGAACTCCTGCCGGGAACCCTGGTGGCTGACATGGTCGCCATCCTGGGGTCGATGTTCTTCGTGGTGGGGGACATCGACAAGTAGTCGGGCCGCCACGGCCGTCGACGTATCGGCGTCGTACCGACGGCGCACCAGGGGCGCATCGGAGGCGCACCGACGCCGCACCGACGTCGCGGAGCGCGCACCGGCGGACGCCCACGCACACAGCACAGCGGCGGGGAGTTCATCCACAGCCTTTGGATGAACTCCCCGCCGCTCGCTACGTCTACGGTCTTCCCGCGCTCAGGAGATGGCGCTGCGCAGTTCGGCGAGATCGAGCTGTTCGGTCTCGTCGTGTGCGGTCAGGTCGATGACCTCACCTGCACCGTGCGTCGTCTCCCCGTCGGCGGTCGCGCCGCCGGATGCCGCGCCGTGAGACGGCTCGTCGCCGTCCGCGCTGCCGGGCTCCGCGTCCCCGGCTTCCTTGCGCGGCGCGGCGGCGGTCCCGTCGGCGGCCGGCGGAAGCACCGCGCGGGCGTCCGTCCGGGCCTCCGCGCGCGCCGACTGTTCGGCGACCGCCTCGTCGCCGACGACGTCCGCCAGGTCCTCCTCCAGCGGGGCGGTCAGCTGGTGCTGCGGGACGTTGGTGTTGCCGAAGAAGTCGAAGCCGCCCAGCGTGCGGGGCACGGCCGGGCGGGGCGGGGCGATCGCGGCGGCGGCCGGCACCGGGCGGAGCGCGGGTCCGCCCACCCCCTGCGCGGCGGCCGCCCCGGTCTTCCCCTGGTCGTCGGCCTCGGGCTTCCCCTGGCCGGTCGCCCCGGGCTTCCCCTGGGCCTGGGTGCCGTCCTGGCCGGTGCCCTGGGCGGCGGCGCGCTGTCGGGCGGCGTTGCGGGCCAGCTCGCGCAGGGCCCGGTCCGCCTGCGCGAACGTGGCGACCGGACGGGCCGCGGACGGGTCGTCCGCGGCCTGGGCGGCCGGTGCGGGGCGGCCGTCGCCGGCCGCCGGCTCACGTCGGGCCGGGACGAGCTCGCCGCCGGAGGACGGCTGCCCGGCCTCGATGGCAAGCAGCCGGCGGCCCTCCAGGGCGCTGGCCCGTTCGGTCTCGGCGGTGGCGTAACGCCGCAGCAGGGCGGCGTGTTCGCTGCGCAGTCGGGCGAGTTCGGCGCGCTTGGCGCGGAGTTTGGCGTCCAGGGCGGCGCGGATCTCGCGCGACTCCTCGACGTCCGTCTCCAGTTCTGCGACCCGCTCCTCGGTGCGCCACTCGTCGCGCGCCCGGGCCCGGGTCAGCTCGGCGACCCGCTTGCCGGCCTTGCGGTCCCAAGTGCGCAGCAGGACGGCGCCGGTGAGCGCGGCGGCCGCGGCACCGGCGGCGAGCACCCGTTGCACGAGGTCGTCGCCGACGAACCACGCGCCCGCGGCACAGGCAAGTGACGCACCGGCGACCGTCGCGGGAGGAAGCAGCCGGTGCAGGGGTGGGGAATGGCGGTGGCGTCCTCGTGGCATGGCCAGAAACTTACCGTGCGTGCGAGACCTATGGGGCCCCGCATACGGATCCGTTTCCCGCTGGTTACTTCTTGACCAGTCCCTTGGACTCCAAATACGCCTGCGCGACATCGGCGGGCTTCAAGCGCTCGGCATCGACCTTGCGGTTCAAGTTGATCAAGTCCTCGGTCGTCAGCACGCTCGTGATCTTGTTGAGAACGGTCTCGATCTCCTTGTCGCCGGCCTTCTCGGCATTCAGCACTGGCAGCACATTGTCGGCGTTCTGCAGCTTCTTGTCGTCCTGGAGAAGCACCAGACCGAAGTTGTCGAGAGTGGCGTCCGTGGTGGTGGTGAGCACCAGTTGGTCGGTGCCGTCCTTGACCGCCTGCTTGGCCTGCGGGGTCCCCACGCCCTTGGGATCGATGCCCTCGACGGCGATGCCGTAGGTGTTCTCCAGGCCGGGCTTGCAGAACACCCGCGTCTCGCACTCCTCGCCCGCGGCGAGTTTGATCTTCTCCTTCGAACGTCCCAGGTCGGAGAGCGTCTTCAGCTTGTGCTCGGCGGCGAATTCCTTGGTGACCGCGAACGCGTTCTGGTCGGTGGCCGCACCCGCCGTCAGCACCTTCAGACCGCGCGGCTCGGCGAGCTTCTTGAGCTCCACCACCGTCTTGTCGATGTCGCTGGACGCCACGGGCTTCGCCTTGACGCCGTTCTTCTTCGCGTTGAGGAATTCCGCAAGGGTGGAGGCATATTCCGGAACGACATCGATCTGGCCCTTCTCCAGGGCCGGTTCATACAGCTCGCGATTGGTCAGCGTCTGCACCCGCGGTTGGTAACCGGCATCGGCGAGGACCCGCGAATATATCTCGGCGAGCACCTTCGACTCGGTGAAACCGGCCGAGCCGATGACGATCTCGCCCTTCCCGCCCCCCTTGCCCTGGCCGCCCTTCTGCTCCAGGCTCTGCCCGCCGCATGCGGCCAGCCCGGTCGCCAGCGCCACCACGGTCCCGGCGGCGAGCGCGGTACGCACCGCGCGTGCTGTGCTACTCATGAAATTCCACTCCGTCCGTTCGGATCAGGTCGGTTGAGACGTCTCGGGTCGGGTCCGGGCCGGGGCCGGGGCCTTCTCGGGCCGCCCGCGCCGCCGCCCCCGCATCGGGTCGAAGGCCCGGTCCACCAGCACGAGCACCCCCTCCACCACCAGGGCCAGCAGCGCCACCAGCACCGCTCCGGCGACCACCTGCGCGGTGTCGTAATTGCCGAACCCGGCGGTGATGATCCGGCCCAGGCCCCCGCCGCCCGCCAGCGCGGCCAGCGTCGCCGTGGCCACCACCTGGACGGCGGCCGACCGCAGGCCCGTCATGATCAGCGGATAGGCGAGCGGTATCTCCACCCGCCGCAGCAGCTGCGGGCCCGACATCCCCATCCCCCGGGCCGCCTCGACCACATCGCGGTCCGCCTCCCGTATGCCCAGATAGACATTGGTCAGCAACGGCGGCACCGCGAACAGCACCAGCGCGATGACCGTCGGCCAGTCGCCGTGCGTCCCCAGCGGGCTCAACGTCAGCAGCACCAGGACCGCGAACGTCGGCACCGCGCGCCCCACATTGGAGACGTTGATCGCCAACGCCCCGCCCTTGCCGATGTGGCCGAGCCACAGCGCCACCGGCAGCGCTATCAGACAGGACAGGAGCAGGCAGAGCCCGCTCAGCCAGAGGTGCTCACCGAGACGGTGCCACACCCCTTTCTCCCCGGCCCAGTTGGCGGCCGTGGTCAGCCACTGCCAGGCCCCCGTGATCGCGTCCACGCTCACCCCACCGCCTTCGCCACGGTCGCCCCGCGCCGCATCCGACGCCCCTCGGACCGCGCCCGCGTCCACGGCGTCAGCAGCCGCTGCAGCCCCAACAGGAGCAGGTCCGCCACCAGCGCCAGCAGTACGCACAGCACCGACGCGGTCAGCACCTCCGCCTTGAAGAAGCCCTCCATACCGCTGGCTATGAGATTGCCCAGCCCGCCGTAGCCGACGACCGAGCCGATCGTCGTCATCGCCACCGTCGAGACCGTGGCGATCCGCACGCCTGCCACCAACGCGGGCAGGGCGAGCGGGAGTTCCACCTCGAACAGCAGCCGTGCCGGGCCGTACCCCATCCCGCGGGCGGCCTCCCGCACCTCGGCGGGCACCGCCTCCAGGCCGGCGAGGATATTGCGCACCAGGATCGTCAGCGAATACAGCACCAGGCCCGTGACGACCACCGACGGCGAGACCCCGAAGACCGGTGTCAGCAGCGCGAACATCGCCAACGACGGCACCGTGTACAGCACCGTCGTCAGCCCCAGGACCGGCCCCGCGACGCCCCGCCGGTGCCGCGCCAGCAGCGCCAACGGAAAGGCGACCAGCAGCCCGAGCAGCACCGACACCACCGTGATGCCGACGTGCTGGAGCGTGGCGTCCACCAACTCCTGGCTCCGGGTGCGGAGGTATTCCCCGCAGATCCAGTCGTTGCGCTCCAGGCAGCCGGGCCCGCCGCCTTGCGCCATGGTCTGAGCGCTCGCCAGCACCTCCGCCGCACGCGTCGGCACCTCCACCGCCGTCACCTCCCCCGCTCGCCGATACCGTGGTGACTGTCTGCGACCCTAACCCCCACCACTGACAATCACCGCGGCCCGGCATCCACTCGCAACACCGCGTTCACGGCACCCGGGCACGACACGTACACAATGGGGCCCGTCCACACAGGGGGAATTCATGATCCGCTTCGAGCACGTCACCAAGCGTTACGCCGACGGCACAACGGCCGTCGACGACCTCTCCTTCGACGTCGCCAAGGGCGAACTCATCACCCTCGTCGGCCCGTCGGGCTGCGGCAAGACGACCACGATGAAGATGGTGAACCGGCTCATCGAGCCCACCAGCGGCCGGATCCTCCTCGACGGCGAGGACATCGCCGACGCCGACCCCGTCGAACTCCGCCGGCGCATCGGCTACGTCATCCAGCAGGTCGGGCTCTTCCCCCACAAGACCGTGCTGGACAACACCGCCACCGTCCCGCACCTCCTCGGCCGGCCGCGCAAAGCGGCCCGGGCCCGCGCCGCCGAACTCCTCGACCTGGTCGGCCTGGACCCGTCCGTCTACGGCGACCGCTACCCCGACCAACTCTCCGGCGGCCAACGCCAGCGCGTCGGCGTGGCCCGCGCGCTCGCCGCCGACCCGCCCGTGCTGCTGATGGACGAGCCGTTCGGCGCCGTCGACCCGGTCGTCCGGGAGCACCTCCAGAACGAGTTCCTGCGGCTGCAGTCCACGCTCCACAAGACCGTGCTCTTCGTCACCCACGACATCGAGGAGGCGGTCCGGCTCGGCGACCGCATCGCCGTCTACGGCACCGGGCGGATCGAGCAGTTGGACACCCCGGCGACGGTCCTGGGCGCCCCGGCGACCCCGTACACCGCGGAGTTCGTGGGCGCCGACCGCGGCCTGAAGCGCCTCGCGGTCACCCCCGTCGAAGCCGCCGACCTCGACGAGCCCCCGGTGGTCCGCCTGGACGACCCGGCCTCCCGGGCCGCCGACGCGCTCTCCGCCGCCGACGCCCCCTGGGCCGTCGTCCTGGACGCCGAAGGATCGCCGTACGGCTGGGTGGCGGCCGACGCGCTCACCGACACCTCCGGCCCCGCCGCGGACCGGTCCACCACCGTCCGTGGCCTGGCCCGCCCGATGACCGCCGCCGTGCCGCTCGGCACCCCGCTCCGGCAGGCGCTCAGCACCCTGCTCCAACACGACGCGGGCTGGCTCGCGGTCCTCGACGGCGACCGCTACCGGGGCGTCCTCACGCCCGCCGGACTGCACGGCGCCCTGCGCCGCGCCACCACCGCGGACGCCGCCGACCTCCCGCGCGACGAGGTCGCCCTGGACACCGTCCCGAGCATCTGAACCACCCGCCGCGGCCCGGCCGGACCGACCCGCGCCGGCCGGGGCCGCGTCACGCCCGCGCCGCCCCGGGGTCGTCGTCGTCCCCGTCCTCGCCCTCGGGCAGCTTGCAGACCCGCTCCAGGAAGATCGCCGCGGCGACCACCCCCGCACCGGCGAGCACCGAGAACCCGGCGTACACCGCCTGGGTGCGACGTGCGTCGTCCACGCCCGATGTCAGGAGGAAGGCTCCGACGCCGCCGTAGAGCCCGGCGACCAGTGCCGCCACCAGGGCGCTGGCCTGGCCGAAGACCACCGCGCGGGCGGCCACCAGCGGATCGACGCCCTTCGCGCCGGGCCGCCGCTCGCGCTGCGCCCGCAATCGGGCGCGCAGGGAGAGGGCGGTGGCGGCCAGCACCGCGGCGATCAGCGCCAGCACGATCGGCGCCGCCACCGGCACGCCGGGCAGCGTGCCGAACGAGTCCCACAGCCGGGCACCGGCCCAGGCCAGGATCCCGGCCACCACGAACAGCCCGACCAGGACCTTGATCCGTAGCTGCTTCACCGAGCGATCGCCCCTCGCACCGTCCCGGCCATCCCTACCGCGATGACCGAGTCCGCCTCATGGCCGCACCTGTCGGTGCGGCCGCCGTATCCGTCCGGCCGTCCGCGCACGCGTGAGCGCGCCACCGCGACGTCCTCACGCCAGTACATCAGCGCATCAGGCGTCCCGGGCGCATCGCCACCGTACGCAACCGGCCCGCAACCCTAACGACTACTCCGGCAGCCGCAGTTCCAGGTCCGCCCGGTGGTTCACGCCCTCGATGCCGATCGCGGCCAGCAGGGCGGCCACCGCACCACGGCCCGGAACCTCCGCCTCCGGGTCGACGTCGTGCCACGGCACCAGGACGAACGCCCGCTCGTGGGCGCGCGGGTGCGGCAGCGTCAGCCGCGGGTCGTCGGAGACCACGTCCTGGTAGGCGAGGATGTCGACGTCGATCGTGCGCGGACCCCAGCGCTCGTCCCGCACCCGCTCGAAGGCTTCCTCGATGGCGTGCCCGCGCTCCAGGAGGGAATCCGGCGGCAGCGTCGTCTTGATCAGCACCACGGCATTGAAGTACGCGGGCTGCGAGCCGGGGTCGACGCCCCACGGCTCGGTCTCGTACACCGGGGAGACCGCCTTGACCCGGACGCCCGGGGTGTCCTCCAGCGCGTCAATCGCGCCCTGGAGCGTCTCCAGGCGGTTGCCGAGGTTGCTGCCCAGCGAGATCACCGCGCGCTTGGGGTTGGAGAGTGTGACGTCTGCCGCGTCCACCTGCTCCACCACCGAGGCGGGCACCGGCTGGACGGTCGGGTCGTTGACGGATGCGGCGTGGGAGGTGCGGGAGGTGGCGGGGGCCGGCTGCTGGGTAATTTTCATACTCGGCTCCGAGTGATGGTGATGGTCACGTCATCGAAGGGGACGGTGATCGGTGCGTCCGGCTTATGGACCACCACTTCCACCTCCTGCACCCCCTCGTGCTTCAGGCACTGGTCGGCGATGCGCTCCGCCAAGGTCTCGATGAGGTCGACGGGCTCGCCTTCGACGACGGCCACCACCTCCTCGGCGACGATGCCGTAGTGGACGGTCTTCGCAAGATCGTCGGAGGCTGCCGCCGGGCGCGTGTCCAGGCCGAGGACCAGGTCGACGATGAAGGTCTGGCCTTCCTCGCGTTCCCGGGGGAACACCCCGTGGTGTCCTCGGGCCTTAAGCCCACGCAGCGCGACACGATCCACGCGAATCACTCCCACTGGTCCCGCGACGCCGCTGGCGCCACTGTTCGTCGGATTCAGGCAGGCGCCAAAGTCGGCCGGCGACACTGCCCCATTCGAATCTACCTGCGAGCACCGACAGTGCTCGCCCATGGGGGCTATGGACAAGGCCCCGTCCTACTGCTAGGCCGT
This sequence comes from Streptomyces sp. RGM 3693, assembly GCF_050471125.1. Lineage (NCBI taxonomy): Bacteria > Bacillati > Actinomycetota > Actinomycetes > Kitasatosporales > Streptomycetaceae > Streptomyces > Streptomyces sp. RGM 3693. The sequence continues at coordinate 330,083 of NZ_JBMPPQ010000005.1, forward strand.
GTCGCGCGGCCAGCCTTGCAAAGCACGGGAGATCGTCCGCGCGGCCTCTTACCCGCGCACGCCCGCCCCACCCCTACCCATGCCGCACTTGGCTCGAACGGGTGCGCCCCACCCGGGCCGCTGACACCGGGCGCACCAGCTCACGCCGCCACCAACACAGCGCTTGTGAAGCCACTCACATGTCCGCGGACTGGGATGTGAACGGGGATGCGGCGGGGAGACGCGGAGGGGGATTCACAGCCGCCCGGCCGGCCCGTTCTCCTCGTCCTCGTCCTCTTCGTCATCCCCGTCGTCGTCCTCACGGTCCGCGAGCACCGGCGAACCATGGTGCGACCAGACCCGCCAGCCGTCCTCGGTCCGCTTGAAGACGTTGGTCGCCACGACCAGTTGGCCGATCAGCGGTCCCACGGAGCCGTCGTCCTCGGCGGGGCCGCCGCTGAGGATGTTCTCCGTGCAGGTGACCAGCGCGGTGTCGCCGATGACGTCGATCTCCACATCGGTCAGGAAGAACTGGATGTACTCGGTGTTCGCCATGATCAGCGCGTACGAACGGAGCACCTCCCCGCGCCCGCGCAGCACCGGCCACCCCGGGTGGACGACACTCACCTGACCGTCCAGCCACAGCTCGGACAGCGCCTCGTGGTCGCCCCGTTCGATGGTCTCGTAGAGCGCGGTGTTCGCCTGCTCGACCTGCTCGATGTCCGTCCGTGGGCCCAAGCCGCTCACTTCGTCCCCGTCGTCGTCGCCGTACCGCTCGCCCGCACCGCGCCGGACGCCCCGACGCCCCCGACCGGCCGCGCCGCGCCCTCAACGGCACGGGCCACCCGCACCGCGTCCGCGCTCGCCCTGACCTCATGCACCCGCACCGCCCAGGCCCCCTCTCGCGCCACGATCGCCGACACCGCCGCCGTCGCGGCATCCCGCTCCCGGGCCGGCGGTGGAGCGGCACCTTCGCCGCCTGCCAGCACCCTGCCCAGGAACCGTTTCCTCGATGCGGCCACCAGCAGCGGTCGGCCAAGCGCCCGCAGCCGACCCATCTGGGCGACCAACGCCAGGTCGTGCCCGGCCTCCTTGGCGAAGCCCAGTCCGGGGTCGACGACGATCCGCTCCGGGTCCACCCCGCCGGCGACCGCGCGCTCCAGGCTCGTCGCCAACTCGTCGACCACCTCGCCGACCACGTCGGCGTAGACCGCCCGGTTGTTCATGTCGATCGACTGGCCGCGCCAGTGCATCACCACGAACGGGACGTGGTGGGCGGCGACCACCGGCACCATCGCCGGGTCGGCCAGGCCCCCGCTCACGTCATTGACCAGGCACGCCCCCGCCTCCACGGCCTGCTCGGCCACCGCGGCGCGCATGGTGTCGACGGACACCACCACCCCCGCCGCGGCCAACTCCCGGACCACCGGGACGACCCGGCGCAGCTCCTCGGACACGTCCACCCGGGGCGCACCGGGGCGGGTCGACTCACCGCCGACGTCCACGATGTCGGCGCCCTGGGCCACCAGGTCCAGACCGTGTTTGACGGCGAGCTCGGTGTCGAACCAGTCGCCGCCGTCGGAGAACGAATCGGGCGTCACGTTCACGACGCCCATCACCGCGCAGCGGTCCCAGTCCGGCAGTCCGGCCACCCGGCCGCGCAAGCTACTCATGGGACCAGCGTAGGCCGTGTGCCGACCGGCCGGATTGCCCCCGCCGGCTGCGTGGATCACCCGACCGCAACCCCCTGAGGGGCGCCTGGTCGGCCCGGCCCCAGCCGGGCCGACGAGGACCTCAAGCGACCTTCTCCAGCGTCCCGGCCGCCAGCACCGACTCCTCCAGGTGCCCGCACGGCTGCGGCTCGGCGGCCTTCCGGCGGCGCAGCACCCGCGGCAGCTCCAGGTACCCCTCGGCCTGCAACGTCGCCAGGCCGATCCGCGGGATGTCCCGGCTGTTACGGAACACCACGAACCGCGGCTCCCAGCGTGGCTGGAACTTGTCGTTGAACTTGTACAGCGACTCGATCTGGTACCAACGGGACAGGAAGATCAACATGCCCCGCCAGACCCGCAGCACCGGCCCCGCGCCCAGCTTCTCGCCGCGCTCCAGCGACGAGCGGAACACCGCGAAGTTCAGCGACACCTGCTTGATCCGCAGCTCCGGCGCCGCCTGCAACGCCGCCACGATCAGCAGCTCGTTCATCCCCGGGTCGGCACTGCGGTCCCGCCGCATCAGCTCCAACGAGATCCCGTCGCGCCCCCACGGGACGAAGTGCTGCATCGCCTTGAGGTCCCCGAACGGGCCCGGCTCCTCGCCCTCGGCCGGCGCCTGGTGCGCGGTGGCGATCACCGCATCGCCGTCGGCCTCGGCGTCGATCCGGCCCAGCGCCATGGAGAAGCCGCGCTCGGTGTCGGTGTCCCGCCAGGCGTCCGCCGCCTTCTGGATACGGGCCAGCTCCTCCGGATCCAGGTCGCGGACCCGCCGGACCCGGGTCTCGTAGCCGTTCCGCTCGATGCGCTTGACCATCTGCCGCACATTGCGCATCGACCGGCCGGTCAGGGTGAAGTCGGCGACGTCCACGATCGCCTCGTCGCCCAGCTCCAGCGCGTCCATCCCGGTCTCCCGGGTCCACACCTGGCCGCCGGTCTCACTGCACCCGGTGACCGCCGGGGTCCAGGAGTGCGCCCGCGCCTCCTCCATGAAGCGCTCGATGGCGCCCGGCCATGCCTCGACGTCCCCTATCGGGTCGCCGCTGGCCAGCATCACACCGGAGATCACCCGGTAGCAGACCGCGGCCTTGCCGGACGGCGAGAACACCGCGCCCTTGTCCCGGCGCAGCGCGAAGTAGCCCAGCGAGTCCCGGCTGCCGTGCTTCTCCAGCAGTTCCCGCAGCCGCTGCTCGTCCTCGTCCGTCAACCGGGCCGCCGGGTGCTCCGGACGGAAGGCCAGATACGCGGTGGTGGCCACGGTCAGCAGGCCCAGCGCGCCGAGCGAGTAGCCCACGGTGTAGTCCACGCCGTTGGTGTAGGCGACCGGCCCCTCGAAGCCGAAGAGCCCCCACAACACGTGCTCGGCACGCTCCCCGAACGACGGCGAGCCGACGATCTTGTGCGGGTGGGAGCTGACGATCACCATGCCGAGGGCGAAGCTGACCCCACCCAGGACGACGAGGTTGGCCACCGCCTTCCAGCGGCTGCGCGGATCGGGCAGCGCCGCGAACTCCCGCCAGTGCCGGATCAGGAACCCCAGCAGCACCAGCGACAGCACCGCCCCGAAGACCGAGTGCCGGTACACCAGCTGGGCGGCGATCCCCACCGGCAGCAGCGCCACCGCCGCCACCCAGGCCCGCCGCTTGCGCCGCTTGAGCCCGTGGGCCAGGAGCAGCAGCAGGATCCCGACGACGAGCGAGGCGGAGGCCGCCAGCGGGCTCACCGCGCCGGGCAGCACCTCGGCCACCGCGTGCACCCGACTGTGCCGGAAGCGCGGGAACATCCCGGACACCAGATTCAACAGACCGACCACGGCTCCGGCCGTGCCCACCAGCCCCGGCACCGATGTGGGCCGCGGGCCACGGAGCCAGCGTGGCGCAGACCACGCAACCTTCTCCGACTTTTCGCCATCTAGCCTGTCAGACATCACTTTCCCGTCGCCCCGGTCGAGAGAACGTGCGAGCCTTGGTCGCAGCATCTGGACTTATGCGCCCTGTATGACGGCGTCGCAGGGCTCGGGGTTCCACTTGCGGTCCGGATGGCCCGGCCGCCCGGAAGAAAGCACCACATGGGTCTCACCAGCAAGAAAGTGCTGCTTCTTACCGTCCTCGTCGCGGTGGCACTGTTCGTTCTGACGATCTGGCTCTGGCCGCGGCTCTCCAAGGGCAACTGGCGCGCAGTACTCGGCCGCATCGGTCTGCTCTTCGCCACGCAGCTCTCGCTCTTCGCGGCCATCGGCCTCTTCGCCAACAACACCTTCGGCTTCTACGCCTCCTGGGCCGACCTCTTCGGCCAAGAGCAGCAGCCGGGCGTGGTCACCAACTACAAGTCCGGACCGAACGGCACCAACCTCAAGATGCTGGGCACCGAGCGCCTGAGCATCCAGGGCGCCTCGGTCCCGGCGACCGCCGGCCGGCTGGACAAGGTCCTCGTCCGCGGCCAGAAGTCCAAGATCGCCAGTCCGGCGTACGTCTATCTGCCGCCGCAGTACTTCCAGAAGAAGTACGCGCACAAGCAGTTCCCGGCGGCGGTGATCCTCACCGGCTACCCCGGCACCGCCGAGGCGCTCTACAAGAAGCTGCACTACCCGCAGACCCAGTACGACCTGCTTGAGCAGAAGCGCATCCAGCCGACAGTCCTGGTGATGATGCGCCCGACCGTGGCCCCGCCCCGCGACACGGAGTGCGTGGACATACCCAACGGCCCCCAGACCGAGACGTTCTTCGCCCACGACCTGCGCCACGCCATCAGCAGCCAGTACCACGTCGGCAAGGACGCCAAGAGCTGGGGCATCATGGGCGACTCCACCGGCGGCTACTGCGCCCTGAAGCTGACCATGCGCAACCCCAAGGCGTACTCCACCGCGGTGTCCCTCTCCGGCGACTACAAGGCGCCGATCGACGCCACCACCGGCGCCCTCTTCGGCGGCAACAAGCAGCTGGAGCGGGAGAACGACCTCCACTGGCGGCAGAAGCACACGCCCGCTCCCCGGGTGAACCTGCTGGTCACCAGCAGCAAGCACGGCGAGAGCAACTACAAGCCCACCCTGAAGTTCATCGAGGGCACCAAGTCGCCCTCCACCGTCGCGTCGATCATCCTCGACAGCGGCGGCCACAACTTCAACACCTGGAGCCGGGAGATCCCGGCCGCCATGGAGTGGATGGGCGGCCACCTCAGGGCCTGACCAGGCCCCTCACAGCCCGGGAGCGGCCCGGGGCCCCGGCAATCCGCCGTGGGCCCCGGGCCGCTCTCCGTTTCCGTCCGTGACGCCCCGCAGGGCACCCGAAGCCGGTCCAGGGCTTCAGCGGGCCAGTATCAGGCTCATCGCCTCGGCCCGCGTCGCGGGATCGCGCAGCTGCCCGCGCACCGCGGAGGTCGTCGTCTTCGCCCCCGGCTTGCGCACCCCGCGCATGGTCATGCACATGTGCTCGCACTCGATGACCACGATCACCCCGCGCGGCTCCAGGATCTTCATCAGCGAGTCGGCAATCTGCGTGGTCAGCCGCTCCTGGACCTGCGGACGCCGGGCGAACACGTCGACCAGCCGGGCCAGCTTGGACAGCCCGGTGATCTTCCCGTCGGTGGACGGGATGTAGCCGACGTGGGCCACCCCGACGAACGGGACCAGGTGGTGCTCGCAGTTCGAGACCACCTCGATGTCCTTGACCAGCACCATCTCGTCATGGCCGAGGTCGAAGGTGGTGGTCAGCACGTCCTCGGGCTTCTGCCACAAACCGGCGAAGATCTCCTTGTACGCCCGGGCCACCCGCGCCGGCGTCTCCAGCAACCCCTCACGGTCGGGGTCCTCGCCCACCGCGATGAGCAACTCCCGCACGGCGTTCTCCGCACGCTTCTCGTCAAACGTGCCGATCGCGCCTTCGACGTCCAGCGTCACAGGGTCCGTCATTGGTGCCTCGTTCCTTACTGGGCCCGCTCGAACGCGGAATGCCGCGCCCCCCAGGCTAAAACCTCGGGGGGCGCGGCATGTATTCCGGGGCCTTACGACCCGCCGACTCAGCTCTCCGGACGCGGTTCCTCGGACGCCTCCGCCTTGTCCATGGAAACCGCCGGCGCCGCGGAGCCATTGGCCGGGGCCAGCTCCTTGGGCGTCAGCACCGGCGGGCGGGTCGAGGGCGTACGGCGCGAGGAGCCGGTCCACGCCGGGCGGGCCGGACGCTTCACGATGTGCTTGAAGACCTCGGCGATCTGCTCCTTGTTGAGGGTCTCCTTCTCCAGGAGCTCCAGCACGAGGTTGTCGAGCACATCGCGGTTCTCGACCAGGATCTCCCACGCCTCGTTGTGCGCGGTCTCGATGAGCTTCTTGACTTCCTCGTCCACCAGCGCGGCGACCTCTTCGGAGTAGTCGCGCTGGTGAGCCATCTCACGGCCCAGGAACGGCTCGGAGTTGTCCGTGCCGAACTTGATCGCACCGAGCCGCTCGGTCATGCCGTACTGCGTGACCATCGCGCGGGCCGTCGCGGTCGCCTTCTCGATGTCGTTCGCGGCGCCCGTGGTCGGGTCGTGGAAGACCAGCTCCTCCGCCGCGCGGCCGCCCAGCATGTACGCCAGCTGGTCGAGCATCTCGTTGCGGGTGGTGGAGTACTTGTCCTCGTCGGGCAGGACCATGGTGTAGCCCAGGGCCCGACCGCGGGACAGGATCGTGATCTTGTGGACCGGATCGGAGTTCGGCGAAGCCGCCGCGACCAGGGCGTGTCCGCCCTCGTGGTACGCGGTGATCTTCTTCTCCTTCTCGGACATGATCCGGGTCCGCTTCTGCGGTCCGGCCACGACGCGGTCGATCGCCTCGTCCAGGAAGTGGTTGTTGATCAGCTTCTCGTCGCTCCGGGCCGTCAGCAGGGCGGCCTCGTTCAGGACGTTGGACAGATCGGCACCGGTGAAGCCGGGGGTGCGCTTGGCGACGGCCGAGAGGTCGACGTCCGGCGCGACCGGCTTGCCCTTCTGGTGAACCTTGAGGATCTCCAGCCGGCCCTGAAGGTCCGGACGGTCGACGGCGATCTGCCGGTCGAACCGGCCCGGGCGCAGCAGCGCCGGGTCGAGGATGTCCGGACGGTTCGTGGCGGCGATCAGGATCACGCCGCCCTTCACGTCGAAGCCGTCCATCTCGACGAGGAGCTGGTTGAGGGTCTGCTCACGCTCGTCGTGACCACCGCCGAGACCCGCACCGCGGTGCCGGCCGACGGCGTCGATCTCGTCGACGAAGACGATCGCCGGGGCGTTCGCCTTGGCCTGCTCGAAGAGGTCACGGACCCGGGAAGCACCGACACCGACGAACATCTCGACGAAGTCGGAGCCGGAGATCGAGTAGAACGGGACGCCCGCCTCGCCGGCGACGGCCCGCGCGAGCAGCGTCTTACCCGTACCGGGCGGGCCGTAGAGCAGCACACCCTTGGGGATCTTGGCGCCGACGGCCTGGAACTTCGCCGGCTCCTGGAGGAACTCCTTGATCTCGTGGAGCTCCTCGACGGCCTCATCGGCACCCGCGACGTCCGAGAACGTCGTCTTGGGGGTGTCCTTGGTGATCAGCTTCGCCTTCGACTTGCCGAAGTTCATCACCCGGGAGCCGCCGCCCTGCATCTGATTCATCAGGAACAGGAAGACGACCACGATGAGCACGAACGGGAGCAGCGAGAGCAGCACACCGACGAACGGGTTCTGCTTCGACGGGGCAACGGTGTACCCGTCCTTGATCTCGCCGGTCTGGTACTTGGCCTGCAGGTTCTTCGCCAGGTCAACGCCCTGGTCGCCGATGTAGCTGGCCTGAATCTTGTTGGAGCCGGAGATCTTGTTGTCGCCCGACAACTCGATCTTGATCTTGTTCTCGTCGCCGGTGGTCAGCTCGGCGGATTTCACCTTGTTGTCAGCGATCGCCTTGACGACCTGACCGGTGTCCACCGTCTTATAGCCGCCGGACGAGCCGACGACCTGCATCAACACGACCACGGCGAGGACGGCCAGCACGATCCACATGACCGGCCCACGGAAGTATCGCTTCACGTCCATCCATACGGAGCCGCGTAAGGCCCCGTCCCTCCTGCCACAGTGAGGCACAACGCCCTTGGGAGGGCTGGTCGTGCGTACGGTGTGTATTACTGGCCCGAAAACAGATTGCCTTCGGACGGTACCCCAGCATTGTCACCCGGCGCCTGCGCCGGTGGGGAGCAATGAAGCCCGGGATTCCCCTCTCCCTGCTCCAACGGCGGGAAACCCCGAAGGGTTCCCGCCGGGCGAAACGGGCCGTCCGAGCCCTCGTCCGGCACGGTGACCGGCGAGCGCGGAGTGCGCCCTCAGCCGCCGTACACGTGGGGCGAGAGGGTACCGACGAACGGCAGATTGCGGTACTTCTCCGCAAAGTCCAGGCCATAGCCGACGACGAATTCGTTGGGGATGTCGAAGCCGATCCACTTCACGTCGATCGCCACCTTGGCCGCGTCGGGCTTCCGCAGCAGCGTGCACACCTCCAGCGAGGCGGGCTCGCGCGAACCGAGGTTGGACAGCAGCCACGACAGCGTCAGGCCCGAGTCGATGATGTCCTCGACGATCAGGACGTGCTTGCCCTTGATGTCGGTGTCCAGGTCCTTGAGGATGCGGACCACACCGGAGGACTGGGTGCCCGCGCCGTAGGAGGACACGGCCATCCAGTCCATCGTGACGGGGTTGGACAGGGCACGCGCCAGGTCCGCCATCACCATCACCGCGCCCTTGAGGACACCGACGATGAGCAGGTCCTTGCCCGCGTACTCCGCGTCGATCTTCGCAGCCAGCTCGGCCAGCTTGGCGTCGATCTCTTCCTTGGTGATGAGCACCGACTGAAGGTCGGCGCCCATGTCCTTGTCGTCCACCCGTGCCACTCTCGTTCGGTTCGGTGTGCAGATCGGAGCTCACGAAACCGGAACCGGTCGCGAGGTCACGAAACAGGGCTCGATCTCCTGCGGCTCAGCCCTGCCGAATGACCAGTCTGCCACCCTGCCGTCGCACACCCACGCGCCCGGGCAGGTTGATGGCCCCCTGCCCCCGCCAAGCCGTGATCAGTCGGTCCACTTCCTCGATGTGCCGGGCGAAGAGCGAACCGGCCGGCGAACCGGCCGCGAGGACCGCCCGGCGCAGCACCCGACGGCGCACCGCGGACGGCAGCGCGAAGAGTCCGGCGACGTCGAGGGCGCCGGCTTCGTCGAGCACCGACGCCTCGGCGTCGGCGGCCCAGGCGTCCAGCGCGTCGGCGTCGTCACGGGAGAGCTGGGCGGTCCGCGCCAGGGCCTCGACGACGCCCTTGCCCAGGCACTTCTCCAGGGCGGGCAGCCCCTCGTGGCGCAGTCGTGAACGGGTGTAGGCGGGGTCGGTGTTGTGGGGGTCGTCCCAGACGGGCAGGGCCTGGATGAGGCATGCCGTACGGGCAGTCTGCCGGTCCACGTCCAGGAAGGGGCGGCGGTAGCGGCCGTTCGTCCCGGCGGTGGCGGCCATCCCGGAGAGCGAGCGGATCCCGGAGCCACGGGCCAGCCCCAGGAGGACGGTCTCCGCCTGGTCGTCGCGGGTGTGACCGAGGAGGACCGCGCTGGCGCCGTGGCGGTCGGCGGTGGCGTCCAGAGCGGCGTAGCGGGCGTCCCGGGCGGCCGCTTCCGGGCCGCCGGCCCGGCCCACCTCGACGCTGACCACGTCGACGGGGTCGAGCTTGAGTGCCCGCAGGCGCAGGGCGACCTCGGCGGCACGGAGGTCGGAGCCTTCCTGGAGGCCGTGGTCGATGGTCACGCCCCCGGCACGGACACCCAGTTTGGGAGCTTCGAAAGCGAGGGCGGAGGCGAGCGCCATCGAATCGGCGCCGCCGGAGCACGCGACGAGCACGAGGGGGGCACCGTGCCGATCCTGCGCGCAGTGGTGGTTGAGCACGTCGTGGAGTACGCGGCGGACCGCCAGGCGTATCGCGGCGACCGCTGGATGGGGACCCATGTCCGTTTCCAATCGTTCAGCTGGGGGGCGAGCCTCGGGCCGTGGACGGCACTTGGTCACACAGAGTGCCTAGATGGTGACAGAGGCGAGCAGTTCCCCGAGCATTGCACGCCTATCCATCGGTCACGGTCCCTCAGACGGGTGATTGAAGGGGCGCTCTTCTGCCGCACGGCGTGCCCAGCTCACGTCCTGCGCTTACGGTGCCCCGTCCACCTTGCGGTGCACCCGCGCGACCCAGTCCGCCGGTTTGGCGATCTCCTGTTTGGTGGGGAGGGTGTTCGGCGACGTCCAGATGCGGTTGAAGCCGTCCATGCCGACCTCCTCGACGACCGACCGCACGAACCGCTCGCCGTCACGGTACTGCCGGAGTTTCGCGTCCAGCCCCAGCAGCTTCCGCAGCGCCACATCGAGCCGGCCCGCGCCGCTGGCCCGCCGCTTCTGGAACTTCTCCCGGATCTCCGCCACCGAGGGCACCACCTCGGGCCCCACCCCGTCCATGACGAAGTCGGCGTGTCCTTCCAGGAGCGACATCACCGCGGTCAACCGCCCGAGGATCTCCCGCTGCGCGGGCGTCTGCACCAGGTCCACCAACGACCGGCCCTCGTCGCTCTCCTCGCCCTCCGGCTTGGCGCCGGCCAGCGACTGGGCGGCCTCCCGCAGTCGCTCCAGCAGCGTCCCCGGGTCGACGTCGGTCTCCGCGAGGAAGGACTGGATCTCCCCCTCGATGTGGTCCCGCAGCCAGGGCACGGCACTGAACTGGGTCCGGTGGGTCTCCTCGTGCAGGCACACCCACAGCCGGAAGTCGTGCGGCGCCACGTCGAGCTCCCGCTCCACGTGGACGATGTTCGGCGCCACCAGCAGCAGCCGGCCGCCCTGCGTCCCGGCCGGCAGGTTCCGCGAGGCCGGGGCGAACGTCTCGTACTGGCCCAACACCCGCGAGGCCAAGAACGACAGCAGCATCCCCAGCTCCACGCCGGTCACCTTGCCGCCGACCGCGCCGAGCACCGCACCGCCGGGCGTCGAGGACCGCCGGTCCTCCATCTTGGCGAGCAGCGGCTTCAGCACCGCCCGGAACCCGGCGACGTTGGCGCGGATCCAGCCAGGGCGGTCCACCACCAACACCGGTGTGTCGTGGGGCGCCGCCTCGCCCTCCACGCCGGGCTGCGCCATCCGGGTGAACCCGCGGACGTGCGCCTCGGACGCCTTGGCGTGCTTGCGCAGTTCGGCGACGATCGCCCGCGCCTCGTCCCGGCTCACCTCCGGTCCGGGCCGTACGAACCGGGTCGCGGTCGCCACCGCGAGATTCCAGTCGACCATCTCCACACCACCGATGCTCGTCATGGGTTCACCGTACGGGGACGCCCCGCTATGGGGTAGCCGACTGGGGTGGTCGGTCCACGTTGTCGGCTGTCCCACCGTGGCGCCCGCGGCGGGCGATGCCCGCTGCGCGGGGCTTTCGAGGTGCGGTGACGCGCCGGAGGGGCGGCGGGACCGGTCTAGCGGCAGCCGCAGTTGGCCACCGTGGAGGCCATGCGGTCCAGGGCCTTCTGGGCAGCCTGGGGGTCGGTGGTGCCGGTGGTCATGAAGGCGAAGGCCAGCAGGCGGCCGTCGGCGTCGACGACGGTGCCGGCGAGGCTGTTGACGCCGGTGAGGGTGCCGGTCTTGGCGCGTACCGTGCCGGCGCCGGCGGTGTCGCCCACGTAGCGGCCGCTGAGGGTGCCGGTGAAGGCGGCCACCGGGAGGCCGGTGACGATCGGGCGGAGATCGGGCTTGCTGGGTGCGGCGGCGGCCAGCAGGAGGTGGGAGAGCAGGTTCGCGGAGACCTTGTCGTCCCGGTCCAGGCCGCTGCCGTCCTCGAAGACGGCGCCGGTCAGCGGGAGGTGCTGGGCGGCCAGCGCGTCCCGCACGGCCTGGGCGGCGCCGTCGAAGCTGGCGGGCTGATGGGCGGCGAGCGCGGTCTGGCGGGCCAGCGCCTCGGCGATGTCGTTGTCGCTGTAGGTCAGCATCCGCTCGACGAGGGCGGAGAGCGGCAGGGAATGGACGACGGCGATCCGCTCGGGGGCCTTCGGGGCGTGGGCCTCGTCGGGATCGCCCGTGACCGTGATGCCGCGCTCCTTGAGGAGGCCCGCGAAGGTGCCGGCGGCGTCGCGGGCGGGGTCGGTGGAGCGCGGTCCGGTGCCGTGGTCGCTGTCGTCGAGGCGGGCCTCGTCGGTCATCAGGGCGGTGACCGGGGCGATGTTCTCGTTGGGGCCGATGGGGTGCTCGACGGGCCCCACGTAGGCGGAGGCGTCGTAGCCGAGGCCGACGGTGGTGAGCTTGCGCTGTTTCAGGGCGCGGGCGGTGGCGTCGGCGAGGTCCCGCAGACTGGCCGGCCGCTCGCCGGGGCCGGCGCCGGACGCCCGGGCGGTGAGCGTCGGGTCGCCGCCGCCGACCAGGACGATCCGGTCCTTGCCGGCCAGCACGACACCGGTGTCGATGCGGTGGTCGGCACCGAGCCGGGAGAGCGCGGCCACCGCGGTGGCCAACTTGACCGTGGAGGCGGGGGTGGCTGCCTCGTCCGGCTTCTCGCCGAAGACCTGCCGACCGTTCGCGACGTCCACGACGGACGCGGTCCGCAGCGGGCCCAGCGCCGGGTCGGCCAGCAGCGGCGCGAGGGCGTCGGCCAGCCCCGCGTCGGTGGGCGCCGGCGCCGCACCGCGCGCCGGGGTGCCGAGCGCGGTCAGCACGGCCGGCGCGCTGGGCGCCGGGCCGGGCGCCCGGCCGTCATCGTGATGCTCGCCACCTGTTGCCGGAGCGGGGACCGCCGCCGCCCGCTCGGCCGTACGCTGACCCGAGTCCCACGGCCCGGCCGCCGCCACCGCGACGACCGCGACCGACAGACCGGTGGCGGCGGACAGCGCGGTCAGTTGCCAGGTCTGCCTCGTATGCCGCGGTGCGGTCTGCCACGCCTGCTGTGCGGCGTTCGACGTCGTGTGCGCAGCGCGCTGTGCGGCTCGTGCCGCGGTCCGTGCGGAACGCCCGGCCCGGCGTGCCGCCACCCGCGCGAAACGCTGCGCCGACTGCCATCTGACCTGCCATGTTCGGGTCTCGGGCACTTCGGACCAGCCCCTTTCGCCACCACACACCTGCGTGGGGGACACTTAATCACCAGACGTATGTGTTGATCATGGAGGAGCCACCCGTGGAGTTCGACGTCACCATCGAGATCCCGAAGGGTTCGCGGAACAAGTACGAGGTGGACCACGAGACCGGTCGGATCCGCCTGGACCGTCGACTCTTCACCTCGACCAGTTACCCGGCCGACTACGGCTTCGTCGAGGACACCCTCGGCGAGGACGGCGACCCGCTGGACGCCCTGGTCATCCTGGATGAGCCGACCTTCCCGGGCTGCCTCATCAAGTGCCGCGCCATCGGCATGTTCCGCATGACGGACGAGGCCGGCGGCGACGACAAGCTGCTGTGCGTCCCCGCCTCCGACCCGCGTGTGGAGCACCTCCGCGACATCCACCACGTCTCGGAGTTCGACCGCCTGGAGATCCAGCACTTCTTCGAGGTCTACAAGGACCTGGAGCCCGGCAAGTCCGTCGAGGGCGCCAACTGGGTCGGCCGCACCGACGCCGAGGCCGAGATCGAGCGCTCGTACAAGCGCTTCGAGGCGCAGGGCGGGCACTGACCCGACCGGAGCCGATCCGGCCGGCGAGCGGGGTTCTCCGGGACCCCGACCGCCCGCCGACGCGCTCTGATTTTCCTACGCGAACGGGCGGCACCCATCTGGGGGCCGCCCGTCGTGCGTGTCGCGGGCCCGCCGGCCAGGAGCCTGTCCCTGCCCGCTAGATCGCCCTAGAAGCCGCGGGTCCGCTTGGCCGCGCGGCGCCCCGCGCCCGCCTCGGTGAGCCCGGGCGCCCTGAGGAACAGCCGGGCGACCTCGCCTCCGAGGTTGACCCCGACGGCGATCGCCAGCGCCAGCGAGGCGGCCTTGATCAGCGACGAGAAGCCTTCCAGCAGATTCCCCTGGGCGAAGTTGAGCAGCCCGAAGTAGGTCGCACTACCGGGGAGCAGCGGGCCGATCGCCGCGGTCACATAGGGCAGCGCCGAGGCGTAGCGGTACCTGGAGAGCAGCTGCCCGAAGAGGCCGACGAGCCCCGCGGCGATGGCGGTGGAGGGCACCGCGTTGAATCCGGCGGTGGCGGTCAGCGCCCCGTACACCACCCACGCGACCCCGCCGTTTATGGTCGCGAACGCCACGGTGTGGCGCTCCTGTTGGAGCAGGACGCAGAACGCCAGCGCCAGCAGCATCGACGCCGCGGTCTGCACCAACGGCTCGTTGTACAGCTGCAGCGCCTGCTCCGGGTTGAGCCGCTTGAGGCCGGGATCGACCTGCAAGCCGAGGTAGAGCACGGACAGCACGCCGACCACGATGCCGACGATCAGGTAGCCGACCTCCAACAGGCGCGCGGAGGCGGTGATGTAGTAGCCGGTCAGCCCGTCCTGCACGGCCGCGACCAGCGCCCGCCCCGGGATCAGGGCGAACAGCCCACCGGTGATCACCGCGGAGGACTGCACGTTGGAGTGCGCCAGGGCGAAGACGAGCCCCATCCCGGCCGGCGGCATCGCCGCGACCACGAACTGGTAGAACTCCGGCAGCCCGCGCGCGGACGCCAGCCAGGCGATCCGGTCACCGAGTATCGAGCCGATCGCCGCCGCGATGAACACCAGCGTCCCGCCGCCGACCAACATGCTCGCCGCGCCGGACAGCAGCCCGGAGGCCAGCGTCAGTCCCCAGCTCGGGTACGGGTGCCGGTTACGACGGATCTCGGCCAGGCCGCGGTACGCCTCTTCGAGGCTGATGCCCTCCGAGGTGATCTCGTCGACCAGCCCGAAGACCGCCGACAGCCGGTTGTAGTCGACACCGCGCCGCCGCACCGTCCGGCTCGCGGTGACCGGGTCGTCGACCAGCGACGGCTGGTACGAGATCGACAACAGGGTGAAGGTGACGGTCGGCTCGACCCGCTCCAGCCCGTAGGCGTGCGCCACGCCGAACATCGCCGCCTCGACGTCCTCGGCGCCCTCACCACCGGCCAGCAGGATCTCGCCGATACGCAGCGTCAGGTCCAGGACGCGCGGCACGGCGGGCCCGGTGCCCTCCTCCTCGGCACGCTCCGCGCGCTCGGGCACCGGCCGCTCGTGGATCGGCATCCGCAGCATCGTGCGCATCCGGTCCTGCCACGGCGCTTCCTTGGTCAGGCTCAGTACCGGTATGCCGTGCGGCGGCGTGAACGAGGGGAGCGGGGTCTGCCCGGTGGTACCCCCCGGCGGGGCGAACGCCGACCCCTCCGGCTCGGCCGGCACCTCCGCCCGCAGCCCGTCGGGCAACGCGAACTCGGAGGTGGGGTGCTCCTCCTCGGGCGGCGAGGGCAACGGAACGCCCAGCGGCGGGGTGAAGGCACTACGCGCCTCGTCCGACTGCGGCTTGCGCTCCTCCGGAAGACCGGCCTGCTCCGAGGTACCGCTGCCATTACTTCTACCGCTGCCGCCGCTACTGCTGCCGCGTGGTGGATCCGACGCCACGTCTCTCCGCTCCTCTTACCTACGCCTCCTGCCGACCGGTCATGCACACGATGCCGTATAGGGGGACGCGACGCTTCCCCGGGGGCCCCACGACTTTGATCGGTCCGCGTCGTACGTT
>NZ_JBMPPQ010000006.1:0-9017 GCF_050471125.1 Streptomyces sp. RGM 3693
AGGCCCCGTATCCGGGCTGGCTGTATGTGGACGCGGCGGACGGGGCGTGCACCCGGATCTCGGACGTACGGCAGAAGGAGCAGGCCGCGGCGCGCCGTATGAAGCTTGCCGTGCAGGTGGAGCCGGTCGTCCACGGGGCGGCGGGCGGCGAGCGGAATCGGCTGGCGGTGATCGAGCGGTTGCTGGAGCCGGTGGCCGGGGACGCCGGCGGTTGTGCGCTGGTGGTGTGCAACACCGTGGCGGACGCGCAGCAGACCTACCAGCGCCTGCGCACATTCCTGGAAGCCCGCGGGCACCTCGCTGGTGAGGTGCAGTTGCTGCATGCCCGCTTTCCTGGCGACGACCGCGAGCAGCGCACCCAGACCGTCACGGCCGGGCTGGGACGCTCCGGGCCCCGGCCCGAGCGTCGGATCGTGGTGGCGACCCAGGTCGTCGAACAGTCCCTCGACCTGGATGCGGATGTGGTCATCAGCGATCTGGCTCCCTTGGCGCTGTTGCTGCAGCGGGCGGGGCGCTGTTGGCGGCACGAGACCTGGTGGGCTCAGCGCGGGCGCCCGCACGGCCGGGGCCGGCCCACCTGGGCGGCGGGCCCGCGGCTGGTCGTGCTGGACCCGTTGGCCGCTGGCCGGGGTGTGCCGGGTCAGTGGGGCGAGGTGTATGCGGAGTTCCTGCTCCACGCCACCTCTGAGGCCCTGGCGCGGCGGGGAGCGGAGCCCATCGCGATTCCGGAGGATGTGCAGGGTCTAGTCGAAGAGGTGCACGGCGATCGGGCGGAGCGGTTCGCTTGGGACGACCCAGCGAAATCCGCGGCCTACACTGCCTACCGGGGCAAGGAGTTGGCGGAGAGGAGTGTCGGGGACATTCTCGCCATTCCCCGCGCGCGGAGTGTGCCGGGGCTGCACAAGCTGCACCATCTGCGAGGTGCTGAGGAAGAGTGGGAAGCGGCGACCCGGCTCGGCGCTGACGCCGTGCGCCTGGTGTGCGTCTACGCGCACGCCGACGGCACGACCACTTTGGATCCGGAGGGGACCCGGCCATTGCCGGGATGGGGAAGCGCCCTCACCCCCGCGGATGTGCGGTCCGTGATGGGCCGCACTATTCCGGCCAACGCGGACTGGTTCCGGGGGGAACTGACGACCCATCGTGTCCCGGACGAATGGGCTGAGCACCCGCTGCTCGGCGACTTGGTGATGCTGCGGCAGTCCTTCGTCGACGGTCAGGTGCAGCCCGTCCGCGTGGGCAGTAAGAGTCTGTATCTGGATGCGGATTTGGGGCTGGTCAGGCAGTGACATGTTGAGCCCGGGGTGGCGATGCCCGTCCGCCTCCGGCCCAGACGTCCCAGAGGCGCCCCGTACCCCAACCCCATGAGTTCGCAAGGGAGTTCGACTGTTCTGTTCTGGCCCGCCAGTGTCAGTGGTGCCTGCTTCACTGTGCCCAGTGCCTCGCTCTTCACCACGAGCGTGAAGCACGCGGCTTTGTCGTGCCGTCGTGCAGCGAGGCGACCAGGACAGACTGAGGGAGGGCGCATGGCCGATGGGTTCGACCTGCGCGACGAGCAGTGGATCCCGGTCCGGTTAGCGGCGGGGGACGCCACTCGGGTAGGGCTGCGGGAGCTGTTCCATCGGGCGCACGAGATCGTGGACGTGGAGCTACCCGTGCCGCCGGCGGCGTCTGGGCTGCAGCGCATCCTCGCGGCGATGACCGCGCGGATCGCCCGGGACGAGGAGGGGGTGCGCCTGGACGACGAGGATGCGGCGGAAGAGATTGTCACGTGGCTGGAGGTGCGTGACGGGGTCCTGGCCCGGGGCCGGTTCGATCCTCGGGCAGTGGATGCGTATTTCGATGACGAGGTGCCGTCGGGCCGCTTCGACTTGTTTGATCCGGTGCGGCCCTTCTTGCAGGATCCGCGCCTGGTAGCGGAGTGCGTGGACGGGCGCGGCAACCCCAATCCGTCGGGCGTGAACAAGCTGGTCTTCGGGCGTCCCACCGGGGTCAACGGAGCGGTGTTGTTCGGGCACTTCACGGACGGTGAGCCGGTGGCGGTTCCGGCGGCCGAGGCTGCGTGGCACCTGATCGCCCAGCTGTACTACGGGCCGGCCGGGCAGTGCACCCCGCGCCGGATCACCCAGGTGAAGCCCGGCAACGGCGACGCGGGCCCGCTGCGCAAAGCGGTGTCGTATCACGCGTGGGGGCCGGACCTGTTCACCAGCCTCGTGCTGGGCGTCCCGGTGCCGGACGATGCCGCGGCCTCGGACGAGGGGGACGTGTGCCCCTGGGAGGCGGCGGATCTGCCGGATCCGCTCGGGCCGCCTTCTGAGCTGACCTGGCCGGGCGGAGTGCTGACCGGCCGGTTTCGGCACGCTGTGCTGCTGGTGCCGTCCACGGACCGCAATGAGGTCATCGACGCCTACATCACATGGTGCACCCACGAGCCCAAGCAGAAGGCGCGCGACCCGTACGTGATCCTCGACCGGGATAGAGAAGGCCGGCTGGAGGCGCGCGAGGCAAATGGCACACGAGCATTGTGGCGGGACGTGGACGCGCTGCTGCTGAAGGACACCGGTCACCAGTCGCTGCGGCCGCACAGCCTCGACGGCCTCCCACCGCAGCTGCGCCCTCGCCTCTCCGTACGTGCGTACGGGTTCCACCAGGATGGCAAGCAAACGGACACAATCTGGTTCGAGGCGACCACTCCGCCCATCCTGCAGTGGCAGGAGGAGGCCGACGCGCGGATGGCCCGCCATATGGCCCGCTGCCACCAGGCCGCTGAAGACGTCGGCTCCCGTCTGGACTATGCCGCACGCCTCGCCTGGAAACTCGCCAACGACACCAGCGCCGCCTCCGCGGCCAAGATCAAGCTCGATGCGCGGAAGCCCGGCCCGTGGGCCGCGGCAGCGATGAGCCGCTATTGGCCCGCGGCCGAGCGGGAGTTCTGGCGGCTTGCCGACCCTGCGTGGTGCGATACCCCGCCACTGCCGTCGTTGGTGAAGGCCGCACTGACGGCGTTGGATGACGCCATCGGCCAGGCTAGCCGGGCCGACATCCGCGTCGCCCGTGCCCGCACGCGCGCTCGCGCGGCCGTGCGGGCTCTCCTGCGCGCCGCTGCGTAGCCCACCACCCACCGCTTTCAGGGATGTGCCATGACTTCCACCTCCGTGCCACCACCGACGACACCTACTCGACCGCAGCACTCCGACAAATTCGTTGCCTACGTGCTGTCGCTGTGCGAGAACAAGCGCGTCCAGTCCGACCTGCGCACCGGTCTGGGGCTGCCCGTCGAACGCTGCAACTACCTTCACCGCTATCTCGTACGGCGCCTGCCGGAGCGCCTGCACCGCGATGCCAAGCGTGCCCACTACGCGGTGGCCGCGCTCATCGCAGCCCGGCCCCGAGCCGCCCGCGACGCTGACGCGGAGCGTGCCGATCAGACGGATCCCGTGTCCGACTGGCCAAAGCGCCCGAACCTGGGCGCCAGCCTGGCTGAGGCCACAAACGCCGGGGTCATCAAGCCCGACTCGGCCGAAGGCGACCTGCACCTGTTCAGCCGCCAAAGCAGCGACGCCCTCCACGCGCGGCTGCCTGCGCTGACCCGGCACCTGCAGTCCAGGGGCATCGCCCTGGACTGGGCGGTGCTGCTGGAGGACCTCACCTGGTGGGACCGTGACCGCGACCGCATCGCGACCCGCTGGCTGGAGAACTACTTCCGCACCGTCAACCACGGCGACGGCGCCGACGACACGGACGCCAACACCCCTGTCACCGACACAACCGACCTGCACGAGGAGAACATCTGATGGCCCTGTTCATGGACCTGAGCGCCACCCAGTCGGTGCCGGCCGCCAACCTCAACCGGGATGACCTCGGATCGCCCAAGACCGTCCGCTACGGCAACGCGCCCCGCATCCGGGTCTCCAGCCAGTCCTGGAAGCGGGTGATCCGCCACGGTGTCGAGCAGGACCTCGGTGAGAAGGCCGCCCGCACCCGGCTGGTGCCCGTCAAGGTCCGCGAGGCCCTCAAGAGCGCCGGATGGCCTGCCGACCTCGCCGAGTTCGCCGGCGTCCAGGTCGCCGCGAGCGCCGGCAAGAAGGGCATCGGCACGGAGAAGGACGGCCACACCTCGGTCCTGCTGTTCCTGCCGGAAAGCGGTCTGGAGGAACTCGTCGCGGTCTGTGTCGAGCACCGCGAAAGCCTGGAGCAGAACGCCGCTAAGAAGAAGCCGGGGCAAGTGCTGCCGGCCGACCGCATCGAGGAGATCCTCAAGCGCCGCACCGCCTCGATCAGCTTGCTGGGCCGCATGCTCGCCGAACTGCCCGGCGCCAACGTCGACGGCGCTGCCCAGGTCGCCCACGCCTTCACCACCCACGCCTCCGAGCCGCAGCGCGACTACTTCACCGCCGTCGACGACTGGCTCGGCGAGGCCGACACCGGCAGCGGCCACCTGGACACCAGCGAATTCAGCGCCGGAGTCTTCTACCGCTACGCCACCGTCAACATCACCGACCTGCTCACCAACCTCGACGGCGACCACAAGGCGGCCCGCACGGTGCTGGGTTCCTTCGCCGAGCACTTCCTGCTGTCCCTGCCTCAGGCGAAGAAGAACAGCACTGCCCCGCACACCGTCCCCGACCTCGCCCACCTCGCCGTCCGCACCCAGCGCCCCCTTTCCCTGGCCGCAGCCTTCGAGACACCGGTCAAGCACAGCGACGGCGGCTTCGCCCGCGCCTCCCGCGCAGCCCTGGCGGCGTACGCGCACAACCTCAATCGCCTCACCGGTAGCCGCCACCGGTCTTTCCACGGCCATGCCGCCATCACCGACGACACCGTGGACCTGACTCCCCTCGGCCCGGCCCACGACTCCTTCTACGACCTGATCGACGCCGCCGTGGACGCGGCCCTGCCCGTCTCCGGGGAGCAGGTGTGACCGGGCTGGTACTGCGACTGGCCGGCCCCCTGCAGTCCTGGGGCGAACGCTCGGCGTTCACCCCGGAGCGGGACACCGCGCCGTTCCCCACCCGCTCCGCGCTCATCGGCATGTTCGCGGCCGCGGAGGGCATCGCCCGCCACGACACAGCAGCCCTGCAACGCTATGCCGCACTGGAGTTCACCGTCCGCATCGACCGACCCGGCGCCCGGCTCGTCGACTACCACACCGTCGGCGGCGGCCAGCCCAAAGAGAAGACTGCCGCCACCAGCGGCGGCAACCACAAGGGCGCTGCCGTGGTGACCCGCCGCCACTACCTGGCCGACGCGGTGTTCGTCGTCGCCGTCTCCGGCCCGGATGGGGACATTGCGCGCCTCGCCGCCGCCCTGCACCAGCCACACTGGGCGCCGTACCTGGGCCGACGCTCCTGCGTCCCGGACGAGCCCCTCCTGCTGCGTACCGACACGACCGACCCCATCGACGAACTGCTCCACCGCGTGCCGCTCAGCCCCGACCCGGAACGGTCCACGCCCCAGGACGGCGCCATCCCGGTCACCTTCCTGTGGGAGCGTGCGCCAGCCCCACCCGCGCGGGATATCGACATCCTCACTGTCCACGACGTTCCACACAGCTTCGCCCCACACGGCCGCAGTCACGGCAAGCGCCGCCTGTACCGCACGGTGGAAAGACTCCCCACCTCCCTGGCAGTCGGCTCCCACAGCCTGCACCGACGACTGATCGACTACGCCATGAAGGAGGTCCCCGCATGAGTCCTCGCGTGGCACTCGCCCGCATCCGCCTCAATCCCCACAGTCGCTCCGTTCAGCGTGACCTGCGCGACCCCACCCAGATGCACCGCACCCTCATGCGGATGGTCCCCGACGGTCTCGGAGATGGCTCGCGTCAGGCCGCTGGACTGCTCTACCGCCTCGACGAATCCGCCACCACCAGCACACTTCTCGTGCAAGCCACCACCCTTGACCCCACCCGTCTCCCCGACGAATACGGTCACACCGACATCAAGGACCTGACCCCGCTGTTCAACGCCCTCAAAAAGGGACTCGCTGTCCGCTACCGCATCGTCCTCAACCCGGTCAAACGCGAACGCCTCCCCCTGGAACAGAAGGACAAGCGCGGCAAGATCGTCCCGCTCTTCGGGCCGGACGCCGACCAGTGGTGGACGCGCCGCGCCGACGATGCCGGGCTACAACTCCAGTCCCTGCTGCCCACCCCGGTCACAGCCGTACGATCCCGAGCCAAAGATGCTCCATCTATGCGGCACAACCTGCTGCGCTACGACGGCACCGCCACAGTCACCGACCCCGATGCCCTCACACATGCCCTGCTGACAGGCATCGGACGAGCCAAGCCCTACGGCGCCGGCCTGCTCAGCCTCGCCCCGGCGGCCGCAGCGTGAACGCACTCCCCGGCGGCGGGGAGGCCCGCAGGCGCCTCGCCGCCCCCACCCTCGCCATGCTCCCGCGCATCGCGGACTCCCTGTCCTTCCTCTACCTCGACAAGGTCCGCGTCGTACAGGACGACACCGGCGTCTGCGCCCAGATCCAAGCCGACGACAACCGCACCGACACCGTCTACATCCCCACCGCCGCACTCACCTGCCTGCTCCTGGGACCGGGCGTATCCATCACCACCCGCGCCCTGTCCACCCTCGCTCGCCACGGCACCAGCGTGGTGTGCACGGGCGCCGGCGGCGTCCGCGCCTATGCCAGCATCCTGCCGGACTCCCTCACCACCCACTGGCTCGAACAACAGGTGACCGCCTGGTCCGACCCACAACAACGGCTTGCCACCTCCACCCGCATGTACGAGATGCGCTTCGGTGACGACACCGTCCCCGACGGCACCACCCTCGACCAACTGCGCGGCATGGAAGGCCAGCGCATGAAGGCCCTCTACAAAATCCTCGCCCAGCAGCACGGAATCGGCCGCTTCCGTCGCAACTACCACCCCGACCAGTGGCACCAGCAAGACCCGGTCAACCTCGCACTGTCCGCCGCCAACACCTGCCTGTACGGCATCATCCACGCCGCTCTGCTGGCCCTGGGCTGCTCACCGGCCCTCGGCTTCGTCCACACGGGCAAGCAACACGCTTTCGTCTACGACATCGCCGACCTCTACAAAGCCGAAACCACCCTCCCCGTCGCCTTCTCCCTCCACCAATCGACCAACCCCGAACAGGAAGCCCGCAGAAAATTCCGCGAAGAACTCCGCCTCATCCGGCTGCTACCTCGCGTCATCCGGGACATCCAGACCCTCCTCACTCCCGGTGCCGACACCGACGATGACCACCCCGAGCGCCATGACGTCCGACTGGTCCATCTCTGGGATCCGAAGACGGGAGTCCTTCCTGCTGGGGTGAACTACGCACCGGACGGAGGCTGAGATGCCCTCCATGCTCGTCATCGCCACCACCGCCGTCCCTGACCACCTACGTGGCGCCCTGAGCCGGTGGACCACCGAAGTGGTCCCCGGCATCTTCGTCG
This sequence comes from Streptomyces sp. RGM 3693, assembly GCF_050471125.1. NCBI lineage: Bacteria > Bacillati > Actinomycetota > Actinomycetes > Kitasatosporales > Streptomycetaceae > Streptomyces > Streptomyces sp. RGM 3693. Next base: position 7,426 of record NZ_JBMPPQ010000006.1, read on the forward strand.
GCACCGTCTCCGCCCGCGTTCGCGACCAGCTGTGGGACGCAGTCGCGGAAGTCGTAGGTGACGGTGCTGCCGTCCTCGTACACCCAGCTCCAACAGAACAGGGCTACGCCATCCGCACCGCAGGCACCCGCCGCCGCGTCCCCGTGGACTTCGACGGACTCACCCTCATGCGGATGACTGGGACTCCGCAGCGACCAGGAATGGCAAAGGAAGAGAAAAGCCGGGGATAATCTGCAGGTCACGAAGTGTGCTCCCCGCCGACGCGGGGGTGAACCGCCGGCCACAGCATCGATGCAGCCGATGAGTTGGTGCTCCCCGCCGACGCGGGGGTGAACCGTCGCATGTGGCGAGTGATGAGTCAGAGATCTGGTGCTCCCCGCCGACGCGGGGGTGAACCGTTCTTCATGCCGAGGCGGGCGGACTCGGCGACGTGCTCCCCGCCGACGCGGGGGTGAACCGCCATCTCACCGTGAGATTACCGGTTGGGTATCGTGCTCCCCGCCGACGCGGGGGTGAACCGGCTGCTTCCCTTTACCCCCAAGGGCTGTAGGGGTGCTCCCCGCCGACGCGGGGGTGAACCGCCCACACCCTCGAAGTCTGCCTCCAACAAGCCGTGCTCCCCGCCGACGCGGGGGTGAACCGGGCTCAGGGTCGGCCTCGTCGGTGTGGGCCGGGTGCTCCCCGCCGACGCGGGGGTGAACCGATTTGGCCGATCGTGTTTCCGGACGTCCTGATGTGCTCCCCGCCGACGCGGGGGTGAACCGCACTCCTCCGCGAGACCGACCGGCGTCTTTCGGTGCTCCCCGCCGACGCGGGGGTGAACCGGCACAAACCGGCACGGAAAAGGCCCGCCAGGCGTGCTCCCCGCCGACGCGGGGGTGAACCGCCCTCCCGGTAGCCGTGATACCACGTCGTGACGTGCTCCCCGCCGACGCGGGGGTGAACCGGTTGGCCATCTCGGCGCGGACGGTCTCCTGGAGGTGCTCCCCGCCGACGCGGGGGTGAACCGAAGACCGCCGCCCACCGCCAGCTCCTCACCCTGTGCTCCCCGCCGACGCGGGGGTGAACCAGTAGTTCGGGGTGGCGGGTGAGCGTGCCGACGGCGGTCAGTGTGCTCCCCGCCGACGCGGGGGTGAACCGATGTCGGCAATCTCCTTCTCCGCCCGCTGGCCGTGCTCCCCGCCGACGCGGGGGTGAACCGTTCGACGGGTCCTGGAGGACAGGGGCTTTGAGGTGCTCCCCGCCGACGCGGGGGTGAACCGGCGTTGGCGGACGTACGGACGCCGATCCGGGTGTGCTCCCCGCCGACGCGGGGGTGAACCGTTGACCAGGACGATCCTGCGCGACGAGGACGGGTGCTCCCCGCCGACGCGGGGGTGAACCGTTGCTCGTCCATGCGGCGCGACTGCAAGAGGGGTGCTCCCCACCGACGCGGGGGTGAACCAGACGGCGAGTTCCTGCCGCGAGGGGCGAAAGCGTGCTCCCCGCCGACGCGGGGGTGAACCGTCGTCCAGGCGGGCGACCCGTTCGGGGGCGGCGTGCTCCCCGCCGACGCGGGGGTGAACCTCCTTCCACCCCGTTTAGTGAACTAA
>NZ_JBMPPQ010000007.1:0-2181 GCF_050471125.1 Streptomyces sp. RGM 3693
ACGGTGAAGTCGATCCGGGGCGCGGTTCCGGTCTCATCGACCAGCCCGTTTCCCCAGACCGCTTCCCGCACCCGGCGTGCCCGTTTCCGAGCACCGGGCGCTCCACAAGCCCTGTTCAGGACCTGTGTGTTGTCCTCATTCCAGGCTCGGCCACGGAGTCGGGATAACTGTTCCCCGGTAGCGGTAACGCGTGGTGGTCACCTTCGCCGGGTTGAACAGCTGTCGTTCCTCCGAGGCCGGCCACCATCCGACGTCGCAGTAGCGGTGCCTGAGGTCCTTCCAGGTGGCTCGGCGGTGCTTTCGGCGTAACCAGCTCCCAACCTGACGCCACGTGTAGAAGCTCAGGTAGGAGAAGGTCGCGCTGGACACGCCGGGCCGGAAGTAGACGCACCAGCCCTTGAGCGCCGGATTGAGCTGACGCAGCAGGGCATCGAGCGGCTGGCTCGTATCCGTCGTCCGGCACATCGTCCTGACCTTGCCCGTCATGGCCTTGACGGCGTTGCCCGACGGATAGGTGTAGATGAAGTGCCGGTTGCTGCCCCGCTTCCGGTGGCGCTGGATGCGCCAGCCGAGAAAGTCGAGGCCCTTGTCGATGTGGGTGATCAGGGTCTTCTCCGGTGACAGGCGCAGGCCCATCCCGGACAGGACTTCTGCGATCTCTTCCCGGAGGGCTTCGGCGTCGTCGTTCGTGCCCGACACCATCAAGCACCAGTCGTCCGCGTAGCGGACGAGCCGGTAGTTGGGCAGGCGGTGGCGACGGCGCTTGGCTCTCTCCGTCTGGCTTGAGGCGGGTCCGCCGGGTCCTTGAGCGATGTGCTCGTCCAGGACCGTCAGGGCTACGTTGCTCAGCAGCGGCGAAAGGATCGAACCCTGCGGGGTTCCGGCGCGGTTGTCTCGCAGCATGCGGTTCTCGCTGAGGATGCCTGCTTTGAGGAACGCCTTCCCCAGTGCCAGGACGCGCTTGTCTCCGATTCGTTCCCGCACCCGGTCCATCAGGGCCGTGTGCGAGATCTCGTCGAAGCATGCCGTGATGTCGCCCTCGACGACCCACTTGTAGGAGCGGGACGCGAAGTAGCGCACCTCAGCCACGGCGTCGTGAGCACGACGATTCGGGCGGAACCCGTAGGAACACGGGTAGAAATCCGCTTCGAAGATCGGCTCCAGCACCAGCTTCAAAGAAGCCTGCACCACTCGGTCGGCAATGGTGGAGATCCCCAGGCGGCGCAATTTGCCGCCCGCCTTCGGGATCATCCGTTCCCGCACCGGCAGCGGGCAGAAACTGCGGCCCTTGACCTGCGACCGCAGCCCGTCGAGGAAGTCCACGACGCCCTGCCCGGCCTCGATGGAACGGGCCGTGCGCCCGTCCACTCCGGCCGTGCGTGCTCCCTTGTTGCCCCGCACCCGATCCCACGCCACCAGAAGGAACGCAGGATCGGCAACGAGGTTGAACAGATCATCGAACCTGCGATGAGGGTCATCACGGGCCCAACAGTGCAGCTTGGTCTGGATCTTCAGTACCCTGCGCTCCGCTCCGAACAGAACGGAGTCAAGTTCGTCGGTATTCACCGGCGACAGCCTCCTGACTTTCCAGTACGTCCACTGCTGACTTGCTGGTCTCCTTCGCCGTGTACGCGCCTCTCGCGCGCTCGGACTACTACGAGACCTCCGCCCCGCCCAACGGCCATCAGTTGGCAACGGACCTGCCCGCCTCCGAACTGGCTGTCCGGCGGGAAGGGCAACCGCAGGCGGTTCCCACGTTCACCACAGAATCGATCAAGGAGGGAGGTGCCCACCTCTACCCCGACAGCCTCGCCATGCCTACGCCGCAGGCTTTCGACATGGCCTCCCCACCGGACCTAAAAACCGGCTTCGGAGTTGAACGCCACCCCGACGAGTGACAGTTCACGCGCTGCAACCCGGCCCATATCCGTCAGGTTTGAGCCGAGCGGGACACTTACGGGGCGTCAGACAGCGGTTCCTCTCGTACACCTTCTCCTCGCTGCTTGCCGGACCCGGACCGTCTGACAGTGCCGACCCGTCCCGTACGTTGTCGGGGCTGCTTCCCGCCGCCACCTGCGTTCCCACGTGGCGACTGCCCCCAGCTTCACCGAGCGGCTGCGACCACCCGGCGGTGGAGTCCTTTCACCTCCACTCGATTCCGTAGCGCCTCGTGGCGCACTT
>NZ_JBMPPQ010000008.1:0-1582 GCF_050471125.1 Streptomyces sp. RGM 3693
GTGTCGTGTCATTGCTCCTTGGGAGGTTGTGGATGCCGTCGGTCGTCGGACTGCTGGAACAGCAAGAGGCCGCCGCTCGCCGTCGAGTCGACGGGCTGCGTGAGGAGGCCGACCGCATCCAGGCCGAACTCGCCGCGGCCGAAGTGGAATGGCAGGAGTGGGTGATCGCTCGCAGGCGGGTCGATACGGTGCTGGCTCCGGATGGCGGCAGCATCGCCGGCATGGAGGTCACCCCGGATCCACAGAATGCGGACGCGCCGCCGACGCCCCGGGATGCGGCGAAGGCAAAGTCGCAGGTGCCGGTGTGGCACCAAGGGCTGGCCTGGTCGGCGCTGTCCGTGGACTACCAGCGCATCCTGCAGACTCTCACGGACCGGCACCGGCTCGGCCAAGGGCCGCTGACCTGCCAGGAGATGACCCAAGCGTTCGGCATGGACGTGGTGCCGGCGCGGGTGGAGGCACTACGGTCGAAGGCGAAACGCCTGGTCGCGCGCGGCTGGCTGGCCGAGCCGGCGCCGGGCCGCTTCACCCTCGCGCAGGGCGTGGCCTCGCCAGGCGACGGGTCATGAGCAGGATCATCGACCAGTAGACCATCGCCTCGGCGCTGGTGGTGCGCCGCTCGAAGTCGCGCACCAGGCGGCGGGTGCGCATCAGGTGGGCGAAGAGGCGCTCGACGATCCACCGCTTGGGCAACACCACGAAGCCACGCATGTCATCGCTGCGCTTGACGATCGCCAGCACCAGGGCCAGCGCGGCCAGGCAGTACTCGACGAGGCTGCCGGTGTAGCCGCCGTCAGCCCAGACCAGGGCCAGCCGGTGGTGCGCGGCGGTCACCTGCTCAAGCAGCACCTGGGCGGCGGCGCGGTCGCCGGTGTCCGCGGCGGTGACCATCACGCCGAGCACAAGCCCGAGCGTGTCGACCACGACGTGCCGCTTGCGCCCGTTGATCAGCTTCCCGCCGTCAAAGCCGCGACTGTCCGAGCCGACGACAGCGTCCGCCTTGACCGACTGCGAGTCGATCACCCCGGCGGTCGGCTCGGCATCCCGGCCCAATGTCTCGCGCAGGCGATCCCGCAGCCGGTCGTGGAACTCCGTGACCAGCACGTGGTCGCGCCAGCGACGGAAGAACGCATACACACGGTCCCACGGCGGGAAGTCGGCCGGCATCGCGCGCCACTTGATGCCGTTGTCCACGAGATAGCGAACCGCGTCCAGCATCGTCCTATGACAGTACGCCTCTGGCCGACCGCCCCGGCCACGCATCCAGCCCGGCACCGGCAGCAGTGGCCGGATGGCCGCCCACTCCGCGTCCGTCATGTCCGTCGGATACCGGCGCCGCCGCTCGGATCGGTCAGCCGCGTTGCCGTACACGTGCGCGAGGCAATCACACGACAGAGCAGCCGAGTTGGACTGCCCGGCCAACGACACGGAAGACTGCGGCACCGGGGCCTCCTGATGCTCTATGGATTCGACACCCACGAGCTGTTCAGGAGGCCCTACCTTCATGCTCTCGCCACGGCAGGATCACCCAACCGGGAACCCGAGTTCGACCAGCACTGCTCAAGATCGAAAAGACAACAGC
>NZ_JBMPPQ010000009.1:0-1119 GCF_050471125.1 Streptomyces sp. RGM 3693
CCTCGCGCTTTCATGAGCGTGCTCGTCCATGCCTTGATCAAATAAGCGGAGAGTGCTCCTGACCTGCAACGATGGGACTTGTCTAGGGTCCTGTTGGCTGCACGGAAAGAAGCACTCTCCAGGTGAGCAAGCGTATCGGGTTGTACCCGCGTGTCCGTGTCGAGGGCGGTGGCAGCGGGGCGGTCTCGCAGGCCGGGGCGGTGCTGCTGGTCGAGACGGTCGGCAAGGTGGGCCTGGACACCGCGATATCGGTGGCATTGGCACCGTGGCGCAAGCCGCGGGCAGTGCACGACCCGGGCAAGGTTCTGCTGGATGTCGCGCTCGGAGTCGCTCTGGGCGGGGACTGCCTCGCCGATGTCGCCATGCTGCGGGCCGAGCCCGACGTGTTCGGCCCGGTGGCGTCCGACCCCACGGTCTCACGACTCATCGACGCCCTCGCCGCAGCCGGACCGAAGGCGCTCACCGCGATCCGGTCGGCGCGGGCCGAAGTACGGTCGCGGGTCTGGGAACTGGCCGGGGCGAACGGTCCGGCCGCCGACGCTCACGTGATCGTGGACATCGACGGCGTGCTGGTCCTTGCGCACTCCGAGAAGCAGGACGCCACCGCGACCTGGAAGAAGACCTTCGGCCATCATCCGCTCGTCGCGTTCGTCGACCACGGCCAAGCCGGTTCCGGAGAGCCGGTGGCCGCGCTGCTGCGGCCCGGCAACGCAGGCTCCAACACCGCGAGCGATCACATCACCACCACCCAACTCGCCCTGGCCCAACTCCCCAAACACCTGCGGCGGGGCCGGCAGACACTGATCCGCACGGACTCTGCCGGCGGCACCCACGCCTTCCTCGACTGGCTCTCCCGCCGGGGCCGGTGGCTGTCGTATTCCGTCGGCATGACCATCACCGACGCCATCCACCAGGCCGTCCTGAAGATCCCGAAGAAGGCGTGGACACCGGCTTACGACGCGGGCGGCACAGAGCGGCCCGGCGCCTGGGTCGCGGAGATCACCGACATGCCCGACCTGAGCACGTGGCCCAAGGGGATGCGGCTGATCGTCCGCAAGGAACGGTCGCACCCCGGCGCCCAGTTGCGCTTCACCGACGTCGACGGACTGCGACTGACCT